>JBOEGQ010000001.1:0-153077 GCA_050633505.1 Alphaproteobacteria bacterium
ACTTTTCCTTAGACATATCTTAGTCCTTTCTTTTCTTAATCTTTTACTTACGCGCCAAGGCTCTCTTTTACTTCCTGAGCGATTTGCGCTGGAACAGCATTATAATGATCAAACTGCATTGTGTACTGAGCACGACCTTGTGACATAGAACGCAATGTATTGATATAACCAAACATATTTGCAAGAGGAACCATCGCTGTAATCACTTTTGCATTACCACGATCATCCATTGAGTTAACCTGACCACGACGTGAGTTCAGATCACCAATAATGTCACCCATATATTCTTCAGGAGTTACGATTTCAACTTTCATCATTGGCTCAAGCAACTGCGCACCGGCAGCAGCCATCCCCTCTTTAAAAGCAGATTTCGCAGCAATTTCAAACGCCATAACCGATGAGTCAACATCATGGTACCCACCATCTGTCAATGTCACCTTGAAATCCAACACTGGGAAGCCAGCAATAATTCCAGTTTCCTTAGCAAGCGTAAGGCCCTTCTTAACACCAGGGATATATTCTTTTGGTACGTTACCACCAACAACAGTATCGGAAAACTCAAATCCAGAACCAGTTTCACCCGGCTCAAACGTAAGATCGATTTTCGCGAACTGACCAGAACCACCAGACTGCTTCTTGTGGGTATAGCTGATGTCAGCTGGCTTAGTGATTGTTTCACGGTAAGCAACCTGCGGCGCACCAATATTCGCCTCAACTTTAAACTCACGCTTCATACGATCAACAAGGATATCAAGGTGAAGCTCACCCATACCACGCATAATCGTTTGACCAGATTCGTGATCAACAGAAACACGGAAAGACGGATCTTCAGCAGCCAGACGTTGCAAAGCAACACCCATTTTCTCTTGGTCAGCCTTTGTTTTCGGCTCAATCGCGATTTCAATAACCGGCTCAGGGAATTCCATGCGCTCAAGCACAACAGGTGCTTGCATATCACAAATAGTATCACCAGTTGTTGTGTCTTTCATACCAACGAAAGCAACAATATCACCAGCATGCGCTTCATTGATCTCTTCACGATCATTGGAGTGCATCAACAACATACGACCAACGCGCTCACGCTTATCTTTAACTGAGTTCTTAACGTAAGAACCGGATTCCACTGTACCGGAGTAGATACGCGCGAATGTCAAAGAACCAACAAACGGGTCGTTCATAATTTTAAATGCCAAAGCAGAGAATGGCGCATCATCCTCAGGTTCACGCATCTCATCTTCATCTGAATCAATTTTCTTACCTGCCATCGCACCGATATCCAAAGGAGAAGGCAAGAAGTCAACAACAGCATCCAACATAGGCTGCACACCTTTGTTTTTGAAAGCAGAACCACAAATAACAGGAACAAAATCACCAGCAATTGTACCTTTACGGATACACGCTTTAATTTGCTTTTCGTCTGGCTCATTACCTTCAAGATATGCTTCCATCAAAGCATCGTCTTGCTCAACAATAAGCTCAACCAAACGCTCACGGAATTCAGCAGCTCTATCAGCCAAGTCAGCAGGAATCTCTTCTTCATGGAACGCAGCACCTAAAGTCTCAGCATCCCAGATAATTGCCTTCATCTTAATAAGATCAATAACACCCGCAAAATCGCTCTCAGCACCAACAGGCAACTGGATCACACAAGGGACAGCACCCAAACGTGTATCAATTTCTTTTACAGTATTATAGAAGTCCGCACCGATCTTATCCATCTTATTCACGAAACACATACGTGGAACAGAATATTTATCAGCCTGACGCCATACAGTTTCAGTTTGTGGCTCAACACCCGCATTCGCATCGAAAACAGCAATCGCACCATCAAGTACACGCAATGAACGCTCAACCTCAATCGTGAAGTCAACGTGCCCTGGTGTATCAATAATGTTCAAGCGGAATTTTTCACCATCATAGTTACCGCCAGCAGGACCTTCCCAAAATGTTGTAGTCGCAGCCGATGTGATTGTAATACCACGCTCCTGCTCCTGCTCCATCCAGTCCATAGTCGCCGCACCATCATGCACCTCACCAATTTTGTGAGACTTACCAGAGTAGTACAAAACGCGCTCAGTCGTTGTTGTCTTACCCGCATCAATGTGCGCCATAATTCCGAAGTTACGATAATTATTAATTGAATGTTCGCGTGCCATGTTCCGTATTCCTTACCAGCGATAGTGTGCAAATGCTTTGTTAGCTTCAGCCATTTTGTGCGTGTCATCACGCTTCTTAACAGCAGAACCGCGCTCACTCGCCGCATCATAAAGCTCAGCAGCAAGACGATCACGCATAGTATTCTCTCCACGCTTACGCGCAGCTTCAATAATCCAACGCATAGCAAGCGCAACAGAGCGCTCATGACGAACCTCTACAGGCACCTGATACGTCGCACCGCCAACACGGCGTGAACGCACCTCAAGACGAGGCTTAACATTCTTAAGAGCATCATGAAAAATACGAAGCCCCGGACTCTTTATAGAAACAACATCAGAACCACTTTCTGATTCGCCCTCATCAGACTTCTTATTTTCATTAACCGGCTTCTTACCATCAAGAACCTCGATAGCACCGTAAACGATACCTTCAGCGATCGACTTCTTACCATCAAGCATCACATTATTGATAAACTTAGACAGAATAAGATCCGCAAATTTCGGATCCGGTAGAATAACGCGTTTTTCTGCACTATGACGACGTGACATATGTACTAACCTTTCTTAATATCCTATTTCGGACGCTTCGCACCGTAGCGGGAGCGTGACTGCTTACGATCTTTAACACCTTGGGTATCAAGCGCACCACGAATAATCGTATAACGCACACCCGGCAAATCTTTAATACGACCACCACGTACAAGAACAACTGAGTGCTCCTGCAGATTATGTCCTTCACCAGGGATATAGCAAATCACTTCCATCCCTGTTGTCAAACGTACCTTTGCGACCTTACGCAAAGCGGAGTTTGGCTTCTTTGGTGTTGTCGTATACACACGTGTACAAACACCACGACGTTGAGGGTTGCTCTTCAGCGCTCTATTCTTCTTCGCTTTAACAACCTTTTGACGCGGCTT
Source organism: Alphaproteobacteria bacterium (assembly GCA_050633505.1). Lineage (GTDB taxonomy): Bacteria > Pseudomonadota > Alphaproteobacteria > Micavibrionales > Micavibrionaceae > UBA1672. Next base: position 3,074 of record JBOEGQ010000001.1, read on the forward strand.
GCGTATTAATTGCTGTATGGTTGGCATATCAAACCTTCTTCAAATTCATAACATTTCACGGATGGAGGCATTTAGCGCGGATTTAAGGTTACTGTCAAACATAAAAGCTTGAATCAGCAAATCTTTTTCCGCAGAGCATCCGAACTTTGTACCACGCTAAAACTCTATGTGAAGACAAAGCCTTTTTTCGGATGTTGCATGTCCATACTCCCCTTACGAATTTCAGGACACCCATCACAGTGGCGCGGAATATAGGGGAAAGATTCGCATGCGTCAAGGAAAGTTTTAAGAAAAAGTAAAAATCGACATTAATGGATAAAACAGATACTCTTCAAAACTAAAATAGTACCAGAAAAAGTGCCATGTTCCCCTCTATAGAGCGTCTCTCTGAAAAGCAATCTGTCTTATATATCTTGATTATTATAAGTGCCGCTGCGCTTTCTTTTCTGATGTTTCAAAATGGCTTTCCAATTGGATATGACTATAAGCATCAAATCGTTGCCATGGATGCCGTCCTAACACAAATGCATAATGGAGAGGCATACCCAAGGTGGTTAAGCGATGTTAATAACGGTTTTGGCGGTTTAAACCTGTTTTTCTATCCGCCACTTATTTATTACACAGGCTTTCTTATAGACACCATCACAATGCAAAACCTGTCCATAACACAGATTCTTTGTGGTGTTGGCTTTACGTTTCTCAGTTTATCCGGGATTAGCTTTTATATTTTTGCGCAAACAATCACGTCCAAGAAGAAAGCTCTGATTGCGAGCATTATTTATATCTCTCTCCCCTATCATTTATGGTTTGAGATTTATGAACGCAATGCCCTATCCGAACTATCTGCCTATATATGGCCGCCCCTTATTTTCTATTTCCTGAATAATATTTTTTTAAGAAGAAGTAACGCCATCCTGGGATTAAGCCTGAGCTATGCGTTCTTAATCATATCCCATTTACCAACAGCTGTCTTTACAGGCTTGTTTGCCGGTTTTTATGCCATTATCAGAATGGTAGAGCTAAAGAGCCTCTCTTACACGATTTCTCTTTCATTTGCCTTTATCCTCTCCATTGGATTATCCGCCCTGTACCTTTACCCGGCACTTTCTTTGTTGGATCACACAAACAGCAATTATCTATGGTCAGGATATTACGATTATAAAAACTGGTTTATATTCCCTCCCTCACAGTCTATCTCACCGGACATTAGCTTGCGCCTCTTTGTCATTGCTCTATTACAATGCCTGATCGTGCCTCTATCCTGCATTATTATGGCGAAAGACAACAAACAGGATATCCTGCGGTATGGTGCACTCTCCTTAACTTGCTTTTTTCTGATGACGCAGGCCTCACAAGGCTTATGGTCAGCCTTCCCCCCTTTACAAAAAATACAGTTTCCGTGGCGGTTGCTCTTAATCAGTGACTTTTTATATACTGTCTTATTATGCTATGCTCTCCATAATATCCGAACAATTCGCTCTTTGACATTCCCGGTTAAATCCACCCTTATCATCTGCGCTGGATTACATATAGCCACGCATATCTATATTGCCCAATATGTGCAGCGCTCCCCGCATCCCCCTACGCATGAATTTGAGAAAGCCATTAACAATAAATTCCTGACACAGGAGTTCATCCCCGATAACCCCCAATTTACAGCCTCCATCAACGACCTTCTTAATACAGAGCACAAGATTTTAAACATCGTAAAGGGCACGGCTGACATTACACTAAACCGAAAAGAACCACGTCATATTGCACTCAATGTTCATGCACAGACCGATACCACGATAGAAATCGGACAGTTCCATTTTCATGGCTGGGAAGTACTAAAAAATAAAGAAAACATTACAGAGAATGTCAACATCCGAAACGCCAAGCCATTCGGGCAGATCCGAATAGACATACCAAAAGGACAATACTCTTTATCCTTAACGATCCCTCCTCTGCCTCAAGAAATCATCGGCCTGATTATATCCGTTTGCAGTATTTTAATCTGGCTGTTGGGATATCTTCTGCTCTTAAAACGAAAACAGCAATAAAAAAAGGGGCCTGCAACAGCCCCTTTTTGAATTCGTTATTGTAGAGCGACAAACTTATCCGTTTGCAACTTCCTTCGTCTCGCCATCATCAGCGGCATCCTCTGACGCACTTTCAGGCAATGCAGAAACATCAGACGCGCCGGCGAACTCTTCACGCTCCGGCATGTTCGCCAAAGCCACTTCATCACGATCTGCAGCTACACGTTTAACACCGTTAACATATGCACCTGTACCTGCCGGGATCAAACGCCCCACAATGACGTTTTCTTTCAAGCCATGCAACCTGTCAACCTTACCGTTAACAGCCGCATCCGTTAGAACGCGTGTTGTCTCCTGGAAGGATGCAGCAGAGATGAATGAACGTGTCTGCAAGGATGCTTTTGTAATACCCTGTAGAACTGGCTTACCATCTGCAGCAATCTTGCCATCTTCGATGAATGTCTGCTTGGACTCTTCGAATTCCTGACGGTCAACATGTTCTCCGACAAGGTAAGTCGTATCACCAACAGATGTGATTTCAACTTTTTGCATCATCTGACGAACAATCACCTCAATATGTTTATCGTTGATCTTAACCCCTTGCAGGCGATAAACGTCTTGAACTTCTTGTGTTAGATATTCAGCCAAAGCCTCAACACCCATAACATTCAAAATGTCATGCGGTACAAGGGCACCATCCAAAATCGGATCTCCTTTACGGACAAAGTCACCTTCCTGAACAGCCAAGTGACGGCCTTTCGGGATGAGGTATTCTCCGGCTTCTTGTTCAGCATCTGACGGACGCACAACAATACGGCGTTTTGACTTATAGTCTTTACCAAATTCGATATAACCATCAATTTCAGAGATAACCGCAAAGTCCTTCGGCATACGTGCCTCAAATAGTTCCGCCACACGTGGCAGACCACCTGTAATATCACGTGTTTTTGAAGTCTCACGTGGAATACGTGCGATGATATCACCGGCTTTGACCTCTTGTCCGTTTTCAGCAGACAAAATCGAGTCAACAGACAGGAAGTAATTCGCCGCCTGATCGTTTTCAAGCTTGATCAACTCACCTTTCGCATCCATCAAGGCAATACGTGGTTTCAAATCACCGCCTTTTGGCTGTGAACGCCAGTCAATAATCTTCTTAGACGAGATACCAGTTGCTTCATCAGTGTCATCAGTAACAGAAACCCCTTCAACAAGATCAAAGTAATGCGCAACCCCGTCTTTCTCGGTAATAACCGGCAATGTGTACGGGTCCCACTCTGCCATTTTATCACCGGCCTTAACTTTACCGCCATCCTTAATAAGAAGACGAGAACCGTAAGGCACACGATGCGTTGCTTTTTCATCACCACTCTTATCCAGAAGGACAATCTCGGTGTTACGTCCCATCACGATTTCAATTCCTTCGGAATTTTTAACAACGTTTTGGTTACGAATTTCAACTTTACCATCAATATTCGCATCAACATGTGAACGCTCCGCACCTTTCTGCGCCGCACCACCAATGTGGAATGTACGCATTGTAAGCTGTGTTCCCGGTTCACCAATCGACTGTGCAGCCATAACACCGACTGCCTCACCGATATTCACCTCGGTTCCACGAGCAAGATCACGTCCATAACATGTTGCACATAAGCCGTTTTTAGCCCCTTCACATGTCAGAACAGAACGCACCTGAACCTCATCAACGCCGGCTGTTTCGACCTTCTCTGCCAAAGCTTCATCAATAATCTGACCTGCTTTAACAATGACGTCACCTGAAAGAGGGTTCTTGATTTCAAAGGAAGGAGAACGTCCCAAAATACGCTCAGACAACGGTACTACAATATCTGCACCATTCATCACTGCGCGCATTTTGATACCGCCTTCAGTTCCACAATCACGCTCTGTGATAATGGCATCCTGTGCCACATCAACCAAACGACGTGTTAAGTAACCAGAGTTCGCAGTTTTAAGAGCCGTATCAGCCAAACCTTTACGCGCACCGTGCGTAGAGTTGAAGTATTCCAACACAGTCAGACCTTCTTTAAAGTTCGAAATAATCGGGTTTTCGATAATCTCACCAGAAGGCTTGGCCATCAATCCACGCATACCGGCAAGCTGACGGATCTGAGCGGCAGATCCACGCGCACCTGAGTGTGCCATCATGTAGACAGCATTAAGATTTTCGGAAATATCCGAGATCCCTTTCATCATCGCATCCGCAACATCATCTGTTGCTTTTGACCAGATATCGACAACCTTGTTGTATTTCTCACCTTTTGTGATCAAACCATCCATATATTGCTGTTCGAATTCAGACACTTTCTCATTCGCTTCTGAAACAAGGCTTTGCTTCGCATCAGGAATAATAAGGTCATCTTTACCGAATGAAATACCGGAGATACACGCATATTTGAAACCAAGCTTCATCATGCGGTCACAGAAGATCACTGTCTCTTTCTGACCACAATGACGATAAACCGTATCAATCATGTTTGTGATTTCTTTTTTCGTCAGCACCTGGTTCAAAACACTGAACGGTACATTTGGATGACGCGGCAATAATTCAGACAAAATCATACGCCCAGGTGTTGAGTCTACGATTTCAGTCAAACGCTCACCATTCTCATCAACAGTATGGTAACGACATTTTACTTTGGCATGCATAGACACAACATCATTTTCCAATGCGTGCATAATTTCTCCCGGACCACGGAAGATCATGCCTTCACCCTTCTCACCATCTAGTGCGATAGAAAGATAGTATAGCCCCAAAACAATATCCTGAGACGGAACAATAATCGGCTTACCATTTGCAGGAGAAAGAATGTTATTTGTCGCCATCATCAAACAACGTGCTTCAAGTTGCGCTTCGATAGAAAGCGGTACGTGAACAGCCATCTGGTCACCGTCAAAGTCCGCGTTAAACGCAGTACAAACAAGTGGGTGCAACTGGATTGCTTTACCTTCGATCAAGGTTGGCTCAAACGCCTGAATACCAAGACGGTGCAATGTCGGCGCACGGTTAAGCATCACAGGGTGTTCGCGAATTACTTCTTCCAAGATATCCCAAACTTCCGGACGTTCTTTTTCCACCATCTTTTTCGCGGCCTTAACCGTCGATGCCATACCGTAAAGCTCTAGCTTGTGGTAGATAAACGGCTTAAACAGCTCAAGCGCCATTTTCTTCGGCAAACCACATTGATGCAGTTTCAATTCAGGCCCAACAACAATCACCGAACGACCCGAATAGTCAACACGCTTACCAAGAAGGTTTTGACGGAAACGACCTTGCTTACCTTTCAACATATCTGAAAGCGATTTCAAAGGACGCTTATTCGCACCGGTAATCACGCGACCACGACGACCATTATCGAACAACGCATCAACAGATTCCTGCAACATACGTTTTTCGTTACGTACAATAATGTCAGGTGCGCGAAGCTCAATCAAACGCTTCAAACGGTTGTTACGGTTGATCACGCGGCGATACAAATCATTCAAATCTGATGTTGCAAAACGACCACCATCCAATGGAACAAGTGGGCGAAGTTCCGGTGGAAGAACCGGAAGAACATCCAAAATCATCCATTCAGGACGTGTACCCGACGCAATAAATGCCTCAAGAAGCTTAATACGCTTAACAAGTTTTTTGCGCTTTGCTTCCGAACCAGTTTCACGAAGATCTTCTTCTGCCTGAACAAGCTCTGCTTCCAGATCCATATCAGAAAGTATTTCTTTCATCGCTTCCGCGCCGATACCTGCACGGAAATTTTCTTCACCGTACTCATCTTGCGCATCCATATACTCTTCTTCAGACAAGAGCTGGAACGGCTTAAGCGGTGTCATACCCGGCTCAATAACGATGAAGTTTTCGAAATACAACACACGCTCAAGAGACTTTAACGTCATATCCATGATCAAACCAATACGGCTCGGCAAGGATTTCAAGAACCAAATATGTGCAACAGGAGAGGCAAGATCGATATGCCCCATGCGCTCACGACGGACTTTTGTCAACGTGACTTCAACACCACATTTTTCACAAATAATACCTTTGTACTTCATGCGCTTATACTTACCACACAAACACTCATAGTCCTTCACAGGGCCAAAGATACGTGCACAGAACAAGCCATCTTTTTCCGGTTTAAATGTACGGTAATTAATCGTTTCCGGTTTTTTCACTTCACCAAAAGACCAAGAGCTGATCTGCTGCGGTGAGGCGATTGAAATACGGATACTGTCAAAGCTTTGTGGTCCTGTAGGTTGACCAAATAGATTCATCAATTCATTCATTGCTTTTTCCCTTTATACCTTCTGGGGCTATTTCTTTATAATCGCCTGTTACCGTTATGACTTCGTGCCTGATTGCTTCATATCCACATTCAGACAAAGCGCTTTCAGCTCTTTTGTCAGAACGTTAAAGCTCTCTGGAATACCGATTTCGAAGTTATCTTCACCGCGCACGATGCTTTCATAAACTTTCGAACGACCTGCAACATCATCAGATTTCACAGTCAGCATTTCCTGAAGCGTATATGCCGCACCGTAAGCCTGTAGTGCCCAAACCTCCATCTCACCGAAACGCTGTCCACCGAACTGCGCTTTACCGCCAAGTGGCTGCTGTGTCACAAGAGAATACGGTCCAATCGAACGCGCGTGAATTTTGTCATCAACCAAGTGGTGAAGTTTCAACATATACATCACACCGACGGTTACCTGACGATGGAAATACTCACCCGTCCGACCGTCAATCAAACGTGACTGACCGGAACTAGCAACACCTGTTTTTTCCAATAGATCAGAGATATCGGCCTCATGCGCACCATCGAAAACAGGTGTTCCCATTGGCACCCCTGTTCGCAGGTTATTCGCCATTTCAACAACTTCTTTATCGTCAAGAGTGCTTACTTTGCCTTCAAACTCACGATCACCATAGGCAATTTTCAGTTTGTCATTCAACGTACCGATTTCTTCTTTGGTTGGTGCTTTGCGATCTTGGAAACCGTCAATCAGCTCACCAATTTGCTTACCAAGGTTCAAAGATGCCCAACCAAGATGCGTTTCAAGAATCTGACCGACATTCATACGTGACGGAACACCAAGAGGGTTCAACACGAGATCAACTGTACGTCCATCTTCAAGATATGGCATATCTTCCTGTGGCATAATCCGGGATACAACCCCTTTGTTACCGTGACGACCAGCCATTTTATCTCCTGGCTGCATTTTACGCTTAACAGCGACAAAGACCTTAACCATCTTCATCACACCAGGTAAAAGTTCATCACCACGCTGTAGCTTCTCAACTTTGTTCTCGAAACGATCTTTCAGATCATCTACCGCAGCATCAAACGTTTTTGACATTGCCTCGATTTCTTCTACGCGTGTTTCATCGGCAACATCAATCTGACGCCACAAACCACGTTTCATATCATTCAGAGCAGCCTGTGTGATTGTAGAGCCCTTCTTCACAGAAGAATCCTTCGGCGCACTTGCAACTTCTTGACCATCAAGCATCTGAGCAAGACGTCCATAGAAACCGTCCTCAAGAATACGACGTTCATCATCACGGTCTTTTGCAAGACGTTCGATCTCATCTTGTTCAATCGACATTGCACGTGCGTCTTTATCAACGCCGCGTCGGTTGAACACGCGAACCTCAAGAATTGTACCTGACGCACCAGGTGGTAAGCGCAGCGATGTATCTTTAACATCTGCAGCCTTTTCACCAAAGATCGCACGTAACAGCTTCTCTTCCGGTGTCATCGGGCTTTCACCTTTTGGTGTTACCTTACCAACAAGGATGTCACTCGGGTGAACTTCCGCACCAATATGAACAATACCGGCTTCATCAAGGTGACGCAGAGCCTCTTCACCAACATTTGGAATATCACGTGTGATTTCTTCTGCACCTAGACGCGTATCACGCGCCATCACTTCGAACTCTTCGATGTGAACAGATGTGAATACATCCTCATGAACAATACGCTCATTAATCAGGATAGAATCCTCAAAGTTATAACCATTCCAAGGCATGAAAGCCACGGTCACATTACGACCAAGTGCAAGTTCACCAAGGTCTGTTGACGGGCCATCTGCGATAATGTCTCCCGCACTTACCTTATCGCCAACCGTTACAAGCGGGCGTTGGTTAATACAAGTATCTTGGTTAGAGCGTTGGAACTTTGATAGTTTGTAAATATCAACAACAGGTTCATCTGCGCTAACGATTTCTGTGGCCTGAACAACAACACGCTGCGCATCGACCTTTGTCACGAGACCTGTTCGTTTTGCAACAACAGAAGCCCCTGAGTCACGGGCAACAGTTGCCTCCATACCTGTACCAACGATTGGCGCTGTTGATTTAAGCAACGGCACAGCCTGACGCATCATGTTTGAGCCCATCAAGGCACGGTTCGCATCATCGTTTTCAAGGAATGGAATCAACGACGCCGCAACGGACACCATCTGTTTTGGCGAAACGTCCATATATTCAATTTGTTCGGCCATTGCCATCACGTTTTCACCAGCTTGACGACAAGACACAAGATCTGCCTCAAAACCACCGTCTTTTGTCAAAACAGAGTTCGCCTGCGCAATTGTATAGCGCGCCTCTTCCATTGCAGACATGTAAACAACTTCGGCAGTGACTTTACCGTCTTCAACCTTACGATACGGACTTTCAATAAAGCCGTACTGGTTAACACGGGCAAATGTCGCCAAGGAGTTAATCAAACCAATATTCGGCCCCTCTGGCGTTTCAATCGGACAAATACGCCCATAGTGCGTCGGGTGCACGTCACGCACCTCAAAACCTGCACGCTCACGCGTTAAACCACCCGGTCCAAGCGCAGACAAGCGACGCTTATGCGTGATTTCAGAAAGTGGGTTTGTCTGATCCATAAACTGGGACAGCTGAGATGAACCGAAAAACTCACGAACTGCGGCTTGCGCAGGCTTGGAGTTAATCAAATCATGCGGCATATATGTGTCGATATCAACAGATGACATGCGCTCACGAATGGCACGTTCCATCCGAAGAAGACCAACACGCACCTGATTTTCCATCAATTCACCAACTGAACGAACACGACGATTACCAAGGTTATCGATATCATCGACCTCACCTTTACCGTCTTTCAAACCATGTAGATACTGAACAATCGCCAGAAGATCCTCTTTACATAGGATACGGAACTGATCGGCAGCAGATAATTCAAGACGTGCATTCATTTTCACACGACCAACCGGTGAAAGATCATAACGCTCTGCATCAAAGAAAAGTGATTCGAATAAAGCTTGCGCAGATTCTACTGTCGGTGGCTCACCCGGACGCATAACACGATAGATATCAATCAATGCTTCTTCACGCGTATCACATTTGTCTGCCATCAACGTATTACGCAAATACGGACCAACATTCAAATAATCAATTGCCAATACCGGTATCTCGCTTACCTTGGCTTCGTCAAGCTTTGCAAAATCTTCTTCTGTTAGCTCATGCCCTGCCTCAAACAGAACCAAGCCATTTTCCATGTCGTAAATATCTTTGGCAAGGAATTGACCAAGAAGCTGATCATCTTGAATAAGAACATCTGCCAAACCATCTTCAACAAATTTCTTTGCCTTGCGTGGTGTAATTTTTGTGCCCTCTTCTGCAACGACTTTACCGCTTTTTGCATCAATAAGGTCAGAAGATAATTTTACGCCACGTAAACGCTCACCATCAAACGGTGTTTTCCAACCTTTGTTGTCTTTTGTATAGGAAACAGTGTCATAGAACGTCGCAAGAATTTCTTCATTTGACATCCCCTGAACCATCAACGGATCCAACTCTTCATCATTGGCCTCCGCTTCTGCGCGCATCTTTTCTGTTTCCGCACTATCCAAACAACGCAAAAACGTTGTCAAAGGCAATTTACGACGGCGATCAATACGAACATACATCAAGTCTTTCGCATCAAATTCAAAGTCCAACCATGATCCACGATACGGAATAACACGGGCAGAGAATAGGTATTTACCGGAGACGTGTGTCTTACCACCATCATGGTCAAAGAACACACCAGGAGAACGGTGCATCTGCGAAACGATGACACGCTCTGTTCCGTTCACAACGAACGTCCCATTCTTGGTCATCATTGGCATATCAACCATATAGACATCTTGCTCTTTAATATCACGGATAGAGCGAAGCCCAGTATCCTCATCAACATCAAAAACAGAAAGACGTAATGTTACGCGCAATGGCGCCGCATATGTCATGCCCCGCTGCTGACATTCTTCAACGTCATATTTGGGGTCTTCAAATTCATACTTAACAAAGTCAATTTCAGCTTTATCACCGAAGTCAGTAATCGGGAACACAGACGCAAGAACCTCTTCCAGACCTGAAATTTCACGATCAGCAGCCGGAATGTCTTTCTGTTGAAAGCGTTCATAAGATTCGCGCTGCATATGTATCAAGTTAGGCATTTGCGCAACCGTGTCAATACGGCCGTAATCACGACGCACGCGCTTGCGGCCTGTGAAACTTTTAATACTGTTTGCGGGAACGATCTTAGTTGTTTTTTCGGCTTTTGCTGCGCACATATTATCCTACCTTTGTTTATTCCAAAGCTGCTTTTGTTTCCAAAGCAGAACAAGCCCCTTCAACGCGCCTTAATAAGACGGGTCAAAACGGCAACTCTAAATAGCAATTTCCGCCATTGCGGAGTACATTTTCACTATGGGTATCACGTTAATCCCAGAAAAGTTTTCATGCTTATGGCCTACACCACAGCACTTGTCAATATCATTTATCGTATTTTTTTTAACAACGCGAAAAAAGCACCCCCCACAAATCACTTGTGGGAAATGCTTTAAACTTATTTTTTGTAAACCTACTTAAGAGCGACAGTCGCACCAGCAGCTTCAAGTTTAGCTTTAATTTCTTCTGCTTCTGCTTTTGGTGCAGCTTCTTTAACAGCTTTACCACCAGCTTCAACAAGCTCTTTAGCTTCTTTCAAGCCAAGACCTGTGATCGCACGAACTTCTTTAATCACTGAAATCTTGTTACCACCAGCAGCTTCAAGAATAACATCAAAGTCAGTCTTTTCAGCAGCAGCTTCAGCACCACCAGCAGCAGCAACAGCAACAGGTGCAGCAGCAGCAGCAGCAGTTACGCCCCACTTCTCTTCAAGAAGCTTTGAAAGCTCCGCAGCTTCCAAAACTGAAAGCTCAGATAGTTGTTCAACAATTTTTTCCAAATCAGCAGCCATAATATTTTCTCCTTTTTTCTAAAACTATAAATTCGCTGTCTAAAACCTAATTAATCTTTTTCACCGTATGCCTTCGTCACACCGACCAACTCACGCGCAGGTGCCGCAGTAACGCTTGCAATCTTCTGTGCTGGCGCCTGTAGCAACCCAACAAGCTTGGAACGGATTTCATCAAGAGATGGCAACTTAGCAAGAGCCTCAACACCTTGAACATCTAAAATCATTTCACCAAGAGCACCACCGAGAATTTTGAACTTGTCATTCTCTTTTGTGTAATTATATGCCGCCTTTGCCGCCGCAACAGGATCTTGTGATGATGCAACACCGGTCGGCCCGGTGAATAAAGCATCCAAGCCTTCAAATTTTGTTCCCTTAATCGCGATTTTCGCCAAAGAGTTTTTTGTCACCTTAAATGTCGCACCTTCTTCGCGTAGTGCTCCACGAAGGTTTGACATGTCAGAAACACTTAAACCTGAATAATGTGTAACAACAACTAGCTCTTCGCTTGAAAAACGTTCATTTAGCGCTTGTATCTCTGCTTGTTTTTGTGCTCGGTCCATACCCATAGCTCTTACTCCTAATTTGTTAAAAGCCTAAAATTTCCAATAAAAAAGGTTTTGCCACCTAATTAAAGACAAAACCACCTACCCAAATGCCAATAAAATCAGAGTAAACCGACAAAGCCGATGCTCTTCACTCTATCTGTATAGGACTTATAAAACGCCTATAGTCTCGGACAGGTCTAAAACTTGATGCGACTTATAGTAAGCCTGCATTCTTTCGTCAAGTCTTTTTTTCAATCTAACTAATTTTCAGCACTTGGCATCACAGCACTTTCCAGATCATTGGGGATTTCTCCGGTCTGGCAGAACGTCCCGACAACGGTGCGCGCCTTATCCATATCCAATGCACCACGGTACGTGTGTTTCTGAAAGTTCCGCCCTAAGGATGCATCCATTATGACGACTTCACCATCATTGTTCCGAAGCCTGTTCGCATAGGCATCCGCACTGCCATGCGAAGAAAAACAATGATGAGATGGCTGCGCCCATTCACTTAACATCCCTACCCCGGTTAATGCGGTGGAAATCAGAAAAACACCAGTTACTCTTGTCAAAAAATCAGATTCTTCTTCTGCCATATCATGCAACTCAACTCAGTAATTTATATATCGCCCATCGTTTAGCACAAACACGTTCAAGATTGCAAAACAAAGAATCCTACCGCATAGAAAAAGCCCCATATCGCTGATACAGGGCTTTCTAAAATCTTTTAAGAGCTCAATTACTAAGCAGCGATTGTTTCCAAAGAAACTTTCAATCCTGGTCCCATTGTTGAGGATAATGAAATTCTCTCAATAAATGTTCCCTTCGAGCCAGCCGGCTTAGCTTTCTTAATCGCTTCAACAAATGCGATCACATTTTCTGCCAATGCCTTCTCATCGAAAGATGCCTTACCAACACGTGCATGCACGATACCGGCCTTTTCCGCGCGGAATTCCAAAGAACCACCCTTCGCATCTTTAACAGCCTGCTCAACATTTGGTGTCACAGTACCAAGCTTCGGGTTAGGCATCATGCCTTTTGGCCCCAGAACCTTCGCAACACGACCAACCAAAGCCATCATGTCCGGCGTTGCAATACAACGATCAAAGTCGATATTACCTTTTTGGATTTGCTCGACAAGATCCATCTCACCAACAATATCCGCACCGGCTTTTTTCGCCTCTTCAGCCTTCGCATCTTTTGCAAAAACCGCAACACGTACCGTAGCACCAGTTCCATTTGGAAGAGATACCATACCACGCACTTGCTGATCCGCATGTTTTGTATCCACACCGAGATTCATTGCAATCTCGATTGTTTCATCAAATTTACGATCTTTCGCGCATTCTTTTAAAAGTGCAACTGCCTCTTTAAGATCATAAGTTTTCATACGATCTACTTTTTCTGCAATTGCTTTATTTTTCTTCGTTGCTTGTGCCATGTTTTAACCCTCCACTACTTCAACGCCCATAGAGCGCGCAGAGCCTTCAATAATCTTCATTGCTGCATCAATATCATTTGCATTCAAATCAGGCATTTTCTTTTCTGCAATTTCCTTAACCTGAGACTTACGGATTTTACCGGCTGTCTCGCGGCTTGGGTTATTTGCACCTGATTTAATTTTCGCAGCCTGCTTAATAAAGTAACTTGCAGGAGGCGTTTTTGTAATAAATGTAAATGAACGGTCTTCATAAACGGTAATAACAACCGGAATAGGAATACCTTTGCTGTCTTCTGTTTTCGCGTTAAACGCCTTACAGAATTCCATGATGTTCACACCATGCTGACCCAAAGCAGGACCAACCGGTGGAGACGGGTTGGCTGCGCCACCCGGAATTGTCAGGTTAATATAACCTGAAGCTTTCTTTGCCATTGTCTATCTCCTTTTCAATAGCGTTGGAGTTTGTGGTTCGGCTCTCTATGGACTTAAATTAAGAGACTACCTTCCACATCGTGGCGGCAAACTAATACAAACACCTCTATAAAATCAAGTAAAAAATACCAGTAAGCCCTACCAGCTCTTCAAATAAAAAAAAGCCTCGGGTGACCGAGGCTTCCTCAGAGAGTTACATCTGAAACTTTTAAAACCGGTAAGAAACACCCGCACCGATAATCCACGGATCGATGTCAACATCATAGGCATTCAATGTACCGTTTGCGACACCGACATCAATATCCAAATCAATATATTTCGCATCAAGGTTCAAACCCCAATTATCATTGATCCAATAATCAAATCCGGCCTGCAATGCAAAACCAACGCCATTACCGACATCAAGGTCAGAAAAACCGTCTGCATCACTCTCTCCGTAGAACAGAGAATAGTTGATACCAGCACCGACATACGGGCTGAATTTATTATCCGGTGTAAAGTGATATTGAAGTGTCAAAGTGGGCGGTAAAATCCATGTGTCACCGAGCTTACTTCCCCCTGCGCTTACACTGTGCTTTGCTGTTGCTGCGATAAGCTCTGCCGCGATATTCTCAGTAAAGAAGTATGTTAGGTCAACTTCCGGAACATATGAATTATCGACACTCGTCCCAAGCGAAGTACCATCGACAATACCATCACCATTGGCAAAAACACCAATTCCTCTTAAACGCACCTGAAAGCGTTCTTTCGCCCAGATACCTTCGCCTAAATCTTTTGCCTGTGCAGGCATTGCGGCAAAAGTCATACAAGCAACCCCCGCCATAAGTACATATTTTGATGCGGTTTTCATATTTTCTCTCCTACGTATAAAACCTGGCAGGATAATGCGCTATTTCAGTTGAAATTGAATTGACGAAAGTCAACCATGGTCCGTATTTTTATCATCTTTTTTATGCACGGGAGTGTCAAGCTTATCATCCATCAGAATACGATTGGCTGCACCGTCCAGATCGTCATATTGCCCCGACTTTAAACTCCAGACAAAACCACCCAATCCAACAAGACCAAGTAACAAAGCAAGCGGTATAAGAAACACTAGAACAGACATTTTCCCTCTTATATTTTAAACTTTAATCTAAAAGAATTTCCGATCACCAATAAAGATGACCCTGACATGGCCAGCGCAGCAACCCAAGGCGTCACCATTCCGGCCAAAGCAAGTGGTATAGCAATGATATTATATAATACAGCCAACATAAAATTCTGCTTCACAAATTTTTGCACATATATCGCCGTCTTATAGGCATGATAGATTGGCGACAATTGATCCCCCATAAAGACTATATCGGCTGTGTTCTGTGCCATATCAATGGCACTACCCGGCGCCATTGATACATCCGCACCGGCCAGTGTCGGCGTATCATTTAATCCATCCCCAACCATAAGAACATTTTTGCCTTCTTTTTTAAGCCCCTCCAGATACTCAAACTTCTGGGGGGGCGTTTGCTCTGCTCTATATTCAGAAATACCGCACTGCTTTGCGACTTTTTCAACAACAGCCTGACGGTCACCAGATAATATAACAGGAGTGCACCCGCTTTTTCGAAATTGCTCAACAACCTCAACCGCATCTGTACGTAACACATCAGAGAACAGAAAGACGACAGGCTCTTGCCCCTCAACAGACAACCACAACTCCTGCAAGTCAAAGCTTTCTGCCGCCATATCACCACACCACGCACGGCGCCCTATTCGAACATACCCTTGATCTGCTTCACCTTGCATCCCCTGCCCCATGATTTCTTCAACATGGGATACGTTCAAGATTTCACCATCATAGGCACTGCATATCGCCTGTGACAGCGGATGCGCACTATGCACTGCAAGAGAAGCGGCCATTTGTAAGCTTTGCTCATCATATGGCTCTTGCAAAGTTGGCTTGCCGACACTCAACGTCCCTGTTTTATCAAGTAGCACCACATCAACCGATGCAAGTCGTTCCAACGCATCTCCAGACTTCACAATAATACCGCGCTTCATCAAAACGCCGCTCGCAAGAACCTGAACCACCGGAACGGCAAGTCCCAGCGCGCATGGGCATGTTATAATCAGAACAGTAACTGCAATCAAAAGCGAAGCTTGAAACGTGATGCCGCCAATAAGCCACCACCCCAAAAATGCCAAAACCGCCATAAGGTGCACAACCGGCGTATAAAGACGCGCCGCCTTATCCGCCATACGCACATAATGGGCATGGTTTTGCTGTGCTTTTTCCATCAATGCAACGATATCAGCCAATAATGTATTCTTTGCCGTTTTAAGAACCTTCACCGTTATCGGGGATGAGATATTGACCGTACCGGCAAAAACATCCTGACCAACCGTCATACGCCGCGGTAATGTTTCCCCTGTGACCAGTGATGTATCGATATCCGTTTCACCCTTGTGTATGACGCCATCCAACGGGATCTTCTCTCCCGTAGAGACATATATAAACGCCCCTTCTTCAATGTCTCTAACGGCAATACGCTTCACGTTATTACCCTCCATCACCTTTGCGAAGCCACTTAATGAGCTTAACAAATCAGTTGCAACAGAACGTGCCGATCGCCGCGCATGAAAGTCCAAATACCGCCCAACCAACAAGAAAAACATCAGCATAACCGAAGAATCAAAATAGACGTGCTCCCCATGATGCATCGTTTCGTACAAGCTCATAACACTGGTCAGAATAAGAGCAATAGAAATCGGTACATCCATATTGGTTTGGCGCACGCGCAAAGCACGAATTGCAGAACGGAAAAACGGACGCCCCGCAAACAAAATTGCCGGCAGGGCAATAATAGCAGAAATCCAGTGCATAAAATCCCGAGTTGCCATCCCCATTGTTTCCGCCGATGTCGTCCAAAGCCCAACAGATAACAACATCACATTGCCCATGGCAAAGCCCGCCACACCAAGGCACATCAAAAGGAACCTGTCTTCTTCTTCGCTTTCACTTTTTTCCTGATCCATACTATAGGGAAGCACGTTATAACCAAGCGCCTCTATATTCTGCACAAACACGTTGGCACGAGAATCTTCGCCGCCCCATTCAATTTTCAAATGTCCAGTAGAGAAGTTAAGCCGCACATATGATACGTCAGCTTCCTTATGAAGGCATGTTTCAATCTTTTGGATACAGGCTGCACAATGCACACCGCGCACGAGAAGCTCAAGCATCAAGCCACCTTGCTCACTCTCCTTTGCCAAAGACTCATAGCCTGTATTTTCGGCATCTATTCCGTTAGGAAGCTGTAATGGGTCTGATACTTCGTATTGTTCCATGTTGCATCCAACTGTACATGCCATTGCCCCTGTAACGGCAAATCAAGATCTTCTTCATACACCCCTTCTCCGACATGTTCCAAAATCACATCGAAATCATATCCATCTTGCACTGGGCGAACAAGGTTCGCACGCACCACTGCATTCTCAATTGGCTTATTCTGCGCATCTTTGATTTCCCAGATCAGCCGTGCCCCCTTATGCGACACCCGATCATTCATGACAGGCTGTGTTTTGGCCTTTTCCAAGGTATCATTAAAAGCCAAACCCTTTTCATATGGCTTTTCAACAATTACGCCCGTATGCGTATCCAATGCCAGATAAATAAAAACACCATTAACGGCAAAAATCACGCCAAAGAACGATAAAAATGAAATTAAAATCCACTTATCCTTGGGGTCGCGTTTTCTCTTTGATGTCACGCTCATAGATCCTATTCTTTTCGTGTTACAAAAACCGAGACATACTCATCGGAGATCTCATCGGCTTCATTCTTTAATGTAAATGTAATATCACGGGGAAAGTCCGGTGTCATATCTGCACTGACATAAATTTGGTACGATCCGACACTATCTGCAGGTACATACAAGTTGTTTTGATCTGCGTCACCTGCCGCTTTCACTTGTATCCTTGCCTTATCAAGCCCCTCAACAGAAAGATGGTATATCTGATGATCATGCGTTTTATTCAGAATTTTCAGCACATACCCATTACGTATTTCACCACTGGAAAGTTGAACAAATACAGGGTTACGGTCATGCAAAACATGAATTTGCAATGGTGCACGCGCAATAAGGGAGTACAACATGACACACCCAACCAATGCAATAACCGCAGAATAATAAATCGTGCGCGGGCGAATAAATTTGAATTGCTCCTCCCCACCTTTAATTTCCGCTTCCATATGGTTGGTCGTATCATAACGGATCAGCCCACGCGGAAGATCAACTTTATCCATGATATTGTTACAGGCATCAACACAAAGGCCACACGCAATACATTCCATTTGCAAGCCATCACGAATATCAATTCCCATCGGGCAAACCTGCACACAGGCCGTACAATCGATGCAATGCCCGCGCCCTTCCCAACTGGCTCCTTTTTTATGTTTGCCGCGTTTTTCACCACGTTTTTCATCATAGCCAATGATGAGAGTGTCCCGATCAAACATCGCAGACTGAAATCGGGCATAAGGACACATATATGTACAGACCTGTTCACGCGCAAAACCCGCCATAAGATAGGTGCTAAATGTTAATCCACCAATAAAACCCAAAACGGTGGGAGAAACGTCGAATGTGAAAAAGCTCCATACCAATGAGGGTGCATCATTGAAGTACAAAACAAAAGATCCGGCCGTACACCACGCAATCATCAACCAGATAAAGTGAGTTAGCGTAATCTTTCTAATTTTATCAAAAGTCCACGGCCCTTCTTGCAGCTTCTTCCGCGCATTACGATCCCCCTGAACGATACGCTCAACCCAAACAAATAAGTCTGTCCAAACCGTCTGCGGACAGGTGTAGCCACACCATACACGCCCAAACAAGCTTGTTACAAAAAACAAACCAATCGCCGCCAGAATTAAAATACCAGTCAGGATATAAACTTCCTGTGGCCATATCTCGATCCAAAACCAATAGGCCTTGGCGTTTGTAAGGTCAATCAGAACGGCCTGTCCCGGCGCATTAGGACCACGATCCCACCGAAGGAACGGTGTCAGATAGTAAATCCCAAGCGTAATGATCATCGCCGCCCATTTGAGCTTTCGATATTTACCCCAAACCCGTTTGGGGTAAATTTTTTCCTGTTTGGCGAAATACTGAATGTCTTGATTATTCAGTGAATTCGTCGATGACTGATTGCTGTTCTTGTTGGTCATCTTCCGATTGCTCATCTGTAATATTATCTTCTATAACGCGTTCTTCGACTTGCGGTGTGATATCCGGCTCTTCCGCATCGTCCACCACATCGTCTTCACCACCGCCAAGCTGGTGCAAGTAGACAGTAAGCTGCTTCAATGTGTTTTCATCCAGACGGTTTTCCCATGCCGGCATCATACCCGCACGGGCATAGAATACTGTTTCATACACCGCATCACGACCACCACCATAAAGCCAAATCTTATCGGCAAGGTTAGGTGCACCGAACATATGGTCTCCCTTACCGTCATCAGCATGACAAGATGCACATTGCGCCTTATAGACCTCATAGCCTTTTTCATGGTTTTTACCGCGTTTAGATCCGGAAAGCGTCATAACATAATCAACGACGGCATCGATTTCATCATGCTTTAACAATTCATCCTGACCAAATGCAGGCATTTGCGATATACGCGTATCCAGATTATCTGCACGGATACCATATTGAAGCGTCTCAAAAATCTCGGACATTGTTCCGCCCCATAGCCAGTCATCATCATTCAGGTTGGGGTACCCCTTCCCGCCTTCTGCGCCTGTACCGTGACACGTTGCACAATTATCTTTAAACGCCGACGAACCACCGGCCACTGCAAAGGCGTAAAGCTCTGCATCATTCATGATCTTATCAAAAGATGCATGTTCAAAACGATCCAGATATTTCTGCTGTCGCGCGACAATTTCATCCTGACTTTCTTTCAGCTCTCTAAACTGTGTATAGCCACTTGTCCCTTCTGTTGCCCCGCCGGGCACAGGCCATGACGGATATACAACAAAGTACCAGAATGACCATATAATCGAGACATAAAGAACCCACAACCACCACCGTGGCAAAGGATTGTTCAATTCCTTCAAACCGTCCCATTCATGCCCGGTTGTTTCAACACCTGACACCTCATCAATTTCTTTTTCTTTCTTGTGCTGATCGCTCATTCTTTATGCTCCTTCAAAGGAATTTGCGCTTTATCTTCATATGATTTCTTTGATCCCGGGCGAAATGTCCAAATCAGAACGCCGCAAAAAAAGACAAAGAAAAACAAAAGGCCGATCAACCCCATATCGGGATTGGCAAAAAAACTCTTCATCACTCCCCCCCTTCCACGGCTTTCGCCGCATCAAAGTCAACCATTGTTCCAAGAACCTGCAGATAAGCAATCAACGCGTCCATCTCTGAAACCATATTAGGCTGCCCGTCAAAATCACGCGCATTTACAGTTTCTCCATAACGCTCTTCCAGACCTGACGTATCGGAACGATCCTCACCAGTTGCCTGAACGATTGCATCTCTTTTGGCTTCTTTAATCATTTCATCACTATAAGGTACGCCAAGGGCGCGTAGAGCACTCAGGTGACGATCAAGATCGTGCACTTTGGCACCCGTTGTAAGTAGAAATTCATAAGACGGCATAATGGATTCCGGCACCAAATCACGCGGTTCTTTCATATGGGTGACATGCCATTCATCTGAATACTTACCACCAACCCGCGCAAGGTCAGGCCCTGTACGCTTTGACCCCCATTGGAACGGATAGTCATACATACTTTCCGCCGCCAAAGAGTAATGCCCATAGCGCACAACTTCATCACGTAAAGGCCTGATTTGTTGAGAATGACAGTTATAACACCCTTCACGGACATAGATATTCTGCCCGACCAGCTCCAATGGCGTATAGGGACGCACACCTTCAACAGGCTCAATAACCGTTTCCATACGGAACAGAGGAACAATCTCAACAATACCACCAATCAAGACAACGACAATCACACAGGCAAGCAACAATATGGAATTACGTTCCAGTTTTTCATGTTTATTCATCCAACTCATGCTACTGCTCCTTGCATTTGAGTGTTTTGTTTTTGCTGTTGCTTCAACTCCTCTGCCAGCTCCTTCTCATTCACATCTCCCCGAATTGTACGGTAGAAGTTGTAAACCATGACCAGAGCCCCTGCGAGGTAAAGAAGTCCACCCAACACGCGTATTGCATAGAATGGTTTCATTGCCATCACACTCTCAACGAATGAGTATTTAAGGAAGCCCATATCATCATAATCGCGCCACATCAGACCTTGCATGATCCCGGACACCCACATCGCAGTGATATAGAAAACGATACCTAATGTTGCGACCCATAGGTGGATACTGACAAGCTTTGTTGAATATAATCTCTCACGTTCCCAAAGATGAGGAACCAGATAATATAACGCACCAAAGGTAATGAACCCGACCCAACCAAGCGCACCGGAATGCACGTGCCCGATTGTCCAATCTGTATAATGCGATAAGGAATTCACCGCGCGAATAGACATCAAGGGACCTTCAAAGGTACTCATACCATAAAACGCCATCGCAATAATCATGAACTGCAAC
Source organism: Alphaproteobacteria bacterium (assembly GCA_050633505.1). GTDB lineage: Bacteria > Pseudomonadota > Alphaproteobacteria > Micavibrionales > Micavibrionaceae > UBA1672. The sequence continues at coordinate 24,390 of JBOEGQ010000001.1, forward strand.
ACGGGATCATCGCGCAACTTATGCCACGCCCCGGAAAGGGTCATAACACCATTAATCATCCCCCCCCAACTTGGCATCCATAGCATAATTGAGAATGTCATTCCCAGTGTCTGCGCCCAGTCCGGCAACGCGGTATAGTGCAAGTGGTGCGGTCCTGCCCAAATATAGATAAAGATCAATGACCAAAAGTGAATAATAGAGAGGCGATAGGAATAAACCGGGCGATCTGCCTGTTTCGGAATGAAGTAATACATCATCCCTAAAAATCCGGCCGTCAGGAAGAAACCAACCGCATTATGTCCGTACCACCACTGGATCATTGCACTTTGCACCCCTGCAAAGGCAGAATAACTTTTCGCACCAGCAATATAAACCGGCAGAGCTAAAGCATTTCCAAGGTGCAATATCGCAACCGTTATAATAAAGGCAATAAAGAACCAGTTCGCAACATAAAGGTGAGGCTCTTTCCGTTTTACAACAGTCATCATAAAGACAATAAGATAAACCACCCAGACCACAGTTAACCACAAGTCCGCGTACCATTCAGGTTCTGCATATTCTTTACCTTGCGTGACACCAAGAACATATCCGAGAGCCGCCATAACAATGAATGCCTGATATCCCCAGAATGTAAAATCGGCCAGCTTATCCCCCCATAGCCGCACACCACAGGTACGCTGCACGATGAAATAGCTGGTTGCAAACAAGGCATTCCCGCCAAATGCAAAAATCACAGCAGATGTATGAACCGGACGCAAACGCCCAAAGCTCAAATACGGTTCAATATTCAAATCGGGGAAAACCATTTGCATGGCAATAAACACACCGGCTGAAAAGCCGACAATGCCCCAGAAAATTGTCGCTATCGTAAATTTCTTAACGATATCGTAGTTATACGAAGGATTCGAATCCGTCATTTCCATACCTTTTTCCTTTTAAAAGACCATTATTCCTGCAAGAACAAAGAGCCAGACACTGCTGACAATCATGCCTCCGCGTGAAATATACAAACCCATCTTCGGGTATTTGTGCATCAAGGCACGCCCCCCCAAAGCAACACAAAGAAGAGACGGCACCGTTCCGGCACTGAATGCCGTCATTGCAAGAGCCGATTGAAACACATCCGGGGCAGTTGCCGAGGCCATCAAAGCCGAAACGACAAGGCCACAAGGCATAAACCCCAGTAAAACGCCTAATAGATAACGGGAAAACACGCTGCTTCTTTCCATTAACACAGCCACATTTTTACTTATCCAACGAAACGGAACGGCGCGCTGAAAGAACGATACCCATGGGAAAATTCTGGCCATTTTGGGAAAGGCTGTCACCAGAAAAATCACAGCAGCCAGCACAAGTAACGGCGCAGAAATAAAAGATTTTGAATCCGAAAAAACAAACGCCAAATTAATCACTGAACTCACCAGAATGGCAAGCACAACATAGGTGGTCATACGTCCCAAATGATACGGAAGCAAAGCCGTAGATTTTAATCTATGAAAAACGGCCTGTGATTCGGCGCTTTTTTCGCCCTCACCATGTTTATACGCACCAACTTGCGCAAGCACAAAAGGCCCGCACATCCACGCACAATGAGAAAGCCCACCAACCAGTCCCGCTAAAAACAGGCTGGTCGGTAGGCCATAGGAGGTCGTAAACTGATGTGCACATTGTGCAATAATCATTATAAACTCGTTTCTATACCTTCCATCATTGTGAAAGAGTTGCTAAGGTCGCGCCTTGACAAATGTCAATTATAAGAAGTCAGGAACAACTGATGCAAAATATCAATGATCTGGAAACGATAAAATTATTCACCCCCTGCGGAGATGACTTTTTTAAAAAGCTATCCCAAAATGCAACATCGCAACGATATGCAAAGGGGAAAGTGCTGTTCATTCATGGTGAAGAAGCACAACGCTTTTTCTACATCAAAAGTGGGTGGATCAAGCTGTTCCGTGAGACATTGGATGGTGCACAGGCTGTTGTTGATATCCTGCCCCACGGAAACATTTTTGGTGAAACATCCATTTTCGAAGATGGCATCTACCCATACAGCGCAGAAATTGTTGAGCCGAGTGAGATTATTTCCTTACCAATCAGCCACTTAAAGGATGAAATTGAGAAAAATAATAAGCTGGCATTGAATATGTTGCGCACAATGGCACGGTACAGGCGACAGCAGGATCAGGAAATCGAACACAGATCGATACAAAACGCATCGCAACGTATTGGATGCTTCCTCTTGCGTTTAGCGGATCAGGAGAAAATCGGCGAGGTCACAATACATCTGCCGTATGATAAAACATTGCTCGCCTCACGTCTGGGCATGCAACCGGAAACGTTCTCACGCGCACTATCGAAATTACGGCAGAAAACAGGTATTCGCGTCCAAGGGGCGACAATAGAGATGGATAGCTTGGATCAGCTTGTTCAATATTCCTGTGCGGCATGCTCTTCAGAGTTCCCATGTAAAGACCTTCAAACAGCAGAATAGAACAACATTCCACCCTTTATTCCAGAATCCACTCCCAATTAATTTTGGCCGGATTTTGAATATACAGGTCTGAGTTTTTGACAACGTCTATAAGATAAGAATCATGGATGTTCCACTCTCCATCACAATTACAATCAGCACATAGATCATGCCGATCATATACGATTTGCCCATCTTGCATCTGAATGACGTAGCTCTCATCTACTCCGCCTATCTTCACCTCTATCTTACGGGCACGATCAACCCGTTTAGCTGCATTAAAGATCTGCTTATACGGAAAACGATTGCCCCCCAGTTCCAGCGCTTTATTACAAACATCCAGATACTGGCCAAACAATATATAAGAGGCCTGTTCTTTTTCGTCTCCTTCTCCCATAGGATGCAGTCTGCGTTATTTTACACGCAATCAAATTGACAAATGTCAATTACGTTACCAAAGTGTGCTTTTATGCTGACACAATGGATACTGTAAAAACTGAAAAAATTAATATTTTTAGAAAGCTAAAAAAGCCCGGCAAAGAATTATTCTGGGCATGGATTGCATATCAGACCATCAAAGGCACATTAACAACTGCCTTTATCTGGGTTCCCCTTATCTATTTCTGGTTGGGAAACTAGACCCTCCCCCCTCATTGCATACACAACATACTTTTGTATGCGGATCTAAAGGCTGTGTTTCTTAGAGGTTAGAATATTTTGACTAACCTTTAGATAACAACTATAATGATACACATACCAAATAAAACACTCGAAGTTGATGAGGCCTTTCGAATAAACTACTCATTTTTCATACACATGTATATTATACTCGGAAAGCGCGCGCCCTATTTGGGAAGGTGATAGTTTAATTTTGTAGGATAAAGCAATGATTAGAATTGAAAAAATAGATGATTACTACGCAGATGTACATGCCACACAAGAAGAATGGAATGCCTTACGTGCAATCATTGAAAAGGCCAGTACACGATATCATGAGGAAGACCTTTATCTCGACGTAACGGAAGAGGAACTCTCCAACCTTGCCGTAGAGATAAGCACACATCATGACATCCCTGCACCACTGGAAAGAGAGCACTTACGTCACTTTTTACAAGTCATCGCCCGAACAGACGGCATGATCGTCGCCGGCCTATCTACGGAAAACCACTATAACCTGGTTGATCAACTATCGAGCTATAACACATTAGATATTTTCAAAAATACAGATGTAAATAACGATATGGAACAACCTGCATGCGGTTGAAAGGAAGAAGAATAGGATCATATGCCTGATTTATACGACATCGTCACCTCTGTTGCCTATGGCCATGCGTATGATAAGCATGTTGATGGTAACAAACCAGGCAAGGCCGAACACGGTATCTCTGAATTCAATGACCCGGAAGGCCGCTTTGGAAATCCTGTTTCTCCAGCCATCACCCAAGAGCGAGACCTTGCAAATTTCATGCAAGACGTTGTCAATGACCCAAATACCAAGGCATTCTATAATGTTGATGAAAAAACAGTCACACTCGTCAATGCAGATAAAAATGTTATCATTGAACTGAATAACAGTGTCATCGACGGAGATGCTGGTTCCATTTTCAGATTTCGTAATTCGTCAAACCTGACAGCAATTCCCGAAAATAAATTCAATACCAAACTTCAAAATGCCACAGACGCAGGTATCGCAAGATCAAAAGCAGGAACTGGGACTGGCGTTGTTCTCGAGGCTGAAAGCGTTGATGATGTAAAGGCGATGATCGAACGCTTTGCCACAGAAAATGCGGCAGACTTTAGACGCAGGCCAGGTAGGAACACAAATGCTTCTGCCAATAACCCATCTAAAAGTAGCACCGATTACAAAATGCAGCAAAATGCGACAGAAGCCGAGAATTTGCGCGCTGCTGATCCCATGAGAATGAGCGATGCACAAATGCAAACCGCGCTCAGTAATCTTGATAATAGAATAGCGCCCGCCGCAACGGTTATTAAAAATGCAGAGCTTGCCCGCGTACAAGAGGCGGAAAAACTACGTATACAAAATGAACGCGCAGCCGGCGTATACAAAGAACTTACCGGAGGCATTAACGGTACATTAAAAGACAAGTTACCTGCTGAAGAGATATTTGAGATAGAAGCAGATAAAGCCGGAAATGTAACGATTTCTGCCAAAGATGGTAGCGCCATATACGATATTACGATGGCACCGGATGGAAAATCTGCGCAAATAACCTCCTTAACAGACGCTGGCGAAGCAACCATAAAACTCGATAATGCATCACGGCTAAACCACCTCAAATCATTGGTCACTGAACTGGAACTCAACCGAGTGATAGATGCCGCGGGATTAGGCGATCAATCAACCAAGCTGTCCTCAAGAGAATTTAAAGCCTTACAAGAACAATCAGACCTCCTCTCAAATGCGGCATGGACCGAAAAAACAACAGGGAAGATTGTTGGCTGGCTTGATAATGCGGTAAAAAAAGGCATAACAACTGGTGTTATTCTAACTGCACTGGCGTTTGGCACTGGTACACCGGCCGAGGCCAGCCCAAATTTAACCAGTCGCAGGCCACTTGTTGAAGACGTACGCATTGCCCCCGAAAGACAGCCCGTTGCCACAACGCCGGAAGGCTTTATGGATAAAATGCGTTCTACTGTCGCGGCTCATTCAGATAACGTCACTATAAATTATAACTCTGCAGGCTATATGTCGATTGAGCCAATAGCACCCAACGCAAACGCCTATGAAATACAAATAGGGCCAAATGGAAAAACTGCAGATGTTATGGTGACCACGCCTGAGGGCATAAAACAGGTGTTAAGCCTGGATGAAGAAGGCACACGCACCTTAAATAGCATGATGCAATCCGAATTTAAGGGACAAATCCCCCCCCTTGATAAAATGGCCCCTATTCCACCTTTGGATGTTGAGGTTCGTGCTGCCAGATTGGAAGTTCCACTGGAAACACACTTTAACAACAGGGTTTTGAATAATCCTGACCTGCCGCAGACAATAAAAGTAGAAGTGCCGGAAGCTGCACCGGCCAAAGCACTCACTAAAGCAGATGATCTGGCCGAAGGCTTACGTGTTGTAAATGCGGCGACCGATGCAATGAAAGCCGGTAAAGCAGGTGGAAAAATGGCTAAACTTACATGGGTTGGTGGCGCGGCACTAACTGGCGGAGTTGCTGCACTCATCCACTGGGCACACTCCTCACAACGTGATCTGGCAGGAAAGCTTAATGAAAGTGGAGAATTAAGCGATGAAGCCTATCAAGAATACCTTGAACTCAACACCGGTATTGAAACAGAAATGCAAACTGAGAATCTGGCCGGGCAAGGATGGCTCTTCCTTGTCACAACCCCCGCGGTAGAAGCCAGTGCACGTTCGCAATTCAACGATTTCTCGGCCAAACACGGCCTTAGCCCGGAACTTCATAAAGCACTTGGCATGAGCCTGTTTGACGGCACGTCTTTAGGCGGAAAATTTGCCCAAGAAGCCATTGATATTATCCCCGATAAGATGAGTGATATGGATCCCGAGTTCCATAAATTGTGGCGCGCAACAGAAAATATGCATGATGCAGAACAAGCATATAAAATGGCGCATATACCTCTGTTCGAATCTTATAAAGATGGGGTCGTCTATAGTGCCGAATTCAAAGCAAGGCGCCTTGAATGGCAGGCAGAAACTGATGAATGGTTAAAAGAGGCCAAGTTTGAACAACAAAAAGAATTTGCACGCCTTTTAAGTGATCCTGAAACAGGTAATAAATTACTCGCCATGATGCCACAAGATGTCCTTATGGACATGGTAGAGGAAACCGCACAATACCACGCCAAAGGACATGACCCGCTTATCGGACAAGTTGCATACCTACAAGATGCCATTGATTCCGATGAAACCGGATGGCTGGTAGATTGGCACCTTGACGATTATGTCGATGATGCAATGGATGAGCTTGAGAAAAAACCAGAGGCAGTCTACGCCTATATTCGTGATGTCTTTGGTGATGATGGTAAGCTCTTCGCACAGCCAGTCTCCCCCGAAGCTGAACAGCAAGAACAGCAAATGACACAGACACTGAAACAAATGCCTGATTATATGCAACATCGCGTTATTGAGGCGGCCATGGAATCTGCCGCAATGTCTAAAAACCAGACGAAGATGCACCCTTATCTACGTGATTTGTCCCGCCTCTATAAAAACGTTGATAACGATTACCTGCACTCCTCAAGACGAGAGAGTCTGAATGAACAGATCGAAGAGCTAGAAACAGAAATCTTGAAAAACCCTGAGATTTTGTCTGAATACGCCTTGGAAGAATCACCCGAGGTGCAGGCCGTGATTAATGAATATAACGCACAGAAAAGTGAATTAGACCGCTTTGCCGAGATTCCAGAAAGCAAACTGTCAGACGCAATCGAACAAATTGAACAAGATGCCAAAAACCCGAATAAAAGCATGAACGGAGAAAACCCGCTTGTCCAAAAAATGGCAGAGCTCCATGAAAAGAGAGAAGAGCATGACGGGTGGTTCTTTGACAGATCGGTGCGCTCAAATATTGATGAACAACTCAAACAAATCAAAAGTGAACTAAGACAGAATCCGGACGTGGTTTCCGATTACATGAAGAAAACCACAGGTGATAGCCTCATTGAAGAAGACAACCCCAATATCGACACATTAGAGCAGCAATATGGGGACGATCTACAAGACTTCTTAAATGAAGGGGGCATGTCTCCTATACCGGATCAGAGCATACCGGAACAAAGTAATGAAGGTTCCATGGGGATGGGCGGCAAGTAACGGCCTTTTCAAAGAATTTGAATACACCCCCCTTTCTATAGATCATTCCAAATACTCACAAATAGCAGCAGAAATATCTAATCGTTTTTTCTTGCACTTTTTCTTTCATCATGCAAAAAGATGGCAAATAAACCTGAACCTTACGGAAAATATAGTTTTAAAATGACAGATGTAAAAACAAAGCAGGATGGTACCAAGTTCATTACCTCAAATGATGGTACGGACCTCTATATTAATATGGACAATAGCACAGGGGCATCCTTGGCAGAGATCTACGCCGGTGAGTTAAAAACAGCTCTATTAAACGATCCACGTGGAGAAGAGCCTGGCTTACGCCGTTTACAAACACGCCTAAAATCTCATTTCACAAGCACAAGCAGCGACTTTGAATCTCCGGAAACCCGTGTCCGCCCAAGTGCATATGGAGAACCTGACTCACAAGCATTCAAGATCGCCAACCATGTAAACGAAGTGATCGATGCACACCGTGAGTGGAACACAGGATCAGAGGCACAACTAGATACCGTAGACGTCGCCTAAATAACTAGCCTTTCATACGAGTTTTATGAGGCTGCGTTTTACGCAGCCTTGCTGTTTTGATTATGCGCTTCGACCGCATCACCACAACGATTACAAAGCTTGGTCTCGCTGCTGACTTCAGGCAAGACCTTCCAACAGCGCTCACACTTCTCACCATCGGCTTTTTCGATTATTACAGTTGAGTCACCTTCTGAAATGTCAATTTGCGATGTAATGCAAACGTCTTCCATATTCACGCCCTTGATAACGGCTAACACGTTATCAGGTATTTTAACAATCGGCTTTGCTTCAAGAGATGAACGTAAATGCTTATCTGCACGTAATGGCTCAATAGCTGCTAAGACTTCATCTCGCACGGTTTTTACAGAACGCCAATTTGCATTTAATGAATAATCCTTCCATGCCTCGGGCACATCAGGGAAATCACGTAAGTGAACGCTATCCGCTGTATCAAACACGCCTTCAGGTCTGTGGCTCCACGCCTCTTCGGCGGTGAAGGATAAAATCGGGGCAAGCCACGCGCTCAAGCAATCAAAGATTTCTGATAAAACCGTACGACAGGCACGACGCTCAAAGCTATCTGCGCGATCACAATACAGGCGATCTTTACGGATATCGAAATAAAACGCCGATAATTCCTGATTACAGAAATCGTGCAAACGCTTTGCCAGCTTTCCGAACTCATAATTATCAATACATCCACGGACAAATTCATTCATCTCCGTAAGGTTATGCAGCATATAACGCTCTAACTCTGGCATGTTTGCGTACTCATCACGCGAAACGCGCTCTGTCGCGTCAAATCCATCCAACGCGCCCAAGAGAAAGCGCAATGTATTGCGGATACGGCGGTATAGGTCGCTCGTATTCTTCAATGTGTCTTTACCAATACGGATGTCTTCCTGATAATCAGATAACATCACCCAAAGGCGGATAATATCTGCGCCGTATTGATCCATCATTTTCAAGGGATCAACCACATTCCCCAATGATTTGGACATTTTATAGCCCTTCTCATCAAGGACAAAACCATGTGTTAAGACGTTTTTATACGGCGCCTTCCCTTTTGTGCCTGCACTTTCCAATAATGAAGAATGGAACCATCCGCGGTGCTGGTCAGAACCTTCAAGATAAAGGTCAACTTGCTCTACCCCTTCATAACATGGCCAAGTTTGTGTATCACCAACAACAAATTCATGCGTTGATCCGGACTCAAACCAGACATCAACGATATCATCGACCTTTTGATATTGATCGGCTTTATCACCGAGGAAGCGCTCCTCCACACCATCTTTGTACCACGCATCTGCGCCCTCTTCTTCGAAGGCCTGCGCAATTTTCTCAAACAGATCTTCATCGATTAAGACTTCACCTGTTTCCTTATGTAGGAACAGCGCAATAGGCACACCCCATGCACGTTGACGGGAGATACACCAATCAGGACGGTTTTCAATCATTGCATTAATACGCGCCTCACCTTTGGCCGGAATCCAATTTGTTTCCTTGATCTGTCCAAGTGCCTTTTGACGAATCTGCCCCTCACCATCCATTGCAATAAACCATTGCGGTGTGGTGCGGAAAATCAGTGGTGCTTTTGAACGCCATGAATGCGGATATTCATGTTTGACCGAACCTTTCGCCAGCAGTTTTCCTGCATTCACCAATTCACGTAAAACAGAAAAATTACCGCCGCCCAGTTTACCCTTTTGATCGTAGACTTCTTCCCCTGCGAATAAGCCAACATGCGGACGAAATTTCCCGTCATCGGTCACATTATCGGTGATTTCGATTTGTTTATCTGATGCACGTTCTGTATTCACCTCACGGATCAAATTAAAGTCGTCTTCCCCGTGACCACCGGCAACATGGACAAAGCCCGTCCCTGCATCATCAGTTACAAAATCACCTTGTAGAGCAGGGACACCAATATCATAGTTATAGTACCCATCTGCATCGGCAAGTGGGTGCTTACACACCATACCTTCGGCATCTGTACCACCAAACGAACCAACAAGCTCATATTCCTCGACCTTTGCCTGCTGCATAACGCCTTCGGCCAATGATTGCGCCAGAACGATCTTCGCGCCGACCTCGACCTTTGCCTCTTCCGCGGCAGATTTAACCTCATATACGCCATATTCAATGTTCTCACCGAATGCCACCGCACGGTTTGAGGGGATTGTCCAAGGTGTCGTTGTCCAGATAACCACATCCGCACCCTCCAACACAGGAAGTGGTGCCTTCACAATCGGAAAACGCACCCAGATTGTTACTGATTTATGCTCTTTATATTCAACTTCGGCTTCGGCAAGTGCGGTCTTTTCAACGACTGACCACATGACAGGCTTCGCACCTTTATACAGGCCACGATTTAAGGCAAATTTATGAATTTCGCGGGCGATCTTACTTTCCGCGCGATTTGTCATGGTACGATATGGGCCACCTTTTCCATCTTTGGCTTCCCAATCACCACTGATGCCTAAACGCCTGAATTGCGTACTTTGGATGTCTACCCATTCTTGTGCGAATTGGCGGCACTCTTCACGGAACTCAAGAATTTCAACATCGTCTTTATCCTTACCCGCGTTACGATATTTCTCTTCAATTTTCCATTCAATCGGCAAGCCATGACAGTCCCAGCCCGGCACATATGGCGCGTCCTTACCCATCATACCTTGGGATTTAACAACCACATCTTTCAGGATTTTGTTTACTGCATGCCCCATATGAATATTACCATTCGCATATGGCGGGCCATCATGAAGGATAAATTTCGGTTTCCCCTCACCTTTTTTACGCAACTGATTATACAAATCGGCTTCATCCCATTTTGCGATGATTTCGGGTTCTTTCTTGGGCAACCCGCCACGCATCGGAAATTCTGTTTTCGGCAGGAATACTGTTTCGCGGTAATCTTGTTCTGGTTTCTTATTATCTGTCATAATCTTCACGCGCCTATTTGATATTTCGCACGCCTCTTCTCTTGCTAATTATTTCTTGGAATTCTCAAACGGATCAGCCCCGGCCTCTTATATCAGAGCCGGGCATATAATTCGAATAATGATGGCTTTTCTTGTCTTCATCATGGGGCACACTATGGCATAAGATACGAAAGAATCAAGGCTTCACCCCCTGAAATTTTACACCTTAAAAAGAAAAAGGGCAGAAGCCATATTTGCAGGCTTCTGCCGTAATAGTGAATTATCAAATTGATAAGAGGGTGTATTTGATAATTAAGGGGTGTAAATGTAAGAAGAGGTTGTAATGCACTATACGCAGAAGTAGAAGTGCATTTTTTGCATACCGATTATGCGTTTATTTTCTGTAATATGCAGGGATTATATGCCTATACCCAAAACCCATATCATCGCCGGAATATAAAACAGCGCAAAAATTGTCCCGATCAAGATGGTTGTTGCGGCCTTTTCCGGCTCAAGATTCATCTGCGTTGCAAATGTGGCAATATTCGCCGCCGGCGGAACCAATGCCATCACCATAACGAGATCCTGCACCTCAGAAGAGAACCAGTGCAACACGTGCCGATCCAGCAATACAAACCCAAAAGCCAAAGTGATCCAGGCAACAAACTTTCCCGCAAAAACCAAGGCAATGAAGCGTGGCCCAAATACAAACCTGTCCAATGTCGAAAGCGCCGCACCGACAATCATCATACCGACAATGACGTAGGCCCCCTTAAAATGCGTCCAATACGTCCAAAATATATCGGGTAACTCAATATCAAGATAGTTAACCAAGAACCCCGCAGCCATGGCATATATTGTCGGAAATTTTACAAGCTTAATCAGGCTCTCGCGCGCAGTAAAAGCCCCACGCGCAGCAATATAATACCCAACAGTCGCCTCATACATCAAACCACCAAGCATCATAAAGATATAGATCGCCACAGCCTTTTCATCAAAGAACAGGAAAATAAGAGGCAAACCGAAATACCCCGTATTACCCATTGATGCACACATCGCCATCAGGTTACCTTGCGCATCACGGTAAATCCTTCGCCCTATCTTTAAGAAAATCAGCCCAACCACGGTCGAAACCACATATATAAATAACGGCAAGGCAATGTATGAAGGTTTAAAATCCAGATTGGCAACAGATCCGAATACAACAACAGGCATAAACAAGTAAATCGCCAAAGAACCAAGGCTCTGTCGGTCAACCTTTAACACGCGACCGGCAAAGTACCCCGCCCCAATTAGGGCATAAAGCGGCAATAAATTGACAAAGAGAGAGAGGAAGATGCTCATGCAATATTTTCCAAGAGACGGCGCGACTGCTCACAATCTTTGTCCATCTGCGTAATCAAATCATCCAAGGAATTAAATTTAGCCTCTCCGCGCAAACGCTTTACCGGCTGCACGTATACAGTCTGCCCATAAATTTCACGATTAAAATCGAAGATAAAGGTTTCCACCTGCGCAACGGGAACTTCGAACATCGGACGAATGCCGATATTACATGCGCCCATAAGTCTGTCTTCTTCACCTTCAATCTGGACATAGCACGCATAAATACCATAGGCAGGATGAATTGTTTGGTCGAGTTTCATGTTCGCAGTAGGAAAGCCAAGCTCTCGCCCTCTTTTATCACCCTCAACCACCACACCGCCAATCTTCCAATTCCATCCCAAAACGGCATTGGCCTCTTCTATCTTACCGTGACGCAATAACTGTCGAATACGAGAGGAAGACAGGCCTTCATGTTTTTCATTCTTCACCTCATCAATAACAGTCACGGTAAGCCCCGCATCAGTAATTGTTTGTGGTGTTCCTTTTCTCAACTGTCCGAATTTAAAATCAAATCCAACGAAGACATGCGACGCATTAAGCCCATCTATCAGTATTTCCTGCACAAAGTCCGTTGCAGATTGACTGGCAAAGTCCCAATCAAACGGCAAAGAGAAAACGTAATCCACCCCACAAATCGAGAGTCTATCGCGCTTCAAGGTCGATGGGGTAATACGGCATGGTGGCTCATCTGAACGGAAAAGCTGACGCGGGTGTGGCTCAAACGTTAAGACCCCCAACGGCACATTAAGTGCCCGCGCTTTTTCTTTTGCACGCGATAGCAAGGCCTGATGTCCCAAATGCACACCATCGAAATTTCCGATAACAATCACACATTTCTGTGCATCGGTAGGAAGGTCTTTATATCTCTCAAAATATTGCATATTAACCGCTTGAAAATTATCACCTCTCTTTTTATAGACAGATTTTCGAAATACAAAATGCTTTTTTATTTTCGTATTTCCTTTTTTGGGATGTAACCTATGTCCCTATTATAACGAACTGCGTTTTATAATTTTAAATTCAAATAATGAGGAAAAGAACATGACTTCTAAGAAAACACTTCACACACTATTAGCTGGTGCTGTTGCTGTTGGTGCTTTGGGCGCGGGTGCAACAGCTGCACATGCCATGAAAAAAGACCAAGAGAAATGCTATGGCGTTGTCAAAGCAGGCAAGAATGGCTGTGGATCTGCAGATAAGGCACATGGATGTGCCGGTCTTGCAAAAGAAGACGCGAGCGGTGTTGAGTGGGTCTCACTACCAAAAGGCACATGTGAAAAATTGGCCGGTGGATCACTTGAACCTGTATTCGATGATGCAGAAGACAAGAAACACTAGAATATAAAGATGGAACCTGTAAATACAGCTATAACCTCTCAGGTTTCATCCCCTGACCTACCGGATTTAATCCCTCATAATCCGGTAGGCATAGGGCTTCGATCTAACCACTATGAAGAGATTATTGAAGATAAGCCACGTGATATAGGCTGGCTGGAAATTCATCCTGAAAACTATTTTGGCGGTGGATTAAATCGTTACTTCCTTGACAAAATACGCACTCATTACGCGCTCAGCCTGCATGGGGTCGGGCTGTCTCTGGGCGCAGATCAACCGGTAAGTTCCCCCCACTTAAAGGCATTCAAGGAACTGATTGATCGCTATGAACCATTCAATATTTCTGATCATATCGCGTGGAGCGCCAGTGGAAACGCGCATTTAAATGATCTTCTCCCCCTTCCCTATACACAGGAAACGTTAAAGCGCTTATGCGAAAATATCGATCAGACACAAAGCTATTTCAAACGCAATATTCTGGTTGAAAATCCATCCACATATATCGCCTTCAAAGGCAATGAGATGGATGAACATGATTTTATGAATGAAGTTTGTAAAGCCTCAGAATGTGGCATTCTACTGGACGTGAACAATATATATGTACAAAGCCATAATCACGGCCTTGATCCATATACCTATATCGACGCCATTAATCCCGATTTTGTTGGTGAAATCCACTTGGCAGGGCATATTGAAAAAGCGATAGGAAGTGAAAGCCTTCTCATTGACACACATAATCAACTCGTATGCGATGGCGTATGGGAATTATACCATTACACCATTGAGAAAATGGGCCAGAAACCAACTCTTATTGAATGGGATCAAGATGTTCCTGCCTTACAGGTTCTATTGGATGAAGCCAATCAGGCACAAAGCATTATAAATGACATACGCAATAAAACGGGGCGCACCCATGTCACTGGCTGAAACACAAAAGCAATTCAAAAACCATATGTTACAGCCTGTAAAAAATTTACAAGCGCCCACCCCATCGTTCAAAGAGAAATTCATAAGCAACGGGATCTCGGTAGAAGAGCGCCTGAAAGTTTATCACAACAATATCGTCGGTAGCTTAACCGAAGTTTTGCGCGCGTGTTATCCAATTTGTGAAAACCTGACCGGGGGCGATTTTTTCAAGGCCATGGCACGGGCATTTATTTTTGAAAACCCGCCAACAGGTGGATGTATGCATAAATATGGTGAAAAACTGCCTGGCTTTATCCATCGTTACAAAATGGCGCAGCCCCTCCCCTATCTCAGTGATATTGCAACATTGGAATGGGCGCTACACCATGCCTATCACGCAAATGATAGACGCCCAATTCTCGGAAGTCATTTCACCGAGATAACAGAGCACGATCTTATAAACCTGACGTTAGAGTTGAGGCCATCTGCACATCTTATATCATCAGCCTTTCCCATCGCAGAGATACGAAGTTTTTGTCTATCAGATGGGAATGAGGAAGATACACCCCTTCCATCTATCAATAATAATATACGCACCTACACCCTCATAAACAGAATACAAATGGATGTAGAAATCGTCCCCTTAGAAGATCATGAATATGGCCTGTTATTTCTACTCAATAAAGGCACACCATTGGGCAAAGCACTGGACACAGTGATCAGCCAATATCCTGATTTTGATTTCACTTCTTTTTTACAAAAACATATCGAACTTGAAACTTTTTCAGATCCCGATACGAATAAATAATTAGAACAACAAGATAGAAGACACTATGAAAAAAATATGCGCGCTATATTCACAGGTAATTTCCCTTTCAAACATAACATTATCTCCATTATTGGATCTCGCAATTCGCCTCTATATGGCCTACATATTCTTTCAGTCAGGATGGACGCGCTTTCAAGCTTATTTAGACGGTCAATGGGAAGATCAAGTCTATGCTTTTACCGAATACCACCCTATCCCCGGAGTTCCCGGTGATATTGCCGCAATTTTAGGTACAGGTGGAGAAGTCATTCTTCCTATATTACTTGCCCTTGGTCTATTTACCCGCATTGGCGCAGGTGGTTTACTTATCATGACTTTGGTCATTCAGTTCCTTGTTCAGGGTGAAAACATTGCAAATGATGACCATTATTTCTGGATGCTGTTACTGGCCGTACCAATGTTAAAAGGCGGTGGTATGATTTCGGTCGATTTCCTTGCACAAAAGTTTTTGTTAAAAAAACAGGCTTGATTGTACAGCACAAAACGTTACCCTGTGACACATCAAATATAACGATGTGAAACAGGGTTTCTTTGGCATATGTCAGACGCAGAGCAACACAACCACAGCACAACTGAGAAAAACAAGAACACCGTTCAAGCCAAGGAAACAATGATACGAAAGCGTCGTGTTTTCTGGTTCTCTTTATCTGCGCTTATCCTGTTATGCGATCAGCTTTCAAAATGGGCCACGATGGAAATTGTTATGCGCCCGCGCATTCAAGGTATCTCCGGCTCAGGTTTTCTAGAATGGTACACCCACACACCCGACCTTCTGCCTTATGCCCGCCTTCATGTAACGTCATTTTTCAACCTTGTTATGGCATGGAATACTGGCGTTAGCTTTAGCATGTTAAGCAACCACGGCGTACACATGGTGTATTTCCTGATTGTTGTTGCCCTTGCAATTACAATACTGTTCGCATACTGGCTGTGGAAAGCAAACAATCACCTTCATGGCATATGCTATGCCCTTGTTATTGGTGGAGCCCTTGGCAACGTTTTAGATCGCGCACGCTTTGGCGCGGTTATCGATTTTCTGGACTTCCATGCGATGGGACGCCACTGGCCCGCGTTTAATATTGCAGATATGGCCATTGTTTGCGGTATTTCGGTGTTGATAATTGTATCTTTATTCTTTGATCTTAAGCGCAAAGACCGCTATCGTAAGCATCGTAAAAAACGCAAAGACTATCAGGAGTTCTTGCGAAAAAAATTTGGACGATAAAGACTATGAACCTACGTAAAATTACACTCGCTACTTTTCTCATCTCCTCAACCTTTTGCCTAAATGCATGTTCCGATGGCGCCGCAGGATTGAGAACGACACTTGGACTGGGAAAAGACACACCTGATGAATTCGCGGTGATTACACGCGCACCCTTAGAAATGCCCGCACAACTTACATTGCCGTCACCAAATCCCGGGGCACCTCGACCACAAGAAACACCTACGGTAGAAAAAGCGCAAAAGACTGTATTTGGGCAAACCAAGAAAGCTGCCACATCGGCAAGCTCTGCGGAATCTGCCCTTCTTAATAATGCAGGAGCCGACACAAGAGACACAGATATACGAAAAACAGTTAATAAAGAAACCAGGAATATGGAAGAACGCAACAGAACCGTTGTGCAAAAACTCCTTAAGGTTGGAGAGCACGCCGAGAAGTCTTCCGCAACAGTTGTTGATGCAGAAAAAGAGCTTGAACGGATTCAAAATAATGCCAAGGATGGCAAGAATATCACGGCCGGTGAAACCCCTGTGATTGAACAATAATACTATCAGAATACACATGTTATAGAGGGAGAACATGATGAATAAAGAAAAAGTGATTGCGGCATTCTTTTTCGGTTTTGTAATGATCGGAATGGCATCGTTACTGTTTATTTACGGCGTTATGCTACGTGAGGGATCAGAAACGCATGTAAGCTATTCCTACACTCCACCTAAGAATATAAAACAAAAAACTAAAGTGTTTAACGCCAAATCCTATGTTTTGGATAACGGCTTACAAATCGTTGTGATTGAGAATAACCGTGCACCTGTTCTAACGCATATGGTGTGGTATCGCGTTGGCGCAGCAGATGAACCGGCCGGAAAATCAGGAATCGCGCATTTCCTTGAACACCTTATGTTTAAAGGCCAAAGTCACCCCGAACTTGGAACCCTTGAGCCGGGTGAATTCTCTCGCAAAATACGTGCCTTGGGCGGAGAAGATAACGCCTTTACCTCTCAAGACTATACGGCTTACTTCCAATCTATCGCCAGTGAACATCTGGAAACCGTCATGACGATGGAAGCAGGACGCATGCGCGGCCTTACACCACCGGAAGACGAGGTCATATCCGAAAACAACGTGATACGTGAAGAGCGTCTGCAACGCACGGATAATCATCCACGCGCACAAATGAGAGAACAACTAACCGAAGCCTTGTTCCCGAACCACCCCTACAGCCTACCAATTATCGGCTGGATGCATGAGATTGAGACCCTCACATGGGATGATGCAAAGAGTTTCTATGATCGATATTATGCGCCAAACAATGCAATTCTGGTTGTTTCCGGTGACGTAACCGGTGAGGAAGTTCTGGAAATCGCACAACGTACTTATGGACTGATTGAACAGGTGGATGTTCCAACGCGCACACGCACGCAATCTCCTCCATTTATCGCAAAAACATCTATCACGCTCACTCATGAAACAGTTGGTGAACCAGTGATACAACGCCTTTATCGTGTTCCAAGTTATCGCCAAAATAAAGAACATTCTTTGGCTCTTCAGGTTCTTGAAGAGGTTATAAGCGGCGGATCAACATCACGCCTGTACAAGTCTTTGGTTACAAAGCAAAGGCTTGCAACAGAAATCGGCCTGTCCTATTCTTCTTCCGCATGGGACGACTCAACGCTATCTATCGTTGCCACAGTGCAAAACGCCACACAGGTTGATGCCTTGCAAGTTGCGATCGATACGGAGTTGAAAAAAGTCATCACATCCGGCATCACAAAAACAGAATTAAATGAAGCGGTTAAGCGCATGCAGGCAGAAGCGATCTACGCCCGTGATAGCTTGAGCGGCCCCGCAATGATTATCGGATATAACATGGTTACAGGATCAAGCCTTGATGATATTGAATATTGGCCTTCTTCTCTATCAAAGATCACAAGAAAAGACGTGCAAGAGGTTGCCCGGCTTTACCTAAACCCTGAGGAAGCATCAATGAATCCTCCGGTCTACGGACTTCTTCTTCCAATACAAGATCAAGCACCTCAAGAAACACCTGAGATGGCTGATACCACAGGAGAATAATATGACAAAATATATATTAACACTTTCCATTGCCCTGATTGCATCTATTCCCGGCACGTCATATGCAGAGGACAAATTCCTTGATATTCAGGAAGTAAAGAGCAAAAGCGGTATCACTGCATGGTTGGTAGAAGATCATTCTATCCCTGTTATTGCCATGCAATTTGCATTCAAAGGCACCGGATCAAAGAATGACCCCTTAGATAAGCAGGGGTTAGCACGTCTTGCATCCAATACAATGGATGAAGGTGCAGGTGATTTGGACAGTGAGACCTTTCAGAAAACACTTCTGAATCAGTCTATCACCTTACATTTTTCTTCAACTCGTGATCATTTTAGCGGCCAGATAAAAACACTGTCCCGCAATAAAGCCGAAGCATTTAATTTGTTAGAACTTGCACTAAGCCAGCCGCGCTTTGATGATGATGCGGTTGAACGTATGAAGCTGGCAAATAAGAGCCGCGTTCATGCCTCTATCCCTAACCCAAGATGGATTGCCGCACGTATCCAGAATGATGTTTTGTTTGAAGGGCACCCCTACGCACATAATAGCGGCGGCACATTATCCGGGCTTGATGCCATTACACGTGAGGACTTACACGGCTTTCACCAAACGTTGGGTAAGAACCAGCTTATCATCGGCGTTGCCGGTGATATAGATGCCGAGGAATTGGTGCAATACCTTGATGAAGTATTTGGGGATATGCCTGATGCACAAAGCCCGACCCCTGTGGAATTCGACCTTAAAAATGCCGGACGAACATATGTGTATGAAAAGCCCGTACCACAAAGTATCGTTGAAATTGCACAAAACGGTGTAAGGCGCGGAGATGAGGATTTCTATGCAGCCTATATTATGAACTTCATTTTGGGTGAATCCGGTTTCGGATCACGTTTAATGGAAGAGGTTCGCGAAAAACGCGGGCTAACATATGGTATATACTCTTATTTTCGTGAATATGACGAAACAGATACCTTGCAGATTTCAACATCCACAGCCAATGAAACAGTCAATGAAGTGCTTACTGTGATTAATGGGCAATTAGAAGACATCAAAGAAAATATGGTTAGTGAAGACGAACTTACAAGTGCAAAATCTTATCTGATTGGCTCTCTACCGCTTTCATTAACCTCAACAGATGCTATTGCCTCGGTTCTTCTATCTCTTCAATTAGATGCACTTCCAATTGATTATCTGGATCAACGTGCCGCGCTATTGAACGCGGTAACAGCAGAAGATGTTCAAAAAACCGCACAACGCATTTTAGATACAAACGCATTAACCACCGTGATTGTAGGGCAACCGGAAAATATTTCAGATGCAACACTCATAACCGAACTACCGAATGTGAAATAAGGAAGCACTATGTCACGATCACAGCTTCCGCAATGGCATGCATTGGATAGCCATAAGCAACATTTTGAGCGGTTACATCTTAAAGACCTGTTTGAAACAGACGCTAAGCGTTTTGAACGATTTAGCCTACAACACGATGCATTTCTTCTGGATTATTCAAAACAGCCCATTACACAAGAAACAATGGAAAAGCTTTTTGATCTGGCACATGCCTGCTCTTTAGAAGAATGGCGCACGCGCATGTTTACCGGTCAAGAGATCAATACAACCGAAAAACGCGCAGTATTGCACACGGCATTAAGAACCCAAGATGATACCCCAATCCTAATAGATGGTCAGGATATCATCCCGAATATTCGCTCTACCCTCACCCGCATGCGCTCTTTCAGTGATAAAATAAGAGCAGATAAAACCTACACCGATATCGTAAGTATTGGTATTGGCGGATCTGACCTTGGCGCTTCTATGGCTTATGATGCATTAAGACCTTCTTGCGATAGAGACATGAACATGCATTTTGTTTCTAACGTTGACGCCACGCATTTAGCCGAAACTTTACGCGTATGTACCCCTGAAAAAACATTATTTATCATCGCATCGAAAACATTTACCACACAAGAGACCATGACCAATGCGTATAGCGCAAAACAATGGTTAGAAGAAAACCTAAAGCACGGTGATGTTGCAGATCACTTTGTTGCTGCCTCAATCAATGTTGAAGGCGCAAAGAAATTCGGCATTCCCGATGGTCATATTTTCCCAATTTGGGACTGGGTCGGTGGACGCTTTTCCATGTGGTCTGCAATAGGCCTGCCATTATGTATCGCATTAGGTTTTGACGCATTTGAAGACATGCTTAAAGGTGCATATGAAATGGATCAACATTTCCTTCATGCTCCATTTGAAAAAAACATGCCTGTTATCATGGCCATGCTTGGGATATGGCATCGTAATTTCCTAAACTATCCCGCATTATCTATTGTGCCTTATGATCAATATTTATGGCGCTTTCCATCCTATATGCAGCAGGTTGATATGGAGTCAAACGGCAAGAGTGTCGATCGTGACGGTAAGCCTGTGACGTACGAGACAGGCCCTCTCATTCTGGGCGAAGCGGGAACAAATGCTCAACACGCCTATTTTCAATCATTGCATCAAGGCACCCAAATCACACCGTGTGACTTTATTGCCGTTATCCAATCCCATAATCCACTTGGTGATCATCATGAAAAGCTTCTGGCCAATGTCATTGCCCAATCAAAAGCCATGATGGAAGGACGTGATTCTGAAAATCCACATATGCACTTTTCAGGAAACAGACCAAGTAATACATTAATGATTGAAGAATTAACCCCGTTCACACTTGGGATGCTTATGGCACTTTATGAGCATAAGATCTTTGTACAAGGTATTGTATGGCATATTAATAGTTTCGATCAATGCGGGGTTGAGCTTGGGAAGGTCTTAGCCAATGAAATCATCGGTTCATCTGCGGAAGAACTCAACACAGATGCATCGACCTTTGGACTGCTTAACCATATACAAAAACATAAAAAATAAACTGGCATTGCATTTGCAGTAAAAAATCAAAAGCAATAACATATTTTTTCCGATATGATATTCCCTATGCACAATAAGATAAACGCTTTGCCCAATCCTGATAACTTGCCTGCCATAGCGCAGAGCGATTTGAATGTCATACTTGAAAAACATGTGATGTTCTTACGTGGGCAGGTCGGCGGACAACGCCTGATCTTAAAATATAAGAATTTATCCGATCTGAATTTCCACAACCATAACCTATCACAAGCCGATTTTACGGGATCAATGTTGGTCGGTGCCGATTTATCTCTGGGGACTTATTCTTGCTCTTGCTTCTTTGCCTGTGATTTACGCAATGCAGATTTATCACATGCGAACCTAACACGCGCGGATTTACGTGGATCATGCCTGTCTGGTGCGAACTTATCCGGCGCAAATCTAACTGATGCAGATATGCGTGAAGGTAAAATCATGCAAAGTGGC
The DNA here is from genome assembly GCA_050633505.1 of Alphaproteobacteria bacterium. Lineage (GTDB taxonomy): Bacteria > Pseudomonadota > Alphaproteobacteria > Micavibrionales > Micavibrionaceae > UBA1672. Next base: position 46,279 of record JBOEGQ010000001.1, read on the forward strand.
GAAGGTGGCGAACTTGTCAATCGCAAACGCACCGCGGGAACAGGATCAAAAACAGTTTTGGTTGGTGCACGTCTACACAACACAGATATGTCCGGTGTGCGCGCGCCTTCCGCTGACTTCACAGATGCAGATCTGTCAAAAACCATCACACGAGATGCAAACTTCAACGGCGCAAGCTTTAAAGGCGCAAACTTAAACCGAACAGACTTCACCGGATCAAATCTAACACATGCCAATATGCAACGCGCCATCCTGTCGGAGACCAGACTGGATGCAACGGAACATTACGGCATGGATCAAACCGGTGCCATCACCGAAAAAGATATCGGCAAGAAGATTGAGCACACTGGTAAAACATTATCTCAGCACTTAAAAGAACACACAATTTGGGTAGAAACAGTTGGAAAACAAGGAACGCGCCTAGACCTGACCGGATATGATCTGCGCGATGTGCAAGATCTGCGCTATTATCATTTTACCGCAATCAAAGCGATCGAAGCGTCCTTCTTGAACCTTGATCTCAGTAATTTAGCACTGCAGAGCGCTATCCTCGATGGTTCAGATTTTCGCGATGCCATTCTACAAAATGCGGATTTACGTGGTTGTAGCTTAAAAGGATGTAAATTCACACGTGCAAATTTACGCGGTATACAGCTTTGCCCGCTAAAATTTGACCGAAAAGGCAATAATAATAAACTACAACGTGTTGATCTCAGCGGATCAGACCTTCGATTTGCTCAATTGCAAAATGCGGATTTAAGAGATGCCATCCTGATGGGGGTGGACTTCAGTCATGCAGACTTGAGTAACGCAGATCTTCGCCGCGCAGATCTAACCGGTGCCACGATTAACCACACCATTTTTAAGAATGTATTGCTTGAGGGTGCCATTATCGACTTCGAATATATCTAATAACTTTATAAGTCCACGCTTTTCTTTTTCCAACGTCGGATGTTTTGCTGACAAGCCTGAAAATCAAGATTACAGTGCAAATATGCGTATAAGATATTTGCCAGAAACACTGATTAACCAGATCGCAGCAGGAGAAGTTGTCGAACGCCCTGCCGCGGCTGTAAAAGAATTGATTGAAAATGCGATCGACGCCGGGTCCAGCAGTATAGACATCGACGTTTATGCCGGTGGTAAGAGTAAAATCGTCATATCCGATAATGGATGTGGCATGAATGCGCAAGAATTAACCGCCGCATTAGATCGTCATGCAACCTCGAAGCTACCTGATAATGACTTACTCCATATTTCCCATCTTGGATTTCGTGGTGAGGCATTGGCATCAATCGCCGCAGTATCACGCGTCAAAATTCAGACATTCGATCAGGAAAATGATGATGGCTGGGAAATAAACTGTGAAGCAGGAGATAAGTCGAACGTCACCCCTAGCGGTCACCCCAAGGGAACACGTATTGAAATTCGTGACTTATTTTATGCCACCCCTGCCCGTCTTAAGTTTCAAAAAACAGAACGCGCCGAATTCGGTGCGATCAAAGACACTGTAACACGCCTAGCCATGGCGTACCCAAGCGTCGCCTTCAAACTTACACATGACGGGACAAAAAAGCTGAGCTTACCTGCGGTTTTAGATGGACAAAGTCGCCTTGCATCCATTTTAGGACGTGAGTTTGGCGAGAATGCCATGGAAATTGCGGCAGAGCGTGACGGTGTAAAACTCTCCGGCTATGCTGCCTTACCAACGTATCACCGTGGAACCAGCCAATATCAATACCTGTTCGTCAACGGACGGGCTGTTAAGGATAAGCTTTTACACGGATGTGTTCGCGCGGCATATGCAGATGTATTGCACCGGGATCGCCACCCCGTTCTGGCTCTGTTTTTAGATATCCCCCCCGATGAAGTTGATGTCAATGTTCACCCGGCAAAAGCAGAAGTACGTTTCCGTGATCCGCAAGTTATTCGTTCCATGATTATCGGGGCATTAAAGGCCGCAATACACCAAGGTGGCTTTCAAAGCTCTACAACTGTTGCAACACAGACATTAAATGCTTTCCAAACCGGAGGTGATCAAGCATCCACACATGCACCGTCACTCCCCCTACATCGAGGTGGGCGCCCTGCTGTTCCGGCCTCTTATGCCAATACAAATTACACTACACATGGCAATTTGGCAGAAGCCAACCATAACCTTTATGCGCCGCAATCCTCTTTTGCACCGGATCTTCCACCAAGTGCAAAGGCAGAGGTAATAGAAGATGTCTCCCAAGAAACACATTACCCCCTTGGCGCGGCACGCGCACAAATTCATGAAAACTATGTTATTGCCCAAACAGAGAACGGCCTGGTGATTGTCGACCAACATGCCGCCCATGAACGACTTGTTTACGAACGGTTTAAGACACAAATGACCGAAAGCGGTATTGAAAAACAGGGGCTATTAACACCTGATATTGTTGATTTGGAAGAAACACAGACACAACGACTTCTGGAACATGCCCCAACATTAGCCAAGTTAGGACTGGAAATTGAACCATTCGGCAGTGGTGCCATCGCAATTCAAAGCCTCCCCGCAATTTTGGGAACACGCGTTGATACAAAACGTCTGATCTATAATCTGATTGATGAATTAATGGATCAGGATCACACAGAAATACTGGAAGAAAAAATCAATCACATCCTGTCTACAATGGCGTGCCACGGATCTGTACGATCGGGACGCCGTTTGAACGCCGAAGAAATGAATGCCTTACTGCGCCAGATGGAACAAACCCCATTATCCGGGCAATGCAACCACGGCAGACCAACTTATGTTGAGCTATCCCTTATAGATATAGAACGACTTTTCGGACGACGGTAAACACGATGCAGCATGAAAATATACAAAAAGAAAAAAACAAAATTCTGTTTTTGTACTTTATTTTCTCACTCTCTATTTCTACGGTGTTTATCCCAAACCTTGCATTATCGGTATTTGCACAATTGATCCCCAATATACTGGGTACAACCATTTTTGCGGTGATGGTTACCATCTGTATTTTGGCCGGATTATATTCCGTACGCAGTAACGCCGAGGAAGACAGCTTACTTGAAAATCATACGACTTACATCATTCGGATATTCTGGCGTACAAATCTGTTTTTATTCTATTTCTCAAATATCAGCATTATCTATATCATTCTTATGGTGGATTACAGTCCGTTAAAGCCATGTATAGGATATATTGAAGACCACATCATTTCCATGATCCTCGATGGAAAATTAGAAGAACTAAAACAAATTCTGTCTTTTTGTGAGAAACCATTTTTAGAGAAAAATCAATTTCACCTCTACATCACTGCCTTTATCGCCTTTGGCCCTGCGTTTCTCTATTACGCTTTACGAAGTTTACGAGGAAGCCTTCTGACCATTGCAGAAAAAATTGTAATTCCCTATGCCAAAATTAAGCGATAATCAGATCAATTTCATACAGCTTACTCTTTGCAACTACAGAATTTATTGCCTTTCACAGTTCAATAAACTAACGTGTCTGTTCTGTAATAAGAAACAATAAACGATAACACGTTTTTTAGGGGAACATATTCATGACACGTCAGGCGACATCTTTTTATTCTGGTGTATTTTTATTATCCGGTCTTGTGATGATGCTTCAGATATTACAGTCACGATTATTCTCCGTTACATCATGGTATCACCTGTCATTTTTGGTTATCAGCATGGCCATGTTCGGTCTGACTATGGGTGCCTTGAAAATCTATAAATCCAGTGAAGAAGAACAACGTGAACATTACGGCCTGATCGCCCGAAAACACGCGCTGGCCTTTGGTTTTTTCATTCTCGTTTCCTTAGGAATACAGCTTTTCATCCCCATTGTTTCAAATGACAGCTTCAAAACCATTATATCTCTTCCTATTGTCGGGATTATAACAGGTTTGGCCTATTACCATGCCGGGGTTTCCATTACGGTTTGCCTAACTCGCGCCCCGTTTCCCATCGGTAAGACATACGGCATTGATCTTCTTGGTGCCGGATTAGGGTGTATCGCAGCCTTATTTTTAATGGAAACTATCGACACACCTTCCGCTATTTTAGGGGTTTCCGGCCTCGCTTTTCTGGCTGCATTATGCTTTCCTGTATCATCCACCGCCCCCAAAAGCGCCAACGTATTAACATTCGCAATTCCACTAAAACCTGTTGCGCTTCTATTCTGTGCTGGCGCTCTATTAACAGGCGCTGTAAATGCAACGCTGCCCTCTCCGCCGCTTTACCCCCTATGGGAGAAAGACAAGATCTCTTTAAGATCCGGAATCGAGTATGAAAAGTGGAATTCTATTTCCCGCGTTATTGTACGAAAAAATGTCGCACAAGAGCCCTTTGCATGGGGAAGGTCTCCACTATTCCCGACAGATGTCGTGGCCGAATATAAGGCGCTTGTCATTGATGGGGACGCAGGAACGCCAATCACCAAATTTGATGGGGATTTCTCCAAACATGCCTATTTGGAATATGATGTAACAAATGTTGCCTACACAATGCCAAATATTAAAAAGTCGGCTGTTATCGGTGTTGGTGGTGGCCGTGATGTGCTCTCCGCAAAATATTTCGGCGTTGAACAGGTTACTGCTCTGGACGTTAACCCAGTTCAGGTGAACTTGCTAACTCAACACCCTGACTATAAGGACTATGCCAACCTCTACACACTACCGGGTGTTAAAATTTTGAATGAAGAAGCGAGAAGCTGGTTCAGACAAAACACAGAAAAACTCGACCTTATACAGATGAGCTTGATCGATACATGGGCTGCAACAGGCGCCGGTGCATTCGCCCTATCTGAAAACGGCCTTTATACCGTTGAGGCGTGGACTATCTTTATGAATGACTTGAATGAGAATGGTGTCTTTACATTAAGTCGCTGGTCATCCGATATGATGGACGATACGGGGCGCACCCTATCTGTTGCCATGGCAACATTGCTTCAACACGGCGTGGAAACTCCGTTGGATCATATTGTTATGATCGGCTCCGGTCGTATCGCCACCACAATTGTATCCAAATCACCCTTTACACAAGAACAGCTTTCGGCCCTTCGCCAGACAGTGGCAGATAAAGAATACAGAATCATTATGATGCCCGGATTTGAAAAACCCGACGGTATCCTTGGGGCGTTAACACAGGCACAAACAATCTCGGATCTACATAAAATTTCTGATGAGCAATTCTATGACATATCCCCTTCAACCGATATGCGCCCGTTTTTCTTTAACCAAGCGCGCCTTTCAAAACCTCTTGATGTTGCAAAGCTGGCACTAAAGCCACTTGAACAGGCGCATTTTGTGTCTATGGGGCAGGCAAAGGCAACATTCAACCTATATCTGATCATCATTTTTTCTCTGATCATGGTCGCAATGGTTATTATTATTCCCTTACTTCGTACTGTTGAAGATAAAAGCAGCACATTTATTAAGGCAGGGACGCTTTACTTCATGCTTATCGGGCTAGGCTTCATGTTTATCGAAATTTCATTGCTGCAGGCTCTTGGTGTCTTCCTTGGGCATCCGATCTACGGCTTGAGTGTTGTTTTATTCAGCCTTATCATCTCCGCCGGATTAGGAAGTCTCGTTTCAGAAAAACTGGTCTTGGATAATAAGGCAAAGCAATTCATCTGGTGCTTTGCGACATGCGCTTATGCCCTCTTCCTTGCCATATCGTTAAAAAGCATCTTCTATAACTATGCCGAAGTTGATGTCCTGACACGCATCTTAATCAGCGTTGCAATTATGTCTCCGGCTGGTTTTTTCATGGGCTTTGGCTTCCCAACCGGATTACGACTAAGTGAGAAGTTCGACACACGTGCAACAGCATGGTTTTGGGGTATTAATGGCGCCGCCGGCGTATTGGGAAGCTCTATCGCAATTGCCTGTAATATCGCAATTGGAATTGATAACACCCTGATTATCGGTGGAATTTGCTATGCCATGCTTAGTATCTCGTTCCTATTCTTAAACAAGAAACCTATATAAAAGAGAGATAGCGCTCTACCGCCTCAAGATCACGAAGCGCTGCGGCTTGTTTCTTTGCGGTCATGGGATCCTGACCATATTTTTCTGCATCATAAAGAACATCTTTGTAATGTTCCTCAATAAAGCATGCCTCGAAAGCCTCTTTGGCACTTACATGTTTTTCAAGCAGCGCCATGGCAAGAACCAAAGAGCCACTTACCGATGTCACAAGCTGCAGCAAGGTAAAGCGCATATGATCCAAATTTCCAACAAACTCTGCGACTTTTTCATGTGCCGCGTCATCCTGAGATAACGCTACCAAGCCTGTTGTTGTTTTCAATGCAACACCAAATTTGTCTTCAAACCATCTCAAATAAGAAGACCAAAGTTTTTCCTGTAACTGTGCAAGGCTTTCAGGTTCCGGCGCAGGATAACAAATCAAATCTGTATTCAGATATTTCAGAACATAGAGATTCATGGCCTCACGCTCAACCATCACACGATCAATCATCGTATTCAATATCTGTGTAAATGGCATAGTATCCGGTATGATTTCTTCACCTTGTCCGGCCCATTCACACATAACCTGATCGGCGGTCGCCTGATTAGGCGCAATTAACACAGCTCCCGACTTTGTTTTTACCGCGCGTCCATCAAGACAGATTTGATAGCCGCCCTGCGTTTCTTCAATTGTCACAAGCTTATAAAAGCGTTTCATCTATTCCTGCCCCTCAATATCATCTTCCGGGACCTGAATATTCTCTATCGGCTGAATATAGTTGGAACATATGGCCTTATCCGTAGAGCTCTGTAAGGACCCTTGCATAAAATCATATTGTGCTTTTGGTAAAGAAACGATCGGAAATTCAGGTCGTTGATAGACAACAGATAAGTCTATCTCTGATAATGCCGTGCCTTTTGGAATAGCTTTATCCGTAGAACGAATATGCACATCTTGCGCAGAAATTGTCATAAATTCAATTGGTTGGCTATCCTTTTCAACGTTACCAAGAACCCAGAGTCCGCAAGAAACATCTATAGTCTCCTGCTTATTGAGCTTTGGCGGTCTATTGGAAAAGACTTCGAAGAACAATCCCAGATCTAGTGCACCTTCTTGCATCATAAATAACGAGGCACCTGCCGCATCTACTGGCACAAATGTGATAAGCGGAACACGTGTCTTATCCCCTTCTTTCATTGGGCCAAAACGCAACATTCCTCGTTCACGAACAATCGGGAATTCCAAATTACGTACGACATTATTCTCAAGCAATACAGAGTTAAGGTTAACGTTTAAATCCAGATCGTGGTAACCAAATATGTTGGGCACTGTTCGATTATCCGATGCAGTGATCCCATCATATCCAAACACCTCTCGTAAGCGTTGCGTAATCACAAGCAGATCACCTTGTGCCTTAAACATATCAAATGACAAATTATCCGATGTTATATCCCCTGATATTTTGGAAGGCGCAGAAGCCGTATCAACCAAAAGGTCAAATGCAATCTTCTCTTGCGCTTTATTAGAAATATCTCCTCTGAACTTAAGAAGCCTTCGCCCAGCAGCAGAGAGAACCCCATTTAATGTAATTTGGTTATCTCCTACAGAAATACTGGCGTTCTGAATTTTGAAATATGCATCTTCATGGTTGGTAAAAGTCGCGTGAATATGAATATCCGCAAGGTCAACAATCAACGAGAAGGTTTTGGGGATACTATAGCTATAGCTCCCTTTTGAGCCATAAACCTCAAGATCAAGAGAGAGATTCCATGAATGAACACCAACTTTTCCATTTCCTTTTAGATATGCCCTTCCCTGCTCTATATCATGATCGATAAAGATACGTTCCGCCGAAAAATCGTTTCGACCAATAATCCCTTTAATCGCGTAGACATCTTCCACATAGAGATTAACAATTTTAGCACCGCCAAAAACCACATCCCAAAAGTTCATAAAGATTTGTGCTTTTCCAACACGTACAATCGGATAGTCATGCTCTTCACGCGTTAGAATATGCAAATTCTGTAAATCAACACCCACTTTTGGAAAGAAACTTATATGGTTAAGAACCCCAACACGAACAGGTCGCCTCCCTGAAGCACTGCTCACAAAATCTTCTACAGACCCTTTTAAGGCCTCACTCGATCCCCCCATATTGCTCAGAACAGTAATCATAACAAGAAAACACGCCGACAAAATGAAAACAAGCTTCAGCAAGCGTGAAAACCACTTACGCTCTTTCTTGTTATCAAGAAGATGGGTTTCATAATTCATAGGTTATTTCTTTCATTAAAAGTTCGCACCTTTGCGAATGTATTATAGAGGGCGTTGCCATTCAATCAAGCATGGCAAACGGGTCCTGCTTATCCTTGTGGTTAAATCCTAAAGCCTTCCAACTTTTCACAAGTTCAGGGGATAAAGGCGCCGTAATATCCAAGGTTTTCGTTTTTTTCATCGGATGCGGTAAAATCAAACGACGTGCATGAAGGTGAAGGCGCTTTGCAAGATTCAATCCGGCAAGGTCGGCATCAAGCAACTTACATTCCTCATCTTTTTCCGCGCGATATTTACCATCACCAATAATGGAAGAGCCCAGCGCCTGCGCCGCATGAACACGGATTTGGTGAGTACGCCCGGTACGCGGCCAAAATGCAACAAATGCCGCTGCACGACCTGCATTCTCTAAAACGCTATATTCGGTTTCGGCATATTTTCCCTCTTCCTCATCAATCACCATTTTTTCATAGTTCCCACCAGATTTCAGAATAGGCGCCCGAATTGTACCGTCTAACATTTCAGGAGTTGGTGTCACCACCGCCCAATAAACTTTGCGTACATTTCGATCTTTAAACGCAAACCCAAGCTCACGCGCACATTTCGCCGACCGTGCAAGAAGTAAAACACCACTTGTATCCTTATCAAGACGATGCACAAGGCGTGGAACAACGCCTTCTTTATTCTTAAACACCTCCAATAAACCATCAATATGACGTTTCGTGCCCGTACCACCTTGCGTCGCCAGCCCGGCAGGCTTGTTCAATGCAATGATATCTTCATCCTCATAAATAACCATTTCACGCATAAAAATACGATCATCATCCGTTATTTTCTTTTTCATTACCTTTCTCACACCATTTCCTTCACTAAATGGTGGAATTTTCACCTCTTGTCCGGCGACAATACGTGTTTCAGGTTTTGCCCTTTTACCATCAACTCTGATCTGGCCTTTGCGCATCAGTTTTTGTGCCAGAATATAAGGCATTTCAGGCACATACTTTTTAATCCAGCGATCAAGCCGTTGTCCGTCGTCATCCTCTTTAACTTTAATAAACTTTAACTCACTCATGATAAAACCTCGCGCATTAGCCATAAGGCAAAAAATAACGCTACAATTGATATAATAACCGAGGCCGCCAAATATGCCGCAGCGTGAAGCATATCTCCTCTTTCCCACAATGTAACGACATCAAGAGAAAACGTTGAAAAGGTTGTAAAAGCACCCAAGAATCCAGTTGTGCACAATGTACGTAACTCTTGCGAAACCTGATTCATTTGCGAAAATTTAACAATCAGAACACCCATCATAAAAGATCCGATAACATTCACAACTAAAGTCCCCCAGGGAAACCCGTGTCCCAATACATGCACCGCGCCAATATTCACACCGTAACGCGCAACCGCCCCCAGCGCACCACCAAGCGCAACAATGCCTATTGTACTTATCATTCAAACCTCTTAGAGTTGAAAATATTCTTGGCTTTAAAATCCTTTAGGCCTCTGCCACGCACCTATATAGGATATGCACGACTATGTTAAGCACATTATCCAATACGCAAAAGGGAATTCTTTCTGCTTTATGCGGTTTTGTTAGCTTTTCTATCGCGGACTCATGCGCAAAATGGCTTGGCATGCATTACGGCACTCTAGATATCATATTTTGGACATATCTCTTTTCTCTGGGATTTGGCCTTATCTTCTCTCCTTTTCTTGGCGGAATCAAACGAACATTATCAACGAAGAAATTATTCATTCATATCAGCCGAGGGATTAGTGCACTTGCCATCGCATTATTGGTGGTCACCGCATTAAAAGGCATATCCCTAGCCGCCATGTATACAATTTTGTTTCTGGCACCGTTCCTGACAACAATCGCTGCTATCCCGATTTATAAAGAATCTGTTTCCTTCAGAAACTGGGGGGTTATCGCACTTGGCTTTTCCGGTGTCTTACTTGCCTTCAGACCCGGTGTGGCCGATATTTCATGGGATGTTATTTATTGCTTTGCCGCACTTGGCTTTATTGTCATTCTCGGACTTCTTGCCCGTCCACTGACAAAAGACGAAAGCCTGCATTCACTTTCTTTCTACCCAAGTCTTTGCGTGGTGGTTTTACTAGCCTATAGCGTTATACCAAACCTTGCTCTTCCCTCTTCATCCCACTTACCCGTTTTCTTACTAAACGGTTTTTGCGTTACAGTTGGCCTAAGTGGTATCGCATATGGTTTCCGTATTGCGCCCTATTCAGTTGTCGCGCCTATACATTACATACAAATGGTTGTGGCACTCACTCTTGGTTATTTCATCTTTCAAGATGTACCGGACATCTGGATGTTAGGCGGGGCAAGCATTATCATCATTAGTGGCGTATTACTGGCAATTGATAAGAAAAACTAATTACGCTTTACCCGCGGCCTTTTCAATAACCCCAAAGTTAACATAATGCATATTATAATCTTCAGATCGATAGATGCCTAAACCATGTGACATTTTGATATCTCGATACTTCATAATTTCAATCATCTTATCTTGGTCTACAAACGCAATTTCAATGCCATGATTCTTAAGAAGGTCTCGAACATACTGACATGACCGTTCACTAATTCGTCCAGTTGTAACAATGACGCCGTGCTTTACGCCTTTATATTTCATGATCGCACCACACAATTTTTGGCACGTATCTTCACCAATTTGAGATGATGGTTTATATTTTTTTGCCTGAATGAAAAAGGGAACCTCATGCCCCTCATCAACCGTATAGTAACCACTTCCATCTATCCCGCCATCTGCACCAGATGCACGTTTTTCTGTTACCGTCACATCACGCCCGTCTAAATGCTCAAAAAAGGCGCAAGAAAGCTGTTCAAACTGATCTGGGGATAATGTTCTATATATATACTCAATCACAGCATTCGCATCTGCCATACATACATAGCCCTCGGGATTTACACCCTTCACCCACAAATAACGCTTCTCACGATCCGAAAGCTCTCGATACTCCTGCCTTCCTCCTTTAACGATATGCCATGCTTTACGTTTATGATTGAAGCCAATAAGTTTTTCATCTCTGAGCTGATTTAAAAAGCCATATAAGTAGTCACTCACTTTACCAGAGCTTTCTATTATAGACTCTGCATCGTTCTTATTTCCTAAGATCTTGCTCGCAACAGCTCTTTTTATAAGTATTGTATTGTTATTTTCATGCTGGTAGCGCTCCACATACTCTGATGTCAGTTCTTTTATATTAGGGGCATTTAGAATAGCATTTACCAGATCTCTCCGCTCATGCGGTGTTAATCTTTTCTTTTTAGGCTCGTCTCTCTCAGGCCTCTTATATCGCTGTACTGACGGTTTAGGTTGCGACTTTATATTCGGGGCTTTCGTCGTCCTTGGTGTCCTGTTTTTCGGATCGTGTGACGGATCGCTATACCGTATATCCGGCGCAGCCTCTTCTTTATCTTTATTAAACCTGCTAGAAAACTTTGAAAATATACTCATCACACCCCCACTCTTTTATTTTAGCCTTATACCAGATTGCACCGAGCAAAACAAATCTACTATAAGATGATTTTGATCCAGTATTATTCGGAGCTGCTATTCTGCTCTTTTCCGTTGTCTTAGTTGCCCCCAATATTCCAGACGTTTTTTAATATCGCGTTCAAAGCCGCGCTCAACCGGTTGGTAAAACTGGCGACGTGGTAATTCATCCGGGAAATAACTCTGCCCGGAGAACCCCTCCGGCGTATCGTGGTCGTACACATATCCAAGGCTATACCCTTGCTCTTTCATAAGCTTGCTTGGCGCGTTCATTGCATGTTTTGGTGGCATTAATGCCCCCGTCTCTTTGGCCGCGGCCTTTGCACTTTTCAATGCCATATAACTTGCATTGGATTTTGGCGCGCTTGCCAGATAGACACAGGCTTGCGCCATTGCGAGTTCACCTTCCGGCAAACCAAGTCGTTCATATGCCTGCCATGCCGCGATAACCAAGGGTAAAGCCTGCGGGTCTGCCATGGATACATCTTCACTCGCCACACATGTCATACGCCGCAAGATATATTCCGGATCTTCCCCCCCCTGAAGCATTCGCGCCATCCAATAAAGCGCACCATCAACATCCGATGCCCGTAATGACTTATGAAATGCCGAAATCAAATTAAAATGCGCATCATCGCCCTTATCATATAATGGGGCGCGGCGCTGTAGCATTGCACGCAAGCCATCTTCATCAAGTGAGGCATCGTTCACTTGCGCAAAGATTTGTTCTGCCATGGATAAAAGATAACGCCCATCCCCATCTGCCATAATTTTCAAAAGTGCTCTGGCCTTTTCGTTAAGCGCCAGCTGTTCGCCTTTTCTTTCCTCTGCCCGTTGCAGAAGTAGTTCAAGGTCGCTCTCTTCAAGGCGTTCAAGAACAAAAACCTGTGCACGGCTTAATACGGCGGCATTCAACTCAAAAGACGGGTTTTCCGTTGTTGCCCCAATCAGCGTGATTGTGCCATCCTCCATAACAGGCAAAAAAGCATCTTGCTGCGATTTATTAAAACGGTGGATCTCATCAACAAATAACAGTGTCCTTTGACCGTTTTGCCTCCTGAATTTTGCTGCTTCAAATACTTTACGCAGATCCGCAACACCGGAAAAAATTGCGGATATTTGTTCAAAATACAAATCACTATGTTGTGCCAGAATTCTGGCCATCGTCGTTTTCCCACACCCCGGAGGCCCCCATAATATAAGAGAGGAAAGCGCCTGCGCATCAACCATGCGCGTTAATGCCCCGTTTTCACCCAATAAGTGTCCCTGCCCAACCACATCACTCAGGTTATCAGGACGTAAAAGATCGGCCAAAGGTCTCGCCTCATCCTCTTTTGTGTCATTTATTGCCGTGTTTTGTGTAAATAAATCCGTCATTGTCTTGACCTTCGTACTTAGGATATGGAATATAGCTTCTTTATTACTGTCCTGTGAAGGGTTGAAACACGATGAGCACGCAAACACTTGCGTATACGGACTTATTGCAAGGTCTAAAACCAGATGATCCTTGCATCCGCGCCGAGACGGACCATTACTTTGACAAAGCCGTAATTGCGGACCCGTTTCTGACGCGTGAAAAATGGGAAGCAGATCGCGCGGGCTTATATATCCATGCTATTGAACAGCTCAAAAAAGACAAGAATGCCACAGTAATCGGGCATAATTATATGCACCCTTATGTCTCCTTTGTCTGTGATTTTCTGGGAGATTCCCTAAAAATGGGTGAGGCCGCGGCCAGCGATAAATTTAACGACAGAGAAATCATCGTAAATGCAGGCGTTAAGTTTATGGCCGAAACCGCAAAGACATTAAACCCGGGGAAAAAGGTTCTGCAACCAAGTATGGAGGCCGGATGCTCTCTCGCATCATCTATCGAACCTGCCGATGTTGACATGATGCGTATCACACATCCCGGTATTCCGGTGGTAAATTACGCCAATACATATGTTGATGTTCGCGCAAAATCAGACAGCCTTTGCACATCGGCCAATATCGTCGATATCGCAATTGAAATTACACAAGAATGGAACGTTAATAAGGTCATTCTTTCACCTGATCAATTTCTGGCGCGTAATACGCAAGTTACATTAGATGGCATGTATGAGCGCGGTGAATTAGACCGCAAAATTGAAGTAATTATTCATCCCGGATCATGTGAAGTTCATGAACGTTATGACCCCGAAGAAATCGAAATTTTACGTATATCGCATCCGGATATTATAATTTTGGCACATCCTGAGTGTAAACCCGAAGTGATCGAAGTATCCGACTTCAGTGGATCAACCGGGCAAATGGCTGATTATGTAGCAAAGCATAAGCCAAAAGTGCTGGCAATGATCACCGATTGTGCACAAGGCTATCAAATTGCAATGGCATACCCGGAGGCACAGATCGTCAGCTCTTCGTGTAAAGGTTGCCCGCATATGAAGCAGATTACACTGCGCAATGTTTATGAAGCTCTTATACATGAGCAGCACGAAATCGTTATCCCGAAAGAGATTTTAGAAGGTGCACGCGTTCCTCTTGAAAAAATGAATGAGCTTATGATCCATGCAGCCGAGAGGAAAGCCAAAGCGCGTTCTTCGGAGATTGCAGCGTGAAGAAAATAATGCTTATATCTTCTTTGGATGCAGACAGTACTCTTAATCATTAAATACGTGGAGCCGTTCCAATAATGCAACTTCCCTCTATCCTTATCGAAGATCTGGTACGCTCTGCTCTAAAAGAAGATTTGGGGCATGGTCTTGATATTACAAGCCAGATGCTGATCCCTCAGAATATCAATACCCGCGCAACATTTCGCGCGCGTGAAGAAGGGGTTTTGGCGGGGTTAATCCTTGGTCTGTCTTGTTTTTCCCACGTTGACCCTGAATTTTCATTTGAAATTTTCGCACAAGACGGGGAAGTCATAAGTCCGGGACAAGAAATCGCAATTATAGAAGGGCCCGCCGCGGCCTTACTAACGGCGGAACGCTCTGCCTTGAACTTCTTAATTCATCTTTCAGGCATTGCGACATTAACCCGCAGATACGTTCTGGCCGTACAAGGAACAAAGGCCAAAATTGCAGATACACGCAAAACACTGGCAGGATTACGTGCCGTGCAAAAATACGCTGTTCGTGCAGGTGGTGGTTCAAATCACCGTTTTGGCCTTGATGATGCGATATTAATCAAAGACAATCATATCGCCGTTGCAGGTGGTATTACGCAGGCCCTGAACACCACAAAACAAAATGCGGGACACACAACAAAAATTGAGATTGAGGTCGATACAATCGATCAATTAAAGGATGTTCTGCAACATGGTGGTGCGGATATTGTCATGCTGGATAATTTTGAAATTGATGACTTAAAACATGCAATAGATATAATTGATGGGCGCATTATTAGCGAAGCATCCGGCGGTGTAACACTACATACCGTGAAAGAAATTGCGCAAACTGGTGTTGATTACATCTCTGTTGGGGCATTGACACATTCAGCCCCCGCATTAGATATCGGGCTTGATATCGAATAATAAAACACCACGCCTACGGATTAAGCGGAAGATTTTTTTCTTTCCAATCGGCAATACCGCCCGGATATTTATACAAATTAGTATAACCAAGCTTATAAGCTTTACTCGCAGCTAAGGCGCTCGCACCGCAATAAATGTCGTTACAGTAAAGAACTATTGGTGTATCTGGCGTTTCTACAATGTTTGCAAGGAGATCCGCTTTAAAGGAATAAACAGGTAAATTAGTCGCACCTTTAATCATACCGTCTGCAATTTGATCTTCCCCACGTACATCCAAAATGACTAAATCAGGTGTATTACCTTGTAATTCAACCAATTTCTCAGCAGAAATATCAGTATATATTTTTGTATCAGCCGCCAAAACGATATATGGCATCATTATAAAAGCCACTAAAGCAGTATAAAAAATTCTTTTCATTATAATAATCTCGATGTTGAAGAAACCTGATACCACAGTTGCGGTATCAGGTCGCATTTAATGGCTATTGTACCGTTACAGTCGGTAGGCCTTTTTCTTTCCAATCATCAATACCGCCTGGGTATTTATATAAATTGGTATAACCCGCGTCATGTGCCTGATGCGCGGCTGCCTTACTGGCTGGGCAATTAACGTTGCTACAATAAAAGACAATCGGCGTATCTTTTGCCGGAGCAACTTCTGACAAATGTGCTTCATCTGTATTGTCCGCACTCAAATGAACGGCACCTTCAATGACCTGATTATCAAACCACTTACCACCTCGTGAATCGATGACAACCAAGCCTTCTGTACTTTTTTGCATCTCGACAAGCTGATCAGCATTAATTTCTGTATAGATGTTTGTTCCTGCAATCGCAAAAGCGGGCATAAAAACCAACATCAACATGAATGCGCGTATTGTTTTCAACATATGTTCTCTCCTTTATATAAAACATTACCGCGCTTATTCGTTACAAGTGCTCACCGAGTTACAAAATTAAATACTATTTTATTAGGGCGCTATCACCACTCTTCAAAACTTAATCAATGGGCATATTACAATATGCCTGCTTCTTTTAATTCATGCGCCAAATCATCCGGGATAACCTCGTCTTCACCATCGTCAACGTAGATGCCCTTATCTGCTGGTACATCATCTATTTTAAGATAACGCCATCCCTGAAACGCTCTACGCGGTGTCTGTACAACCTCAATCATTTGGGCATCTTGGACAATCATACACATTGTGCCTTTATGATCTGTCTCAACCATTTCAAACCCCAGAATTTTATGACGGCATTGAATTCTGTTTTTAATCACGCGGTAGATAGAGCCACCCTTTTCCAGAATTTCATCTGCGCATTTCGGTTTATATCTCGTCCAACATGGCACAGCCACTTGACCATGATAATCAAAGGCTTCACGCTCTTGAATACGCTTAAACCCCTTAAGGTCTTCAACACCGACAACCAGCTTAATAAGATGAATAGAGCTCATCAACACCACCTTTACGTCTTACCGTCCACATGTTTCAATCCATTTATCAAGATCACGGGTTTTCAAAATCAGACTAAACCCCGCCGCATTTGCATGTTCACAATATGCATCAATACGCCTGATATTATCAGTATATTCTGCCGCGAAAACAGACTTACGATCCTTTATATATGACTGCATTTCCTCACACCATTCATCAGCAAAGCAATCTTCTGTCATGGCCCAATCAAAATATGGCGCAAGATCCCCTGCCAAGTCAGGTGCATTCTTTTGCCCAATGGATAGGCCACGCGCATGTGCCTGCTCCGCCAACCATAAATTATAAGATAATTGATCCTGCCGCGTCAGATCAAATCCGGTATCCTCCCAGAAGGAATCCATGTTATCAGGCTCTACCCCATCAAAGCCCTTCCCCGCGCATATATCAAGACGTTTTCCTATAATCGGGGCAAGCGTCTTTATCTGACGGATATCCAACCATTTCTCACCATCCCAACCATCATAGTCATTACCAATGACTTCAGACGGGAACATATGTGCATCCGAACGCCAATTTTCCCACGCCCCAACATTGATATAACAAATAACCCGCACACCACGCGCCTTGAGTAGCTGAACCGTCTTGGCGTCGGTATCAAACACATCCAGCCCGATCACATCAACCGAGCGCATAAAATCATGCGGTGACTGTAATTGCCAATCCCATCTCAAAACACCATGTGGCGTCCACCAATCTTTGGCCTGTGCATGTGCAACGTTTACAAAGAAAAAACAAGAAAGCAGAATAGAAAGAACCACATTTCTTTTAATCATCAAAGTCTCCTGCACTGGCAATAATAAACCATATGTCTCATGGCCATTACATATTGTCCAGAGCCTATTTCCGAGAACAACCCACGCCTTATTAATCTACGGTTGGTATTTCAGATGAGCCTGAAGTATCTGGGATATCAGAACAATCAGGCACTTCACCACGATAAAGCGGCTGAGGGTCGCATCCTTGCCGTTCAAGCCACATAGCAGCCTCTCTCGTCTCATCGTCTAATGTCTGTGATGCCTTAGGGTCATCTTCCGGAATCGTTGCAGGCAACAAGAAAACACAAACCCCGGCTGCGGCAAAGAAAAGTTCCTTGACCTTATCCAACCTGTTTTGAAACTTCAAACGTGCCGGTGACGGCATGCTTTTGATCGTATCGGCCATATCTCACCCTTCTGAGGAGGATATATAAAACACGTTCATCTCCTTTGGCAAGAGAGTCTTTACCATATATATGTAAAAATTGGCTATCAAATAACCTTAATGTCTTGCAACCATCATTTTCTTAATTTCTGCAATTGCCTTCGCCGGGTTCAATCCCTTCGGACATGTATTCGTACAGTTCATAATCGTATGACAACGGTAAAGACGGAATGGGTCTTCTAATTGATCCAAACGCTCTCCCGTTGCATCGTCACGGCTATCCGCGATCCAACGATAAGCCTGTAATAAAATTGCAGGTCCCAAGAAACGATCGCCATTCCACCAATATGACGGACAGCTCGTTGAACAACAAAAACATAAGATACAGCCAGCAGGACCATGACCATCTGTCCCGTTTAGTACAAGAGCATCTTCTTCTGATTGCAAACGCTCACGATTAGGGGCTGGTGTGTCAGACTTCAACCATGGCTCAATCGATGTATATTGCGCATAAACATGATTAAGGTCAGGGACAAGATCCTTCACCACAGGCATATGCGGCAATGGCGTAACCTTAACATCGCCTTTGACATCTTTAATGTCTTTCGTACAGGCCAACGTATTTGTACCGTCAATATTCATCGCACAAGATCCGCAGATCCCCTCACGGCATGAACGACGCAAGGTAAGTGTACTATCAACGTTATTTTTAATATAAAGCAATGCATCCAGAACCATTGGGCCACATTTATCAAGATCAATTGTCACCTCGTCAAGACGGGGATTCTTAACCTCTCCACTCTCATCTTTATCATCAGGAGACCAACGGTAAACCTTGAACGTTTTTGCGTTCTTCGCCCCTTCTGAGACATTAATCTTCTCACCTTTGAGGATTTTCGAATGTTGGGGAAGTGAAAATTCAGCCATGTCTTGTAATCCTAACTTTCTTTCTTCAATGATCCATCCGCAAGCGCGCCAACCAGCTCTACAACAGACCGTTTTTCTTTGACATTTGATGTGAAGGACCAGATCAATGCAACAATCCAGCCAATCACCAATAATCCGAGAAGTATATTAACCAAGAGTATTGGTATAAAATTGTTATGACGTCTTATCAGCGCAACACCGGTTGGCAGAAGGAAAAGAGTCAAACAAAGAACTATTCCAATAATGACACGTATTGTTGAGGTCATTTAAATTTCCTTTTAACTAGTAAACGCGTTTCTTCGGTGGAAACGGCTCAATCTCGTCAGTTAGGGTTTTCATGATCACAGGACGATATTCAATCTTCGTCTGTCCCTTTTCATCAATATGCGTAATGGTATGTTTCATCCATTTCTTATCATCACGATCGGGAAAATCTTCACGGGCATGCGCACCGCGAGATTCCTCACGATTGGCCGCAGAATGCATCGATACCACCGCCTGAGATAACAAATTGTCCAATTCCAATGTCTCAATAAGATCTGTGTTAAAGACAAGAGAGCGATCTGTAATACCAAGGTCATCCTTGCCTGCGAAGCATTTATCAATATTGACCACACCTTCATCCAACACTTCACCCGTACGGAATACAGCCGCGTGATTTTGCATTGTGCGTTGCATTTCTTCGCGTAATTTCGAAGTCGGCGTAGAGCCTTTGGCATAACGGTAATGATCCAAACGATCC
Source organism: Alphaproteobacteria bacterium (assembly GCA_050633505.1). Classification (GTDB taxonomy): domain Bacteria; phylum Pseudomonadota; class Alphaproteobacteria; order Micavibrionales; family Micavibrionaceae; genus UBA1672. The sequence continues at coordinate 65,881 of JBOEGQ010000001.1, forward strand.
AATGCACGCTCTCCATTATCTCCGCCCAATGCCTTATGAGCGGTACCGGCCTTAATTGTTTCTGCCGCGGTAATCGCCGCAGCACGCCCGAACACAACCAAATCAAGTAGAGAGTTAGAACCCAAACGGTTTGCACCATGCACAGACACACATGCTGCTTCACCAATCGCCATAAGTCCCGGTACAACCGCATTCGGATCTTTTTTGGTCGGTTTAATCACTTCACATTTATAATTCGTTGGAATACCACCCATATTATAATGGACTGTCGGCAGAACAGGAATGGGTTCCTTGGTCACATCAACACCCGCAAAAATGCGCGCACTTTCGGCAATACCCGGCAAACGTTCCTGAATCATTTCAGGCTCCAGATGCATAAGGTTCAGGTGAATATGATCCGCCCCCTCACCAACACCACGACCTTCGCGAATTTCAATCGTCATTGAGCGCGATACAACATCACGCGATGCAAGGTCTTTTGCACTTGGTGCGTAACGCTCCATAAAGCGTTCGCCTTCCGAGTTGGTCAAATACCCGCCTTCACCACGCACGCCTTCGGTAATCAGACACCCTGCGCCATAGATTCCAGTTGGATGGAATTGTGTGAACTCCATATCCTGCAACGGAATACCTGCACGCAATACCATCGCATTTCCATCACCCGTACATGTATGCGCCGATGTACATGAGAAATACGCACGGCCATAACCACCTGTTGCCAGAATAACCTGATGAGAGCGAAAACGGTGCATTATACCTGTATCCAGATCCATCGCCATAACACCAACACATGTCCCATCATCATCCATGATGAGATCTAGTGCAAAATACTCAATAAAGAACTGCGCCTGATGCTTTAAAGCTTGCGTATAAAGCGTGTGTAAAATTGCATGCCCCGTACGGTCAGCCGCCGCGCATGTACGCTGTGCGGTGCCTTTACCGAAATGCGTTGTCATTCCACCAAAAGCACGTTGGTAAATTTTACCTGCTGCAGTTCTGGAGAAAGGTACGCCATAATGCTCCAGCTCAATAATAGATGGGATAGCCTCACGACACATATATTCAATCGCATCCTGATCACCAAGCCAATCCGAGCCTTTCACCGTATCATACATGTGGAATTGCCAGCTATCCTCACCCATATTCGCAAGCGCAGCAGAAATCCCGCCTTGCGCCGCAACCGTATGAGAACGTGTTGGGAAAACCTTTGATATGATCGCCGTTTTCAGTCCTTTTTCCGCACAACCAAAACCGGCGCGCAGACCGGCACCACCGGCACCAACAACAACAACATCAAATTCGTGATCTACAATTTCGTAAGAGTCCGCCATTTTATTATCCTTAAATCCTTACCTTACATCCCTGTTGTGAATGCGATTTTCAAAACACTGAAAATACAGGCAATCGCAAGCGCCAAGAAAAACAACTTCTGCGCAATCAACTTCATTAATCGCAAAGCCTTACAAGAAATGTAATCCTCTGCAACGACTTGAGTTCCAAGCTTTGCATGATATACAACCGATATAATCAACAAAATCATCAAAACCGCATTTAACGGCTGAGACAGCCATGCTGTAAACTGATCGTATGAAGCCCCCTGCAACCCGATAATAGATACAATTAACCATATAATCAGCGGTATATTTGCAATCGCTGTAATCTTTTGCTTCAGCCAATGATCCGTACCATTATGGGCGGAGCCAAGACCCTTTGCCTGTTTAAGAGGCGCAACAAATTCACTATTCTTTTGACATCCAGACATCTCTGTTTTCCCTATTTTGTCAAACAACCACAGGCGATAACCCAGGTTCCAACTGTTAAAACAATGGCTGCAAATATTACATAGTAATTAGAGCGCATCGCCTTTGCTTTATTAAAGTTCTTACCAATGTCCCAAAACATATGGCGAATACCGTTACACATATGAAAGTATAAAGCCGCAGACCAAAGAAAAAGGATGATTTTCCCCGGCATCGTTCCAGCCAGCCCCATCACATAATTATATTGCGTCTCACCTGTTGCCGCCGCGATTAAAAACGCCGCCACAAGAATCGTCCCAACGGCCAAACCGGCCCCCGTTATACGGTGAGAAATAGACATCAAAGCCGTCAAAGGCAAGCGGTAGACCTGCAAGTGCGGTGACAGAGGTCTTTGAACCTTTTTTAATGCATCAGACATTTTAAGATAAATTCCTATTCAAATTTTGAACATGACATGTATTTGCGATATTCACACCAGAAATATCATACGGGCTATGTCACAAATTTTAAAGGAAGAATCAAGAGGATATGCAAACAAAAAACACTTTTTTCTGTTTTATTATATATACCTTATCCATAATCGTGAAGTTGCAAATCATTTGCAAAAAAATAATAAACATTTGGACCCCCTTAAAACTTTGTAAAAAAAAAGAGCCAATGTTATAAGTAGAAAAATATGAAAAACAGCGGGTTTTAAAAAACAATATGCGCCTAAGAGATCAAAGCGTTCATAACTTTTTGAAAGGCTATATGTCGGCCTCTATTCTGGACTCCCTGATGGAAGCACCAACCCCTTTTGAAGATGATGAGAAAATGGTTGTGACAGGCTCTGCCATTACCTACTATCTTTGGCACAAAGGGCTTTCTGAAAAATATTTATATAAACCCCCCAGCGACCTTGATGTTGTTCTCTCTACCCCCAAAGAAAACGAGCGATCAATTAGCAATATCACGAAATTTCGCCATATGATGCAGGACGCATCCAAAGATGCCATTGAAAATGCGGGCTTTGAACTATCCGCATCCATTGCCGGTCGGTATGACAATTCCCTCAACATCAAAAGAACCTTCACCCCCGATGAAATTAAAGATATCTTATTCAACACCCGCATCGCCGAAGTTTTAAAAGATAATCAAATCGATAACGTTCAAATCGATAAAGAATTTACCACAAGCATCTCTATGGACACCATGGTTTTAGACAACACCGTCCTAAATACAGAGACCTTTCCCACCCACCCCAATGCAGAAGACGGCATGCTAAGATATCAAGCGTTAAGCGCATCTCTGGCATTTAAAGTCGCGCGCAGTACTTTAGGCAGAGGGTTTGAACAAAGCCAACGTCGCCCTGGTGATGTCGTAGATATTTACAATATCGTTAACGCACACGGGTATGAACATGACCCTGCCCTTTTACGCGTGATGGCCGTGGTTGCCTTGGCTCAACAACTCCCCAGTGCATTTGATCAACGCGAATATACCGGCCACCTTTTACATAGAAACGCAGAAGAGCTACAAGATGCATTAAGACAGCATTACGGAACCCGTTTTTCTTTATCCAATACACAAATGGTTATTGATGTGTGGGAAGACATCGTTCACGACGTTTTTCCTGCATGGGAAGATGACGATCCGATCCTCACCCAGGAGGAAGACGAGTTCATCATGAATTTCCTTATGCCGATGTCAGGGGACCCGAAAGAGAACATCATACCGGAACTTCTACAGGGCACAACACCACTTAAAGAAGTGTTCAATCAACATGATGAGCTGGCGCATAAAATAAAGAACAGCACCTTTTTCCAACAACGTGTCACATACCGCCAGACCGCATCAATGGAAATAGAAGTATAGCGACCACCCACATCGAATGATCGCTATATCCTGAAATTCAATATACTTATTATTTACTGTTAATCAAAAGTTCTGCAATTTGAACGGCGTTTAATGCCGCACCCTTGCGTAAATTATCGGCAACACACCAGAAATTCAAACCGTTTTCAACAGAAATATCTTCACGCACGCGTGATACGTAGACATCATCTTCGCCTTGGATTTCCTGCGGTGTTACGTATTCAATATCTTCATGTTCAAGATCAACAACAGTCACACCATCAAACTCACGCCACAGCTCTTTCGCCTGCGCCGCAGATAATTCGTTTTCCAATTCAACATTGACCATCTCGGCATGACCGACAAATACAGGAACACGCACACATGAGGCACAGACTTTGATCGAAGGGTCGATAATTTTCTTGGTTTCAACAACCATTTTCCACTCTTCTTTCGTCATACCATCATCCATGAACACATCAATTTGCGGGATCGCGTTAAATGCGATTTGCTTTGGATAGACAGATGGCGTGGGAGATTCATTCATATAAATCCCCTTTGTCTGGTTAAACAGCTCATCCATCGCAGATTTACCGGAACCGGATACCGATTGATATGTACTTACAACAACACGCTTAATCTTCGCGGCATCATGCAATGGCTTTAACGCCATAACCATCTGGATGGTGGAACAATTCGGATTGGCAATGATGTTGCGCTTTGTATGTTCTGCAATCGCCTGTGGGTTAACCTCTGGCACGATTAACGGCACATCGGGGTCCATACGAAAATGGCTGGTGTTATCAATAACAACCGCACCGGCCTTCGCCGCAACAGGTGAATACTTTGCAGATACACTACCACCCGGAGAAGACAGAACAATATCCGTTCCTGTAAAATCAAATGTCGATAAATCTTGAACCTTGATATCATTATCACCGAATGAAACCTCACGGCCAACAGAACGGCTTGATGCAAGTGCAACAACCTCGTCAACGGGGAACTCACGTTCGTGCAAAGTTTTCAATATCTCTTGCCCGACATTTCCTGTGGCACCCGCAATCGCAACTTTATATCCCATTTTACGTTCCTCTTTCTTATTCCTGTCTATGGATCTTGAATGGATTGTGATAATCTAAAAGTACCTTGCGATGCAAGCCCCTTCTTCTCTTTCTTACCAGATCCGATGTTATGCCTGAAAAAAAAATAATAGAAAATCTGCAAAAAAAGATTGAACAGGCCGATGCTCTGGCCGTTCAAAAGTCAAACTTTCTGGCAACAATGAGTCACGAAATCAGAACGCCGATGCAAACAATTTACGGCCTTCTTGAGCTTATCGCCGCCGAGAAACCTGATGCCAACATTGAATCTATGGTCAAAACAGCGCAAGACGCATCCAGCGGCCTTTTAGAAATTCTGGACGATATTCTGGATTTTGCAAAAATGGATGCTGACGCCATGGATCTGGATGTTTTCGAAGTTCCTGTCCGCCTACTTGTACGGGGTATATTAGAGGCTCTGTCTGTCAAGGCGCATGGCAGTCATGTAGAACTGATAGACGATATTGGCACAGATGTCCCCTTCGTTGTTTTAGGCGACCCCAAGCGTTTACGACAAATCCTCATGAATTTATGCAGTAACGCCCTTAAGTTCACCCGTAATGGTCATGTTATTGTAAGGGTTTCAACACAAACGCAGGTTATAGACACCCCAGAGAGCGGGGTGGGCTTACGTTTTGAAGTGATTGATGGCGGGATCGGCATCCCCCCTGAAATTTGTGAGACCCTATTCTCCCCCTTTACACAAGCAGACAACACGACATCACGCAGATATGGCGGCACCGGACTGGGACTATCTATCTCCAAAAAACTTATTGAGCTAATGAATGGTAAAATCGGTGTGACAAGTATAGAGGGCATGGGGTCAACATTCTGGTTTGAAATTCCGACAGAGGAAATAAGTACAGATGAAGCACGCGTGAACCTGCCCAACCTGGAAGGTATCTCTGTATTATGCGTAGAAGACCACCCGCAAGGCGCGAGAGAAATTGTCAGCTCTCTACGCTCTATGGGCGCGAAAGTGGAACATTGTAAAACCTATGCAGAGGGACATAAGCTTGCGACACATCAACCATTTGACGTGGCCGTAATAGATCAAGGGCTTCCAGACGGACTAGGCATTGACCTTATCAGGGATATTTTGGAAATCCGCCCATTTACGGGTATGGTCATGTATACAGTCAGAGAAGATATTGGCCTGTCCCATAGCCTAAGCGCCCTCGGCGCAATATACCTCACCAAACCTGCCAGTCGCGTCGGACTTGGAGAAGCCGTAAAAATTGCCGCGCCAAAGCATCAACGAATGCTCCAACATGTAAAGCGCCTCCTCATCGCAGAAGATACACAAAGTATCCGCGATGTTTTGCAAAGGCAGTTTGACAAACTGGATATCAATGTCGATTTTGTGACAAACGGTGTAGAGGCTTTAAAAGCCCTTAAAACACGGGAATATGGTCTACTCCTTACCGATTTGCATATGCCGGAAATGGATGGCTATACCCTGATCAAGAAAATAAGGCATCAAGAACAAGACACACAAAGACGTCTGCCGGTCATCGTTCTAACCGCAGATGTTCAAATGGCACAGCGAGAATCCTACATACAGCATGACTTTGACGAATGCCTGTTAAAACCGGTGACATTAGGACAATTGAAGGGACTGCTAACCCGGTGGAATATTCTGGATAGAAAGAGCTTTGAAAAGCTCTGCACACCGGATGCCCCCTCTTGTAAAACACAAAACACATTCAAACATATCGACAGAGATTGCCTGATCGCCAATATCGGCCGAATTGATCGCAGTGCAATTGAAATGATGAGACTATTTATCGAAATGACAGAACCCCTCATACACGACATACACCTCGCCTTAGATGAGAAAAACCATCATGATCTGTCTGAGTTAGGACACAGCCTGAAAGGCGCCGCGCGATCTGCTTGCTGTAACATATTGGGGGAACTTGCCGATCAATTACAACAGCAAAGCGCACAAAAAAATGAATGTAATGCCATTGTCATCAACATTGAACGGGAATTCTTACGTATAAAAGAAGAAGTGGCAGAAATGAAGCCGGAAAAATAACCCCCTTCACCTCACTTTAAGGGCAGGCTGCTTCTTCACCATCTGTGTCGCCATTATACACCGCCGTCGCGTTCATAACCATTCGAATACGAAAACAGGTATAGCCGCTATCACATTCAATCTCTGCGTTACTATCCAGATCAACTGCACCGCTCACCGCATCAATAACATCGGCCTCACACTCACCAAACTGATCATCCAATTTTTGCAATGCCGTACCCAGAAATGCATCCGTTTTATCCGTGGAAAGCCAAAAGAAAACGCCATCTTCTCCGTTATAATATTGCCAATCTTCAAATAGATCAGGCGCAGGAGATAAAAACTTTCCCGACGTACCACCAAAGATACGCTCATGATTAATATCGTTACTTCCCGGATTTCCCGGACACCTTATGTCTTTTACCAATCGATCTGTTGTCGGTCCGATTGTTGCACCGGAATAATGCGTTGAATTTGGTTTAATCGGAAAGTTGCGACGCGCATCAGGATCTGTCCCAGAGGATGATATGTCGATTGAACTATCCCCCTGCCGATGAACTAAAACGCATTCCTGAATAGCGGAACGAATAATATCAACCTGACTTTTAACATCTGAAACTGTACGAAAACTGTTTTGTGAGGAGGTTTGTTGGGAAGATGGCTCCATAAATGTCACGGTTAAAGCCGCCAATAGAGCAATCGCAATCAATATATACACAAGAGCGCTTCCGCGCTCTTTCATAAGGTTATTGCTATTTTCTACATCACACACGACACAAGCCTTCTACCGCTCAACAACCACGTGATAATAAACATATGTACCATCTGTATTTTCAAAACATCCAAAAGGACGCCCGTCAAAAGATCCGGCTCCATCATCAATATCAGGAACATCTGTGCCCGTGGGAAGCGAATAATCCGATGAACCATCGTCATACATACGTGTGCTATACTCGGTAGATAAATTCGTACTTACAACCGGTATGACACTCCCCAGACCGTGCTCTTCATTAATTTTGCGGCAAATTGATCTCTTTATCCCCGGCAAGAATGCAATAATATCATTACCATCTGTGCCTGCAAGCGCGATATCAGGAACCTCCAACTCACCATTAAAGACCCAATCACCACCAATACCACCATCCATAAGATCAGAAGGAATATCTGTATAAATTGCCCCACCACCGGACGGATGGAATACACCGATATCCGTAGAATCCAGATCGGTGAATTCTGACGGACGGTTAAACCGCAACTCTTCAAGCGCAATACCTGCAATAATCATACGCACAATATTGGAACTTACCGATGTCGGGTACTGAATGATCTGGGCGCTACTAACCAAGTTTGTTTCACTACTCGGGTTATCGCCGGATGTTCTGTTCGATGATGTAACCGCATATGAGAGCGCCGCAAAAAGCGCCACGGCGATCAAAATCAGAAAGAGTACATTACCGCTTTCCGCCGTATTGTTGCCTAATCGGCTATTATTCTGATACATTTCCTTTTGTCCCAACTGAAAAAACAACACCTATATCCCTACCTCGTAGAAACCTTTTCAACGGAAATTGTGCTAATTCTTAAAGACGCATTCAGTGCATCCTTCGAACCACATTCTTTCCCTACACAGAGTCTTTCAACGTTTACGCGCCATCCTGCGCCACCATTTTGCACATGACCGATAGCCTCGCGAAATTGTCCAAACTGAGCCGTGGATTTCGCACTTACGACAATATTGGCACCATTTCCCTTTATTTCAAGTCCTTTATAGATTTCCTGCAAGTTATCTACAAAACTGTTGAACTGAGTCGCGTTAACCGGCTTATCACGAATTCGGGGCACAATCGGCTTTAATGCTTGCGCTTCTTCCCGTTCGGATACCAACTCTGCAAGTTCCTGCATTTTAACGGTTGTGAACAGGCCAATAGCCGCGGCAACACCCCATATAATACCGGTAATCACCAACAGAGATTTACTTGTATTTTGTGGCAACTTCTCCAGAAATGCATTCAAGTCACCCATTGCTCGCGGACTGACGAATTTATTTAACGACCTCCAGTCGAACCCCTTAATCATCTTTGGTTGCACAACACACCTCTTTTCAATAAAAACAATACCATAGATTGTTTAAAAAAATATTATTTTGTTCCATTAATCCGTGCATTATCCCCCTCTTCGATCTGGGAAACAGTCGGACGTGCCGTCCTGATCTTCCCCGAAGGGTCAATATACGAGATTCTCAAATCATCAATCACAGTATTTGCAAGCCCTTGAGGAACAATGGCACTCCATTCCGTCCTATCCCCCTCAACACGGTAGACCACCATATACCCATTCACGGCGGCAAGCTTATCCAGTATTTCTTGTATCCTGACCATATGACGGATTGTGTCACTTTGCATTACATTTGCAGCGTTTTCCGCCAACTCAACCGCGGCCTTATCCGTTTGCTCTTTTACATTTGATAAATCGTTGCGCGTAAAGCCAATAGAAATCAAATTAAAAACCAGAATCAAAACAGCAAAAAGGTTAACTAACAATCCTGAGAAAACAAGTAAACGCACAACCGCACGAGAGAGCTTTTCCGTGCGAAGTGTACGGCTTTTCCACGGTGCAATATCCGCAACGCCGGAATTGATCGTCACGAAATTCGCGTCCATGCTTTGTACCCGTGGTAAAATCGTCCGCGATGCACCGAGGAACACTTGCATCCTTGATGTTTCCGGATCCCACCGCAATGCAGAGGCGAGCCCTTCTTGCTCATAAAGATAAACCGTTTCCTTATCCCAATACTCACTATTGCCTGGTAAAGCAGCGGCTAGTGGACACCAACTATCAGGATTAGAGGCAAGTGATGCCGAAGGACAAGCAAGATACCAGACCCGCCCATCATCAACCGTATAGCAATAATGTACCTTTTCCGTTCCACAGGCCTGAGACGCAGCATTCCAGACAGCCTCATCTTCTGCACCCGGGATATGAGGCAGTGCCCCACCAATTAAATCTTGCGGCAAATATGGCGATAAATCAGCAACGAAGTCTTTGCTCTCTCCGGCAAGGGAGTCCAACATACCCGGAACAGGTTTCTTCTGCTCTTTAACATCCTCTGTACCTTGAGAGGTATTCTTATCGTGCTGTGTTACTTCTTCCACTTATATTGCTCCTTGCATCAAGCCACCCATCATCGAATCCATACTCATATTCATGACGGTCAAAGCGTAAATCGCACTCCCGAACGCGATTGCCAAAAATACCCCTGTAATCGCGAATGCGATCCATACAATAAATTTGTGTCTTGTTTTTGCTGCTGCAGAACGCATCTCAGCGATCGACTCCATTACTGTAGCAACTTGTCCCAAATCAGACAAGCCTGCAATTTCAAGGCGTTCACTTCGTTTTAGGGGCGTGCGGTCCAATGCCGAACCCAGCCCAACACCACGTCCCAAGTGATAGGACGCATCCCGCCAATAAATCGCAACATCGGGAGATGCCGACGCATCGGCAGATTGCTCAAGTGCATCATCAATAGGCACCTTTCCACGCAGCATACGTCCACACGCCATCATCGAATCCGAGAACGCCAAGTCACGCAGATATGATCCGATCAACGGAATTTTGCGCACGACTTTTGCCGTTGGCCAATCCTGCTTTCCACGATTAAGCCAAAAAGAAAACACACACCAGGCCATAAAGACCCCGCATGCCACAGAAGACCAAATCAGAATATCCCATGTGAGCCCCAAATTATTTACAACCCTTTCAAATTGCTCACGCTCTGCTGCTTCGGCGGGTGGGTTTTCACGAAACCACCCAAGAACCATATCCTTTCCCGCCCACAAGGAGGTCACAATAGAGAACACATCAAACCCTAACCAAGACATAGTTCCGATAATTGCACGCGAGTTTTTCCGCTTTTGCGTAATAGATTGAATGGCATGGGGGATCCCCTCCGCCAATCTGTTCGCCCTTTCAGATCCCGCGAGAATAGCCAATGTCCCGTGATCAAATATATTAAGTGCCTTAAGCGCATCAATAACGCCCAATCCACGCGCCAATGCCTCACGCGCAGGCGCCAGAATATTTTGACGCCGTGGGTTTGTCTCTGCTTGAATAATCTTCCACAACGCCACCCCCGGTGATGCAGAATTAGAACGAAATTGTATCCCACGCAATAACTGCACCTGCCACCACGTTGAACGCGCCAATAATCTTTCCAAAGGAGAACGGGAATACGGACGGATATTTAAAACATACCCCCCCTTTTTTGTAATCGCATCGCGCACATCATCGGCCGTAGGCAAGTAGAAAGACTCCGTCACCTTTTTAGGCCCGGAGATCGATTCATACGCTATTTCTGCCAGCCATTGCTGCATTGAATCTCACCATCTGTAAATGTACTCAAGCAGGTTACTCTTCAAGATAGGACAATGCGGCGCGCGGATCGACCAGTCCTGTAAGAACAAGATCAATAAGCCCTTCCCTACGGGGATGAACCACAACACCCTCTTCGTCCAGTATATTATTCACATTACCGATTAAGGCTTCGTAAATATTATTACGTTGCGCAGGCCCCAAAGTGATAATCAACGCATCAAGTAAAAGCGTTCGCCCTGAAATACCTGTTCGACTACAAAGGTCACAACCACTTCCATTATGTCTGCGCACTTCTTCGGAAGGATCAATCCCCAACAGGTCCAGATCGGCCTGCTCTAACACATCGCCTGCATTCACCTTATGCGCACATCCTTGGCACAAGGTTCTAACTAAGCGTTGGTTAAGGATTGCACCGACCTGTTGCGCCAATGTATAGGTCGATGAACGCTCTCTTTCCGAAGGCATAAGAGAACGTAAACGCTCAAACGTTTGCAACGCCGTATCGGCATGGATCGTGGAAATCACCGTATGACCGGATTCGGCAGCACGCAAAGACGTTTCAACCGTATCACTATCACGCATCTCCCCAATCACAATATAATCAGGATCATGGCGCATCGCCGCGCGAATAAGGTCAGCAAAACCGCCCCCCTCCATCCCCGGACGCACTTGCCATTGCGTTGCATAGCGCAATTCATATTCAATCGGATCTTCAATTGTTAAAACATGTCTTCGGCGACGATCAATTTGTTGTACGCAGGCGTAAAGCGTTGTTGTTTTACCTGATCCGGTTGGCCCAGAGAGCAGAATAAGCCCGCCTCCGCCTTTAATCTCCGGTGATAACAGCTTAGACATACAATTTGCGACATCTTCATGGCGACGGAACAATTCCTCAAAACCTTTTAAAGATGCACGATCTAATAAACGTAGAGTAAGCTTCTCACCATCTTGTGCCTGTGGCCCGGCAGCCACACGAACATCAATCGCACGCCCCTGCCATTGGAAACCGAAACGTCCGTCTTTCGGTGTAATCCTATCCCCGAAATTCAGTCCTGCATCCCTTTTGATCAACGTTGTTAAACGTGCCATCGCCTCGGCAGGAAGAAGATGCATTGGCAATAAATCGCCATCAATTCGATATTGGATCCAGTTGGGCGCCTCAGGATTATTATCCTGTACAAGATGAATATCAGATGCGCGCATTTGTAAGGCTTCTGCCATCATATCGCGTTGAAACTGATTAAGCAGCAAACCATTATCCGTATCTCCCAACCATTGAGACAATGTCTTTTCGCATCGATCTGCTGACAAATCATGAACAGAGCGCAATGTATCGACCAGCTCTTTCCTGTCCCAAACTTCAACTTCAATCTTTTCAACGTGAAAGCCACTTCGGCGAGACGTAGATATTAAGGCATCCATCTGCCGTTCATTCATGTCATGCAATGGTGCAACACGTAAAACTCCATCACGCAATCCCACCAAATGTATACGCAATGGCAGCCACGATTGAACAGGCAAAACTGCGCGCAATTGGTCACCTGTCGCGCGATCTTTTATAACCTCATCTTCCAAATCAGACGGTTGCGCCGCACCGGCCATATCTAATAATTGTTCCGTGGAACGCGCGATGCCTTGCTCCAACATAAGAGCGCGCTCTCTTTGCACCATATCGAGATAACGCTCACGCCCCTCTTGAGATCTCTGGCGCTTTGCCTGTCTTATAACCGATGGTACGCCTTGCGTATTTCCACGATTTTCAGATGTCGTATCATTGCTCATATATGATTACCTTTTCTTCTACCTTGCACACCCCGATAAAGATATTATCCATCAGAGCCGGAAGAAGATGATGACGTATTCCCTGATGACAATTGTCCTGAAACACGGTTAACAGAAGATAAAGATCTGTCAAAAAGAAGTAAAATTCTGTCTGCACCACTGGCAAACTCTATTCCGTTCTTTTGAATATCAACATCCCACATAATACCACCAAGCATCACAGGCTCCCCATCAAATAAAAGACGACTTCCCCCCGGCCCGTTTACAATCGCCCGTGTGGCAGCAAAAGATGTGATTTTCAACCCATCTAAAGCACTTGAAGCATTCACAACATTTTGTCTTGAAGGAGTAGGCGGTGTCGAAGGTGATGATGTTCCTGAGATAGATGCTGCATCCTTTTGCGTGACGTCATCTCTACTAATCACCTTGGTAGGCGCAGGCGCATTCGTAAGAACAATTGCCTTTTGATCCTGACTGACGACGGATTGCGCTTCACCACGCGCAGGCAGTACAAGAATACCACGTGCACCATCATGCAAAACCTGAATATCATCTAATAATGTTCCGATCCGCGTTGGTGACCACGTTAATGTCAACGGACATGCCTCTATCGGTTCCAGAACCAAACCGGGAGAACATCCCTTACCATTCAAACTCAAACCATTATCGGAACCAGAGATGATGATATCTTCTAATGCCAATGGAGAGTCTCCAGTATTCACCAATGACACAGTAATAGTCGATGCCGAAGATATATCATCACCAAAGTCAATTTCCGTTTGTGATGAAACAAGAAGCCCCCTCCCCGGCACAGCCTCCGGGAATATTTCCGCCTCTTCAATTTCATCAGGATCATAATCACCATTCAACGAAACATTCGCCAAGCCTGTAGGGCCACTATGGCGCACAATCAAGACCCCTGTTGCAGGCCCTTTTTGCTTTGGTATCCATTTTACTGTTGCGATACAAGCCTGCCCCGCATCCAACCGTGTACACTCATGATCCACAGAATAGCCAGCACTATCTGCCGCGCTAATCAAAACCTCTGATACATCAATGGGATTGGATGTGATATTGCGCAAAATAACAGACTCAATCATTGTCTGACTGGTACCAAGCGAACCGAAATCAATTTCATCCGGTATCGTTTCCACATCACTGGTTAGCTTATCCGAAGAATCACCACTTGAATCAATTGATCCCGATAAAGTTGACGTAACCAAACGTGAACGTCCACTATGCAACATCAGCATTTCCAAACGCCACGGCCCTGACTGTAAACCTTTAATAGAAACAGCAACCGCACATTCCGCACCAGAGAGAAGCGGTTCATTCGCACATTGGTTCAAAGACACATGCGCCGATACAGTTGAAGACGGATAGAGATTGATTTTACCCGTTTGTACAGGTTGCGCGCCCTCATTACGGAATAACACAACAACCTGCCCTGTTGCACCAATCGGGATAGAACCACCATTCACCTGACTCTCAACTGGTACCAGACCAACAGCCCCACGACCTGACGTCCGTGTTCCCGGCGCATCAAACCCCGGATATTGAGCGTAGGAAACCTGCACCCCAATAATAAGAAAGGTATGGAATACAAATAGCGCTAAATATAATTTCAAATAATGCGAACGCATAATAATAAACAAAAATAAGAATAAAGAGTGTCAGAATGACAAATATTAAGAAAACACAACAGTATCGAGCAAGAAAAAACCAGAGCGATACAGCCGTACCGAATCATATTATACACAAGTTTTCAGAAATAAATACGAAAAACATTAGCCCGAAATCTTAACAAACAACGAATCGAGAAATAGAGAGCCTACCGTTACCGCACTATTTAAAGACCCTTGAAACCGCCGATTCATGCTGTTTATACTCATCTGATGTATAAACAATGACGCGTGGCTTTAGCAAAAACACAAGTTCCGTATTGGTTGTTTTCAACGTTCGAGACGTCGGAATAAGTGGCTCATCAAAACCAGCACCGGCCTTATCAAACTCATCCACTTCACGCACCAAACCGGCAATCAGCAAGGAGTCGCCAGGACGAATACGTATATGTGTTGAAAGCTCTCTTTCCGTGGTTTCAGGCAATTGCAAAATGGTACCATCCGCATCGAAATCCTGAAACCCCCTAAACTCTTCCAGATTGATATCAATTGTGCCGTATACTGTGGCATTGTCCCAATTACTTGATATCGTCAAAGTAAAACCGGTATCGACAGAATCTGTTTCTGTGGATACCGTTGTCTCCCCATCTTCCGTTGAACGCGTTAAGGAAGATACATAATTCACTGTATCCGCCGCACGCAAGCTGGCCTCCGCCCCTGAAAGAACAGTAATCTGAGGCTGCGATATCGTTTTCACCGCACCATACTCAGAAATAAATTGGAACACATCCTCAGATCCAAAATCAACGCTACCCCTAGTTGGCAAGCCGATGCTGATAGGATTAAAGTCCGCAGCCGCACCATCAGCAATATCAACGCCGACCTCAAAATCACCAAAGGTGCTGATATTTTGCCAATCAATACCCGTTGAATTTCCGGTACCTAATGACACCTCCCAGATATACACCTCAAAAACGATCAATGCCGTACTGGCGCGAACACGTTGAAAATATCGATTGGCCAGCTCGGAAGTTCTGTTCGTTGCCTCATAAATAATTGTACGCGTCGCACTTTCGGTAATAGGTGCAGTTCCTGTAATTGCCTCTAATCCTGTTGCCAAATTTGCTAGTAAATCACCATCACCACTAATCGGGGGAACAGTCACGGTAAATGTCTGTGTTTCTTTCACAACCAATAAACCATCTTCATAAGAACAATACAGATCGGCAAGACTACAAATTTTACTAACGACACGCCCCAATGGGCCACGTAAATTCGCAACAGTCACCGTACGCTCAAACGCGGCGTCAGTTTCAAATGCCATCGGCATTTCGTAATCCGCCAAGATAAGCTGTAAAGCCCCCGCAACATTTTCAGACCTCAATTCAAACGGCCCGACAATTTCAGAAGGTAGCGAGCCGCCACCGAATGCCTTAGGCACCAACACGTCGCTACCCAATGGCAGGTAAACAACACTATCTGGTCGTTCATTCACAGTACTTGCGCGTTGCGCCGCCATAGTCGGAGATGGAATAGACAAATTCCGCGCAGACGGAACGTCAACAGGCGCACAGGACACCAGAAGTAATAGATTAAATATACAAAAAGTAAAAAGTCCAAACGGACGAGGTAACTGCATAGAAACGTTTTTTTTAAATATAGTGACTATTGCCGAAATATAGCAATACATCCTCTATAGCACTGATTTTAGTTGTTTTCTATGTGCAAAGTACGGGAAACGATTTTAATCAACCGATCTTTTTGCACGGGTTTCTTCAAGACAGCCCCAACCCCAAGCCGCGACGACTCACGCAACAAATCCGGATTATCATCTCCGGTAACAAGAATGATCGGTGTATTGATGTCATCACCACGAATTCTGCGAATGAATTCAAGCCCGTTCAACGGTTCCATCCTGACATCAACAATGGCAAGATCTATATTACTGTCATGATTTGCGACAATCCCAAGGGCGTGCTGACCATCTGTAGATTCAACCGTTTCATATCCACCATCACTAAGGAAGCTACACACTTGCGTACGCACGAAGTCATTATCCTCAACCACGAGTATCGTTCGATTATTTCGCTCTACGCCCATAGCTTCCCTACCCTTTCCAGCTCCGTTCGAACGATTGTACAAACGAAGAATGAAGAACATAATAATATTCAATAAAATGTGATATAAAATCTCTCATGACAACCATTCTTACCATCGCATGCATTTTTTCATCCCTTTTTATCCTTATGCGTTTATGCATAATTGATCTGCAGGTGCGCCTCCTACCCAACATATATGTCGCGGCATTCTTTGTTTGTGGCCTGCTCTTTCATTTCTTAAACCATTTTTCATTCATATCCCCAACATCTATGACCCTAGGTGCAATCGCGGGTGCAGGACTTCTACTAATCGTACGTATAATCGCAAATCGAATTTATCAAAAAGACACCTTAGGCCTGGGCGATGTAAAATTAATGGGCGCCGCCGGATTGTGGCTTGGGATCGAGGATATCTTCCTTGCCGTTTCAATTGGTGCCTTTGCCGGACTTATCCATGGGTTAATTTACGGGGTATATAAACGAAAATCTGGAGAGGTTGTTAAATTCTCAACATTATCCATCCCTGCAGGCCCCGGATTTATTATCGGAATCCTGATTGTCGGAATCCTCAAGTTCCATACATTGCCACAGCTTTTAAAACTGCTTTAGAACTTTCCACTAGACACGCATCACATATATGTGCACATCCTAGGCTCATGAAACACTTACTTGGAATAGATGAATTATCCCCTGATGAAATTCAGGATTTCTTGGATCGATCAAAATATTATGTCGACGCCCTGCAAAGCGGGCGTTGGGATCATGGAAAGCTTTCTCAAAAGATTGTGCTGACGCTATTTTTTGAAAACTCAACGCGTACATTAACCTCCTTTGATATTGCGACTAAGCGCCTTGGTGCAGATGTTGTAAACTGGAATGCACAGACCAGCTCCCTTAAAAAAGATGAAAGTTTTTCCGACACGATAGATACCTTAAGCGCCATGCAGCCTGATGCGATCATCATCCGCCATAGCGAATACGGCGCACCGGGCTTTGTCGCGAACCGCGTAGATTGCCCGGTTATCAATGCGGGGGACAGCTGGCGTGAACACCCAACACAGGCTCTACTTGATGCAACAACAATCCTTCAGGAAAAAGACTCTTTAGAAGGCTTGACCGTATCCATATGTGGTGATGTTGCCCATAGCCGCGTGGCAAGTTCAAACGCACGCCTCCTTACAAAAATGGGGGCAAATGTACGATTTGTTGCACCTGAATTCCTGATGCCGCAAAAACTGCCCTGTGAAGGCATTACCTGTTTCGACAATTTAGAAGACGGCATTAAAGATGCCGACGTTGTTATGATGCTTCGTATTCAAAAAGAACGCATGGATCGCGGCATTATTCCAAGTGACGCGGCATATTTCAATAATTATGGCTTAACCGCCGAACGTTTAAAGCACGCGAAAAATGATGCGATTATCCTTCATCCCGGGCCAATGAACCGTGGCGTGGAAATTGCCGATGATGTGGCGGATGACCCGTATAGATCCATGATGAAACGACAAGTTGCCAACGGCATTCCAACGCGCATGGCTGTTTTGGATATGCTTATTAGGTGATTAATGGATATCTCTAGCTTTTTGTCTTCGGACTTCCCTTACTTTTACAAGATCTTCCTAGTTGGGTATTTCCTTGGATCCATCCCCTTTGGATTAATACTTGCAAAGTTATTTGGTTATGGTGACATCCGTAAAATCGGTTCAGGCAATATTGGAACCACCAATGTGCTACGAACAGGAAATAAGGCACTCGCTGCGGCAACATTATTATTAGATATAGGAAAAGCAGCTATTCCTGCGTACATTTTAATGGCAACAAACACAGGGATTACACATACTCCTGAAAACATGGGACACATAATAGGATTGACCTTTGGGTTATCCGCCATCCTTGGCCATTGCTTCCCTATATGGTTGAAATTCAACGGAGGTAAAGGCGTTGCCACGGCACTTGGCACATTGTTGGCCGCCGTTCCATATGCCGGCCTGATCGCGTGCCTGTGTTGGATCACAACGGCGAAAGTCACAAAGATATCTTCATTATCTGCACTAATTGCCATTGCCATTGCACCGATTGCAGTTTATTTAATCTATGGTAGTGGCCCCACAATCATTTGCACGCTTATAACTCTTCTGGTATGGATACGTCATATTGAGAATATCAAGCGCCTTTTAAAAGGTGAAGAGGCGCGCATCGGACCAAAAAAGAAACAAGAGGAAAAAGGTGAACCTGTTTCAAAGTCGTGAAAATTCACAAGATTTAAGTGAGACAGAACGCCTTGCTTGGCTTCGCCTTATCCGCACAGAAAATATCGGCCCGATCACATTCTACCAACTTGTCGAACGCTTTGGCTCCGCCAGTGAAGCATTACACGCACTACCCGATCTGTCTAAGAAAGGCGGGCGGAAAAGGCCCCTTATCCCTGCATCAGAAAAACAGATTGAACGGGAATATAAACAACTTCAGAAAATGGGCGGGCAACTGATCACAGTTGAAGACACCACATACCCACTTGCACTTACCGCAATTGACGATGCCCCACCTGTTTTAAGTATCTTAGGAAATCAAAAACAATTAAACCAATCCTGCCTTGCGATTGTCGGCGCACGCAATGCCTCATTAAACGGTAAAAAATTTGCACATAAATTGGCACAAGATCTCGGGGGTAGAGCCCAAACCATCGTTTCAGGTCTTGCACGCGGCATCGACACCGCCGCCCATCAAGGCAGTATAGAAAACGGCACTATCGCAGTTGTCGCCAGCGGTCTTGATGTCGTCTACCCAGAGGAGAATCATCCCCTATATGATGAAATAAAGGAAAAAGGAACCATCATCGCAGAAAGCCCAATGGGCACAAAACCATATGCCGCCGCCTTCCCGCGCAGAAATCGTATTGTTTCAGGCATATCAAAAGGTGTGGTCGTTGTTGAGGCAACCAAGCGATCAGGTTCTTTGATCACCGCGCGCCTTGCAGGTGAACAAGGGCGTGATGTTTTTGCCGTGCCGGGTTCCCCCTTTGATCCGCGAAGTGCTGGCCCGAACCACCTCATTCGTGAAGGTGCAACGCTAATTACCTCGGCCAATGATATCATGGAAATTCTAATGAGTTTCTCCGGCAATGCCATGCGTGAACCACCAACGCAAGCTCTACCTTTTACGGTACAATCTTTTGAACAAGTAGAAGAAACGTATGATAACGCCTTGCAGGAAAAGATCCTGTCTCATTTATCTTTTACACCAATTTTAGTTGACGAATTGATCCGCGCATGTCATGTGACTATTGCAACACTGCATAATGTATTACTGGAACTGGAGCTTGCAGGACGTATAAAACGCTTACCCGGAAACAGGGTAAGCTTGGTTGAAGAAATCTAATTAGGGGAAAGTTTTGTCTAAAAATCTTGTTATCGTTGAGTCACCTGCCAAGGCCAAAACAATTAACAAATATCTGGGGTCTGACTTTGAAGTTCTTGCATCCTATGGTCATGTTCGCGATTTGGTAAATAAAGACGGATCTGTTCTTCCTGATGAAGATTTCTCAATGAAATGGCAATTGGGTGATCGTGCCGATAAGAATGTACGAGACATCAAAAAGGCATTAAAGAAGGCCGATGCGCTTTACCTCGCACCCGACCCCGATAGAGAGGGTGAGGCCATTGCGTGGCATATTTACGAACTATTACAAGATGACGGACTTTTAAAAGGTAAAGACGTTCACCGCGTTACATTCAACGAAATCACAAAGAGCGCAGTTCAAAATGCCTTTGATAATTCAAGAGAGTTAGACCAACCCCTTATTGATGCATATCTGGCGCGACGTGCGCTTGACTATCTTGTTGGCTTTAACATCTCCCCGGTTTTATGGCGAAAATTACCCGGATCGAGATCAGCCGGACGCGTGCAATCCGTTGCCTTGCGCCTGATTTGTGAACGTGAAGCAGAAATAGAAATTTTCAAACCACAAGAATATTGGAGCATTGAAGCACGCCTACACACCCCAGATGGCGTTCCGTTTAATGCGCGCCTGACTCATCTGGCCGGAAACAAGCTTGGTAAATTTGATATCCCAAGTGAAACCGATGCCAATGCCGCGTTAGAACGCATCAAAAACAAAAACCTGGCTATTCAAAATATTGAAAAAAAGCAGGTTAAGCGTAGCCCATACGCACCATTCATCACCTCTTCAATGCAAATGGAAGCATCCCGAAAACTTGGTATGTCTGCATCACGAACAATGCGTGTTGCACAGAATTTATATGAAGGCGTTAATATCGGCGGCGAGACCGTTGGTCTTATCACTTATATGAGAACAGATGGCACAACCTTATCACAAGATGCCGTTAATCAATGCCGAAGTGTTATTGGTAAAAATTATGGTGACAAATATGTCCCCAATGCACCACGCCTTTATAAATCCAAGGCAAAGAATGCACAAGAAGCGCACGAAGCAATACGCCCGACAGACCTGTCCCGTACACCTGATACAATGCGTGGCAAACTTGATAACGATATGTGGCGCCTTTACGACCTGATCTGGAAACGCACCATTGCATCGCAAATGGAAAATGCGCTTATGGATCAGATGAAAGTTGATATTTCAGACGGTACAGATGACGTTATCTTACGCGCAAATGGTTCGGTCGTTGCATTTGATGGTTTCCTGACGCTCTATCAGGAAGATACAGATGATGATGAAAATACAAAAGAATCTGATCGCCGCTTACCACCAATGAATAAAGGTGATGCAAGCAAATTGGTAGACAGTAACGCCAATCAGCATTTCACACAGCCACCGCCGCGCTATTCCGAAGCATCTTTGGTTAAACGTATGGAAGAGCTTGGCATTGGTCGTCCGTCAACTTACGCATCAATATTGCAAGTTCTACGTGACCGTAACTATGTCACAATGGACAAACGGCGTTTTGCGCCAGAGGATCGCGGACGCCTTGTCACCACGTTCCTGTCAAAGTTTTTCACGCGCTATGTCGATTACGACTTTACCGCAAACCTGGAACAAGAATTAGACGCAATTGCGTCCGGTCATGTCGAATGGAAAGAGGCTTTACGCCTATTCTGGTCTGACTTTAAAGGCGCGGTGGATGAAACAAAAGACCTTACCATCACCAATGTTATTGATCACCTTGATGAAGAACTCGCACCGCACTTCTTTCCTGAAGAACTTGACGAGAAGGGCAACAAAAAAGATGTCCGTTGCTGTCAGGCCTGCGCAGAGAATAAAGACCTTGAACGAGGCCATCTTGGCCTGAGACTTGGTAAATTCGGCGCCTTTATCGGTTGTTCAAACTACCCTGACTGTAAATTCACTCGCCCTCTGGTCGTAGATAAAGATAGTAACGATGACGCCACCGCCGCACTGGCCAATGAACCTAAAATCTTAGGTGTTGAGCCGGAGACCCAGCGCAGTGTTTCCCTAAGACGTGGCCCATATGGCCCATATGTGCAAATTGACCCCGCCCCTGAGGCCGTCGCAGAGATTGAAGCCATAAATGATGAAGCCATAAAGGTACATGCCGAAAAGGTCAAAAAGGCCGAAGAAGCCGGTAAAAAACCGCCAAAGAAACCACGGAAGAAAGCTCTTCCAAAGCCAAAACGTCAGGGATTACCTGCCGGTACGAATGCCGAAGATGTTACATTGAAAATGGCTTTGGGACTATTGGCATTGCCGCGTGATGTTGGTACCCACCCGGAAACAGGAGATATGATTCAAGCCGGTATTGGCCGCTTTGGTCCGTTCCTGAAACATGATGGGAAGTTCACATCTCTCCCCAAAGATGATGACGTTATGCATGTTGGTATGAACCGCGCCGTTGAGGTTCTTGCTCAAGCCGCAGAAAAGCGCGCTGCGAAAGAAGCTGCGAAGGCTGCAAAAGACGCAGAAAAAGCCGAAAAGTCCAAAACAAAAAAGAAGCCTGCCAAGAAGAAGAAAGCCCCGGCGAAAAAGAAAACAACGACCAAGAAAACGGCAGCTAAAAAGAAGAAAACAGCATAGGAATAATAAGCTGAACTAATTAAAAGCGGCACTGCATCACGATGGATGCACCCTCTTGTAGTTCAAGCTGTTCATTGACGCTGTTCGTTGGTGGAATATAGCCAAAGCGAACATCGCAATTTTCATCCTCGCCAATGCCTGCACGAATATAGGGTACAATAACCGGATTAATGCGATCCTGATAAGATAAAGCCTCACCGGGGATTTCCTGTGTAAAGCTTTGCGTATCCACAACCATCCAGACCTCTGCCCCCAATTCAAAACGCCCGGTAGAAGATAGGTCAATTTTACTGCCCGTAATATAAAACTCAGATACCCCTTCATCACCTTGCGCCTTATCGCTTTCAGCAAAAAGTGTTTCACCAAACAAACTATCCCCACCGAAATACGACACCAATTTGGTAAGGCCATTACCAGTATCAAAATTCAAAGAACCAAACCTATATTGCGCAGGTACAATATCTGTCACAGCCTGATCATCTTGAAGATCAGAAAGAACAATCCCCTCAGGTAGATAGAGTGAAAGAGCAGAATAATCATGGGCTGATAATCCCTCCTCCGGCTTTGATTCTGGCAGAGAAGATGGCTTCAAGACAAAGTGCCCGCCCTCAAAAGACAGGCTGGAAAGTAACGGCTCCCGCATATCACACGCCTTCTCCTGAACGACTTCAGAGAATTCCGGCGTTATACATAGCTCCGGATATATAAAATCACCCGTTAAATCCATTGATTATATCTTCACATTCGGACTTTCATCATCTATAGCCTTTATACATAACGTAAAGCGCAAAAGACAAGAATATTATCCTTTACAAGTGCCTGTAAATCTTTGACATTGAGAAGGATTGGAAAATAATATATGTCGACACTCAGTAAAGAAGCTCTCTTCGAATTCATAAAATCTTCGAACAAACCCTTAACCAAGCGTGAAATTGCACGCGCCTTTGGGATAAAGGGTGGTGAAAACCGTGTTGCATTAAAGCAAATTCTTAAATCCCTTGAGAAAGACGGAAGTATAACCAAACAACCCGGCGGTGTTTATAGCGCACCAGACGGACTTCCGCCTGTTGCAGTTATCGAGATTAACGAAATTGATCTGGATGGCGATGTCTTCGCAAAACCATTGGAATGGAATGCAGATCTTCAAGGTGACGCTCCGCGCATTGAAATCATACCGGATAAGAAATATTTTAAAAATGTCCGAGAAGGCAGCCGCGCCCTTTGCCGTCTTTCACGAACAGGCGGGAATGACTACGAGGCTCGCATTATAAGGTTAATCGAAAATGGTGCACGCTATGAAGGCGGTTCGGTTCTCGGCATTATCCGTTTGCAAAAAAACGGCGCAATCTTGCAGCCTACACATAAAAAAGCAAAACATGACTTCGACATCTCAACAGGAGATTTAAACGGCGCAACGGATGGTGACTTGGCCGTTTGCGAGGTTTTGCCATCCCGCGGATTAAAACGTAAAAAAGTACGTATTTCAGAGGTTATTGGAAGACAAGGCGATCCGAAAGCCATCAGCCTAATCTCCTTACACGAAGCCGGTTTAAGCGATTCTTTTACGCAAGACATATTGGATGAAACAACCAATATGAAAGTTCCTGATATTGGAAAACGAGAAGATTTGCGCAATATCCCCTTGGTCACCATTGACGGGGCGGATGCGCGTGACTTTGATGACGCCGTATTTGCAGAAAAGCTGGAAGATGGCACCTATCATTTAATTGTCGCCATTGCCGATGTTGCACATTACGTTACCTTTGGCAGTGCACTGGATAAAGAGGCACAAAAGCGCGGAAACTCAACCTACTTCCCAGATCGGGTTGTACCCATGCTACCTGAAGCATTATCAAATGATTTATGCTCTTTAAGGCCAAAGGAACCACGCGCATCCCTAGCTGTACACATGTATATTGATGAGCAGGGAAAGTTACTACGCTATAAATTTTCACGCGCCCTCATCAAGTCCGCCGCACGCCTTGTATACGAACAAGTGCAAGCCGCAAAGGACGGACAAACAGATGATACAACAGGCCCCCTTATGGACACCGTAATCAACCCACTTTACGATGTATATGAGATCCTTGATAAAGCCCGCCGAAAACGTGGAGCACTCGATCTGGACTTACCGGAACGACAAATCGTTATAAATGATAAAGGGCAGATGACAGGTGTAAGAACCCGTGCGCGCCTTGATGCTCATAAATTAATCGAAGAATTCATGATCCTTGCCAATGTTGCTGCGGCCAGTGCTTTAGAAGAAAAAAGCCAAAGCCAGAAAGGAAACGGAAAATATCCGTGCGTTTATCGTATCCACGACAAGCCAAGCTATGACAAGTTGGAATCTGCCCGTGACTTTATTGAGAGCTTTGACCTGTCCCTTCCTAAAGGGGAAAGCATCCAACCAAAGCAAATCAATCACTTACTACACGCAGCAGCTAAAATGGAATATAGCCACCTGATCTCCCAAATGGTTTTGCGCACACAAAGTCAGGCTGTCTATTCCACAGATAATATTGGGCATTTCGGTCTGGCACTCACGAAATATGCGCATTTTACCTCCCCCATTCGTCGTTATGCCGATCTATTGGTACACCGTGCATTAATAGGTTCTTACGGACTTGGTGATGGGGCATTAAGTGAAACCGAGGCATCGCGCATCGACGAAATCGCGCAACATATTTCGGGAACAGAACGCACCTCGATGGAGGCTGAGCGTAACGCGACGGACAGGTTCACCGCCGCCTATCTGTCCAGTCATATCGGCGCGGAATTTGAAGGAAAAATTAACGGTGTCACACGTTTTGGTCTGTTTGTTACCCTCAATGAGAGCGGAGCAGATGGCCTGATCCCGATGAAATCACTTAGCGATGATTACTATATACATGATGAAAAAGCACACGCCTTAATCGGGCGCAGGCGCGGTCACGTCTTCCGTATGGGCGCACCATTACGCGTGGTTATTAAAGAAGCCGACAACCTCACAGGATCATGTGTATTCACCCTTGCCCCAGGTCAAAAAGGGGCAGACATTCCCGGTCTTGCAAAACCAAAAGCGCCACGAGATAATCTGGATGGTAACCGCCCACCACAACGCCGTGGACGCAAAAAACCGGGACACGCAAAATATAGAGGTAAGAAGAAGTGAATACAGGGCAATATCCGGGTAAATAGATGTTGAAATTACCCAGTCTATTTCATTACTTGAAATGCTCCTTAAAACCACCACTCTTTTAATTCCACTATTACCAAATGATTCATTCAACTTTGTTAATCAGAATGCTTGACATTCATTTCAAAAACCTGCATAAAGCCGATCTCTAATTGAAGATTTTTAAGGTTTTAAGGCTATGGCAAAATCAACATACGTAAAAGTAAGACTTGAAAGCGAAGCAGGTACAGGCTACCGCTATTATGCGAAACGCAGTACGCGCGCGGAATACAAGCTAAAGAAGAAAAAATATGATCCATGGGCGACACACCCTGAGACAGGTAATAAAGGCGCACACGTGATGTTCGTCGAAAAGAAGATGCCTCCTTCAAAGAAAAACTAAATTTTTCTTTTGCATCTCCCTTAAAGGCACCCCATGAAAATCGGGTGCTTTTTGTTTTTCGCATTGTGATTGCACAAATGATGTGCCAATCTCCTCCCCATATTACTTTTATTTCAAAGGGAGAGAGACGGAACATGCGCTACCTCACATTATTACTTGTCGGACTATGTTTACCTTTAGGCGCCTGTGTAGAGCAAACGCTACAGCAGAGTGTCGGTAATCTTACCTCGGCGATGCCCTCCCTAAGCCAAACCACAAAAGAAATGCACGGTGTGGTGCTTTCGGTAAAATCCTGTTCTATCTCTACAACGCGTGTCGCGACATGCCGTATGAGCGCAATGAGTAAATATCAGGATCGCAGCCTTAATCTTATTGGCGGAACATATACGAAAATTCAAGATGATACCGGTGTCTCCTATAACACTCTTCTTGCATTTGGAAGAGATGCAACAGACCGGTCACAACGCCAAACCACCTTGATTGCAGATACGCCATACGAATTCACAATAAGGGCGGAAAACCTTTCAACACGTGCAACAAAAATTCGTGCAATTACGGTACAGCGCATGGATGTTCTGCAACCTGGCGGCACAGGATTTATCGGATATATAAAAATGAATTTCCCTCACCCACCAATGGGACAAGAAACATATCAAGCGCACCAGAAAAGCGCGCCTGCTTCTCCTGCTGTAAAAGAACAGGCCACAACAAACACCCAAGCAAACACCACCACATCAGTGGCATCCGGTGATATGCCGTATCGCTACCTTTTTACGCAAATCGTACCGATCCATGCAAACTTACCAAGCGATCCTTTACTTGCAAAAGGTGCGTATTTGCACTTAAGAGAAGATGGTGCATTAGGGCATAACTTTTCAAAGCCCGGCCCCTACGGATATGTGCCCAAGCAAGGATGGCGCATGGAAAAGGATAAGCTGGTTATTATCTTTGATCAAATTTCTTATAGTTTCGACCTTCCCCAAAGTACAACACCAATGGTGACATATCTGGATCAAGGTGGAGCATACAAGATGAGCATCACGCCAAAGGCACAAGCTCAACGATAAGAGATGGTTTTCACTTCTATTTTTAAAAGAGCGAGATCATGAGCGATCAACGCATTGCATTACCCGACTACCAAACACCACCACCCACTGGTGGTTCCACATGGATGTGGTTTAACTTCTTCCTAAAACCACATCATAAGGAATACGGCTTTTGTCTGTTGCTTAATCTTATACGGCAGACATTCTTCAGATCCCAACCATTCTTCTTAGGCATTCTGGTTGGTTGGGTCGAAAGTGGTACTTTAAAAAGTAATCCAATGCTGGCGCTCATCTGGCTTTTGATCTATGCAATTCTTTCCTTTCTTGCATATTGCTCTATCGTTTACCTGCTCCCCAAAGCAGGAATTGTGATGGATAAATTATCCAAGCATATCTCCCTATACGGGTTTCAGCATTATCTCAATCTTTCGGAATCTTGGCATGAAAACCGTGCCTCTGGTGAGAAGCTACAGCGTCTTTTAAAAGCACGAGAGACATCTTTTACCCTGCTGGAGAATATATTATGGCATATCATTCAGTTCCCGGCGATTGCCCTCTCTGTCTTCTTATCTGTCATCATTCTTGATGCCGGGTGGTATTATATCATTCTGTTCTACGCCATGATCACATCTTATATCTGGATTGCACACGCAACGGGAACATGGCTTAAATCCAGATTTGCAGACTTCTATAAAACGCAAGAACAGGTCGTAGGCGGTGTATATGAATTTCTGACATCGACCAGTACGGTACGTTTTTTCAATTTAAAACGGCATATTCTCGATAAAGCCGGACATTACGAAACCATCAATCATGAAAGCCGTACGCGCCTATTCAAGACCTCTGCAATGCGTTGGTTTACCTTGGATTGCACCGCTTTATTCTGGATATTATTGATCATCAGCCTCTCAACTTATGAGGTTATATATGGTGGTTTGAGTATCACCGCCTATACGGCAATCATTTTTACAACCGTATCCATATGGTTTGAAATCGAGGTTTTCGCCATTTTATATGCGGCAATGATCGACCAATGGGAAGGCTTTAAACGCCTAACAGAAGTCCTCAACCAAGAACCGGCAATTAAAGATAAGGAAAACGCCGTTCACCTCCAGACCGATTCACCATCCATCTCTTTTCAACAGGTGCGCTTTGAATATAAAAGCGAAGCAAATGTCCTAAAGGATTTATCCTTGCATATAAATTCAGGTGAAAAGATCGGGCTAATTGGCCCGTCCGGTGCCGGTAAAAGTACACTTATAAAACTGATCATGCGATTTTACGATGTTGATTCCGGCGCTATACAAATTGACGGACAGAATATTCAAACCCTAACGCAACATTCCATCCAACATCATATTGCCGTTATACCGCAAGATATCGTCCTGTTTAACCATTCTCTCATGGAAAATATTCGATATGGACGTCTGGATGCCAGTGATGCCGATGTGATAGAAGCCGCAAAACGCGCACACGCCCTAGACTTTATTGAACAACTTCCCGAAGGATTTAACACGATTGTCGGCGAACGCGGGGTTAAACTATCGGGTGGTCAAAGACAACGCATCGCCATTGCCCGCGCAATTTTGAAAGATGCACCAATTCTTATCCTTGATGAAGCAACATCGGCCTTGGATAGTGAATCAGAAAAACTTTTACAATCCTCCCTCGAGGAACTTATGCTGGGAAAAACAGTGATTGCCGTTGCGCATAGGCTATCTACTATTCACAAAATGGATCGTCTGATTGTGATGGATCAAGGTAAAATCATAGAAGACGGATCACATGAACAACTTATGTCTGATAAGAATGGCTTGTATAACAAGCTATGGACGATGCAATCAGGTGGTTTCTTATAAGGGGATATCAGGCCTGCTGCGCAGGCGTATCATCATCGAATAATGCGCGTTCAACCTCTTTATGCTCTTCAGGGTCAAGCCTGCCTTTATTCTCAAAGAATGAACAGTTACGCCCGCCATCCTTTGCCTGATACAGACATTTATCCGCACGCTCTAAAATCGCGGCAATTGAATGCCCGCCACGGTTAATCACCGCACCACCTACCGAAGTACTGATATTAAGAGCCCCTCCTTCAACACCACATGGTATTGGGACATCCGCAATAGAACGACGCAAACGCTCTGCCACCATATAGGCACGCTCAGGCGAGACATCAGGTAATATTGCAACGAATTCTTCTCCACCAAGACGGGCAACCAAGTCAAAACTACGCAAATTATTTTTAATACGGTCAGCAAAGATTTTTAAAACCTCGTCCCCCACATTATGACCGTGTGTATCATTGACCGATTTAAAATGGTCAATATCCATCATAATAACACCCAGCGCCTTATTACTATGTGCATTACTTTCAATCAATTTTTCCATATGCACTTCAAGATAACGGCGATTATACAAGCCGGTTAAGCTATCCGTTAGCGCCATAGAGAGGCTAATCTCATAGCTTGACCTCAGGCGATCTTGGAAACGTTTACGGCGGATCTGCGTTCGAACCCGTGCGGTTAGCTCATTCTTCTCCAAAGGACGCATAATATAATCATGTGCACCAATCTCAAGACCATGTGCCACACGCGGCATATCACTCTCTTCTGCGATCATAACAATTGGTAATGCACGGGTTTTTTCATTAGAGCGCAAATGAGAACATAGGCGTAGACCATCTTCCTGCTTCAAATTCAAGCTAATCATCAAGATATCAAAATCATGCGCAGAGATAAGCTCCATCGCCTTCATCCCATTATCAACACCCATAACGATATTTAAATCCGCAGATAATGCCTCTACGATTTTTGATTTATCGAAATCCTTATCTTCAACCAAAAGAACGCGCGCACCTTGCACTGGCTCATTCATAAGGTTGGTTTTCTCACTCACCACGCCAAATTGATTGGCGGCGTTTTCACGAATACGCCATTCGTCCAACGCCATTTTCAAGCGTGCCAAAGACCGTACACGCGCCATAAGCGCCGTATCATTGATTGGTTTGCTCAAAAAATCATCTGCGCCTGCCTCAAGACCGCGCACTTTATCTTGTACATCAGTCAAGGCCGTCACCATCACAACGGGGATATGCGCCGTCTCTGTATTATTTTTAATTCGTGAACAAACCTCAAACCCGTCCATTCCCGGCATCATAACATCCAGCAAAACAATATCCGGGTTTTCGTTTTCGACTTTTTCCAGAGCTTCTTGACCGCTGGTTGCGGTGATAACCTCATAATATTCACAAGCAAGCTTTGCTTCTAAAAGCTTCACATTCGGTAAAATATCATCAACAACAAGAACGCGTGCGGACATTACGGCGCTTCCTTTCTGGATTGTGTCTGATTGTCCTTTTCACTCAGATTATCATTTTCCTGATTATCTTCTTTATTCAAA
The DNA here is from genome assembly GCA_050633505.1 of Alphaproteobacteria bacterium. GTDB lineage: Bacteria > Pseudomonadota > Alphaproteobacteria > Micavibrionales > Micavibrionaceae > UBA1672. Next base: position 96,486 of record JBOEGQ010000001.1, read on the forward strand.
TGTTTTTTGACAACGTCGATAAAGCGCGAAACAGAAATCGGCTTAGAGATGTAATCTTCACACCCACCATCAAGAATTTTTTGTTCATCACCCTTCATAGCAAAAGCCGTCACCGCAATAACCGGTATAGATTTAAGGGTCTCATCCTCTTTCAATTGTCTGGTAATTTCCAATCCCGATATTTCGGGAAGCTGTATGTCCATAATAATGAGATCCAAATCATGCTCTCTCGCCATTTCAAGCGCCTTTTTCCCCTCTCTGGTTTGCACGGTATTGATACCATGCGCCTCCAGAAGGTCATGAAAAAGCTTCATGTTCAGTTCATTATCTTCAACAATTAGGACTGTCTTCGTCATATGTATGCTCTTGAAATTATATTTGTTTTGCCTGAGGAGAATTATGCTGCTCTACCACTGTGCTATCTTAAGCATAAGCCCTTGCCAAAACGTTAACATTTCCCTTTATTCCCTTATAAATACTATAATATTCTTTATTGCTCTCCAAGCTGTTCATCGCTTACTTCACAATTGCTATCCAGTTTTTCAATTGCGACAAGTTTTTGCACGACAGAAAAGCTATCATATTCGATTTCCATATCACTAATCACACCGTTTTCATGAAACACCACAGACATTTCATAATCAGATGTCTCTTCAAAACGGTTCAATGGGAAAAATGCCAAACGTAATTTCCACGCTTTATTCTTTATGAGCGCGGCATCTATATGCTTTTGATGTTCTTCATCCGGTGTAAAAGTAGTAGGCTTTCCGACAAAGCTATTGATATTAACAGGGCCATCTTCATCACTACCGTCAAACATTGTGGCATTATAAAACTTTTGTCCGGCATTAATTTTATCCATAACATCTAAGGTATGCGCCATGGGAAACAGCGTTCCTTCCGGTAGATCAAAGACCAAGTCCTCAGGAATTGAATAGACCGCTTCGTTCGGATAGCTCATCTCCTCTTGCACCCTGACATTGCCACGCAATTCTTCAAACACAAGCCCCTCACGTTTTCTCTGTGAGGTGAAATTAAAATCTTTGCCATCAAAGGATTCATATGTTGAGAAGTCACTTGTTATACGCATAGCCGGTGTTTCAACATACTCATATGTGACATCAAAATGGTGACTGGATACCCACGCATCACAAGATGGTTGCCACTCATAAACCATTTTCCCGTGAATGTTGGCGACCTTTGCGCTGCTCTTCTTTGAAGATAAGTAAATATCATAAAGTGCCTTATGCGGGACAAAGCCGGCCTCACGCGCGGGATCTAAAACCGCATGAGCAGGAAGAGAAGAAATACTAAAGCACCATACAAATACACCGCCCCACATCAGTCTTTTTATTAAATGCGTCTTATATCTTGCAGTCATAAAGCCATCATCTTGTTTTATTTATTTTAATTATACCTGAAAGCACGCCCTCTCGAAAGAGGATAATACGCCTCCTCCCCTGCACTTTCGGATGAAACTATTTCTGCGCAAACCGGGCAAACTATGCCTAGTAAAACGGTAAAAAATGCTTGTTTCCCTAATATTTCCCAGTGGCAAGCCGCTAATCCTTTATGAAAAAAGATTACACGTGCATTCTCGCCCCCCTGTAACACTATGAAAATAAGGCAATATTCTCCCTAATGACATAATTGGCACATAAATCGCATATTTCCTTACCATAAAGGGATTTCAGCCTCTTTGATAAGTACTGAGTAAACACTGAAAGGGTAAAATAATGACAACAGATATGGTTCAAAACACAATGATTGCCAAAGCACAACATGCAGCGGTACCAGCACCACAGACAAAAGATCCGTCATTTTTTGGCTATCGTGACCTTTTCAGTTTCTTACGCAAAGATTCTCATCATACAACCGACCCAAAAACCAGAGAGCTTTTAAAAACGGCATACACCATGTTGGAACAAGCAGAAAAAGAGATTTCATTAAAAGATGAACGCATTAGCCGACTAGAAGATATTCTAACAGTTGATGAACTAACACAACTTACAAACCGCCGCGGATTTTATAAGGCCTTCAAGGCAGAATTAGACCGCACAAACCGTGGAGAGAATAAAGGCGGATTACTCATCATGATTGATCTGGATCATTTCAAAGCCGTCAACGATACGTTCGGTCATCAGGCCGGAGACGAAGCATTAAAAATCGTGGGGCAATTCTTACAACGCTATACACGTGATATGGATGTTGCCGCACGCCTTGGCGGAGATGAATTCATCGCCCTTATGCCAAACACATCAATTGCAAAGGCCATGAAACGCGCACAACAACTTGGCGAGGAATTAAACGACTTATCTTTCGAGTGGAATGGTTCATACATCAACATCCGCGCCAGTCTGGGATTAAAAGAATATAAAGCCGGTGAAACGATTGAAACAATTATCGAAGAAGCCGACCAAGGCATGTATGCAAATAAAGAAATCAGAAAGCAAACACGCCACTAATTACAGAGTACTTAGGCCTGCTGCTCCCTCCCTTGACCCAGCCCTAACAGCAGGCCCCCCGAGTAGCCCGGATGCGCAGCTCCACACACATGTGCATCCGGGTTTATTTTGACAAGATCATAAATTGATATTAGGTTGGATCGTTCAATTCCCACAGCCCGTCAAAATATGAAAAATCAAAATTACCGCACCGATATTGATGTCCTACGCGCTTTTGCTGTGCTTATCGTTATTTTATTCCACTGCGATATATCATGGTTCAAAGGTGGTTTTATCGGCGTTGATATATTTTTTGTGATTAGTGGTTACGTCATGTTCCAAAGTTTCCCGCCACAGAGGAAACTATCACTATCTGATTTTGCAATTTTTTACAAAAAACGCCTGTTTCGCATATACCCTGCGCTTTTACTGACGTTATTTCTAACAACCGTGTTCACCATATTATGGTTTAGCACCGGACGGCTTGATTCATTTGGTAAACACCTGTTTTTCAGCAGTTTTTCTGCGTCCAACATCCTTTTTGCAGACGGGCATAACTATTTTAATCCCAAAACGCCTATATTGCTGCACACTTGGTCTCTTGGCGTAGAGATGCAGTTTTATATGCTGTTTCCTTTTTTGATGCTTTTGCACAATAATATCAAAGCTTATAAAAAATATGCTGGTGTCACTTTTCTACTGCTGGCCACAGCCATGGCATTCTTCTACGCACACTCCACAACAGACAGTAAAGGCGCCTTCTTTTTATTACAAAATCGGGCGTTTGAATTCTTGATCGGCATGTGTATTGCGACATTTGTTCCAATCAAAAGAGAAACGAAGAATAATGCAGCTCAATATACATCTCCGTTGATAATCTTAGGTCTTGCCATCATCACCATAATGTTTGAGCCAAATATACAGCACCCGGGATTATATACGCTTGCACCTATTATGCTTTCCGCAGCCTTTATAACACTACATGCGCGTTACCCCCTTCCGAAATCAAGGGGCATCGACCATCTCACATATTTTGGGCGGATTTCATATGGCCTATATCTGTTTCATTTCCCCGTTACGATTTTTGCCAAAGATATTTTCCATCTGGACACTTTTGGATTACTGCTGGCCAATATCATGATCACGATACCGCTTGCGCATCTTTCATATCAATACTTTGAAACGCCTATTCGCCGGGGTGGCTACAACATAGCTATCCCCTATAAATCAGCGACGCTTATTCTGCTTTTGACAGTTTCCTTGGCAGGGTTTGGCTATTTATCAGCAAAAAAGGAAGGGTGGCCAGAACGACTTCAGTACTTCAACCCCTATGCACATCAGATTACCAAGATCCATACACAATCCAAGACAATGTTTAAACGGGGATATGATATACAGAAAAACACAGATGCAAAAGTTCTGTTCATCGGTGATTCATTACTACAGCAATATATTGACCCAATTGCGAAAAACTTAAATCTCTCAAAAGATGATATAGACAGTGTAACCCGTGGGGGCTGTTTACTTTTACATGGTGTAGAATTCCAAGATCAGTTCGCCGACATCTCCTGCAATGATCTTAGAAACAAATTATATCACAATGTAAAAACATACGATCTTATCATTATATCTCAAGACTGGGCCGGATATCGCAAGACTCTGCTCAATGCAAATAAGACAGAAGACAAAGAATCCTATGATTATATTATCCCCTTTATCCAAAGAACCATTCAGGAACTCGGATCAAAAGCAGATAATATCGTAATACTGGGAGAGCATCCGCGTATTAAATACAGTAACAAGCTAGAAATAGGTCCTTTTTTCAAAAAACAAGACTATAAGGCATTCAAAAACAGCTTAACTGTTAGAAATAACGACACAAAACGTACGAAACATCTATTTAGTGACCTTTCACTCCCCCTTGGCACAAATATAATACATCCGGTTCAGCTATTATGCCCATCTGAGCAAGAATGTGTTCCATCAGATAAGGATTGGGCCTATTTTTATGATAGTCAGCACCTCACCTCCATAGGTCAGGATATAGTGCAGAAAAGGTTAAGTCCCGCCTTAAAAGGCGCACTCACAAACATGCGATAGGCTTATTACAACGGCACTGTTCAGGTGACTTTGACAAAGCATCAAAAACAAAATAGAATTCCGATCAAAATGATGAAAAAAATTTAGGGTGAACCAGACATGTCAGCGGCTTTCGATATTTTTAAAAAAATAGCAACGCATACCAAGATTTCAGATATTAGAAATACTGGAAACCATGCAAAGCGCCTCAAAGAAGAAGAACAGCACGAAACAAGCGCTTTACGGGAGCTGGAGAAATTCCTTGAAAGCCCAGAATCAATCGGTTTGGATAACGTTAAAGAATCTTTGCGTAACACCATTCAACTTATGTGGGAGCTAAAAGGCTATACCACCGGATACGCCCTACAACACCTGATGCATGAAGACCACTCGTCTTTGGCCATGGATGGTACACTACGTGGAGACGCCAAGAAGAAACAGCGCATTCGGGATTTCTGGGAATGGTTGGAAGAAATTGCCAGAGAAATGGCGCTTAGCTTTGCCCAAATCTATGAATACACACAAGAGCTTATTGTTGATATCAAGGAAGAAGTTAACGACAAGATCGAAGATATTGATCAAGAAATTGAAAAAATCGCAGAGACAGAAGAGCAAGCACGTAAAATGAAGGCGAACAATAAAAAACGTCGCCAACTTGTCTCATTCAAAAAACACCTTAAAGAACACGAACAAGAACTGGAAGAGGCGGACACAACAGAAGAGCTTCTGAACGTGCAACACGAAATTATTGAAGACTTACATGATCTGGATGAAGGCACATTCGACCCGAACAAGCCTTCACCACCGCCGGTATTACAACCCCTCTCCGATCTTGTCGCAAAAACAATGGCAAGTAACGATCACAGCTATGATCATGATAACCGTGATACATCAACATCGGGGAGTGGTGATTCTGCCGGTGACACCACAGAGGACAGCTCCTCAACAGATAGTGGTGAAACAGATGGAAAAAAAGAGGAAGACACAAAACCTGATCTTCCTTCCATTGATTTATAAAATAGATCTATTTACTTAGCCATTCGTGGGCAACTCTTCACTTGTTGGAAACTGAATAATCTCGGCATTTAGATTACTTGAATCAGCTTTAGCGCTTTCTTGCTTGGCCCGAAAGGATTCTACAAGCGTATTAGATATAAAATCACGCATCTCCGGAGAAATATTATCCGTTTCATTACGAATAGCTTCTAATGAACGTTTAATGTTATCATGCTCACTATTCTTTGTCTGGGATATGAGCGTACTCAAGTCAAAATCTTGTTCGTTACGCTCCTGCCTCACAAGAATGCCACGAATGCTGTTTTTGATATCAGCATTGTAAAAACTCTCTCCAGGGCTCACTTCTACCGCATGATTAAGCATCGATGCAACCACCTCTTGCGCATGATCCGGCCAAAACTTAGTCATAGATTGTAAAAGTGATTGCGCAGGATCACGGCTTCTCGCCGTACCGCCACCAATACTATTCCCCCAATGACGTGCGGTCTCTTCAACATGCTCATTTACGCTTTGGTTCACATCAGAACTTTGTGCGACATCTTCAATCATATTCTGAATTCTCTCATCGCGCTCTCTTGCCGATGCATTCAGAATTCCTGCAATTCTATATTCAGGCAACATGGCCTTCACCCCTTTATTATTTTATTTAGGGTGTAAGATTACATAAAAACATTATTGAGGTCAAAATTATTTCAGGATTTTATTATGAGCTCAGGGCCTCTTGCTCTTTTGGGTGATGTTGCCGTGATTGCGAAAGCAGATGATATCAACATCCTTGAAAACTCTAGATACAGTCGGAACGACTTCTATGCTCTGGGTTGGTGGTACAGTAGCATGGCGCATAAAGGCAATCATCAGCGCCGCATTTGGTGGGTAACAGAGAAAGTTCACACAACCGTAGAGCAGTTTATTCAGAAAAAAACCAAGCAATAGATGTTCTAGCCACCGTTTACCGGTCTTACTAAGCATACTTTTTCGTTTACTAAATATGACACGCTATCATCTCGTGAAAAACACTCCTCGGATGTTATTCCCTCAACCCTTTCAGCAGTACATTGATCGTAATAAGCCCAGCATGCCAACACATCTTCAATTTCGTATCGAAAAATTAATGCAACGCCAAAAGCACAAGCAGCAGCAACCAACAGAACCATAGAAACAATTTTCATTGCAGTCTCGTTTAAGCCGCGTCGGTCATCTTTTTAGGAAGGTTTACTTTAAGATGAAGATCTTTTAGTTGCTCCACACCGACTTCTGATGGTGCCTGCATCATTTGATCTTCATACTGACCATTCATGACAAAGGCATAGACCTCACGCAAGTTCGGCTCATCCGCAAGCAACATGATGATACGATCAACACCAAAAGCCAAACCACCATGTGGTGGCGCGCCGTAACGCATCGCATTTAGCATACCGCCAAACTCTTCTTCCAAGACCTCTTTATCATAACCGGCAATACCGAATGCTTTTTCCATGATTTCGGGCTTGTGATTACGGATCGCACCAGAAGCAAGCTCAAAACCATTACAAACACAGTCATACTGCCATGCATAGACATCTAGAGGATCTTTGTCTTCCAAGTCCTTCATACCACCTTGCGGCATAGAGAACGGGTTGTGAGAGAAATCGATTTTTTGCTGCGCTTCATCAAATTCATACATTGGGAAATCGATAATCCAGCATAACTTATAAACGCCCTTCTCACGCGCGAACGCATGATCTTCCGGTAAGGCATCACAAATTGCATCACGCGCCGCGCCTGCAAATTTAGCCGCGGGAAGTTCCTGATTACAGATAAAGAAGATTGCATCGCCATCTTCACATCCTGAAATCTCTTTAATCGCAGCTTGTGCGGCTTCAGGTATGAACTTCGCAATCGGCCCTTTACCCTCACCATCAGCAAACAGAACATAACCAAGTCCCGGTGCACCTTCACCTTGCGCCCATCCGTTCAACTTATCAAAGAAGCTACGTGGTTGGTCGGAAACTTTAGGTGCACGAATTGCACGAACAACACCGCCCTTTGCAATCACACCTTTAAAGGCCTTAAAGGCAACATCGTCACGCGCAAAAACTTCTGTCACATCACAGATTTCAAGCGGGTTACGAAGATCAGGCTTATCTGATCCATATTTCAGCATCGCTTCTTTATAAGGGATTGAATCACACCAGATCACGTCACGTTTTTCACCCGTGAATTCGGAAAACTCTTCAAAAATACCCTGTACAACAGGTTGAACAGTATCAAAAACCTCATCCTGCGTTACAAAGCTCATCTCCACATCAAGCTGATAAAATTCTGCCAGACGATCCGCGCGACCATCTTCATCGCGGAAACATGGCGCAATTTGGAAATACTTATCAAAACCAGACATCATCAAAAGCTGTTTAAACTGCTGCGGTGCCTGTGGCAAAGCGTAAAACTTTCCCGGGTGCAGACGTGAAGGTACAAGGTAATCACGCGCCCCTTCAGGCGAGCTTGCCGTTAAAATTGGTGTTTGGAATTCCTGGAAGTCCTGACCATGCATTTTCTCACGCATCGTACGGATCACATCGTTACGCAAACGGATCTTCTTCTGCATTTGTTCGCGGCGTAAATCCAAATAACGATAACGAAGACGAATATCTTCGCCCGCACCATCATCCTCATAAACCTGAAATGGTATAATATCTGCGGCAGATTGAAGTTCAGCTTCGCTAATCTCAATCTCAATCTCACCCGTTGCCATTTTTGAATTGATTGTTTCGTCGCTACGTGCATTCACCTTACCGGTAATCGTTGCAACAGATTCAACGCGCCAACTGCTTAACTCTTCAAATAACGGGGAGTTTTGCTCCACCACGCATTGTGTTAAACCATGCGTATCGCGCAGAATAATAAATAACACACCGCCCAAATCGTAAATACGGTGTATCCAACCGGATAATCTAACGGTTTCACCGACATTTTCTTTTCTTAAGGCATCACATTTATGGGTTCTGAAAGCGTGCATTGTCTTCTCAATCCTATTCTGAGCATTAAAACTTTTTGAGTTTTATACCCTATAGGTAAAGAATGTCACGCCTATTTTTCAAATTCATCGCAGTAATGCTGGACGAAGCATACGAATTTTGTATGATAGATTTCTTTAGTGTAAGGACATCATGACCATTATTACAGACAGCGGCGAACTGGCCAAGTTTTGCAAAATACTGCAGGAAAAAGAATTCATCACAATTGATACTGAGTTCTTACGCGAGAAAACTTATTTTGCGCGGCTTTGTCTGATCCAGATCAGCTGCCCTGATAAAAATGCGATCGCTATAGACCCTCTTGCAGAAAATATTGACCTATCCCCCTTATTTGATCTTTTACAAAATCCCGACGTTCTAAAAGTTTTTCATGCGGGTAGACAAGATCTTGAGATCTTTTATCAGCTAACCGGGAAAGTCGTAACGCCGATTTTTGATACACAAATTGCCGCGATGGTCTGTGGTTTCGGGGAATCTATCGGCTATGAAAAGCTTGTAAATCACGTCACCGGAAACAGTATCGATAAAAGCTCACAATTCACAGATTGGTCACTACGCCCTTTAAGCGATAAACAAATCACTTACGCTTTGGGTGATGTCACACATTTATGCGATATTTATCTTTATCTTAAAAATGACTTGGAACAACGTGGACGATGCGACTGGGTCAAACAAGAAAAAGCCATCCTTGAAAACCCCAAAACCTATAGCACAGACCCGTATAAGGCATGGGAACGCGTAAAGATAAGATCACCCAAACCCAGAACACTGGCCGTATTACGCGAGGTCACAGCATGGCGTGAAACGCTGGCACAAAAACGTAACGTACCCAAAAACTGGATTATGCGCGATGAGACATTGGCCGATATGGCCAACCAAGCCCCTAAAGATAAAAAGCAACTCTCGAAAATACGGAACTTGGGCAAAGATATCGTAGATGGTAAGGGAGGTGTTCAACTTCTCAAAGCAATTGAAAAAGGGGTATCTTCCCCTAGTGATACATGGCCGAAAGTCGCAAAAAAACAACAACCGCCACCCCATATCATTGCGACCATTGATGTTTTAAAGATGCTGTTAAAGATTCAAAACTGTGAACATCATGTTGCCGCAAAAATTATTTCTTCAGCAGCAGATCTGGAAGCCATCGCCTATGATGACAATGCCGATGTTCCGGCTCTTCAAGGTTGGCGCAGAGAAATATTCGGACAAGATGCACTGGATCTGAAACACGGAAAACTCGCAATTGGGATCAAGAACGGTAAAATCACCAAATTCCCGGTTGGAGATACACAGGCATGAGCGAAGCAGAGCCATTTACCGGAAAGCGCCTCTTTTTACTTCGCCATGCTATGGCCTCATCAGAGCATAGCGGCGATGACAATACACGCCCCCTTGCGCCACAAGGTACTCAGGATGCGATGGCTTTGGGTCGTTATATGCAACATCATGATTTTACCCCTGATCTGATCTTATGTTCAAGCGCGCGACGCACGCGCGAAACGCTGGATGGGTTATCCAAAACACTCTCCTTAGAAACAGTAAATTTTATCGACATACTTTATTCCGGAAGCACCGGTGATTACCTGTATGAAATCCAAAAGGCCGATAACAAGCATAATAATATTCTGATGATTGCTCATAACCCGTGCATTTACGAACTTATCCGCTTGCTTGCTGCACAAGGAGAAGAGCATACACAACAGCGCCTCATGGAGGGGTATGCCCCTGCAACGTTAAGCGTTATACATTGCCGAAGCAGCAATTGGTCGACCATCCAGCCCGTGGAAAACGCGCTTGCGCATATTGCATCACCAATTGATTATAATGCCCCCGCCCGCCCGACACGATGGATGTAAGACTTAATACCCTTGCATATCTGCAAGAACTTTGCGCATCAGAGGGACGGATATACCGCGTTTTTCTGACAAAGCCGTATGGTCTGCACGCTTAACAACATCGCGCGCTGCCGCAAATGAACGCTCCATACGGGGTAAAAGATAGGAAATCACATCATTATTCACCGTCAGTTGGTGATCAGTGAATAACTTAATCAAAATACTAGCCAGTAACATATCATCTGGCGGCTGTATCGCAACACATGGCGCCGCACGAAAACGTGAAGCCAGATCAGGAATAACAAAGTCCGATTGATTGGCCGACATTCGCATTGTAACCATCATGGTTTTTTGCTCTTCTTTCAGCATATTATAAAGATGGAACAATGTTGTTTCCGCCTCCCGATCACCAAGCCACGGATCAAGACCATCCAGCACCAGTGAAGGCCCCAATTCGAACAGGTTTTCCGCGCTCCGACTGACCAAAGCCTCTGGATTAATGATCGCCGCACCGGTCTGCTCTTGCCACACTGCTGCTAAATGACTCTTCCCGCTCGCAGGAGGGCCTTGCAAAATCAGGATAGGCGCAGGCCATTCAGGCCACCGATCAATCCACCCCACCGCATCACGATTACTTGTCCCGACATGGAAATCCCCACGTCCAAACGCGGGGCGCGCCGCCAGATCCAACGGTATTTGCGTTACAGATGCAGGAGGAGAAAAAATCATTCAGCTTCGTTTTTCTTTGAGGTTTTACTTTTTGTTTTTGCTGCTACTCTTTTGACCGTTTTTTTAACCGTTGCTTTTTTAGAAGATGCAACGCCCTTTTTCGCCGGGGGCTCTTCCACCTCGGAATCGAGATAATAGGCACTCTGCTTATATTTATAAATCAGAAATGACAGCAATACACCAATCACTGCCGCAACAGGAACGGCTAAGAACATACCTAGAATCCCAAGAACACTCCCCCCCGCAAGAAGCGCAAAAAACACCCAAAGAGGATGAAGCCCGACACTATCACCCACAAGTTTAGGAGTTAAAAAATTCCCTTCAATCACTTGGCCACCAATAAAAATCCCGGCGATTAGTGCCATGAACATGATGTCACCACTTTGAAACCAGGCAACAGCCACACTAACAATTAAGCCAACCGCTGACCCGACCATCGGAATCACAGATAAAAGGCCCGACATAAGGCCAATCATAAAGCCGTATTTAAGCCCCGCAATCGTCAACGCAATCGCATAGCCAACGCCCAAGAAAACCGCCACGGTGATTTGCCCACGAACAAAACCGGATATCTTCTTATCAATTTCTTTAAACAGATCCATAATCGTATCCTTTGAATGGCGAGGCATAAGGCCTTGTGCCCACGCAATGACAAGCGGCCACTCTTTCATCATAAAATAAGCCACGATCGGCATAAAGACCGCGACGGATACCATATCAACCACCGCCTGTCCACCTGCCGCAAGGTGCGTCACAATTTGACGTGCTGTTTTAATCGCTGTGCCGGAATGCTCCTTCAGGATATCTTCAACATTTTGCCCTTCTGCGCCGCCAATATATTCATCTAACATCGCTGTGACAGGGGCTAAAAGAGCCGTTATTTTTTCAATATATCCGGGCAAATCATCTGAAAACCCGATAAATTCACGATAAATAATAGGAGAAATCGCCCCGATAAACCCAAGAATAAGGATTAGGAAACTCCCCAATATCATCATTGCCGCAGGTGCGCGCGCTATCCCCATCTGCCCGAGCTTATTCACAATTGGATTTAACAAATACGCAACGGCGATACCAAGAACGAATGGTAATAAAACCGCCTTGAAGACCCACACGAACACTAAAGAAGAAACAAAAACACCAGCCCAAAATATCAAATGTGTTTTCAGGTTTAGTGGCTTAACACTCATTATAATGTTCCTTTCACGGCTTTTTAGGCTGATCCCCCGATCAAAAGCCCTTTGGTCACTCTGGCTCTATAATATATCTACATAATATATCTACGTAGAATAGCAACTGACTAGAATGTATGCACGCCATTTTGATTTTGCGATTGCCCGGCCGCGGGGACAACTTTGTGAATGGGCTTTTTCATCTGAACTTTACGAGAGGCTCCAAAATGCAAATCATACTGAAGCCCGCCTTTTACAGCAGCATTTTGATACGCCTTTCCCAATGATAGAGGCGTGCGCGCAAAAGCATCACGCAAGCGGCTCTCATCCCCTCTAAATTTAAAAGAAAGCTGCACTTCACTTTTACGCATAGATGAAATAACAACATCAGATAGAGAACCAATCTGGTGTAAGCTCTGCTTAACCTGTACCCATTGCTTCAAACTCCGAATAGGCACACGTGCATAATATGTTTTACTCTGCGCTGCGCTGGACACTGTTTTGCTTTTCCAATCTTTTTGTAAAGCAAGATAGGACATTTCAACCGCACGCTCATACAATTCTTTACGTGTTTCACGCCCATCAGATTCGACCACAATATCTTTTACATACTCTGCCCGTGCACGATCGGTGCGATAAATACTGATCCGTAGATGCCCTAACGCACGGTCGCTATCCCCTCTTACAGATAATAATGTCATATCAGGAACCGCAATCATAATCGTGGCCTCCTTCGCATCATAACGCCCTAACATACGATCCAATTTCATACGTTCATACCGAAGAGCATTATTATCATCAATATCGGCAATATCCATCAGGTCACCAATGGGCACCTCAATCGGAACCAAATCACTGGATAAGCGCGCATTGCCCCATGCCTGCATCCATACATTTTCCTCCGACCAGATGGAGTTTTTTCCATCTTTTTGAAAGATTGGCAAGACTAATAAAGTTTTACTGATTTGTGCGGTATATTTCACACCCGACAGGGATAAAAGCTTACTCACAGCATCTTCACGAAACCGAAATGTATATGTCCCGACATATCGCACAGCAGAAATTCGCTCATTCGTAATTTCATAATCTTTTACCAATGAGGCAACCGTATCAAAATTCGGTGTTTTAACAGCCTCAACCTGCCCATCCGCAACCATACGTTTGGCCAATATACGAAATGCACGCCCTTGTGCTTTGGCATAAGCCTGTTCTTGTGCATCAACAGAATTATCTGCCGTAACATCGACCTTCACATTTTCCACGATAAACAAGGAATTGGATGCATAGGAAGGCATAACACCCACAACAGACACAAAAATTAAAAATAGAGAGAATATAATAAGCTTGCAGTTAAAAGCTTGATGATGTATGCCCATGGTGCACCTGAAATAGCTATCGAGTTAAAGTGTAACTATTTGTATAACGACACAGGCGTTAGAAGCAAGATGAAAGACGCAACAAAACAAAGTGCCTATAAGCAAGCCGGCGTAGATATCGATGCCGCAGCAGACCTTGTAGAGCAAATCAAACCAGCAATCAAAAACACCACACGTAGTGGTGTGATGAGCGGCCTTGGCGGATTTGGAGCCATGTTCGATCCGAAAGCAGCCGGGTATGATGACCCGATTTTGGTCTCATCAACTGATGGTGTTGGTACCAAAATTAAAATTGCAATTGACTCTGATACACATAGTACAATCGGCATTGATGCGGTTGCGATGTGTGTAAACGACCTTGTCGTACAAGGGGCAGAGCCATTATTCTTCCTTGATTACTTTGCAACAGGAAAACTGGAAAATCGTGTTGCACAAGGCGTTATTGAAGGCGTTGCAAAAGGATGTGAAATTGCCGGTTGCGCACTTATTGGTGGTGAAACAGCCGAAATGCCCGGACTTTATGCCGATGGAGATTATGACCTTGCAGGTTTCACAGTCGGTGCGGTTAACCGTGACAGCCTTATAACAGGCGAAGATGTTGAAGAGGGACAGATTATCCTTGGCCTTGCATCCAACGGCGTGCATTCTAACGGGTATTCTTTGGTTCGTAAAATTATTCGTGATTCGCAGAAATTCAACTACGATAGTGCCCTACCCTTTGACATGACTGTTACGGTTCAAGATCAGGACATAGCAAAGCAAATCACCCGTAAAGCGCTTACGCTTGGTGATGCGCTATTGGCACCAACACGCATCTATGTAAAGGCATTGCTACAAGCCCTAAAAATCCGCAGCGATAACGGCAAACCGGCAATTAAAGGTATGGCGCATATTACAGGTGGTGGATTAACTGAAAATATCCCCCGCATTCTGCCTGACGGCCTATCTGCCCATATTAACGTAGAAACATGGGAATTACCGGAGATCTTCAAATGGCTGAAACAGCAAGGAAATCTGGAAAGTTCCGATATTGCGCGCACACTTAATTGCGGGATTGGCATGATTGTTATTTGCGATAAAAATCAGGTCGACGCGATCGAGAAAGAGCTTGTCCGTAACGGAGAAAGCGTGTCGCGTATTGGCGAAATTGTTAAGCAGAATAATAAATCAGATATCAGTATTACACTTGATAATCTGGGGTCGGCATGGTCGTAAAAAAGTTAAAACTTGCGATCTTCATCTCAGGTCGCGGCAGCAACATGATATCCATTATAGATGCGTGTCGTAACGCCAGATTCCCTGCAGAAGTTTCCCTGGTTCTCTCTAACAGACCAGATGCCGAAGGCATCACCCTCGCCAAAAATGAAAATATTGCGACAGAAATTGTCGACCACCGGAGCTTTGACAGCCGAGAAACATTCGAAAACGAAATTTGCAATCAATTGGATAAACATGATTTTGATTTGATTGTCCTTGCCGGATTCATGCGGGTTTTAACCTCTTCATTTGTTGAAAAATGGCCCGATCAAATCATCAACATTCACCCTTCCTTGCTGCCTGACTATAAGGGGCTACATACGCATGCGCGTGCCATTGCAGATGGAAAGAAGGAGGCAGGTTGCACCGTGCACTTTGTTATCCCCGATCTGGATAGCGGCCCGACAATTCTACAAAAACGCGTTCCGATTCACCACGATGATACGCCAGAGACACTGGCAGAACGTGTTTTAGAACAAGAACATACCGCCTATCCGCAGGCCATTGAAATCATTGCATCCACATCTTCAAATCAAGAGTAGATTGGGACTTGAAATTACGGTAAAGTTAGACTATTGACCGTAGCGTAAATACGATTTTTAAAAATAGAGGACCTTATGGCAGAGCAAAAAGCAGCAGATGTAACAAAACAAGAAGTCGAACAAGCGCAAAAAATGTGGGACAATTTTGTTGTAGGGAGTAAATTTACAATTTACGCCACATGCATCCTTCTTATCGCATTGGCTCTTGGCTTTGTAAAATTTGTTTAGGTTTTATTGCCGACGCATAAGAAAGCCTTAACATTTTCCGGTCATACTTCTCTCGAGTATTGAAAAATATCTCTTATCAAGAGCAAACATAAAGAGCATCCAGACCGGTGTTATGACTAACAGGAAAAATACGATACAGAAGAGTGATAAGGTATGGCGCGCCGGTTTTCCGGCCTGCCTTGTATACGTATTCCTGTTAATTTTATTATCCCCCCCCCATAGCTTCGCACAAAACAACACCAATACCCTTATATTAGATAACAGTGCCTCCGTTACCAGTATCGCACCATTCAGTTATATCACAACAGATCATGACCGCATCCTAAGCCCTGAGTCACTCGTCTCCAGACATAAAAGCAATCTACGTGGGCAGCATATAACATCAGATGTTATAAATTTGGGACTCAATGATGCCCCGTCATGGATATTATTTTCCGTTAAAAACACAACGAACAACGATGATTGGGTTTTGCACTTTGGTAATACGCTGGACGGGCGCATGGGCGTTGCCAAGAAAATTTATGTCATGAATTATTCGACCCGCCAAACAATGACATACCCCATGGAAGACGAAAAAGATCAGAACCAACCCCAGCTTCTAGGCGCGGCTCTGCCTATTAAAGTAACGCCGGGTGGACAAAATATCTTTGTGATATATGCAGAATCTCAAAACGGATTGCCGCTTATGCTGGCACCAAAAATCATGTCTCAAGATACGTATATGCGTATAATGCTAGACGGAGATGCTTCTAACTTTCTGGCTGCGGCATTGTTTATTGGCATCATTGCCTTTTTTGCCGCATCTTTTTATATCACACGCCACTACACATCTATCGCCCTGATCTCATACTACACCCTACTCAGTGCGGTGTTCTTTAATCTTGACGTGAACTTTGTGGCAAGTGGCATAATTAACGGATCCACTCTATTGGTTCTTTATATTATTTCATTCATCCCTCTTTTCATTGCTGCAAAATTCTTTAATCATATTACACATGATTATCGCCCTATGGAGAATATGGCTCTTGCCGTTTTAGTGATTTTCATTTTGGCTATATCCAGTTTGTACCTCTCAATTCTAGGGCTAAGCATCGCCGGATTTAGCGCACTCACAAGCACAGTCTGTTTTAGTCTGGTTGCCTTATGTGTAATTTTCGCCTTTACAAGCCGTAAGCCTGTACCAGTTACCTCACTTTTTGTATTGGCTCTTTTCTTATCTCCGGCCGCATTCGCAATATTGGCATTATCAGCCTTTAACATCCTTCCCGCATCCTCTTTTACACTCACGCTTTTCTGGGCGTTACTTATTCCACAAGGTGTTTGCTTTATAGCGGCATATATAAAATCAAACACCTATCGTAAAGAGCGTAAGAAACAAGAAAACCTACAACGCACACATGATGAGCAATCCCTTGCCCGTCTTCAAAAATCAAAGGACTCCGCCGATCAAGCGCGTTTGTTACGGGTTATTGAGCGGGAACGGGAATTGATGTCCGAACTGAGAGAAAGAGAAGTCAAACGCACAGAGGAAATGCGTAAAGCAAAAGACATGGCAGATAAAGCCAACAAAGATAAGTCTGCATTTCTTGCGGTTGTTAGTCATGAAATCCGAACGCCTATGAACGGTATTCTAGGCATGGTGCAGCTGTTGCAAAATACTGATATGACCAAGTCACAAGGCGATTACGTCGACACCATACGAAAATCCGGTGATACGATGATGGCGTTGCTGAACGATATTCTGGACTTTGAAAAGATTGAAAAGGGTGCGATGGAACTTGAAAGCGTTCCCATCAACCTACGGCAATTGGCACAGGATATTGTGATGCTAATGTCTGGGCATGCTGCACAAAAAAACGTAGAGCTTCGCGCGAATATTGCAGATGATGTTCCCACCTTTGTTCTGGGAGACCCGACAAGACTGCGTCAAATTTTCCTTAACCTTGTCAATAATGGCCTCAAATTTACAGAAAAAGGCCACGTTATTATTGGTATCAAGAAAGAAAATCAAACAGACGAAAGCCCCTTACTATTCTTCGTAGAAGATACAGGCATTGGAATTTCTGAAAAAGCACAAGAAAAGCTCTTCACACCGTTTACACAAGCAGAAACCAGCACATCCCGTAAATATGGCGGAACCGGTCTTGGCCTTGCGATTTCCAACCGCCTAATCGAGGCCATGGGCGGGAAAATAGAAATAAACAGTCAGGAAGGAAGAGGATCAACATTCTCATTCACACTCTCTTTACAAGCCGATGAAAGGTCAGCTAACACCTCCTCTGCACAGAAAGGTTCTTCAGAACAACAGGGTGAAACAAGGTCTATGACCATCTTGGTGGTTGAAGATAATGAAATGAATAGAAAAGTTCTGGAAGGCTTTTTAATTCAAAAGGGACACACTCTTTTAATGGCCACCAACGGTTTAGAAGCCTTAGATATATGTAAGGCACAAAAACCCGAACTCATTTTGATGGATATACAGATGGATGGCTTATCCGGTATCGAGACCACGAAAAAGCTACGTGCTTTGCCGGATCAAGAAATTGCCTCCACGCCGGTCATTGCTCTTACCGGAAACGTCATGCTTGAAGACATTGAATCATTCTTCTCTATCGGAATGAACGGGTTTATTGCAAAACCCATCAACGCAGATACCCTGTACGATACCGTGCATAATGCATCTTTAGGTAAATTTGAACATGAGTTACCGGATGGATTCTTTGATAAAGACAGCCAACAGGCAGATCAGGCATCGGCACCAGAAACACAAGCGCCCCCAATTAATTCCCCAAGCATAGATTTACAGCATGTTGAGGTATCGTTGGAATTGGACGATAGAGAACATTTCGTTTCTGACTCTGAAATTACAACATCACCAAAAATCACTGATAGCATAAGTATCACCGATATTCGTCAGCCAAAGACACCGATTGCATCACTTGCAAAAGCACCGCCAGTTGAAATAACACCAAAGACACCTTCTACCCCCATAATATCTGGCATCAAAGCACCACCACCGCAGCCAGAAAAACAGAATATAAACAAGCCTACAGACGAAAAACCAGCTCAGAATATTAATGTTCATAAGGATAAGGGAGAATTAACGGAGATTCAGAAATACCTTATGGAGCAGCATTCATCCTCTAAAGTAGAAGATACTTCCTCTGCCCCTGAATCCACTCAGCCCTCCCCTTCAGAAAATGTTTCTGTCGAAGAATGGCTGGATCTGGCCATGCTGGATAGCCTGAAATCATCTCTGGGCGGCGATCAGTTTACCGAACTGTTAAAGGGGTTTTCAGATAAAGCAAAAGAAATTATCGATGATCTGGATGAAATCATACAAGATAATAACACTTTATCTCTGGGTGCGCGCGGGCATGAGCTAAAAGGTATGGCGGGTAATTTCGGCATGAAGAAAGTAAGTGATATTGCAGGCGAAATAGAAAAAGCGGCCAAGACACAACAAGCAGAAGAAGCCATTGAACAAGCCAAAAAATTAAAGGCCGCTTATGATAAAACACAAGCAGCCTTCGAAATTTGGTTACAAGATAACGGGTAGTTATCTATCGTTATCCAACGATTTCATCCGCATTAAAGAAATATTCAATTTCAATTTTTGCATTCTCAAGAGAGTCTGATCCGTGAACAGAGTTTTCACCAATGTTCAATGCATATTCCTTACGAATTGTTCCGGCATCTGCTTCTTCCGGGTTTGTCGCGCCCATTACTTCTCGGTTTTTGGCAACAGCATTTTCACCTTCAAGAACCTGAACAACAACCGGCTCTGATGACATGAACTCTGTCAATTCACCGAAAAACGGGCGTTCACTGTGAACGGCGTAAAAACCTTGTGCCTTTTCCAAAGACATGTGAATACGTTTTTGTGCAACGATACGAAGACCTGCTTCTTCCAGTTTTGCATTAATTGCACCAGTCAAATTACGACGTGTCGCATCTGGCTTAACAATTGAAAATGTACGCTCAATGGCCATTTTTCCTAATCCTTATATTGTATTTAAATTTCACGCCCCTCTATATATCCAGAGCACCTGCCCGATGCAAGTGTTATATGGTTCAGTGATAAATCAAAACATGCTGCTATGCGAAAAATGCATGGTGCTCATGCCATTTTTAAATATTACACTTGATTATTGGCATGGAGTTCTGCAATATTAGGATCAAATAATACAATAAATAAGTATTTTAAGGGTTGAAGAGCGTTGCTGCAGATCAGTGATAAATTTAAAGATGCTCATGGCAATGTGCGCCAACCCCTTTCCTATGAACGTATTCTAGAGACATGTGATACTGCACACCAGAAACTCCACGACTTTCTCGTCGACTGCAATAAATCCTTTGACGGCATTAGTTTCCACGTTGCAGACGATAAAAATCCTATCACTGCAGCAAATAAAGCGATGCGTGATTACGGTGGTGATAAACGCCGTGTCACCGATTATGTCCGTGGTAAAACAATGGTGCAATCGCCTGATACCATTCGTGCACTAACCGGTCGGGATTTTGAACATCTCATGCACAAACATGGTATTGAAGTTGCAGGCATGAATAACTACTTCAAAGAACCAAAAGATGACACAGGTTACAGGTGCATTAATTATAAACTGGCAATCCCTGTCGGAGTTGATAAAAACGGTGATATAGAACAACATATTGTAGAACTTCAAGTTGTCGCCGCACAAATCGAGAAGCGCTGCGAAGAAACGCATAAATATAAAAGACGTGCGGAAGAAGCCGGAAACCAGATAGAACTTCTGATGCAAAAATATGGCAATGTTAGAGAGTTAAAGTATAGAGAAATACACAATGACAAACTAACACCGGAGGAAAAAGAAAGGCTAACTGCATTTGAATATGAGGCAAAACCTTATAGAAAGATTGCACAGCTCAATTACGCGGCAAGCCGTTTAATCAACGGACAAACTGCTAGGGGTAGCGACCCAAAAACAAATTATGAGGCACTTCTTGATCCGGATCAAAAAAGTAAGCACTTCCTGTTCCCTGGACGAGAAGAGCACCTTGCATCACTAAAATTCAAAGCAGATCTGATGGTCTATGAGAACGAATAAAAGATATACTTACTTTAAATATTATGTTAATAATTGAAAAATTGTACACGAGAAACGAAGATGGCACGAGACAAGAAAGATTTTGAAGCAATTATAGACATGCTTTCAATGCATTTTAAGCGTACCGGAATTGATGAACAAACTCTGGAAAAAGAAGCTGGCCTTGAACCCGGAACCATTTTAGAGATTCAGGATAAAAGCGCCACCTACTTTAAATACGGCATTGGATCGACAGAGCGTGGCCGAGAGTTTTTTGCGATACCATGCTCTCTGGATGAAGATACATTTCAAGATGACATCCACCGTAATGCTATCAAGGCTCAATTAGACTCTGGCGCTCTTCAGGTTCACGATCTTTCTATGGAATATCTGGATGTTGAAAGACATTATATGGAACAATGGGACTTTGACGATTCTTGCTGGACTTTGGCAGATGTCGATGAAGGTTTCACCTCTTCACAATCATTCAGTTTTGTTCCCAAAGACACATTTTATGAAGAATTTGCAGATGCACTCGAAAAACGAGGCGCTACAATTGGTGGACTTGAATGCCAATAGAAGATTCCCTTGATATTCCCGATGAAATTTTAGAACAGATTGAGTTGGAAGAAGAAACCGGTGAAATCCGGATTGTCTATTACCTTCTCGGAACACGCCCTGTTAAAGTTACCTATATTGATGACTTTCCCGAATTTGTACAAACACCTGATTTTGAGAAAAAAGAGTTCGTATTTGACCGTGAAACACTACACCGCATTCACGATTCCATGGACGCACAAAAAGTTGACGAGCTTACATTTCGCAATGCCTGCCTCGCACAAGGTGTAAAGCCTGTTTAAAGGCCTCAGACCTTCCCCTAACCAACCAACTTACCTTCAATTGCATCGACCGCACTTTGTGCATCATTGGCATTCGGGCCACCGGCTTGTGCCATATCAGGGCGGCCACCGCCACCCTTACCACCCAGAGCCTCAGAACCAACGCGCACCAAATCAACCGCGCTAATATCTGGTGTCAGATCATCTGTAACACCAACCACGATAGAAGCCTTCCCATCATTGGTCGCGACAAGAACAATAACGCCAGATCCAAGTTGTGCCTTCAGATCATCCGCCATGGGCTTAAGATCTTTTGCAGGGAAACCATCAAGAACACGACCGGTAAATTTTACACCGTTAATCTCCTTAATATCATCATTGGCAGATCCCCCTGCCCCGCCGCCCAGCGCAACGGCCTTACGCAAATCTGCAACTTCTTTTTCCAGCTTTTTCTTCTCATCCATAAGGCTTTTTACACGCTGTTCAACATCATTTACAGATGTCTTTAGAAGAGCAGCAGTTCCTTGCAGCGTATTATCCTGTGTATTCAGATAAGAAAGTGCATTTGCACCTGTAACCGCCTCAACACGTCGGATACCAGATGATAGCGCGCCTTCAGATACAATTTTGAGCAAGCCAATATCACCTGTGCGCTTCACATGCGTACCACCGCAAAGCTCAACAGAGAATTGTTTGTTCTCCCCCTCACCTTGTGTACCCATTGTTACAACGCGCACCTCATCATCATATTTCTCACCAAACAGAGCCATTGCCCCACTCTCACGTGCATCGTCAAGCGCCATCACGCGTGTTACGACATCAGTATTTGCACGAATTTCATCATTAACAATCTTCTCAACTTTGGAAATCTCCTCAGCGCTCATCCCGTTTGGATGCGAGATATCAAAGCGTGTGCGCTCCTCATCTTGGAGTGAGCCTTTCTGCGCAACATGATCCCCAAGAACCTGGCGTAACGCCTCATGCAAAAGATGCGTTGCAGAGTGATTGGATTGGATTGTCGTACGGCGATTTGTGTCCACGCATAGAGCAATAGCATCACCAACTTTAAAAGATCCACCTTCAACATTAACAACATGCGCCCAAAGTGAGGCAATCTGCTTTTTTGTATCTATAACGTTAGCTTGTGATGGATTTAATACCCCGGAAATCCCCCCTTTGTCACCGACCTGACCACCGCTTTCAGCATAAAATGGTGACTGATTGGTTATAATCATTCCCTCATCACCTTCATTCAGCACATTCACACGTTTTCCGTCTTTTACGAGTGCAACAATTTGCGCTTCGGCCTTATCCACTTCATACCCTAAGAATTCAGTCGGTCCGACCTCATCAAGGATATCGAACCAGATTTTTTCATTCACTTCACCGCCTGCGCCTGACCATGCGGCGCGCGCTTTTGCTTTTTGCTCTGCCATGCATGTATCAAAAGCATCGGTATCAACGTCAATCTCTTTGGCGCGTAAAGCATCCTGCGTCAAATCCAAGGGGAAACCATATGTATCATATAATTTAAACGCCACATCCCCCGGGAATTTCGCGCCATCATTAACCTTAGATGTTTCTTCATCCAACATTTTCAAACCACGATCCAGTGTTGTTTTAAAACGCTTTTCTTCGGTTTCCAATGTCTGCGTAATCAGGCTTTCTGCTTGTTTCAATTCAGGATACGCCTCACCCATTTTACCAAGTAAAGTCGGATATAGCTTATGCATCATCGGATCTTTCGCGCCCAAAAGATGCGCATGCCGCATGCCGCGACGCATAATACGACGCAGGACATAGCCACGCCCCTCATTACTTGGCATTACACCATCTGCAAGCAAAAATGCCGCCGAGCGCAAGTGATCTGCAATAACCTTATGGCTTGCTGCCATATCACCGTCCGCTTCAACGCTTGTTAAATCTGCACTATGCTCAATAAGGGCGCGCATAATATCGATGTCGTAGTTATTATTTGATCCCATCAGAGTTGCCGCAATACGCTCTAGCCCCATGCCTGTATCAACACTTTGCGCCGGAAGGTCAACACGTGTTTCTGCATCAATTTGCTCATACTGCATAAAGACATTATTCCATATCTCGATAAAGCGATCACCGTCTTCTTCCGGTGATCCCGGTGGCCCACCCCAGATATGCTCACCATGGTCATAAAAGATCTCGGTACATGGCCCGCATGGCCCCGTATCACCCATGCGCCAAAAATTATCATCTGTCGCAATACGGATAATTTTATGATCGGCAAAGCCTGTGATTTTCTTCCAAATTTCTGCAGCTTCTTCATCTGTCGAATGCACAGTCACGCATAATTTTTCCGCAGATAAGCCAAAGTTCTTTGTGACCAATTCCCACGCAAAGGCAATGGCCTCTTCCTTAAAATAATCCCCAAACGAGAAATTCCCCAACATCTCAAAGAAGGTATGATGACGCGCCGTATAGCCGACATTTTCCAGATCGTTATGCTTCCCCCCTGCACGCACACATTTCTGTGATGTTGTTGCACGGTTATAAGGGCGCTTTTCTTTACCTGTGAAAACATCTTTAAATTGGTTCATACCCGCATTCGTAAACATCAACGTTGGATCATTTTGTGGTACCAATGAAGAAGAAGACACGATGCTATGTCCGTTCTTTTCAAAAAACCCTAAAAATTCTGATCGTATATCGTTGACTGTTTTCATTGCTTCACTCTATGCTTCTTTGAGAATATGAAGAGGTATTTATGCAAGAAAATATAGACTTTGCCAATAGCTTAGCCGACAAGGCCGGTGAAATAATTCAAAAATATTTCCGCCAGCCATTCGATGTTGAACATAAAGAAGACCACAGCCCGGTCACAATCGCGGATAAAGAGGTTGAAAAGGCCCTACGGGATATGATTGAAAGCACCCGCCCACAAGACGGCATTCTAGGTGAAGAGTTCGGTACAAAAGAAAGCCAGAACGGCCTGACATGGGTTATTGACCCGATTGACGGCACGAAAAGTTTTATGATCGGCCGCCCGACATTTGGTACATTAATTGCCCTGTGTGAGAGGGACATTCCAAAGCTTGGTATTATCGATCAACCAATTTTAAAAGAACGATGGGTCGGCGTAACAGGCGCGCAAACCACACTAAACGGAAACCCTGTCAAAACACGTCCGTGTAAGGATTTCAATAATGCACGGATCGGATCAACCACCCCGATGATGTTTGATAAGCTCGCCGAATTTGGGCCAGCGTATCAAATTTTCGAAAACCCGCCACGTATGGCATGGGGCGGAGACTGTTATATGTACGGTCTCATCGCCAGCGGTCACATGGATGTCGCCTTCGAACAGAACCTGTCCCCTTATGACTTTGCCGCCCTTATCCCCGTGATCAAAGGTGCAGGCGGTCATATTAGTGACTGGCGCGGTGATGAACTCACCCTGAATTCCGTTGGTAAAGTCATTGCAATTGGCGACCCTGAGCTTTGGCCACATATTGAACGCATGATTATGAAATCACCATATTAGGCTTAGCTTCATTATCTTCGCTCTTTCGTTTTAAGAGATTGAAATGATGGGTAACTATGACAATAAGCTATCACCCCTATCGCTCTTGATATTTAAGGCGAGCGGGTTTGGTTTTTTCTTTGGAACGGGCACAAACGTCCCTGAAACATTGCCGCCAAAGCCGATATGGCCGGAGCCTGCGTTTTCACCTACCGTGCCATACAAAAAAAATTGCATTCTGACACAGAGTTAGATATCTTGAGCAACTATTAATCAAAGCCTTCCGAAAGCTCTACATATATTACAGTGGGGGGATGATCATCATTAAGTTCATAGTCACCCCCCTTAGTTGTTACCCTAAGATATTTACCTTTTTCATTATAGAATTTAAAAGTACAGTATCCCATGCCCGTCCCGGAACAAGCGAGGACTTCGGTGTATCCTACATCATAATAAAAGTGGGGTTGGTTGTATTCTTGGTCTAAATTTGTTCTTTCTGCTTCAGCAGGTATCCAGCCTTCATTCATGATAGTTTTTCTTGCCTCATAGTAAGGTACGTCAATAATTTGGCTTTGCCAATTAGGCGTTTTTGAGCAAGATGAGAGTGAGAGCAGCCCTGAGAGCAAGAAAATTATGTATTGAAACGGAAGTATATTTTTAAAATTTTGAGCCATTTAAGATTTATAGCTTTAAATTATTTTTTCTCCAACAATTCTTTCAATGTCTTGAAGTCTGTAAGTGCCTTATTGTTTCCGACCCCTTTATAATAACTTTGATTAGACTCATCCTCTGGAAAAGATGCCCATTCTTTTGACAATTCTTTGATAAATTGTTTTGTGGTTATTTTACTCGCTTTGTATTTTTCATATCCCCTTCGCCTTAAAAGCTCTCTTCCCATTTGATCTTGCAGGTTTTCATCAAAAATAGCACTTGCATCAAGGTTCATCCATCTTATTAAATCGTCCATTTTATCATCTATAATCTGATATCGGCCTACTGCGGTTCCTAGGTTTTGGCTATTTCGTTTCCGTTGAAGCTGCCTGACTTCTTTGATAGTCATTTTCGTAAGAGGTTTTTCTTTACCACCTACGATAATATTGTAATTGTCGCTACTCTCAATTCTGCCGACAAAGTTAAGTATTTCATTTCCCTTTTTTGTGGGGGAAATTGTTTCGGGTTTTCGCTTAGGTATTGGAGGTGTCTCGATGCTTGCTTTAACAGGCTTCTTTTTCGGAACGGGCACAAACGTCCCCGAAACATTGCCGCCAAAGCCGACAGCGCCTGTCTCGTTTTGTGATCAGATAAAGACATCATCTGCGCTTTACTAGATGCGCAACTTTAAGCATATGATTGATAAAAGATTTAGTTTGTTTAATATGATGAAATGAAATTGATTTTAAGCGTTATTATGTTCCTTTTGTTTATTGTTCTGCCTAGTGCTTTTGCATTAGACGAGGACGATGAAAAGCCTGCGGAACAAAAAGCACAACATGTTATTGATGCGTGTTGGGCAATATCCCTGGAAGCACGATCCGGCAGCACGAGCAGTGCGAGGGCAGGAATCTTAGATAGCGCTCTTTGTATGGAGAAGCATATTATTATGCTTGCCGAAACAAAGCTCTTTGCCAATGACCCCAAAGCAACTGAACGAACTAAGCAAAACATAGAAAAGCTTCGTTTTTCTTACGGACGTCTTTATTGGGATCTTTTTAATGGTTTGGACGCCTGCATGCATCCAGTTTATGGCATAAGGTGCGGCACTGAAAATCATACTATGCATAACAGCCAATATGCTCGTTTGCTGGAAGATGTTCTCCATGATGTTTATAAGCAAATGGCGCGTTATGATGTTCCGTTTGACGATTAATCACGAAGTTTTTCTACGCGCGGTTCCCAGCCTGGATTGTCAGAATAATTGGACAAGCCTCTCAAAAATTCAATCCGCTTATTGGCAAATTTATTGCTGATTTCTTTTGTTTTTCCCTGCTCAACAGCTTTCTTAAGGGCGGTACGCGTTTTTGATCCCATAATACCGTCATATGATCTGTTATTGTCGGGGCCAGTTTTTAAATCTGAACCAGTGACCTCATCAATAGATTCCTGAAGCCATTTTCCTACAACCTTAGAATCTGTCAAAATATTGGCATCAAAAACATGCTCGACCAATTTTAAACCTGTTTTATCTGCGCCTGCCAACCTCATGAAGTTTATTAATCTGCGGACGCTCATAAAATTCATCTCTGAAAATATCTGTAATTTGTTCATCCGTGAGATCAGTGGACTTTTCAGGCAAATTCCATTCGGGGCTACGTGCTCGCAAATCATTTAAAAAATTCTGCGACATTCCTTTATTGGTTAGACCGCCCGGGTCTGCTTGTTTTGAGCGATTGGCAATACCGCCTTCTCTGGGAGCAAGTTTCTCTCTGAATTGATCAAAAACAGGATCAGGGGCGTGTTGTGGGATTTTTATTTTTTCTGCCAGGATATCAGGTTTTCTTTCGGGGATTGGCGGCGTATCTATTTTTGTGTGATGCGGTTTTTTCTTTGGAACGGGTACAAACGTCCCCGAAACATTGCCGCCAAAACCAATACGACCTGCATCCGCGCCCATATCTACCGCGTCAAAGGCTTCATCCGCATTGCGGTTGGTCAGTGCCTCAAACATACTGCGCTCTGTCTCGCCACCGGGCTTCATAACGCCATCAATTTTAAGATGATTGTCTGTCTGAAATTTTTTGATGCCGTCATCCATTTTGCGGGTGAGGAATGGATTTTCGGTATCCTCCTTCTCATCCGCCGGGAAATACCCCGCTTTTTGAAGGTTTTCTTTTGTCGTGCGGATATCTGCGGGATTGTTTGTTTGGTTATTGCCGACGGCATTGCCAAGCATCCCTGAAAAGAGGGTGGAAAGGCTCATAGATTACTCCTAATTGTATGAAAATATAAAAATCCCCGCGAAAAGCCTGTCTTCGCGGGGACAACAATGCAAAACCGCCCCAATTGAGGGCGGTGTTATGCAGATAGACTTGTGGTGTTTATAGGCATATATTCCCTTATTTCTCTATAAAAGTCAATAGGAATGTGAATATATTCATTATTCAGAAAATGGGAAGCTAATGATTAGAAGCCAATTGATATGGATACTCCGCCTGCATAACATGGGCGTAGCGATAAGACTGCCCCCTTGATAGCGCCGCCAAGCCCGGTACATCGAGTCCGGCGCGCAAACGATAGATCCAGTAATTAGACAAGACACGCTCAACATAATCACGGGTCTCTGAAACAGGTAATGTCTCGATAAAGAGTAAAGGATCATGCGCCTTATCACCCAGTCTCTTACGCCATTTCTGCAGATTACCCGGCCCCGCATTATAGGAAACCAGCATAGAAATAACATCACCATCAATCATGTTCATGTCCAAAAGATATTCAAGATAGTCTTGCCCGATTTTCATATTAACCTCAGGACGGCGAAGCTGTTTCTGATCCAAGCCGCTCTCATACCCGTTTTTCTGCGAGATATACTCTGCTGTTTTCGGCATAAGCTGCATCAGGCCAAGTGCCCCGCTATAGCTTTTGGCTTGTAGATTAAAACGTGATTCCTGACGGATCACGGCATGAACCAATGCAGGATCAAGACGATAACCATCTTCCGGCTCCCACGCGGTAACAGGGTAAATTGCACTATCGTAATATTGCCCCTGTCCATCTTTCACCATATTACCAAGGCGTAAGGATATCCCCGGCAATCCGACACGTGATGCATAGGCCAAGACCGCCTGACGTAAGGCCTTATTGCCCTTATAATCCAAACGAAGTAACTCTTCCTCTGCAAGATCGTATTGCTGCGCGGCGACCAGGCTATATGCGCGTTTTCCCGCATCAGACGAAAGGATAAATGCCTCATGATCCTGCGTATACTCAGGCATATTCCAGTTAAAAGAAACAGACTGTCCCAAAGATTTTGCAGCAAGCAAGCCATAGAATGTTCTGCTATGGCGAGCAGCCTTTTGAAGAGACGCTATTTGCGCGCTTTTTTGTCCGCTGCGTTCATAACAGCGTGCCGCCCAATATGCCCCTGCCGAAGCCAACCATCCGGATGCATACGATGACTTTGCCGTATTATCAAAATATTTTGCCGCATTCGTATAGTCCTTCTTCTGCCATAGTGCCAAACCGGCAACCCAACTGGCCTGTGGCACACGCGTAGAAGAACGCATCGCACTTGGCTGTGCAAGCTGTAATGCCTCAGACAAACGCCCTCGATATAAAAAACCAGATGCAATTTGCGCCTGAATTTGATCATGCTCAACCTCATCAATAAACGTACGGACATCACTTTCATTACGGAAGAATGAAAGTGCCTCATCAACCTGCCCTTTGCGAATAAACGTTGAGATCTCACGGGTAAACGACTTATATGCCTGACCTTGCTGCGCACTACGTGGAAGCGCAGATACGTGGTATTTCGGATAAGCAATCATTGGCTCACGCGTTTGCGATAGAATACGCGCCTTTTTTGCCTGCGGAATCTCCTCACCTGACGATTCCTGATATTTACGTGCCAGATCATAGACTTTCCCGGCTTGCGGGTAATCAGCATATACATCCATCCACCCTTTAAGCTCTGCAAAGCGGCTTTGATAGTCGGAATGAAGATAACGCTGCGATAATACATACCCCATTAAGCGATCATCTCTAACATCGCGAATCAAATCATCGGCGAGATCCCAATGCCCGGCATTTTGTGTTTCAAAAATTTTCTGATACAGCTTTGCCTGTTTTGCCGATAAGGACATATATCCGTGTGCGTGGCTTTTAACCGTTTCATCTTCTTCTAATAAGGAAACAGGAAGCAGATTGGCGAGATTTAAGCTCATCGCTTCAAATTCGGCTGTTTGTATAACGTGAGGCTTGATGACTTCCCCGATCATCGGCTTACGTGCCGGAACGGGAACACGCGCACCTGATGCCATTAAGGCAGGCTTTGAAACAGGCACAGGAATCGTCTCGTCAACTTGTACAGGGACAAGAATAACTGCCAAAAACAATGCGTAAAGCCCTAGCCATACGCCTTTTTTTCCAAATGCCACGATGTTCATAATGGAGGCAGTGATACAGAAATTTCAGATCACTGTCCAGCTTTTTATTAATATTATGTAAATTATTTTAGATCGGAGCGTTTTTCCTGAACCCGAAGCATATCCTCCCACACGGCCTTCTTCTGTAGAGGTGTGCGCAATAAGTAAGACGGATGATATGTTGCAAGTGTTGGAATGACCTTATCCTGCCCGCCTAATTGTTCGGTTTGCGGACGGTAATCATGCCAAACTTTCCGCAATCGTGAAATACTCTGCGTAGAGCCGAGCAATGATTTTGCAGATACCCCACCACACAGAATAATCATTTTCGGATCAACAAGTTGTATATGCCGCTCAATAAAAGGAAGGCTCACCTCAATCTCAGCAGGAGATGGAGTTCTGTTTCCGGGAGGGCGCCAGTTCAAAATATTGGAGATATAGACGGAATCACTTGCTTCCTCACCTTTACGGTCAAGCCCAATGCAATTCAAAATACGATCCAGCAGTTGCCCACTAACCCCGACAAACGGTTTTCCCATACGATCTTCATCCGCGCCTGGTGCCTCACCGATTATCATAATATCAGCCTGCGGATTACCATCTGAAAACACCATGTTACTGGCCGTTTTCTTTAGAGAAACCCCATCAAATTCTGCAATTGTTTTTTGTAGTTCGTCTAAGGACGATACCGCCTTCGCAAGCTTCACAGCCTCATCATACGCATCAGATTTCCCCAAGAACGCAGGCGCCTCGCCACTCACAGCACCTCCCGCCGGGGCAAAGCCTGCCTGACGATCAGATGGTGTGGGCGTTAAGCTCTCAAGAACCGGTTCGGGCAAAACACTACGGTCTTGCACCTCATCCAAAACGGTAATATCAACGCCATGATCAACATACCATTCCAAAGCCGTTAGTATTTCTTTTTGCGACGCAGCACAATTCACGGGATTTCCGCCCCTTTTGTTAAGAGATTTTGAAACAGATTTAGGGTAGAATAGAAGCACTTAAAAATAAAGAGGAGAATCCGTTTTGCCAGAGTCCATACGTACTGACCGTGAAAATATGGAATATGATGTTGTGATTATTGGTGCGGGCCCGTCCGGTCTGTCTTGCGCGATACGCCTGAAACAGATCGCACAGGAAAATGGAAATGACCTTAATATTTGCATATTGGAAAAAGGTTCAGAAGTTGGCGCACATATCATGTCAGGCGCCGTGTTTGAGCCACGTGCACTTGACGAACTTATTCCCGATTGGAAAGAAAAAGGCGCACCTTTGACCTGTGAAGCTCAAAAAGACAAATTTCTATTTATGACAGAAAAGCGCGCGTTCCGTTTGATGACACCACCACAAATGCATAATAAGGGAAACTACATTATCTCCCTTGGTAATTTATGCCGCTGGCTATCAGAACAGGCCGAATCACTTGGTATTGAAATATTCCCCGGTTTTGCCGCAGCTGAAATCCTCTATAACGATCAGGGCGCGGTCATTGGTGTCGCCACTGGCGATATGGGACTGGATGAAGATGGTCAAAAGACTGATATGTTTGAACCGGGGATGGAGCTTCATGCCCGCCAAACCGTGTTCGCGGAAGGATGCCATGGCTCCTTAACAAAAACATTGATCGAAAAATACGACCTGAGACAAAACAGTGACCCGCAAACATATGGACTGGGCATTAAAGAAGTTTGGGAAATTTCACCGGAAAAGCATAATGAAGGCCTGTGCCAGCACACAATTGGATGGCCACTAAACAGCCAAACATATGGTGGATCATGGCTCTACCATATGGAAGACAATATGGTTTCAATAGGTCTTGTTGTCGGCCTTGATTACAAAAACCCTTATCTATCTCCATATGAAGAGATGCAACGATTTAAAACGCATCCATCGATTAGTGCACTCCTAAGCGGTGGAAAACGTATCGCCTATGGCGCACGCACATTGATTGAGGGTGGCTTCCAATCCCTCCCTAAACTAACATTTACCGGTGGAATATTAATTGGAGATACAGCCGGTTTCATGAATGTTGCAAAAATCAAGGGTAATCACACCGCCATGAAATCAGGTATGGTCGCAGCCGAGAGCCTTTATACGCATTTGCAAGATACTTCAGATTGGGGAAGCGAATGCACAAGTTATACCGAAAACCTGAAGCAAAGCTGGCTATGGAATGAATTAAAGGCCGTGCGTAATATCCGTCCCGGCTTTCACAAGGGACTATGGCATGGCCTGATTAATGCGGTCATTGAAACATTAACAGGTGGAAAGCGATCCCATACCTTACAAAATCATGCCGACCACACCCAAATGGGTAAAGCAAAAGATTTTACCCCTATTACATATCCAAAACCGGACGGAAAATTGACCTTTGACCGGTTAAGCTCTGTCCAGCTATCAAACACAAATCATGCTGAAAATCAGCCATGCCACCTCAAATTAAAAGATGCAGATATTCCCATATCGGTTAATTTAAAAGACTATGCCGAACCTGCACAACGATATTGTCCGGCCGGCGTTTATGAGATTATTGAAGAGAATAACAAAGAACCTTATCTGCAAATCAATTCGCAAAACTGTGTTCATTGTAAAACCTGCGATATCAAAGATCCATCGCAAAATATTGACTGGGTTGTACCCCAAGGCGCAGATGGACCGAATTACCCCAATATGTAGTGAAGAAAACAGATACAAAAAACAAAAAATGCAGGATTTCAGGAGCAAAGCCTGTATACTGTTTAAACAATCTGTTCAGGTTTGAAGGAATATAACGATGATACGGTATACCTCTTTTGTTATTGCATTATGCGGAGCGAGTCTCTGCGCTTGTCACGGTGCAAATTCTGCCACCTTTGACATGGCAGACAGTAAGAAATCCAGCCTTGTACAAACCATTGAGACACCTAAATCCAAATCAAACAAAGAAATCATCAATGTACGTGCCGGAAACTACCTCGCCAGCCGCTTCGCCCAAAGCAGGCATGACTGGAATAGCGCACACTCCTTTATTCAAGAATTACTGAACGAAGAAACCGTTACATATGACCTTCTGGAACGCGCAATGATTTTGGCAATTGGCGCGGGAGACACCGAACGTGCCATTACAATTGCACATCATTTAAAAACAGAAAACAAAGACAATATACTTGCCGATCTTATCCTGATCGTGGATGCCTTTAAACAACAGCAATATCAAAAAGCAGACACGATCTATGACACCCTGCCTGCCAGCCCGACTGTCTCATTCATTAGCCCGTTTCTGAAAGGATGGATTGACGCCGCAAACGGCAAAACGAATATTATAAATTTACAAGGCAACACAATACAGTTGTACCATGCATTGCTCATCTCAGATTTCTTGGGTGACCATTCCGAAATTGAAGGTGTCATTGATAATGCCCTCAATATTGATGAAATACAGGTTTCGGACTTGCATCGTATTGCAGATCTATATGGGCATGTCGGATTAACCGATAAAGCTGTTGAGCTATACAAAACACTGCAAAAACAATACCCGGATCGCATTGCAATAAGCAACAAAATCGAAGCCTTACAAAACGGAACGCAAGAGCCCCTTTTCGAGGCGGTAACATCCGCCACCCATGGTATGGCACGCGCATTTCATGATATTGCAACCTTATTATCCAACGAACAAAATGATGAAAGCGCACGCATCTTTGCACATATCGCACTCTATCTGGAACCGACATTAACGGAAACAAAGTTCCTACTTGCCGAAATTAATGAAAAACACGCACAGCTTAGTAACGCTATCACTTATTTAAAATCTGTATCAAAAGACGATGAACAGTACATAAAGGCACAACATGCCATCGCAGACATCCATATTGAAAATGATGAATATGATAAGGCCGTATCTTTATTAGAAAAACTGTCCAAGAAATATAAAAACGTAGAGACCTTGATTAAAATTGGTGACTTACAAAGGCATCAAAGCAATTTTGGTATCGCGTTAAAGCATTATGATCAGGCCATGAAACAAATGGGCGGTACGGTATCAGAAGAATATTGGCACCTTCATTACGTACGTGGCATTGCGTATGAGCAATCAAATAACTGGAACAAGGCCGAGGAAGAGCTAAAAGCCGCATTATCATTCCGCCCCGACAACCCATATGTTTTAAATTATCTTGGATATGCATGGGCGGATCAGGGGGTAAACTTACAAGAATCTTTAGCCATGATACAAAAGGCCGTCGACTTGCGCCCGTCAGATGGCTATATCACGGATTCTCTAGGATGGGTTTTATACCGTAAGAAAGACTATAAGCAGGCCGTTTCTGTTCTTGAACGCGCGGTTGAGCTCCTCCCTTATGATCCAACAATTAACGATCACCTCGGAGATGCCTATTGGCAGGTTGGACGAAAACTTGAGGCGCGCTTCCAATGGGAAAAGGCCAAGAACCATTCAGAGGACAATACGCAAATCAAAACAATAAAAGAAAAGCTCGTCTCCGGTCCCAAGCCGGATAAAAAAGCGGTGCAATAACCCGGCTCTATTTCTCAACAATGGTACATAAACAAACGCTAACATTATTTGCACCGGCAAAAATCAATCTCTTCCTACATATTACCGGGAAAAGAAGAGATGGTTATCACCTATTAGATTCACTGGTTGCCTTTGCCGATATCGGGGACACCATAACGATTGAGCCTGCACCACATTTTTCCTTTCATATAACAGGGCCATTTGCAAAGTACTTTAAAGATAGTGAACAGACAGAATATATTGACGGATCAAACCTGATCACGCGGGCGGTCAAGGCATTATCGCAGATCACAAAACACCCGACCAACTTTAAGATCACACTGGATAAGCATTTACCCCTTGCCTCGGGATTAGGCGGTGGTTCATCGGACGCGGCAACGGCTCTATGGGGGTTTATTCAGTTATGGTCGTTAGAAAAAGATGCAGATTATCTTCTGCCACTTATGCTACAACTTGGCGCAGATGTACCAGTTTGCCTGAACTGCAGACCTACCCTAATGCGTGGTATCGGAGATGAATTACAGAGCGCCCCGACGATGCCGGAAATACCCATTATTCTGATCAACCCGATGCGGGCCTGCCCGACTGCAGATATTTTCCTAAGGTATAATAAGGCATTTAAACCTCAAACAACCCTTCCTACCGCCTTAACACCAACTGATCATTTTATTGATGTTCTAAAGCGTCATTCCAATGACCTTTATATGCCTGCCATTGATGTTCTGCCCGATATAAAAAACATCATTCACGCTCTTGATGCCCAAAATGGTTGCATGCTTGCACGAATGAGTGGCTCTGGTGCAAGTTGTTTTGGTTTGTTCGATACAACAGAACATGCCGTGCACGCGGCAACGATCATTCAAAAAGAAAATCCTGACTGGTGGGTTAAAACCGGATACCTCAATCGCCCTGAAAGATATTAACCTCTAAAAAGGGCACGGCGATTCAAACCATGTCTGCACCCCGCCTTTGGGATGATGTACCATCAATTTATGTGCATGAAGTTGTAATCTGGCCGCCGCCTTGAAACCGTCTTGATGCGCATAGAAATCATCACCTAATATGGGATGACCTATCTCCGCCATATGCACACGAAGCTGATGCGTACGACCGGTCACCGGATAGAGTACAATACGGCTATATCCTGTATCTTCACGCTCAAGAACCTCCCAATCCGTTTGTGCATGTTTTCCATTTTCATGATCAACCATCTGCAACGGACGATTTGGCCAATCACAAATCAAGGGTAAATCAATATGTCCCGCATCCTCTTCAACACGTCCCCATACCCGTGCAATATACACCTTCTTGGTTTTACGTCGTTCAAACTGTAGCCCCAAATTTCGATGCGCATCCGCATTCATAGCCATAACCATTAACCCCGATGTATCCATATCCAATCGGTGTACAATGCGCGCTTCAGAAAATTGGTCTTGAACCCGTGTTTCCAAACTATCTGCATGCTCTTCTTTGCGCCCCGGCACGCTTAAAAGACCACTGGGTTTAGACACGATAAGGATATCACTATCCTTATGCAGAATATCCAACGGACCATCGGGCGGCACATATGTAAATTCAGGTGGTGGTTTTCGCATTAATTCTTATACCAAAGGCCATATAAAAGACTATTAATTTGTTTATTTGAGAACATACACATAAAAACCTGCACACCAAATCATTTCTAAAGTTGAAAGAATTTGAACAACATGCAAGAATAACTTCTATGAGTATTGTTATTCGAAATATTTCTTCTTTCCTTCTTTTGTCCGGTGCTTTATTAGCATCTTCGGTATCCTTCGCGCAAGGCTATCACGGAAGCTATACCCCGACATCCCCGCAAAAGGAGTATGACGACCTTGTGCAGCGCCCTATTCCCCGTATTTTTTCGTCTCGAATTAATGAAGAAAAACAGGGGCAGGTTTTAGATTCGTTATATAATGACCTGTTTGTATCTCTTTGGCTCTATGCAGGAACGGATATAAATTACCAAAGCCGATTATATGATCTGGTTATGCCGGAGAAATTCCAGCTCACCCGTTATTCAAAAGAGTTCAAAGGCGATATGAACGAATCAATGAATAACTTGAACCAAAATTTTAAAAGAATGATGGATGATATTGCACACACACAATTGCAATACGAAGATATTCTGGCAGAGTTATCACAAGAAGATCAGGACATTCTGGCTCCACTTTGGGACAAAAAAATCGAAGAATTCCGCAGTGATGCAGAACACTATTTTAAACTTCAGGGGAAATTCCTTAAAATATATCACGCTCTGGTGACTTTCATTCTTAAACAAGGGGGCAGCTATTACTATGACAGCACAACCCAAAAAGTCACATTCTATAAGTTCGGCGGATATAAATATTATGGTCAGTCTATCGATAACCTTCGTCAGATTAGCCATAAACAAAAAATTCTTCTAAAGGAAAATACACCTGCCAATCCAGCGGCTCCACTCGAAGAATAGTTAACAACATGTCTTCACGCCTCATTCTCATCACTCTCTTTTCTGTTGGGGCGATGGCCACTTCGGGCTTCCTTGTTTATGAACATAAACAAGAACAAAAGCGCATTGAACAACAACGTATCTTAGAAGAAAAAAATGCACAGGAAAACAGAGAGAAAAGAAAAGCAGAACTACAAGCCCTTTTTGA
Organism: Alphaproteobacteria bacterium; assembly: GCA_050633505.1. Classification (GTDB taxonomy): domain Bacteria; phylum Pseudomonadota; class Alphaproteobacteria; order Micavibrionales; family Micavibrionaceae; genus UBA1672. The sequence goes on from JBOEGQ010000001.1 coordinate 133,834, forward strand.
TGTTTACCTAAATGATTTCAAAGTCGAAGTTCAGAAAAAAACCCGAGAATACAAAGAGGCACGCAAGGCGTTAAAGGATATTATCACCCCACTTAATTTCGAGACACCTGATTACGCAAAAGAAAGCTTTGACGTTTTCAAGGAGGCTATAAAGCCATCATTGCAAAAACAAGCAGATGAATTAATCAGTATTTTTGAGAAATACCGTACAAAGATCAAGAAAGATATAGAACAGAAAGACAGTGATGCAACACAGGAATTCATATCACAATGGAAAGAAAAAAGCGATGAACAGCTCTCCAAATTTATTGACTTTCTTGCAAAAGAAACAAATGTAATTCAGGCATATGATGAACTCATTACCTTTTATTATTCTCGTTCAAACCTTTATACAGTTAATAAAGATCTGAAAATTTTTATCTTTAATCGAGATGAAGATATAGAAGAACACGCGCGCCTGTTAAAGGTTTTAAAAAGCCTTACAACCCCACAAACCACAACCACAAACCAAGACGCGCCCTAACCATAATTAAGGTTAATACAATCCGCCCGTTCCCGTCGAAACAGAATGCGTTGGTGTCGGAGACGGCGCCGTATTGGATTGTCTATTCGGATCATAAGCATCACTATATGTATGGCTATCATATCCACCAAAGCTTCTGATCACTGAAATACCATCTTCGCCAAGCATATACATTTCATCACTTGGCTCTGTTCCGACAAGGAATGATTCCCATATCACCTTTTTATCGCCTGGTGCAGCGCGCGCGCCTGTCTCCGCATTGATACGGATACTGCGAATTCCCGGCGGTCGTCTAAATGGAACAGGTGGCTTATCCGCCAGCGCTTTATCCATAAAGTCCTTGAAGATTGGAACCGCAACAGATGATCCGGTCTCTTTACGCCCTAACGTTCCGGGATTATCAAACCCCGTATACACCCCAACAACCAAATTAGGCGTAAAACCAATAAACCATGCATCACGCGATTCGTTTGTTGTACCCGTTTTACCCGCCATTGGACGCTTTAAGGCACGCAAACGCACACCGGTTCCCCTTTGCACAACACCTTCCATAATAGAAACCATTTGATACGTGGTACGCGCATCTGCAATTTGTTCGCGCGTATCAGGCACATCCGGGACAGGCTGATCTTCCCATTTCACCATTGCACCACACTTGGCACAAGCACGCGCATCATGTTTAAAGACCGTCTGCCCATATCGATTTTGCACTCGATCAATAAATGTAGGAGTAATTTTTTTCCCACCATTCACCAACATCCCGTAAGCCGCCGTCATTTTCAACAAAGTTGTCTCAGCTGCACCCAAAGAATTAGCCAAAAGAGGTTTCATATTTTCAGTAATACCAAAATGGTCGGAATAGCTGGCAATCAGATCCATACCAAGAAAATCTGCCAAACGAACAGTCATAAGGTTTCTGGACTTCTCAATACCCACACGCACAGGGGTCGGCCCGTAAAATTCATTTGAATAATTGGTTGGCTTCCATGTTCCCGCAACCTTATCTTCCAAAACAAACGGCGCATCAAGAACAAGTGTCGCAGGTGTGAACCCCTTATCTAATGCGGCAAGATAGACAAATGGTTTAAAAGCCGATCCGGGTTGGCGCACCGCCTGCGTTGCACGGTTAAATTCAGACCCGCCATAGCGATAATTCCAGCCCCCCTGCATTGCAAGTACCCGTCCCGTATGTGGATCCAAAGCAATTAGCGCACCTTGAATTTCAGGCACTTGACGCAAATGATAACGTTGCGCCACATCTACGACCTCATCATTTTGTGGCTCAGACGCAGCCGAGGCCTCTTCAGGTGGTACGCTATGCGCTTCAACCATTACGATATCGCCAATCTGTAAAACCTGCTCAACAGAAGTAACCTTCTCGCCCCTTTTTCGAACATCAATATATTCACGCGCCCATTCTAGATCTTCAATCAGAATTTCGCCCTGATCTAATTCTATAAAGCCAAGCTTTGCACGATCTTTTGACACATCAAGAACGGCCGCAAGCGTCCATCCCTCTAATGCACCCTCAGGCTCCTTAACCTCTTCCAATTGCACGCGCCAGTCATCCATCGTTGGCAATGTGGCGACAGCCCCACGCCAGCCATGGCGCAAATCATATGCCACCAAACCATCACGCAATACACTTTCCGCAACTTTTTGTAACTGGGGATCAACAGATGTACGTACTGCAAGCCCGCCCTGATAGAGGCTCTCCTCACCATAACGCGCAGATAGCTCACGGCGCACCTCTTCCGCAAAGTACGGTGCATCAACACGCTTACTGGTATCACTACGCATTTCAAGTGGGATGGCTTTGGCAAGATCTGCTTGCGCCTGCGTAATATACCCCTCAACCACCATACGATCGACAACCCAATTTCTACGCGCTAGCGCTTTTTCATGGTTGCGAACGGGATGATAATTATTCGGCGCCTTTGCCAGAGAAGCAAGATATGCCGCCTCCGCAACATTTAGCTCTTCAAGAGATTTGTCAAAATAATAAAGCGCGGCAGATGCCACACCATACGCACCCCCGCCTAGGAAAATTTCATTCAGATAAAGCTCTAGAACCTCATCACGCCCCAATGTTTTGAACATACGATAGGCAATAATCGCCTCTTTAATTTTTCGCTCATAGGATACTTCGTTGGAAAAGAAGAAATTTTTGGCAACCTGCTGTGCGATTGTTGATCCACCTTCTGGTCTGCGGCGTACCCCCATCAATTTGTTTTTAATATTTTTAAGCATCGCACGGGCAACAGCTGTCATATCAACACCGCCATGCGTATAAAAGTTCTGATCTTCTGTTGCAATGAAGGCCTGCTTTACGCGATCAGGAATAAATTCAATTGGTACAAATACACGCTTTTCCTGTGCGAATTCTGCCATCAAATGCCCGTCTCCTGCATAAAGACGCGTTACAATTGGTGGTTCATAATTGCGAAGTTGGCTATAATCCGGCAGGTCATTACCATAGTAGTTCAGGATATAAACAAAGCCTGCAACCGCAACGACGGCACCAAGGAACCCCAATGAAAAAAGCCCTAAAAACCCGTACCACAAATACCGCATTGCTTTATCTCAATTCTTAAAATGTTAATTAGCTGTGTACGCAGATTATTCCTGCCGCACCTAAATGCAATTCTTAGGCCACGCGACGTGTTATCGGGCCCTCTGCACGGCCATGAATAAATTGCTCAACATATTCATTACCGGAATGGTCAAGATCATCGACTGCACCTTTCCAGATAATACGTCCTTCATAAATCATTGCGACATAATCTGCAATTTTTCGAACACTTCCCATATCGTGGGTAATAGATAAGGCCGTCGCGCCTAACCCTTTGACCTGTTCAACGATCAGATTATTAATAACATCCGCCATAATCGGATCGAGGCCGGTTGTTGGCTCATCAAAAAAGATAACCTTCGGCGATGTTGCCACCGCACGTGCCAGACCAACCCGCTTTTGCATACCACCGGAAAGCTCTGCCGGATACAATTCGGCCACTTGCTCTTTCAAGCCTACCGCCTTGATTTTCGCAATAGCAATTTCTTTGGCTTCCTTTTTATTCACTCCTTGCCCATGGATCAGGCCAAAGGCCACATTTTCCCATATTTTCAAAGAGTCAAATAAGGCCGCCCCTTGGAACAGCATGCCAAATTGGTGCATAAACGCACCCCGTTTTTTCGGGCTTACGCCGACGCTTTCCTGTCCATCAATCAAAACAGAACCACTATCCGGTGCCAAAAGCCCCAATACGCATTTCAGCATAACCGATTTACCGGTTCCCGAACCGCCGATCACCACAAGAGATTTCCCCTCCGGCACACTTAAATCAAGATTATTGAGTACCTTATTGGCGCCGAATGCTTTACTCACTCCGCGCATATCAATCTTTGCTATTTCACCTTGCTCTACACTCATGAGAAAAAGATCTGTGTTATTAAATAGTTAAAAATCAAAATCAAAATCGAGGATGATACAACCGCATTGGTTGTGGCCGCGCCAACCCCTTGCGCACCACGTGCAGAATTAAAACCGTGATAGCACCCCATAATCGAAACGATAAATCCAAATGCCCCCGCTTTCCAAAGGCCAGAAACCACATCAATGTGCGTTACAGTATCCCATGTCTGCGACAAATAACTGGATGGGGAAAAGCCCAAAGAATAGATCGACACAACATAGCCACCATAGACGCCAATAATATCACCAATCAAAACAAGTAGAGGTAACATCAAAGTCGCAGCAATCACACGAGGCGCAATCAAATATTTAAACGGATTAACCGATAACGTGCGCAGAGCGTCTATCTGCTCTGTCACACGCATGGTTCCGATTTCCGCCGCGATTGCCGCACCGACACGTCCGGCCACCATCAATCCGGCAAGAACAGGAGAGAGTTCACGTGTAATGGATAAAACAACAACGCCTGCAATCGCACCTTCCGCATTAAAACGTGTAAAGCCAGTATAGCTTTGTAATGCCAAGACCATTCCGGTAAAGAGCGCCGTCATACCGACCACAGGCAATGAATAATACCCAATATCAATAAGTTGACGCATCAATTGAGAGGGAAAGAACGGCGGTGTAAAGCAATGCATAACACTACGTCCGATAAAATCAGACAAACGCCCAACCGCAGCGCAAAATCCCAGAACACTGCGCCCTATCCCAGCCAAAAAATCCAAAATCAAAGAAACAGGGCCTGAGCTCATCTGATCATTTTGTGGTTGTATTGGCTCTTGTGTCATCTGGTCGTATTTTCGATTTCGTGCTTTAAATTATCCATTCATAGAGGAAAAAACACTAAAGGAATTAAGGGCTCTCGTCTATAGTGAAAGCATGAGTATCAAGAAAATCTCCCCCGATGATTTGGTTTGTATGAATCTGCATGAATCTGCTTTCCCATACCGCATAGATCTCGCCTATGCGAAGGATAATAATTTGTTGTTGGGAGAGCGCATATATCGTAAGAATGCGAAATTATGGCTCCACAAAGATTTAGCAGATATCGTGTTCAAAGCCAGCAAGATATGCTTCACACAACATCAATTGCACTTTATTTTATATGATGGTTTACGCACATCCGATGCACAAGAAGCCATGATGCATACACGTAATGTACGGAACAATCCGCAGTGGCTGGAACCGCCGCGCTTGCTCTCACCACCCGGATCAGGGGCCCATCCGCGCGCCATGGCCATTGATATCGGTTTAGAAACACAGAGCGGAAAGATCATTGATATGGGATGCCCTTTTGATTACTTGGCACGCAATCCGCACCCGGATCACAACCCGGCACATAGATTATACAAACACCCCGCAAACATCCTCAAAAATCGTGAAATGCTGGATACACCCATGATTGATTCATCCATTGCATTAAACACCCCCATTCTACCCCTTCCACAGGAATGGTGGGATTTCCGATTGCCTGCCGATATTTATGATCAATACGAGCCACTATCGGAAAAAGATTTACCAAGTCAGATGAAATTACTCTCGATATAAACGTGCATAGCGATCCCCTAAAGAAGTAAGGATCTCATACGGAATTGTTCCGGCACTTTGCGCCAGATCATCAATGGTCTGATGCCCCCCTAAGACCTCCACCATATCGCCGATAGCAGGCATATCACATTCAGCCACACCGGAGAGGTCACAAATAATCAGATCCATAGAGACACGCCCACGTATGGGGAGGTTATACCCCTTATAATACAAAGCCCCTTGATTGCTCAAATATCTTGAAACTCCATCTGCATAACCGATAGAAAGAATTGCAATCCTTGAATTTTTATCAAATCGATACGTTTCGTTGTATCCACAAAAATCGCCTGATTTTACCGACTTTATTTGCAAAATCGGAACATCTAAAGATACAAGTTGAGACATAGGATTAACATCTTCATCACTTGGATTTCCACCATATAAGGCAATCCCCGGACGCACCAAATCCAGATGATACGTATCGTCGGCGAAAATGCCACCGGAATTACATATCGATTTCTTAAACGCCGTTTTTCCTGCTTCTAATTTCTGACAAAGCCGATGAAACAAGTCGTATTGCCGCCTATTAGATGGATTGCTCGGTTGCTCTGATGAGCAAAAGTGACTCATGACATATTGCACATCAATCCCATCGAGTATTGCTGGATCACGACCTATAAATTCAACCTCTGGCTGCTCAAGTCCCAGACGGTTCATACCAGTATCAACATGAATTAATGCAGGTAAGGTTTTCTCCATATCACTTGAGAACCGAGCATATTGCTCAATATCATAGAGTGAATTCAGCACAGGGCTTAGCTGATATTGATGATATAGCTTGCGCTCATGTGTAGAAAATCCATTAAGGATATAAATATCCCCCTTAGGTAAGGCGTTGCGTAACACCTCCCCCTCTTCCACCGTTGCAACAAAAAAAGAACGTGCACCTGCGTGATACAATGCAGGCGCAATACGCTCAACACCAAGGCCATAGCCATTCGCCTTAACAACGGCAGAGGCCTCACATGATGGGCCTATTTTCTGACTTAACATACGGTAATTATCAGATAAAGCCGCCAAATCAATCGTTAGACGTCCTTTATGCCCACTCATGCAGATTAATACCCTTGCTGCTGAGGATCATGGATTTCATCAAGATCACTAAATCGGGTCTTACTGCCATCAAAATGCATACGCACAGCCCCGATCGGACCATGACGAGCCTTGGCCACAATAGCTTCACCAACATTAAGCGCACGCTCACATTGCTCTTGCCATTGCAAATGCTTATCCGTTCCCATTTCAGGTTCAGATCTATGCAAATAATATTCCTCACGATAAACAAACATCACCACATCCGCATCCTGCTCAATCGATCCGGATTCACGCAGATCCGACAGCATTGGACGCTTATCTTCACGTTGTTCAACCGCACGCGATAACTGCGATAACGCAAGAACAGGAATATGCAGCTCTTTCGCAATTGCCTTTAACCCTCTGGTAATTTCCGAGACCTCTTGCACACGGTTTGATTCACTTTGACGCGAACCACTTCCCCTCAACAGTTGAAGATAATCGACAATCAACATATCCAAACCATGTTGGCGTTTTAACCGTCGTGCACGCGTACGAACCGCGCCAATTGTCAAGGCAGGTGTATCATCGATATAAAGCGGCACTTTCGATAACGTTTGACTTGCTTTTACAAAGCGCTGGAAATCTTCCTGTTTGATATCCCCTTGCTTAATCGCGTGACCAGACATATCTGCACAATCTGCCAAAATACGTGTGGCAAGCTGATCTGATGACATCTCAAGGGAGAAAAACCCGACGCGCGCGCCCTCTTTACCACCCGTTTCCGCATATATACGCGCAGAGTTATAAGCAATATTGGTTGATAGAGCGGTTTTCCCCATAGACGGGCGCCCCGCGAGAATCAAAAGATCAGAAGGATGGAAACCACCCAATTGCTTATCCAAATCCCGCAAACCTGTTGTAAAACCAGTAACATGCCCCTTTGTTTTGAATGCCTTTTCCGCAACCTCAATAGACACCATCACCGAATCACGCAAAGAAACGAAACCGCCCTTCACCTCACCGCTTTCCGCAAGAGAGAATAGCTTGGACTCAGCCGTTTCCACGATATCTGTCGGCTGAGAGTCTAATGTTTGCTCATGCGATTCATTGACAATATCCTCACCAAGCGTAATCAGCTCTCGGCGCATGAAAAGATCATAAATCGTTTGCGCATAGTCACGTACGTTGATGACACTAACGATACTGGCGGCAAGATCGGCAAGATATGCACCACCGCCCAAATCGGCCAGATCCTCATCTTTCTCAAAATACCCTTTCAATGTAACAGGCGATGCATTCTGTCCGCGATCAATAAATTGCGCGACAGCCGTAAAGATACGCTGATGCACGGGCATAAAGAAATGCTCTGCCTTAAGCAGATCACCGATCTTCTCATAGGCATTATTATTCACAAGTAAAGCACCGAGCAACCCTTGCTCTGCCTCAACATTGTTGGGTGATGTACGATAATGCGGACTATTATCCTGTCCGCTTACATTCTGTCCAACGGGAACATGTTCCGCATCGGCAGGAGGATCAAAAAATACTGGCTGTGTCATAAAAGAAAGCTAGCAAATGCCTTCGCACTTCGCTAGCTTTTATGAATTATATATTGTGAATATCGGGGATATAATCACATCCCCGTAAAAACACTTATGCTTCTTCAGATGCCTCTTCTGCAACAGCTTCAGAATCAGACGCTTCTTCATCTGAAACAGCATCAAGAATTTCTTCTTCCTGAACTTCTTCTTCAACATCAGCGAAAGAACCATCTGCAATCAAAGCACGTCCGGTTTCAGCCTGAATTTTTGCTTCTTCCACAGAGCGCGCGATATTTACAATCACATCCACTTTAACTTCAGGGTGCAGAACAACTTCAACAGGAATTAAACCAATTGTTTTGATGTTTTGCGTCAAACGCACCATATCGCGTGTAATATTCTGTTTCGTTTCTTCTGAAACAGAATCTGCAATATCACGTGAGTTCACAGAACCAAACAATTGACCTGCTTCCGAAGCCTGACGAATAACCGGAACCTTAACATTTTCAATTGTCTTGGCTAGTTTTTCCGCCGCTTCACGACCTTTTTCATTCGCAGCTTCCAAAGTTTTCTTCTGCGCTTCAAAATACGCTACATTTTCTTTGCTTGCACGTAGAGCTTTTTTCTGCGGTAACAAGAAGTTACGTGCATAGCCAGGCTTTACATTGACGATTTCGCCCATCTGGCCAAGCTTTTCAACGCGTTCAAGCAAAATAACTTGTGTTGATGATGACATAATTTATCTCCAAATCTAGTCTTAGCGACGGCCTTGCGGACGTTGATCGCTTTCATGTTGAACATATGGCAATAGCCCCATAAAACGTGCGCGTTTGATTGCTTTTGCAAGCTCACGCTGTTTCTTTTGAGACACGGCAGTGATACGGCTTGGGATAATTTTCCCACGCTCAGAGATGTAACGACCTAGAAGACGTGTATCTTTCCAATCGATCTGAGGCGCATTCGGCCCTGTAAAAGGACATGTCTTTTTACGGCGGAAAAATGGACGTTTTACAGTTGGTGCATCAGCAGCTGGCATTATGCGGCCTCCTTCTTTTTATCAAATTTCTTATCGAATTTTCTGTCAAATTTCTTTTTATCATCATCACGACCACCCTTATCCATCATAACAGACGGGCCTTCGCTCAATTCTTCAATGCGTAAAGTCTGGAAACGCACAACATCTTCATGTAAGCGCATCTGACGTTCCATTTCATGCAATGTATCAGCATCTACATCCAGCTCAAGCAAGATATAGTGCCCCTTACGCGCCTTGTTAATGCGGTACGCAAAGTTTTTAAGTCCCCAAAACTCTGTTTTGTGAACCTTACCATTTGCATCTGTAATGATTTTTGCGAAACCTTCGGTAATGTCTTTTACCTGAGTTTCCGTAAGGTCTTGCCGTGCAATATACACGGTTTCATAGAAAGGCATATTCATTCCTCCTGAGTTATACCATATCCGCAGGATTCCCTGCTTTTATAGCCAGCCAGTAACACCAGTTACCAGCGAGGTTATGTTTAAAAGTTGGTGGAATATACCGAAAACTCAGGATTACGCAAGCTTTTTCTTAAGGCAAAGCGCATAAGGTAATGATACGAAACAAGTGAGAAAGACTTAGTGCAGATGCGAACTGTCATTCGCATTGGCAGATTGAGACATATATGAAGCAACAAAAGCTTTCCAGCAATCCCCTGCCTCACCTGCACGATGTTCTGTCATCGCCTGACGTAACATGAAAGCCAACTCATTTTGCGTTAAATCCGGGTTGCGTAATGCATCGCGGAAACGTTCAAGCGCCATAACAGCATAATCTGCATAATCTGCATTATGAGGTTCATAAGAAGAAACAGTGTCATAAGCACGGCTCATTTCTTCAATAACTTGCCCCAGCTCTTTCCGAATAGCGTCCTGCATGAGAATCTCCCTTTAAAATATAGAATTATAAAAAATCGAATCAAAGTAATAATGTTTCTGATTCGTCCACACAGGCGCAATAATTACACAAAACATGCCTTTGATGCAAATTTACCCATGATAATTTCGCATACGTTATTATGTTATTGACAAATGCACGCGATAAAATATGGTCATGATCATTGAGAAAACATCACCTTATAGAAAGAGATTAACAAAAATGGCACGTGCTTTTGTATTTCCCGGACAAGGATCACAATTCATCGGTATGGGAAAGGATCTCGCCGAAAACTTTACCGATGCAAAGGATGTTTTCGATGAGGTTGACGATGCCCTCTCACAGAAACTAAGCACACTTATGTTTGACGGTGATGAAGCCGAATTGAATATGACAGAGAATACACAACCTGCCCTTATGGCAGTATCTGTCGCAATCGCGCGCATCCTTGAAAAGCAAGGAAACATCGCAATTAAAGACTTCAGTTCTTTTGTGGCCGGACATTCCCTCGGAGAATATTCCGCGTTAACAGCGGCCGGTACAATTGGTCTATCGGACTGTGCATGCCTTCTGAAACTACGGGGAAGCTCAATGCAAAAAGCCGTACCCGTTGGGGTTGGCTCTATGGCGGCTGTCCTCGGTCTTGACTTTGACGTTGTTGCACGAATTGCACAAGAAGCCGCACAGGATCAAGTTTGCGCCGCGGCAAATGACAATTCAGACGGGCAAGTTGTCGTCAGCGGCCATAAAGATGCCGTTGAACGTGCCGTCAAATTAGCCAGTGAGAAAGGCGCACGTAAGGCGGTTATCCTTCCTGTCAGCGCACCATTCCATTGTGCATTAATGTCTCCGGCCGCAGATGCCATGACCCCTGCCCTTGCCGATACACAATTTAACGCCCCCGTCGTTCCGGTTGTTACAAATGTAACAGCATCACAGGAAAACGATCCGCAAACACTTAAAACCCTTTTGATTGAACAAATCACGGGTATGGTGCGCTGGCGTGAATCCGTTCTATATATGGGGAAAGAAGGCGTCACCGAAATGGTGGAATTGGGCGCTGGCAAAGTTCTAAGTGGCCTTGCACGACGCATCGATCGCTCTATCAAATGCGAAAGCGTTGGCACGAGCGAACAAATTGACGCCTTGATTGAAAAGCTTAAATAAGAAAAAATATTTACGTGAAAAATAGAGTGCTATGCCGATAGCTCTACAGTCGGGAAGTATTCTTCTTCGTTCACAGATGGCTCATCCGTGTTGAACTTGGCCATATAGGGGTGCTCCTGCTCTGGCAGTGGCTCCCAATTAACCTCGTTTGCATCTTCGATATTCTGAACAACATCATAAACAGCATCTGCAACACATGTATTACCGAGGAATTGTCCGTGAATATCCGCATCGGATTTAATGGTTTCGACCAACTCAACCAATGCAAGTACGTCTTCCTCATAATCAAAAGAAACTTCATCTTTAGGCATCTTCGGCCTCCCTCACACGCTCTAGCATACTTTGAAGCGTATTCAATAACCGCATACGATCTTTCTTAACATCCGGATCTTTTGTTGTATGCGCCACTTGTGCTTCCATACAGATTTGGCGGAGATAATCAATCTGGTCAGAAATCCTGATATCCTTGTCGCGGCTAACATATGAAGCATCATTCACCATCAGGTTACGCATAGGTGCCAAGACCTGCTCTAATGTTTTCATCTTAACCGGAACTGTCGGGCGAAGGTTTAGTGACGGATCATTTTGTGCCGCCACATAAAATTGTTGTTTTACCGCAGTTCTTAAACTCATTATCTCTTACTCGTCCATCTCTGTTAAAGAGCAGCATAAATAATAGCAAATAATATATAAAAATATAATTTGAGGCTTATTTACGCCTGTTTTTATGTTATGTCAACAAAAATAGAATGGTTGCCCTCAACTAATGATAATCATTCGCATCTAAAGCGTGTGGCATAATACTCCTTTTATCACGCTTTACAACCCCTATTCTTATGTTTAAACCATTACATCGAACTTAACGTAAAAAGGTTAATAAATTATGTTCAATTTTACAGAAAAATGTGCGCTTGTAACAGGTGCAACAGGCGGAATCGGTGGAGAAATTGCAAAAGCACTGCATGCGCAAGGGGCGATTGTTGCTCTTTCAGGGCGTAATGAAGAGAAACTGAATAGCCTTGCTCAGGAATTAGGAGAGCGCGCTCATGTTCTACCAGCGGACCTATCCAGTCAAGACGCGATCAAAGACCTTATCAAGCGCGCAGATGAAGCCATGGGTAAAATTGATATTCTCGTAAATAACGCAGGTCTGACCCGTGACGGGCTTTCTATGCGTATGAGCAATGCCGACTGGCAAGATGTTCTGGACGTTAATCTAACGGCTCCCTTCCAACTTGCACAAGCAGTGCAACGCGGCATGATGAAACGTCGCTCAGGCCGTATTATCAATGTATCATCTGTAGTTGGCGTTACAGGCAATCCGGGTCAATGTAACTATGTCGCCTCAAAAGCAGGCATGATTGGCTGGTCGAAAGCCATGGCAGCAGAAGTGGCCTCACGCGGTATTACGGTCAACTGTATCGCACCGGGCTTTATCGCAACGGCAATGACCGATGCATTAAATGATGATCAAAAAGCAAAAATCAATTCAACCATTCCTGCCGGTAAAATGGGAAGCAGCGAAGACATCGCTGCCGCCGCCGTATTTTTGGCCAGTGATGAAGCCGGATACGTTACAGGCCAAACCGTCCATGTTAATGGCGGCATGGCAATGATTTAATTATAATGTGTTATGATCTGGTCATATTCGATTGTGATGGTACGCTTGTTGATAGTGAGTACCTGAATATCAAAGCAATTGTTAGCTTTCTTAACGATTTTGGTATCCATGACTATGATATCGAATATGGCCTGTCACACTTTTCAGGGTTTCGCTTTAGTGCGATCATAGGAAAGATCGCACAGGAAACAGGGTTCACCTTCCCCGACAACGCATCAAAACTCTACTTAAGTAAAGTTCGTGCTCTGGCTTCAACGGATATGAAACGTATTGAGAACGCAGATAAGATGGTCGAATGCGCATCGCGCAATACAAAGGTCTGCGTTGTTTCGAATGGAGAGCGACAAAACGTTCTGTCATCCATTCATTTTGCAGGCCTTGATACGTTCTTTCCCGATCAAAACGTGATTAGTGGCCTCATGGCCCCTAACCCGAAACCTGCACCGGATTTGTTTCTTCTTGCCGCGCAACAACATGACGTTTCACCGCATAAATGTCTGGTCATAGAAGACAGCAGCGCCGGTGTCACAGGTGCACATGCCGCAAACATGGATGTATGGGGGTTCTGCGGAACACACCACGCACCAAAGGAACACGCCGATGCACTGATCAAGGCCGGCGCAGAAAAAACATTTCTTTCCATGCAAGACATGATCGAAACATTTCAATCCCGTCTAGATAAAATCTAATGCGCATAAATGATCGAAGAATGCCTTTTGATTATGCCGTTGTTCACGCGGATATGTTTTTTTCAATAACATATAAGCCTGAATAAGCTTCTTATGGGAGCTCTGTACAAGAGTATAATGCTTATACGTGCTATACATTGCCCTTTTGGGGATCGCATCATTATTTTTATATCTCTTATTAAAAAAAGCTTGCTGCTCACGCACCGATTCAAGAACTAGTTTTTCAACCTGTAACAATGTTTTGGTCGGTGCACGAACCAAATCGAAGCTGGCGAGAATATTCCCTATTTCCTTATTATACTGCTCAATATACGAGGCACTTTTCTTTTCCTCAAAATAACGCAACATCACAACACGCTCACGCATTGCCAAATCTGTTGCAAAGAAAAGATGGTCTATATACTTTTTTTCTTCCTCACTCATTGTTGCGCGGCTTTGATCGAATTGTGTGCGACCATGCGGAATTGATCGATAAGCCTCATCAATTGTTATATCGGAGGCCTGAGATACATTGCCACATCCCAAAATGACGGTGACAACAATAACCGTTATAATCTTACGTAACATATATCTTCCCCTCCCCCCTTGGTTCAAAACGCCCGATCTCCACGTTCTTATCAACTTCATTGGCGGAGAAAAGCCGCGCATTCATCGCCACATAAACCCCTGCTTCTGTATTCTGAACCTGTGCAATTGCGTAACCAAGATTGAAGCCACCATCACTCATCGCAAATTCTTTTAAAGGGATCATTGCGCCAGTCAAAATAACTGTCTTGTCTATACCCTTCAAATGCTCTGACAGATATTGCGCAGTTTGCGCCATTGTTGAGGTTCCGTGAATAATGATAACTTGATTTGCCTGCGCCACCTTAATCGCATCGACAATATTTGCACGAATCTTGTCATTCATTTCAAAGCTATCAATCTGACAGACGACTTCAAAATTCGATTCAGGATAGGCCTTTATCACACGATCCAGATAATCAGGAAGGATAGACTGACATAAAAACTCAGGCTTTTCGGTCAACGGATCATATGATTTTTCAATCGTCCCACCCGTCAGAATAAAATGAATTGCGTCCATATTTCTACTCAACCTTTCCAATGCGTAAAATATTGGTTGTCCCCTGCACCCCAAATGGCACACCTGCCGTCATAATGAAGCGATCACCTTTTTGAATAAAACCTTTATTCACCGCAATTTCCGAGGCATGACGCGCCGGCCCAGTAAAATCTTCCTCACGCGCGTCATCATGGATTGGGCATACGCCATAAGACAAAACAATGCGCCGTGCGACGTTTAAATCAGGTGTAAGGCATATAATCGGAATTTCGGGGCGCTGGCGCGCCGTTCGTAACGCCGTTGAACCCGACATTGTGTAATTCACGATAAGCTTGGCATCAACATCCTGTGCCACATAATAGGCCGCCGTTGTAATTGCATCCGACGGTGTATTTAAGGCATCCGGCCTCGACGTTTCCATCATTTCTAAATAAGTCTCATCATCTTCAATCCTGCACGCAATTCTATCCATCATCTCTACCGCACGTACAGGATACTCTCCCACCGCCGTTTCTGCCGACAGCATTACACAATCTGCACCATCATAAACTGCCGTCGCTACATCCGAAGCTTCCGCACGTGTCGGACGCGCATTTGTAATCATGGACTCCAACATCTGCGTTGCCACAACAATCGGCTTTCCAAGGTCCCTCACCATACGCACAACGTTTTTTTGCACCGCCGGAACATCTTCGGGCGGAATTTCAACGCCTAAATCACCACGTGCCAACATCACACCATCTGCTGCATCTACAATTTCTTCAAGCTGCATCAAGGCGGATGGTTTTTCAATTTTCACCATCAATGCCGCCCGCCCATTTATCAAATCACGGGCCTCATGCACATCTTCGGGCGTCTGGACAAAGCTTTGTGCAATCCAGTCAACATCCATGTCGAGCGCAGCGACCAAATCCTTTCGATCTTTATCCGTCAGTGCAGGAATTGGCAAAACCGTCCCGGGAATATTAAACCCCTTATTATTGCTAAGCACTGATCCGGATTGTATTTCCCCGATAAGATATCCGTCCCCCTTTTCAACAATCTCAACACGCACCTTCCCATCATCCAGAAAAATTAAGCTTCCGGTTTCCATGGCCGCGATAACCTCAGGATGTGGAAGACAAACACGCGTTTCATCACCAAGCGTCGAATCAGTATCGAATCGAAAGTGCTGTCCTTTTTCGATTCGAATCGAATCGTCTTTAAATGTCCCAATCCTTAATTTAGGCCCCTGAAGATCTGCAATAACGCCAACCGGATGGTTATACCTCTTCTCTACCGCGCGTATTCCCTGCAACACAGCGTAATGATCTTCATGCGATCCATGAGAAAAATTCAATCGAAACAGGTCAACACCTGCCTGAAAAAGCTCTTCAATCATCTTTTCATCAGACGACGCCGGACCTATGGTTGCTAAAATCTTTGTTTGTCTATTCCTACGCATGATTCTCACTTCCTTTTAGCAAGGGATTCCCTTTGTTCTCTTAAAAATCAGTCTACCAGAGTTTGAAAAAAACGCACCAGATCTTGTGTTAATGACCCCCAAGATATAGCAAGAGTAATGGTAACAATCTTTCAAAAATCACTTTTTTTTACGGGGATAAAGACTGGGATATATCGTTTTTTTATCGTTGAATCAGGGGGTTCAATGACATGGAATAAAATCATTAGGAATAAATTCTAATTGGCAGCCCATACGAGATATAGTATGTTACCTACCAGATGATCACAACAAATTGTGTTTTATCTGTCTTTCAAAAACCATTCCTTGAAGATATTTCAATAAGAATGAAGAAAAACGTATAATTAGGGAGTAGTGCTCATGTTTGACGTCGCGCAAATGGAGAGGGGAAATCGTGTCCAGATCGATAGATCAAGAGACGAGAACCTTACAGAATTCGGAAAAGCAACCTTAACCGACCGTTACCTCATGCCAGAGGAACAATATCAGGATTTGTTTGCGCGCAATGCCATGTATTACGGTGATGACAGTGAACACGCACAACGCATTTACGATTACATCTCCAAACTCTGGTTTATGCCTTCAACCCCCATTCTATCCAATGGCGGAACAAGTCGTGGCTTACCGATTTCCTGTTTCCTGAACGAAACCGGAGACTCTCTTGAGAACATTGTATCTCTTTGGAATGAGAATGTATGGCTGGCATCTCTTGGCGGTGGTATCGGCTCTTATTGGGGTAATGTACGCTCCATCGGTGAAAAGGTCGGACGCAACGGGAAGACCTCAGGTATTGTTCCGTTTATTCGCGTTATGGACTCCCTTACCCTTGCAATCTCACAAGGGTCTTTACGCCGTGGTAGCGCCGCGATTTACCTGCCTGTGTGGCATCCCGAGATTGAAGAATTCGCAGAAATACGTCGCCCAACAGGTGGAGATCCGAACCGTAAGGCCTTAAACCTTCATCATGGTGTTTTGATTCCAAACCGCTTTATGGAGGCCGTTGAAAATGATGAAGAGTGGGCGCTGCGCTCTCCTAAAGATAATGCTGTTGTTGATAAAATAAACGCGCGTGACCTTTGGATACGCCTTCTTACCGCACGTGTAGAAACGGGTGAGCCATATTTCATCTTTATTGATCATGTAAACGATGCCATTCCTGATCACCATAAAATGGCCGGTCTGAATGTAAAGATGTCTAATCTATGTTCGGAAATTACACTACCGACCGGTGAAGATCATTTGGGTAATGAACGTACGGCGGTTTGCTGTTTATCTTCACTCAATCTTGAGAAATTTGACGAATGGCAAGACCACCCGACATTTATTGAAGACGTCATGCGATTTTTGGATAATGTCCTGTCTGACTTTATTGAAAAAGCCCCTGACTCAATGAAACGTGCAAAATATGCCGCGATGCGCGAACGCTCAATCGGATTAGGCGTTATGGGCTTTCACTCTTTCCTACAGTCAAAGATGCTACCGATGGAAGGTGTGATGGCAAAGGTCTGGAACCGTCGTATATTCCAACATATCAAACGTCAGGCAGATGATGCCTCGGTTAAGCTTGCACATGAGAGAGGCCCCTGCCCGGATGCGGCTGACTATGGGATTATGGAACGCTTCTCTAACAAAATGGCGATTGCACCAACGGCAAGTATTTCCATCATTTGCGGTGGTGCTTCCCCTGGTATTGAGCCAATTGCGGCGAATGCCTATACCCATAAAACATTATCCGGATCATTCCCGGTTCGGAATAAGTATCTTGAAAAGCTTTTGGATGATAAAGGCCTCAATACAGATGATATATGGAGCTCTATCTTCACAAATGAAGGATCAGTGCAGCACCTTGCGGAGTTAAGTGAAGAAGAAAAAGATGTCTTCAAGACAGCCTTCGAAATAGATCAGCGCTGGATTATTGAACATTCGGCTGATCGCACACCGTTTGTTTGTCAGGCACAAAGTGTGAATGTCTTCTTACCTGCAAATGTGCACAAGGCAGACCTGCACCGCATACACTTTGAAGCATGGAAAAAAGGATGTAAAAGCCTGTATTATTGTCGGTCAAAATCCATCCAACGCGCAGAAAGCGACGCATCATGGAAACGTGCCCAAGACGAAAAACAAGATGAGGATGAACAGGGTGCAATGGGCGATGGCAGCGGCGGCTCTATGTACGAAGAATGCCTTGCATGCCAGTAAAATTAATCAAAAGGAGCCTTTAGGCTCCTTTTTTATTTTCGCACATTTAAACGCACTATGATCGCCGCATTTTTAGGGGGGGATTTCACCTATACAAAAATACTCTGACACGATATAAAATCATTATCTTAAACTGATCTCAGGGATAAAGAATGAAAGCGTTTAATATTCTGGTTACCATTTTGTCTGGATATGTCCTTATCATCGCATTTGGTGTTATCAATTTAGAGGCCTTCAACCTAGCTATCATGACTCCCATCAAGAATTATGATCTCTTGGTAAAGCAACGTGAGTTCAGAAGTCATATATACCATCCGTCATTTCATGCTCCACAACGTACAGACGAAAAAAACGTAACCATTCATAATCCGGATAGCAGCTACACAGGCCATACATTTTATATTGGTGCAGGCAATAAAACGGCTCTCCTTACAGATATGAATGGAGATATTCAGCATCGTTGGGATATTAATCCAAAGGAAATCTGGCGCGACAATAAAGACCATTCAGCTCATCACTCTCTTGACCACCATCTGGCTTGTGACCGTGCATTCTTGTCTCCTGAAACAGGTGAGATATACGCGTTCATTACATCCAGAAGCCCTCAAGCCAAAAAAAGTAATTTGGGACTTGTGAAATTAGATAAGAATGCTCAACCTATATGGGTTTATGATGCCGCAACAGTACATCATGATATCGCATTTTCTAATGACCAAAAAAAATTATATGTCCTTGGAAAAAAATTCAGAACACAGCACAATCTAACTTTTCCCAATATTACCCCACCTTATTTAGATGAAACTATTCTGATTCTTAATCAGAATGGAGAGGAAATCAAGCATATCTCTTTGTTCGACATATTTGAAAAGTCGCACTTTAAAGCTATTTTAGAAAGAATAACCGCAGTGCCAACAGACCCAATTTTCCCCCATGGAGATATCCTGCACTCAAACACCATTGAAGTTGTCCCGAAAGAGGCAGATGGTAAGGC
>JBOEGQ010000002.1:0-3465 GCA_050633505.1 Alphaproteobacteria bacterium
TATCTCCAAAAGATGAACCAACAACACCTTCAATATCGATGAAGACATCACCTTCTGCATTACCGCCACTATTCACACCCGTTGCCAGATTAACCGTCACACCTTCAGTGGAGTATATATAACCAACAATATCCCAGCCATAGCCGCCGTTAATTGTATCTGCGCCGGCACCACCACCAAGAAAGTCATTTGCGCCTCCCCCATTTATGATGTCTATACCATCGCCTCCATAAATATAATCAACGCCATTTCCACCGTTAATTTCATCATCACCGGCACCACCAATCAGCAAATTATCCTGATCATCTCCAACAATAACGTCATTAAATTCGGAACCGGTGACGTTCTCTATATTCATCAAACTATCCGAACCACCATCACCATCATCAGAGGCCACATTTTGACTGAGATCTACATTCACCCCAGCTGCTGCAGAGCCATAATACATGGTATCAGTGCCAACACCTCCGTCGATAGTGTCGTCGCCAGCACCACCCAATAAGAGATCATTACCATCTCCACCGTTTAGGATATCATCCCCTGCTCCGCCCTGAAGTTCATCATCACCGGCACCGCCGTTTAGGGTATCGTCGCCAGATTGACCAAAGAGGGTATCATTGCCACCATCACCGTTTAGGGTATCATTACCATCCTGTCCCTGAAGTTGATCGTCGCCGTCATTACCATTAACAGTGTCATTACCTGTTCCGGCCCATACTGTATCATTACCTGTTCCGGCATTAACAGTATCTACTCCGGCATCACCAACAATCTGATCATCCCCTGCTCCGCTATTTATAATATCATCGCCGGCCTGACCAAAAATCAAATCATCGCCATCGCCACCGTTTAGGAGATCATTACCATCGCCGCCTTGGAGTTCATCATCGCCATTTCCACCGTTAATTTCATCATCGCCGGCACCACCAATCAGCAAGTTATCCTGATCATCTCCAACAATAACGTCATTAAATTCGGAACCGGTGACGTTCTCTATATTCGCCAAACTATCTGAACCACCATCACCATCATCAGAGGCCACATTTTGACTGAGATCTACATTCACCCCAGCTGCTGCAAAACCGTAATAAGCTCTGTCAACACCAGCACCTCCATCAAGAATGTCATCACCTGCACCACCTAATACGGTATCGTTGTCTGCACCACCTAATAAGGTATCATTACCATCGCCGCCTTGGAGTTCATCATCGCCAGCACCTCCATCGAGCGTGTCATCACCTGTACCACCAAAGAGCTTATCATTACCACCAAGGCCATTAAGGACATCGTTACCACCATCGCCGCGTAATTCATTACTGCCACTATCACCAGTTAAGTTGTCATCCCACCGTGACCCACGGATATTTTCAATGTTAATTAATGTATCAACCCCACCACTACCATCATCAGAGGCTGTGCCCTGACTAAGGTCAGCCGTAACACCGTGGTCTGTTGATGTATATTGCCAATACTCCGCCGTATCATTACCGTCACCGCCATCCAGAATGTCGTCGCCAGTACCTCCTTCGAGTCTGTCATCACCTTCATCACCGTTAACCGTGTCGTTACCTTCATCGCTGTAGAGGTAATCATTACCGGCACCGCCATGAAACACATCATCGCCAGTGTCTTCAAACAACTTATCATCGCCATCACCACCGTAAAGCGTGTCATTACCTGTACCACCCCATAGGGTATCTTCTCCTGAACCGCCCTCTAGAACATCATTACCGGCATTACCGGAAACAGAATCATCGCCGTCACCGCCAATAACACGATCATCGCCATCACCGCCATATATGATGTCACGATCAGCACCACCTTCGACCCAGTCATTACCAGCACCACCGACCACTTGGTCTGTACCTGCCCCGCCGACAAGGTAATCATCGCCCTCTTCTCCCCAGAGACTATCATCGCCGTCACCGCCGAATAGGTAGTCAGAGCCATCATTACCCATCAAGGTATCATTGCCTCCATGGCCATAGATATTTTCATCAACCACATCACCATCAATGCGGTTATCGTTTTCATCGCCATTAATATCAATCGGGTTTGAACGGTTTGTTGGAATTTGTGTGTTATTCGACATAGTAGTTACTCCTTTACTCAAGAACTCAGTTTTCTAGTTTTCATTTGGGAAATATAAATCGGCACATGACTTATTCATGGAATGCGCTAGGAAATAGCACGCCTGATTTTAATAGCAATACAAAATTTATTATTTGAAAAATAATGCGCCCTTTGGTCAGCGACGCGATAGCATAATAATTTAAATGTAACCTTATTTACATAATTCAGTCAACGCCTTTTGTTTCGGATTTTATTTAAATTGATTTTGTATTGCGGATATAGGCTTAGAAATACCTTTTCTTACGCGGCTAATGGAAACTTACAACACATTAAAGGTAAATATTGCGAACATATTGTCCTTTGATTATTTAGGCGCGTTAATTGCTGTGCCGGCGTAAGATTTTGGTCGCTGTATTTGGTGACGTTGAGTTTAATCATGTTCATCAGTTCAATGCCTGCGAGTGTTCGTGATGCAGTGTGTATCTTTCTAAAACATCCCATGGGCGTAGTGATCCGATCTAAAGTGGTATCTCGCAGAGCCCGGTACCCGTGTAAGCTTTCTTTAAATGCTACGTGTTCTATATCAGATTCCAGCTTAATGTTTGTACAGCCACTAAAGAAAACACAAACTAATAGACTGTTCTTTAAATTTATTTTACTCATTTTGGTAATCTTTTTTACGTTATCAGAATTAAGTGGGGTCACCTAGTCCTTAGAACACATGGTATTCTTTAGCTCATTGGTTTAATTGTAAGAGGGTTGTTACTATCAGAGTAATTATTATTTTAGTTTTTTCTGTAATGTTGTGACAATACTGAAAAACAGTTTCCTCCCGCTTCGGCTGTGTAAAATTAGGGTAGTATCGCGAAGTCTAAGCTTTACATCGACAAGTATTACAGATTATTTTTATCCTGTTACAAATGTTTACCGAGGAGCTATAAAGTGCGCATCATTATTATTTGTTTTATTCTAATTTTATCTTTCCCTTCCAATGCTAAGCAAAAAAATAATTATGCCCCTTCTCTACACTTCGCCGCATTAGGTGGAAATCTACTCGAGATCATTAGACTTATAAAAAAAGGGGACGATATTAATGCTAAGGATGACCATGGCAAGACCCCTCTACACATAGCTTCAGCCAAAGGACATGTGGATGCTATCGAAGTGTTGATGCAATTAGGGGCAGATATTAATGCTATGGATGAAGATGGTATTACTCCTCTTATGAGCGCTGCCATGTTCGGAAAAATCAAAAGCATAGAAGCTTTAGTAAAGGCGGATGCTGACCCTAACTTGGAAAATAGTGTTGGGACTACCCCGCTGATTACGGCTGTTTTTAGTGAGGAAGTGAGAAGCATAGAGGCTCTAGCAAAGGCAGGGGCTGACCCTAAC
>JBOEGQ010000002.1:3593-34415 GCA_050633505.1 Alphaproteobacteria bacterium
AGGCAGGGGCTGACCCTAACTTAGAAAATAGTAAGGGCAGCACCCCACTGTACTATGCTACTGTGGGCAATAAAATCAAAAGTATAGAGGCTCTAGCAAAGGCAGGGGCTGACCTGAACCTGAAAGATAGTGATGGTTACTCACGGCTGCACATGGCTGCTTGGGATGAACAAACAGAAGTTATAAAAGCTTTAGTAAAGGCAGGGGCTGACCCTAACTTGGAAGATAGTAAGGGCAGCACCCCACTGGACTTGGCTACCATTGGTGTAAAAATCAAAAGTATAGAGGCTCTAGCAAAGGCAGGGGCTGACCTTAACCTAGAAGCTACTAACGTCCCCCCTTTGCATAGGGCTGCTATGATTGGAAAGATCAAAAGCATAGAGGCTTTAGTAAAGGCAGGAGCTGACCTTAACCTGAAAGATAGTAAGGGGTTTTCTCCTATACTTAGGGCTGTTCAGAAAGGGAAAATAGAAGCTTTAGAAGCTTTAGTAAAGGCAGGAGCTGACCCAAACCTGAAACATAGTGATGGTTACACCGCGTTACATAGGGCTGTTCAGAAAGGACTAATAGACGAAATCAAAACACTGATAAAGGTCGGCGCAGATATTAATATTGTAAATAACGAAGGAACCCCTCCCTTTCATTTCGCTGTACTAAATAGCAAGGTAAACATTATTAATGCATTAATAATGGCAGGCGCGGATCTCAATGCTAAAGTAAAAGGGTATACCCCTTTGATTCTAGCATCTATGCATGAAAGAGTAGACGCTATGAATGCACTAATAACGGCTGGTGCAGACATTAATGCAGTAGATCTAGATGGGTATACAGCTTCTCACGCAGCGGCTTTGTATGGCAAAACAGACTCAATCAACATATTGATAAAAGCGGGTGCGGATATTAATGCCCTAAATAAACGGGGCAATACACCTTTACATGTAGCCACACAGGGCAATTCTACTAAGATAGTAAAAATATTATTAGCAGCAGGAGTTAGAATAGACATAAAAAATAAAGAGGGAAAGACTGCTCTTGATATCGCGAAAATTATAGCCGATAGAAAAACTCCTAAAAAGAGATAACGAACGTGCATACCGTAAGAAGCGATAGGGTGACAGAAATACTCTGACAGGATACAGACATGTTTCTTCTCTTCTCACACCCCCTATATTTAGCCACATATGTCCGAGGATTAGGTCTTTTGTTACACCACTTCCTGCACAGTACATAAGCCCAATATTTAACTGCGCCTGACCAACTCCTTGCTTTGCTGCTTTTTCAGTCCATCGCGCAGCAGCTTGTTCATTCGTCATGTTGCAACTAATTGAAAAATTCCACTATGTTCTTATCCGCTTTGATGCAGCTTAATAAAGTCGATTTTATTATGTGTGATGATAGGAATGCCATTATCAGACGCATACTTTAATTGTTCCTGATTAGAAAGTCCTGGATTCTCAGCCTGCTGTGCTGTTGTGATATTATGGCCTTTGGAGCAAAGAATATTTACTATTCCTTTTTTAACATCCTCATCGGCATAGAAATCACTCATCTTCTAGGTTTTCTTTAATATCGAAATCTATCTCTTCTTTGTTGCTTTGATAATATTCCTCACAAGCCTGTATATCTATGGCTGTGATTGTGGGCCTTTGATATAATATCTCCTTTATGGCGTTACCTTGTTGAAGGTCTAATATGACCTGCCATACAGGAATGCGGGTATCTTTGATCTTGGCTCTTCCCCCTACTACGTCTTTTTTCTTTTCTATACGTTCCATTGTTTTTCTCGTTCTTATCTAAGGTAATTTTTTACACTAAATTCTATTTGCTCAAAAAATATTTGTTTAAATGCCGCTAGGTTGTTTTGTTCATAAAAGAGCAGCATATCCTAATTGCTCGGAATCTGATATCCCATCATTATTGGTGTTATGAGATGTTTGAACGCCGAGGCCTTTTTCTTTAAGCCTATCGACTATTTTTTGCCTAAAATTTTCATCGACATAGAACTTATTCATCGCAGTCTTGGTCTGCTATGTCTTTGTTTATCTCGTCTTCGTGATCAGCATAATATTGTTCACAGGTTCTAATATCTTCTCGTGTTATACTCGGGAAATTTTCAAGAAGATATTCGTCCGTGTGTCCTGATTGTAAATATCCAATAATTGTCCATACAGGAATGCGGGTATCTTTGATCTTGGCTCTTCCCCCTACTACGTCTTTTTTCTTTTCTATACGTTCCATTGTTTTTCTCTAAAGTAATTTTTTGGTATTATCGCAAAGATTAAGTGAGTTTGAAACCCCAATTGAGAAAAACGTAGACGGTCGCGAGGCGGTAAAAATACCGCCACTTTCCTTTGATCTTCATATAGGTTTCATCCATCCGCCAACTGCGATGAACCGAGCGTTTATATTGGCGAGACATCTGCCCCCAAGGAGGCACGCAGTGAAGAACCCAACGGTTCAATGTTACATGATTGATCTCAAAACCGCGTTCACCCATCCTCTCTTCGATTAATGTATTAAACTTTGCGCCACGACCAGCTTATCGGGTATTACCTGATTACAAGTCTAAAGATGACGGTTCATTATTAGGTATATCTACCTGTTCTGTGTGGGCATCTTTCGTGTTTAGGTTATCTATATTATCTATAGTTTCTGCATTTGAATTACCCGCACATTGTGAAATCCCCAACGCGACAGTAGCGGCTATTGCGAACTTAGTAATACGTCTGGGGGTTGCTTTTTCATGATTTTCTAAAGCAGCAACAAGGCGGCTTTCCATGTATTCTAAAGCTTCTTTTTTGCTTAAATCCGCTGTTGGCTTACCAACCTTGTGCCACTCACTTTTTCCAGGATCAGGATCATATACATTTGGATTACTACCTGGTGGCTCTCCGTATTCTTGCTCCTGGATATTATATGTTGTTTTATCTGCATCATATGAGATTACGATTCTTTCTTTATTTTCTGGATTCTGTGGCTTTGAGTTACATATCCCTAAATTACATATGAGAACAGGTTCATTAACTTGCACTGAATCGGGATATTTTGTTTTTAAATATGTCTTAGTAGTACCCATTTTTAATGGACGAAGACTAGGCAGCAAAAACATTGTCCGTGGATTTTTTCTTAGTTCATGAAAGTCAGGAGCTAAATCTTCTTTAATTTCAGCTAATGCATGTTTTTTGGTGATAATACTGCTAGCATGCTGGTCTAGAGTGTCTGCTTTAGATGCCTTTACGGCGCGTTCATAATCCAATGATTGATTTGCTTCGCTCTCTTTACGTTCATTTAATTGGTCTTTTATCTTACCCATATTTCACCTTAATTATTTTGATTAGTTGCGGGAGACTACACAAACGTAGGTAGTATTGTCAAGTTGCCCCCTATAAGAACAGGGTGTAGGTTTGGCAGTAATATGATTTAATTTAGAGTCTTAATGGGAAGGTTGGCTGGTTGGTATGCTTCAAGATTAAGCGTCCATTTAACGTGCTCGCCTTCTTCGCCTTTCTTAAACCCAAGGTCTTTATAGTGATTTTGGACCAAAGCATTACGATCTGTTGGAATATAAGTGCCGATCAGAGTTTCTGCGCCGCTGTTTTGGGCATCTTGAATAATTCTTTGTAAGACAGCCTCTTCCAAACGGCGTTTTAGAACACGGCAACTCATTAACCATGTATCAATATTCCATATTTTCCCTTTACCCTCAATTCGGCAAATTATAGCGGAAACAATACCATTATCGCCAAAGCGGTCGATTAATCTGGCCTGTAGCGTATAGGTATCAGGATTGTTTGTCAGTTTGATGACTTCTTTTTCTGTATACCGGCGTGTTGTCAGGTTGAATTGATTTGTTTTGTTTATTAATTGAGAAATACGCGACATGTTGACGCTATCAAATGGCTCTATCTTGGCTTCCATCGATAGAGATTGAAGATAAGTATCGTAATCTGGAATACTATTTTTAAGTTCGATGCGCTGTGTATTCTGTGCATATAAATCGGCCCTCTTTTTATCTTCTTCGGAAAAAGAAAGGCTTTCAAAATACCCGGCGGCATAAATATAACGCGGATAATAAGAAGGGTCTTCTGGCAGTTCAGGCACGCAAACTTCCGGTAGGTTTTGCCGGATAATTTCACGTTCTGCCGGGTTGTCATCCATAAATACAAGAGAATCTGTACCAATATTCAGAGTCTTTGCGATGGCGGTTATGTTGCTTGCTTTATCGTTCCAATTGGCTTGAAAAACGCTAATATCCTTTTCTTTCAATACCATTTCCGGGTGTTTCTGGAAAACATTTCGTGCGATAGAATCCTCATTTTTAGAACAGACCGCCAAGATGATTCCACGATCACGTAATGACTTTGCCATTTTCTGAATGGCGGTATAAGCTTCACCAATGGTATCGCCCTGCCCGATACGGATATTTTCTAATCCATCATCTCCAATAACCCCGCCCCATAATGTGTTATCCAGATCCAATACTAAGCATTTCTTTGACTTACCTTTAAGAGCGGCAATGACACGACAAACATGGTCGGCATAAAGTGGTACAAAATTTTGGGAAAAAGGTAATTTGGCCATGTGCCAGAAAGCCGGGTCGTGCCAGTCATTTAACCCGACAGTTTCAGCAATATGTGCAACGTCGATTAGAATATCTTCTTGATCTAAAAAGTCATCAGATAGAAAATTATTGATCGCATTAATAGCATTTCGGAATGTACCAACCATACGATAATCGCTATGACCGAATAGAGCATCAGGAATATGCGGTATGTTTTGGAAAACACATGTGGTATTTGCGCCATTTTTTTGCATATTACTTTTAATTAAGTTAAGTAACCCAATGGTTTCCTCTACCATGAGGTTAACCCCTGCATTTGGCTGATCAAATATTGAATAAGGATCAATGGCGAACAGGATTGCATCAGGTTGCGTCGTATAAATTTTTGATTGTGGGTCTGAGGTTTCCGCGATGAGTTGATTAAACGGTGTTTCAATGAGGCTAAGGCTTATGTTGTATCGTAGAGCCGTCGCTTTAAGCGCAGGGCTAATCAGATCAAAGGTTGAGGTCGATAGAATCGCGAGTTTAAACGGGGATAAAGATGTTTGGAATTCAAGGTTTTTTTCAATCTTATCGTATAATTTCGCGACCATATTTAGGTGCATATTATCAAGGCGTTGCTTTGAGAATTGCAGTAAAAGAGAGGCCAAGTCCTTGTCTTCAGTTGTTTTGTCACGCAGCCGGTCTTTTAAAGGTTTACTTATTTCTGGCAACCATGCTAGATCTTGGTATATTCTGTTTTTCACAATCAGATTCCTTATTGTAACTTTAGTAAGTTAGGCAAAAAAAGTGATACAATCAATCTTAGATACAATATATAAAACGCATCCAACTCAGGAAAAGAAAATTGAAGAATATTTTCGAGAGTCGCCGGATGCGAAGCAAGACCTAGCAAATTTTTTAGAGATGTATAAGCCCTTTATGGATAAAGAGGCGATTACAGATGTGCAATTGGCTGATGCTTACTCGGAAATGGTAAGTCAGATGATGTATTGTCGCGTACAATTTTTAAGGTCTGGCGAATATTTAAGTACGGATCAACAAGAAGCCTTCGAGAACGTCTATAACGATAAGGCCACCATGTCGCAATATATGTTTGGTGCCGCTTTGTCACAATTCTTATGGAAGTCTCACCATAAGTTGCTTAACTTTTATAAAGAGCACATTGATGCCGCACCAAAGAGTGGAAATTTTCTGGAAGTTGGCTGTGGACACGGACTGTACGTGAATTATGTGCTCCAGCATCTGGATCAGAATGGTACGATTGACGTTGTTGATATTAGTGATACGTCTATTCACCTTGCTAAAAATATCATGGCAACGGTTAATCCTGATAATGCGGATCGGGTGAATTTTATTAAAAGTGATGTCAATTTATTCAGAACAGATACTAAATATGACTTTATTGGTATGGGGGAAGTTCTTGAGCATGTTGATGATCCACTTTCTGTTTTGCGCGTCTTGCGTAATTTGATGTCCGATGATGCCAGGTTTTTCATGACGACATGTGCAAACTGCCCAACGATTGACCATGTTTATCTTTTCAATGATGTTAAAGAAATCAGAGCTCTTATTCGTGAGGCTGGTTTAGAAATTGAGACAGACATTGTCTTGCCATCTGAAAACAAGCCACAGGATTACCTAGAGAAACATAAAGTTGATATTTCATATGGCGCAATATTAAAAAAGGGATAAGGGATTTAAGAATGACAACATTGCAAAAAATTGATGTTTTGTTTAAAGAGTTTTTCAATGACGAAAAAATCGAAGTAACAACGAATACGACGGCGGCTGATGTTAATGGCTGGGACTCTTTGGCACATATTAATCTGATCATCACGATTGAAAACGAATTTAATGTTAAATTTGCCATTGGAGAATTACACTCTCTCCAGAATGTTGGTCAAATGGTTAGCTTGATTGATACAAAAATCGCTTAAAGTTGATCTGTGCTTTTTCATACTCATATTTTTCTGATTATATTTTTGCCAATTACAATTGGCCTATATTATGCATTCAATCAAAATCGCCAGGTTATGATTGGGCAAATCTTTTTGATCTTGGCGTCTTTGGTGTTCTATGCGTGGTGGGACATTCGGTATTTGCCGTTGCTTTTAGGATCGGTCATTGTCAATTTCACGATTTCCCAATTTTTATCACCAGACTCGGGTGTAAGGCCTTATTATCGCAAGATCCTTCTGATTCTAGGGATTGTCTCTAATTTATCTGTGCTGTGCTATTTCAAATATTTTGATTTTTTCCTCAATAATTCAAATTTCTTCCTTGGTACAAACTGGGAAATTCTTAATCTGGCACTTCCGTTAGCAATCAGTTTTTTTACTCTTCAACAAATTGCATTTCTGGTTGATGTCTATGAGGGGCTCACAAAAGAAAAAAGATTTTTGAACTATCTGCTTTTTGTCTCCTTTTTCCCGCAGCTGATCGCCGGGCCGATTGTGCATCACCGGGCGATGATGCCGCAATTCGATAATTTGCGAAATCGGTTTTTGAATTATCAGAATATATCCAAAGGGTTATTTATTTTCTCGATGGGACTATTCAAAAAAGTTATGATCGCAGATCAACTGGAAATTTATAGTTCTGCATTTTATAGTGATCCGGCTGCACTAAGTGTGATAGATGCATGGTTGGCGAGCTATCTTTTCGCATTCCAGCTTTATTTTGATTTTAGTGGTTATAGCGATATGGCCATTGGTTTGGGCTTGCTCTTTAACATCAAGTTGCCCTTAAACTTCAATAGCCCTTTCAAGGCGAATAATATCATTGATTTTTGGCGGCGCTGGCATATTACACTGGGTGATTTTATCAGGACATATGTCTTTAGTGCTCTGCTTCGCACACGTAAGAAAGTGACTTATTTGTATTCGCTATGGGCGCTTTTTATGGCGATGTTGTTGCTTGGGATATGGCACGGAGCCAGCTGGAACTTCTTCTTCTTTGGTTTGATACATGCTTTCGGCGTGATTACGCATAGCTTATGGCAGAAAACCAATATCCGGCTTAATACGTTTGTATCATGGTTCTTAACCTTAAATTTTGTGATTGTGTCCCTGATTTTTGCGAGTGCTGATACAACCCAAAACGCCTTTATTGCTTTGTCCAAAATGTTTTTTATTGATCGCGTGGCATTTGATATTGGTAGTACTCTGTCTATGCTGGATCTTACATCTGTCTGTGATGTTGATACGTTGATCTTTTCATGTGATATGCTAAGGCATATGAATATTCTCTTTCTGGCGGCGGCCATTTTGTGTGTATTTTTTACCAAGAATGCTTATGAATGGATGGAACAGCAAAAACCAACATTGTTTTATATAGTGTTTAACCTTTTCTTGTTCCTCATTCCGATTATTTTTATTTCTGAGGTTAAAGAATTTATTTATTTCCAATTTTAAAAGCTGTATGAAAAAAGACCGATATAAATATAGATTATATGTTCAGGCATTTCTGACAAGCGCGATGGCTTTTCTATCAGGCTTGTTCTTGATTAATGCGTTGATTGATCCCTTATGGTATATAAATGGTAATCAGCTGCAGCCTTTTAACCTGTCTTTTAATGAACGTGCTTCTAAGATTAATCGTTATCTGAAAAATCCAGCGCAATATGATTGTATTATCTTTGGCAGCTCTGTTGTGACCCTTCTGGATGAAAGTAAAATTGAGGACTTTCGCTGCTTTAATTTCTCGTTTTCTGCAGGGAATGTGCATGAATTTATAAGTTACGCTCAGTACATTAAGGCGTTAGGTGCGAAACCAAAGCTTGTGATCGTGGGTGTGGATTATTTTAATTTCATGGATGAGGCGCTGATAGATAAATCACCTGATTTTGTAAAAGCACATAATAGCCCTCCTTCTGTTTTATCGACGTATTTATCCTATGATTCATTTCGGTTTTCTGTGCGCTCACTCCAGCGTCGTGCACCACGAAATAGGAACTATGATACCAATTTTATTGGATTTGTTTCTGATTCTGCCAAGAGTTATGATCCCTCAGAACCAAGAGAGTCTGGTGATGATTTCTCACTTTATTATTCGGTTCAACCTCTATCTAGTGATAATACTCAATATTATAAAGAATTACGCTCTATCTTCTCGGATGCAAAATATATTGGTTATGTCCCTCTTAAAAGTGGCTGGGACACACAAAGTTTTATGAAACAAGGTTATTTAGAAAATGCGCTTAGTGTTATGTATGAGACAAACCGTGTTTTCGATGAATTCTATGATTTTTCTGTTCCCAGTGTTCTCGCGTTTCAAAGGGATGATACATATGATGGTTATCATTATGGCCGCAAAACGACCAATCATGTGTTAAATGGTATCTTTTATGGGGTGGATTTATATCATATTCAGGCGCATGAGTTATCCGAAGAAGGTTATATGAATGCGTATATCGAACAGGTGAAATTATTCAAGTAATGCTCCCTTGTTCATCATTCAAACAGGCTGATATCTATCATCCCGATCATTGTGTCTGTACCGTGTATGAATGACTTTTAAATTTCTAAAGACGTTTGATGCTGATTTAGACGGCGCCTTTACGGTTTAAGACAACCATTATTGTTTTAATGATAATCACCATATCACCCCAGAAAGACCAGTTACGGATATACCAACTATCCCAGATTACACGTCGTTCAAAGGTTGTTTCACTTCTTCCGCTAACTTGCCAGAGGCCTGTGATCCCGGGCTTTAGCATTGTATAATCTTTAATAGATGCACCATAAGCCTCAATCTCATTGGATAGAATGGGACGAGGCCCCACAATGCTCATATCACTAATCAAAACATTCCAAAGCTGTGGTAATTCGTCCATGCTTGTTTTGCGAATAAATCTCGTTGTTTTAGTTTTAACACGCGGGTCATTGGGGAGTTTAAAGTATTTATCCCAATAGGCTTGTTCTTCTGGATTGTCTTGTAGGTATTTTGTTAACAGATGGTCTGAATTTGATTCCATTGTTCTGAACTTCCAACAACGGAACGTTTTACCATTCCGACCGACGCGTCTACCGCCGTAGAAAACAGGCTCATTTGGGTTTTCAATTTTGAGGCGTAACATAATTACTATCATCGGAATAAAGAACACCAAAAGGCCGCATACTGCTCCGATTATGTCGACACTGCGCTGTATCATGCGTTGATGTAATGAAAGTTTTCTTGTCTTTGTTTCGAGTAGCATGACATCATTTCCAAAGAAATAGAGTGGCTGTGCCTGATGTAAGCTAATTTGGGAAATCATCGGAACCAATGAGAACTTAATACTATTATCTTTAAGTAATCGCAAGAGCCTGTCCCGCTTCTCTCCCCTAAATGTGTCCATCGAGATAATATAATGGAAATCGGGATGATCCTTGATAAATTGAGAGTAATCAACCTGTCCGTCTAAAAAGCTAATATCTTTATATAATGGTGGAATATCATCGTAATTTAAGACATTAGATTCTTTATCCCGGATAAGCGCATATTGCGGATCATACCCAATCCCTAGATCTCCACTAATGGCATATAGGATATCTGTTACGGTGCCGACATCGCCAATAATTGCGACAGGGACTTTCCAACCCGGAATTTTCCTTTTCACCAGATATAAAGCGGCGCGTAATGTCATGAGAATACACAGGGATCCTGTCCAGTATATCAAGGAGTACAAAGGGGTGAAATCATTTGCAATGCTGCTTCTGGCGATAATTTCTACACACAGGGCCATTGCAACAATCTTTACAGAGAATTGGATTCTATTCCACCATGGTATGCGCCTATTATATTGTCCTGAAAAGCAGAAGGCTGCGATTACGCAGACACCCAGAATATAGGTTATAGCATAGGGATTCACGTAAGCGTCATTTGGGAGGTTAACTAAACGTGATGTTACAACGTGCCCCAGAATAAATGCACATATATCCAAAATGAGAGAGGCGATTTGGACAGACACAACCGAGATTGACAGTTTTTTGTTCATCGGTAGAAACATTCCTTACAACCATGAAATAAAATTCTTTACGGCTATGGTTATATGGTGCACTGCGGCACTTCAAGTTTTTTTTTAATTTAATCAGGATGCATTTAGTACAACACCGATCACTTTGGATGGGTCCAGTATCTCAATACTTCGTTTTACTTCCTCTGTTGTTGTCATTCCTTCTTTAATAACAAGTAGAAAGGCATCAACATGTGGCAAAAAGACAAGAGGATCATCTTGGTCTAGTAATGGAGGCATATCATAGATAATGAGGCGATCATCATATCGCTCTTTAAGTTCATCTGCCAGTTTTTTCATCTCCGGAGACCCAAGTGTTTCAGATGAAAAATCCACAGGATTTCCAGCTGGAAAGAGACTAATGCGCTGGAACGGCAAACGTACAAGGCAGTCTGCAACGGTGGCATCACCAGATAGGTAGTTTGTTAAGCCATTCTTTGTATCAATGCCCATATACTTGGCCAAAGACGGGTCGCGTAGATCTGTATCAACGAGCAATACAGTTTGCTTCAGGTCTTGGGATATACTGACAGCCAAGTTTGCCGCCATGGTCGTTTTTCCGTCACCATAACGCGGGCTGCTGATTGCAAGAGTTTTGAATTTGTTTTTCTCCATCTTTTGTAGAATCTGCGTGCGTAGAAAACGTACAATATCAGCTTCTTTGCTTTGAACACGATGTGCAATAATGTGGTTGTCATCTAAGGTGCGCTCAAAATCGGAGAGCTTCTTCTGTTTTGCTTCTAATGTTTTTGTGTCTAAGTTAAGCATTTTAGTGTCTTCCAATTTAAATCTCTAAATATCTTATAATCCAACTTTTCGACTTATGACTGCTTCGAAAACGTCAAATGGCATAACGAAGGTAAAGAATAGCAACAGTACAATCGATATTATAATCGGCGTGAAAATTAGTGCTTTTTTGATGAATGCAGTATGGTGGATTCTTTCATCATAACTTTTGAATGCTGGCACTGTCACCAAGGGGGCAACACCAACAATACTTTCCAAATGCTGCGGGCCGATAATCTTCTGAGACAAAATTTGTAGTCCCAACACGGTGCTTAAACCGGCCATAATTGAAAATAGGAATCCGGCAACCAAGATGATTTTTCTAGATGGTTCTGTGCCCCGAGGGAGCTCTGGCGGATTAATGACTGCCAATCGATGGCCAGAATGCCCCTCTTCTATCGTTTTACTCATATCAGCAGCAAGTTTTCGGGCGGTAAGCTCTCGATATAGGAGCATCATATTATCGTAATCACGTGTCAGGCTTGCAAGTTTTTGCTCGAATACCGGATTTTCTTCAATTGCTTTTTGAAAGTGTTGTTGTTGTGATTTTATTTCGTCTCTTTGTTGCGTTAATGCGCTTTGCTGTTGTTCTGCTGCTTGTAATTGAGCCACAATCTGCAGGTATGCTGGATTATCTGCATCTTCTTTAATGCCTTGAGCATTATTGGAGCCTGTACCGATGTCCTTCAGCTCGCTTTTTAGTTTATTAAGTTGGGTTTTTAATGATTTTAAATCAGGGTGTTCTATACCATATGATTTTTCTGTCACACTGATCTTGGCCTCTACATCGTAAATTTTTGCTTTAATGCGTGAGGCGTGGTTTTGTGGGCGTGCACTAACTTCTTTCTCCATCGCTTTGATTTGTCTTGCGGCTTTCAAAACGTCTGGATGCTGGTTTCCGTATTTTGATTTCAAGGTGGTATATTGTGATTTCAGTGCGCGTAGTTGCAGCGCCGGAGTAGTTAGAGTTTCACCACTCTCCCCAATAATAAGTGCATAGGGCTCAGTCTGTGCCAGTTGTGCGCGTAAAGCGCCGATTAGACCGAGATTTGAAACAATTTCACTTTCAATCGCGAGTAATCTTGATGTGGTTGTTACAGATGCTTGTTGGTTAAAGGCGAGTGCGTCTGCCCTCATATTTCCATTTTGCGCCCGAAATTCGGCGATTTTCTTCTCTTGCTCTTCAAGAGATTCAGTTAGGATATCTATCTGTCCCTGTAAGAATATCGATGTTTTCTGCGCCGTTTCTCTACGTTCTCTTAAATCTGCATCAAGAAAACGTGTAACCAATTCGTTCACTGTTTTTTGTGCTTTAAGAGGATCTGAATATTCAAAGCTTAAGATAAACGCAATTGCGGAAAGCTGGAACGTTGTTGCCTTTTGTGCTGAAGCCGGGTTTGCGAGAGATGTACTGACGAGCTTTAAGTTAATTTTTTTGCTCATATCTTGTGCGATATAGGCAATAGGCATTTTTTCTCGTGCTTTTGGATACAAGTCGAGCTTTGCAATAATTTCTGCCAAAGATGATGTCGATAAAACGGTTTGTTTTAGTCGGCTGATTTGAAGATCTGCGAGTGCAGCAGCGGATAACATAGCCCCATTCGATGTTTCTAATGCTTCCATTGAAATTTCAGGACGTGCAACTTCGACCGTTGCATATGCCCTATATTTTGACCAACTTAACGCAAATGCAAGGGATATCGTGAAAATGGCACTGAAAACAATGATAAATGTTGCTCTTCTACGGCGTAAAACTGATATATATTCAAGTGGGTTAATAGCTGTCATCTCTCATTTTCCTAGTTTAATTGAGACCCTTGTTAAACGTGTTCCTGACTATAAGTTATAATCTAGGCTTGCCCTCAAAATATTTCTGGTCGCTTGATCACGACTACTTATGTAGTTTTCTTTTGCATATTTATATGACACGGCCAACTGCATTTGTCTGGAAATGTTATATTCCGTTCTGACAGATGCACTATAAGAATTATCAAGATCGTCACTTGATAATGCGGATTGTTTTGCCATTTTATACTCAGATTGAAGATCCAAATCCCAAATTGGTGATATTGCATATTCATTCTTGATTTTCGCGGTGGTTATATCAGTTTCTGTTCCGTTTGTTAAGGCTTGTCGCGCGCGATTAATGCTTATTGATGCAATATTCCTTGTGCCTGTATGTTGAAGCTTTAATGAATAAATCGGGTTTATCTCCCACCCTCCGGGCTGTCCTATACCGGAGTATCGTGTGCCTAACAGACCAAATGAAGCCTCAAGTAAGGTATTTGCGCTCATTTGGCGTTGCCATGTTACAAATGGGCCAATGCTATTCACATCTAAAGATGGTGCTTCTAATGATGCATAACGTTGGTATTGTAATGCAAAGCTTGTTGTATCATTTCGCGTCAGTTGAAAGGATAAAAATGGTGATATCGTTTGGGTTTGGTGACTGGTTAATGTGGAGCCATCGCTATAATGTTTTTGGATCCAGCGCGTATTAAGCCCAAAACTTTTACGGTGATTGAACTTATATATAACACTAGGAGAGATGGAAAAAGCAAAACGTCGATCTGAAAGCGCCAATTGCCCTAGTGTACTTTCATCTGCGGTACGGGGCGTATCATAATCTAAAGAACTATTCATTCCCCAAATCCAACGCCCTGTTTCTTTCTTTGTATTGAGTTTCCAGAAAAAATCGGTCGCATTATACTCTGATACATCAAATTGATTTCTTTTCACGGATAACGTTGTGTTAAAAATCTGATTATTATTTCTTTGACTAAATACAACAGAGGCTGTTGTTTCCATACCACGAATTATATCTTGTGATGCATTATCAGAACGCATTAGGGGATTTGTATCAAAAACGCCAGATTGCCTTAACTCAAGGCTAATGCCATTTTTCGCATGAGCTTCATGTGAGGCGGATGATAGAAGAAGCGACATTCCAATAATGGATAAGCCGGAGAAACTCAGCGCAAAAGAAGCAGAATTTAAATATTTCATAACCCTAAAAGAGCCCTGAAGCGGGCACGACTATAATATCTCCGGGAATAAGGTCTATATCGTTTTTCAGATTTTTGCCTTTGGAAAGATCGCTATAAGAAAATTGTATTTTTTCTTTTGTCCCATCGGTGTTTTTTCTAATGATGATAATGCTATCTTTATCTGCATATGGTGAAAAACCACCAACTTGGCTAAGTGCTTGAGTCACCGTTGTAATAGATCCAAGAATAACATCGCCTGGTGTTTGTACTTCACCTATTATGCTAGCTTTATGGCCGAATGGAGCTTTAACAACCACGGTGACAGCGGCCTCTGGGATGAATACTTTTATCTTTTCTAAAACAATATCCTGAAGTTCAGCGGGAGTTTTATTTTCTGCGTGTACTGTACCGATTAAAGGAAAGCTGAAACTACCATCCGGTAGGATAACAACTTCCTGATCCATATCGTCCTCTTTCCAAACGCTTACCTGTAAGACGTCACCAGGTAATATAACATAGCCTCTATTAACAGCATGAGCTGTGCCTATAAAAAGGAGAGAAGACAATAAAAAAGCGAAAACAAACTTAACCATTTTAACCAACAAGCCGATATGAAAAATTTTAATACGCAGTAAGAATATAGAGCAGTATAGATGCCGTTTAAGAGAACGGCCGAAGGGACTTTACAAATAAAGACAGAATCACTTTACCACGATTCTGTCAATAAGAAGAATAAAAAAGGCGCAGAATAAAGCGCCTTTTATTAAATTAAGCAGCTAGTTCAGCTTGTTTTCTACGACGGAAAGAAATTCCCATAAGCGCAGCCAAACCAGAAAGGAATAATGGTAGTGCTGCTGGAAGAGGAACTGCAGATACGGAATATGCAATTTCTAAATTCTGTGATCCTCCAACAAGGCCTACGAATAGATTAAGAAAATCGACTGTTCCTGATGACACATTCTTGATAACTGCAGTTGCTGTGTTTGTGCTGAAATCAATTTGTGCACTTGCGACTGCAAGAGGTGTTGATGTTGAACCATTCACTGTACCCACTGAGGAATTTCCGAACAAACTGGATGATGAAGAGAATCCGGTAAATGTATCGCCACCGTCAGTATAGTCGTATTCGGCAAAAGACCCCAAAACGCCAGCCTGAATATTGCCTGAAAAGTTATATGTGAAGGTGATCATGCTGTTTGAAGGAAGCGTTCCTGCAACCTGGCTAACGATCGTGGCGCCAAAATGATCAATATCACCGATAACACCAAAGTCACCAACGGAAACTGTTCCCATATCAACCGAAGAGCCTGTATAGTCATAAGAAGCCATTGCACTTTGTGAGCCTAGAGACGTTGCAATTACGAATGCGGCCAATGTTAGAAGCTTTTTGATTTGCATTTCTGTATCCAATTCGTTGTATAATTTTTAAAATTTCAACACCTGAAGCCGTACCTGTACGCGACTTCTTGATTATCGAACTGTCAAATATCATACATAAAAATTTGAATCAATGTTTTTCTTAGTTATTTTATTGTGCATATCCCTGTAATTCTCTGGCTTTCCCTGTTTAAGCTGGCAATTAATACTGACTTATTATATTAGGTGTTGGAAAGAATTGACTAATCTAAGGAAGTGCCCACATGAAAGTAAACTTATGCATTCGGTTAACGTGCCTGTTTATGACGTGCTTATTATTTTCTGCTTGTAAGAGTCCTGAAGAAAAACACGACTATTATATAGAGAGGGGTAATTCTTTTTATGAACAGTCGGATTATATCAAAGCGAGACTGGAATATAAGAATGCTGCAAAGATACTGCCCTCTTCATCTGAAGCTATATATAAGCTCGGGTTAATTGAAGAGGCTGAAGGTAATTATCAAAGTGCGCTGTCTGCTTATTTGGTTTCAGAACAGCAAAACCCTGAATTTCTACCGGTCGTTTTAAAGTTGGCGCAATTCTTTATCATTGCCCAACAATCTGCAGAGGTAAATACACGGATTGATAAAATCTTGGCATTGGATCCAGAGCACGGAACAGCGCATGCGTTAAAGGCCTCTCTATTCTTAAGGGAACAGGCTTTTCATCAAGCACAACAAGAAGTTGACCTGTCATTAAAATATGATCCATCTAATGTGATCGCTTATTCTGTACTTGCAGGGATGCATTTGGCACAGAAAGATTATAAGGAAGCGCTTATCTCACTGGATAAAGGTATAGCGCTCAACCCTAAAGAGGCTTCTCTTTATCTTTTAAAGGCGGCAGCATATAGCGAGCAGAATGACTCTAACGGTGTGGTGCAAGTCTATAGCACGTTATTTGATATTTTTCCTGATCAGATCCGTTATCGATTCGATCTGGCACAAATTATGGATGAGTTTTCACAGCCAGATCTAGCGAAAGTCGTTTATCAGGACGCTGTCAAAGCATTCCCTGATCATGCAGAAGCCAAACTAAAACTGATCAGATATCTTGAACGTGAACAAGGTGTTGTGGACGCGAAGCAAGAGGTGCAGGACTTTATTAAAGAAGAACCACAGGAAAAGCTTTTTCATCTATGGCTTGCTGATATTTATACGCGTAATGATGAGCATGATAGCGCCATTATTACACTAAAGAACATCATTGATACGGATCCGGATAACTGGATTGGGTTAAATGCCCAAACAACGCTGGCGGAGATTGAATTGGGGCGTGGTGATATTCAATTAGCCAGTAATCTCGTGAGTATGGTTTTGGAAAAAGAAATCAATAATATTGATGCACTTCTTTTAAGGGCGAATTTAAGCTTTATCCAAGGTGATTATAGAAAGGCCATTCAAGATTTACGCACGATTTTGAATAATAATCCTGCATTTCTAAAAGCTTCGAGAGTGTTGGCTGAGGCCCTGCTTATTCAAGGGCATAATGATTTGGCGATTGATACGCTCTTGCAAGCATTGGAAAAGACACCTGATGATAGAGGGACATTGGTTCGCCTGGCTCAGCTTTACGCATTGCGTGGTGAACGTGATACAGCATTAAACATCCTGAAACAGGTTACAGATATTTTCCCAACATATACGATTGCGTGGGAAAGTGTTGCGCGTATTGCTATAGAAAACGGTCGCGTTAGTGTTGCCCAAAATGCAATCAAAGAATTGCAAAAATCAGGTGGTCAGGAGATGTTGGCTCAATTTTTATTGGCAAAAATTGATCAACAAAACGGAAATAAAAAGAAGGCAGATACTCTTCTTAAACAGATTATTCAAGAAAACATTGATGCCCCGATTGCCACATATGCGTTGTCGGCATTGCTTGAAACAGCACGCAGTAAACAGCAATTAGAGAATGTCAGGATATTTTTAAGTGGCCTCAACAGGCACACACATGTTTCCTTAACTATTTGGGGCACGATTGAGGTTAAAACCGGGAATATAGGAGAGGCAGAGAATGCATTTCGTAGAGCCATTAAATTGAAACCCTCTAGCCAAGACGCGTATCTTTCCCTAGCAAAGATTTTATTACAACAAAAAGCCCCGCAAAATGCGTTGGAAATATTAGAGGCCGCAGAAAAATCTATTCCGTCGGGAATGGGGGCGCCAATGTTAAAAGCGGCTATTTTGACACAGACAGGGAAAATTGACGAGGCCATCAATATATATGAGATGGTTTTAGAGCGCGGCGATGTATCGGATTCTGCCGCAAATAATATGGCGCAAATAATAGCCGATTATAAATATGAGGATGCTTCGCTTCTGAAAAAAGCACGTTTATTGGCAGAGCGTTTTATAAATTCCGACAATGCAAACTATCTTGATACATTGGGCTGGGTTTATTATCGCAGTGACTTGTCCATTCAGGCTCAGCCTATTTTAGAAAAGGCTATGAAATTAAATAAGTCATCTAATCCGCAAATTGATTTTCATTATGGGGCTGTCCTGAAGGCAAATGGACATTTAGATGAGGCCAAAAAACATCTGAGAAGTGCAACGAAGACAGGGTACTCTTACGAGGGGTTAGATGAGGCAAAGGTTTTATTGAAAGGGTTAGAATAAGAAAATAAGAAAATTATCCTATTTTGTTTGACAGGACAATAAAAAAGGAATAAAATCCTCTTTAGAATATTGGGACTTGATCCACCTCCTCCGTAAAATCGGAAGTGGTGGATTTTTTATTAAAAAATTTAAGGAGAAAATAACATGACAACCATCTTGCCTCTTGATGCTAATCACGTACCGTTACCCGCGCTACGTTTAAAAGATAATGGTGCGCATTCTGTCAGTGCCAGTACAACTTCACAACGGAATACAACATCGTTTGATACGCAAACTCAAATCATTAGTCTATACGCAACCGGCCCAGTTTATATTCGGTTCGGGGCTTCGGATGTAACTGCAACATCAAGCGATCATTATTTCCCTGAGGGAATTTATTATGACTTTTCTGTCAGTGGAAAAGAGCAATTGACCCACGTTGCTGTCATTCGTGCGAATTATGATTGTGATGTATTTATTTCGGAAAAATGCTGATTCATCTATTGCTAACAAAGAAAGGAATCGTCTATGTCGCCTCCCCCTAGTTTTAATCTCGGCAGAATTGGCCAAACAAATTTGGCTGTTTCTCGTTTCTCGGTTATTAGCAAGTCACCATCATTATGGCTTGATGCGGCTGACTCAAAAACTATAACGCATAATAGTGGCACGGTTGGTCAATGGCGGGATAAAAGTGGGCATGATCGCCATGCCGCGCAAAATAACACCGTAATTCAACCGGGTTTTGGCGTAGATAGCCATGGCCAGTATTTGTCCTTTAATGGTGGAAATTTACCTGCTGCGGGTACTATAGATTACTTCGAACTTTTGGCTGAGGCTCCGGGTAAAACCGTGTTTTTTGTGTCCGATTGGGAGGGTAATGATTATAGTTGGATTGCCGGAATGTCGGATACCAGTAGCCATATATTCTTACGTAGCAATAGCTATGGGATCAGCATTAATGGTGGATCTGGAGATACGGGAACATGGTATGTTAATGGTGTTGAGCAAGGAACCGGCGGTGATATTGGCTCACCGATTGTAACGAACACCCCCCTTGTACATAGTGTGAAATTTGAGGCAGGTTCCCCAGATTCTGCATATTCAAGGATTGCTTCTTATAATCATGATGCAGGTGGTTTTGATGGGAAAATAAGAGAAGTTCTGTTTTTTGATCGGTATCTTGATACTTTTGAACGCACCAGCATAGAAAATTATCTTATTAAAAAATGGGGTATACTTTAATTAATGGCACTTCAAACCTCGTATTATTGTATGCGAGGTTTGGAGGCTTTTCGTTTATTGATTCAGGCCATATCTTATATAATGTTTGACATTCACTAAGGTTTCACCTTAATGGCCATCAGGTATAATAACAACATCGCTAGCAAAATTATGCAAAACGTTATCAAACTATATGATCGGCTAAAAAACAAGATTGAACGTCTTGTTATATTTGGATTACGAGGGATGACTCTTGTTGCGAAATTTGCACTTGCGTTGTTTATCACCAAATTTTTGGGTCTGGAAACCATGGGGCTGTATGGTCTTATATTGGGGGCTACGGCTCTGTCTCCCTTTATTATGGGATTTGGATTATACAGCATTATAAATCGGTATATTGTTGATATACCACTTTCACAAGCAATGCCTGTCATTGTGACGCGTCTGTTTATGACGACGGTCCTCTATCTGATTTTAATACCTGTGATGCTGATGCTTAACAGTTTTATGGGATCGCCTGTTCCGTTTGATGTGGCCTTGTTATCCTGTCTTATTGTTTTCTTTGAACATATTGGAATGGATACTCACGGCATCTTAACCTCGCGGCATAAGGCAACATTGGCCACCATTCTATTTTTCATACGTAGTGGCTTATGGATGTTAATTTACATGGTTCTGGCATGGTTTATAGAGCCCCTTCGCACCTTTGAGGTTTTGCTATATTTCTGGTTGGGCAGTCTGGTGACCACAATGGTAATCTTGGCCGGATACCTTATGGCACAGAAAAGATACAAGTTGATTGCGTTTGATTTTAAATGGATTCTGACCAGTATCCCAAAGGGACGCTATATGTATTTATTTGAAGCAGGTCATATCGGTGGGCAGTTCATTGACCGTTTTTTCATCACGTTTCTATTGGGATTGGAAACAGCCGGTATTTATGTGTTCTTTTGGTCGCTTTGTAATGCTGCTTATAACCTTACTTATTTCAGTGTGGTTCAACCTAATAATCCGCATGTTATTGGCGCCGCTAAACGGGATGATCAACCGGCATTTCGTGCCGCGGTCTTTTATCAGCAAAAACAGGCCGCCATATGGGGGGGGGTATGTTGTCTTGCTGTCCTGATTGCAACACCAATTTTGATAGATCTTCTTGATAAGCCGGAATTATCAAATTATTTCTGGATTATATGGGTTTTATTACCGACTGCGTTGCTTCGTTTAGGTGCTGATACACTGCAAAATGCTATTTATGCGAAATCAAAGGATAAAATCATGGGACTTATTTGTCTGGCTTCGCTCAGCTTTTCTGTGGTCTTTTTGTTTATTTTGATTCCGTTATTTGGTTTGTTGGGGGCAACATTGGCGGCTTTTGCAACGAACCTGTCTTTAATCGCTATGCGTATATGGAATGCATCTCCCCTACTTCGTCTGCATGTAACACAAGAACCAAAATAATTATGGTTTAAATGTCATGTTTTCCTTGTTCAGGTTGATGAAATGGTTAAGGTAAGGGCGTTTTTGATGAACACAATTAAAAGAAGAATCAGCAGAGAGGAACGGTACCTATGCGCATCGCAATAACAAACCAGACAGGGTCTAGAAATCGTGGGTGTGATGCTTTGGTTGAAGGCGTGATGACAGGCCTTGAAAATCAGGGTAATATTAATGTCGAAGCTATTGATTTGCATACTTCGGATTATCCGTTTGATTCTTGGAGATATCAAAATCAAGATATGGAATGTTACTGGGCGTATCCTTTACGTGAAATGTACCGTCATACGCCTTGGATTCCTACAAATAAGCTGCTTTACCGTAGCTTAATCACAATGGAAAAGATGCTGCCTGAGAAGCATGCGCGTTTTCGTACCTTTTCTAAGGCGCGTGAAGCTGATTGTATGGTGACCGTTGGCGGTGATGTGTTCACATCTGATTACGGAACATTCAAGCGCCATACGAGTTATATGCATATTGGCAAGCCTGTTTTTGTTTGTGCGCAATCCATGGGCCCGCTTTCGAAGAAAGATACAGAACACCTTAAAAAATCTACTAAGAATATTCTTGCGATCACCGCGCGTGAAAGCCTTACATATGAGTGGCTGAAATCACTTGATCTGGATTGTCCGGTTGAGCAAACGGCGGATGTTGCGTTTTTGTTACCAACGCTCTCACGTGAAGAGACATATGATTATGCAACAAAGTACATGAATGTTGATCTGCGTGGGAAAAAGCTTGCAGGGTTGTCTGTAAGTGAATTGGTTACAAAATATCATAAGGAAGGCCGTGAATACGCGTTAAATGA
The DNA here is from genome assembly GCA_050633505.1 of Alphaproteobacteria bacterium. Taxonomy (GTDB): domain Bacteria; phylum Pseudomonadota; class Alphaproteobacteria; order Micavibrionales; family Micavibrionaceae; genus UBA1672. Next base: position 25,462 of record JBOEGQ010000002.1, read on the forward strand.
GATGGCCGGTTTTGTGGACGCGCTGAATGATCAGGGTTATTCCGTTATCCTTATTCCACATGTTGCAGAGCGTAAATTTGCCAATGATGATCAGCGCGCATGTCTGGATGTTCTAAGGCGTGTCAAACGCAACGACATGAATATCAACTTGCTTGGGTGGTTTAACGGTATTGAGGCCAAATCAGTCATTGGATTATGCGATGTTTTGATTGGCGCACGTACGCACCCGACAATTGGTTCCCTATCCCAAGGTATTCCAACTGTTGCCATTGCCTATAGTCGTAAGGCCCACGGAATTATGGGTGATTATTATGGCGATGAGAATGGGCCAAAACTAACGTTGAGCGCTGATAACTTTAATGCAAAAGAACTGGTTAAGGCCACAGAACTTGCACTGTCACTTGGTAAACAGGAAAAGACCGCCAATGCTATGAAAGAATTGGCGCAAAGAAACTTTGGTCTTCTGGCAGAACTCTTAGAGAAAAAGGGTATAAAGTGAGTGAAGCTGTAGACATTCAAAAGGTTGTCGCAGGTGAGTATTGCTCGGGATGTGGTGCTTGTGCTGCGGGTGGTTCCGGCATAAAAATGCGCATGACGGATGATGGTCGATATGAAGCCCGGCTTGATAATGTTCCTGAAGCGGTATTGAAGGAAGCGTCTGAGCGTTGCCCGTTTGCAGCAAAAAAGAATGAAGATGATTTAGCAACAGATCTTTTCGCGAAGCATGCGCAAAAAGATGACAAAATCGGATATTATATTTCTTGTTATGCAGGGAATGTTCTGGAAGGTGATTATAGAACGCGCGGTAGTTCGGGCGGTTTCGGGTCGTGGATTATAGACCAGCTGTTTGAAAAAGACAAAATCGACGCCGTTATCCATGTTAAAGAAACAAAGGAATCAAACTCTCCACACCCCATGTTTTCTTTTGCCATATCTGAAAAGGAAAACGCGCATGAAGGTGCAAAGTCCAGGTATTACCCGATTGAGATGTCTCAGGTTCTGGATATGGTTCTAAAAGAAGACCGAAGATATGCTCTTGTTGGTATTCCCTGCTTTATAAAGGCGGCGCGTCTCATGCAAAAGCAATACCCTGAGATGGAAAAACGGATTGTATTTACCTTGGGTTTGGTCTGTGGGCACCTGAAAACATCCCAATTTGCCGAATATTATGCCCGTATTGCACATTCTGATCCCAAAACATTAAAAGATATCAACTTTAGACACAAATTGGCCGGTCAACCGGCTAGTCGATATGGTGTAAAGTTACAAACTGGGGATAATGGTGACAAAATATTAGAAAACCGTTTCATTTCCGGCAGTAATTGGGGGTATGGCTTGTTTAAGTATAACGCCTGTGATTATTGTGATGATGTTGTTTCCGAAACGGCCGATCTAACAATTGGTGATGCGTGGATACCGCCTTATTTGGGAGATTGGGAAGGCACGAATGTCCTTGTTGTGCGCAATCCGATTGTTGAAGGTATTCTAAAAGAAGGCAAAGACCGTGGGGCAATAGAGCTGGACCCGCTTACCCCTCAGGATGTTGCAAAATCTCAGGAACCGGGATTCAGACATAGAAGAGAAGGCTTGGCATTCCGTTTGCATCTGAAAGAAATACAAAATTTGTGGCATCCTCGTAAAAGGGTTAATGCGGTTACACCGGATCAGGTGAGTGAGCGCACGGTTGCGGTACAAAAAATACGCTTGCAGCTCGCACAAAAATCAAGAGAGTATTTTAAAACTGTGCGCGGGCCTTTTAGCTTTATGCTTTTTAAACTGAAAATGCTTATTTTGATGGCACAGCATGAGAAAACAAGAGGCATGGCGCGTGTTGTGTTTCTGTTGATTCCAGTGCCGGTTAAGCGTGTTATTTTCTGGATGAATGCACGTCTTAAAAAAAATAAATAGAACATGAGGCAAGACATGACACGTTTGACTATATACGCGCTTTGCTTCTTTGCTTTTAATATGATGCCTGCAATGGCTTGTACACTTAACCCTGCGGGGATTGTAAGTAATGTAAATCACAATGCTCTTGATAAGGGCGTTAATATAGCGGAAATCTGGCAAAAATCTCCTCGTAAGCCTCTTTTACAATCAGATATAAGCAACATTAAGAGCCTCGGTTTTACATTTATACGCCTTCCTATATCAGAGATTTGGTTGGATTCAGATAATGAAGCAGTCTTAAACGATATACGTTGTGATATTGTTGCGCTACTCAATGCGGGGTTAGTGGTTGTAGTTGACCTCCACCTTTCCGGTTCTGCTCGTAAAGCGCTTGGTGGGGAAACCGATGTTGAGGCTTTGCGCAGGCTAGAAGAATATTGGACTGTTTTGGGTGGCGTTGTTAACGGCTTACCAAGTCAGCTATTGTATCTGAGCCTTTTGAATGAACCGCCAAAAGAAATGGAAAATTGGTGGGATTTTCAAGAAAACCTTATCGCTAATCTGCGTGAGGACTTCCCCGATCATACCTTTATTGCCTCTGATATTTTTGGGATGTACGGAAAGCTCGACAAAAAAGTACCGTACGCCGATCAAAACGTTTTTTATGATTTTCATTTTTATTCACCCATGTTTTTTACGCACCATAATGCGCAATGGCTTATCCCTGCCCCGGATGAGAGAGAGAAAACAGATAACGTGCTCTATCCATCTTCAGGCAATGCTGTATCTGATGAAAATTACACAAAAATGGCGGATTATATCGAACAAGGTTGGGATAAAGCCAAACTTGCCCGCCTTTTAGAAGTGTATCCAGTGCGGTGGGGTGAAAGAACAGGCGCCAAGGTACTCTGTCTTGAATTTGGTGTGTATAGACCCTATGTCGATAATGATGCACGTCTGCAATGGCTTGGTGATATGAAAGAGCTGTTCGATGAGTATGATATTCCGTGGGCTCTCTGGAATTATAAGGGGGGGTATGGCATATATTATGGTGGACGTCTGGATGTGGAAATGGCAGAAACGCTTGGCCTTACGCCATAGTGCTTTTCTTTAGAAGACCCTCTTCGTCTTTCTGATCATCTTCTGACGGTTTAAACGCATATTGAAGCAAGAAGCCAACCCATAATAATTCAAATCCTAAAGAGTACGGCGAGAGCGTTTCTTCTTGAAAAAACATGTTTACAAGGATGAAGCCAAAGGAAAAATAATAGATCGAAAAATCGTATTGCTCTTTATATTCTGCTCCATTCTCTTTGAACGATGATAATAAGTTCAGCCATATTTTAATTAAAAACACTATGTAAAACAGGCCGATAATACCCCATTGATTCAATAATACGGCTACTGAACTTTCAACACCATATGGTGCGATTCTGGCAATTTGCACGGCCAGCCAGTCAATACCTACTTGCCCGGACAGATTCCCCCCAAATCCAAATCCCTTTCCAATGGGGAACGTAATGAAATTATAGACACCGCCAATAAGGCCAAGAACGTGATAATCCTTTACCGAGTATCCATAGACGAAAATAAAGACTGTAAGGCAAATACTGATCAGAACAGACAGTCGGACAATAATAGATCGACTAAGCCCTATACGCCCTAGACAGACAAACCCGATGGAAAAGATCGTGAGAATGGCCGGCCCCTTTGTTCCGATAATCAGAATAAAGATAATGGATATAAGAACGAGGATATATTTACGTGTTAGGAAAAATGTTAGTGCAAAGAAAGAGAGTAAATAGCCAAAGCTAATCGCGTGGAAGGTAGGGCCCAAAATACGAAAGGATGTTATTCCCAGATCTCTAAAATAATGAGAATTAAAGAATACTGTTTTAAGTTGTTCGATTGTGTCGTCTAAGCTGACGTATTCCATCCCGTATTTTACGGCATACAAATAATGTAAGTTAAAAATGCCGTAGTAAAACTTGGTAAAAAAGAATTCCATACAAGCTTGGAGCAATACGACCGACCCTAAAAATACGAAAACCTTGATAAATGTTTCAATCGATACGGATCTCCCGACATAGGTTCCAATAGCCAGGCAAAACAGTCCGAGAGTGAAGTTCCGGAAATAAGCGATGGCAGTAACTGCCGGATTAACTGCTGCGCCATATAACAGATATAGTCCTGCCAATAGTAGAAAAATAAAGGCTGTCACAATAATTTTATGGCTGGCAGGTGGTAGTTTTTCTTTGGTGAATAATAATTGGAAAAAACAATAAGACCCAAATAATGCGCAAATAAGAAAATTTGTGCCCTGCATAATGGTGAGTTGCCCGGGTGATAAATATGGGCTCCAGATACCAATGGCGGTGTTTTGCCACAAGGCCACTGTCAAATACATGACCAACCCTGCCAAAGGTGATAGCAACATAATGCCTACGGGAATGACACACATAACAATCAACAGGATAGGACTGATGACGACAGAGATCCCAATCGTTGCAACTATCCAAATCATGGAGGCAATCCATGTTACGATAATGTTTTGATAATCGGCACTTTCCGCAAGACTGGTAGATGAGTCCCCTACCCGCTCGGAGTTTGGAATCAATAACGGCTTCTGTTCTGGTTTCTTATGAAGCAACATTGTTATAAATCTGTCTTATGTCCTACTGTGGAATAAATTCTTGTACTGTGGGATACGCATTTTGTAGAAACCTTTCTATTCTGGTTTCTGCATTCTCACTGACCTCGCCAAATGCAATAGGTGTTGTGATGCGAACTAGTGCGCCATCCGTTCTGTTTTTTGTAAGGGCATCAAGGGCGAGATAATATTTCCCCCATAATGGGCTATTAATCTGACGACCACGTTGATCTAGCCAATAATATACCAGCAATGTCTCACTTTGTTTACGGACTGTCAAACGAACCACAGGGATTTTTAACCCTTCTTGTATTTCGATGAGGTCTTTTTCTTGGGCTATAACTTGCCATCCTGCTCCGATAATACAGTTTAAAGGAATATGGATGTTGGCGCGCATACGTTGACTGTCATAGTAGGCAATGTATAGATTCACTGGTGAGACTTCGTTAATGTCATTATATTCTGCAATCCAATAGTCGGTTAGATCCAACATCTTGATTTCTTCTGCAGTTAAAAAATCCCGTTTACCTTTCCACTCAGATAATTGCATTGGAAAATCTTCGAAGTCCAAACTTGCAGGAATACTTGCTATACGATCCTGTGTTAGTATCTTTTTCTGCAGTATTATATTTCCACCGATGCAGAATAAAGCCGCAATACAAACGATTGTAGATATTTGGGGGCGTGTAGAGAATAAAGGTCTTTTGGGAATATCCAGGAACTCATCCCTGAACCTGCCTTTGTGGCCGATACGAAGTAGTATAAATGCCTCTGCCATAAGAATAACAAGCGATATAGCAAAAATTACGAAACCTTCAAATGCGTGCAGGAATCCTTCGGCCATTTCTTGCCCCCACATATTGACCGTTACGCCAACAACTGCGATGCGGAATGAATTCATGAATATCGTAACCGGAATGACGGAAAGGAAAATAATAATCTTTTTCCAGAGCCTGTCATGCATATAATAAGACACAAGATATCCGATACTCATCAACGGGAATAAATATCGAAGACCGCTGCAGGCTTCAACGACTTGCAGTTTCATGATGCCCAAATCGATGATATTGCCATCTTGAAAGACAGAGTAGCCGAACAATCGTATGATTTCTGTGCCGATCGTTGATGATATGAGTTGCATATTGATGGAAAGATTGCCGTAAACAATATGTGGTAAGGGTACGGCAAAAAATAAAAACGCCATTGCTGGTAAGAGCTTTTTACAGGTTTCTTTACCGAGAAAACATAGAACTAAGCCAAACAAAGCAATAAGAAAGCTATAGTTTAATAAGGCTTCAAAAGCTGCCAATTCTGATATAGCTGACAAGAGTAAGCTTATTATTATAAGAGGCAGACCGTACCAAGATGGCTTGATGCTTGGTTGGTGACGCGATAAAATTTGTAAGATCCAGATGCAGGAAATGACAGGAACAAGAACACCATGGCTATACTCGTCCCGCCCCCAATAATAAGGTAGGTTCAACAGTGCATCGCTGCTGATCCAGAATGCAGAGAGTCCCGATGCAAAAAACAGCAGTCCGAATATAACAGATGGTTTGATCATTGTTCTTTATGACTTTCACGCGGTTCAGTTGGCTCTAGTCTTTACGCCTGTTCATGATATAGCAGCAACCCACCCTTATAAGAAATGTAAAATTTCCAATGATGTATCTTTTAAAGAGACGTTTAGGTTCTTTAATTAATCTATATACCCACTCTAGCCCCCTATCTCGCATATATTCGGGGGCACGCTCAAACCGATTGGCAACAAAATCAACAATTGCCCCACCATTAATAATGATTGCGGGATAGTCCAACGCTTCAGATAGGGTCCTTGCCACGTTTTCTTGTTTGGGCATGCCCATGGCTAATAAGATAATATCAGGTTTGTGCTCTTTTGCGGCGTCGATATAGGTAGAGGTATCTTGAAACCCATTAATTGTAATAACGATATCAAGAGTGTTTGAGAGTTTCTCCGCTGCAATATTTAGCCATGGTTCATCAGTGCCGAATATGGCGAGTGTTTTGCCCTGGTTCTTGTCCAGAAATGCGGGAATAAAATCAGTACCGTTTAAATTTAATCCGGGTTCCATGTTCATTGTGCGCATGGCGATTTTAATGCCGGAACCATCCCGAAACAAAAAATTCGAAGATAACAGATCACGTTTAAATTCAGTGTTTTTTTGCGCAAGATTAACTGCATGGGCATTGCAAAAAGATATGACAGTTGCGCCGTTCTTTTGATCAGAAAGAATGTCACTGTGAAGCGAATTTATATCGTCATAGGTACGTATTTTTTTTAAGATTTCTATCATTTTATTCCTAGTCCTGATTACAGAGTTATATTGTGCGCTTGGCTAATTTTCGGTCTTTCTAGCAACGCTATCTCTATAATCGAGCCAATTCAGCAAGGGGATAACGTCGCGGAGTTTAAGGGCAGATTAGACTTTTCACAACCACTAAATTGTGTGTGATGATGTTGGAATATTTTCATGTTTTTGTATGCAAGAATGGGTGTTAAACTTTGCGACAATACCTTAAATCCCCAACTCGCCCTCTTCCAGACGTTTGACTTCATCACGTAATCTGGCGGCTTCTTCGAATTCAAGGTTGGCGGCAGCGGTTTGCATTTGCTTTTTCAGGCCATCGATATGTTTGCGCATTTTCTTTGGATCATGCAGGAATTCGGATATGGCATCATCTTGCAATGCGGCGGCGGTCTTTGCCCTGCCCTTATCCTTTTCATACAGATGATCAAACGCATCAGACACGTTCTTCTTCACCGTTTGCGGAGTGATGCCGTGCTTTTCATTATGTGCGATTTGCTTTTCACGGCGGCGTACGGTCTCATCCATCGCGTATTGCATACTGTCTGTAATTTTATCGGCATAGAGGATCGCCTTACCATGCACATTGCGCGCGGATCGTCCGATGGTCTGCACCAATGATGTTTTGGAGCGCAAGAACCCCTCCTTATCCGCGTCAAGGATACACACGCGCATACATTCTGGGATGTCCAACCCCTCACGCAGCAAATTAATACCCACCAGAACATCGAATTTCCCCTCACGCAGTTCCTGAAGGATTTCGATGCGCTCTAACGTATCCACGTCAGAGTGCAGATATCGCACCTTTATTTGATGCTCATCCAGATATTCGGTCAGATCCTCTGCCATGCGCTTGGTCAATGTGGTGACAAGAACGCGCCCGCCTTCGGCAATCACCGCGCGGCACTCATGCATCAGATCATCCACCTGATGTTCGGTCGGGCGGATTTCCACCGTCGGATCGATCAGGCCTGTGGGGCGTACGATTTGCTCTGCGCTGATCCCGCCGGATTGCTCTAGCTCCCACTCATTCGGGGTGGCGGAAACATAGACGGTTTGCTGACGCAGGGCGTTCCATTCCTCAAACTGTAGGGGGCGGTTATCCACCGCGGCAGGCAGGCGGAAACCATGGTCAACCAATGTGGTTTTACGCGCGCGGTCACCGTTATACATCGCGCGCAATTGCGGCACCATGACGTGGCTTTCATCCAGAAACATAAGTGCGTTATCGGGAAGATATTCGATCAGGGTTGGCGGCGCGGCGCCTGCGGGACGACCGGTTAAATACCGTGAGTAATTCTCAATCCCTTTACACACCCCTGTGGCGGATAACATCTCAAGATCAAACTTTGTACGTTGTTCAAGGCGTTGCGCCTCCAGAAGCTTGCCCTCATTATTATAATATTTAAGGCGCTCTTTCAGGTCGGACTTTATGCGTGATATTGCCTGCTGTATCGTTGGGCCGGGCGTGATGTAGTGCGAGTTTGCAAAAATACGTACACCTTCCAGATCCTCAAACCTTTGCCCTGTCAGGGGGTCAAACTCTGTGATTTGCTCCAGCTCATCCCCGAACAGGGAAAAGCGCCATGCACGGTCTTCAAAGTGCGCAGGAAAAATCTCAATCGTATCCCCACGTACACGGAAATTTCCGCGCTCAAACGCGATGTCGTTGCGGTTATATTGCAGCTCTACAAACTTTCTGATGATCTCGTCACGGTCAATAATCTGCCCCTTGGTTAGCGGGAAGGCCATCGCCATGTAGTCTTCCTTTGACCCGATACCGTAGATACAAGATACAGATGCAACGATGACACAATCCTTGCGCTCAAACAACGCGCGGGTGGCGGCGTGGCGCATACGGTCTATTTGCTCGTTAATTGAGCTATCTTTTTCGATAAAGGTATCGGATTTCGGGACGTATGCTTCGGGCTGGTAATAATCGTAATAAGATACAAAATATTCCACCGCATTATCAGGAAAGAAAGCTTTGAACTCTGCATAAAGCTGCGCGGCGAGTGTCTTATTCGGCGCAAGAATAAGCGCGGGACGCTGCAACTCTTGAATAATATGCGCCATGGTAAAGGTCT
>JBOEGQ010000002.1:34421-271802 GCA_050633505.1 Alphaproteobacteria bacterium
TCTGATCCGTCAAACCATCGCGTAAGCCTTCAACCAATGTTGCAATTGCATTTGGCTGATCCCCTGAAGGGGTGAATTCAGACTCAATACGGAAGGCTTGTGAGCGGTCAAATTCGGGGGCGCTCATCAACGGGCGGTCATTATTCGGGATCATCGCTTTCATGCTCATAGATATACCGAATAATGCCATAAAGACCAACCGATAAAAGTGCTACCGAAAATTTCCATAACAATGCATTGCAATCTAAAAAGAAATCGCGTAAAAATATTAAATATAAAAAGCGGGATAAAAAAGTATGACTGAAAGAGTCTCACCAAAAAGCATCATAACCGGCGATGTAATTTCCTTTCAATCCTATTTGGGATTACCGGAAGGGCAAAAACCGGATACCAATATCGGTATTGTTATCGACATACATGAAAAAGACAGTGAGATTGCTGGCTTTGACGTGTTCCCCCTTACAGAATATGAATTAGGGAACTTTGTTCCCAATGATGAAAAGCACTATATGATCGGGCGTAGAGAAACGACCAACATTGATTATATGGGCCTTGATATAGAGAAGAATTACCGCCTGAGCTATAAAGGGCATGTTGTACCGAACCGTGGTCAATATCTGAATGAAGATGGTAAAGGCGGTATTACACGCCATGGAAGTCTCTCAACAACCCCTCTTCTCGGTGATATTATCAAGAAAGCCATGCGATCAAATAATAATTTCGGCGCATTCCTTGGAAGTTCTGCCGAAGTGGCACGCCTGAAAGGCAACGCAGCCTTCAACCCCCTACAACATATCCAAGAAACAAGATCAGTAGAAAAAGGGAAAAACCTACTGGCAGAGCAACTACGTCAAGATATTGAAAATGGCGATGCCCGCATTATACAGACCAAGGCAAAAAATATAACGACACAGAAAAAGATCATAAAACGTCGTGCAAACACACCGCATGCCGACGGAACAATACGTGACATCAGCCTAACCGATGCCACGGCTTTATCCTTGATCCCACAGAATGTAGCTGATTTCTTTTCTCAGGCGCATGATGCACGACGTAAACCTCTTGAAACTTTACGACAAGTCTTCAGCCTTTCTGATCAAAACCCTGACCTTATCCAACGATGGCAAGAAAAAGCCGATCAAGACGGCGATATGAACGCAGCGGTCAAAGATGGGTGGTACAATTTCATGCGAGATGTCACATCAAACGACCCAAGCGCGCATGAAAAATATGAAGGCGTAGAAACGCATTATTCTGAGAACTACGAAAACGCGTAGATGGCACCACGCTAAACGTCGTAGCTACCCGGTCCAAATTGTGGGCGTTCCATGACGACTTCGTCTTCTTCTGCGAAAAATGTAATATCTCCATCCTTAGAAATATGAATGGCCTGCGCCGCCTCAATTTCAGGCGCAGACAAAATCTTGATCGTTTCAGTATCTGTTGCGAACGGATCTTGCATAATTTCATCTCGGCGCTGTCGTAACGTGCCTAAAAAATCTGCATCAGCCTGAGAAATAAAAACGAAGCGTAAATCATCCTCCCTGAACACTTGAACGTTTTTGTTAGGCTTTATACTTGCCTCGGAAAAGGATTCACCCATATACACAGACGTATCTTTCAGATCCGCAACAACAACAATATCATTTTCGTTAAATTTACTCATATCACCCAGTCACTTTGTTTTTATGATGCCCTGCATTTGTAGTATATACAGGCAAAAATTCTATGCTACATAGTATACATGATCAGTTTATTATATTCCACTGTCGGTTTTGTTATCGGGATTAGCTACCTCCCTCAAGTCATACGGCTCATCCGTTCACGAACCCGATGCATGGAGATATCTTTATCAAGTTGGATGATATGGAACTACACCGCTACGGTCAGCCTCCTCTACAGTGTATATGTACTAGATGATTTAAAGCTTTCTATTGTGAATGCCATTTGCGTGTTTTTTAACAACTTGGTGATTGCAATCACACTCTATAAACGCAAAAAGTACAAACAGACTGCCCCAACCATGCCAGAGAGTGAAAAACCCCTTTGAAAAAGCAAGTATTCTTTGCTATTCCTTCTAGGCAATTAATTAAGGATACCGCCATGACCAACACAATTACGCCTGAAATCGCGATAAAAAGCCGTACATGGGCCTTTGAAGAAGCCAAAGCGGTCGTCAAACGTCTGCGTGCCATTGGTCGTGGAAAAATCCAAACACCTGAAAAAGGGTACGTTCTGTTTGAAACAGGATATGGCCCATCAGGCCTTCCCCACATTGGAACATTCGCAGAAGTATGCCGTACAAGCATGGTCATGTGGGCATTTAATCAGCTACACCCTGAAATTCCGACAAAGCTTATCTGTTTTTCAGATGATCTGGATGGCTTTCGAAAAGTTCCAACAAACGTACCGCAGCAAGATATGCTGGCGAACCATCTGGGACAACCATTAACAAAAGTGCCAAACCCATTTGATAGTGAACACCCAAGCTATGCGCATCATAACAACGCGCAGCTACGTGCATTTCTTGATGATTATGGCTTTGATTACGAATTCATCAGTTCAACAGATGATTGCTATATGACGGGAGAATTCGACAAAACACTTCTTTTAATGTTGGAAAAACATGAAGAGATCAAGGGCGCCGTCCTTCCAATATTAGGTGAAGAACGCGCCGCAACCTATTCACCTTTCTTACCTATATCCCCCTCAACCGGCAACGTTCTACAAGTTCAAATATTGGACACAGATGCTGAGAACGGCACAATCACATTTGAAGATGAAGATGGCACAAAGGTTACACAAAGCGTAACAGGCGGAAAAGTAAAGGCACAATGGCGCGCGGATTGGGCGCTACGCTGGCACGCATTGGATGTCGATTATGAAATGAGTGGTAAAGACTTAAAAAGTTCCGCCGATATTTCAAAACAAATACTGAAAATTCTGGGTAAACCAAACCCGGCAGGCTTCCATTACGAATTATTTCTGGATGAGAAAGGGGAAAAGATCTCCAAGTCAAAAGGAAACGGCCTGAGTATGGAAGACTGGCTAAAATATGCACCACATGAAAGTCTGGCTTATTACCTATTCCAACGCCCGACATCGGCGAAGAAACTATATTTTGATATCATTCCAAAGGCCGTAGATGAATACATTACCTTTGTTGAGAAATTTGACGATCAGGAACCGGCAAAGAAATTAGATAACCCCGTTTCCTACATTCATAATGGCGATGTTCCGAAAAGCCAGCACTGCCCGATCTCATTTGGCTTGCTCCTTAATCTGGTCAATGCCGCCAACACAGATGACGCGGATACGCTTTGGGGATTCATTCGACAATATGCGCCAAATGCAACACCGGACAATGCCCCGTTCCTCAACCGCTTGGTCGGCTATGCAATACAATATTACATGGATTTTGTTCTGCCCCACAAATCATACCGCACACCGGATGAACGTGAGAATGCCGCGCTCAACGCCCTTGCATCAACATTGGAAGGCATGAATACAGGTTTGGCCGCAGAAGAATATATGACAGCCGTATTCGATGCCGGTAAAAACAATGGGTATGAGAAAGATGAGCTTCGCAATTGGTTCCAGGCGCTTTATCAGGTTTTACTTGGACAAGATCAAGGGCCACGTTTCGGATCATTCATTGCGCTATATGGCCCAAAGGAAACCGTTACCCTGATCCATAGCGCGCTCAATAACGAACTCGCGAAATCAGCCTAGCCTTCCAACAGCGGAAATAGTCCTGATTTCAGCCAATCATCTTGTTTACATTGGAGTAAAGCAGTGACAACTATTCTTTTTGATGTCGATGGAGTGCTGATACACGGCTATCATACAAAAGTTGAGTTGCAAAAATGCTGGGACAACGATCTGGAAACCGACTTCAAGATTAAGCGCAGTGATTTTAAAAATATATTTATTAAGGGCCCTTTTGAACAAGAAGTCTTAGTTGGCAAAAAAAGCCTTCATGATGCGTTACAGGAGACTTTACCCCAAATGGGCTATCACGGCCCCCCTCAACACCTGATAAAATATTGGATGGAAAAAGACGCAAACGTTAATCATGCGCTAATAAAACATATAGAAACTCTTTCAAAGAGTCCTACAGTTAAACTTTACATCGCCACCAATCAAGAGCATGTACGAGCGCATTATCTTATGCAAGAAGTCGGATTCAACAAATATTTTACGGATATTTTTTATGCAGCAAGGCTAGGTGCTCTAAAACCCGCCCTACGTTTTTATGAAGAAATAGAACGATTGCATCCTGTCCCAAAAGAAGAGATTATATTCTTTGACGACAACCAAGATATTGTTGATAAAGCCATTGAGTTCGGATGGGAAGCACATCAGTTTGATAGCCCACAAGACATCTTTAAATCAGATCGTGTAAGATCTTTATTGCAATAACCTCTCCCCCCACATCAAGCGCACCTCAATTGAGACAAATAAAGAAATTCCGAACAATTCAAATAAAGTTTGAATAAAAATTACCTAAAATTTTAAATAATTTTTAAATAAGTAGATGCTAAACTAAGAATATAGTCGGAAAGACTGGTGTGTGGGGCACATCATTTTTCTTAAAGAAATATAAAAAACATATAAATATCAAGTGAGTACACTATGTTAAGTATTGAGAATGCACGTCCAACGAATAAACAGATCATAAGTCATCTGGAGGAGTTTGAGCGCTATTGCCTTGGAGAGACACGCCTCAAACCTGCAAAATTCAGAGAGATTAATGAAGAATTGAGTATCGGTGCCGTGCTTATGCTTGGTAAATATCGCTACCAAAACCATAATGACGGAGAACGTCACCTTATATGGCGCGGACTGGATAATCAGGAACACGATATGGGACAGGTTAGCAACGCGCATATTATGCGAGATTACCCGGGATTTAACGCAAAGCGTTCACGCTCATTAGGTTCTGATATGGTAAGCGAAAGAAAAGTTGTTTCCGCACCGAATGGAACCGGACATGTTTCCGTTGTCGTAATGGAAGATGGCAGTACAGGCATAGGCCTCGACTACCGTATGGCATTACGCAATGCTGCCCTTAAAATGCATTTGCAAAAGACATTCAACACATTCAGCCTTGCATCTCTTTGGAAATCTATTTGGGGACGCGCATAAAAGGCTATCCTGTTTCTATTCCTTTATTTCAGACAGATTAAATCCTGCATCTGGTATACCGAATTTAGGCGAATTATAAGCATCTCCCTTATTGAGCTTCCCCCCCTCTTCCCACCGCGTTGTAATGTCTGACAAGTCCGGCCTTGGGCGCTCAGACGGCATTTCAGATGGCGTACCAATATGAATGAAGCCTGCCACAGTATCACGCGCATCCAATCCCAAATAGTCACGAAAATCTTCATCAAACGCATACCATTCTGTTAACCATTGCGCGGCGTAACCACTCGCATTCGTCGCAAGAACAATATTCTGGCACACCGCACCGGCAGACAGTATTTGTTCCCACATCGGTGGCTTTCCTGTTTTTATACGAGATATAACCCCAACAACAAGAGGCGCCCTGATAAAGCGTTCCTCTTCAATTCTCAAATGCTCTTGCTTTGCGTTTGGATTTTGAACAGCATAGATATCGCGGATCTTTTCCCCAATGATCTCACGCTTATCCCCCTCAAACACGATAAAGTACCATGGCGCCAATTTCCCATGATCAGGCACGCGGGCACCTGCCTCCAAAATTCTTTGTAATTCATCTTCAGATGGTGCCGGATCACACATTGTCTGCGCCATCACACTACGGCGATGTAAAAGGTACTCCAAAAGCTCAGGCGATTTTTTACCGCTATATAAGGTCATTTTTCTGTCATCCCCATCTATAATTTCAGCTTGTTTTAGATTCGCGCAACGATTATCCTGCGCAGGCATAAACACAAGCGAAGGAAGCATAGATCATGCCCGACCAACAGAAAAGCGCAAACATTGGAATAGATAACCTTTCTCTTTTCTGGGATGAAGTCGTCACCGTATGGAATGACGGATTTATGGGTGTAGACATTGGTCGTATATTATTGGCTTTGGTTGTTTTTGCGGCCTTTTTAATTCTTCGTGGAGCGTTCAGCAAATACATCATCCACACAATTCATAGATGGACGGAAAAATCCGACACCGATCTTGACGACCAAATCATACAGGCCATTACCCCGCCTGTTCGTTTTATACCAATCATTTTAGGGGTCTTTTTCGCAGCCCAAACCATACAAGTCGATGGGATGTTGGAACTCTTTATCACACGAGTTGTGCGATCTCTTATCGCATTCACGATCTTCTGGGCGCTACACCGATCCATCGCACCTCTGGGGCGTGTTTCAAAAAAACTGGAAAGCCTATTAAGCGCATTAATGGTTCAATGGATCTTTAAGGTATTAAAAGTCGTCGTCGTCTTTGTTGGTGCGGCTGTTATCCTTGAAATCTGGGGCATTGCCATTGGCCCTCTTCTTGCTGGTTTGGGGTTATTCGGTGCGGCCGTTGCCCTTGGTGCACAAGATTTATTCAAAAACCTGATCGGTGGAATGACAATCATTGCCGAGAAACGCTTTCATCCCGGTGACTGGATCAAGGTTGACGGCGTTGTAGAAGGAACCGTAGAGGAAATCGGTTTTCGATCAACCCGCGTACGTCGTTTCGACAAAGCACCCGTTTATGTTCCAAACGCCGACCTGTCAGACGCAGTTATCACAAATTTCAGCCGCATGACAAACCGCCGTATCTACTGGAAAATCGGTGTTACCTATGACACATCCCGCGAACAATTGATGCTTATCCGTGATGAAATTGCCAACTATCTTGCCACAAATGAAAAATTCGAGAAACCACCCAAAGTCTCAACATTCGTAAGATTGGACAGCTTTAACGCCTCATCCATTGACTTTATGATTTACTGTTTCACCAAAACGACAAATTGGGGAGAATGGCTGGAAATTAAAGAAGAATTCGCCCTTGAGATAAAAGAAATCGTAGAAGAAAAAGCAAAAAGCGGCTTTGCCTTCCCGTCACAATCCATTTATCTGGAAAGTGTTCCGGCTGGCGCACCTGAGATCTTCACACCACCTGATACAAAGAAGTAAACAGGCAGGACAGGCCTGAGAACAAATTTCATTCGGGAAGTCCTCCTATATTTGATACATATAGATCATGACTTCAGAGAACGCGATTCCATTGCCAAACCGTGTTGCATTGCCTGACATACCGGCTCTGTGCGTTTTTGCACGTGAATGCGCTTTATTGACCGAAGATGGAGAATTTCAAACCCTATCCCATCAACAGACAATATCAGAAATAAACAATAAAACGGTCATGGTCTGCCATGCTCCGTATACAAAAGAACGGCTAGGTTTTGAAGAGTTCTACACCTTTGATGTCCTTGAATTATTTGCATTTGTACATCCTGCGCGGTTTTGCGTACCCACACCGAATGGCTTATCTCGTGCCCTTGGCCTGTCCATCCCGCAGACATTGGAAGATCAGCCCTTTTCGCTGATTGAGATTACACAAAGCCTTCTAACATCTGTGCAAAAAGACCTATATAAAGACCATGCAGACCCGCTGGAAATTGCAAAGCTTATGGGACGTAACGGTAAGGGATGGGCATGGTCTCCTTTCATCATTTCGGCGCTTGGGCATGACTATAACCCACAAGAAGAAATCATATCCAAACGTGCATTAAATGTCTGGAAGAACCTTCCGGAATGGGTGGATGATGCCCCGCCTCCCGCCCCATCTCATCATGGCGTAGATAAGGGCGAAGCGCATGAACAACTAAACAACCTGCTAAGTGCTGGCGACAAACAGGCTGAATTACGATCTGAACAAAAAGCCTATAGCGCCGATATGACAAAAATGTTCGCACCAATGCAAGAAGATGAAAACCCACATATCGTCTTGGCAGAAGCAGGAACAGGCGTTGGAAAAACGCTTGGCTATCTTTCCCCTGCCAGTGTCTGGGCAGAAAAAAACGACGGAACGGTCTGGATTTCAACATATACAAAAAACCTGCAACGCCAGATCGATGGAGAATTAGACCGTCTTTACCCCCATCCGGTTGTTAAGGATTCTTATGTCTCCATCCGCAAAGGGCGAGAAAATTATTTATGCTTACTCAATTTTGAGGACTTGGCAGCAGGTGCAGCGCTTTCTCATAACTTACGTCATACAATTGCCGCAGGTATCATGGCGCGCTGGATCGTGGCCAGCAAAGATGGGGATCTAAGCGGCGCAAGTTTTCCGGGATGGCTAAGCACTATTTTAGGGTTCGCAAACAGCAGTGGTCTTTCAGATCGACGCGGTGAGTGTATTTACTCTGCCTGCGATCATTATAATCGATGTTTTATTGAACGATCCGTTCGAAAGGCAAAACGTTCGCGCCTTGTTATCGCCAACCATGCCCTTGTCATGATCCAATCGGCCATGGCTGCCTCTTCTGAAACTCTGCCAACGCGCTATATCTTTGATGAAGGACATCACCTCTTTGATGCCGCAGACAGTGCCTTTGCCGCACATCTAACTGCCCGTGAAACAGCGGATCTCAGGCGATGGATTATGGGCGCAGAAGGGGGTAAACAAAAACGTGCACGCGGCCTAAAACGACGAATAGAAGACCTTATCGAAGGTGATCCTGACGCGATGAAGGCACTGGATGATATTATGCATCACGCCCAATCTTTATGCGCCCAAGGGTGGAGCAGGCGTTTCAAAGATAAAATTCCAAACGGCCCGACAGAACAGTTTTTGATGGAAATATACCGTGTTGTTCATGCAAGAGCCGAAGGCGTACACCTGCCCTATTCACTGGAAACAGGCCTGTTCCCGATAGATGATGGCATCTTGAACACATCTAAAGCCTTAAAATCGGCACTGCTTGATTTGCTTAAACCGATTAAATCCCTTTCCAAAATACTGCACCAAAAATTGGTGGATGATCAGGGGATGCTGGATAACGATGTCCGCAAACGCCTTGATGCCTTGGCAACGTCATTAGAACGGCGCGGAAAGATGACCGTACAAAGCTGGATTGATATGCTTGACACACTTGAAAGCGGTGAGCCGATCTCAAACTTTGTTGACTGGATGGAAGTCGAACGCATCGACGGAAAAGCCATTGATGTTGGCACGTACAGGCACTATCTCGATCCGATGAAACCATTCGCCAGCAGCATCCGACCGCACCTTCACGGGATGGGCATCACATCTGCAACACTGCGGGATAGAACGGATGATGAAGAATATAATTGGAAAACAGCGCAAGAAAGGTGTGGCGCACAATATTTGACCCACACACCAGAGCAAAGCAGTTACCCCTCCCCCTTTAACTACAACAAATGTGCGAAAGTATTTATTGTTGATGACGTTAACAAAAACGACCTCGACCAAGTCGCCTCTGCGTACCGTGCCCTGTTCACCGCAAGTGGAGGAAGTGCCCTTGGCCTGTTTACGGCGATACAACGCCTTCGCGCAGTACATAACAAAATATTCATTCCGTTAGAAGAAGACGGTATCCCCCTTTACGCACAGCATAGCGATACCATCGACACCGGCACCTTAATTGACATGTTTAAAGAAGAAGAGACAGCATGCCTATTAGGCACAGATGCCGTACGTGATGGCGTTGACGTACCCGGTAAATCACTACGTCTTCTGGTCTTTGACCGTGTACCATGGCCGCGCCCGACTATCCTGCATAAAGCGCGCAAAGAGGCCTTTGGCAAACGTCAATACGATGAGATGATCACCCGTTTCAAAATCAAACAAGCCTTCGGTCGATTAATCCGCCATGGGAATGACACCGGCGTTTTTGTTATGCTTGATAGTGGCTTTCCATCCCGCCTGCACAGTGCCTTTCCCGATGATGTAGAGGTTATCAAGACAGGGTTATCAGACATATGTCAGGAAATCCGCGACTTTTTATAAGTACGCCCTTTATGCATTTTTTCTCATATTGTGGATAATATCGATCAAAGTTTGTGCAATTGATAAAACTGTCCCTATACTGCGGATATATTGAGTTGAGTTTTGCATTCATTAAACAATTTAGAAATGCCCGCATTTTATGAAGCCGTTTATTTATGACATCACTGGAATAGACCCGATTAAGGCATTCGCAGCGGTTAAGCATATGCCTTATAGCTTGCTATTGGATAGTGCAGATCGTAATCATCCCAATAGCCGTTATAGCTTCGTCATGTGTCACCCGATTGAAACGATAGAAGCCAAAAATGGCGAAATCACCGTTACAAATTGGGAACAACGGCTTTCATTAACAGGAAACCCGTTTGAAGTTTTACAATCGCGCATTAAGTCCTGGATTGAATACGCAGCACGTCACCCGAATCTCCCCCCGTTTCAGGGCGGCGCAGCAGGATTATTCGGATATGATTTGGGACGCTATCTTGAAGACCTTCCGGATATGGCCGATAATAATGAGAATATTCCCGATATGGCCATCGGGATATACGATCAGGTTCTTGCGCATGATCACTTACTAAAAAAATCATATATATTTACCCATGCACAAAGTGAAGAAGAAGCCGTTCGCAAGCGAGAGTTTCTGATACATCTGTTAGAACGTGATGTAGAGCCTCCGTCTTATAGGGATACAGAGCTGGACTGGCACACCAATTTTGATAAAGACGATTACTGTTCGTTGATACAAAAAACCATCGACTACATCCATGACGGTGATATTTTTCAGGCCAATATTGCACAACGTTTTGACGCACAACTACCAAAGGGATTTGACCCGTTCATCCATTACCTGCATTTACGTGAAGTAAACCCGGCGCCTTTTGCCACCTATATGAATTTGGGTGATATCAAAATTGCATCGGCCTCACCTGAACGCTTTATCACCGTAAAAGACAAGCGCGTTGAAACGTGCCCTATCAAGGGAACACGCCCACGTTCAGAGAACGTCTCACAGGACAGAGCCAATAAAACAGACCTGCAATCCAGTGAAAAGGATAAGGCCGAAAACACAATGATTGTTGATCTGTTACGCAATGATTTATCCCGCGTTTGTGACGCCCATTCCATTGAAGTATCCAATCTATGTAAGCTTGAAAGCTTCGCAAGTGTTCATCACCTTGTATCAACAATACGCGGCACTTTATCACACAACAAAAACCCCATTGATCTCTTGCGTGCATCCTTTCCCGGTGGCTCTATCACAGGCGCACCAAAAATACGCGCGATGGAAATTATTGAAGAACTCGAACCAACAAGACGCGGGGCATATTGCGGATCAATCGGATATATTGGTTTTGATGAAACAATGGACACCAACATCCTTATACGCACACTAACCTATGATAAAAACAACGTTAGCCTACAAGCAGGCGGAGGTATTGTTGCAGAGTCAAATCCAAATGCAGAGTATCAAGAGACCTTAGATAAGGCACAGGCCATTTTTGATTCATTTGGGATGCTAAAAACAATAAAACAGGCATCCTGATCAACCTTTATTGTTTTCATTTTATAGATATCGTTTTATGATCCCGTCCTATGATCCTCATCATTGATAATTATGATTCATTTGTCTACAATCTCGCACGCTACGTGGCAAAGCTTGGCTTTGACTATGAGGTAAAGCGCAACGACAGTATTTCGGTTGATGAGATAAAATCAGAAAACCCCGAAGCCATCATCATATCCCCCGGACCATGCACCCCTCATGAGGCCGGTATAAGCATAGAATGCGTAAAAGAATTAGGAGAAACGATCCCAATCTTAGGTGTATGCCTCGGGCATCAAGCTATCGGAGAGGCATATGGCGGTAAAACAATTCGCGCCCTTAAACCCATTCATGGAAAAGAAGATAAGATCGAACATGACGGAACCGGCCTATTCCATAATTTAAAAAGCCCCCTTTCCATCGGTCGCTATCATTCACTCATCACGCAATTGAACGACAAAACAGAGCTAAACGTTACAGCCCTTAGCACGACAGATGAAATTATGGCGATCCGGCACAAAAGCCATCCTGTATATGGTGTACAATTTCACCCTGAATCCGTTCTCACCCCCGAAGGCATGGATATTATCAAAAACTTTCTGGTTGCCGCGCATGACTGGAATATTGAACATGAGCGAAAAGTATAAAAGGAATATTTAAGTGAACAAAATAGAAAAAATCACCGTTTATCTCGGATCTTCTGGACGTTGCAGACTTATTTTCAAAGAAACCGCTCAAAACTTCGGTAAAATAATCGGAAAAAAAGACAAAACACTGGTTTATGGCGGAATGGACACCGGATTAATGGGAATTGTTGCCAATAACGCCTTGGATTCGGGGGCAAAGGTTACCGGAATTATCCCAAGAAAATTAAAAGATAGCGAACGTATTCACCCAAATCTAAGCCAGACAATCCTTGTTCCTGATTTATGGGAACGAAAACTAAAGATGTTTAATCGTGCGGATGCCATTATCACCCTCCCCGGAGGATTCGGCACAATTGATGAAGCATTAGAAGCGCTTTATTGGGCAGATCTTGGCTCTCATGCAAAACCTGTTGTTTTTGTAAATACTGATGGATACTGGGACAGCTTCCTTCGATATATAGAGACACTCCCCGACTTACAAAAGGACTATTTATTGATTGCCGACACTGTCGATGATATTTTCCCGATCCTTGAAAAATGGACACCACCAAAAACCAACGGGGATCAGAATAATTTACCAAATTTTGAAGGGAAAATCCTACAAGATACAAATGCACCAATAATCATAGACACCGCCAGTGTAAAAGACAGCTATTTCCTCGCAACTGCATTAGGCCTGAAACAATTATCGAAACACCATCGTCCGATGGGGCTATTAAATAATAACGGACAATTTGATGACTTAATACATTGGGTCAAATCCGCACAGAAGGAAAAATTCATCACGGATCATTGTACGGATTTGTTTGCTATCGCCTGTACAATGGATGAACTGACCAAAAAAATAAAAGAACAAGAAGATATTACCATTGATCTTGCTCATGAAAAATGGGGGCCAAGTGAAACCAGCACACATTTAGAAATCAAAGAGACAGAGTAAATAAAAAAGAATAAGTACAAAAAGAAAAGCCGCATTATGCTGCGGCTTTAAAACATCTTTTTGCGAAAACTAAATAAGACTAATATCCGTTCACAGCAATAATTTTTGCTTTCGTTAAGGCGATTTTATCCTTAATACGTGCTTTGTCTGCATCTTCTTCTGCCAAACCTAAATCTTCATTTAAATCTGTCATATATTGTTCAAGACTCTCTACATTAAGGTTCTTAACCTCGGTCGCTTCTTCTGCAAGAACAGTACATCCGGAACCGGTCACATCGGCGAACCCACCTGCAATAAAGATATCACGTGTCTCGCCATTGGATTCCTTATACAAACGTACAACGCCATTCGCCAAAGACGATACCAAAGAGCAATGCCCTTTCATCACACCGAACACACCGTCATCGCCAGGAATTTCGGCCATATAAATATCTTCTGAAACCAGCTTTTCTTCCGGTGATACAAGTTCAAAATGAATGAGATTGCTCATAATTATTCCTTTAAGCATTAATTGTTTTGACTATTAGCCTGTTCTTTTTGTGCTTCATCATAAGCCTTTTTCATATCTTCTACTGAAGGCAAATCAACAGGCTCCACAGCACATTTTTTATCCATAGCAAGAACTGCTAAGTGATTATATCTTTGTCTATACGCTTCATATTCTGTTTGTTCTGCATTCTTAAAGTCCATAAAGAACCAAGGAACCAGAAGAAACCAACCAGCTACACCTAAAGCCACATTTTGTCCTGTTTTATCAGTCTTGGGCAAAAGCCTCTGTATCTCACCTTGAATATTAACCATTTCAAATTCAAGAGCTTCACATGATTTTTTCTGATCTCCATATTGCGCAATCATCACCGGATTAGGGGTTCGCCCACCACAAGCCGATAGAAAAAGAAACGAAAAGATCATTAAATATGATGAGAGTGTATTAATTTTAGTCAAATCTCGTCTCCATCTCTAAGGCGTAAGTTTCCATTTAATCTGGAATTCAATTTCCTCATGTCCGTCCTCGCGCTCATGCTCAATACTAAACTCGGCGCGATTGGGAACGTAGATACGTTCCCCTGCGATCTGAATTTCGAAATTCTCTCCTGCTTCCAGAGAGTCGGCAAAACGACGTAGCTTTGCCGCATACTCTTTCACAGAATAGACTTTTTCAAGATCACGATCGTCTTTCATGTTATGCGCACCTATCGATTATGCTGCTTCTTTCGCCATTTTTTCTGCTTTTTCAATAACCTGCTCAATTGTACCGGTCATGTAGAATGCAGCCTCAGGCAAGTGATCATATTCACCATTAACAATCGCTTTAAAGCCTTTAATTGTGTCTTCCAAAGAAACAAAGATACCAGGAGAACCTGTGAACACTTCTGCAACGTGGAATGGCTGAGAAAGGAAACGTTGGATCTTACGGGCACGTGCCACTGTAAGCTTATCTTCCTCCGAAAGTTCATCCATACCAAGAATGGCAATAATATCTTGAAGGTTTTTATAGCTCTGCAATGTTTGCTGAACTGCATTTGCAACGTTGTAATGCTCATCCCCGATTACGCGTGGGTCAAGAATACGTGATGTTGAGTCCAACGGATCAACAGCAGGGTAAATACCTTGTTCCGCAATCTGACGAGACAAAACAGTTGTCGCATCAAGGTGTGAGAATGTTGTTGCAGGCGCAGGGTCAGTCAAGTCATCTGCAGGCACATAAACCGCCTGAACCGATGTAATCGACCCCTTATTTGTTGATGTAATACGTTCCTGCATCGCACCCATTTCTGTAGACAATGTTGGCTGATAACCAACCGCAGAAGGAATACGTCCAAGAAGCGCAGACACCTCCGCACCAGCCTGTGTAAATCGGAAGATGTTATCAAGGAAGAACAGAACATCCTGACCTTCTTCATCACGGAAATATTCCGCCATAGTCAATGCAGACAATGCAACACGTGCACGCGCACCTGGTGGCTCATTCATCTGACCGTAAACAAGCGCAACTTTTGACTCTTCAGATGAGCCCGGCTTAATAACGCCAGATTCAATCATTTCGTGATAAAGGTCATTACCTTCACGTGTACGCTCACCAACACCACCGAAAACAGACACACCACCGTGCCCTTTTGCAATGTTGTTGATCAATTCCATAATTGTAACGGTCTTACCAACACCGGCACCACCAAACAAACCAATTTTACCACCCTTTGCATACGGGCAAAGAAGGTCAACAACCTTAATACCAGTTACAAGAACCTCTGTATCAGTTGCCTGCTCTGCAAATGTTGGCGCTTCACGGTGAATAGGCCATGCGACCTTCGCCTTAACTTCTGCACCTTCGTCAATTGGCTCACCAATAACATCGAAAATACGGCCAAGTGTTTCCTGACCAACAGGAACCTGAATTTGATCACCAGTATCAAGAACCGGATTACCGCGTGTCAGACCGTCTGTCATATCCATCGCAATGGTACGAACTGTATTTTCGCCCAAATGCTGTGCAACTTCCAAAACAAGATTTTGGCCATTATTATCTGTGTGAAGTGCATTCAGGATCGGTGGTACACTACCATCCTCAAACTGCACATCAACCACAGCGCCCATAACCTGCAAGATCTTACCTTGTGCTTCTTTTGCTTTTGCCATTTTCTTTTCCTTCCTTTTCACCGAAGTCAATATTCGTCGTAGATTCTAAAAAAACTTGTTTACTTCTTCTCTCTTTTCGCCGCCAGCACCTCTGCCGAAGGCTTCACATAGGATTCTTTTGCAGCCTGATATTTCTTTTCAAACGCAGGTACCTTTCGCAACGCTTCCAATACATCAACTGCGAAATTACGCCCTGCTTCACTATCACTTGGATAATGCACACCGGCAATTTCGCGTCTATGTGCAATATCAATCGCCCATTTCTTATAAACATCGGCATTATCCGGATCAAAATCAGATAGTACAAGCGCAACAATCCATGTCTGGCTTGCATGCCCTGATGGGTACGCCGCATGCGCCGGATTAGGAATAATCAACTCAAATTCTTTACTTAGCTGAGATGGACGTGGACGGGCGAAATGCTTTTTGCGCTCTAAAATAAAATACGCATGATCCAAGTCAATAATTTCAAACAGGATCAAAGCCTTATAATTTTCCGCCTTAATCAGCCCTTCTTCCAGAAACATCTGATGCGCACGACGCCCACCATTTTCAAAAAGGATACGCTCAACCGCATATTCAGAACGTTCTGTCTTTGCAATTTCTGCAAGCCACGCAAGTTCTTCTTTCGTTGTGTCACTATCATTCGCGGGAGGTGCCGGTACATCAAAGGTCGTATCATCACTCAAGATACTGGGGCCACTCTCAACAATTGCGATCAATCTAGGTGACCACTTTCCTAAAGGAAAACGGATGTCATTTACATTTTCTTCGGACGCGAAAACAGACGCCCCTGTCATAACGACAAGAAGCATAAAGCCTGATAATAAGAGTGTCCGAAAAATCGTCATTACTATAACTAAGCCTTTACCGTTAAACTGCTTCCGCACCAGAAATGATTTCGATCAATTCTTTCGTAATATATGCCTGACGGGCACGGTTGTATTGCAATGTAAGATCATTGATCATATCACCTGCATTACGCGTTGCATTATCCATCGCAGTCATACGCGCCGCCTGCTCACCTGCGGCACTATCCAATAAAGCACGGTAGATCTGCACACTAATATTACGTGGCAACAACTTACCAAGAATTTCTTCCTCGTTAGGTTCAAAACTGTATGGAGATTTCAACACATCCTCAGCGTCACCTTCCGCCGTATCGGTATCACCAATTTCATCCAATTGGAACGGGATCAACTGACAAGCATCAGGATTTTGAACCAGAACAGATTTAAATTCATTATAAATAATCGTGCAAACATCGAATGCACCGGAATCAAACTGAGATAACACAAAATCCGATATTTTATGTGCTTGAGAAAACTCAACGCGCTTTCCGGCAAAAACATCACGGAAAGCATGAACGATTAAGTCGCTATATTCACGCATAAGAAGATCATACCCCTTACGCCCGACACAAACAATCGATACATCTTTCCCTTCGGACTGTAGCGCATTAATCTTAAGACGAACCTCTTTACCGATACTCGCATTAAAACCACCACAAAGTCCGCGATCCGCAGTTACAACGATCAAAAGATGTTTTTGATCCTGCCCTGTACCGGCCAACAGTTTTGGGCTAGCAGCATTCACTGTGACATTGGCAGCCAAGCGAGATAACATACCGGCCATACTTAAGGCATATGGTTGTGATGCTTCTGCCTGTTCTTGCGCACGGCGCAACTTGGAAGCAGCAACCATCTTCATTGCAGAAGTAATTTTTCTGGTCGATTTAACCGATTTAATTCGGTCTCTATAATCTCTTAAACTTGGCATTTTTTATTCCAGCTATACTAATAAACGCTACAATTCCCTTCTCTCATAACAAAACCTTGTTATGCAGCGGCCTTTGCCCCATCGAACCCTTTCGTGAAGTCCTCAAGGAATGCCTTCAAAGCACCCTCAATATCTTCTGAAAGTTTTTTCTCTTCACGAATCTTCGTAAGCAAGTCTGCACCCGCACCACGTAGAGACTCAAGTAAGCGTTGTTCATAAAGTTCAACCTGATCAAGGGCAATATCATCAATATATCCACGCGTACCGGCATAGATAACAGCAACTTGCTCTTCAACAGCTAGCGGACAATATTGAGGCTGTTTCAATAACTGCGTCAAACGTGCACCACGTGCAAGCAATTTCTGCGTTGCAGGGTCAAGATCAGATGCAAACTGTGCGAATGCTTCCATTTCACGGTATTGTGCAAGTTCCAATTTCATAGAGCCAGCAACCTGTTTCATCGCCTTAATCTGCGCAGCAGACCCAACACGAGATACAGATGAACCAACATCAATCGCAGGACGGATTCCTTTGAAGAACAAGCTCGTCTCCAAGAAAATCTGACCATCTGTAATAGAGATAACATTGGTCGGAATATATGCAGAGATGTCACCACCTTGTGTTTCAATAATCGGCAGAGCAGTCAATGAACCACCACCATGGTCATCTGACATCTTAGCCGCACGTTCAAGAAGACGTGAGTGAATGTAGAACACGTCACCAGGATATGCTTCACGACCCGGAGGACGACGCAAAAGCAAGGACATCTGACGATACGCCACAGCCTGCTTTGACAAGTCATCATAAATTGCCAGAGCATGCATGCCGTTATCACGGAAATACTC
This sequence comes from Alphaproteobacteria bacterium, assembly GCA_050633505.1. Taxonomy (GTDB): domain Bacteria; phylum Pseudomonadota; class Alphaproteobacteria; order Micavibrionales; family Micavibrionaceae; genus UBA1672. The sequence continues at coordinate 52,758 of JBOEGQ010000002.1, forward strand.
ACCCATTGCCGCACCACAATATGGTGCAAGATACTGCAACGGAGCAGGATCAGAAGCAGTAGCAGCAACAACAATAGAATATTCCATCGCGCCCTGCTCTTCCAATTCCTTAACAAGCTGTGCAACTGTCGAACGTTTCTGACCGATAGAAACATAAATACAGTACAAACGCTCACCTTCATTATCAGAAGCATTAGCAGCTTTCTGATTAATAATAGCATCAACAGCAACGGCAGTCTTACCTGTCTGACGGTCACCAATAATCAATTCACGCTGTCCACGACCAATTGGTACCAATGCATCAACAGATTTAAGACCTGTCTGCATCGGCTCCGAAACAGATTTACGTGGAATAATACCAGGTGCCTTCACCTCAATACGAGAAGATGTATCTGTTTTAAGTGGCCCCTTACCATCAATAGGATTACCAAGAGGGTCAACAACACGACCAAGAAGCTCTTTACCTGTTGGGACCTCAACAATTGTACCTGTACGGCGAACAATATCACCTTCTTTAATGTTGCGGTCATCACCAAACACAACCACACCAACATTGTCAGCCTCAAGGTTCAGCGCCATGCCCTGAACACCACCGGCAAATTCAACCATCTCACCGGCTTGCACCTGATCAAGCCCGTAAACACGCGCCACACCATCACCGATGGATAAAACCTGACCAATTTCCGCGACATCTGCCTGCGCGCCAAAGTCAGCAATTTGCTTTTTTAGAATATCCGAAATTTCTGCTGCACGAATTTCCATTATACGACCTCTTTTAAGTTAACTGTATTTTGATTTGAACTAGATTTAAGCGCGACATTCAATCGCTCTAACTTACGGCGGACAGAATCGTCAATCATATACGATCCGATTGTCACGACCATGCCCCCAATAATTTCAGGAACAACATGTGATTCGATAACAGCATCCGTACCAAGTGCCAAAGATATTTTTTTCTGAACATCTTTCGCTTGCGCGGCTGTCATTTTTTCAGCTGTTTCAACACGTACTTCCACCTGGCCTGAACGACGTGCCACTTCCTTTTTATAGGATTTAATAACCCCCGGAAGAGCATTCAAACGCCTATTTGCAATCAGAACACCGATGAAATTTTTTGTTAGATCCTGAAGCTTTGCCTTTGCGGCAAGATCAGAGATTACGCCCTCTTGCTGTACTTTACCAATGCGCGGTGAAATAATCACCTGCAATAATTCATCAGACTCTGCAATCATTGCCTCGATCGCATCCATATCTTTTTGAATCTTGGAAACATTTTTCGCCTCTTCCGCGAGGTCAATAAGGGCACCCGCATACCGTGAAAGCACTACGGAAGAAATGGGCATTGACGTTGTCACGTTTTATTGTCCTTTTCTTAAATGTCAGCTTGATATCAACAACACCTGATATACAAGCCACAATTACACTATTTACGTTGGGGGGAGAATTAGCACACCAATCCCGCGCTGGCAAGCCTCTATAACACTCCTTATACATTTATTTTCATTATCGTGAATAATATGCATTATAAGAAGGCCTCGACAAAGCCTGGCGGAAATAATTTCCATGCGCCCAATGTATAGCGTTCCGGATATAAATGCATTGCAATCGCGCGGAATACCACGATATGAGCCACATAAATTTCAAGCGTCCGCCGCCCCATAAGCTGAAACAGCACCACAAAAGACCGTGAAATATATTTTGAAGAATCAACGTAATAAGCCGATCGAAAGTTCCATAAAATCAAACCAACAGCAATCAATCCTGCCAACATAACCAACGCTTGATCCGCAAATACATATGGTAGATTAACGCCCTGAATCATATAAAAAGAGAAAAACGCGCAGAATGCGAATAGCTTTAAATACCGATGATCAATTATCTCATAGACCGCGTCCTTATTACGCACAATAAATCCCACCAAAACAAACATCATGCCAAATGCACCATATTCAAAGAAAATTGCAGTTGGGAAAGTAAGGAACAGCAAGATTAAGAACATCCCCCGCAAGGCCTGTGGTGATCCCAAAGCTCGAATCACGACCACGGCACGAAGCCAACGCACAATAATGATCGTAAATAAAATACTCAAAGGAAAGATATACTGTCCCGCAATCGCGGCAGAAGCCGTAACGATAAGCGCCCCCGCCCATAGTCTTTTAGGGATAGCAACACCTTGCGCATAACCAATCAGAAAAAACCAAATCGGCACACAAAGCCGCCCGATAACCCGAAACCACATTTCATCAGGATAGAAATGATGCCCTGTGTGATCAACAATCATCAAGATAATGGCAAGTGCCTTCAACAAATCATATGAAGTAAGCTCTTTAGGCAAAATTTTGGGCATAAAACTCTCTTATGTCATTCACTTGATAATAAAAATATATACTATATCCTCCAGCATCATACGCAGGACACATTACATATGAAACTGATAAACTATACTTTTATGCTCTTTATTATCATTGTTGTTGAAGGGTATATCGTTCTCTCTACTGAAATTCTGGCGATCCGTCAAACCATCCCCTATGTCGGCAGTGGCACAGACACAGTTTCAATCATTATCGCCGCCGTATTGATGCCGCTGGCTTTTGGTTATCACTATGGAGGACGTTTTAAGCCGTATAAGCTGTTCGGACATCTGATCACCACACGAAAGAAGCTGATTCTAAATATTTTACTGGCATCCTCTATTTTACTTGTCGGAATGTCGCATGGCTTTATCAATAAGTTTTTCAAACTTCTCCCATACGTAGATATAAATGACAGAATTTTACAAACATCCATCTACAGTGCCTTGTTTCTGGTTCTGCCTGTATATCTTCTGGGGCAAACAGTTCCTCTGGTCAGTCGATATTTTTCAAAAGAGAAACTCGCGCATATCACAGGGAAGATCCTTTTCTTCTCAACCACAGGATCTTTTTTGGGGGCGATTGGCTCTACCCTCGTTCTAATGGCCACAATTGGTGTCCACCATACGGTTAGCCTTAACTTTCTGCTTTCCACCTTTATCGTGATACTTTTAAGCAAGCGCATAAAATCAAAAGCAGTTATCCTAAGCACCCTCATCACATTAGCCGCCATATTCCTTAACTCTGATAGAGTAATGGACGAATATAAAATTCGTAGAAACAATCTGTATAATACAATTGTCACACTCGAAACAAAAAAAGGCGAACGGTGGCTATACCTCAACAACAATGCATCCTCCAAGTTCACAAAAGACAGGAAAAAGCATTTCTATATCGAATTTGCAGAACAAATCGCACTATACCCTATACTCGGATCTGTCCCGCCACGTAATGTTTTGATTATAGGATCTGGCGGATTTACGTTCGGGCATAATGACAAGAACAACCTCTATACCTTTGTTGACATTGATAAAGATTTAAAAGGCGTTGCAGAGAAGTATATCTTGAAAGAACCTTTGGGCGAGAATAAAACCTTTATCCCGAAACCTGCCCGCGCCTTCTTAAACGAGACAGACCAAAAATACGATGTCATTTATTTGGACGCCTATCTCGGCGGGGTTAGCATCCCTGAGCATTTGGTCACAATAGAATTCTTTGAACAGGTCAAAGCCCACATGAAGGATGATGCCGTTCTTATATCCAATATGATCTTATCGCCTCATTTCAACAACATCTTCAGCCGTAATATCGACAATACATTCCGCGCCGTTTTCCCGCATGTATCGCGTCATATCATTGGAAATCGCTATGACCTATGGTCGGACAGTGAAACACTGCTAACCAATGTTGCGTATATTTATAAGCATAACGCAAACATGGATACAGGCGGTGTATACACAGACAACAAAAACACAGTCTTTTATGACAAGCCTAAAAGCCTTGTACCATAAAGGGAAAACACGCCCTTATCACTTTGATAAAAATGGATAATTTTTAGTCACAATCTTCTCAGCAGAGGTGATTGTGGCGATATAATCCTGCCCGTCTCTTTCCTGTATATGTGGAATGCGGTAATCCCAAACAATATCAGAAGCAGGTGTGACCTCAATCAAACGTCCGATATCGGCATGTACAATCATTGTATTCCCGTTATCAAAGCGTTGCTGCGCACCCCAGAATTCAGATTCAAACTCAATATCTGATTCACCGGGAACAGGATCATAAAGCCAGTAAATCTCTTGTGTTACAGGATCGAATTCGAAAACACGTGTATATCCGCCTTGTGTATAGCTACCCCTATTATCGAAGACCATAAAATTACCGTTTGGCAGGTAATCCAAATCATGCTGCATCTTTGTTTGTAAACGATACGCATGTACGATCTCTTCACTTTTCGGATCAATCACGGCAAGCGCATTAATATTACGGATAGAGACCATAACATACCCCTCCTTGATCCATGAAATACTTGGGTGATCATGTGTAAAATACGTCAAAGAATTTGAATGTGTCGGGTCACCTTCATCCGCATCGGGGATATCCTTAAACATATCCCGAAAGACAGAACGATCCACCGCATCCATAAGGGATATCGACTTGATTTCCTTCCCGTCAGGATCCAAAATCACAATCGTATCTTCTAAAAACGGTATAGTCGGAATCTCATTGTTTTCTAGATCTTCATGCCTGATTTTATGATCAATAACATAGATCGTTCCATCCGGTGCAACCTCAAAATCATTATTGGGATAGCCTGTATAAGACCATAATAAGTTAGAATCTTTATCCAGCTTAACCAGCCCCATCCCCCATGGAGTAACACCTGCAACAGTGGCCATAAGCAAAATATCGCCATTCTCATAAACATGAAAATCACGGTTATAAAAATATCGATCTTCTAACGTTCTCAACGAAATCACATGCTCTTGATCCGGCCAAATATCACTGAAATTATATGACCATGAATGCAGTTCATTCCCCTCATGATCAATGACGTAGGCCGCCGTGTCATGCGTTGAAACATAAACGATAACACCATCTTGCACCTGTTCCGCAACATGTGTAACCAGCCCACCTTTTGCAGGTGCAACACGCGCCCAGCGTATTTCGGTATTGTATTCCTCTATATTCGACGCGCCATACAAACTACTGGAGATGGCAAGATACGGCTGCATATGTTGATATGGGAAAATCTGTAAACCAGTGGAAAGTGCACCATACATGAACATCACCAAACCAAATAAAAACACCATAATGACTTTAAATTCACGTCCTTGCATCTGTCGCTCTCCCCTATCATATATATCATTGCTTTTGAGCCAGCGGATTATACAAGGAGATTTTTTGAAAAGAAACAGATAAAAATCTGTCAGTTATGCCTTCCACCCGAGAATATGAAGAAGCATAGAAAAATGACCCCAGTGTCAACTTAATCCTTTAATCCTGCATTACGCACTCTTTGGATCAAAGAAAACCTTGCGGGTCTATATCAATATAAACCCGAACAGTAGATGGTACCTTCACAGATGCCACCCAACTCGACACCGTTTTTTGGATATTAATAACCTTATCCGCACGAACAAGAAGACGATAACGATAACGCCCCCTAAGCCGTGCAAATGGCGCAGGCGCAGGCCCCAGTGTCTGAATACGGTGCCCCTCTTCTGTTACCCCTTGCGGTGATATCCGCCCCAAAGATCTCGCAACATCTATCACCTGTTGTTCTTCCCGACCTGACACAATAATTGCGGCGAGGCGACTAAAGGGTGGCATATTTGCCATCTCGCGTTCTGCACTTTCAACAGATAAGAACTCATCGCGTCCCTCTCCCGCCATTGCCTTCATAATACGGTGTTCAGGCATCCAACTTTGTAAAAGAACACGCCCTTGCTTTCCCTTTTCACGACCCGCCCGCCCCGCAACTTGATGTAACATCTGATAGGTGCGCTCTGCCGCACGCAGCTCCCCGCCTTTAAGGCCAAGATCCGCATCAACAACACCAACAAATGTCAGATTGGGAAAATGGTGCCCTTTGGCAACAATTTGCGTTCCAATAATAATATCAACTTCCCCCGATATCACCTTCTGAAGCATTTGTTTCAACTCGTCATTGCTTTCTGCCGTATCACTGGCCAAAACAAGAACGCGCGCATCAGGAAAATGTATTTTGGTTTCTTCAAAGATCCGCTCCACCCCCGGGCCACAGGCTGCGAAGCTATCCATGTCATCACATGAGGGGCATTGCTTTGGTATCATCGCGTGGAAACCACAATGATGACAATGCAGCCGCCCTGACTTTTTATGCTCAACCAGCCACGCCGTACAACGGGGACATTCCATCCGATGCCCGCACGTACGGCACAAGGTCAAAGGGGCATATCCCCTACGATTTAGGAACAAGAGGGATTGTTCCCCCATATCCAATGTTTTTTGCACCTCATCAATCAATGTGGAGGATAAGAAGCATTGACGATCCGGTTTATCCTCTCGTAAATCAACCACGGATATATCAGGTAAATGCGCCCCGCCAAAACGTGCCGGTAAAACGAGATGCTTGTACTTTTCTTCCCCCAGTGGTTTTGGCCATGCATTCATCATTGTTTCTAATGATGGCGTGGCAGAAATCAAACAAACAGGAATCTTGCCAAGCGCGCCACGTACAATCGCCATATCGCGCGCATGATAGATAACACCATCTTCTTGTTTATATGCAGGATCATGTTCCTCATCGACAATAATAAGACCCAAATTCTTATACGGTAAGAAAAGCGCCGAACGCGCCCCAACAACAACACGACTATCCCCTTGCACAACACCACGCCATGTTGTGCGACGTTGTGCCGGGGTTAAATGTGAATGCCATAGCGCAGGCGCACAGCCAAAGCGTTTCTTAAACCGTTCAAGAAAGGCATTCGACAATGCAATTTCAGGCAATAAAATTAGTGCCTGCTTTCCCTCCTGCAATGCCTGTGCAACGGCCTCAAAATAAACTTCTGTTTTCCCCGCCCCTGTTACCCCGTCAATCAGTGAGGCATGGAAATCCCCGCTTTGTACATCTTCACAAAGCTCATCCGCAACATATTGCTGATCCTCTGATAATGTGTATTCCCCCGCCTTAAGGTCAGGGTGTATACATGGCGCGGGGTTTACCACGCTTACCATTTCCAGCAAGCCTTTATCCGCCATCCCCTTTACAACCGACGCAGAGCACCCGGCCATATCTGCAATTTCCGAAGCAATGCGCGTTTTACGATCTTGCATCACATTCAAAACCGCTTGCCTTTTTTCTGACACCCCCTTTTCAGGGATTTTCAAAGACTGGCTAAACCGATATCCCTGTTGTGGTTTTGGTGGTGATAACCCCGCGGGCGCGCTCAACGCCATTTTGAGAACTGATCCCTTCATGGAAAGCGTATAACCGGCAACCCAGTCTATAAAACGTCTGTGCACATCCGGCATCGGATCAATATCATATTTAGATACAATCGATTTTAACTTGCTCAACGCGACATCTCCTGCCGCACTTCCCCAAACAACACCTGCAACTTCACGATTACCCAACGGGACACATACATAATCCCCGACTTGAACGGATAAATCTGCAGGCACTTGATAATCATAGGCCTTATCAACCGGATACGGAACCAACACACAAACAGCATGCCCTGACGCAGGGCTTTTTTGCTTTTGGTCGTTTGCAAAGAATGATGTTTGTTCCATAAAAATGTTGTACCACCTATCCAAAATCACGACCAGAGCGATTGATGAATTTGCATGGTTTTTCACAAGATGGTACAGTGCTCCGATGCAAACACTCGATAGATTAAAAGATACATTAAAGAATCTCTTCGCAGATGAGGATACCTCATATCCTATCTCCTACTATCCGGAGCAGGTGAAAGCCGCCCTCATCGATCTACCAGTTTCCATTCACACAACCGATATCAGTTTGTGGAACGCGTATAAAACTGCATATCAGGATCTCGAACTTTGGCGCGATTTGGATACATCGCATGTTTCAGATAAGGATCTGCCGGAAATCGCACAGAAAATACAAAGCCAACTCATTGAAAACGGTGCGTATCAAGCCAGCGCAAACGAAGAAACCACTCAGTTCGTTATCAATACGCTCACCAAAAAACTGTCTCAATGCCTTGAGGAAAACAACGGCACAAATATCTTAAAAAAAATTCGGCAATTTGATGAGCTACGGCCATCACCCCTTTCCTTGGTTGTTGATAACACCTCCCCACAAAACGGTTAGTCATCGAAAAACCCCTCTTGCCCTTATATGTGAAAGGCTTTAACGTGGCTTTCCACATAACCATGAACATAAATGCAGGATAAATAATATGAAGTTTTTCGTCGACACTGCCGATATTGATGAAATCAAAGAGCTGGCCGATACCGGCCTACTTGACGGTGTAACAACCAATCCATCCCTTATTGCAAAATCAGGCAAGGAATTCATTCCACTGATCAAAGATATTACAGACATTGTAACAGACGGCCCTGTAAGTGCAGAAGTCGCATCAACGGATTATGAAACAATGCGTAAAGAGGCCGATGTTTTGCGTGCCATCGCCGATAATATTGCGGTTAAGGTTCCTCTTACGCAAGATGGGCTAAAGGTTTGTAAAGAGCTATCCGATGAAGGAACAATGGTAAACGTTACGTTGTGTTTCTCTGCCGGACAAGCAATTTTGGCTGCAAAAGCAGGCGCTGCATTCATCTCCCCCTTCGTTGGACGTCTAGATGACCTTTCACAACAAGGCTTAGACCTGATTGCAGATATCTGCACCATTTACGATAACTATCCGCAATATGATACAGAAGTGCTGGTTGCATCGATTCGTAATCCAATGCACATCATAGAATCTGCAAAAATGGGTGCACATGTTATGACGGCCCCAACAAAGGTAATTAAACAACTTTATAATCACCCCCTAACAGATAAGGGACTGGCTGCATTTGTTGATGATTGGGCAAAAACAGGACAAAGTATCCTTTAACCCCCTCTTAACAGCCATAACGAATATAAAAGCCTGTGCATTCACAGGCTTTTTTTCATACCATCCGTCTCCTCGTACAAAACAAAATACACACATAAAAAGGACAGGAATCCACGGTGTTTCACTATATTTCAGGCAATGACCGTGATAATATCTGCCTATGTCTCAAACATCACATGAAATACAAAAATTGAATAAAGAAATCACAGATCAAGACATTATTGCGTATCTACGCGAAAACCCGGATTTTGCAGAAAAAAATCCGAATGTTCTTGATTTGGTTCTCCCGTCAAAAAAACGCCCGCGCAAAGGTGACATCGCAGACTTTCAAAGTTATATGATTGAGCGCCTCAAAGCCGATAAGAAGGATGTAATCGAAAGCACAAAAGAGATCGTCGAAAATGCACGATCCAATATGAATAACCAACAGCGCGTCCACCGTGCAGTCTTACGCCTGTTAGAGGCCCGAAATTTCGAAGATTTTATACACTGTATTACGATGGATCTTGCCTCTTTATTAGATGTCGATATATCTGTTTTACTTATCGAAAGTGACGGATCTGATATCCCCCATATTCATCAAAACGGCATTCGCATCCTGCCAGAGGACACGATTGACAACTGGATGGAGGGAAGAGATGTCCGCCTTCAAGATAACATAAGCGGTATCGAAGCCGTCTATGGCGGGGCTGCCACTCTTGTCCAATCTCAAGTCTTATTGCGTCTTGATATTGCCATGGGCACACCAACGGCTCTTCTTGCCTTTGGAAGCAGAGACCCGAATGCCTTTATAGAGGGACAAGCAACAGATCAGGTCTTATTCCTTGCACATGTGATTGAAAGAAGCTTTCGTAGCTGGTTAAATTTACCAATTTAACCAAAGCCATTTATATGGTAAAATCTTCTCATGGTTCGATCAGAAACCCTTTCTCTTTGCGCGCCAGATCTGGCCGAAAAACTCATTAAATGGCATGACTATCTGCAACATGAAAAGCAGCTATCGCGCCACACTTTGCGTGCCTATAGCGCAGATATAGGACACTTCATAACATTCTTATTTGACCACTTAGGGAAATCTCCTGGATTAAATGACTTATCCGAAATTTCCATTCGTGACTTTCGAAGCTGGATGTCAAAAAAAGCAATAGATGGAACCAGTAACGCGAGCAGAGCGAGAAGCCTGTCTGGTGTAAAAAACCTCCTCGTTTGGTTGGATAAAAAGGGCATCATGCATAATGCCGCAATTCATACAGTGCGTAGTCCTAAGCTCCCCCATAAGATCCCGCGCCCCCTTCATGAAGACCAAGCAAAAGATCTGATTGAAAATGCCGGCATGCTAGAAATAAAAGACTGGATTTCTGCCCGTAACACCGCGTTATTCACGCTTTTATACGGGTGCGGACTACGTATTAACGAGGCTCTATTCCTTAATATAAAAGATATGCCTCACAATGGGTTTTTGCGTGTCACAGGAAAGGGCAATAAAGAACGTCAAGTTCCCACCTTAAAAATCGTGGAAACAACATTACAGGAATATTTAGATTCCTGCCCCTATCCGACATTATCTGAACGCCCTATTTTCTTAGGATCTCGGGGCGGGCGCCTTAATCAAGGTGTTGCCCAAAAAGCCATGCGTGATATACGCGTTATGCTTGGCCTTCCTGAAACAGCAACACCACACGCACTAAGGCATAGCTTTGCAACACACCTTCTGCAAAATGGCGCCAATTTACGTGAGATTCAAGAACTTCTCGGTCATGCATCTCTGAGCACAACACAAAGATATACAGATCTGAACGCCGAAGAAATGATGCGTATATATAAAGCCGCACACCCAAGAGCATAGAAGAAACAAAGTAAAACCCCTATATACTTAAGCATATATAAAAAACACAATAAATTAACATAAAATTGATACAATATTGATACAGTTACTATAACAAATATTTAATTAATAAATTTAAAGTCAGGCTAAAAAGGATATATTCCAATGAAGCTCTGTACATATATTTTTTTAAACACTTCTATTATTTGCTCTTCCCTACTTCTAAGTGCATCCGTTTCTCATGCCCAAAACCCATCTGCATATTCTGATAATAAATGGGATGGATACATTGAATTCGAAGCCCGCAAAGGCAATAATCGTAATATTGCGGAAACAGAATTCTTCATACCCATCACACAGAATAATAACAGCCTTATCTTCTTGGATGTGCGTGGCATGCTCGACAATCAAGACAGTGAAGAGGGAAATATTGGTATTGGGTATCGTAGAATTCTAGGCAATCCTGTTTTCGGGCAAAAATGGATAGTGGGCGGATATGGCTTCTTCGACACACGTAATACCCCGGCTGGTAATACATTTCATCAGGCCACCCTCGGCGCAGAGGCTTTATCGGAAGACTGGGACATACGGGCAAATATTTACATTCCAGAATCCGGTGAACAAGAAATACCAAATTCTGCGAATGTCACGGGACTTACTTCCGGAACGCAATTACGCATTACCGGAACCGGAAATTTAAAAGAACGATCGCTTCCCGGATTTGATGCGGAAATCGGATATAAGCTTCCCTTTTTAGAAGAACATATTGACGAAATTCGTGTCTATGGTGGTGGGTTCCACTTTGATGCCAGTGGATATGATAATGTATCAGGGCCAAGAGGCCGATTTGAACTACGGTGGAACGACATCCCGCACTTCGGCAATGGCTCGCGATTCACACTGGGCGCTGAAGTTCAAGATGACGATGTCCGCGGCCATACAGCCTTTGCATTGGCACGTTTGCGCATTCCACTTCAGACGTTTAAAAACCCAAAGATCAAACACCGCCCGCTTTCTGCGTTAGAACGGCGCATGACCGAAAGCATCGTACGTGATGTGGACATTGTTGGCGGACAACAAAAAGTCGGAGCCCCGATAGACGAAGCGGCCACAATTACAATAAATGGCACCACAACATCAAATGTTACAATTCTAGATGCCACTGACAATATTCCTACCGCTGTTACTGCGGCAGGTACAGGCGCCACCATATTAATCGACGGGTCTGCAGGACAAATAAACCTTGCCGCCGCAACCACAATTGCACCAATAGACAACCAGAATATTATCGGCGGAGGAGCAGAAATTACCGGCACACGATCTGGACTAATGACCACCATCGGAACCAGACCAACGATAAGATCCGCAGCCGGGCAATACGCATTTGTTCTTGGCGGGAATAACATCAACGTAAGAAATATAAACATTGATGCCAGTGATGTTGGCTCCGGCGGAATTCAAGCTGTATCAAGAACAGATATTGCATTCACCAATATCCACGTCAACGGTAGCCCACAAACAACATTTGGTATCGATTTAATCAACACGACAAGAGCAACCGTTTCAGATTCAATAATTAACAACGTTGGCACAGGTATGCGCGTATTTATAGGGACAGACAACACCATCAATAATGTAAGAATATCAAATACAGTTGCAGAAGGCATAACCGTATCAGGATTCTGCCTTTTTGGATGTGCGACAATTAACAACACCGTGCTAAATAACAACACCATAATAAACGCAGGCACATCATCTTACAGGTTTGCACTGTCTGCAAATACATCAGGCACAAACAACACCAGTGAAAACGCAGGCACAACAGATTGTGAAGATGCAGGCGGAAACACCGGGTCTATTGAAGTTAACGGCAGTTCTTGCCCATAAAAAAAGCCCCGCATATTTGCAGAGCTTTTCTTAAATCTGATAAAACCATTTTAGATATGGATCGGGCGTTTATGAACCGCCAGGGCAGCTTCCTTTACCACCTCTGTCAATGTTGGGTGTGCATGGCATGTACGGGCGATATCTTCCGCAGTACCTTGAAATTCCATTACAGTCACAACTTCTGAAATCAAATCACCAACATTCGGTCCAATCATATGTGCACCAAGAACTTTATCCGTTTCCGCACATGCCAGAATCTTCACAAAGCCATCTGTTGCACCCATCGCACGTGCACGACCATTGGCCATAAATGGAAACTTACCGGCCTTGTACTTAACACCAGCTTCCTTAAGCTGCTCTTCCGTCTTACCGACATTGGCAACTTCCGGCCATGTATAAACAACACCCGGGATACAATCATAGTCAATGTGACCGGACTGCCCTGCTAGCATTTCTGCCAAAATAACACCTTCATCTTCCGCCTTATGGGCAAGCATCGGACCGGCAATAACATCACCAATCGCATAAATACCTTCCACAGATGTCTCAAAGAATTCATCTGTAACAATACGCCCGCGCTCATCCAATTTTACACCGGCATTTTCAAGGCCAAGCCCCTCTGTATACGGCTTACGACCAATCGCCATAAGAACGACATCTGCCTTGATCTTCTCAGCCGTCCCACCTGCGGCAGGTTCAACCGTTAACTCAACACCTTTGGCAGATGTCTTGGCGGCCGTCACTTTGCTAGACAATTTCATCTCAATGCCCTGCTTACCGAATAGTTTCTTGGCTTCTTTACGCACTTCACCATCCATGCCCGGTAAAATGTTATCCATAAATTCAACAACGGTAACTTCCGCGCCTAAGCGACGCCATACGGTACCAAGCTCCAGCCCGATAACACCGCCACCGATAACAACCATTTTCTTTGGCACTTCTGATAATTCAAGCGCGCCTGTAGAAGAAACGATTTTCTTCTCATCGATCTCAATACCCGGTAGAGAAATCACATCAGACCCTGTTGCGATAATGATGTTCTCGGCTTCATATTCATCTTTACCAATTTTAATCTTACCTGCTTCAACAATCTCAGCCGTACCTTCAATACGGGTGATTTTGTTTTTCTTAAACAAAAACTCAATACCCTTTGTATTATCACCAACAACTGCATCTTTATGTTTCATCATGTTTTTAAGGTTTAGCTTCGGCTTAACCTCAATACCCATATCTGACATATGATGTCCTGCATCCTCAAATTTTTCAGAGGCACTTAATAAAGCCTTTGAAGGGATACACCCGACATTCAAACATGTTCCGCCCAGTGTTTTACGTTTTTCAACACAGGCTGTTTTCAAGCCCAACTGTGCACAACGAATTGCCGCAACATAACCACCCGGACCGGCACCAATAACAATAACATCAAATTTTTCGGACATCTCTTTTAGACCTTGTTTTGAATAATGAATTTCCTTCTTCTTGATAATCCCGACAACACATAATAGCAAGGGCTAAATACGAAAGTTTTTCTTTACATGCATACGTTCTAATACTATAAAAAACGTGCCTTATGTAAAGGAAGAACGGTAGAACAATGCAAACGAATATCCAAGTGGATCCGGGGTTCAACGACTCTGCGCTGCCTGTGGGCGCCCTATCCCCCAAACAAGAGATTTCCAGCAGTGACTTAAAACGTATCGCTGCCACCCTTATTAATAAGAGCATAAAAACCTCCAAACAGAGCCACCACCATACTTTTAAGGTTGGCTCAACCGTCTATACACAATCCGGCGACGATAAAGAACGATACGCATCTTTTGCCAACAAAATCCCAAGAACATTACGTAATCACAAGGAATACGGAGATAATTTCAAGCCCAATGATCCTGAGGTTCATAAAATAGGTGACGGACATCCCACCGTACACGGAGAGTTCCGCGTCCTTTATACAGCAGCCCCTCCATCTGACCATGTGCTTTTAGGATGTAATACCCCCTTATGCGCAAATTGCATGATGACGGCAATCATGCGCGGGGTTGATGCCATTGTGGTCGACGAAGCAAGCCTTCCGGGAAATGAAAGAGGCCCTGGTAAAGAAACAAACCCATGGTCAGACAAACGGGAAAAACTATGGTACGATTTGTGCCTTGAATTGGCCCGCGCGGCAAAAATTCCTGTATATAGTGTCAAAGACTCAACAGACCCCCTCTCTTTAAAAAAGAAGATTGATACATCACATGTTAGTTTGGACACCATCGTACATGGTGTCCCACCGGAACAACGACCCGCCCCGCAATTTCCGGCACATATTTTTACAAAAGAAGAGTTTTTGAAAATTCTTGATGAAAAGCCGGAAAAGTTTCTGTCGAAGAAAAATAATGAAAGGCGTATCATCGCTGCGGCAACAGATGATTGCGGGAATGAGTTCTTTATCTATACAAAAGACAGTCATCCCCCGGGGTTTGGGAAAAAGGCCGGAAAAAAGATGACCGACCGTTTTAAAGATGCCCATTATAAATTCACGCTTGATCCGTTGATACACGCCGCAATGGAGGCCTCAAAACACGGATTAAAACTTCGCGATGGTAGAATCGCCGCAAACTTCATACCTGATGCGGCACGCCAACTTGAACTTGCCTATGTCGGAATCGAACATGTCATGTATAGAGAAGATCATCTCGAAGACCCGAGAAGTGATGGAAAAGAAGCAATGGCTACACTATCGGAAATGGGTTTAATCGAATATAGCGCCGTCAGCCCGGAAGCCGCGATGAACAAACTTTTAAAAGATGACACGCCTCCATCCCTATACCATGATCCGCAAATGCAATAATGGCTGAATAACATCAATATCCCTCTTTTTTAACAGCGGATTAACCACTAGGATGTAGACTTTGGATCGAACGTTGTAAAACGGATACATCTATGAGCATAAACCATTTCGAACGCATGACGCGCGCTTTGTCATCTGAAAGTCAAAGCCCCCACCCAACGCACAAAGTCGGTGCCTTGATCTGCGGTCATGATCAATATGAGCAATATTTCGAAGTCTCGCGCCCTAATTTCTGGCCGGATATTCTTGAACAACACTTTGCAAAACACCATAAACTTGGCAATGCAAGTACAACCGTCCATGCGGAAATCGCCACCATTTACGACACCCCCGCCACAGATGGAGCCAGCATATATATTACGGACTTACCCTGTCCGAATTGCTGTAAAATGATTGCAGAAAGCAAGATTACAAATGTTTATATAGACTCACACACACATCAGACCCCTTTGGGGATCAAGATGAAACCCTATTTCGACAAAATATCAACTACGATTCTAACAGCAGCAAATATCAATACTTATGAAATAAATCTGCAAACAGAAACAATAAAACAACTTATTACAGCATCCGAAACAACACTCCGTCCAATTCACCGCCCCCTTATACAAACCTCTGTTGATGTCCACGATGTATCCGAACAATCCTTTCACCAACAGATCCAAGAGACAGCGCAAAAAAATCCATACGCCGCGTGCTATGCCAAAACACCACTTGGACAATATCGTTTTATTCTGGCTAATGCCCATCGATCAACCGGTCTTTCAGAAAAACAAGCACAGGACATAGCAAACACCCAAAATAAGTATGAACCGACACTTCAACCGATTAACAGGTTAATATTGGCCTGTGCACGATATGGTTTAACGATTGAGGCTCCTTATCTCTATTCATCACAAACTCCGACATCACGAGAATTTGTAAATATGATTGGCGCCGGATATACGAATTTGCAAATCGGCGATAAAACACAATGCCGTGACAAATACGGCTTGGCTGCACTAGCCCAACTTACAAAGAATAATATTATTGCCATAGAAGATGCTCCTCTATAGTCTGTAGATATCAAAAACATGTGATCGTATTAGAGGGAATTTTGCACATGAATCTTTTTCGGACTTTTTTATTTTCAATCTCCTTTTCTATCCTGATTGCACCATCATCAGGACATGCGCAAAACACAAAAACATTAGATGAATGTTTTGCGACATATGGACAGAAAACAGGTGAACTTCTTTTCTGTGTAACAAGCGCGACAAACAAGCAAGAAGAAATCAGAAGTATCATAGAAAACGACTATCTAGATATTATAGAAGGTGAAACATTCTTACCCCCGCCTAAACTATTGGAATATGTTCCTCCAAAATCATCTAAAAAAGTAAATGAAGAAAAAGAAATAAAACAAGCCAAACAAATAGCCTTAAAAAACAAGAAAAAAACAGAACAGTATAAAATGCAAAAGAAGCAGCTCGCTTCAGGATTCAAAAAAAGTATCGAATCCTTCTTAATCTATAGAGAAGCAGAATGCAATCGACGTGAAACACGTTACAAGCTACAAAAAGATATAAAAATGGCATCACTCGCAAAACAAGTCTGCCTTCACGAACTCACAAAGCAACGCATAAAATCAATGGAAGCTTCAATACGCTAAGACTGCTCTATCAAAGACTCGAAATTCCGTTATTAAAAACACAACGGAAAAAATAAAGCCCCGCATATTCATACGGGGCTTTTAAAATCTCAATTAACGCAAAGCGTAAACCTTAAACATCAAGGATTAGGCGCTGTGGATCTTCAATGGCTTGCTTGATACGTACCAAAGAACTCACCGCTTCGCGTCCATCAACAATACGGTGGTCATAGCTTTGTGCAAGATACATCATTGGGCGCGCTTCAATCGATCCATCCTTCATAACCATTGGACGCTTCTGGATTGTATGCATACCCAAAATACCTGATTGTGGGGTATTCAAAATCGGTGTCGACATCAAAGAACCAAACACACCACCATTTGTGATCGTGTATGTACCACCTGTCATTTCATCCATGCCAAGCTTACCATCGCGGGCACGCTTACCAAAGTCGACGATTTTGGCTTCAATTTCTGCCATAGACAATGTGTCGGCATTCTTAATCACAGGAACAACCAGACCTTGTGGCGTGGAAACAGCAACACCAATATTGTAGTAGTTCTTATAAACAAGTTCATCGCCTTGAATTTCTGCATTAATCGCAGGGAATTCTTTCAACGCCTGAATAGTCGCCTTGATAAAGAAAGACATAAAGCCAAGCTTAATACCATGTCTCTTCTCAAATACATCTTTGTACTCTGAACGCAGGGCCATAACCGGACCCATGTCAACTTCGTTAAATGTTGTTAACATCGCCGCAGTATTCTGTGCCTCTTTCAAACGACGCGCAATAACTTGACGTAGCTTAGACATTTTCACACGCTCTTCACGTGGGCCAGCCGATGCAGCAGGAGCAGACGCCACAGAAGATTGTGCAGCACCACTTTTCAGGAAGTTCTCAACATCACCCTTTGTAATGCGTCCGTCTTTACCTGTTGCAGGAATTTGTGCAGCATCCAGATTATTATCTGCAATAAGCTTTCTTACAGCTGGTGATGTCTTTGCATCCGCAGATGGCGCCGCCGCAACAGCAGGAGCCGGAGCAGCCTTCGCCGCCGCAGGTGCTTCTGCCTTTTTATCTTTTGCAGGCGCAGCATCATTTGCCACAGCCCCTGCTTCCATCTCACCCAAAATGGCGCCGACCTCAACAGTGTCACCTTCACCAACGGCAACCTTAACAATCACACCATCAGCAGGTGCATTCACCTCTAACGTAACCTTATCCGTTTCCAATTCAACAATCGGCTCATCCGCCTTAACGGCTTCACCTTCTTTTTTAAGCCATTGCGCAACAGTCGCTTCGGCAACAGATTCACCAAGTGTCGGAACAACGATTTGAGTCATAATTTTGCTCTTTCTTTTATAATCTTATCTGATTTGATGTGTCTTATAGTTAGACACTTGTTTATTACCCCTAACTTTAGGGAAAGGCAAGGGGCTACGCAATGGAAATTATTACCTCTGCAATGTATTTTTTCTGATCAAAAAAACCAAGGCATATTAAAGTGCAAATCCACATGCCCGTATACTAGAAATGTGTCCATCCGAATGTAAATCCGGTCGAAATCCTGCCACGGGCGTTTATAAGGGATATTCCGTGCACATCTTCTTTGAATACCCCGATAACCATAGGGCAAAGCCCCGCCTCTTTTAAGGCCGATATAACATGGCGTTCGTTTTGTGGTGTCACTGCCAAAGCAAGTTCGTAATCGTCACCACCTTTTAAAGCCTCAGAAAAATCTATGACACCGCTCTGAATTGCATGCTGCACTTCTTTTGAGAAGATCACCTTATCAAGATCGACTTCCAACCCAAGACCAGAGGCCTCTGCGATATGCATAGAATCGGCCAAAACACCATCGGAAATATCAGCAGCCGCATGCACGTACTCACGCAAAATACAATCAATATTAACCCGCGGCTCTGGCACATTATAACGTAAGGAAGATAAAGGGTATTTTGATATGTCCTTTTTACCTTGCAACAGCTTCAGCCCAAGAACGGCATCTCCAACCGAATCGGTTAAAATAAGTAAATCACCATCTTTTGCTCCATGGCGGTGCACCGCCCGCCCCTGAGGTACAAGCCCCATTGCCGTGACAGAAACAGACAAACAATCCCCTTGAATAGATGTTGTATCCCCGCCGGAACAAAAAACACCATATTTTTGATTATCCTCTAACAGACTACCAGAGAAGGAAGACAACCAGGCCTCTTCAGGCCGTTGCGGAAACGCAATATTGAGCTGATAACACAAAGGCACCGCCCCCATAGATGCGAGATCAGATAAATTAACGCGCAAGACTTTCTTTGCAATATATTCTGGCTGGCTTCCTTTCAAAAAATGAATGCCTTCATTTAATGTATCACTGGTCACAACCAACTCATGCCCGGAAGGAATACCCAAGACAGCAGCATCATCTTTCAACGCCGCCGCTGCATCTGCACCTTCGGTTAACGGCCGAAAATAACGGTCAATAATCGAAAATTCACCCATCACACCGATCCACATACCATTTAAAAATCATGAAAGATAAAATCCACGGTATCTCCGCGATAATCGTAAATAATATTGTTGGGGCGGTGAAGTATAAAACCGCAACACCACTACAGATCCCCGTATTATTTACACCTGAACACACCATATAGCTTTTCCGATCTTCCCACCCCATATTTCGGCCAAATACCCACGCCGCAACGTAATATACCGCAAATAGAACCAAACCCAGAACACTCATAAACAAAACCGCATCCAGATTGGTAAAGATATAGGACTTCTCCAACGCAATCACCACCGAAACCATCGCTGCAATACACACCGTTGCATAAAATTGTGATTCACGACGCACCCATAACTTCACAGGTTCAAACCGGCGTACAACCAAAAAATAGAAAAACACCGGAACAAAAATCCCAAGTCCAAGGGATATAAAAATCGGTAATACATCAATCTGCGCACGCCCTCCCTCCAACACATATAAAAGAAGCGCCATAATAAAGGGAGCCAACGCATTGGTAATCACCGTAGAGGATAAACAAAATGAGCTATTCGCCTTCACAAGGACAGACAATGTTGTCGATGATGCCCCAACGGGTGCGAGACTGATTAACAATACCCCAAGCGCATATTCAGGCACCGTATACAACGCCATGTAGTAAAGCGGCACAGGAATGAGTAAAAAGCGAAAGATATAAAAACCAATCGCCTGCCTGATATTTATCCGTTTCAACGCATCTATAGTCACATGTGAACAGGAAAAGAATATAGCCACCGAAATAAGGATCATTGCCGTCACCTTTGGCAATAAATCCAGCCATGGCATAAAAAGCCCAACAAAGACGGACAAGACCAAAACAGCATTAAAGTTTTTAACAACCCAGGACTTCATGTCGAACGCTCTTTTTGCGTTAAACAATACGTATGATGAAGCGGCCCATGCCCTCCACCCACCGAGAGAGCATCTGCCCAACCAAGCGCGCATGTCACGTAATCCTTGGCCTTTTTACATGCCTCACGCATAGACAAACCATGCCCAAGATATACCGCAATCGCAGAGGACAAGCTGCACCCCGTTCCATGCGTGTTATCCGTTTCAACACGTGGGGCTTCAAATGTTTCAACGCCATCTTGATCGGCAAAAACATCGCGCATTACATCGCCTTTTAAGTGCCCCCCCTTCAACAAAACCGACCTCGCCCCCAGATCAAGTAAGTTCTGCGCGAACATCTCCATATCTATAACAGATTTGCGCATCAACTTCTCCGCCTCCGGGATATTCGGCGTAATAATATCTGCCATGGGAATAAGACGTTTCTTTAAACACGCAATTGCATCCATATCGATAAGAGAATCACCACTGGTTGCCACCATCACAGGGTCTAACACAATATTTTTCGGCTGGTATTGCTCAAGACAGCAGGCGATTTCTTCCATAATCTCAGCATTACCCAACATCCCGATCTTAACCGCAGAAACATCAATATCATCAAAAACCGTTTCAATCTGATCACGCATAAAACGTGCCGGTACGTGAACCACACTACGTACACCCATCGTATTCTGCGCGGTTAACGCCGTTACCGCGGCCATTCCATATCCGCCAAGCGCAGAGATCACCTTTAAATCGGCCTGCACGCCCGCACCACCTGACGGGTCAGACCCCGCAATAGATAAAATATTTGGTATATTGTTCATGATAGAGACTTAAGCAACCTTTGCGTGGCAATGCAAGGGTCATCCGCCTCTGAAATACTACGCATCATCGCAACACCGTGGGCCCCTGCCTTCATTACATCGACTGCATTTTGTTCTGTTATTCCACCTATCCCAACAACCGGAACAGGTGCATGACGTATAAGTTTCGAAAAACCATCAACACCCAAGACAGGTTTGCCCTTATCTGTTTTCGTTGGAAAGACAGGCCCCGTCCCGACATAGTCAACAATGTCAGGATCGATTGCGGCATAATGATCGTGTGTAAAGGCCGTTAAACCAAGAATAGCTTCGTGCCCGATTAGTTCCCGCGCCTGATCTGCGTTCATATCCCCTTGTCCGATATGGACACCATCTGCATTAATTTCTGCAACGACTTCCACATGATCATTGATAAGAAAAGGCACTTGCGAATCGGCTAATATTTTTTGAATTGATAAGGCCTGATTGCGGATAATATCGGCCGAATCTATTTTATTACGAAGCTGTATCAATGTTGCCCCACCGGCAACAGCGCGTTTAACCACGTCCACAATATCCCGACCTGCACAAGCATGGGGGTCTGCGACAAAATAGAGAGAGAGATTCAATTCTTGTCTTTTCATTATTTATTATCCGGATACCAAAAACCCAACGCTGCCTTCACCTCTTCGATAGAAAGCATGGTATCACCATCCACCCAAGCAGCCCCCAATTTATATGTATGGGTATAACCCAACTGATGAAGTTGAGGTAAGGCCACATCGGTTAATGACATCATACGTGTTGGAAATAAAGAGTTATCACAATAGAGTATCAGCGTTTTGTCCTGATCCGGCACAAGAGAATGTATCTTTTCCTCTGTAATATCTGCACCTAAATGCAATGCGCCCTTCACATGCCCGAGATCGTAAGATGAAATCGGCCTTAGATCCAGAATAACCGTACCTTTTTGACTGGATAACTCCTGAAATTCAACCATATCAATCGTATATTTTTGGTGATTAAATCCCGATGCGAAATCATGATATTCCTGATATGTCAGAGGCTTCACCGTATCAGACGTACCTTGATTTTGTGCATATACGGGAGGAATACCAACAGATAATAATCCGATAACTATACAGAGAAAAGAAAACATAAAGCCCCCTAGCGTTTCAATCACCCGACAGTGCAAGTAAAACAAAATAAAGGCAATAAAATAAATTTTATATCAATTTCATCACCCACGTCGGAATTTTCTTGCGCAAGAGGATCATTATTTCATATGCTCCGGCAAGGGTAATGAGGGAGATAAAATGCACGTCACATCAGATGCACAGACATATAAGGGCACAAATATTCGTACCGCTGTTGATAAAATGCGCGCTCAGGCCATTATCCGTGCAAAACATGACAAAACAGGCTTGAGTCTTGTGCATTTTAATTTGACGCACTTTATGCATAAATCACGACATGAGGACGCCTTCTTCATTTTATCTCAATGGGCGGTGGAGCCAGTACGCCGACAACAGAAGAAATTCTTTCAATCCCCTAAAGAGGGGCATAAAGCCCTACATGGACGGATCAACACCTTGATTGAAAGCCTGAGAGCACGCAAAGATACGAACGACGAGTTCGTTGAAAACGCACGTATCCATATGATTGGAACAATTGAAAGAGTTATGGCACACATCATCAACAGCACAGATGATTTTCAAGGCCAGAACAACCTTAACGAAGATAAAATTGTATCTTAAATAGAACAGAGGATAAGGAAGACCACCCTTAAAAGGCTGGTATTCCCTTTTAATTACGGCTTCTTACACGCTCAAAGCATCATTAACAAGCGCAGCCTGCTCTTCATGGTGTACCTTATTCGAACCGGTTGCAGGTGATGCACTTGCAACACGTCCTGCATATTTCGGACGGCCTGCCTTATGATTAATTTCACCCAATGTCTTCTCAATACGACGATCAACAAAATGCCATGCCCCTTGGTTTTCAGGTTCTTCCTGACACCAAACAACATCTGCGTTTTTAAACGGTGATAGCTCTGTCCCCAACGCCTTATACGGGAATGGATAGATTTGTTCCAAGCGAAGAATTGTAACATCCTTAATCCCGCGATCACGACGTTCTTGCAAGAGGTCATAATAAACTTTACCGGTACAAAGTACAACGCGCTTAATCTTATCATCAGGTGCCAAATTACCACGATCATCATCCCAAAGGACACGGTGGAAGGTACTATCACCTGTAAACATATCGACCGTAGACTGCGCAAGTTTATGACGAAGCAACGATTTTGGCGTCATCATCACGAGAGGCTTACGGAAATCACGATGCATCTGACGGCGCAACACATGGAAATAGTTCGCAGGTGTCGTACAGTTACAAACCTGCCAGTTATCATCCGCAGATAATTGTAAGAAACGTTCAAAACGCGCGGATGAGTGTTCCGGCCCCTGCCCCTCATAACCATGAGGGAGAAGCAATACAAGTCCGGACATACGTAACCACTTGCTCTCACCAGAAGAGATGAACTGGTCAATAATAACCTGTGCACCATTGGCAAAGTCACCAAATTGTGCTTCCCAAATCGTTAATGTCTTCGGATCTGCCAATGAATACCCATATTCAAATCCCAACACAGCCATTTCTGAAAGCGGGCTATCATGGATTTCGACCTTTGGCTGGTTATCTTTGACATGCTGTAAAGCGACATGCTTTTTCTCGCTCTCTTGGTCATACCAGATCGCATGACGTTGAGAGAACGTCCCACGGCCAACATCCTGACCGGATAAACGCAACGCAAAGCCATCATCAATTAATGAACCGAATGCAAGTGCCTCCGCAGTTGCCCAGTCAAACCCTTGACCGGTCTCTAACATCTTCTCCTTGGCGGTCATAACACGTTGTAGCTTTTTATTAATGCTAAACCCTTCTGGGACATTTGTAATTGTCTTACCAAGACGCTGTAGATCTTTATCCGGTATTCCGGTATTACCGCGGCGATCATCACCATACGCAACTTTCATATCCGACCATGCGCCTTCAAGATAATCCGCGGAATTTGCCTTATAGCTTTCTACCGCGACGAAGGCTTCATCAAGAATGGCTGTGAAATCATCATCAATTTTCTGTGCTTCTGCCTCATCCATCACACCTTCTGCAACCAACTGAGCCGCATATTTAGAACGTGCGGTCTCTTGTTTTGCAATCTTCTTATACATTAAAGGCTGTGTGAAGGCAGGTTCATCCCCCTCATTATGGCCATAACGGCGATAACAGAAGATATCAATGACCACATCTTTCTTAAACTTCTGGCGATATTCAGTCGCAACGCGTGCCACATGCACAACGGCCTCTGCATCATCGCCATTCACATGGAATATCGGCGCATCAAGCATCTTTGCAACATCTGTACAATACGGGCCTGAACGTGAAAATTTAGGCATTGTGGTAAAACCGATCTGGTTGTTAATCACAATATGCAACGTTCCACCAACGCGATACCCCGGAAGTTCGGAAATCATAAAGGTTTCGGCAATAATCCCCTGACCTGCAAACGCCGCATCACCGTGCAGAAGCATCGGTAGTACTTGATCCGCATCTTTATCTTCACGCTGTTTTTGTTTTGCGCGCACCTTACCAACCACAACCGGATTAACAAATTCAAGGTGAGATGGGTTAGCCGTCAAAGACAAGTGTATGTTATTACCATCAAAATCACGGTCACTCGACGTTCCAAGGTGGTACTTAACATCCCCTGATCCAAGAACATCATCACGGGTAGAGCTCTGCCCCTGAAATTCCGCAAACATCGTTGTAAACGGCTTACCCATTATATTGGCCAGAACATTTAATCGGCCACGGTGTGCCATACCAATAACGATTTCTTTCAGGCCAAGTTGCCCGCCACGTTTCATAATCTGTTCAATAGCCGGGATAAGAGCTTCTCCGCCATCAACACCGAAACGCTTCGTACCGGTATGTTTCTTTTGCAGATATTGTTCAAAACCGGTCGCCGCCGTCAAACGCTCTAAAATCGCCTTTTTGCCCTCAACGGTAAATTCAGTTTTATTACGCTGTTCTTCAATACGTTCTTGAATCCACAAACGTTCATCAGGATCACTAAGGTGCATGTATTCAACACCAATCGTACCGGCATAAATCTCACGTAATGCCGCATATAATGCACGCATCGTCGTTTCTTCCATTCCCAGCATATTATTGATAAAGATTTTACGGTCATAGTCATCTTCCGTAAATCCATAATGTTCGGGATGTAACTCAGGGTGATCACCAATTGGTTTCATACCAAGCGGATCAAGGTTGGCCAATAGGTGCCCACGAAAACGGTAAGAACGGATCAACATAAGCGCACGCACAGAATCCAACGCCGCCTCTTTAACATCTGCGCTTGCCACAGATTTAGAAGCCTTACCTGCCTTATCATTTGCCGCCTCAACGATAATGCCATCCGCCGGGGCAACTGCTGCACTTCCGAATGAACGCTTATCTTTTGCATTTTCCTTCGGCGTCCAACTGGCACCTGATAGCTCCTTAAGAAAGGCAACTTCATTATCATTTAATTCACTGAAAAAATCCTGCCAACTATCATCAACATTGGATGGGTTTTTCAAATATTGCGAATAAAGATGTGCAATATATTCGGCGTTAACACCACTTAGGAATGTTTGGTCAAGTGTGGCCTGTGTCATGGCATGTGATCCTGATTTATATTATTGATAGAGTTATTAAATTCTGTTCATTGGAATAGCCCAACTCATCAAGGCTTTCAAGAGAGCAGAACAAAAATATTACTGAAAAACGGTTAAGCATGCTTTTTAAGAGCCGCTGCAATAGTCGAAATCGCGCTGTCTTCTGCGGCACTAACATTCATTGGATGGTTCGCATCATCATCAGACATACCCGAAAAACCACCCACGATCTTTGTCATCGCCTTACCGAAGAATCCTTTTTCCGGCTCTGGCTCCTCACCAAATTCACCATAGGCCTGCGCAACCGCCGTGGCGATCTCAAGAACCATCTTGATATAATCCTTTATTTCATCGGCATTCGCTTGTTTTTTCAAGGCCAGTATCGCCTGTTCACATAATGGTTCAATATTGAAAACCCCTTGCGACCATTCGGCCCACTCATCTTTAGAGTTCAAAACCTCTTCCGCAATCGCTTTGGTCAGCTCCACACCATCATGCAAGCGAGAGATTTCGGCAATACACGCGGATAATGCACGCATTTCACGTTCATCATCCTGTTCGCCCTCTTCATCATCGGCATAGCTCACATTGATACCAACACGGTACGGTAAACTCACAATTGCTTTGAAATCTTCATCAGTATAAAAGGATAGCTGGCTCATTTCACCCTCGCTCACTCATTAATTTTATAGGAATTACACGTATTTCATGTTCAACGCAGAAGCAACGCCTTCAAGGGCTTTACGTTCATCTAAAGAGATATTTATGAACTGCTCCCAATCTTTATAGATGTAATCATATTTGCGGGCATGTTTTTTACCCTTTAAATAATAAAGATACATCTTAACCTTGGTCAAAAACGGTGTCTTCTCACCATACTCACGGAATGCAAGAGCGACAGATTCGCCAATTTCGAGTAAGTGCCGTTTAAATGCACTTATTTCTTTATCATCAACAACGTCTGAAAGTATATCTATCGCACGATGGCAATCTTCATGAATTCCGGAAAGGTTATCCGACCACCCCTTCCACTCAGCCTTACGTGCAACGGTTTCCCCGATCACATACTGTACTGTTTCTGCGCCAAAAACTTCCTGCGCATATGCGGTCACAATGCTATCCAGTGCTGCCATTTCAAGATCGTCAGACTCATCGCCCCCCGTCTCATCACTCTGGCTAACATATAAACCGACACGATATGGTAAACTAACAAGCAAGCGTCGTTGATCTACCGAAATTTCATCTAAAAAGCTCATTTTACGCTCTTTGTACATTTTCTGTTCAAATGAAACAATACACCGAAATGGCGCCACACTCAAATGTGTTTTTGGGCAAAGTAATCAATATTCTAGACATCGTATTGTTTCTGTCGAAATAAAGGCATAAAAGCCCCCTACTTTATATACCCAGCCATAAGAAAAGGCGACCCAAGGCCGCCTTTAAAAAATCTATTTTGCGTTTATGCTGCTTATGCTGCAATCGCTTCAAGAACTGCTTTACCAAGACCGGCCGGGCTTTCGGATACAGCAAAACCTGCACTACGCATTGCGTCCATTTTTGCAGGCGCAGTATCATCTGCACCGGAAATAAGCGCACCAGCGTGGCCCATACGTTTACCCGGAGGTGCTGTTGCACCCGCGATAAATCCGGCGATTGGCTTTTTATTCTTCAATGACTTGTAATATTCACATGCCTCAATCTCAGCAGTACCACCGATCTCACCGATCATAAGGATACTTTCTGTCTCAGGATCATTCATGAACAAATCAATACAATCGATAAAGTCAGTTCCATTCACAGGATCACCACCGATACCGATACATGTTGACTGACCAAGGCCAACTGCACCTGTTTGTGCAACAGCCTCATACGTCAATGTACCTGAACGTGACACAATACCAACTGATCCGCGCTTATGAATGTGACCGGGCATAATACCGATTTTACATTCATCCGGTGTAATAATACCCGGGCAGTTTGGCCCGATAAGGCGTGTCTTAGAACCTTGAAGAGCCTTCTTCACCTTAACCATATCCAAAACAGGGATACCCTCTGTGATACAGATTGCAAGTTCGATTTCTGCATCGATTGCTTCCAAAATTGCATCCGCCGCGAACGGAGGTGGCACATAGATCACAGATGCATTTGCACCTGTGCGCTCTTTCGCCTCACCAACAGTATCAAAGACAGGTAAACCAAGGTGATCTACGCCACCCTTACCTGGTGTAACACCGCCGACCATTTTCGTACCATACGCAATGGCTTGCTCAGAGTGAAAAGTACCTTGCGCACCTGTAAAACCCTGACAAATAACTTTCGTTTCTTTATTAACTAAAACTGACATAACTTACGCTGCCTCCGCTTGCTTAGTGGCTTCTACAACTTTTGCTGCGGCATCTTCAAGATCATCAGCCGCGATGATTGGCAGACCGGAACCAGCCATAAGTTCCTTACCACGCTCAACATTTGTACCTTCAAGACGAACAACCAAAGGAACCTTAAGATCAACTTCCTTCGCCGCCGCGATAACACCTTCTGCAATCACATCACATTTCATGATACCGCCAAAGATATTAACCAGAATACCCTTCACACTTGGATCAGAAAGAATGATTTTAAATGCTGTTGTCACACGCTCTGCTGTCGCGCCACCACCAACATCAAGGAAGTTGGCAGGATCTCCACCATGCAATTTAATAATATCCATCGTTGACATCGCAAGACCTGCACCGTTCACCATACACCCGATGTTACCATCAAGACGAACATATGACAGTTCGTTATCTGCTGCGATCTTCTCGTTCGCATCTTCTTCTGTTTCGTCACGCATTGCGTAAACTGCTTTTTGACGATAAAGCGCATTCGGATCAAAATTCATTTTTGCATCCAATGCCATAATCTCATCACCAGCCAAGATCATTGGATTGATCTCAACGATCGATGCATCAAGCTCGATGAACGCTTTATAAAGATTTGCAAAGAACTTTGTCGCACTCTTAATTTGTGCGCCTTTCAGACCAAGGCCGAATGCAAGCTTACGACAATGAAAGCCTGAAATACCTGAGGCAGGATCGACTGACACCTTAACAATTGCGTCCGGGTTTTCTTCCGCAACCTCTTCAATATCCATACCACCTTCTGTTGACACCATAAATGTCACACGGCTTGTCCCACGATCAAGAACAACAGAACAATAATATTCTTTTTCGATATCCACACCGTCTGTTACGTACAAACGTTGAACTTCTTTACCTTCTGGGCCAGTCTGTTTTGTCACCAAAACCTTACCCATCATTGCCTCTGCTGCATCCTTAACATCTGCAACCGTTTTACAAAGACGCACACCGCCCTTGCCTTCCGGATTGTCAGTGAAGTGACCTGCACCACGTCCACCTGCATGGATTTGTGCCTTCACAACGTAAAGGTCTGTTTCCATTGATTCGGCTGCCTTTACCGCTTCATCCACGCTCATCGCGGGGATACCTTTCGGCACAGCAACACCGTACTTTTCTAATAATTCTTTTGCTTGATATTCATGAATATTCATGTGGAGAATCTCCGTCTCATATTATTAGGTCTATAACGAAGACCCGTTACATCTTACCGTCGTCTGGTTTAACACTCCTTTTTCCGTTTGAAAACCGTAAATTTACGAATACATACAGGATTCTGTGCTTTATATTCTTTTACTGTAATTCTTTTGACAAACGAGATGTGAATCCCTTACAATAGGGGGTAATAGGTATAGAGTGCGGGTTTATATGTGTCCGAACAACTCTATAATAAAAATAAATAATACACATATATGATAAGATTTTAGGGGATTAAATGGCTGAAAATTCAGTAGAAAATGCGGAAGTGCAACCGGATGGATCAAATCCGTCGGATCAGAATCATGACACATCCCCTATTCTAAACATTGAACCCAACGAACTTCCGCATCACGGCCACAACGGTTATGAATTCAATACAGACGATGATCGAGAGCATTACAACAATGCGCAAGCCGGAGCAGGACACGAATCCGGAACAATCTTTGCCGCCACAGAACAGCGCCACCATGAACAAGATGAGCGGGAAAAAAGAGAACGCGCAAGAAATGCATTAGCCGCAGATACGATCAACAGCTTGTTAAATGCCATCGCACTTGACTTCGGTGAAATGAAAGAAGAATTGGACGGCCTTGACACTGAGTTCGATGAACTTGCAGCCGAAACAGAAGCTCTTATCGCCGATATGTCTGCCCAAAGAATCGCGATGGAAGAAGAGCTGGAACGGCAGAATCTTGAATTACAACAATTGGAAGAAGAACTCGCAAATGGCACATATGCCGGAGGTGATGAAAATTATCACCGCGCACAAATTGAATTGAAGAAAGCAGAAATCGCGAACACGACCGCCGTGATCACGCATTACGATCAACAGATTGAAACAACCTCTGGAAAGCTTGAAGATGCGGCACAAAACATACGTGAAGCACGCCAAGAAATGCAAGGCCTTCAACATAAAATCGAAGTTGCAAGAAACAGCGGCGCATCAGAAGAGGAAATCTCACGTCTAAAAAGTGAAATGGCCGAAGTACGTCAGGAAATTGAAGAGGCCAGACAATCGGTCGATCAATTAAATGCAAAAACGACTTTGGTACGAAACGTACAAGAAACTCTTATCAAACATGAAAAGGCACAATCCTGTGCATTTGGTGTTGAAGGCGTTAACGCGCAAAAAGAATTCATTGAGGCACGAACAAACCTTACCAATGCCGTCATTGCAGCAACAAAAGACGATGTTATTGTACAAAGCGAGTTGGAAAACATTGCCGGTCTCGCAAAGGAAGTCGGTATTGGCGACAATGAGATTGGCCAATTCGCACAAGATATACAAGCCGCAGGCATTGACCTTGAAATCGCAGGAAAAGATGGAAAAACTGTTCGCCTGACAGGCAATGAAGTTGCATCATATATCACAAGCCGATGGGCCGAATTAAAAGAAGAAGAAGCGCGCCTTGCGCAACATCTAGAAGCCACCAATCAGAATATCACTGTAACAGATGAAAAGCTTCTGGAAATTGACCAACGAATTGCCGCGAAAGATTCAGAAATTCAGGCAAAAGAGCAGGAAATCGATCAACAGGAACTACAGCTAAAACAGCTTAGCGATCAACTGGGAACTGTCGAGGCCGACATTGCACGTGAGCAAAACGAGCTAGGCCAGCTAGAAACAAATATGGACACAGTTGAAAAGGCCATGAATGATCACGGTTCTATTTTCGGATACATGTTTAATAAGCATGACTTAGGCGACTTAGCATTCTCCGGAGGCTCACTAGAGGTCGAGGAATCACAACTCCTCATGCACGGGGACAAACATGTCTTCATGGATACAGAAACACAGCAGCTCTACACCGTCGAAGGTACAGGAGATGAGCAAACCAGAACGTTTATCGAAGATCCTGTCATAGATATGAAGTTACGTGCGCAAATCTTTAGCGACGAAAACACAAAATATCCATCTAACTTTGTTTCCAACTCTCCGGTAAAAAGCGAAAATGACAGTTATTGGAAAACACTGCGGAGTTCCGTATTTGGCATGACAGGCGACGAATCGCGAAAAATTGCCGAAGCTGCACTTGCAGAACAAAAACAAATTATTGCAAGTCAATCTCGCCCTGCTCTGGAGGCGAAGCTTGCACAGGCAGAAGTGCTTAAGAAACAAATCGATCACGACAGAGGCGAGGTCGCATCTCAACGCCAAGCCTTACAACAAGACCGAACACAGCTCGTAGAAGAGAGAGCAGATCTTGTCGCAGAACGTAAACAAACAGAAACAGATCTTGTTGAAAACCGTGAGGAACAAGCCATTGTTAAAGCAGATGCTGTACAAAATAATATTGTCTTAAACGGAGCAAATGAACAGAACACTGTTGCGGCAACGCAAACACAACCCGATGAAGCAACCTCCAATACAGATACAACAGTATCCGAAACCAGCGCATCTGAGGCAGACACATCCGGAAGCGTGGCATCTGAAAGTGGTACACAAGAAACACTGGAAGTCACCCCTCCCAAGCATAACCTTGATGAAATCGCAGCAGCACGCAATGAGATGAACAACCTTTTGGATCAGGTCGCCACACGTCAAAACCTTACTTTAAGTGAAGATGAAGTAAAACAAATATTAGATAGTGGCATGATCACATATGAGGAACTTACGCTTGCCGCAGCAAATGCCGGTGTTTTCAAGCCTGAAGAAATGGATCGTTATGCAAACGGTACAGATCTTCAAGAAGATCAGCCAGAACCAAAAGAACAACAGGATCTGATTGCACAATTCGCAAATAATGCAATGCCTCCCGCAGTTATAGAAGAAGTTGCACCTGGAATGCAGCCAAGCAACGGAATGCAAATGAGAGCTTAAAATTTGACAACATCATATGCTCAGCGTAGGCTGACGTATATAAAGTTGGGTTGAAATAAACAGGGTGATAAAACCCGATGAAGATATAAATAAAAAGGGTGTAAAATTGTCTTCTTCACATACTGATACCACCAATACTTTGATTGGCGAAGAAAACAGCAATTCTTCGGCGGCTTTTGGTGCGCGCAACGAAAAAGATATGCGCCTTGTCAGACAATTAGATGACCCGCAATTACAAGGCAACCTGTTCGGCCTCCTCCTCATGTTCCTATTTGGCATGAAGTCACAGGACGGAGATACACCACAAACAGATATCGCCGACAATAAAACAACAGTCGCATTTTCCGAATTCTTAGGGCTTGACCCCGCCAACCTTCAAAGCATGGTCGATAATGTCCGATCTGGTGAGATGAGTGTAGGCGCCGCGGCAACCGCCCTTCTAACCGCAACAGATCATAGAACCGCCGATGTTACGAGCGCGGATCGGGCACTTGGTGAATATAACAACCTAAAAGACCTGCCACCTGTTGATGATGCAAATTTTCTGGATGCCGTAAATGTTGTTCTAAAACTTGAAGGTGGATGGAACCCAAACGAACCGGATGGCGGATATGCAAATTTCGGTATTAACAATCTGGCCAACCCGGATATTGATGTCCGTAATCTGAATCAAAGTCAGGCCGTACACCTTTATAAAGACAGATACTGGGATCAAATCGATGGTATCGATAAGATGGATCAGCGCGCCGCACTTGTTGCATTTGACCTTGCCGTCAATAGCGGTGCAGGTCGTGCAAATCAATTCTTACGTGAGCTAGAGGAAAGTGGCCAAGCAAATCTTGAAACGGGTCAAGTTGACGTGGCCGCCCTTATGCAAAAACGTGAAGCATTCTACGATACACTTGTCGATAATAACCCGCAAAAATTCGCCAGATATGAATCCGGTTGGGACAAACGGTTGGAACACTTAAGCGCAGCCGTTGAACAAATTCCGGAAAAAACACAACTGGCATCAACATTCGATAACGCCTTAAGTGCAACTTCACCAGCACCTTTAGAGGATCAGCCAGCGCCATATGAGTGGAAAAACCTCAGTAACACATTTACAGGATTCTCCTTCATTGAGCCCGGATCAACAGATAGCATCGTCGCACAAAACGTATCTGATGTCGGCACTGCACCACCACCTGTTGGCTATGGTGTTTTAAAACCGGAATACCTGCCAGATCAGCTCGCACAAAATGATGACCAGTATGCGAATGATACCCCTGCTATCTTTGCCCTTGGAATGGGCGGAACAAGTAGTAGCTAGGTTTAAATAAGAATCCAAAACAAAAAAGCGCCCCATCAGAGGCGCTTTTATTATTTGTACTTCGTAAAAAGAAGATTACGCTGCTGCTGCACTATCTGCAAATAATGCTTCAACCGCTGCGCGCTCTTCACGTAATTCTGTTTCCGTCTCATCAATACGTTTTTGGGAAAACGCATTAATATCCAGACCTTGAACAATCTCATATTTGCCATCTTTACATGTCACCGGATATCCAAAGATAATCCCCTCTTCAACACCGTAAGATCCATCAGACGGAATAGCCATGGAAACCCATTCCCCCTCAGGTGTTCCCAAGGCCCAATCACGCATGTGATCAACAGCTGCACTCGCCGCGCTTGCCGCGGAAGATGCACCACGTGCCTTGATAATTGCGGCGCCACGTTGTTGTACTTCAGGGATAAATGTCTCTGCATACCAGCCTTGATCCACTTGATCCAGGGCAGCTTGCCCTTTAACTGTTGTCTGATGTAAATCAGGGTATTGGGTTGAACTGTGATTACCCCAGATTGTAATATTCTTAATATCAGTTGAATGCGCATTTGCTTTTTCTGCCAACTGGCTCATCGCACGATTATGGTCAAGACGCACCATCGCCGTAAAGCATTTAGGATCAAGATCCGGTGCATTTTGCTGTGCGATCAAAGCATTCGTATTCGCCGGATTTCCAACGACAAGAACCTTAACATCACGCTTTGCATGATCATTTAACGCTTTACCTTGGGGGCCAAAGATAGCGCCATTGGCTTCTAACAGATCCTTGCGCTCCATCCCCGGGCCGCGAGGACGCGCGCCAACAAGATAGGCATAATCGGCATCTTTAAACGCCACATTGGCATCATCTGTTGCAACAATACCATGGAGCAAAGGAAACGCGCAGTCATTCAATTCCATCACCACACCATTAAGTGCATCAAGTGCCGGCGTAATCTCTAATAAATGTAGAATAACGGGTTGATCCGAACCGAGCATAGAGCCAGATGCAATGCGGAACAATAATGCGTATCCAATCTGACCTGCTGCGCCTGTTACAGCTATTCTTACGGGATCTTTCATAGTGTGGCCTCTTTATCTTAAATGAATGAAAACTCGTCTCGGAGTTTAGACCAGATCATACCGTAAATCTACAGACTTTTGATTATTCGCATACAAGATTATCGATTGCTTCGGACTGGCGGCGCAACGCAGAAAACATAATCGTAACACCTTGCCCATTCGGCTTTTGATAATAAATTGACTGCTCTTTCCAATCAGGGTGCAAGACAATCGTTTCTTTATAAAGACCATTGAATTCATGAATAATATCAAGGTTTTCACATTGGCACTGCGTATTATTACGCCCCATATCCATACACCCGGTTACGGCAGATGATACATTGCCAAGCGCATCATCCAATGCTTGCGCATCACGGATATCGGCCGAATCGGTTAAGGTTAATGTTCCTGCAACTGCCTGTGGTACATAAGCCCCTAAAGCCAATATACATACGAGAAGAAATGAATAGAAATTCTTCATAAGCCTACCCATCATTCTCCAACTTATCCAAATCCTTTTGAAGGTCTATGCCCTGCACCTCTTGCATATAGCGTAATAACGCAGACATCTTTTCTTTATCATCTTCAAGCGCCCGAACACGTTCTGCCGCCTGCTCTGTAATTTGTGATTTATCTGTACCGGAATAATTGGTAAATCCACGACTTATTCCGTCGCCTTGCGCAGTGGCAGATTGGCCATCCTGTCCGGCCTCATCTTGTATTTCATTCAAAGCATCCATTGTCCTGTGCAAAACATGTTGCGCGTAATCAGATACCTCATATGCCCCTGCGCCAATACCGAATAGATAATTAAACCTCTCAAGACTTTCCGCATCTTCATCAAGATCACCGTTAAGCACCAGATTATCGAACTCTTGATGGAACGCCTCATGCAAGAGGTCATCTGTCTGATCTTGAAAAATTCCGGAATTGTAATATTCTTGGGCAAGATAAAACATGGACAGTGATGCATGCTCTTTTACATCATCGCTTTCAATATACTCTATAAGCCATTCAACCTGTTGATCATGCGATGCCCCAGCCTCTGTCAGGTCAGCATCAGAGAATCGGTCATTATGTTGCCAGACTTGGAATTTTGCCTCTAAATCTCCATTTTTCGCAGCAGAAACCAGAGTTTCAAGGTCTTGAAACTCTGCGCGCGCATCATCCGAGATATTCTGTTGATTGCTCAACCCCATTATAAATTCACCCGATATATAAATTTATTCTTTTTATTATTATGCCTTTTTTAGCATATATAAGAGGTTTTGGCAAGAAAACCAGCTAAAAACCCCTCTTGCATTCAATCAGGGATAAGAATCGCTTTGCATTTCCAAAAGCCTTGAAACCGTACGTTCGAATTCATATGCATGATCATGCCCACGATATAATTTCTCGGCCGAAGCCGCCGCCGAGATAATCACCCGCGTACGTGCCTCATATAACGCATCAATAAGGTTCATTAACCTCTTTGCCTCGTTACGGCGGTCATAGTTAATTTTAGGCACACCTTCCAAGAATACCGTGTGATAGCGCCGCGCAATTTCCAGATAATCTTCTGCACCATGTGGGCGTTCACACAACTGCGCAAAGGTAAAGCGCCCAACCCCACCAACAGCGTGAGACACAACAATTTCCCGCCCCTTAACTTCGAAGCTATCTTCATCTGCAATGGCACCATCCGTTAGAGTCTCAAACAGTTTCTCCACTGTTTTGGTTGTGGCACTGTTTAACGGTGAGAAATACGTCCCCTCAACCTGCAAAGTCTGCGCACGATAATCATGCGGACT
The DNA here is from genome assembly GCA_050633505.1 of Alphaproteobacteria bacterium. Classification (GTDB taxonomy): domain Bacteria; phylum Pseudomonadota; class Alphaproteobacteria; order Micavibrionales; family Micavibrionaceae; genus UBA1672. The sequence continues at coordinate 89,324 of JBOEGQ010000002.1, forward strand.
ATCCAAATGCACAACGTCTACCTTTGTTTTGAGCAAGCTAATAAATGGCAGGAACCTTTCCCGCTGTAACCCGTCCTTATAAAGGTCATCCGGTGACCAGTTACTGGTCGCGACAACTGTGACATTATGTTCAAACAAAACCTTGAACAAACGCCCCAATATCATCGCATCGGTAATATCAACAACATGAAATTCATCAAAGCATAAAACATTGCTGCGCCTTGCAATCACACCGGCCAAGGATGGTAAGGCCTGATCCACCATACCGCACCCACTGTCATCTTGAGCTCTGGAATGGATATAATCATGCACCTCAATCATAAATTCATGAAAATGCACGCGGCGCTTTTTAATCGTATCAGGTAAGCAATCATAAAATAAATCCATCAGCATGGACTTGCCACGCCCAACGCCACCGTGCATGTACACGCCCTTCACATCTTGTGTCTGGCTTGAGCCTGCTCTGATCCATCGAAGCAATCCCCCCTTCGCTTTAGAGGGCTGCTCAACCAATTGCGTGAACAGCCTGTCCAGCTCTTCAATTGCCTTATGCTGTACTGGGTCGGGTTTAAGATCCCCAAGATCAAGCCGTTGTTGATATCGCTTAAGCGGTGTGTTGGTCATTCCGGGATGCAGTCATTCTGATTAAGATGATAGAGAGCTCATAAAGTGCCAAGATCGGCACGGCAAGCATAACTTGGCTTATTATATCAGGTGGCGTTAAAAATGCAGCCATAATAAATGTCAAAATGATTGCATATTTACGCTTTGATGCAAGAAAATCAGGTGACACAAGACCAACGCGCCCCAATAATGTCAGGAACACCGGAAGTTGAAAACATAACCCGAATGTGAAGATCAAAGTCATAATCAGATCCAGATACTCACTCACACGGGCTTCCAACTGTATCGGAAGCACCATATCAGACCCAGTTGACTGGAAACTCAAAAAGAAAGGCAGCGCCATCGGTAAAACGACATAGTACAGGATCGCCCCCCCCATAAAGAACAGTAATGGTGTTGCTATCAGAAAAGGTAAGAACACCTTTTTCTCATCTTTATATAACCCCGGCGCAACAAACGCCCATACCTGTATTAGTAAAATCGGAAAAGTTAGAAAAACCCCTGAAAAGAAAGAGACTTTCAGGTATGTGAAGAATGCCTCTGTTAACCCCGTATATATCAATCGGTTCGTATCGTTTTCATTCATTGATTGCGCCAACGGTCGGATAAGAAAGCCATATATATCATCAACAAAGGCAAAGCACACAGACGTACCAACAACCATGACACCAATGACCACAAGAAGGCGTGTACGCAACTCCACCAAATGTGTAATGACCGGCTTTGCTTCTGCGCTATGGGTATGGTCGTCCTCAGAATTACTCACCACCACCCTCCTTCTCTTTTTCCTTATCTTCTTTTGCGCTTATCTCGGCAATAAAATCTTCATCCGCTTCGGCTTCATCAAATGTATCCGTTTCCTTCGCCTCAAAATTCACCGACTTACGAATATCATCCAAGTCCGCATCGCGCATCACATCATCAAATTGTTGTGATATTGCAAATTTTATATACTGAAAGCGCCTGAACACACGCCCCAGTGCCACCATAATGACAGGAATCTCATCTGGACCGATCACAACAACCGCTACAGCAATAATCAAAAATAATTCCGGCCATCCAAAATCAAGCACCGAACAACAATCCCTTTACCATATGAAAGCATAAAATCGAACCGACAACATATCCCGGCACGATGATAAGCGCATTAAATCCAATCGCAACATTTAATAAAATCACGCGCTCTCCATCACTAAGATCCTGTTCTTTGGATAGTTCGTCCTGCGCGCTTTCGGTTCCCTCTATTGCACGTCTGAATTCCCAGATCACACCAACAGCAACCATTGGCAATAAAAACACTCCAAAAAACTGTGAAATATACGCATTAAAGAAGCCGGTTACAAAAGCGCAAATAGAAAATAAAGAGAAAATCGAGCCAATCACCTCATCACGCTTAATATCCTTGTCTGAGACAAATCCCCAAACAAACATAACCAATACAAAAGAAAGATACAGCCAAGCCCACCAAGGCATAAGCACATCAAATGGCATTTTACTCTTCTTCGTTTATATCCTTTGAAGAAATCTTCGGCGTTTCAACATCTTCATCATTCAAGCCTTTTTTAAAGCTTTTAATCCCCTTTGCCAGATTTTCCATGATGGCAGGAATACGACCAGCGCCAAACAAAATCATAACCAGCAAAATAACAACAATAATCTGCATTGCACCCGGTGCCATAGTCACCCTTCACTTTCTTCGTAAATATCGCTTTCTGTGTTTTCTTCTACGCCTTCTTCGGGCTCTTGTCCAGTATCCTGCACATCAAACAAATTCTCTTGTTCATGCACGCTTTCAATCGCAGGCCTACGATCCAGTAAACCAGACGCCTTCATTTCATCCATTCCCGGAAGATCCATAAGGCTTTCCAGAGAAAAATGATCTAAAAAACCGTTACTTGTCACCCATGTTAATGGCCGCCCCAAAGTTTCACGTCGCCGCCCCGGCTTAATCCACCCCATCTCCATTAAGGTATCCAGTGTTCCTTTATGCGTGGCAACACCGCGAATATTTTCGATCTCCGCCCGTGTAACTGGCTGATGATATGCGATAATAGACAACATCTCCATCGCCGCACGTGACAGTTTTTTATTAACCTGCTTTTCCTGATGCAAGTCTTCCGCAAGATCCAGAGCCGTGCGAAACGCCCATTTCCCTTCAATCTCAAGTAAATTAATACCACGTTCTTCATATTGTTGTTTCAATGCCATAAGCAAACCGCCGACATCTGCCCCGTCAGGCATACGTTCATACAGGGATTGCGTCCCCATTGGCTCAACGCTTGCAAATAATATTGCTTCAAGCAGCCTTAAATTTCGATCTGTATTATCCATGGAATAAGACTATGCGATAATGACGTGTGCTTCAACATCACTCCTGCTCATCATCGGGGGTTGTCCGCATATAAATCGGACGAAACAGCCCATCTTGCCTAAACTCAAGCTTCCCTTGCTTGGCAAGTTCCAATCCGGCGGTAAAGGTTGAGGCTAAGGCCGAACGTGCATATAGGGCGTCTTCCGTATCATCCGGCACAAAACTATGTAATGTGGCCCAGACACTTTTTATACCATTACGCGGCAAAGAACCCAGCATCTTGCCTAAACGGTTCATGGCGTTATCCATGGACATCAATCGAAATGTTGGCAAGTCATACTGACTGTCATCTTTACGTTTGGCAATGTTACCGTATGCCTTAATCACATCAAATAAAGAAACATTCCAACGCGTTACAATATTGGTCTCAAGCCCCTCTGGACATCCTCGTGCAAAAACGTCTTTGCCTAATTGCGGTTGCTCAAACAATTTTTCCGCCGCCTGCTGCATCGCTTCCAAACGTTGCAACTGAAATTGTAAAGCCGCAGCCATTTCCTCTGCACTTGGCTCATCATTATTTTCTTCTTTTGGTAAGAATAAACGGGATTTCAGATAAGCCAGCCACGCCGCCATAACCAAGTATTCGGCTGCAAGCTCCAAGTTTTGCGCCTTTGCACGATCTATAAAGACCAGATATTGCCGTACCAATTGCAAAATAGATATTTTAACAAGATCAACTTTCTGATTACGGGCAAGCTCCAACAAAACATCAATCGGACCATCATACCCATCAACATTAAGGAGGAGCTGATCAAGATTTCCCTCTTCGTTTTCGGCTAAATCACCCTCAGAGTTGTCATTCATACCCTCTCCTCAGACGAAAACACCGCATTTTTAAGGCGATCAAGTGTTTTATCACTCAAAATAGGAAGGTTTTCGGCCAATTCATCCATTTTTTCGGCCTCACCTGCGCAATATAATGCAAGATCACACCCCGCGCCCAAGCTTTTCATCGCCTTTTCAGCCGCAGATCCGTATGAATCAAGCGCTTTCATATCCAGATCATCACCAATCAAAATGCCATCAAAACCAATATCCTGACGAATAGTCTCCTGAACAGCCTGTTCGGATACAGAGACAGGCAAGTCACCATCGATCTCCTTATAGAGAATATGCGCTGTCATCGCCCAAACGGCATGCCCAACATCTGACTGGCTTAACGCCTTAAAAGGCGCAAAATCAAGCGTCGATAATTCTTCATACGCGGCATCAACATAAGGAAGCTCAAGATGCGAATCCGCAAAGGCACGACCATGACCGGGAATATGCTTAATAATCGGGGTGATACCGGCGCTCAAATAATGGCGGCAAACAGATAAGCCAAGACGTGCCACAATTTTAGGGTCAGATGAAAATGCGCGATCTCCGATAATATCATGCGCACCATCAAACATAAGATCTAACACAGGCGCGCAATTCACATTCACACCAATATCAACCAATTCCTCTGCAAGGCGTAGAGTTTCAAAACGCAATTCTTCCAATGCTTTCTGCTTATCCTGCTCATACAGGTCACCAAAATGCTTCATCGTTGGAAAATCACGCCAATGCGGCGGGCGTAACCGTTGCACACGGCCGCCTTCCTGATCAATCAAAACCGGACAATCACGCCCAACCAAATCTTTAAGATCGTTAATAAGCGCTTTAAGCTGCTCAGGATTATCACAGTTTCTTTTAAATAGGATAAAGCCAAACGGGTTAGCCTGTTGGAATATCGAACGTTCAACATCTGTAAGAACGGTTCCCGAAAGAGAGAATATAGCCGCAAGCGCCTTATCACTCCCACACGAAAAATCTTTACTTAACGACAAGACAGCCTCCGGGCTTTCCCGATGCCTTTAAAGAATCACAAATGCGATTTGCACTATCCTGACTCATTGGCCCTGCTTGTATACGATAAAACGTTCCATTTGAAAGGCTTGCTTCTTGAACCCGAAACTTCGCATCCGATAGAACAGTGTATTTCTTCTGCATCTTGGAAAACTCATTCCCTGCACGCGCAGCATCCGTAATACTGGCGAGCTGTACAAAATAGCTACCCGATGCAATAGCAGCAGGGGCTGCCGAAGCCGCACCAGCGGCAGGCTCTATTGAGGAAGGCGAAACATCAGACTCTTTATTTAAAACACTGCGCACGAATTCCAAGGTCTCCGGTGATGTCGCAGCAGCATGTATCGTTGCAGGCCTTGATGGCTTACTAGCAACTGCCGCACGCGCAACTTCCAATTCAAATTCTGTAGACCCTTCAGAAATATCAGCCTTAGACGCACCCACCTTCTGTAATATATCATGCGCTTCTGGGGCTTCAGCCTCTTTCACCCCAACAGATGGTGCGCTCGGCTCTACTAAAGTGGGTGTCTCGATCGGATCAAAAGATGCAACGACCTCAGGCTTAATTTCGACAACCTCTTCCTTTGCACTGATCTGAACACTTTCAGTTGCTTCTGTAACCTTTGAAATGACAGTGCTTTGCGAACCGGACTCAGAAACAGAATAAGGCGCAGAAGCCGGAGACTGTGCCATCGCTTTCTGAATAGCCTCTTCTTTGGTGATTAAAGGCTCTGCCACAGATGGCGATGCCAAAAGATTTTCGACAACGCTACTCTCATCAATCGTTGGTGGCTGACCGACACGTGCCAATATTGTGCTGTCTTTATGCGGGATATCCATCCCCCCTGCCTCAACAGGCTCTACTTTAATCGGGCGTAAGTCTGCCTTCACAATGGGTATCGGTTGCTGTGGGTCATCCGCAGAAGGATATGTTGCAACAATAACACTTACAAACAAAACTCCGGCCGCAACCAGCGCCACTGTCGCCACCGCAGGGCTTTGCACACTCCGTATCAGACGTGATTTAATACCATATGTAGAAGCCCCACGCGACGCATCAAACGAAGGTGCATCTGCCACCGGTTTTTTCGGTGCCTTCAAATAGTGATCATATCCGTATTGATAAAACTGATTATCTTGGCTCATGGCTTTTCCTTACTCAACGTGGCTTTCTTGTACGGATATATAATGCGAATCATACAAGAAAAATACTCAATCCAGTGTGTAAAGAACTAGCGCAAATCCCAATAAAGGTCAAAGAGCCTTTCATGCTCCCGAATGGCATAACGGTCGGTCATACCGGCAATATAATCGGCAATAATACGCGCCCTTTCCCGCTCATTATCTTGCGCGCCCGCCTCTTCAACACGCATCTGCCAGTTATCAGGAAGCAATTGATAATTCTTGTGGAAAGCTTCGAAAAGATCACCAACGATGCGCTCTACCTTCACCCATATGCGGTTAATCGTAAAATGGCGATACATCCGATTATACAAAAACTTCCGCAAGGCCTGTACCTGTTCATACATTTCAGGAGAGAAGGCAACAATCTGCATGCCTGCCATACGGATATCTTCTGGTGATTCGGGCTTTACCTTTTCCAGACGTTTTTGCGTTTCACGCATTACATCATCCACCATGGCGCCAATCATATCACGCTTCATTTCTTGAATGAGGTAACGCTGCTCAATCCCCGGATAGTTTTTATAAACCTGCTCAATAACCTTTGATAGCAATGGAATTTCCTGCAAATCGGATATAGAAAACAATCCGGCTCGTATACCATCTTCAACATCATGGTTATTATAGGCAATATCATCAGATAAAGCGGCGACCTGCGCCTCCATCGAAGCATGCGTGTCAAAGCGCATATCCATTTTTTCCTGCAACTCACGCGCAGCAATATGTGGCGTATCTATCACCGGCCCGTTATGCTTAATCACCCCTTCCAAGGTTTCCCACGTTAAGTTTAAACCGTTCCATTCCGGGTACTTACGCTCTAACGTTGTTAAAACACGTAAAGATTGGTCGTTATGTTCAAAACGGCCATATGGCTCCATCGCCTCTTGCAAATAAACTTCACCAATATGCGCAAAAGGCGTATGCCCAAGATCATGTGCCAATGCGACAGTCTCGGCCAAATCCTCATTCACCATTAAAGACCGTGCAAGCGTTCGTGCAATTTGAGAAACCTCTAGCGTATGCGTCAACCGCGTACGGTAATGATCCCCCTCGTGATAAACAAAGACCTGTGTTTTGTATTTCAGACGACGAAAAGCACTGGCATGAATGATACGATCATGATCACGTTGAAACGCTGTACGGTGGCGGCTTTCGGGCTCATCATGAATACGCCCAAGGGATTCTTCAGGCTTGCTGGCATATGACGCCAAAGGAAGCGCACAGTAATTATAAGATTGTTGTTGCATAAGGCTTGCTCATTTTTACGCTAGGATTATATAATAGAGATATGAGCTTAAATATCGATGACAGCGCGGTCAAGCGCATCTGTGAACTTCGTGGCGTGCAAGACAAAAAAGACTTGCACTTGCGTGTTCGTGTGGAAGGCGGCGGATGTTCTGGCTTTCAATACAAATTAGAACTCACAGAAGACCGAAGCAAAAATGACCTGATCTTCGCCGACACGGTTCTAAGCGATGACATATCCCTAGGTTTTCTGGACGGTGCGACGATACGTTTTGAAGAAGGCTTGATTGGCGCAGAATTCAAAATCGACAACCCAAACGCCACTGCCGGGTGCGGATGCGGCACGTCATTTTCTGTCATGTAATTTCCCTTGCTCTTTAAAAGCTTGGTGATATCCTTTCCTCATGGAATCAAATACAAAAATCGTCTCGTGGAACGTTAACTCAATCAAAGCACGTTTAGATCACGTAAAACGCTATCTCGAAGAAGAAAAACCGGATGTCTTGATGATACAAGAGCTGAAAGGCCTTGAGTTCCCGTCCTCCGCTTTGGAAGAAAACGAGCATTACACACACGCAGTATGTCAAAAGGCGTATAACGGTGTTGCCATCATTGCACGCACCCCCATTACGGTTATCCATGACCATTTACCCGGTGACGACAGTGACGAACAGGCACGCTATATCGAGGCCGACATAAACGGCATACGTTTGATTAACATCTACCTACCCAACGGAAATCCGGTAACCGAACCGAAATACGAATACAAATTGGCATGGATGGAGCGCCTTTATAAGCGCCTCAAAGAATTAACATCTTCCGAAACACCCTTCATAATTGGTGGGGATTTTAACGTCATACCGGAAAACAAAGATTGTTACAGCCCCAAAGATTGGGAGGGTGACGCCGCATTCAGACCGGAAACACATAAAATATACAGAAAGATACTAAACCTCGGCCTGACCGATGCCTTTCGTGTATTTGATACACGTGCAAAACAGTATAGCTTCTGGGATTATCAGGCCGGTGCATGGCAACGTGGCAATGGAATTCGGATTGACCATTTCCTTCTATCACCGCTTTATGCAGATCTTTTGCAAGGCTGCACAATCAATAAAACGCCACGCGGATGGGAAAAGCCATCAGATCACACCCCAATTGAGATTATCATTGGTAAATAACGAACCACAGCAATGGTTGTGGACAATTGCATAAAAAGCTTATCAGCCTAGTGATCCCACACGCATTAGGTGGTATTTTCCTAAGGTTATATGTTCATATTATAGTTAGTGGCACATCATGAGATTCAGCAGATTTATAGATTCCCTTTCCATTAAGGCCAGCATCCTCGCAGTTCTTGCGTTAAGTGGTTGTATCGCAACAACATTACCGTATATGCGCAATGAAACGGCACAACGCATTGCCTCACCGGCCTGGATGATACAACGTGACATTCCTGCAAATGCGCTGAAATTACGTGCTTATGAACGTATTCACGACCGCGGCGGCGTTGCAAACCTGTATATCGAAGGCGAAGGCGGCGCGTTTAGTGCCCCGGCTTTATGGACATTAAACCCCACACCGGAAAACCCCGTTGCCCTTCATATGGCAACAAAGGATAAAGCGGAAAACCTAATATATCTTGCGCGCCCGTGCCAATATGTTGGCACAGATGATTGTGATGAACAAAATTGGAAATCTGCACGCTTTTCGGAGGATGTTCTAACCTCATATAATGCTGCACTGGATGAGATCGCACGGCGCTATGACATTAAAGGATTTAACCTAATTGGATATTCCGGCGGTGGCGCAATCGCAACACTCCTCTCTGCAAAACGCGATGATATTCTTTCCTTACGCACAGTATCTGCAATATTGGATCACAAGACATTAAGTTCTTCCACAAACAGTACCTCGGCAAGTTATGACTTCTCCAAATCCCTTAATCCCGCGGATTATGCAGAAGACCTAATTGGTGTTCCGCAATATCACTTCATTGGTGGGCAAGATGCACATATCCCTCCTGCCGTATTGCACAGCTATCTTCAATCCATGCCACCAAGCACATGTGTTCAAACCATGTTGATACAAGAGGCCGGATATGATGAAGGATGGGTCAATAAGTGGCCGGAGCTTGTATCCCTGCCCATTAACTGCTATCAAAGCGACGCACCGGTTATAGAGCCTGTCAGTCCGACACCTCCGTTAACCATGCCAACGAAAACGTTGCGTGAAACACCAGTGAAGCCTTAGGCATTGATAAAATGGATGATAAATCTCAATTAAAACAGGTCCTAAAACGCGGTTTTGGAAATAAATGCCCACAGTGTGGTGAAGGTAAAATGCTTCACCGTTACACCGTGCCATTCCAAGAATGCTCATCTTGTAAACAAGATTTTGAGTCGTTACGCGCAGATGACGGCCCTGCATGGGCAACCATCTTAATATCAGGCCACCTCGCCAGCCCGTTTATCTTTTGGGTGCTTGATATGGGATTAGATAATCTCTGGCTTGAAATCAGTTTATGCATCGCCTTCATCGTGGGGCTTGCCGCACTGATATTGCCACGTGCAAAAGGTATATTTATGGCTCTTATCTGGCTAACCCAGCGCAAAAAAATAGATACAGAAGCATAATCCCTGCTCTATACCGGTTCAGCATCCATTCTACCCAGATTTCCCTTCTTGAACGATGATAGAACAAGATCAATCGCAACATCGCATTGCGCCTCAATGGGATTAATAATCGGTATGTCAGTTTCCTGCGATGTAATGACCATTGGTAACTCAGTACAACCAAGAACAACCGCATCAAACCCTGAGTAAGATGACAAGATCTCCTGAAACCTTGGTTTAAACGCTACACAATCTTTTCCTGCAGCAATTTGCGACTGCATTTCTTGAATATCATTGCGGTGACCTTCATTTGGCACGTCAACGTCCAACCCAAAAAAACGCAATCGATCCGCAAAGAATCCATCTTCCATTGTAAACTTTGTTCCTAAAAGCAATACGCGCTGCGCATTCATGGATAATGCCTTTTTTGCCGTGGCAACAACAATATGGATCAGCTGCGCCTCTAGGGCAATTTCCTGATCCTCTACTAAAGCATCATATGCCTTATGCAGTGTGTTATTACAGATCAAGATACAGTCAGGGCCCATATCATCCAACTGCCTTAACTCAGATTTTAAAACATACGGAATTTCATCCCATCCATCAGGATACAGCGATTTAATCGGCTGATAGTCAATAGAATATAAGATTATACGCGCACTATGATACCCGCCTAAAGCCGCAGATATTCTCTCATTGATATACCTATAATAAAGGGGCGTAGATGGCCAACTTGTACCACCTAACAACCCAATCGTCTTTATACTCATACTTCCCTCACACAGTTCGCTTCTAACTTACATCGAAATATAAGAACGTAAAAGCGGTATTATTTAGCCATCATGCGACAGTCCTGGATGCTCCCCAACATCTGCATCTGCCGCCGGTCCATCAGACCAACTCCGTTCATTTGCAAAACGAGACGGCGACGCCTCCCCCCGCACGGTAAGAGTATTGCGAACATCACTCAAATCTGATGAAGGAACACCGATATCCTTGGCCAATGCAACCACCGTCTTCGACACAATTCTGGATAAAGCCGGGTCGTTATCATGCGCATCTAGCAAGTCTACCAAGGCCTGTGTCTGGTTTTCAATATCATTAGTGAACAGCTCAACCAAATCATCCTGAACATGCTCCATCCCTTTATAAAACCCTGTCTCAAGCTTGTGACGCTCCAACAAATCATAGGCAATACTAAACACTGTCGGTACAGCATCCACAAGCTCTCTACGCATTCCTAAAGATAATGGCAGTTGAGGCTTCTTGGGTTCAGACAACGTCCCCTGACGCTTCTCCATAACATGGTTAAGACCATTCTCCCCCAAAGTAGCAACAATCAGCGCCTCCTCATCTGTAGACATAGCAAATTCATTACGAGAATCACGTATGATTTTCTTACCTGCTTCGGGTAACGCATCAGGAAGCTCTTCAATCGGTTGAATTTCCGGTGCAACACCTTGCGTCCATTGTAATGCTTCCTCAACCAATTCTGGATCTGCCGTTTCAGATACATCACCAAGCTGCCCCGTTAAATATTTAATCGTTAATGGCTGAAGCATCTTATTACCTAAGGCATTCGCACTCGCCTGAACATCTTGCATATTTTCAGTTGGTGTCACATTTGTTGGATATCCCAATGCTTCACGGTTCTTCGCCTTTGCTTCACCAATCGCGATAATAGCGCCAATTTCTCCGTCTGCCCCTGCTTTTTCAACTAATGCCTCCCAGGTCGGAAGCGTTGAAAGAGATGTTAAAGCCCCTCCCGCAGAACCGGCAGGCTCATGCGCAGCTAAAACCCGGCGATTAAACGGCAACTCACGATGCGAATGTAATCCACGCATCTTTATCATTGCATCATGATCTTTTGCCATCGCTTCCATACTTAGGTTTTGTGGCAATCTACGCGTAAGAGCATCATTACTTGAATGTTCCATCGCGTAACATAATTTACCGATGGCGGGCTGCCCCGTACTATCCCCTAATGCATCAGGCGCCACGTCAACTCTGGTAATGCCAGCCTCAATTGCAGCCAACATTGTGTCATATGCATACCCATATGTCGCATGTGTATGAAAATGCGTTTCCTCATCAAAACGCTCATTCAAACCTTCGACAAGTTGATAAACAAATTCAGGACGTAAAATACCATTGGCATTTTTGAGGTAAAAATCATGATGGCCTGTTTCAATCAATTGATCAGCAACCTTATATAAATCATCAAGGATCTTCTGCTCTCTCCCTTTTGTATTCGGGTTTTCCTGAATACATAGAGAGCCCATAGCATATAAATCATACCCCTTTTCTTCAGCCAAACGATTAGCCGCCATAGGAACACCACGCATCATCTGAATTGTGTTGGATGCATTAAAATTCTGCAAACGATTCACACCACAAGAGGCAAGAAAATCAATTTGAGCTGTCAAAGAATCAAGAGATTGGCGAATATTTGGTGAAATACCAAACTCACCACGAATAAGAGCATATTGCGTGGTTCCTGAAAAGTGATCACAAACATCGCGGTTAAATTGGTAAGGGTCACGTCCAATACGGGCCGGTAAATCAAAAAATGTGCCGCCTGTTGTTTGCGCACCATCTGCGCCATACTCATGATAATGTGCATATGCCGTTGTAATTTCTTTGGCAGAAGTCTGCGTTGAACGTGTTGACTGTTCAATATCGCGAACTGTTATAACCGCTTCTACTGGCTTATCTTTTGACATGCCCCCTCCTTACATTCTTTCCTATCGACATTTTACATAGCCGTATATGTTTCTCATTGAACAAATGGTGTTACAACACATAACTATTTCCTGTCAAGAAATAGGCATTATATAAAAAATTACATTTTTATTTTGCATAATCACCAAATACCGTGCTATGTAAATACCAGTGTGGAAAGAAATGGTCTTGCGAACTCAAGTAATTCAATGCATATCAGCAAGTATATTTGTTGATTGAGAACGCAGATCAAATAAACTTAACGTGTGTGGGGTAATAACTATGACTTTTTATATGCAAGCGCATAACCAAGATGACAACTATATCGCAGTTGATAACCTTGATTACGTCGAAGATAAACTTATAGAACTCTGTGACTATTTACAAAGCGGTGGTGTACACGGCTTAGAAGTTGCATCAGGGCTTTTATTTACGGCGCATTACATTCTAACCCGAGAATCAGAACATAACGCGCAAAAATACTATCGCTATCTTCTAAAACAATGCAGAGAACAGTTAAACGCCCTGCCCGAACTTGTGGAAACTGCAAAAGCGCAAGAAGAAAAACAATATGCATAAGGTTTAATAAGTGTGTGGGGGCCAATATAGATGGAATTTGATGCTTTGCATCGGGTTCCATCTTGAGGGCCATCTTATTAGATTTCTTCCATGGAAAGATTGACATATTTTTTCATAACAACTAACATTTGAACATGACCGTTCGATCTCTATTTCAAGATGAACCGCATGTAAGTGCGCTAAAGCAAGCCATGGAAACGTTGAAAGAAACGAATGGCGGCTTTCTTAATATGGTTATGGATCTGGATGACGGCAGCCATCCTTTATACGCCAACCTAAAATCACCGATACAAAGACTTTTGAAATCAAAAGAAGGGCTCGAAAAGGCAAAGGATGCCTATGACCAAATGGCCCCTCAATTTCCCTCTGTACACGCAGCGCATCTTATCATGACCTGCCTTTATGGATTAGAGGACAACACCCGAAATACCGAAAACTTTCTGGTTCATGCATTAAAAACAGCAGACACAGACACACAGGTGGAGTTTTTAAACGCGCGGGTTTTCAATCCGGAAAATATAGAACATCAAGATTTCAATACCCAACAGGCGCATAGATTATTCCAAGCCTGTACAGAAGAAGCACAAAATGATACCCGTGATAACATACGTGCCATGACCTTTGAAAAGTTGGCCTTCTATACATATGGAGTACAAGTAAGCCGTAAGAATCCGGATATGGCACGTGTCGAAACAGGTGACGTGGCCATCCCATTTCACATGATTGAAAATGATAACGTACGCGCATATTGCCAAGAGAATGAAGACCAAATCCACAACCATATCAAAGACTTGCACACCCCCTTCTCTGATGAAGGACTGAAAACCGTACAGGCAACCTACGAAAAATATGGCATGGATTCTGATGCCGAAACAATAATCAAAAATCGCATTGCCAGCACAAAACAAGAAATCATAGGCGACTCACCAGAACAGCACCTTGAAAAATTCCAAACTTATCAAAGAGCACTACAAGTGGCGCTTATAAAAAACAGTGATGATTTAGAAAGTGCCCCAGCGCACGACTAGATATTCGAAACGATCCGTATATTTAAACTCCAACCTTTACGGATAAAGACTGATCCGGGCTTTCAACAGATGTGTCTTGTGCCTGGAATATACTTTCAGGCCTTTGGGTTAGATCATTTTGAATCATATAATCACGGAACGCCTCTATCGTATTACCAGCCTCATGCCCACGAATAATAATATCAGCATCATCGGTAAACGGCTCTTCTGTCTTTACCGTGATAACATCCCCCTCTGACACGTTTTCATATGCAAAAATATGGGTTGAATACATTGCATCATTTAAATAAGGCATATCAAGCCGCGTCCCCGAAGGCCCCTGAATACTGGCTGTGCTGCGGTGCCCTCTTTCCTGCGGAATGGAAAGCGTCATCTTCCCCAATGTCATATCGGCATCAATCGGAACTTTGTAAACATAGAGATCCTTGCCCTGCTCTCGCACAATGTCCGGCTCAATACCCTTAAATTGGACCTGCCGCTTCATCTCTTCACTGGTATTATCTGTACGGTCTTTTATTATTTTCATGCGATCCAGATTTTCAATCCAACGGTCAACATCAATCATGCCCGTACCGGCACGTGGATGATGCGGTATACCTGCGGCGTTAATTTGAAATCTCGCCCAAGGAAGGCTTCCAACCGCGCCTTCTTTCAAATGCCCGTTCACATGTCCCTTATCATTCTTTTCCGAGACTTCCGGCATTTTATGTATATCAAAATCCTTAACCCGCAAATCCGTACTGTAATACGCGGCGGCCATAATCTCTTCATGTGTTAAATCACCACCATAGGCCTTTGCAATCTGGTGATACTGCTCTGCCATATCAGGTGTTGAGAAAGATGTTCCCCGTATCGGCGCACCATTAACATCATGGATTGGCCCGGCACAAATATCGGCTCCGATACTGCTATATGCCGCGATAAACGGCACCCCATCTTGTTCATGAATTGCACCAACAGCCACACTTTTTGCGGCATGTGCATCAGCGGTCGGAGCATAAAGATCGGGCGCAATCTCATAACCATTACCAATCCCTGCAAAGTTAATAACCTGATTTTGTTCCATCAGTTCAAATTCTTGCCGATCATATTCACTATAAAGACGCTCTGCCTTGTCGTATAACTCTTCCACTCTATCAGAAGGCACTGCCCCATGCTGTGGCGCATAACTTTTACTGAATATAATTTCTCCATTTCGAGCTGCTTCTGATTGATAAAGCTTCAGTATTTCAGGCTGAACAATACGTCCAAGTTGCGGCGTAGAAATTGCGATAACATCATTATCCGTTCTATCACCTGACAAGTGATAGGCAAGCTTACTGGCGATTTCAAACGTCTTTTCATGATGGCTACCACCAGATTCAATCACGGCCAAGGTGACATCTTTCTCACGAGATAAGCCAAGCGGCGCAACAGAAGAGAAACTCTCCTTGAGTGGTATAATCAATTCATCACCCGGATAGATTGTCTCGTTCATATCAAAATTATTCAACTGTGCAATTGCACGCGCATCAAGAAATGGGTTCCCCTGACTATTGTATAATTGATCACGAAGCTTATACGCCCCCTTGGTCAGGGTTCCACCATCAATAACCGTTCCTGTAATCATATGCACGCCGGTACTCGTCGGGATGTCCAACACCATACCCGGCTTTAAAGCACCACCATCCAGTTTATGATCTTCAGAAATACGGTCAACAATATCACGCACATTTGAAAAATCGGTATATGGCTGATAGCGTTCTGCGATCGCCCAGAGACTATCACCCTCCTGAACAATATATTGCGCATGCCCGATACGATGTATATCAAAGCCTTCATCATGGAATGTTTCTATACCGATATCCTTGTCACTCGAAACATGCATAGAAAAACCCTGAAGAAATTTATCCGTCTCTTCTACGGTAAACACGCCATGGCGTTCATACGCAGACATCAACCCCCGATGCAGCATGTAAGTGTTATAATCTTGATTATGATCTTGATAGGTAGACGCACTTCCATCACCTGAATGCAAATCATCCATATCCGGTTTCAATTCCGGAAAAGCATCCATTAAGACTTTTTGGCTTTGCGCATAATTTTCCCATCGGGTACGAAAACCCGAAAAAGCTCTAATCCCTGTCCCTTGATAATAAATAGCCGAAGAAACATGATCCGTTGCAACATTCTTTAAATCCGCATCATATGCCTGATTCAATAAATTAAAATCAATTCCGGTATCAATGGCCTTTTGCATTAACCGTGGATCATCAAACAGTCTTTGTGCTGTATAACGATATACCAAGACATATGGGTTTGCACCCGCATCTATATGAGATTGTAACGCTGTATCGAATTCTTCCGGACTATATTTTTTGTATTCTAAGAATAGATTACGCAGCTCCATCGTTGGGCTCTCACGGTCCAACTTATTGAACAGTGCCCTACTAACAGGTATATCTCCACCTAAGGTGCCACGAACTTCTTTTTCGAATTCCTCCAACCGTGGAGAAACATAGCGGTTATCCGCCTCCATACTCAACCATTCCCGTTTTCTTTTTTATTATTATTTATAAGCAGCCATTGCAGCTATACACAGTAAATTTACCATAAATTCAAGTCATTCCGCAAAAAATAATGTGAAAGGCGCAAAAACCTGCTTTCCGTCAATTTGCACTTGCGCAAACAACTTTAGGTAACCCGCCTGTTCAGGCTCAATATGAAAGCGAAGCATTGGCCCGCCTCGTTCACTATCTGCCGTTGGCTCGCGCCCCATTGGATGAATATGCGCAATAGAATGATAATCCCCATAAAAACCAACCATATGTGCAAATGCCCCCATCACAGGCTCTAGCACATCAACAGGATTTCCATCTTTGGAAATATTCATATTCGCAAAAACTGCCTCACCATTTTTCAAATCACCTTCAACATCCAATACAAAATCATAGCCTTGTGATGACACCGTGTAGCTCTCCTTCTTATTTTCCGGTGCCTGACAGTCCTCACCCCCCTTCAAATCGACTGGAATATAGGCTTGGTTTCCTCCCTTTGGCTTAATATCCACCCATACGCGGTAAGAGCAGGATGTTTGCGGTGTGAACGTGAAGCTATATATTCCGCGCATATGCATCTTTGGATGCTCATGGTGATAATCATTTAGCCCCGGTTCATTAATCAACAAATGAACCGGCTGCGTGTGGACGACCTCCAGATCGTCCACGGAAACAGCGCGCGCCTGTGCATCTTGAATATACAAATGCACCTGAACGGGCTGCCCTGCTATGAGCTTAACAGGTGCATTTGTCACACGAGACCCGGCAGTCCCCCCATGACCGCCGGATGCACCATGATCATGTCCTGCCCCCGCCCATACGGGAGAGGCCAGACCAAGGCATATAGCTGAGGTTATAAAAAGGTTTTTAAACATGCGCGTCCTCCTGCGATTGTGTTGCGTTATGAAGATATGCTGCTGATGCTTTTTCACCGAAATTAAAGAACACAAGCGGCGTTACAATCAGGTTTAACAATGTTGAGCTGAATAACCCGGAGAAAATCACAGTCGCAACCGGACTTAAAATCTCCTTACCCGTTTCACCTGCGGCCAAAACAAACGGCGTCAATGCAAGTAACGCCGTAAGCGCCGTCATAACAACGGGGACAAGCCTTTCCTGCGTTCCGCGTTTGATCATATTCAGGTCAAAACGCTCTCCTTCATGCTGCATCAAATGCAGATAATGGGAAATCATCATAATCCCGTTTCGTGATGCAATACCTGTCAACGCAATAAAGCCCACCATTGTTGCAATGGAAAACACACCGCCGGTCATGTAGATACCAATAACCGCCCCGATAAAGGATAACGGAATAGCCAACATAACCTGTAGGGTTAGAGAGACACTACGGAAATGGGTATATAGCGCAAGAAACATCCCAAGCAATGAGAAAACACTCAATATCAGGATATTACGTTGCGCCGAGACCTGACTTTCGAACTGCCCGCCATAGCTAACATAATAGCCGGGTGGTAATTCAAGCTCCCTATCAAGAACCGCCTGAATATCTCGAACAACACTCACCACATCACGTCCTTGTGTATTTGCTTGGACGACCATGCGACGGCTGACGCTTTCACGGTTAATCAGGTTAGGCCCTTTTGCTTCTTCAATATTGGCAAACAAGCCAAGCGGCACAACATTACCGCGCAAAGTATCAAATGGGATATTTGCAATCGCCTCCTTATCTTCGCGCGCTTCATCATTCAAGCGTAACACAACATCGAACAAACGATTACCGTCAATGATACTGGTGACAGTCTCCCCTTGCAGGGCAAGTTCCGCATGTTCCGCCGCCTCACCGATCATCACACCATGTTGGCGTGCCTTATCACGGTCAAAATTAACGTGAATTTGCGGAATGAGAAGCTGTTGTTCCATTTGCAAATCGGCGACACCGTCCACACCTTGCATCAATGCCTGCACTTCTGCCGCCTTTTGACGCAAAATATTGAGATCATCCCCAAAGATTTTCACGGCGATCTGCGCACGAATACCAGAGGTAATAAAGTCAATCCGGTGCGAAATTGGCTGCCCGATATTGATAATAACACCGGGAATCGAGCCAAGATTTTCACGGATATCGGCAACGACTTCTTCCTTATGACGACCACCGGAGTTAAGCGTGACTTCCAGCTCGGTATTATTCACACCAAGTGCATGCTCATCTTCTTCTGCGCGTCCCGTTCTACGACCGGTATTGGCCACCTCGGGAATTTCATGCATAAGGTTCTCTGCCAAGATACCAAGCCTGTTAGACTCCGCCAAGGATGTCCCGGGAGGCAATGTCACGTTAATTGTGAAGCTACCCTCATTAAATTCAGGTAAAAATTCACGCCCGAATGTCGGTACCAACATCATCGCACCTAAGAAAAGCAAAACAACAACGCCCAAAACGGTTTTGGCACGCGGTAAAGCAAAACGAAGAATAGCCGCATGCACAGATTTTAAACCGCGCACAAGCCAACCGTCATTCTCATGCTCCATCCGTTTCATCTTCGGTAAAAGATAGGAACAAAGCGCCGGTGTCACCGTCAAGGAAACCAACAGAGATGCCGCAATCGATGTGATATAGGCAACGCCCAACGGCACGAATATCTTACCCTCAATCCCACTCAAGGAGAATAACGGCAAGAACACCAAAATGACGATCATGCTTGCGAATACAATTGAATTTCGAATCTCTTTGGATGCCTCAAACACAACACGTAAAGATGGCTTAGGCTTCTTCGCATGTTTGTTTTCACGTAAACGCCTAAAGACATTTTCCACATCAACGATGGCATCATCGACCAACTCCCCAATCGCGACAGCCAAGCCACCAAGTGTCATTGTATTAATGCTCATCCCCAAAAACTTGAAAATGATAAATGTCACAACAAAGGAAAGTGGAATCGCCACCAACGTAATCGCCGTTGTCCTGAAATTCAGCAAAAACAAGAACAGAATAATCGCCACCAAGATAGACCCATCACGCAACGCCTCAATAATGTTATCAATTGCGTGTTCGATAAAGTCCGCCTGTTTAAATATCTCTGCATTTAAAACAACACCTTCAGGCAACGTTTTTTCAATTGAAATAAGCTCTGCTTCAATCTGTTTTGTTAACCCAATTGTATCCGTTCCGGGCTGTTTGGAAATCGCCAAAAGAACACCAGGGCGTCCGTTAACAGACGCATCACCACGCTTTGATATGGGCCCTGCAAGCTTTACCTCTGCAATATCGGCCAAGGTCAAGGCAGGCATGTCAGGTGATACATCCTTTGCAATAACGCTTTTTTCCAAATCTTCAATAGATCGAATACGCCCGAGATTGCGAATACTATGCTCTTTATATGGTTCTAACAGGAATCCACCCGTTGTATTCACATTCGCATTTTCAAGAGCCTCACGCACCTGATGCATGGTCACACCATGGGTCAACATTTTTTGCGGATCAGCTAAAACATGGTACTGCTTTGCATCACCACCAATGGCGGTAATTTTTGAAACACCACTAATCCCAAGCAAGCGTTGCTTAACATCCCATTCTGCAATTGTCCGTAGATCAAGCGGTGAGACCTCCTGCGTTTCAGAAGTAATCCCGATAAACATGATCTCCCCCATAATGGAAGATACAGGCCCCATGATCGATTTCACGTTGTCGGGTAGTCCCCCCGATACCTGATTCATTTTCTCGCCAACAATCTGACGAGCCAGATAGATATCCTTATCCCAATCAAATTCGACATAAACGATGGAAAAACCAATAGATGACGATGATCGAACGCGCACAACGCCGCTGGCTCCGTTCATGGCCGCTTCAATTGGAAATGTAACCAGCGTTTCCACTTCTTCAGGCGCCAAACCATGCGCCTCTGTGATAATTGTTACAGTCGGACGATTCAGGTCCGGGAATACATCCACCGGAAGTGAACGTACCACCTGAAACCCATACACCAACATTAATGATGCCACAGTAATGACCAATAAACGGTAATTCAAGGCAAAACGAATAATATGATCAAACATAATATAATAACCTTTCCCTTAAATTAATGCTTATGGCCATGGGATTCAGAAGAATCCTCGGGCTTATTGTTGTTAGACTCAGACGACTCTTGATGATCATGACCATCATCGTGTGAATGACCTTCCCGCTCATCATGACTTTTAGGTTTCACGGCATCTTCATGCGCGTGCCCATCATCATGTGAATGACCATCTTGTTCATCATGGCCGCCCTCATCATGGTCATGTTCCTGAATACCGCCAATCGACATATATTGAAGTTGGTAATTCCCGCGTGTAACAACCTGCTCATCCGGGAAAATCCCATCAATGATTTGAACGTGATGGCTACTCTTTACGCCTAATGTGACATCACGGCGCTCCACAGAATTCCCCTTAATCACATAGACGAAGTAAGAGGCAACCTCCCCTAGAACGGCACGTTTCGGAATAGATAAAACAGGAATATTCTCGCCCGTGAAAACCTCCATCGTGCCCTGTAACCCCGGCTGAACATCACCATCAGGCGTATCAATTAAGGCATAGACCGAAAATGTCCTGCTTTCCGGGTCAATAACACGATTAATCCGCTGCACCACGCCATCAAAGTGGCTGTCTGGCATGATATCAAGGTGAATTTCCGCATTTTGCCCTACATCCAGTGCCTGAATATTCGGCGTTTCATATGCCACACCACGGACAAGCATTTGCGAAGGATCACCAATCTGCATAATATCATCACCGGTTTGAACAATTTCTCCTAAACCGGCACTGACATTCAAGACAAAACCATCTATTGATGCCCTTAACACAACTTGCTGCGTTCCGACATTAACAGGCTGGAGCTTAACCAAGGGCTGTCCCTTTTTAACCTTCTCACCGACTTTGACATTAATATCAATAACTTTCCCTTCAAAGTGTGGAGAAACAGACGACTTCCGTTCTGGCAACAGCTCAGTAAAGGCGAGCATATCAACAGTTTCCTGCATTGGCAGAAACTTCACAGGTGCCGATTTAATACCAAGGTTGGTCATTTGTTGATCGGTCAAATCAAAGTGATTGGCCGGCCCCGCATTCCCTGCAAATGCACTTTCCCCATGGTCATGCCCTGCCCCCGCATATACGGGTGAGACAAAAGTAGTACTCATTAAAGCAATTAAAATATATTTCATGATTATTTCTCCAAATTCATTAGTGTTGAGCCAATCAGGCTTTCAAGCGCGATACGCGCATCAATAGATTCAAGATAAGATTGTAAGGATTCCTGCTGCACGCTGGTTATGCGCTCTCGCATTTGAAACAGGTCAAGAATGGATGCCTGCCCGTTCTCAAACTTCCGATCCATAAGCTTTTGCACATCATCCCATGAAGGCACAATTTTATTACGGTAGGTTGATGCAGATGCCTGCGTGGCCTTGGCTTGCTCATAGGTCACCGCCAAAAAATTCGCATAGTTATATTCATTCAACGCATTCAGTTGGCTTTTCACCAATTGTCGTTCAATCATTGCCTTGGCAATATCAGCTCGTCCACGATTCCATACAGGGATGGCCACATTAACTCCCAAGACAAGAGATGTACTGCCCTCATCAAAATCTCGTTCCAAAACGGCACGTGGCGTAAACTCAGAAAGACCGGCGTCTTTACGGGCAAGCGCATAACGTCTATCTGCCAAGACCTTACGGCTCTCTAATAATGCCTTTACACTCGCCTCTCCACCAGAGACAGAAGATAGTCCCCCCAGAGCTGGAATATGCGGGCTTATCGGGCGCGAGGCCTCAAACCCACGTTGCGCCATACCTGCACTACGCAATAAATTGGCTGCGGCGGCGGATTTTTGTGCACGTAAGGTACGAAGTTGTTCCCCCAGCCTCAATGCCTCAGCCTTAAATATTTGTGCATCTGATGCATCAACAAAACCACTTAACGCAGCCTCAGTGATCAATTTCTGCTTATCTTGGGCGTAAGACACATTCCTAGAAAGAAGCTTTTCCTGCTCTTGCAATGCCCAATATGATGCATAGGCGCGCGTTAACGCATGAACAAGGGCAAGCTTCTGCGCCTTATATTCAATACGACGTGCCTGCCTTAAACTATCGGCGTAGGCCTGTCTGGTTCCAAAATCAGAAAGGCGTAACGGCTGTTCAATCTCAATCTCGACAGAGCGTGATGCATCTTTTTCAAATGCCGTTAAATCAACCTGTATTGTTGGGTTTTCCAATGCCTCAATCTCAACAGCCTCCCCTTCAACATCGGCAGTATCTTTTACAATACGCAATGCCTCCGGACTATTTTGTAAAGCTTGTTGAATAAACGTCTCAAGCGATAGCGTTTCCGCTTTTGCTTGTTGGCTTGTGGCAACCATTGCCACAAATACCAAAGTATGAAGATATTTCATCTTTTATATTCCATTTTTAAATTCCATAGTCAAATCAAGCCTTTATTGAAAAAAGCTCATATTAAAGTGCAGGCACAATTCACCTGTGAAATTTAAGAACGGGGTGGTCGGTATAAGGAATCTGTATCACGTGAATGATAGTGATCAGAGTGCAATGGCGCGCTCTTTGCGCCTAATGAGAACAAAGTATCCTTTGGTGTTGATAATTCCACCATTGTATGAACATGAGAACAACAGCAATCATCACATTGTCCTGACTCATGTTCATGATCAGGGGGACAATGTTCCCCCCCTTGCGTATCATCAGCCGCGTCGTGATGCATACATGCGTGCATTTCCGTCGCAGCAGATACCGAGCTGGCGAAGCTTCCGACAGAAAAAACAAACAATAATGCGGCAAAAAATAAAATACGCATGGCAAACATCATATACTGAAATTATTAAAAAAAGAATATCTTTTTATAAAATCGACAAAATCCGAAAGCAGATTTTATCAGAAATCCCGGAAACACATAATCTATCAACCTTGCTTAATTCCCATTTATCTCAACGAATCATCTCCTTCGCCAAAGAAACAATTATAATATGAATACACCGGAAACCACACAACTTAAGGGAACGCATCTAATATGGCAGAAATAAACAAGCTACACGTCAAAGGTTTCAACGCATCCACTTGAAATCAAGCGATTTTTAGAATTACACAATAATTCTTTTATTAATGAAAATAACCTCAAGTTGAATACAATGGGTGACTGCACTTCAAAAGTGAGGGGAACCACATGAAAAAATATTCAAAAATACTATTAGCCGGAACGATACTTTGCACAATGCCTGGAATCGCATTTGCCGCCACGCCAGAGGAAATGGAACAACGCCTGAAAGAGATGGAGGCACGCCTTACAAAGTTCGAATCTATCATGGGAAATGTAGATCAGTACATTGAACAACAGGTCAATCAGCGCGTTGAAGAGGAACTAGCAAAAGCGGCAAATAATACGTCAGAGAAAATAGATCAAATTGTCTCCCAAAAGATTGATGATCAAGTGACAGAAAAGATTGCTTCCGTTCAGCCGGCATCCGGACATGAACCATCAAAATTCGGGAAAGGATATATTGATATCCCCGGCACAAACTCAGCCATAAAATTTGGTGCATATGTAAAGCTTGATGCAACATATGATGTCGATACGGCATTTGGTAATGATTTTGTTTCTTTTGGGGCAATTCCCCTAAATGGTTCAACCAACGATAATCAGGATGGGGAATTCAATATGAATGTGCGCCAAACACGCCTGAATATCACAACAATGACCAATACAGAGATGGGTGATTTAAAGGTATTCGCCGAGGGTGACTTCTTTGGAACGGCCGGAACACAGACAACAACGAACTCACACGGGTTTCGTCTACGCCATGCCTATGGAGAAGTCGGAAATTGGCTTGCCGGACAAACATGGACAACCTTCCAAGATACAGGCGTATATCCCGGATCTTTGGATTTGATTGGTGGTGCGGGAACAACGCATCTTCGACAACCACAAATCAGATATACGGGTAAATTAAACGATGCAACATCATTGGCCATCGCCATTGAAAACCCGTCCGGGGACATCAGTGATACATCCGGTAGCTCTAACATCACAGAACAATTCCCGGATTTAACCGCCGCTCTAACACATAGAAGTGATTGGGGGCATGTCTCCTTACGCGGTATGGCACGTGAAATTCATGTTGAAGATACGGCAACCGGAAACGATGAAAGTGAGTTTGGCTGGGGTTTGGCTCTTTCAGGAAAAGTTAAGCTTGGAGAAAAAGATTCAATCTTTGGACGCTATGCCGGTGGAGATGGAATCGGGCGCTATATGTTTGATGTGGCCGGCTCCGGTGCAGCCTATGAAACGGATCACCTGGAAACACAAAATGCACATGGCGGACATGCAACATACAGGCATTTTTGGACTGATGAATTAAGCTCTAACCTGATCGGCGGTTATGTATCTATCGACAATGATACAAATATTGTCGGAACGGCCGTTAATAAGACCATTTATTCGGCACATGCAAACCTCATCTGGCAACCCGTCCCCAAATTTAAAGTGGGCGTGGAATATATGCATGGTGAAAGGGAACTGGAAAACGGAACTGAGGGAGATCTGGACCGTATCCTAACATCTTTTATTTACAACTTTTAACAAACACGAGAAATGGCTGGTTATCTTGGCCAATGTAAGGAGATTATCATGAACAGGTACATTTTTATTACCATCCTTTCCTGCGCTGTATTCGGCACACTCTCTCACGCTTATGCAGAAGTTGGTGTCAGTGATAAAAAAATTATATTCGGCCAAACAGCCGCACTTGACGGCCCCGCCGCGGCTTTAGGCACGGGAATGAATAACGGTATACTAGCAGCATTCAAAGAAGCCAACGATTCAGGTGGTATAAATGGTCGTATGCTTGAATTGATTGCACATGATGACGGGTATGAGCCTGACCGTGCCATAGCCAACACAAAAAAGCTTATCCACGAAGATAAAGTCTTTTCTCTCATAGGCGGTGTCGGAACACCTACTGCCAATGCAATGCAGCCCATCACATCCGAAGAAAAAGTACCATTTATCGGCCCGTTTACCGGCGCAGAGTTTTTAAGAAGCCCGTTTAAACGCTATGTCGTGAATGTACGTGGATCATATTGGCAAGAAACAGAAGAATGGATTGAACGACTAACCACAGATCTTGGCATTACACGCATTGCCATTTTGTATCAAGACGACACCTATGGACGTGCTGGCCTATCCGGTGTTAAACGCGCCCTTGAAAAAAGAGGTTTATCCCTCGTCGGTGAAGGAACATATAAGCGCAATACAACAGCTGTTAAATCCGCTGTTTTAAGCATTCGAAAATCAAAGCCGGAGGCCGTCGTTATGGTTGGCGCGTATAAGCCGTGCGCAGAATTTATTAAAGTATCAAAGAAATTAGGCTTTACCCCAAAATTCGTAAACATTTCTTTCGTAGGCAGCGATGCACTATCCAAAGAACTTGGAGAACACGGTGAAGGTGTAATCATATCTCAAGTTGTACCCTTCCCCTTTCATAAAGATTCCAGCCCCCTTGTGCAACACTACCAAAATGCCATGGCAGAATACGCCCCAGACAGAAACACCGGATTTGTATCACTTGAAGGATACATGGTTGGACGTCTCGTTATTGAAGTTCTTAAGAATATGTCCGGTGAAATCACCAGAGAAAGTTTTCTGGATGAGATTTATACAATGAAAGACATTACGCTTAACAATATTGTGCTGCACTACGGCGCAGAAGATAATCAAGGCATGGATCAGGTCTTCATGACCATTTTACAAAAAGACGGCACCTTCCTACCGGTCACAAAACTGGAAAAATAACACATGCCTTCAAACACAGACCAAAATAAAGCATGGAACTGGACCGGCAGTATTAAGCATAAACTTTATCTGTCTCTTTTCGTGATTAACGCATTGGCTCTTATCATTGGCTTAACGGCGTGGGCTTCTTTTGAGAGTTCTAGAAACACCATGCGTTCCATCACCGAAGAAATGATCCCCATTACAGAGTCAATGTCAAAGGTTGTCACGTTAAGCGCACGTCTGGGAACCCTACTTCCCAGCCTTATCTTCGTACACAACGAAGAAGAATTAAAAATCGCCTATAGTGCCCTTTCAGAAATCCTGAATAAAAAGCACGAAGTCATCTTAAACATTCAAGAAACAGACCATATACAATCTGCGGATTTTTCCACCTCTATTTCAGAAATCGCGGAACTCAATACAGAGATGCGCTCAGAACTGAATGACTTAAAAACAGATATCGCAACCTTAATAACATTAAACAAGATACAGAGCCAAAATTCAAAAACGCTTATGTCGGCTCATGCCAATTTTACCGTTGGTTCATCCCCTGTTTCAGATGATGCGCAGTTCGACCTCCTCATTGGCCTAGAAGATGGCGCCCCCAAAAACCAATTGGCACAACAGGCTGAGACACTCGCTTTAGTTTTGGAAATCAAGGCCGAAGGTAACTTGCTGGCAGGTATTATCGAAACCGCACTCAACTACGAAGAGCTAGAGGGGCTTGCCCCTCTACATGAACGCTTTGATGCCACTCTGCAACGATTAGAAAAGCATATATCCAGCATCAAAAAAGATAGCACAGACTTTACATTGATTGTCCAATCCATTGAGAAAATGAAATTACTGGGAACGGCAGAAAACAACATTTTCACCATTCAACAAGAACGCCTGCGCAAAAAAAGGGTCTTACAAGACGATCTTCAAAAAATCGAAGACACAAGTAATAAGACCAATAGCTCTGTCAACGACCTGTCGCTTCAGATAAAGCACGGTGTAGAAGAATCAAAGCAGCAAACAGAACGTACACTTCAGATTGGTGGCTATACCATCCTTACCGTAACCTGCCTAAGCTTACTCTTCACATTTTTGTTAAGCTGGCTTTATGTCGGACGGCGGATTATCGGGCGCATTGAAACACTAAAATCCGTTATGCTTGCCCTTGTCAAAAAAGATTTCAGCCGCGTCATAGAAGGTAAAGACTCACAAGATGAAATCGGACAAATGGCCAACGCTTTGGCAACATTCCGCGTTAAACTCATTGAGAATGAACTTCTCAATCAGGATTTAAACGAAGCCATAACTGAGGCTGAGGAATCGAAAGTCAAAGCCGAAGAAGCCAATCGCGCCAAAAGTGATTTCCTGGCCAATATGTCACACGAAATTCGTACACCAATGAACGCGATTTTAGGGATGTCTAACTTCCTTTTGGAAAGTACACTCGACCCAGAACAAAAGGAGTGCGCAGCAGCCATCAAAACGTCTGGCGACACCCTGCTTAGAATTATTAACGACATTATTGATATTTCTAAAATCGAGTCCGGGAAACTTGTACTGGAACAAACCGACTTTGACCTAATGGAGACCGTTCAAGAGGTCACAAGCCTTTACGCATATCAAGCACGAGAAAAAGGGCTAGAGCTCATCATGGATGTCAGCTACGACACCCCCCACTATTTCATTGGGGACCCGATACGCATTAAGCAGATTTTTGCAAATTTAATCAGCAACGCCCTGAAATTCACATCAGAGGGGCACCTTCTTATCCGTATTAAAAAAATGGAAGACACAGAAGATGGTCTGATTCACCTCAAATGCGCTGTTGAAGATACGGGGATTGGCATTCCCACAGATAAACAACACAGAATATTTGAAAAATTCTCCCAAGCGGAAGAATCGACAACCCGCAAATTCGGCGGTACAGGTTTAGGACTGGCGATCGTCACGCAACTTGTTGAAATTATGGGGGGTTCAATTACAGTTGAAAGTCAAGAGGGACAAGGATCTCAGTTTATTTTTGAAATTGCCCTGAAAAAAGGGGAAACAAAAGAAAGTACAATATTTAACGAGGACTTGTCCTTTATGCGCGTACTGGTCATTGATGATTACAGCCTAACACGCGACCTTCTCGTTTCGATTCTATCTCGACAAAATATCCCATGCGATTCTGTCGCAAGCGCCGAAGAAGCGATTGACCTGATAGAGGGAAATGACATGGCTTATGATGCATGTATCGTAGATTATTCATTAGAAGGTATAAATGGCCTGAAATTTGCTCAACAAATCAGGGGGAAAACAAAATACGACACCATGTCCCTTATTATGGTGTCCGGTGTCATGGAAAAAAGGCCGCATGACGAACTCAAGAAAATAGGGCTGGATGGATATTTCAATAA
The DNA here is from genome assembly GCA_050633505.1 of Alphaproteobacteria bacterium. Classification (GTDB taxonomy): domain Bacteria; phylum Pseudomonadota; class Alphaproteobacteria; order Micavibrionales; family Micavibrionaceae; genus UBA1672. The sequence continues at coordinate 118,229 of JBOEGQ010000002.1, forward strand.
ACCCTTCGAAGCACAGCAAATCATAATCACGCTCAAAATGACAGTGAACAACCGAAAATACGGCATCAAAGACGCACCGATTATGAACCGTCACAACGCCCTGAAAGCCTTAAAACCGGGGATAAGGATCATAGAGGACGATATATACCGTCAATATACCGGCCGAAAAGTTTTGGCAGTTGATGACACAAAACTCAATATGGTCGTGATTAAAAAAGTTCTGAAGAAATTTGATTTGGATATTGATACAGCCGTCAATGGCGTCGAAGCTGTCAAATTAGTTGAAAACCAAGTCTATGATGCGATCTTTATGGATTGTCAAATGCCAGAAATGGATGGGTTCGAGGCGACGCAAGCAATCCGGGAATTCGAAGGAAAACATGGCCGTGCACGTGTTCCGATTGTTGCACTAACGGCGGATGCCATGGTCGGTGATAGGGAAAAATGCCTAAGCTTTGGCATGGATGACTACATCAACAAGCCCTTTAAAGAAATTCAAATCGCCGAAATCCTCGATCGATGGGTACATGATGAAGAAAACAAAAAAGAGGAGAAGACAGCATGAGTAGCACCACAGTCCCGCCAGTAGACTTGTCCTATCTACAAGAATATACCGATGGTGACGAAGAAGTCATGAATGAACTGATCGACGTTTTTCAAGAAACCGCTTTGGAAGGAATGGATGATTTTAAAAAAGGAATCCATGAGGCCGAGATGACGATCTGGAAAGCCGCAGCACATAAATTAAAAGGCGCAGCCGGTTATGTAGGTGCCCATCACCTAAAAGCACTATGCTCCAAAGCAGAAGCCATGCCCCCCACCCCTGCAGAAGATCGCGCAATTTTTTTTCAAAAGATAGAACTAAGCTATAAGGCTGTTCACCAATTTCTAGAGGAACGAAAAGCATGATTATTGCAGAGAAAAAAAACGATTCCGAACTCATGATGCTTGTCCCATCCATTAAAAACCATATGAGCGAATGGCAAATCATAAACATCAATATTGTTGAGAACAGCGTATTATCACAAAAGGAAATTATTAAACATTTCTACGACCAGTACCGCAAATATGAAGGCATGATTTATCCCGTTTCACCACGTAAAATCGTGATGCTTATTCGATTGGGTATTATCGAGAATTACGCCGTTATAAAATCTGATATCGAACAGAAAATTCCCAACCACTGTTGCCGTATCCTTCTTAGACAAATGAGCAAAATAGGCATAAAACAGGTACAGATCGACCTAACAGAAAAAGACACGTCAATCAATCTGACAGAAAGCATGTATAAGCAACGTGAAACCCGTAAAGACAACGTAATCCTAATTGTAGATGATGACCCCTTTATCCGAAAAACAATGAGCATCCTCCTCACCTCATGCGGAGAAATCATAGAGGCAAGTTGCGGTAAAGAAGTTGTGCCCGCATATTTAAAACACAACCCTGATATCCTGTTATTGGATATACACATGCCGGATAAAACGGGATTGGAAATCATTCCCGATCTTATTGAACTTGATTCAGATAGCTTTATCATCGTTCTAAGTGCCGATAGCCAAAAAGAGAACGTTCTAAAAGCTTTAGAACTAGGCGCGGCTGGTTTCCTAACAAAGCCTCCTGCCAGAGAAAAAATACAAGAATACCTCAGCCAGTGCATAACCATCCAATAAGGGATAGAATAGTCAGGTCATCATGTCTGTTAAATTCGAAGATCTGAAAATCCTTATCGCCGAGAACGTTGATTTTCTTAGCGATATAATCGAAAACATTCTAAATTCGGTTAACACACAGCAGGTCTTTATCGCTCGCCATAGCGAACATGCACTCGTAATATACAAAATACACAGACACGATCTTCTGATTATAGACCTCGACATCAATACCGATGGAGGCATTGAGTTAACGAAAAAGATCCGGCAAGAAATTCCAAACGCACCAGTGATTCTGATGGCCTCTTATGCGAATGAAGAGGCCATTAAAAAGGCAAAGGAAATTAAGATCAATGACCTCCTGATCAAACCATTTTCTTTCGATGACCTTATGAAACACATCAACTATACAATGACAAAAAAAGAATCATAAACCATGGAACATTCAAAGACAGAGAATCAGATTTGGTCATATCAAGCCGATGCGGAGAAATTAACCAGCACTGCCCTACAACATTATATCCAGCACAAACAAATTGTTCTCAAGAAACTTAAATTGGCTCAAAAATCATCCGAAAAGCAAAAAACAAAAGAAAATCTTACAAATACAGACAGACTTAAAGGTAAAATATCAATAATTTTGAATAGTTTTATCTTCTCCAGAGCGAAAACAACAGACAGTTTATGGCATGAAATTATCCAATTGTTTTCAAACAATCTCATCTACGAAGATGATCTATTTCAGATTGAGGAGCTGCTAAAAAAAATGCCAAAAGATACATATAAGGATTTCACCCGCCGTCAAAAAAAAGACCACCAATTACAGACACTGCAACAAGAACTCAACAGAGATGATTATATTTTAGCAAAGCAAAAAATCGCCAATGTGCAGAAACATAAAAACCCCTTAACCGGGTTATCATCAGAGGATTATGAACAAAACCTACTCCGTCATCTTAAGGCACTTTTATTCGATAACACTTAGAGCTTTTATGGTTCGCACCGACATATCCATCCACTGGAGTTTCTAACGGACAAAACAGATCCGTAACTACCCCCCGCAATTCTTACTCAACATTGCCGAGAGTTAGTCGCTATGCCCTTTAAATACAAAGCGCGTATAGAAATAACTCAACCCTAATAATGATAATCCCAAGCCAAGGAATGAGAACACACGATAAAGCCCGTCCAATTCTGCAGCATCATACAAGAACACCTTCCCGACAGCCAAAATCATAACAGCCAGAGAGGCATAACGGATCATCTTATCGTTCTTCCATACCCCTGTGACAAGAAGAGCCACGCCAAGCAAGAGCCACAATGCCGAATACGCATATGTTTCCGCATGTGTAGCCACGCCTGTGCTTAGATCCGCACCATGGAAAGCAAAGCGCACATTCAGATTCAACCACATAAATACAAGCAAAAAGATAGCCCCACCTGCATACCCACACCACTTGTCCTTACGCATAAAAGACAGCTCTTTACGCAATGCCCAAGCCCAAATCGCAGGTAAGCCAAATGCCAATACCAACTCATTTGCAAGGAACACACCACGAATATTCAGAGATGTCCAAAGTGGGTTATACATCATCACATCAAAATAGATGACACGGAATAACGCCACGGCACAAAGCCCCATAGCAGCCCATGAAAACGCGATACGCTCAAACCTTCGTCCTAAATAGAAACACGACAGGCCATAAACAAACAATATGTTCGTCATAACGTTACGTTCAAAAAAGCCAGCTTCCTTGAACATAATTTCACTCGATACATGAAAGGCATGTCGATTGAGGTAATACCCCATAACGGCAACCAGCCCCAAACACACAAGTTCAAAGGCACGAACCAGTCGATCATCACGTTCATATCGAAGGTAATACGCCGCCCCTACAAACATCGCAGCCGGTATCCCCAATTGGAAAAGTGGCCAATCAACAATAGGCACAGATTCTTGTAAATGCAGTTGTACCTCAACCAGACTATACGCCGTTAATTGAAGCAATAGTAATATCTGGGGAATCAACAAAAAACCAAATACGCATGATAAAAGCTTCGCAATTAATCTGAATGCGGCAAGAGGAATACGTGTAGAGATCCACGCCACCGCCAGAACTTCAGCTGCTACGGCAACAGAGAGAAATTCTCTTTCCAATTCAATTGTCAAAGCAAGCGTGATAAACACCGTGGCCATTAAAGACGCAATGCCTAAAACATTTTCTTGTTCACGATCACCTTGTTCAAAGCAAAGCATGGCTTTTCTCATAACCCAAATGAATAACCCGGCAAGCGCAAGCGCAACACCGCCCCACAAAAACGAAACATCATCATACATTTGCAAGTCTGTAATTTTAAAATATGCAAGAAGGTAATACCCAACGGACGTTGCCGCCATCAGCCCTACCCATTTGGAAGGAAGAGCACTTTTCCACGTTATTAAATAACCACACACCATATAAAGAGCAGCAAAAACACATAATATAAAACCAAAATCACTTATACTTGGTACATCCCAAGCCACCAGCATCACGGCATTCACAGCCATCAAAATCCACGGAACAAAACCATAAATACGGCTCTTGAAATACGCCATGACAATCCCGCCTAGCGCAATCATGCCAAACAACCCCCATTCAAGATAGCCAAACCCTGAATGCGCGGTAACCGTTCCCATCAAAACGATCGCTCCGCTTAGGCTCAAATAATTAAGGATGTTACACTTGCTCCACGATATATCGGAAACAGACACACTTTCATCGATATCTCGCCGTGATCCGGCAACGACAGTCGCGCTGACCGCCAGCAGGAAAAGACCAATCCAGATTGTATCATCAGGTGTAAAGTCTGCCGCAATCCAATATAGAACCCACAAAAATGTACCAATAATGGCTGGTAAGGAAAGCCCCCACCAACGTTTCTCTTTTATCACGGCCATCAATCCGGCAAAAATAATATAGAGATATAGGAATAAAACAGGGGTTGGAATATCACTATTATACGACAATAACGCAGGCGTAATAAAGCCTCCGACAAGCCCCAACAACGCAATAGGCGCACCATGACGTAGCGATAATGTTACAGCCACGGCCGTAATCACCGCCATCCCCCCCAGCCCAACTATTTGAGGGGCAAAGTGATACAAGCTCGTCGCGGCAAATGTTGATATATACAAAGCCGCAATACCCGCACCGGAAAGAGATTGGGCAATTTTAACACCATTGGCGATCTTGTCCTTTTCCCGGATCCAACGCGCGGCAAAAAGAAACGCAATGCCGAGCCCCTCCCCGAACAAAATACGCACAGCAGGACTTAACAGGTTATTATCTATCGAATATTTCACCAGATAAAATGCACCAAGAGCCAAAGCAATACCACCAACCCATACCGGCAATTTTGCACCAAACTGCTTTTCAAAATTGAAGGGTTCTTTCGGGGTAGACGGCGCGGTATAAATATACTCATCCACACCACGCTTATGCTCTTCTTCTACAAGAGAAGCCCCCCCGGTATCAGGCGAAGGCACATCTGCACGCTCAACAACCTCAACTTTTTCAACAACTGCGGCCTGTGCAGCAGACACAGAGGCACTCACCTCTGGTGTTATTTTTTCTTCGTTTTGAGCCTGCTTCTTGCGGAGTGCAATCAACTCACGCTCATAGAGCTTAAGCTTCTCTTGCTGGGCATTTACGGTATCCCTTAAAGATAAAACCCTGTGACGATTCACCCATGGCATAACAAGTGTCGCCAAAAACAAGACACCTAAAAGTATAAAAATTAATTCCATATGACTAAGCTCTTACACATTATCTCTATATTTCCATACCACAACTATGCAGTTAAATCAGTATATAATGGCATAAGGGGTGTAGCACTTCTCATGCAAATCCGAAGAAAAACACCTTTTGTATTATGTTAAGTTTTTGTTAATCAACTTTTTGCTAACATACTATATTGGTTATATCACGAACCAGATGTATATCGCATTCCCCCTCTGATAGTCAGAGAGATGCCATACATATAATTATCTAAAACACGACTGAATATGTCTGCATATAAATTGTGCAAAATGGCCTATGCCCATGCGCATTACAGCAGTGCCGACAGACATGATTTGTAATTGATCTTTATTTGCGTTCCCATGACAGGCATGTAGATAAAGATTGATCCGACAAGCGCTGTTTGACTGTTTCCAGACGACTAATAACCGGCAACTCCAGAAATTTCTAAACAGAAATATCTGGGTACCCTAAGGACTCGTGTGTCTTGGGTTAAGCACGCTATGCGCCTAAGAAAGAAACACGATACCCCTACTAAATAGCCTTGTCGGCAGACATACCCGTGCGTTTTAGATTCCATTTTTAAACTGTCTAAAAAGGAGACTGAACATGACGCAGAACAATATGAAACGAGGAATATACGGAGGTCTATGTGTTGTTTTTTCGGCGAGTGTTTGTGCACAAACAATGCCAAATGCCAGTACGCAGTCATCACCTGATGGCTCATCCATACCCGATATCTCACCAACACCATATGAGACAAGAACAACCTCTATAGAACCACCATCAAGTGCCCGGAGGTTTTCAATGCCATCAAATCCTTTTGCGCCCGCCTCCTCCCCCACAGAGCCGATATCAGCGCCAACACCAGAGCCTGTACCGACGATGGAACCTATGCCGGAACCTCCCCCGCCAGCAAGTGAAGAATGTGATGCAAGTCTGTCGTGGTCTGCACCATATTCACGCGAAAATGGCGACAACCTTGAACTATGGGAAATTGGCGGATACGAAATCCATTATTATAAAGACCACATTGAGAACGGCGTTAACATCATAGATGTTAATGACTCCTATCAAATGGATCATACCATTTCAGGCCTACGTGAAGGGTTCTATTATTTTTCTATAGGCACCTATGATATAGACGGACTAAAATCAGATCTTTCAGAGGTAGTTACCCTTCATTGTGAGCCAGAGTGAGTAGACCTATAAACCAAACATGCTTTTTAGGAGTGTGAGGATAAAGTAACGCAAATAAGGTAGTTACTTACTGTTCTAATTACTGCTTTAAAAATGCAGTTTATAGATTGCGTCACTATACATCCTCATGCCCCTCTAGCATGGGCGTGTCATTATCGCTCAATGTAAATTCAAATATATGATTTTCAAAAAAGCGGAATTCTTCATTTTTTAGATCCAATAAATTTACCAATATTTTTTCTGGTGGATTTTCTATAGATGAATTGTCATTCCATATGTCTATACAATCAACATGAAATCCCGCTTGTAAAATAGCTCGGATGGTCTTAATAAACCCTATTGTTGCCTTTATATCTACGTCATCTTCGGGATACCAGTCTTCAGGAACGCCGAAGCCGAGCTTAGGATCATTTGCATGCCGAAAAGAACAGCTACACCCTCCTGATTCTGAATCGATATACCACACATTTTGATAACGGAGCAGTTCTGAACCAATCGCAAATGGCAGCTCTTTCGTAAACTTAACGAGCTGCGAATTCTCATTGCCAATATCATCACTACAATTTGTACTTACGAAAACCTGATAACACACTTTTACGGCCTCCATTTGTAATCTGAGAGAACACCCAATAGACCGTTTAGTTTATACTAAAATATAAAGATTTTATAAATGGTGCAGCTAGATAAAGAAACCTCGAACTCATTATTCAAGGTTTTTGAGGATTGGAACCCCAAACTTAAAACCTAACTATTACTTGTTTCTCTTTTTATTAAGGAAGCTTTTAAAACCTTGAATGCCATTTTCAACCCCAGTCTTTACTGCTTCTTTTTTCTTACCGGTTACAGCCGACATTTTTTTAGATAGTGCATTTATCGCAGCATCCCAAAGCCCAGAAGCATCCAAGGACGATGTACTTTCAAATTGCTTTTCATTCATCACAAGAGAAAATCTGAAATCGGCGCTACCAGAACGCTTATTAATATAAGATACGACAGGAGACGCCAAAGCCTTGCTTATAACAGAAGCATCTACAGGGGCTTTCACAACGACGTCTTTTAGCTGCATTCTCCAATCCATTTCAATTTCGGCATTATCGCCATATTGCCACTTATCTTCCACCAAGACGTCAATACTGCCGCGCTCAAACCAACTAAAGGGAGCTTTATGCACATAGCTCTTAATTAAAGTCACAGGGAAGTTATCAAGGTGCCACTTGGTATTTCGGCCATCGCCAACGTCTTTCGTAGATATTGTTATTTTATGGTTATTTAAACTTCCTTCAATATTTGACCGAAAAAACGTATCAAACACCGCATATTGACTTCGAAATGGCGCGCTATGGATTTTATCTAGTGCTAAAACTAACGGCTCTTTATCATTCTTATATATATCAAGTCTCACACCATTAATGTGTAGATCACTTATAATAAATTTCTTCTTGGCCTCTAATTTTCTGGGAGGTACGTCATCTTCAATTTTATTTCCATCTTTCAGCTCAATACCAAATTTAAAATCACCAATACCTGCCTCAAACTTATTATTAGGCTTTTGAGAGCCGACCTCTTTTTGTTTTGCCTTATCCCAGGCTTCCCCCTTTACTCCTTCAACGATTAAATTTTCAATAACTATAGAATTAGAGAGCAAGCTATATACATCAACATCAAAACTCGTGCTTTGCGCTAATATATCAAAATCAAATGCTTCGTCGTTCTCTCTCTGGATATGCAAACTTGTAAACTTGACCGCGCCTGAAAGAATATCACCACTGGCAGAAGAGAAGGAAACTTCCATTTTTGTGTTTTCTTCAACCTTAGAAACGATAAAACGCACTGTGGGCTCGAACAAAAACGTATTTACAGAAAACAATAAAATAAGAACCGTTAAGAACAATCCTCCTGCTACCCTGCTTATAACTTTAAATGGAAACACTGTTTTTTTATGTGTAGATACAGCCCCAGACGCTTTAACCTTTTCTCTACCTGATGAAGGGATAGCACATAACAAAAGTTCAAGCATTAAGCTAAGCAGACCGGCCACTAAATTCACAAATGCGCCTATAGCTGCGATAACCGGAAAGAATAAAAATTCCCCCAACAAAATAACCAAAAGTTCCATATATCTGCCGTATGCGTAATTTGAAGTTCTACTACCATGAACATACAAAAAAAATGACGTTATTCAAGCGCCCAAAATAAATTTGATCTGATGATAAAATGGAAGGTTTTGTAAGTGGTGCAGCTAGATAGAGAAACATCGAACTTATTATTCAAGGTTTTTGAGCACTGGGATAGGATTTTGAAGGTTAGTTAACGTTATTAAAAATCCTTAAATACTGAGAACCAACTTTTTTGATTTTTTAGTTTTAATGTATCAGTATCTTTTATTGTATTAGCCTTTCTTCTTTCACCGCCCGTTTCAGTGATAACTTCAATATCTGGATTTTCAATAATCATTTCGTGTATATCACTGCTATGAGCAGGTGTTTCGCTGTATGCAGCCCTATGAAAATCAGAGACCCCTAAAGCATCCCCAGAAACGGCAATCAACCGAGGAATATCGTCATACAGTGCTTTCTTAGCCAAATCTCTTGAATTTTCGTCGAATAAATATAACTGACCTTGTTCATCATTGGGATTATAAGACAACATATCTAATCCTGACCGTCCAAAATGTGCTTGAGCAGTACTGTTTTCGTGCAATATGTCGTTGTACACTTGTCTGGCCTTTGGTTCATTCGCAAAGTGCATTAACCAATACCCCCAACCTTGTGGGTTATGTATAGAAAATGGACTCACAAAAGGCGCCCCTGATTTTAGACTATCAAAAACAACTCTCTCTACATCACCTAGCCATTCCTTCTTACTAATAGCCTCGTTTCCATCCTTTATGAATTCGTATATTTCCTTTTGCACTAAAGGATCTAATTGAACGCTATTTTTTTCTATATCTGGTGATATAAACGTTAAAATTGTACTTACTGGAAAATTCAAGAAAATTTCAGCACGTCGCCAAGATTGCATCACATCTTTAATAATTTGAATATTTACTTTTGAATGGCCACACTGATCTAAATTAAAAAGAACATTTCCGCATTTTGTTTCTGCTATTCTTTTCTTTATCTTTGGATAAGCGCTATCAAACCTTTCATTTAAATATTCAATTTTAATATCAAGGTTTTTATTGGTTTCTTTGGTATGTGCCTGCAATGGGGCTATATTTGTTTTTAATTGTTCTATTACAGGCTTGCTAAAATCATTTAAAATTATCAAGCATTCAACTTGAATTTTGGGCCACCCCTGTGCTGCCCGGTTGATATTAATAGTTTCCAATGTTCTATTTAGAACATCAATAAAAATAAGGGGAGATCCGTAACTTCCACATTCGTATAATCCAGCTCCAGCAAACCCATCAACAACGACAAGTCTAAATTTTTCCTGCTTGGGTAATTGGCACCTTGTAATTAAGTACTTACTGAAATACTCATTAAGTATAGTGTGCTTCTTTTTAGTGTGATCGTATAATTTCGCACCCGTAGCCCAATCAATATCTTTCTTTGCCAATATCAAATACTCCTACAGTTATGCACTAACTCTATTAAAGTCAGGCATTTCATCCCATGTTCTGCCGCGGTAATGGCGCCCGTTAGCTTTCTTCGAACGCTTTTGATTGTCTTTACCCCAAGCCCCCCATTGCTTAAAGAAAAACGCCGTGTCGTATACATCACATTGATCATGTATTTCATCAATCCATACTTCCTTAATGGGACGAGCGCCTCTGCCACTTTCACCGCCAACTATGGCCCAATGAATATCAGTTAAATCTACATTGCCTACCGCACCAATTAAAGGCTCAAAGGATATAAAACGAATTGCAGCAGGAACCCCCCGTAAAGCGTCGATTCTGCTAACGGTTTCTTCATCTTCAACACTGGTTCCTAGCCAAACATTTGGAAGGACCTCTTTAATTACATCTGATAGAATACGAAGCATGCGCTCAGGACGTTTTGTTAATATTTGATAATTATGCCTAGGAGTTTCACGCATAACTTTCCAAACATCACAGATAAAATTTTCTTTAACATCCTCGTGAAATAAATCACTCATAGAATTCACAAAAATTGTTCGTGGCTTTTTCCATTTATATGGAATTAAAAGAGATTTAGGATCCTCTTTAACTTTGCCATTCCATACAGTTCTCTGTCCACTCTGCCGTGTAAGACCACAATACTTTTCCACCCCCATAGCTTCAAGGCGCTTTGCCATTTGCATGGCATAACAGTTAGTACAGCCTGCACTTACTATAGAGCAGCCAGCCACTGGATTCCATGTGGCATCTGTCCATTCTATCTGTGTTTCTGCCATTTTAGCCTCCCGAAAAGAAATAGAAATATACAAGCCATATTTCTAAAAGCATATTAGTACAAAATGAAGCCGAACACCATCGGCTAGAGAGATATGATACAGGGTCTGTCATAACATCTTTGTCAAGATGCGAATATAAGGGAAGAGAATAATCGATCTTTTTATTCACGAAACTAGTTTGAAAAAAGAAACTATATTTTAGAGCCAAAGCAAGGCTGCAAGCTCTTGTTAGCTGTTCGAATACGAAAAGAGCTAATACAAAAAAATGCTAAATTGAAGGCAATTCAGTTGGTACATTTATTTTTTTCAGACTTAGATAAAGATCCTTCGCTTTTTCAATTCGGCCATTTCCTGCTTTTTCAGGTTTTCTATTAACCGTTTCTTTCCATGGATCTTCCACCCCTTGTTCACCTAAAAATGCAGCGGTAGTAGCAAGCTCAAGAATTACAGAAGGAGCATTATTTGCAAGTTCAACTAATGCCTGCATATCGGGATTTGTTATATCAGGCACATCAGATTTTAGAGTATAAATAGAATATGTTCCCCCCCAGCTCGTTGGATGCTCCTCTTCGTCAATAAATCCAAGGATAGCAGCCTCACGAATTGTACCAGATAATTCTTCGCTATAAGGACCATAATGACGATAATCAAAAGAAAAATCATCATCAAATCCTGCTAAACTAAGAAGGCATGCAATTTTTTGCATTTTCGTACGACCTGTAATATTACCTCCAGAATATGCGATAATATTTCTTACTTTATCTGCTTTTGACATTCTGCTGTCTCCTTCTTTATTAGATCATCAAGAAACTCTAAAGTCTCTCTATCATCGGGATTTATATATACTCTAGACATTGAAAACGCGTCGATTGCCTGAACGGCGGGAGAAAGATTGACTATATCTACAAGCCCTCCGCTGGCATCTTGTATATGAATTTGATTGAGAGGACCTTTAGATTCGTCAAGTTTATTATATGGCGAACGCTTCGCTTCGTCATGTAAAATCTGAGGTATCTCTGTATTTTTTTCTTTGCACCAATCTTTAACTCTGTCTCTAACAACAATACATGCCTTATTAATTTCATTAGAAACCTCTTTATTCCTGACTTCACTTACACCAATACTCGACATAATTTCTAATTTTATATCTCTACACTTCAACAAATCACGGTCTCTTAAGCGCCTCGCCAAAACTGAAACCGATGGGTTTTTTGCTTCCGCAAGTTGATGTATTGCCCCCCAAATCACGGTATCGTCAAGCGCCAGTACATTTTCTAATTTTTCAGGCTCTTTTGCAAATTTCACAATGGGATGACCTTCATAAAGATTTATCGAAGCTAAGTCATCATTTTGAATCAACTGAATAACAAGACAAAGCAATTCTTCAAATAGCTTCTCCGCACACCGCGTTGTTTTGTGAAAGTAAACTGTCGGGTATAATTGAAAGAGACCAAGAACATAAGCCTCTGCAGCATAAATGGCTTTGGGGCCCAATACAAACGTTTCAACACTTGCAATTTGCTCATCATCTACTCCTAAAGGCACTTCACCAACACGAAGGTTTGCAGTTAACCATTCAAAGTCTATTGCACTATTCTGTGTACCAGACATCAATCGATCTCGTTGCATGTAATCGAGTCTATCCGCATCAAACTGGCTTGATACTACGGCACTATAGATATCTTTAGGCCCCTTATTACCAATGAGATCAGCCACATCATCTGCAAACCCCCTCCCCAAAGGTGCTAAAGCCTCACTAATCTCGCTATCACGAATTATTCTATCACTTACATCTTCGTGACTTGCCATTTTCAAACCTAAGCGTTTTCCAACGCTTTCAAAAGCATGACTAAAAGGCCCGTGCCCAACATCGTGTACAAGAGCTGCGGCTAACGCTCTATCTGCATCCGTTGGATTAAATTTTTGTTCTCCAAGAAGATCCTTAACAATATACATCAATCGACGAGCTGTATGAAAAACGCCAACACTGTGAGCGAATCTTGAGTGTGTGGCCCCAGGATAAACCAAATCCGAAAACCCTAATTGCTTAACACGCCTCAATCTTTGAAAAGGTCTGGTATTAAGAACATCCCACATAACATTTTCAAATTGATTTGCATCAAATTCGATAAGATTGTGCAGCGGATCGCGTATACGTTGTAATTTATAGGACATCAGTACTTATTGCGTTTTCTTTTATCAAAAGCAACTTAGAGGTCGTTTTTGTGCAAAATTGAATGGGGAATACTTCTCAGTGCTCAAATATTCTAAACACCTAACCGCCCAACTTTCTGCTCTCTCGCGCCTATCATGATGGCATGAGCAATGACACCAAGACAAAAAAGCCAACACCGTTTTCCTTACGCCTGAGCGTTGAGGAACGGGAGCTCTTGGAAGAGCTTGCAGGCACAAAACCGCTTGGCGCGTATATTCGTGAAACACTCCTGAGCAATGCCAAACCGCGCAGAGGCCGTACATCACGCCCCAAGGAAGATAACATCATCCTTGCGCAGATTTTAGCGCAGCTCGGCGCGTCACGTCTTCCCAACAACATCAACCAACTGGCCAGAGCCGCAAACACAGGCAGTTTGCTTGTCACCGATGACGTTCTGGATAGCCTCAATGAAGCCGTTGATAACATCGCGTTCATCAAAGAAACCCTTATCAAAGTGCTCGGCCTGAGAGATGAATGCTCATGATTATCGAGGGCAATCAGAGAGGTCACGCAAAACAACTCGCCAATCACTTGCTGAATGATCGGGATAATGACCATGTGACCGTCCATGAAATCACGGGATTTTCATCCGAAACCGTCCACGGCGCGTTTCAGGAAATTCAAGCTACAAGCCGCGCAACACGCTGCACGCAATTTCTGTTTTCGGTTTCTCTCAATCCCCCGCAGGATGAAATCGCAACCAATGAAACATTCGAAAAAGCACTGAGCGACATTGAACAGAAAATGGGGCTTGAGGGACAGCCGCGCGTTGTCGTCTTCCATGAAAAAGAAGGACGGCGGCACGCGCATTGCGTCTGGTCACGCATTGATGCGCAAAGCATGACGGCCATAAACTTGCCGTTTTACAAAAAGAAACTGAATGAAATTTCCAAGGACATCTATCTTGAACAAGGCTGGAACATGCCCAAGGGATTTATTGATAAGCAATATACAAACCCGCTCAACTTCACGCGTGAAGAATGGCAACAGACCAAGCGCCAAGATGATGATCCGCGCATGATTAAGCATATCTTCAAGCAAGCTTGGGGCGCGTCCGATGATGCTAAATCATTCGCACATGCACTGCAAAATCACGGCTTCACCCTTGCAAAGGGAGATCGGCGCGGATTTGTCGCCGTGGATTATAAGGGCGAAGTCTATTCCCTCAGTCGCTGGACAGTATTAAAAACCCGCGCCCTGAATGCTCGTTTGAAACAAGAAGATTTACCATCCGTGCAGCAAGCAAAAACCAAGATTGCCGAGATCATGACAGATGTTCTTCAAAAACATATCAATGATGTGAGACAGGAGCGCAGTAAGAAGTATCATCCCCTTAAAAGCGCACTTTTAAATCTTCGGAAGCGTCACCGTTCAGAGCGCTCAGCATTAGAACAAGCTCACAATGACCGACAGAGACAGGAAGAATCTCAACGTCAAGAGCGTATGCCCAGATGGTTTAAAGGCGTGCTTGCCCGTATAACCGGCAAGCATCGCCGCATTCAGGAAGAAAACAGACAAGACACGCTGAAATGCCAAGCGCGTGACCAAAAGGAAAAGCAGGAACTCATCACCAAACAGTTACAAGAGCGTGGCCGCTTGCAAGATCATGTTCAAAACCTTCGTCAGAAGCATAATGAAAACATGTTACAAATGCGCAAAGACATCGGCACGTATATGAAGATGAAAGAGCAAAACCTTACCGAACCCGTTCAATTTAAACCGCAACAGCAAGACCGCGGCGGGTATACGATGGAGTGATTTGGTTTGGGCTATGTTTTCGAAATCATTTACCAGAGTTTTTGTAACGAAATTTATATATTTTTTCTACATCAGATAGAGTCTTTAAAATATGTTTCTCAGGAGCGTCATTATTGATAACAGGACAACCGCCTTTACTCATACAAAACCCAACCTTGCATCGTTCTTCATTCCGTTCTCCCACTAGAATTAATTTTTCTTTTTCTTCCTTAATTTCATCCCTTACATTTAGCCTCTGCCAATATCCCTCAATTTGGTTTTCTGTCAGGCGTACAAGATCAGTATGCACTCTTGAACAATCACTGGTACAGACATCCCTTAACTCATCAAGTAAGCTCCCCATAACAGGTTGCAAAATGAAATTTTTGACTTCCTCTGGCAATTCTCTATCGTCAAAATCCGACCAATCTTCAAGTACATCACTTGTTTTTTCTGCCCCAAATCTATCAACACAACATAATATCAAATATGTTACGGCACCTATATATGATGCTTCTTTTATTCCTTGCTCTTTTGCACGATAATAAAGAAAGAAAAAGTTTGTTAAAAACGTGACCAGAGCAAGGAATAAGACATCTTCATTAACGAACTTTCCCCACGCTCTATCGGAGAAAGAGCCATTCACACTCTCTGAAACAACTAAAGCTAATAAAGTTTCGGGACTTATATCAAGTGTATCGCGCGCCAGCCAAATTGTTTTTAATGTTGGTTCATCAGTAAGTATTGAATAATTCCACAGACGTGATCTTAAAACTTCCAATTTCCCCTGCGGGCTCAGAGCCCTAGAAAACAACCTGATTACCGCTAACGGATTCTTTGAACAATGCTTTTCCAGTTCGGTTCTTTCCCATAGCTTTATTAATGGCCTAGGGTTTTTTACTTGATATTCTTTAACCCAATCTCTGGTAGGGTTTGAAAAATGAGTGTTGGTAGAAATAAGCAAAACATCAATATCTTTTGCAGCAACATTCAAAATTGTTTCTTTCACATCAGATGGGGCAACTGTTTTTTCCCTGCCTTTGGCATCCACCCACCATTTTTGATTTACTAATTCCCCTTCAGGTGACGTCATGTAGAAAGTGCATTCTAAATCGCGCCCTTGATCAGAGGTTCCGCCACCACTTCCTCCAATTCTCCATTCCAAGTTTTTAGCACCCATAGAGTCCAAAAGCCAATACATCAACTCTTCTAAATCCTTGGCTTTTATCTCCTCCCAAGGTATCTGAGAAGGTATTATTAGATCTTCTTTCATGTGTTTTGCATCCCTAGCTTATAAAGCATTCTTAAGCCTGAGCTTATATGTATACCAAAAATAAAATTATTAGCCATAAGCTTTGGTTGTAAAGATGTTTCATTATTTGATTACTCGCCAAAACGCATCCAAGGGCGTACCCTTGGTTCTGGTTAGGCGGGAAAGCGCTTACGGCATCCAATCGGCGCACGGTTGGTCTTGATGAAATCATCATGGGGGTTTTTAGGGGCAGCGGATGTGCTCCCCTGAATGGCGATTGAACACCCACGTGTTCATGCATGGTTCGGTGCAGGTGGAGAGGCAATTCTCCAAGTCCTGCGAGGGGTGAAACGGCGATACGTTTTGATGGTTTTACATGGTAGAACGGATTGTGTTCCCATGCTCAAAACCATCCGCGAGAGGGATGAAACGGGAGAGCGCAGCGTCTCCCTTTCCAAGCGTGTTGTAGTACAACACACAGCTTGCGTTCAGTAGAAATTGCAAATTTTAGTCTTAAACGGCTCCGTCAGGACATTGCGCGAAAAGCTGCCAATGAACAGGTCGCCCATGCTGCGCCGCACCAACTGGTAAATTTAACTTGTCACCATAACAGACAAGGAGAAACAATCATGCCACCAGACATCAACAAATATTTACCCATGCTCGAAAACATGGATTTATCCCGCGAGAAGAAAGTTGAGCTTATCCACGATCTTTGGAACATTATGGAAAGCTTTGTAGATCGTGCCTATGGGATTCATCCCGATCAACAAACGCAGAAGAAAAATCGCGTTTCTGATTTACAGGATTCCGCTAAAAGCATAAAATCCAATAACCACCCAAACACACCGTTATTGCCGCCGCCAGCAGAAGGAGTCCGAAATCATGACACAACTTAGAAAAGCCGTCATTTATTGCCGCGTCTCCAGCCCGAAACAAGTCACCGAAGGCCACGGCCTGCAATCCCAAGAAACGCGATGCCGCGAATACGCAAAGCACAAAGGCTATGAGGTGATAGACGTATTCAAAGATGAGGGCATCACAGGCAAACTGCTAGACCGCCCCAACATTCAAAAAATGCTCGTCTTCCTCAGAAAACATAAAAAAGAAAATCTCGTTGTCATCATTGATGATATTAGCCGCCTCGCCAGAAACATCGAAACCCATATCAAGCTCAGATCATCTATCTCCGAAGCGGGCGGTAAACTTGAAAGCCCGTCCATTGAATTTGGCGATGATTCCGATAGTCGCCTTGTTGAACACTTACTCGCCAGTGTCGCCGCGCACCAACGCGAAAAGAACACAGAGCAAGTCAAAAACAGAATGCGGGCAAGACTTCTAAATGGCTATTGGGTATTCCATGCGCCTGTTGGCTATAAATTCGAAAGCAAGCCCATGCACGGTAAAATCATCGTTCCTAATGAGCCAGTCGCATCTATCGTCAAAGAAGCCCTAGAGGGCTTTGCATCTGGACGCTTTGCCACACAAGGCGAGTTTAAGACCTTCTTGGAGAGCAAGCCAGCATTCCCCAACAAAAACAAAAAAGGTGAAGTCCATTTCAAAACCGTGAATGACATGTTGAAGCGCCCATTATATGCGGGTTATATCGATGTGCCGAATTGGGACATTAAGCTCCACCCAGCAAAACATGAAGCGCTTATAAGCTTTGAAACATGGAAGAGGATTCAAGCGCGTCTTGAGAACCAAAGCATGGCACCACGACGCAAAGATATTCATGAAGATTTCCCATTACGCGGATATGTCACTTGCGGCAGCTGTGGCAAACCTTACACATCTTGCTGGTCAAAGGGCGTTGGTGGTAAATACGCTTATTATCTCTGCCAACAAAAAGAATGCCCCGATGGCGGCAAGTCTATCCCGAAGAAAGTCATTGAGGATGAATTTGAAAAGTTGCTGGCTGAACTAACACCATCGCCTGACTTGTTTTATACAGCCGCCGAGATATTCAGCACATTGTGGGATCATCGCCGCGATAATGGCAAGGATGAAGTCACCTTTATGAAACGTGAGCTGTTACGCCTAGAAAAACAAAGCGAGCACTTCATAAACCGCATTGCTGAAACGCAGAGCATTAACCTGATTGTTGCCTATGAGGGCAAGGTTGAAAAACTGGAAGAAGATAAGCTTTTACTCAATGAAAAGATCAAAAATTGCGGTCGTCCGCTTGCGACCTTCGACGACACATTTCGAACTGCCATTAATTTCCTTGGAAACCCGCAGAGGCTCTGGGAAACGGGCAAGCTGGACCATCAAAGATTAGTGCTAAAATTGGCATTTTCGGAAAGATTGCCATATGTGCGAAATGAAGGTTTTCGAACTCCCGCAAAGGCGCTTCCATTCTCACTTATAGAGCAGATTCAGGATGGTGAGTATAAGATGGTGCTGCTGGGGAGAATTGAACTCCCGGCCTCGTCATTACCAATGACGCGCTCTACCACTGAGCTACAGCAGCTAATCCCAAATGGGACGAAGCGGAAATTACAATAAAAAATTTAAGATGTCACGGAGTTTTAGAAAGAAAATATAACCTTTTAGCAAAGATCAGAAAAGAAACTTAGGCATCGAAACTTTCTACAACATCACTACCATCAACGCCACCAATAGTTCCAGAAGCAATATCACTCAAACCATGATGAAGCATTTCCGCAGCACCCGGAAACACGGTATATAGGCCGAGCAGCATCGCGCCATGCACAAATGCCTGACCTGCTACCCAATTAAAACCACCCGCTATGGCACCTTCTTCGGCTGCCGCTGCTGCTGCAATTTCTTCACCTGGCATATTTATAAAACTCCTCTAATTCAATGTTCTCCGAGGCGTTTCATATTAAAATTGTTCTATAAACCGTTAGCCGTATAGGCTTTTTCAAGAATTCTTGAAAATAAAGGGAATACAAATCATTCGTGGTAAAGTTGTACCCTTAAGCGTTAATGCTTACACAAGCCCTGCTTTTTATGCAACCCTTTTATGCATTTTCCTGTATAGCTCATCCACTTGTACCCCCTATCCCCACATAAAAATGGCGCTATCTTTTAAATTTTTCTTACGGATCTTGTATTTTTTTGTATTGTTGTCTTTATAAACAGACAATGAATGTGTAAACCTATCGACCATGACTGCAAAACAAGAGCAAAAATTCGACAAACGTGCCGCCGCCTTACGCGATAATTTGAAACGCCGTAAGGAACTGGTAAAGGAAAAAGCACGTAGTGAAAAAGAAGAAGAAACCAGCCAGAAAAAGAAAGATTCGTGATATGAGCGTTCTGACAGCACCTAATGAAGAACAAAGTCTTGATATGCGCCCGGGAATTCTGGCCGATCATCAGATACGTAATCTGGCACAAAACGAAGGCATGATTGAGCCTTTCGTGGAGAAACAGAAACGAGACGGATCGATCTCTTATGGCTTGTCATCATATGGCTATGATGCACGGTGTTCTGAGGATTTTAAGATTTTTACCAACGTGGATAATGCACTCGTTGATCCTAAGAACTTCTCCGAACATAGCTTCGTTGACAGAAAAAGTGAAATTTGTGTCATCCCCCCGAATAGTTTTGTCCTGACACATACCGTTGAATATTTCCGCATCCCAAAAGACGTATTGGTCGTTTGCCTTGGGAAAAGCACATATGCACGTTGCGGATTAATTGTGAATGTCACCCCGCTTGAGCCGGGTTGGGAAGGACATGTAACATTGGAAATATCGAATACAACCCCCCTTCCTGCGCGGGTTTACGCCAATGAGGGCGTTGCGCAGTTCTTATTCTTTAAAGGAAGTGATATTTGTGAAACAAGCTACGCAGACCGCAGTGGAAAATACATGGGACAACGCGGAGTTACTCTTCCCCGACTTTAATAAGGGAAAGAAAAACCAGATTATGTCCGATCAACAACCACAAAGTTCATCTCTTGATAAAATCAAAATCGTTGGAGGCAATCCTCTCAACGGTACCATCCCAATTAGTGGCGCAAAAAACTGCGCTCTGAAACTCATGTGCGCAGCATTACTAAGCGAAGAAACAATTTATCTGGAAAATAGCCCTAATGCATTACGCGATATGAATTCGCAGGTTGAGCTTCTTGAGTATCTCGGCTGCAAGGTAAAACGCGATGATGATCTCATGGCCATTAGCGCCGGGAACATCGAAACATATACAGCGCCATACGATATCGTACGTAAAATGCGCGGATCTATATTGGTTTTAGGCCCCCTTCTCGCCAGATTTGGAGAGGCAACGGTATCTCTTCCCGGTGGATGTGCCATCGGAACACGCCCTGTTGACCTTCACATCAAAGGTCTGGAGGAAATGGGCGCGACAATCACATTGGATGAAGGCTACATTCGTGCAAAAGCCCCCGTCGGCGGCTTAACAGGCGCAAAAATCCTATTCCCCAAAGTATCTGTTGGCGCAACAGAAAACCTGATGATGGCCGCTACACTTGCCAATGGCACAACAGTATTAGCCAATGCGGCAAGAGAACCTGAAATCAATGACCTCGGCGAATGCCTAATCAAAATGGGGGCAAAGATTGACGGACTTGGAACCGACACCATCCGTATTGAAGGCGTCAAGGCGTTAAATGGCGCACGTCATGCCATTATTCCTGACCGCATTGAAACCGGTACATATATTATTGCTGCAGGCATGACCGGTGGAACGGTAAGATTACAAAATGCACGCATTGATGATTTAAGTGCAGCTCTGGGATATCTGTCTCAAGCAGGTATAGAAGTAGAGCAAGATAATGCAGATATTATCGTCAACCGTGAAATTGACCGCCTCCAAGGTGTTGATATCATGACAGAACCCTATCCCGGCTTTCCAACCGATTTACAAGCCCAGTTCATGTCTATGCTAACCACCGCTCAGGGGGCGGCCTTGGTCACAGAAACTATTTTCGAAAACCGATTTATGCATGTTCCTGAACTAAATCGTATGGGAGCCAATATCACGATTCAAGGGAATTCCGCCATCGTGCGCGGCGTTGAGACCCTAAAAGGCGCGGAGGTAATGGCAACAGACCTGCGCGCTAGTGTGGCTCTGGTTCTTGCCGGTCTAATTGCAGAAGGCGAAACCACGGTAAATCGAATTTACCATTTGGAACGCGGATACGAAAACATTGTCGGCAAGCTCTCCGCCTGTGGTGCCAATATCCGAAAAGCATAACGAAACAGAAAATCTTTCTTGCTGCACCGCGATATTCAAGGTAAATAATCCATATGACAAATAGTAACACGCAAAAACTGATCCTCGCCGTTCCTAAAGGCCGTATTCTGGAAGAGCTCATGCCCCTTTTGGCGGCATGTAGCATCATCCCTGAAGATGACTTCACCAATTCAAAAAGCAGAAAATTACAGTTCACAACCAATCATGCCGGCCTTGATATCATCCGCGTCCGTGCCTTTGATGTTGCAACATTTGTCGCCTATGGTGGCGCGCATTTAGGTGTGGTTGGCAGTGATGCGATTGAAGAGTTTAATTATTCCGAAATATACGCCCCACTTGACCTTAACATCGGACATTGTCGCCTGAGCGTTGCAATGCCCGAGAAAGACGCAAAGAATGATGACCCCAGCAAATGGAGCCACATCCGCGTTGCAACCAAATACCCGAATTTAACCGCACGCCATTTCGCCCGACGCGGCATCCAGACAGAATGCATCAAACTAAACGGCGCGATGGAAATTGCTCCGGCACTTGGCCTTGCAAAACGTATTGTTGACCTCGTCTCAACAGGCAGCACATTAAAAGCCAATAACATGGTCGAGGTTGAAGAGCTTCTTCAGATTTCATCACGCCTTATCGTCAACCGCAGCATCCGAAAAAACAAACCGGATGAGATCAACAACTGGATTGATGCATTTAGAGCGGCCGTAAAAAACACAAACCAATCATGACCGAAGACAACAAAAACAGGATCGCATCTATACGCCTAAAAAAGCAGGATGCACCCAGTGTTGGTGTGATGCTACACCGTGATTGTGAGACCGCCTTAAGAGACCTGAAACAAGATAGTGTTTTCCAACCGGATGGCGATGGAAACGGGCCCTATACGTTGCAACTCTCCATCGAAGATAACAGGTTGGTTTTCTACATTCGCAACGCGAAAGAAGAAGAACTTCCCTACCTTGTTTTATCCCTGACCCCGTATCGCCGATTGATCAAAGATTACTTTATTATTGTGCAAAGTTATGACGAGGCAGTACGTAACGCAAGCCCATCTCGAATTGAGGCAATTGATATGGGACGCCGGGGTCTGCACAATGAAGGTGCGGATCTTCTGCAAGAACGATTACAGGGTAAAATCAATGTAAATTTCGATACGGCACGGCGCTTATTTACTCTAATTTGCGTTTTACACACAGGTAAAGCGCACATCATGCGTTAATCAAATTATTCAATGGCACGCAACACATATTGCCCCGTCTGCCCTTCTTTTATCAAAAGGCCTGCCCGACCTATAATATTCACGCTTGGTATGAATCCGATTTTTGGCAACACTCTACTATCATGAGAATGATCACGATTATCCCCCATCACAAAATAATGCCCCTTTGGCACAACATATTCTCCTGTATTATCTAAAGTGCCCCCATCTCCTTCACTCAGAATATTATAATGCACACCATTTGGCAGGGTCTCTTGATATTCAGTTAAAGCCAAACCATTGAGAGTAACAACATTACCGGTTTCCTTACGCGGCACGCGTTGATCATTGATATACAGCTCCCCCCCATCCATCAAAATACGATCATGCGGCAACCCAACGATACGTTTGATGTAAAAAATATCCGTATTGGATGGTAAAGCAAAAATAACGATATCACCTCGATTTGGTGGAGCTTCGAAAAACTTCCCATCCCATAGCTTCAAATGAAGGGGCAATGAATACGCCCCGTATCCATATGCGAATTTCTCTGCCAACAACGTATCATACGGATATAATGTTGGTGCCATACTCCGAGACGGAATATGGAATGGTTCATATACGGCTGTACGAAATAGAATTGCAATAAAAGGCAAACACACCGCCAAAACAATTAACGGAATTGTACAGCGTGCAAACCACTTCACCTTCTCGTCCACGTTAAATTTTTTCGCAACATAATAAGCATGCACAGCAGCCAGAACAGTGACCGCCCAATAGGCAATTCCCTCAACATTGAAGATCGCTTCCTCTTCCCATGCGAAGGACGGAATCATTTCTAAAACAACATGTAATGTAATAAGAGCAAAGACATAGAGAAGCGCCAGCCGCCCCTTATTCAAATAGGCCATCGCAATAAATGGTCCCATAAACACCGCAACAACGGATGACATTACGGGATTACGGTTTTTTAAAATTCTATAAAGCCTCATCCCCTCGCCTCACTCCCTGATAAAAATAAACACCATCAAATCATATAAAAGTAGACTTTATACCTTCGTATCTACAAAACCCATTGATTTTTATACGCTAATCGGTATATACACGAGTACGAATTATTTTACTTAAAAAAGAGAGCTAAAAACAAACCATGGCGAAAGAAGACCTGATTGAATTTAAAGGCGTTGTAAGCGAAGTCCTTCCGAATGCGATGTTTCGCGTAACACTGGAAAATGATCACGTAATTTTGGCTCATACAGCTGGTAAAATGCGCAAGAACCGTATCCGTGTTTTACAGGGCGATACAGTTGTTGTGGAAATGACCCCTTACGACCTGACAAAAGGACGTATTATTTTCCGCGAAAAATAGACGATTGAAAGGCCCCTTGATGACGGCCAAGATCATACAAAAACGCGATCATAAAAACCTTATACTTGCCTCTGCATCCCCGCGCAGAAAACAACTGCTAGAGCAAGTTGGCATATCTCCTGACCTTATTTTACCGGCTGACATTGATGAAACCGAAAAAAAAGGTGAGCTTCCGCGCGATCTTGCCTTAAGACTGGCCACCGAAAAAGCACAAGCCATCAGCGAGAATAAGAAAGATGCCTTCATCATCGCCGCAGATACCGTTGTGGCATCCGGCAGACGCACCCTTCCCAAAGCAGAGAACGTGCAACAGGCACGCGATTGCCTGCATGCCCTATCCGGGAAAAGACACCATGTTTATGGTGGAATATGCATTATCACAGATACCGGACAACAAATTAGCCGCCTGATCGATACAACCGTTAAATTTAAATGCCTTTCAAAACAAGACATCGAATTATATCTTGAGTCTAAGGAATGGAATGGGAAGGCAGGCGGGTACGCGATACAAGGACTTGCCGCGTCATATATATCTTTTATCCAAGGGTCGTATTCTAATGTGGTTGGATTATCTCTTTATGATATAATGCAAATGTTAGACGGGAACGATTTCTTCCTATCTGGAAAATAGAGGATTATCTTGGATATTTTAATTGAAGAGCTACAAGAGAATATCTGGGCATTGGCGCTGGATAACGGGCGTATTGATGGCCTTGAAATAGACCCGCACAATGAAGAAGTACGTTATGGATCCATCTATTGGGCGAAAGTGGCACGCATTGATGCGGGGCTGGATGCCGCGTTCTTGGACTTAGACGGAGATAATACGGGCATCCTATATAATCGCGATGTCCGATACCATGATGCGAACGGCATATTACATAAAGGTGGCGACAAGCAAATTGGCAAAGTCCTCCACCCTGGTGATTATGTCGCAGTGCAGGCAAAATCGGCCTATATAGCACAATATGACGGTGATATTTGGAGACGTGAAGATAAAACCCCACAAATGAGCATGGATATCTCCATTTCAGGACGATATCTGATTTATTGCCCTCTTATGCAGAAGAATCAGCTGTCACAGCGCATTCGTGGCACAAATCTACGCACGCAAATGGAAGATATGATGGATTCGCTTGATGATATGGCGGGTTTCATCTTGCGCTCTGCTGCCGCAGACATGCAAACAGACATCCTTCAACGTGAAGGCAAAATACTGAAAGAGATATGGAATGAGATTAGCGCCTACCTACAAGGTGACAGCCCCATCCTTGTCGCACTTGGCCCCGACTCCATACAACGCATTTTAGGCGATCATGCCATGGCACCTATTGATCGAATCGAAATCGTGACAATGGATCACTTCTCACAAGTTGAAGACTGGTGCAGCATTTTCGCACCGGACCTTGTTACAAAAATCACGCCCGTTGAAATGGAAAGCGCAACACAGGATCTCGCATTATTTGAACATAGAGATCTCCTCGGACAAATGGAAACGCTGTTCCATGAATATGCCATCCTGCCTCATGGCGGAAACATCATCATCCAACCCACCGCAGCCCTTACAGCGATTGACATCAATAAAGGCAGTGACAAAAGATCACACCTTTCAGTAAATATTGAAGCAGCCAAAGAAATCACCAGACAAATCCGTGTGCGTAATATCGGCGGCATTATTACCACCGACTTTCTAAAGATGAACAAAGCCGATGAGAAAAGGTTTCTAAAAACCTTAGATGACCTGACATTTACCGATCCGTGCACGGTACAAATCCACGGCTTTACAAAGTTAGGCCTTTTGGAAATAACACGAAAAAGACGAACACCCAGCCTAAACGAGCGATTTGTCGGCTTTGAATTTTAATTCTTTTTGATTTCATCGCCCATTAAATGTTAGAATGACGTGATATCAATTGGGAAGAAAAAGAATGAACTCAACAGACGAAGAGATCCAACAACTCAACGAAGCAGAGCGCCAAAGAGTCGAAGCTGAACAGCAACAGCAAGATACACAAACCGCGCAAGAAGTTGCAGAAATGAACTTCTCAAAGGAAAATGGCGGTGAGTTCGTTGGTAGTCAGGAAATCGCGCAAAGAGCCGCGGAAGCCGGTGTTTCTGTTGATCCTTCTATGCTTCCACAACAACAGCCCCAACCGGGAGCAGACCCATCTTTGGAACAAAAGATTGCCGGCGCAACAATTGCTGTGGGCACAATGGGGCCTATGGGACTTATGGCAATGGGTATAAACCCACCATCCCCCAATGATCCAAGTAAGCTATAATTTTCATATAGGAATACCAAACTACACCTTGCAATAACGCCATACCGTAGGGCATGATAGGGTTGTATGTGAAACACCTCCAATGTGGTTTTTTTTATGAGCGATAAAAACAAAATAAATTCCGAAATCACCGAAAACATCATCGACACGATTGAGAACCCCGTTCTCGATCCTCTTTACCCGAATATAAAATGTGGTGCCTTCACAAATAAGCAAGGTGACATATTGATTGCCCATGATGTGCCATTGCCATCACGGGTTTTATGGGTGGAATATGATCAAACAGATGATAGCTTTTCTCTCATTCACAGACTTGGACGCATTCAAGATCTTGGCATTAAGATGACCGAGAAAATGCGTGAGAATCTTGAGCATGGAAAGCTCGTGCAGATTGCACATCTCGAAGAGAAAAAAGTCAGAACAGCGCAAAAAGTCACGCTGGTTATCCGTAACTATTAACAGCAGAGTACAAAAATCACCCTCCCCCATCTTTTTTTGAAATAGGTGCAACAAAACCTCTAGACAGACAGTCGGTATTGTTCTATAAGCCCTATTGCTTCTGTTCACACAGAAACGCCCGAGTAGCTCAGTGGTAGAGCAGGGGATTGAAAATCCCCGTGTCGGAAGTTCAATTCTCCCCTCGGGCACCACTTTTTCCCTTATGCATATGGCATCAGAAACACCTTCCCCCTACTACAAATGCTATGCTACACTTCCTTACATATGTAAAAGGAAACGTATGCAAATTATAAGAGACGACTTCCAAAGCAAAGCTCTCCTAGAACAAAATATTCCCGATGCACTACAATATGATGATATTTAGAAGGTCAAAACCATGCTTAATAAGGCACGTCATTTCGCAATAACCGCGCATACAGACCAGAAATACGGTGATCACCCCTATTCCGTTCATCTGGATGCAGTGGTACAGCACTTAACCCCATATGGAGAAACGGCGCAAATTATCGGATATCTCCACGATGTCATCGAAGATACAGATATATCATATGACGACATAAAACATGAATTCGGAATATTTATTGCAGACTGCGTTGCCATACTCACTGATGAAAACGGTAGTAATAGAACAGAACGAAAAGAGAAAACCTATGCCAAGATGTCAAACATTCACGGAGACTTTGAATTAGCACTAACCGTTAAGGCGGCAGACCGACTGGCCAATTTGCAGGCATGTATACAAAATAACAATCAAAGGCTTCTCGGGATATACCTCAAAGAACACCCCACCTTCACAAACTCCGCCTACAGGCAAGGTAACTGTGAAGAACTTTGGAAACAGATTGAAAAAATCATCAATTCAATCGCATAACTCCGCAATATGAATATCTGCGATCTATTCAAAACCCCATGTGGAGGGCTCGCCCCCTATCGCAACAACATTATTGTTTACACGCTCTTTCATGTCACGCAGTTCTAAAATCAATGATCGGGTAAGATGGGCAGAGAATGACTGCTCTAACTTGGAGCAAACATGTGGGATCTCCATTCCCCTCCGGTCTTTCTGTGACAAAGCATGAAATGCCTCCAGCTCCTCTCGTTCATTATTCGATAAATCGATATGTTGTGGCACAGGTAAAATAATATCGTTCAATTCGTCAATCGCCGCATCTGGAAAGGCACCTATATTGCCATCATCCAATTGCATCATAACAAAGCGTTTCATAATCTCCGCTTGAGTGCCCCGCATATCTGCAAACAGGTTGTTAAGCGCACTTTCGCTCTCAAGAATTTGGTAATCAGATATATACTGACGCAAGAAATCACATTCATCTTCTTCGAATGAGGATTCCCAGCGATCAAATGAGATTGCCAATTCCTCAAACCAACGCTGCATTAACGGTGTCAGCCCCTCCTTATCTCCAACAAGGTCATCAAACATTTCAAGAAGCTGATCCATCTGATCGAAATTATCATCACTCATTCGTTATATTTCCGCCATTTCTACAAACTCTTTCCGCTTATAACAAATATAAGTTTTTATGAAAATGTTTTTTGTACGGCCATTTTCCACCCATCATAAAGCCTGCCCGCTTCATCACGTGTTTTAATAGGGGCATATACTTTTGATGACTTCCATCTCTGCGCGGCATCTTCCAACGTGTCAAAAACCCCTGCACCGACACCGGCCAGACAAGCTGCCCCCCATGCGGTACATTCTGTAACTTCCGGCACCTCAATCTTCATACCCAATTGATCCGCCAGAAACTGGCACATAAAATCATTGGCAACCAAACCACCATCCACACGCAATGTTGTAATATCTTGGCCCATATCCTGAACAAGTGCATCAAGGAGATCTTGCGTCTGATAAGCTTGTGCCTCCAGCGCCGCACGCACAATATGCTCTTTACGTGTATCGCGCTTCAGACCCGTAATAATACCACGCGCATCCGGGTTCCAATATGGCGCCCCCAAACCGGTGAAAGCCGGAACAAAATAAACACCGCCATTATCCGGAACAGACATGGCCATAGAATCTGTTTCTTTTGCCTGCTCAAAGAATGAAAAATTATCCCGCAAAAACTGCACCGCAGTACCGGCATTAAAAATAGAGCCTTCCAGTGCATAGGAACAGACACCATCAACAGAAGTACCTATAGTTGTTAACATCTTATGATTTGAAAATACGGGGTGTACGCCTGTGTTAACCAGGGCAAAACACCCGGTTCCGTAGGTGGCCTTCAACATCCCCTTATGCAATCCTCCTTGCCCAATCAATGCAGATTGTTGATCCCCTGCCATACCAAATATGGTTATACCGTCCAATTTCGATCCGATTCTTAATTGGCCAAAATTGGATATATTATCCAATACATTAGGCGCCATAGATAAAGGTATATCAAATAAATCAAATAGATAACTATCCCATTCTTGCTCCACAATATTATAGAGCATTGTCCGAGATACATTGGTCGAATCAGTTGCATGAACCTGCCCGCCCGTCAAATGCCACAAGACATAACAATCAACAGTTCCAAACAACAACTCACCATTATCGGCACGTTCACGTGCCCCATCAACATTTTCTAAAATCCACCTGATTTTTGATGCGCTAAAATACGGATCAAGGAAAAGGCCTGTCCGGTTACGCACATCATCTTCTAATCCGTCACACCTTAAGGATGCACAGTAATCAGACGTACGGCGGTCTTGCCAGACAATCGCATTATAAACCGGACGCCCTGTTTTTCGATCCCAAACAATAACCGTTTCACGTTGATTTGTAATTCCAATGGCGGCAATAGAGGCACGTACATCACCCCCCTCATCTGCGATAGAATTCAAAGCCCATATAGTATCCTTAATAATGTCATCAGGGTTTTGCTCTACCCATCCCTCATTCGGATAAATCAACTGTAATTCTTTTTGATAGACTGATTTAACCTGCCCCTGATCATTAAATAAAATTGCACGGGAACTGCTCGTCCCCTGATCAATGGCCACGATATGTGATGATGTCATTACCTGCCCCCTCAGTCATTCCATAGATTATCCGGAAAAATAGGCATCAATCTTTGACAGCGTATCTTCAGAAATGTGCAGGCCTAACTTAGACCGTCGCCAAACCACATCCTCGGCAGAGGATGCCCATTCATAATTTTTCAAATAAGATAATTCTGCCTCATATACAGAATCTCCGAAATACTCACCCAAATCGTCCAATGATTCTGCACCATGTAGAATACAGCCCATACACGTCCCGTAAGAGCGCACATAGCGCACAAGTAAACTTTCAGGGAGCCAGCTATATTCCGCCCTCTTGGCAGATAGAAATTTATAATAGCTAAGCCCTTCGAAATCCCCTCCCATCAACGGAAGATCTGCCGTCCATCCACGCGCAGAACGCCCCGATACCTGCATAAGGCGATCTACAACATCTTCGGACAAAGCCCGATACGTTGTTAACTTTCCACCAAATATAGATAAAAGCGGAGCTTCTGATCGCGTATGATGATAGATAAGGTAATCCCTACTCACTTCACTGGCGCTTTCCTGCCCATCATCTAATAAAGGGCGCACACCACTGAAAGAGAAAATGGCATCTGTCGGCTTCACCTGTTTTTTAAACGCATCATTCACGGCGGCGCACAGATATTCCATTTCTTGATCCGAGATACGTGCATCACGTGGAATACCGTCATAATCCTCTTCCGTTGTCCCAACCAACGTATATTGCCCCTCATAAGGGGATACAAACACAATCCGGCCATCTGGTTGCTGCAACACATATGTCTGGTCACCATCATATAATTTATGAAAGATCAGGTGACTTCCTTTTACAAGCCTGACTGTTGGTAAATCAGGGTCTTTAAGCCCAACCCCCATCTCACTTAAAAATTGTCCCACCCAAGGCCCCGTTGCATTGACAACCATTGAGGCGGTAACATCCAGAACATCGCCCGAACGCATGTCGCGTAAGCCCACCTTCCAACGGCCATCAAACACAGATAAAGAACAACACCGTGTATGCGTTAGGATTTTGGCATCGCGCGCGGCCGCATCAACTGCGTTCATCACCACAAGGCGTGTATCATCTCCCCAACAATCTGAATAAATCACGGCCTCTTCATATCCCTCATTCAATGGCCGGCAGATACCATCCGCGCCACAATCCACAAAACGTGACGGCGCAACGGTTTTCTTCCCGCCCAAATGATCGTAAAGCCATACCCCCAAACGTAACATCCAACGCGGGCGCACGTCGTGATCAACAGGTAGAACACATTCAATTGGATAAATAAGGTGCGGTGCGTTTCTAAGAAGGGTTTCACGCTCCTTCAGCGCCTGATGTACCATCAGGAATTCACGATATTCAAGATAACGCAATCCCCCATGGATAAGCTTTGTACTGGCTGATGACGTCGCACCGGCAAGATCCCCCTCTTCGATTAAGAGCACAGACAGCCCACGCCCCGCTGCATCTCTCGCGATGCCCGCGCCGTTAATACCACCACCAATTACGCACAAGTCATAATGAAGAATATCCATCTTATCCACAAGGATACATCAAGAAATGCAGTATGAAAAGAAAACAATTCACAGGAGGGATAACTATCCCACCAAGTTGGCACGCGCAGCAACAATACGAAGCTTTGCTTCCAACTGCGCCGGAGAAAATGGTTTTTTGATATATCCGGTAACACCGGATGATTTTGCCTCAACGACAGAGTCCATATCACCCCGCCCCGTTACCATCAAAAACGGCATATCCGGATCAACTGTCCGTAATTGTCTAAGCAACTCAACACCGGTCATACTCGGCATATTCCAATCACACACAATAATATCAACAAAATCAAACGCCGCATCAATAAAGGCCAATGCCTGCCTGCCGTCAGGTGCTTCGAATATTTGTGTGATACCGACCTCTGCCATCATATTCCGCACCAACGCACGGGCATCTTGTTGATCATCAACAACCAAGATCTTCAAATCAGAGAAGCTTTTCTTTTCATCACCCATCTTGGCCGACTCCATTTTTTCTAGATGTCTTCCATTGAGGCATGGCCTCCAACGCAGACACATGAACTTGTGATCCTTCACGCAGCTTTTGTAAGAGTAACCCCGCCAATGCATCATAATTAACAGGCTTCGCCATAAAGGCAGCATCTTCAGGCAATGCAACAGGCGCCATATCTCCATTCGCCGGATAGCCGCTCATAAAAATAACCTTCACATCCGGGTTAAGTGATGTAACAAGCTCTGCAAGCTTCACCCCATTCATTTCCGGCATAATGACATCCGTCAGAAGAATATCGATTTCATCTTCATTATCCTCAAACAACATCAAGGCCTGATCCCCATTAGGCGCACCGATAACCTTTAGCCCAAGGTCTTCCAACATATTAGTCACCAACAGCAAAAGATCCGGCTCATCTTCCGCAACCAAAGCCGTAAATCCATCTAAACAAATAGAAGACAAGTCCGTCTCATCCCCTGTAATAACCTTGGTTTGCTTCTCATAACACCGTGGCACATAAAGTGAAAAATTCGTTCCCTCTCCCAGTTTGGAGGAAACATCGAACACACCACCCATTTCCTGTACCAAGCCATAAACAACAGATAAGCCAAGCCCCGTACCTTTACCCTGCTCTTTCGTGGAAAAGAACGGATCAAAAATCCGCTCAATAACCTTGTCATCCATTCCCGTTCCTGTATCAGAAACACTTAGACAGACGAGATTTTCGACCTCAATTTTATTTTGAACATTATCGGGTACATCATCGGGAACAGGACATGAGACAGAAATGGACAACACGCCACCTTCATCCCCCATTGCATCACGCGCATTAATCGCCAAATTCATCAAGATCTGCCCAAGGGAGTCAGCACTCGCCCTGATGTTTACATTATGATCGGGAATGGATACTTCAAGATCAACGGAAACACCCAACAAAGGAATAAGCAGCTCCTTTTGTTCATAAATAATATCGCGAACATCAACAACGCTCTTCTCGACCACTTTATGTCGGCTGAATGTCAGCATTTTACGCGTTAATCCAGCCCCACGTTGTGATGCGGCATCAATTTTATCGAGATAACCTTTTGCCTGCTCAAATTCATCCCCCAACAGGTTATTAGCCATGACACTATACCCGCCAATAATCGATAGGATATTATTAAAGTCATGCGCCACACCTGCCGCCAATTGCCCCAATGATTCCAGTTTCTGCACATGAAAAAATTCTGACTCACGTTGCTTTAACAACGTCACCTCCGAAACCAGCCCAACAAATAAATCTAACGTTCCGTTATCAAACACAGGTGTTAACGTCATACTAAACTGTCTAAGTTGCCCGTCACGCTCAACTTCCAATGCAACATCTACGCTCTGCGGATCGGCCATTGCGGCAATGAATTTCTCTCGCTCTTGCTTATCAACAAACATGTTAAGCAATATATTCCAATTTGCACCAAGCAGATCCTGCCGTACGTATCCCGCAAACTCACAGAATGCATCATTTGCAAATAAAATAGGATTTCCATCCAATTTCGGATCGCTCATAATAATGCCGGTTGTTGTTGCCTGTATTGCCAACATCAACTGTCGATTAATAATATTGAGCTGTATGAGGTCTTCTTCCCGTTGCTGCCCCATACGAATATCAAACAGATTAAAGACCGTCATTTTCCCCGGAACATCTGTTGCATCAACCAGATATAACCCCTGATCCTTACAATCAATCACTTCACGAAAAGATGGCTCTGCATCACCTTTATTAAAATCATTAAGAACCGCGTTTCTGACACTCTCATCAAAATCCGCAGCATTATCGTACAAACAGTTCAGAAATGTCTCTCTGGTTAGCTCCTCAAGCGAGGCAGAGACAATTGGAGATAA
Source organism: Alphaproteobacteria bacterium (assembly GCA_050633505.1). Classification (GTDB taxonomy): domain Bacteria; phylum Pseudomonadota; class Alphaproteobacteria; order Micavibrionales; family Micavibrionaceae; genus UBA1672. The sequence goes on from JBOEGQ010000002.1 coordinate 151,829, forward strand.
ATGCCTGTATGCCCGTTTATTGGCTCTCATAAAGCATCCATCATGATCAAAGATGATTTTCCCATGATCCGATGCCTCCATAACTTCATCCAGAAAATTAGAAGCAGCAATCTTGCTTCGATAGAAGTAATACATCAGGCAAAAACACCCTAGCGTTGTAAAACAAAGCAATAGCGTTTCTACATATACAACGGCACCTAAATCATTCATAAATCTTTAAGAATCTTCCCTAAACACACAAAACACAAAATAAAACGTTTATTTCGCCACTTAGGATTGTACACTATACATAAACCTCATCGCAAATATTAATTAAGTATTTGACACACAAAAGTATTTCATACAAAATGCGCGAGTATTTTAATACTCAATTCTTTGTTTTTTATTTCCATTCTATTGAACATCACATGCGTCCCAAACGTAGACTTCAGTCATACCGTAGAGATAAGATAAATATACTTATAGTTGTTTTTTGTGGTGTTTTATGCATTTTCGAATCGGCTAAAGCACAGTACACCCCTTCTGCAACTGGTTTCCTTGGACTTAATACGATTCCAAACGCAAGAATGTCCAAAACAGGCACAATTCGTACGGGATTATCGATCACAGATCCATATATGCATGGCTTTGCAGGTATTCAAGTCGCACGCCCCCTTTACATCCAAATACGACAAAGCGTTGAAACATCGAATATTTTCGAAGAAACAAAGGGGCTGTATCCGGGATTGGACATTAAACTACAGGTACTAAAAGAACAAAAATACATCCCTGAGATTGCCATTGGATTACAATCCGCCATCGGGCACAAACGCAGCGCGGGTGAGTATATAAGCCTTTCTAAAAGATATGAAAACTTTGACCTAACCGCAGGCATTGGATGGGGGAGATATGGCACAGCAGCCCATTTTGACAATCCATTAAAAGCAATAAGCAGCCACTTCGGGAAAGACCGAAACTTCGATAACCCTTCATCAAACGGCCCGACAAACTGGTTTTCCGGGGATTCAGTTGGCATTTTTGCAGGCGTAGAATACTTTCTCCCCGCTGAAGGGCTTTCCTTAAAATTTGATTATGGCGCAGACAGGTATAGCGCAGAGCAAAATGCCTTTAATTACAACGCCCCTGCCCCATGGAGCGTAGGGGTATCCTATAACCATAATGACTGGATCAATGCAGGCCTCGCAATGCAAGGCACCGATAGAGTAATGGGACGCATTGCCTTCTCACCAACCCCCTCTCAATGGCCGCTCACACATAAACGTTACAAAAACAAAGCTCCGTTTAAAAAGCAACAAAGCGATACAACAGATATAGATGCAATTTACACCGCTGCTGATAACGAAAACATAAAACTGCTTCACTTAGAAGAAAATCAAGACCGTATTCACGCAACAATTGCCTTAAGCGATCAAAGCGCAACACCAAAGCAAATTGGCAGAGCCCTCACCCATATCTTTGAACATAGTGCGGATACAGTAAAACAGGCCAACGTTACAATGAACAATCAAGGATTAAACAGTGCAACCTTACAAATCTTACGCAGTGATGTGGAAAAAGCTCTGGATAAAAATAATAGTAGCGCATCCGAAATATGGAATAACACTGATTTTGTAGTTGCGCCCCCTACCTTTCTTTCTCCCGTCAAAAAGTTACCCACAAAGGGGATAAAATACAGTTATGCCCTTCACTTACAGAATGATTTAAGCCTGTCCGAAGAACATGTTGGCGGTGTATACCGCACATCGCTCATCGCACGGGGGCAATATTCGCCTTTTTTAAACTTTTTGGGGCATGCATCTTTACGCGTCAATTTATTTGACAACCTTAATAAAATTGAAGAGCTGAACGAGATTAGCGGACAACCACTACGCCGGGATATTGAACAATTTGCCAATGAGCGGGTGAGCATAGACACCTTGGCAAGCAGCTACACCCATAGTTTTTCACCAGAATGGCACGCCTCAACAACCTTTGGATACCTGGATGAATTTTACGCAGGATACGGCGGGGAGATATTATACCGCCCATTTTCTTCTCGCTTTGCCATTGGTGCAGATATCTGGAACCTACAGCGCCGCGCACCAGATAACACTTTAAATCTGGCGCTCACATCTGAAAAAACGACGAGCGGACACCTGAACCTATGGTACGATATGCCACATAATCATATGACACTAAAACTACGCGCAGGGCGTTTTCTATTTGGGGATTATGGCGGATCAATCGGCGTGGAAAAAATATTTAGAAACGGCGCAAAAATCGGGGGCGAACTGGCGCTAACATCACACTATGATCAGAATATTTATGCCGGAAGAAGCCAATCATATCATAAACTTTACCTATCCCTACCATTGGGAAGCGCAAAATATATCCCTCAAGGCAGTGAGATACGCACACAAATCAAACCTCTGGGACGTTATGCCGGGCAAAGCTTAGAAAAACCGATCGATCTTTATACAGTGACAAACAACATGTCTCTCAACCACATGGCAACACACTGGGACAGCCTACTCGACTAACCCCTTAACCAAAATCCATTGGCACATTATCGGCTTTGTCACATCCACCGCCTTTTTGCGGCCGCTCTTGTACCACGGGCATAATTGCCTCGGCAAACGGCAACGTAACAAGCCCGAACCGACGGCGGCTCTTCGCAATATCTTCGTCTGTTTCATAAACTGCCGCACGCGGGCTTGTATGTGGCATAATCAATTCCATAACCGACTTACGCGATCTTTCCTGCGTATAAACATCCATACCGGGCTGATAGCGGAACAGTATATCTTCATCAATCTCGTTAACAACGTCCAACCCGGACAAGCCACGACGGATTTGAGATATCTCAATATCATTGTCCTTTGTATTACGAGATGCCTCAATACAAATCATACTCCCATTGAATTGCCCCTGATATTCCTCTGGCGCGCGTAATTTATCATTCGCACAAAGGGCGTCACTATCCCAAGCATAAATAGTAATTTCTCTCTTCGGGTTTTCATGGAATACACCATAAACACCATTATCACATTCAAAAAGGCGCGTATATTTATCAACCCAATATTCTGTTATCGGCAAGTTCAACTGATGCATCGTCAATAAGAATTCCTCAAGAGAATCCCCCCTCAGATCATCTTCCATTTTCGCGCTGACATATTTATTCAGACGCAAAACATCTTCAAAGCCAATACAAACATTATCTCCTGCTTTACACACCTCAGGATCGGCATGCGGCGTAAATTTATGTAAGTTATGACGCCCAAACAATAAATTACCATACCCCTTCAGATATTGCTGAGAATTATCTTCCCCATATACTCGCTTCCCATTCCCGAATAAACGTGCACGAACACGCCCAAACATCCCCTTTAGATCATCATACGTCTCTTCCGCAAGACCATGCACAACTGCATGATACGCCGTTACCGCCGCAGCAATCTTGAACCCACTATCAGGATCCTTAGCATATGTTGCACCAACAACCAATGCAGTTGGCACGACCATATCCATACGAGAGTGAACATAGTTAAAGACACGCGGTAAAAATGATTTGCAGTGAAATGCAAAGCCCGGCTGCTGATAAAGGTTTTTCTGTTCCCAAGCAGCCTCATCCCCCGCACGGCGATCTTCATCAATTGCAACGCGAGCATCTAAGTAATTTCCACGCCCATCGTGTAATTCCTTAGATACAGATGAAATACCATCCTTGACAACATCATCGCGAAAACGCACAGGTAAAAAATGCTCACCCTTTCGATCACGATAAACGGACAGATGCTTTGTCGCAGTGCCTGTTTCTTTATTCAAAACATGTGCTGCATAACCTTTCAAATTAAAGAAAACATCATGGCCGTTACCATAAAATGCCTGATTTACATTATGGTGTAGCCCCTCCACATTCTCAAAAGAAACGCCAACATGGCGATAATGACTAGATCTCTCCCCCAAGTTACCATCAAAACGCTTCATCCGTTTTGCAAACTCTTCGAAGATTGCCCCCTTATTACTATTGTCAGACTTCAACGGAAGCGATGCAATTGGGTAACTATTCGACTGCCCATCTTCAGCTAGAACAATAGAACCACCACTATTCGCTTCTCCGGACAAATTAACCGCAGATTTAGACACCCATAACATACAATCATTCTGATCACGATTAATAGTAACGCGAAATGACCACCCCTTTGGACTAAAGAAGATTCCACAATAATTCGGATCATCATCTCCCCCGAATTTCCATGGCATATCAACTGTTTGTTTAGAATTTACATCGCGAACGCGCTCAACATAATCAATATATGCCGCATCATTGAAATCGCTCATCCCTTACCACCACCGCCTGTTACGGATTTTTAGTTTTCATATTTTGAAAAAACTCTACGCCTTTTCATAAAATCCGTCAAAAGATTTATCAAATAAACGCCGTAATTCACTTTACCACGTTAAATAATACGTAAAACAAACATACTCATCAAGTCCAATACTATTATCGCATATGAGATATGACAAAAACAGATCCATCCCCTACTTCAAAAAAAGAACCGCCCGAAGGCGGCTAGAGAGTATCTGAAAACTTTACTTAGGTTATTGGCAAAAGGAAAATATTATATACAAACCCTACACCCCATTTTTAATAAATCAAACCGTATCGTTTATAAACCCTCAAACTTAACTTAACAAATCTTCTTTTTCGGAGATAAAGAACATAAAAAAACAACTTCGCTTACAACTTGTTATTCATACACCTTACACTTTCAATAATACATAAAATTTTATGTAAATACAAAGAAAAATTATTTACTAAGCTTTTTCAGGGTGTTAGCTATATCCTCTGGCATGGGACACTCAAAAAACATCTCTTCTTCTGAAATCGGGTGAATAAACCGTATGGCTCTGGCATGTAACATTTGACGCTTTAATTCCAAGAATTCTTTAATTACTTCTGATGGGTGACCTGCCTTTTTAAGATTAGAAATTAACCCGGTGTTTTGGGGGCCATATAATGGGTCCCCAACCAATGGATTACCGATGGCCTCCATATGCACACGAATTTGATGCGTACGCCCCGTATCCAGAGAACATTCAACCAAAGAAAAAACATCACTATAATTCTCAATCACCTTATAATGTGTACGTGCATCTTTCGGAGAATTACTCATCACACTCATCTTTAAACGATTGTGCCTATGCCGGCCTATTGGCCTATCAACACTCCCCTTAATCGGCAAAGGAACCCCAAGAACCAACGCATGGTATATTCGACTTAACGACCTATCTGCCAACTGTGCTGATAGGTATTGATGAGCATGATCTGTTTTGGCAACCATCATCAAACCACTGGTGTCTTTATCAAGACGATGAACAATGCCCGGGCGCAGTTCTCCGCCAATACCGGATAAGCTATCTCCACAATAATGCTGTAGAGCATTCACCAATGTTCCACTCCAATTCCCTGCCCCCGGATGGACAACCATTCCAACGGCCTTATTAACAACCAGAAGCTCCTCATCTTCATAAACAATGTCCAACGGAATATCTTCCGGCTCTATACTACTTGGCTCAGGTGGGGGAACATGCACAACAAACACATCTTCCAATTCCGTTTTTAAAGAGGCCGTCTTTAAGACAACCCCATTGCGTAAAACTTGCCCATCAGAGATTAAAGATTGCAAACGCGCACGCGACAAATCTTCACATACAAGACTTAAAAACTTATCTGCACGCAGTCCAATATATTCATCCTGCACAGAGAATTCTAATGCATCACTTCCCATATCCCAAATAACCCATTGTTTTTTAAATTGAAAATATTAATTGCACATATCAGTGTACGTATCAACACCAACACCTACCATCACCCAAGCCCTACGTGCAACATCAGACGCCTTATTCGAATGGTTAGCCAATTCTTGATGACCATCACCGACTGCAACATCCTGATCTTTTATCTTCTTCTGTAGTAGAGCTAAACCTTTTTTGGCCTTATCTGATACATCTGCCTCGGGTAGATTCGCTTTCCCATACTCACGTAAGGGGTTTTTCACTGCCTTATGCTTCTTCATTTCCCGGCTTTTTCTTTCCATTGTGCTATAGGCTGGCACCAAAGAAGATCCGACAAGGACAGGCTGCCTGTCCGCCCCTTCAATCATACGCGTGACATCAACACCCGCACCATAATAATATGCATCGGAAGATAAGAGATTCCCTTGGGGTGAAAGAAAAACCACATGCGCATAATCAGAACGCCCCACATCTGACTTTTTCTGCATTCTCGCTCCATCTTCTGACTTATATCCCATAAACAAAACGGAAATAACACCATCCTCATTAACAAAAAAGTCCCGTGGAACATATTTAAAAGCACCATCGCGTGATAGATAATAACGCTGCCACACGGCGGAGCCTTGATCCAAGTCCATCATCATCACCCATGCGCCGACCGCATCACCATTACGGCCAGAACCGGCTGCAACGACTTCCCCCATAACAAGGATATGACCATTCTTATACCCGGATACAGAATTAAGGTTGGCCGATACACCTCTTCCAAATTCTTTTTGCCAAGCAATAGACATATCATCTGCCAAACGCAAAACCCACGCCTTTTTCTTTCCTATGCCATTTTTGAAATACCCCGTAGCGATATAGCCATGCCCACCGTCTGGTGTAGAAAAAATTTCAACACTTAAAATCTCATTTTCTTGACCTAAAATATATGCGCGACTAAATGTTTCGTTTCCTTTTTCATCCAGCTTATAAATGATCGCCTGCTTTTCCATATGCTCATATTCGCCATTCCCTGCCATATGAGATGCACTCACCGAGACAATCCATCCACCATTAAAATGCCGGACAATATCCGTGGCCAGCAAGTCAAAGCGTTTATCCTTAATTTGATTACTGGATACCAGTTTTGCGTTTTTATCAAAAAAACCAATCCATATATCGTGCCGTGATTTGTTATTAGAGCGATTGGCGAGAACAACAACACCGCCCTCAACCGGAACCATGCGCACAATCTCTGTAATCCCCTTTATCGCGTGACGCTTACTCCAGACTTCACGTCCCCGACGATCAAAATAGGAAAAAAGCAAACTATTCGTCGATAAAAGTAAGTCATGCTCTTGTCCCAAAGCAAGAATACCGCCATCGTCGTACAATGCAGCGGAAAAGCTTTGTCGTGTTTCCCCTTCCCCATACAATGTATCCCACACGGTATATGCCCCGGGATCAGGGGGAGACAAGCGTGTCACCGTTTCAAAATACACGTCACACAGCCCGGCTTGCGCATGTGCCCGATCATTGCCCAGTAAAAAGATGAGCATAACCGCGCAAGACAAGAATAAAACTCTGGAAAGAAAAGATTTATAAGGCATTATTGTGCTATAGATTTAGAGTGGATAGCTGAATTTATGCACAGCTTTATCCACAAGCATAGAATGAATAAAACAAAATGTCTATGAAAGTTCTCATAATAAGCGATGCATGGCATCCGCAAGTTAATGGTGTTGTACGCACTTATGAGTATTTACGCAAAGAACTCAAAGCAGCCGGACACACCGTAGAAGTTATTGGCCCCGCAGATTTTGCGGCAAGCATCCCAATGCCCTTCTATCCGGAAATAAAGCTGGTTATCCGTCCCTATAGACGATTAATGCGCATTATCAGAGATGTACAACCCGATAAGATACATATCGCAACAGAGGGGCCACTCGGCTGGGCGGCTAGGAAATACTGCCGAAAGCATAATGTCGCCTATACGACATCATTCCATACGCAATTTCCCGATTACGTCGCAAAGCGCTTTGCATGGCTGATCCCGCCCCTTTACAATGCCGTTCATAGATATGCCATTAAAATCGTTAAGAACTTCCATGCGCATTCCAAAACAGTCATGGTCGCAACAAAAAGTTTAGAAGAACAGTTGCAAGCATGGGAGTTCCAAGCCCCGATTAAATACCTCTCCCGCGGGGTAGACTTCACGTATTTCTATCCGTCAGAACAAACGAGCCTAACTGAACTAAAAAAACCTGTTGCCTTATATGTCGGACGAATTGCGATTGAAAAAAACCTTGAGGCTTTTCTGGATATGCCATGGAGCGGCAGTAAAATTCTGGTCGGTGACGGCCCCATACGCGCAGAATTAGAAGCAAAATATCCAAATGCTCTTTTTGTCGGCAAGAAAAGCGGCAAAGAATTAGGGGATTATTATCGTGCAAGCGATGTCTTCGTCTTCCCCTCAAAAACCGACACATTCGGTATTGTTCTGATTGAGGCCTTGGCCTGTGGCGTTCCTGTTGCCGCCTATAATGTTATGGGGCCTAAAGATATTATTACCTCACCTAACCTTGGGATACTGACCGAAGACAATCTGGCACACGCCGCACAACAGGCGCTGGAAACCGGTCGCCCAACCTATTGTGCCGACCATGTTAAAAAGCATTATAGCTGGCAACATGCAGGACAACAATTCATTGACGCCTTATAAAACACCTCCCTATTCTTGCATGATACAAATCAGATAATCACCTGATCTAAAAAATAAATTTGATTTTCCTTGCTCGTTTTCTGTACACTGCGCGAGAAATACAAAAATGGGTTGGATATGGCGAAAATCCTATTGGCAGAAGATGATGAGTCAATGTTAAATTTTCTAACACTTGCACTGGAACGTGCAGGCCATACGGTATGCGCGCGACGTGACGGGGTTGAGGCCCTTCAAATATTGCATGAAGGACAGACATTTGACTTGCTCTTAACTGATATTGTTATGCCCGGCATTGACGGTATTGAACTGGCGCAAAAAGCCGCAGAAATACAGCCCGAAATCAAAATCATGTTTGTAACGGGATTTGCCGCAATGTCTATCAAAGATATTGGCAACGCAAAAGAAAACGTCCCGCAAATGCTCTCAAAACCCTTTCACTTAAACGATCTGGTTGATCAGGTTGAACGGCTTTTAAGCGCATCCGCATAGTGAAAATGTATAATCCGGCTTTTTCCTCTTGAATTTCATTGGTAAGGCGTGTACGACTATCCTCCTATCGCTAGACAGTGGGCGGTTAGCTCAGCGGTAGAGCACTTGCTCGACACGCAAGGGGTCACAAGTTCAATCCTTGTACCGCCCACCACTTTCTTTCTCCTGCAATGATTTTAAAGAAATTTTTTCGTACACTCAAAGTGAGTGCGGGATACAATAATCTTACCCCTCTGGTTTTCATCGATTTTCCGGTGCAGATCCTCTAGGGGGAAAATAAAGTGACACAGAATAGGCCGATACCCTCACCTCAAATCGCTTATACAATTGCATAACCATTAGGGATTGTACCTAAGGCCAGCAATGCGTTTTATAAGTAGCTTTAAAACTCTAGCTTACTTTCTGTATCTGCTGTGATATGGACATCATCAAAACATGCCGCTTTCCCAAGTGATACTTCGTTTTTGTCGTAGCTAATTACCTGTTCAAATCCATTTGTAATGCTATATGCTAATCCCCCGACAACTACTCCGTTAAATTTCCCTGTGAAATTTTCGAACAATCCCGGAGACCGCTTTTCTGCGCGCCTAATAATAGCGTGGTTGCTTTCGATCCCTTCGTTAAATATAACCTCTGTTCTAGAAATAGCCTGAATATCTGGACTATTATCCTGAACGCTTGTTGAGGCGGATTCAACGATTTCATTAAAGGCAAAAGACTTCCCCTCATCCCAATCTGTGATTTCTAAGAAGCGAGGGCTCCCAGACGTGACGCTATGATACTTGAAAACATCACCTACATTGATGGGAACAACTTCATCTTTGTTAATACGCTCCAAATCAAAAGTATTTACAAACCTTATAGATGGACTTTCTTTGTCTGCAACATTATTTTTGGTGCCTTCAATAAATATTTTAGCAAGCAAGTCCCACGCTTGATCTCTATCGACATCCTTTGGAAATTGACACCGTGCAGTTGCAGAATAAGTTTTCATGAATTTCACCCAATTTATGTATTTTAATTAATTTTTTCTAAGCATAGGCAAAAATGCAATTGTGTATTAATGCCAACCAGAGGACAGAAAAAAACCTCAATCCTTATACAATCATAGTAAGGCACTGTAAATACCACACACCCTATAAAGGCTTAACAAGATTACGCCATAAATAACAATTGCAGAAGATGAGAGTATCACAGCTCAGGCGTATTCCGCGAAAATCACATCCTACATCACAGAAACGACGCATTTAACATTGCGCACCTCGCTTAGGTAGTGCTACGATCCCCGTCACAACTTAGACATCAAAAGGTTTTATAAATGCGCTACCTATTTCTGACATTATTACTCTGCACTATTCCATTCACGCCATCATACGCAAATCAACAGGTCGTAGACGCGATCAAGGAAATAGAAGTAGGCGGCCTTAATATATTCAGCAGTGTTGAAGAAGCGCAAGCCGTTATGACCGATCATGGCTATCCGGTTCTCTCATCAGATCTTAGAGGTGGTACCCTCTATGAAAAAGGAGTTTGCCGATTTAGCACCCTTAAGAGTAAAAGCATACACGTTATGAAGTACTCTTGTAGCGCCTCTCTTGAAGAAGCAATCACCAACAACATTATAGAAAGCTTACAAACGTTATGCTCTATAGAAAATAATGGAAAAGAAAACCGATATGGCTGCCTCCCTGATGAAGAACGTTCACCCGGATCTGCCATTATGGAAGAGTTTAAAGTAAAAATGGACAATGGATCCGAATATAGAGCCAAGATTCAAATTAACCAGCACAATGATGGTACGAAACATTATTACCTGCTTGTATTCGTTAACAAAATCTAAATAATGAAAGTAAATTAAATGCAAAAATACATTCTAACGATCCTATTATTATGCCTCAGCAATACCGCACATGCAGGAATGATAGACAATGAAGAGGCATTACAGATCGTTTACGATACAAAAATTGCCGGAATTGGATTGAACAGTTCTGCGGAGGATATCAAAAGCGCCCTGTCACAGCATCAAACCCCGATGGAGTGTGACTACAGGGAAAACACAGTCACGTCCCAGACCAGAATGAATCAGGGCAAAAAGAAAGTCTATCAAGAGTGGAACTGTAAATACGTTGAAGGCATGAAACACAAAATGCTAAATGTTCATGTAATAAATGGCACAGTATATTCAATACTGTATCGCGGGAGCGTCACCACATCTTTAGACGCAAAAGATATGTTTTCTTATTACCGTGATATCAATGCAAAATTGCTTGCTACGGGAATTGAGCATAACGATTATAGTTTCGTTTTTAAAGATATGAAGGCGGATGTATCCCCTCAACTTGTAGAACAGAGCCTTACCACTAAATTGCAGGAACAATGTAAGGGAATGCCATCACCTGTTTCATTCCAAGGAGATTTAACACATATGATTGCCAAAGACGCATTCACAATTGAAGTTAAATACGAACGAAAATCCTGTGCGTAAAAGGGAATCCTATATCTAAGTGATATCTCCCCCGTTAAAGCCATAGGGACGCCTGTTACAGACGCCCCTATCACCAATAATGATTAATGCGTATGACCGTGACCACCCGTAAGGTCACCACCACCTGACAACGCCAAAAGCAATATAAGTATTGCAACGATGGCAACAGATACGCCGATTATGAGATATTTTGTGTTCATTATACTTACCTTCTCTAAAAACGTTTAATGCTGGAATATTCGCCGTTTGTTTTGATCGTAACGGTCAAAGGCTGCTTCGTACGATTACGCCAAAACCATCCATGTGATCCGTCAAAATCTGCAATCACCTCACCGGATTTGCGTATGGCAGATCCTTTGCTGTAACTGTGATAATTGATTTTGAGCACCTTTGAATCACCATGAACATCAAAGTTGGCCTTGCCGCCATCCGTCCACCATTCATAATACACTTTCGCCCCCTTATTCATCGCAACCTTAATTTCGGTTCCTTCATCCGGTGCGAGTGTGACACTCATCTCATGGCTCTGCATTGCAACACTTGCCTGCGTTAGTTGAACCTCCGGCACAGGCGTAACCTCCTCCACAGGAACACTGACGACATCTTTTGCCGCATCTTCTGCGGCCTCGGTGGCAAGAGAAACCTTAATCTCCCCCATGCGCTTTAGTCCAAGGGCATTACCAATACCGGTCGGGTCAATACCATACTCAGCAGGCATGACGACGGTCACTAATAATACTCCAGCGCTTACAGCGGCAAGTAAAGTTGATTTGATAAGCCGCCCTGTCGAGGGAAGCTCATCATTGGTGGGCATATTTGAGTTATACATTGTTTAATCTCCTAAAATAATTGTTTGAATTACTGAACGATATAGCCAGTGATTTGATAGAACATAAGCAAGAAGCCAAGCACCATCATGAACGTGTTTGCATGATAGGCTTGCTGCATGAAACGGCCGGACTTACGCCAATAGGTAATCGCAATCAGGATCACTACAAGCGCCAAAACCTGCCCAAGCTCTACCCCGATATTGAAAAAAATCAAATTCGGTAAAAGCCCGTCAGGCGAAAGTTCATAGTCCAGAATTTTAGTCGCCAGACCAAAACCATGCATAAGACCAAACAAGAAAGTGGCAACCTTGGTATTCGGCTGAAACCCGAACCACCGTTGATACGCCCCCATATTGTCCAGTGCCTTATAAACCACTGAGAAACCAATAATGGCATCAATGATATACGCGCTAATGCTAATCTCCATCAACACACCAGAAAGCAGTGTAATCACATGCCCGACTGCAAAAAGAGTCACGTATGTTGTTACGTCTTTCAAACGATAGAGGAAGAAAATCACACCAAGCAAAAATAACAGGTGATCATATCCCGTCATCATATGCTTTGCGCCCAGGTAAATAAACGGAATTGGGTGAACCCCTGTTGTTTCCTGAATATAACCTTTATCGCCTACGGTCACACCATGTGCCCAGGCATCGGGAATGACCCCGAATAATCCAACCAACATCAGAGCCAAACCTAAACAGGCATATAGACGGTCTTTTGTGGTCTTAAATTGCAATAATTGCATCATAATTTTTATCTCCATTTCTTATAGAGAGTTGAAAAATAATTTGAAAATGGAGGCATAAACGCGCCTCAGATTTTAGGGGTATGACCTAAATCCGCAGACGCTGAGTCGAGAGGTAAAGAGGTGTATTGTGCGTATGAATGCTTTGCCAATCAGGTGGCGCCCTGCTTTGAACAGGGGAAAGCTCATAACGCGATACAAACATGATTCCCGTAACCATATCAGAATCAAGATCCTGCACATCTTGTACAGGTTGTTCTAAGGCAACGTGATCTTGTGATTGTAAATCAACATGCAGATAATCGTCATAGAACGTTACGATATCCAGATTAATGGCGTGATGATCATCCTCATGTGCATCATGCCTATGGTCGTCATTATGGTCATGACCGTGATCATTATGCGCATAATGCACCTTTGCCTGATGAAGGGCATGATCAATACCATGGGGCATCACCTGCAAGAATGCAGGCAAAGCAATCATCGTAATCATTAATGCAATTAGAGCTCTTTTCATCCCCATTAGGATACTGCGTTCTTCTTTTTTGGCAATAGGTGTTTGTAACTTTATAAAAGCAACGATAAATTCTGAGCGTACTTAGACTTAATCAAAATTATTCCGCTGCTCCGCGTTTGCGGCAAGACGATCAATCATGTCTTTTGTCACATTATCCTTTAAATCCTGCGGTAATGCATCATAAAGAGCACCAGATAACCCTAGGAAATAAAAATCCTCTGCCTCCATCAATGGGGAAAGAGAACGTGCAAGATGCCCTGCGCGCGCCTGTGTTTCCAACGCTTGTAATATTGATGCCGGCTCTTCATGGAAAGGGCCTCCCTCCTCTTGGAAGTTTTGGGAAAGGGTTCCAATATCTTCGGAATGTTGGGCTGCGAAATCATGCTGGTTTGCGTAATGTGATTCAACAGCGGTCAAATATTCAGATGCTTTCATCGAAATTGTCTGACCACCTAAAGAAAAATCAACATCGGGATTATTCTCATCTCCACTTAATCCTATATGCAAAACAGGTATAGATCCGTCACTTTTGGCAGAAGAATCAAAAAAGCTGCCCAATAAAGGGGTACTCTTCACATTGTCGTTAACAGATGAATCAAATGTTTGTGGGTCAAAAACCACCCGGATATTCTTTTGCATACCATACTCCTTATTAACTGGCGTGGTGAATAGCATAAGCCCTACCCAAAATCAAACAATATGGAAACATTATTTATTCCATGGCATTTTGGATAGAAATATAGCCAATCCACACCAACCTGTTAATCCGGCGAAGAATAATGCCCCCGACATAAGAACGGCAAGTGTCAAACCGATTGCAATCCCCGACATACCGATAAGCACAAAGAGAGCAATCAATGCACCCACAATCATCTGCACCTGACGGAAAATTGATATCTTCGTCTGTCCCTTTGAAATAACCGGAAGCCCCTCGTCCTTCCACGCTATAATTCCGCCGTCTATATGGAAGATAGAGTGATTAAAATCGCGCATCTCTTGAACCGACAAACACGCTTTCTCGCTACGCATGCCTTTCAGGCAATGAAAAATTACTTTCTTACCAGACGGTAAAACAAGTTGAGAAAAATCAGATTTCATTGTGCTTAACGGTACAGAAAGACCATAGGCAATATGTTCTGCCTTAAACTCATCCGCCTCGCGCACATCTATCAATACCGCCTCCCCGCAAGACAGCCATTCATATGCTTGCTTAGGTGATACCGTTTTAGTCATCTTTTATCTCCTTACAAAAATGCTCGTATAAAACCGCCATAATCGCATGAACAGGCTCACTACAGATTGAATAGTAGAGCACCCGATGGTCGCGTCTAAAATCTACAATCCGCTCACTCTTCAACTTATTTAAATGCTGTGACATGGATGTTTGTGCAATCCCCGTTGCCTCAATCAGCTCACTCACACTCTTCTCGCCTTCGGAAAGCTGACACAGAATAAGCAGCCTATGCGCATTTGCGATCCCTTTTAAAAACCCTGCAACCTCTGCTGCTTTATCATCCATTTCCTTCATGTAAGAACCATCATTATATATTTTTATAATATTAGATAAATATAAAACAAAGGGGCAAAAATCAACCAAAAAAACAAACTCAGATATTTACACCCAATAGCATTAGAATATTGACAT
The DNA here is from genome assembly GCA_050633505.1 of Alphaproteobacteria bacterium. Lineage (GTDB taxonomy): Bacteria > Pseudomonadota > Alphaproteobacteria > Micavibrionales > Micavibrionaceae > UBA1672. The sequence continues at coordinate 167,031 of JBOEGQ010000002.1, forward strand.
ATTCCATAATTTTAGAATATACATGTATTCGGAACGGATAAATGGTTTAGAAAAAAAGGAGACTTACCTTGGAGACGGGTGAAGTACTTTCTGGCGGCATGCGCACGCCTGATTTAGGCGCATCATTTTCACATCATAAAGATTTTCAGATCGACCCGCATTCTATGTGGGCTGTGCTCTGCGCGTATCATGCAACACGCAGTGAAGAGCAAAAGATCAACAAAATCAAAGAGTACCTCTATCTCAAAGAAAAACGGGATATCGGCCAAGATCACGATTCGAATCGTTTTGAAACACTCAAAAAACAGATATCCGATGAGTATTTTGTCAAAACAGATGCACAGAATTATCTGAGCGATGAATACGCACAAACTGACGCCGGTAGCGATTATCAAGCACGTGTGAAGGATTTAAAAGCATATCTCGATAATTTTAACGATGAAGAGACAGCACAAACCACACTTGAACAGGGTATGGCCAAATCAATCAAAACCGCCATTCACCGCATCAACCATTGCCGGAAAATGCAAAACTCTTTACGTGGTGGCACAGTCTACTGGGATGAAAATGATTCCGCTTATACCGGTGCGCAGTATTTAGTCAAAAACTTTCCCGATATCGCACAGACATCACTTGGCGAAACAATGGGGGATTTGAACTCTTCTATCAGCTTTGCCAAATCAATCCAGAACACATCATCACGCATTAACCATGAATATGTGCAAAGCATGAAAAATATTGCTCATTTTCTGGATGTTTTTAATGATCGTGAAGAGCCAACACTTGTCGACTTGATGTACTATATCGGGGAACACCGTGATGCAACAACCTACCGTGACAGCTCAAGCGATTTATACGCGAAATATGAGACATTCGTTGTTGGTACAACGCACAGTATGCCCTCTCAGGAAACACAACGTAGCCACATAAAACGCGTCTATAACGCCGCCGACCCGGATCTTCAGCAACATATTTACGGCATGCGTCTGGCAGAAATTAATACAAAGCATGACCTCGGCCTAAATCGCGAAGAAGTTGACCTCTTCGGCACCGCCACCAGTATGATTTCAAGCATTATGCGTGGTTATGAAATCAGCAATATTGATGATCGTTTTAAACGCCACATCCATAACTCAGGCGACCATTCATTACGAACCTGCATAACAATTGCAAGTATCAGAGATGCCAATGTCGCACGTTTTAAAGAACAGCACGCCACCGGAAATTTAAGCGCAGAACGTTTAGATCGACAAATCAAACTGGCACATGAAAGCGCCACATATCTGTCAAAAATCGCCTGCCTTCATGATACGGGAGAATTTCTGGGTGAACTTCTGGGTAATAACCTTGTTGATAAGACAGAAAAAGAAGAAAGCGTCATGCGCCGCCTTCGGGACTGTACAGAACAACATATCATGGACACGGTCTTCACACAGGAGCTGGAATACAGATTAAAGAACGGCATCACGCAAGAGCGTTGGAAAAATCAAAGTGTAAAAGGATTCGTAAAAGACTCCCTTAGTGCCTCTTCATTCGATTTCAGAACCCCCTTTTACGATATGGCGTTTGATATCTTGGAAAGATTACAAACACAACACGATATCATCACACAAAGAACAGTCGGACGTATCAATAAAGAAGGCGTATATGAACATGCCGATACAATGTCAAAAGATGATGCGCGCTATACAATGCAATATGCATATTCCAAGATAACCGGTCATAAATTTCACACCACTGATCCGGTTGATATCGCAGAATTTGAGCAAGAAAAATACGATCAGAAACTGGCACAGCAAGATTATAAGATTACAAATGAAACCGCGATCAGAACCGGAACTGCCCTCCCCCATGAGCCGGAGACAACCAGAATAAAAGATCTACCACATACATCGACCCCCTTTGATACCTTCATGGATGAACGTGATGTAGACTTTGACAAATCACTGTTCAAAAAATTCGTTGATCAAACAGTAGAAAATTACAAGAACCTACCAAAAGAAGATGCAATTTCAAGGCAACGCCATGATGAGGCCCTTCTACACGGTTTGTGTTACGAGATTGTGCATTATACAAAAAAGCATGCCCGCACATCATCATTCATTGATGACACCATCGTTGACAAGGCAACCCGTAAATCAATCGGTCAGGTCGTCGCCCTTACGCGCAGTGCACTGATGGACCATGGCATTGATATGCAAACAGATATGGATCTCAAATATTTTGAGCTGCCCGAAAAAGTCTTGGGGAAACAGCGCTACCGCGTTGCCAGTGTCAATACAAGCACCGTAATGGGCGGTGTATTTGGGAATAAGGATAAGCCAAACCAGCTCTTCGAACCTGTTCAGAACCTCTTTAAGATCGCAAGTTCAGGATTGAAACTGGCCAGTGATTATCTCTTAAAACCCGCATTAGAAATAACCAAAACGCCCGTTCAGGCACTTATGCTTATTGATAACAAGCACGTCACCGAAGATGATTTCAGACGTTTATTTGAGATCACATCTGCGCTTGAGGCAGGTGGTGATGCAGGTCTTACCCTAACCGGTTTAGGCGCCACAACAGATAACAGCGAAGGATTCGATGGAAAGTCACTTGCCCTGCTGAATCCGGTGGTAACGCAACTCCTTGCCTATCCGCAGCGCCGCGCCGAAGCGGCTGAGAAATGTTACGGACATGTATTACATTTACACGCCGATAAAATCGCACGGGAATATGATATCGAAGAGGCCATTGACCTTATTCGTACCAGAGAAAACCTCAAAAAAGGACAATATCACCGAAAACCAAACGATATCACCGCATCCGGTAAACTGTCAGAACATATTTATGGTTACCTGACACGCAAATATGAGGGAGAAGACCTCACGCAATCAGACCAAAAACACGCCAAGAAATTCGATCAGGCAGAGCGCTATGTCCTGCGGGAAATGCTGACAGACGAAATTGCAAAAATCAGTATGCGCGCAATGCAGGAAACCTCGCCGGTACAACGTAAATCATGGCAAAGAAAAATAGAGAAAATGCAAGACGCACGGGAGAAAATAGAAGGTGACATGGTTTTCCGAGCGGGCGCAAAATACAGCCACGAAATCAGGTTCGGCACAATAACCGCACTTGGCGTTATGATGGCAGGCTCCGATACAGGAGTTGAGCTATGGAACAATGTTACGACCAGTACCGTCTTCGGTCTTAACCTTGCCGCCGCAGGATTGACCAGTTTCATGGCATCTGTCGGTGAGAAAATCCCCCAACTCCCCTACTATACAAAGCTACGCCAAACGCTGGAGGATTTACCGCATTTTGACAGAGGAAAAGATGGTGGCCTTTATATTGTGAAGGGTGCAACCCATGACCTACAAGGCACAAATGATGAAAGCTTTGAAGAAACGCATAACAAGTTGATTAAGCGCCACCACCAAAAACCACCAGGTATTTGGACACAAATAAAAGACGTCAGTATTGCCCTTCCGGTTACCGCTGTACAAAAATTGGCCGATAGGAATACATCCGGCGCGGCCTTTGCAAATCAAAGTACCGCCCAAACAACAGATACTATTGGTGTTATCGGCGGAGCCTTTGACAAGGCAAATTCGGCACTAAACGGTACAGCGCAAATCACAGGAGCCGTTGCCTCCAATATGTTCTTCCGCCGCGTTGGTGTCCTCAATATGTATATGTTAGAAATCAGAGATGATTTGCAAAACGGCAAAGATCCGAATTTTGATATTATTAAGCAACGCGTTGCAGAAAAATTAAAGGATGGGGCATATGAACCTCTACTGAATGCAATGCGCAATGCAAAAGATGCTTCTCAGGATACATGGTTGGGGTCATTAGGCGCAAATGCAGAAAACATTGTCTTTAATGATAAGGTAAGTAAAACAACCCACTGGATATTGGATAAGCAACACGGTATCGATAGAAAAGAGCATGAATTAAATTAAAGGTCTTTTGACATGACAAAGCAGACACAAAACGAAACAAAAACAGATTATTTCATTGCCCTTATCACCGGAATAACCCCAGAAGATAAGAACTTCTGGGCATATTTAGCCATTCCGTTTGAGATGTATGACCTGTACCGTATTGCAGAGGCAGAAGGTGATTTCGATATGGAAGATTACGGTAAGGTTCTTGCCTTCGGGTTAGGTAATACCCCACCAAAGAAAACACGTCAGGACATGGTCGAAAAATACAATCTGGATGAAGACTTTGAAAACAAGCTTGCCACGATTAGTGAGTTTTTAGGCGAAGATATCCTCTAAGAGTTATACGCCTTGCCGTAACAATTGATAAGCCTCACCCGTGATATCTTCTATCGTTTTACGTTCTTCATCCGTAAAATCAATTTTATAATATTTCGGCGGTGTAATCTTATCGTTCCATGCACTCACCTCTTCACATGGATCAAGGGCGCAGAAATCAAGCATCTCTGACAAGCGTTGTTCTGTGTTTTCACACAAATCATCATAGTGTACAATCATGCAACTTTCTTTCAGCTTATCATTACACACAACATGATCGTAAATATAACGATGGATATAATCCCAATATAGCGCATAAGCCCGAACAGTATCGCCATCATTCCATGCCGACATAATGACATCATGCTCTCCACTATCATGAGAAAGTCGTAAGGGACGAAAATCAAGGCCAAATTCAAAGTGCCCATGACGGCGCATAAAATTCGCCGCGCGCTTATCATCTTTCTGCGCTTCGGCAATCAGGCGATGCTGTTTCACCATGGAATAAATATGGGATAACGGATCACGCACCGGAATGACGAAACGCGCATCCGGAAACACTTTTAAAAGATAATCAATTCGGGAAACATTATAATTGTTTTTTGATAGATACCGCTTCCCTTTACGCAAATAAAGCAGTTTTCGAATATGCGCCGTAAAGAATTCCTCGAACCCACTATTGGACACATTTCCATCCAATTCATTGTTTTTCTCAATGTTATGAATATCTTCGAAGAAACTCATCCAGATCATTTCATCAATGGCTTCCGGGCTTTTCTTATTCACCTTCAACCGATCTTTGTGCGCACGCTCTGCCTTTTTATCCGGTACAGGAAAAAATAAGCGCAACGTATTCCAAAAATGAGAAATGTGTGGAAACGGGTAATCACCGTAATGATGACTTCCACATGCAGGATGAGAATTTAAAACTTCCAACAAAATCGTTGTACCCGAACGCGCCAGACTGGTCACAAAGATGGGCTTCTCAACCTGAATATCATCAATATCATAGGTAAGAAGTTTTGTTTCCAAACGCCCTAATTTCAGGATTGTCTTCTGGTGACGCTCAGACAGTCTCCCCATCCAATCCAGATATAACGGGACACTACTACTCATTTATTGCACCTGTTGGCTGCTCACCAAGGTTCAAGAACTTAACTTGTTCGGCGCTGTAACGCTTACCACTATAGACAAGTGGGATACGCTGCAATTCTCCATCCTGAATGCGTTCAGGTAAGAAATAATCCCAGACAATCTCTTTATCTCGGTTCACCTCTAACAAACGTCCCTGATGCGTTGCAGTCACAAATACATTTCCATTCGGTAACGGGTCAACCATACTGTTATAAATACTGAAGAAGCGTGCCCCCTCCTGTCCCTGATATTCCCAGGCAATCGCCATTGTGTTGAGATCAATCTCAAGCACACGAGATAGCCCCCTGGGATCTGTACCGATTCCGCCCATATTATCGAACAAAATCATATGCCCGTTATCAAGAAAACGTGGAGAATGCTGCCCTTTCCAAGGGCCATAGGACGCCCATGTTACCTTTTCACTATTCAAATCAATGATGATAAGTAAATCAAGATTGCGGAAAGAAATCATCACACTATCTTCCTTCAACATCGGTGCCTTACCAACGACATGATCAGGGATTAGTGTAATTGTATTCGGGTGCAGAACGTCACCCGGACGCATCAAGGAATGCTTAATATCCGATACAAACATATGTAATAAATCTTGATACTTCGAATCTACAAAAGCATCAAAGATATTCAGACGTTTTCTCTCTTTTCCTGTTTCTGGATCAATCCAGACCAAATATTCATTAAAATGCTCACCAGAAACATTGGGGAGATGTGGGTTCGGCACAGTCGTCGTTTCAGAAACAAAAGTTAGCATAAAATCATCAACAAACTCAACATCATGGTGCGCACGATCTTCAAAACGCCACAAAACGTTGGAGTCCTTATCCAGCTTTGCCATACCATAATGATAATCAGCAGGATCACCAAAACCCAGATATTGCACGTAAAGATCACCGTTCATCTCCGGAGCAAGGAAAGCACGATCAATAACGATATGTTGTAATGGGACATATGAGTCCAAATGGCGAACCTCCCCCCATTTTTGGGAAAACGGTGCAACCCAGCTATGCACTTCGTTGCCATCAAGGTCTAAAAGAAAAGCATGACTGCCTTTAGAACTCACCGCAAAGGAATACTCCCCCCAGCTTCCCCCTTCTTTCTTACGAGCCAACCCCTTGTAATCATGATTCACAGAATTAAAATAATGCATAATATAGGGGTCATTCAAAAGGCCAGACTTATATTGTAAAAGCGTAACCATCTTTACAGGGTCTTCAATAATCGCCTTAAAAATTGGCCCACCTTCAAATTTTAAAAGTAAGATCGCATAATAGAACAGCACAACTCCTAACAGGAATCCTTTTATAAATAAGGAAGCATTCTGGTTCTTCCCTTGTTTTTCTTCTTCACCTTCACCCATTACCACTCTCCTAAATCCAATATCCTGCTTTGTATAACGCTTGCCACTATAAACAAACAAAATACGTTTTTCATCATTTGTATTCGAAACAGTCCGGCGCAAGGAAGGCACGGTTCAGCACAACAATAGAATGGAGCATCCCCCTTCACGCGTGCTTACCCTCATTTTCGTTTAAAGGACATGCTTCAACTATGTACATTATTCCCCTGATCGTCCATCAACGTGGAAAATATAGACTGACAGTATATGCGCACCCCCTAAAAAGGCAATATACACCGTCACAAATCTTGCAAAAAATAACTTAACTACAATTCGGCTCAATCTAAGAATAACAGCTGTTCTTTTTTGTATTTTTTTTCTCCGGTCAGATTTGGAATACGTGAACCAACTGCCGTATCGAATCGTGCCTCCACATAATACTCCCAAACAATTTCTTTGCTGCGTGTAACCTCAAAAGCGCGCCCCTCAAGAGTCGAGACAGCAAAAATATTACCATTTGGAAGGCGATCAATCATACTGCTATACTTGCTAAAAAACGGCTTATCCTTTGTGCCTGTATACTCCCACACAATCTCTGACGTTTCCAAATCAACCTCAAGTATTCGAGACGGTCCCCCTTCGATTACACTCCCGAAATTATCAAACATAATCACATTTCCGTTATCCATGAATTTCAGAGAATGTTGCCCCCGCCATGGCCCAAGAGAAGCCCAGGTAATAATGTCCTTTTCCAAATCAAGTATGGCAAGCATATCAAGATTACGAATAGATAGAATTACACTATTTTCCTTTAACATCGGCGCCTTGCCAATGACATGGTCCGGGATTTTTGTAATGCCGTTTGGATGGAATACATCCCCCGGACGTAAATCCGTGTCCGTCGGGCGTGCCGTTAAACGATGTAAAACTTCGGAATATTTAGAATTGGCAAAGGCTTGCGCAATATCAACACGCTTAATCTCTTCGCCGGTATTTGTATCAAGCCACACAACATATTCATGATACATCGGCTCTTCGATATGCGGAACATTCGGATGGCCACCATCCACCATGTAAGATACGAACACAAGCATCTGATCATTGCCAATAAACTCTGCGTCATGATGTGTACGGTCTTCGTGCTTCCACAGGACATTAGAATCCTTATCCAACTTTAATAATCCATAGTATGGCAGATACGCATCCGAATTCGCATAGTATCCGACGTAAATATCACCATTCATCTCAGGATCCATAAAAATCCGTGTGCCTTCGATATGCTGAGGGGATACAGGGTCTGCAATATGTGTAATATCGCCCCATTTACGAAAAAATTCAGCATCCCATTTATGGACAACCTTACCATCCACGTCGATCAAAGATGGGGCGTTATCGGCATCATTAACAACAAAGGCATAATCACCCCATACCTTTTCTTTTCTATTAATCGTAATACCCTTGGGATAAGAACCATCATCCAGAAGGTAAAGGCCTGTAAGAACCTGAGAGGATGAAGATTTAAGTTTATGCTCATGATATTTGTAATATTCTGCCGGCGATAGAAACACCCCCGCGAATACTGATGGAAAGACAATACTACAACAAATCGCAATACAGTAAAAAGTCAGTCCACCAATTATAATATCACGCATTATACGCCCTTTAATTTCCGACATCATCTAACATGTCAATTTCTACAGAATTTGAAAACAGACAGCAAGAAGGGATTAGCAATAAAAAAAGCCTTATGATAGGATGTCGCCTCGAACGTATAAAAATAGGGTAAAATATGAAATCGAAATTACATTCATTTATTGCATTTCTGTCAATAATCGCTTTATTTCAACTGGTCGTAACGACACAGGCGATGGCCTATATCGGACCGGGAATTGCAGTTGTTGGTGTGTGGTCTTTATTCGGGCCCATTGCTGCACTGGTTATGCTGTTCCTAATGATTGGATATTATCCTGCCCGCTACCTCTATAAAAAGCATAAAAAAGCAAAAGAAGGTAATGCAGAGAACGAAGAAGCTTCAGAAAGCAATATTAAGCAAGAAGCGGCTCCGGCGCAGGAAACAACAGAACAATAAAGCTCCAAGACATTTGATCTAAAGCACCGGACGCAGGCGTTACGGTGCTTTTTTATTTCTGTTAACAAAACAGGTGATCTTTATCTCATTTAACGGTATAATGTTAGGATATCTCTATTCAGTTCGTTCCCGGACAAGGATACCAAAAAATGCATATATATAATCTTAGAAAATCAATCACAAAGACGCGCTTTCTGTCGCAATCCGTAATCGGCTTTCACCTGTTGTCCTTTCTTATCATTACCCCTTCTCTCGCAACAGCAGAAGAACAGGTCATTGATATTTTACCTCCGGCAACTCAAACAACCGAAGTTGTTGATGTCGCGGGAACAACACATGCTCCTGTGCGCCTTACCCCTGACAAATCAGAGCTTATCAGATTAGAGCAAGACGCAGGCAGCATTATCATCGGCAACCCATTGCACATTAATGTTATTGCAGACTCCTCCAAAACATTGGTTATCGTACCGCGCAGCCCCGGTGCAACCCATTTCACAATTCTTGGAAAAAACGGCGATGTTATTATGCAGCGCCACGTGATCGTCGCCAGTCCAAAGCAAGATTATGTCAGAGTAAAACGCACATGTAGAGAAGACGCAGAAAACTGCCAAGGAACACGTGTTTTCTATTGCCCTGACATGTGCCATGAAATAGGATTAGCCCAGCAAGGAGAATCCTCGGGTTCTGATTCATCTTCTACTAATAGCGCACAAAACAGTACGGCAAGCGGTAATACAGATACGGAATCAGAAGGAAATGAATAGTCTGATCAGAAATTAATAAGGGCCAAAACAGTATGCACAAAATCACCCATTATCTCGTTTTAGCACTCCTCGCAGGACAGATGTCAGCCTGTCAGACAACCGGAACAGATGCACCTGAAACATCGGCTGCACAAAATAAAGCACAACGCATCGATGCCGCCATTGAAAAAACGGCCATTCGCGCATCTAAAAACGGGTCAGTTAGTGCAAACTTACTTGCTGTTGAAAAGAAGTATAAACGCAATGCCAGCGACCCCGATGCGGCCCTCGCCTATGCACAAAGCCTAAGACAAGCAAACCACCTAAACCGTGCAGATATCGTTCTTGAGCCATTCACGCGTGATGATACGGTATATGCTGGCGTAAACACAGAAATGTCTATGATTAAACTGGCCATGGGCGATTACGATATGGCAGAGAAATTTGCAAAAGACGCAATTTTGCAAGACGCCGCAGATTATGAAGCATACCAAAACCTTGGGATATCATTAGACGCCAAAGAAATGCACCCTGAAGCCGAACGCGCATTCCGCAAAGGTCTGGAACATTGGCAGGGAGACCCAACAACGATCATGAATAACCTTGCCTTAAATTTGGCGACCCAAGGGTTTATTGATGAAGCAGTTGAGGTTCTTGAACGCGCCAAGGCACTGTCGCCCAACCGCATTGAGTTAGAACGCAATTTACGCATTATCCGTACATTGAATGAGCGCTAAACCATCGGCTTTCTAAAGCCCAAAAACCGCAGAAATATAGTTGCTGCAGCTTGATTTTATCCACCTCTCATTGCGGAAACTTCGATGCCTGCCGGCCCCAAAATAATGATGAACAAGGCGGGTAAGAAAAACAAGATCATCGGAACGGTTAACTTAGGTGGTAAAGACGCCGCTTTTTGCTCCGCCGCAGCCATGCGCATATCCCGTGATTCATCACTCATAACACGTAAGGCTCCAGATACAGATGTACCATATTGCTCTGCCTGAATAAGAGCCGTAGAAAAACTTTTGGCCGCATTGCTTCCCACTCTTCGGGCAAAATCTTGTAAGGCCTGACGGCGATCATTCAACATCGCCATTTCCGCACTTAAAATCCCCAACTCTTCTGCCAAGACTTCCGATTGCTCCGCAACTTCTGCAGCAACACGGTCAATCGTCTGTTCAAGGCCAATACCACCCTGAACACAAATTAACATCATATCTAAAGAGTCTGGAAAACTAAGGTTGAATTCGATTTGACGCTTATCAATCATATTTTTGACCAATATATCAGGCAATTTATACCCCAAAAACAATAAGGAGAAAAATATTAAAAGCTTCATTGAATCCGAATATTGCTTCTCCTCTGGCAGTGCATTGAAATATAACGATGCCAAAACGACAAACACAACGGGTAGAGCAATACGCGAAACAATGAATTTCATATGTGCCTTGGGATTACGTATCCCGGCCTGAAGCATTTTATCACGCGCCCTTTCCCCCATTTTTCCCGCCATGGTCTGAAAACGGTAGGTCATCGCCAAGTTATCACGCGCAGAGACGCTTTCTTCCTTTATAACTTTTCCATCACGAGAGGCCTGAAATAAATCTTTACGGCGCTTCTCAATGATCGATTTATATTTCTCTTTCTGATCCGATTTTTGTAGAAAAGGAAATGCAAAAGCAGCAAAGGACAAACCGGCTGCCAATGCGGCAAAAATCGTAATAATCATTTCATTACTCATGCCATTTCTTCCTTTCTAAATTTTGAAGTTAATCATTTGCTTCATGACGATAACACCCAGACACATCCAGCCAATCGCCCCCATCAACATCCTTTTCCCGCTTTCGGTGACAAAGAGCGGTTCAATATATTCCGGATTTACAGCCCATAAGCCAAACGCCACCAATGGCGGTAACGCACCAATAATACTTGCAGAAGCAATTGCCTCAGAAGACAGCGCCATAATTTTACGTTTAAGACGGAACCGAGCACGGATTACATTAGATAAATTTATGAGAACTTCAGACAGGCTTGATCCCGTTTGCGCCTGAATTGCAAGACCAGCTGCAAACATCTTCATCTCCGGCAGAGGCATACGCTTACACCCCTCTAACGCGGCCTCATGAAGCGGAATCCCGATTTTCTGCTTATCATAAATAATCGACATTTCCTCACCTACAGGCCCCTCGAATTCTTTACTAATCATGGACACAGCCTCAGAAACAGGCATACCAGCCTTCAACAAACGCACAACCGCATCCAGTGCATCGGCAAATTCTTCTAAAAACTTTTTCTGCCTGCGCTTAATGGCCCATCGTAGAATAAAGCGTGGAACCCCAAGTAAACCAGTTATTGCAAGCAATATCATCACGGGAACAGAAAAGGACATTAACTTAGCCAATAACAAGAAAACACCACCAGACACAACAGACATCATCCAAAACTGTCCGGTTGACATGCTAAATCCGCTCTGTAACAAACGCCCCGCAATAGAAACCTTATCATCCTGACCTGATTTCCCCTCATCACGGCTGGCCTTCAATTTTTTGGCAATTTCCGCTCGGCGTTTATTTTGCAGGTCTTTCTCATCCCCACCAGATTCGCCGCCATGCGTACCACGGATTAAATCGATATTTTTTTTGCTTTGCTGTGCCCCGGTATTCACCATCAAATACATGACAATACCCACAATAATAAATACAATCGCGGCAATAAGGAAAATCTGAAGTGTTGTCATCTGCCCCCTCCTATACGGCTCTAACCGTACGCCTCTTCCATTGCATCTAGAACCATATCAGCCACACCATATTGGCGCGCATTATCAAAGAATTTCGGACGCAACCCTGTTGATTTCTGTTTTGTAATCAACTTACCATCCTCATCTTCCCCCAGAATTTCGAGAGAGAATAAATCCTGCATCGTGACAACCTCACCCTCCATCCCTGTTACCTCGGTAACATGCGTTGTCTTACGTGAACCATCACGAAGGCGCTGTACCTGAATAATAACATTAACGGCAGAGGCTATCTGTTCACGAACTGCAACTGTCGGCAAATTCAATCCCCCCATCGCAATCATATTTTCCATACGGGAAACCGCCTCACGCGGATTATTCGCGTGCACAGTCCCCATAGATCCGTCATGACCCGTATTCATCGCCTGAAGTAAATCAAAGGCCTCAGGCCCTCTGACCTCACCAACAATAATACGTTCAGGGCGCATACGCAGACAGTTCTTAACCAAATCACGCATTGTGATCTCACCAACCCCCTCCAGATTAGGAGGACGTGTTTCAAGTCGCACAACGTGTGGCTGCTGCAATTGTAATTCACAGGCATCTTCACAGGTAATGATACGCTCTCCTGCCTCGATATAGCGCGTTAGACAGTTCAACATCGTTGTTTTACCTGAACCCGTACCACCGGAAACCAACACATTCACACGGCAACGCCCAATCGCCATAATCAATTTGGCACAACTCGGTGACATAGAGCCAAAACCCAATAGATTTTCTAAGGTCAGTTTATCTTTCTTAAACTTACGAATGGTCATACATGCACCATCCACAGCCAAAGGCGGAATAATAACATTCACACGTGAACCATCTGCAAGACGCGCATCACAAATCGGCGACGCCTCATCAACGCGACGCCCTATTGCACCCACGATACGCTGACAAATTGTTGTAAGGTGTTGATTATCACGAAAGTTAACATGCGTACGTTCGATTTTACCATCGACCTCAATATAGGTAATATCAGGTCCGTTAATCATAATATCGGCGATATCATCACGTTCCAATAATTCTTCCAATGGACCAAAGCCCAACATATCATCGGCACATTCCTTACCGATCTTTTCAAGTTCTGCCGGTGTTAAATCCAAATTCCGAAAACGGGCAATCTCTTCAACGGCGGAATAGACCTCATCCCGCGCAGCCTGCCCGTCCATACGTGCAAGAGCCTTCAAATCAATCCCATCACGTAAATCCAGCCATATACGGTTACGACACCGCTGTAGCCGCAATGACGTTACGGAATCATCTGCGTTTTCGGGAACTTCTTCTTCCTCATCAACAAGAACAGGATCTTCATCCATTTTTTTTAACGGTTTGGCAGGTTCATCTTTTGGTGCATCTTCCGCAACTGGCGCATTGCCTGTTTCATTCAGCGCCGCATCCAAATCACCCAAAGATTCAGAAATATTATCTGCCCCTACTAACTGCTTTTCCGCGGTTTTTTGTGAATCATCACTTTTTGTAATAACCGGTTCCTGCATTTTCCCCTTTACAGGCAAGGCATCTTCCACCGCGTCCACACCGGGCGAAGCTTTCTTAGTAGGTGGAGGCGTTTTTGCACCTGTTCCAGATTGTTTTTTACCAAACATAACTTTGTCTCAATTTAAGATTATACGCAGAAAAGCAGTTATTGGCTCCCATAGTTACGATATCGGAGAACGTCTTTTATTTTGTACCCAATTTACTTAAGAAACCACCAAGAAGGCCGGATTTTTTTTCTGTATCTGCATCCTTATCATCTATATTAGATGTAATAGATTTCGCCAAAACTGGCAGAAAAGCAGTTACCAGATCCTCCCCATCCTTATCAGACAGCAAAGTATTCATTTCACTTTCACATTTCAGGAATAAAGACGGGTTATCTGTAAAAATGGCCTCGGCCTTAAATTCCAGTGCTTCTTCAATATCAGTATTACTGACCTCATATGTTTTTGCCGCGCCTTGTCTGTTTACAACCAACGAAATATCCGTAACTTCGCCACCTCGTATATCAGATATTTCCTTAATCAAGCTACGTGAGGCACGAAGAGAGGTTACCGTTGGTGTTGTCACCAATAAAATTTGATTTGCCCGTGCCATCACAGTCTTTTTCAAAACCGGATCTGCGCCTGATAAGTCAACAAAAACAATCGGATATTTGGACATTAAATTATCCAATACGGATTCGCATTGCTGTGCATTTAATGATGGGTCAAGCATGGCATCAGAACCACTGGCCAAGACAGAAAGCCGTTCATCCACCTCATGAACCATACGTTTTAGTGAATCCTCACTACCGCTTTCAACGGCTTTTACAATTTCAAATAATGTTGCAGAAGGATCAAAACCAACACCGACACTTAAAGATGACCAGCCACCGGCAAAGTCCATCAACATCGTCTTTTGCCCCAATCTATCAGACGCAAGTAAAGCCCCAATTTGCGTCAATGACGTTGTACCAACGCCCCCTTTTGCCCCGACACACGCGATAAGGCGGCTATCTGAAACGCCCAAACGGTTAATCAACGCCTTGGCAATCACATCGGCCATTACATCGGCTTTAACAGGCCTGACAAGATAATCGCTAACACCCATTTCAATAAGCTGACGATAGAGATATACATCATTAACAGGGCCGATAATTATGGCCGAGGTTCCCTCCTCACAATATTGCGACAGGTTACCAAGCCCGGCTGTAAAGCCATCATCTATATTATCGGTTTGAATAATTAAAAGATCCGGAGAAGTTTCAGTCTCGAACCGCGCAATCGCCTGCTCAACACCACCTTCAATAACGTGAATATCAACACGCGCAAAACGCCAATCTTCCTGTAAGGCGCGCATAGCACCCAGCGTATCTTCATCTTGCGAGAAAACGGCAATCCCCGCTCCGGGGAGTAGAATATCAGTTGCTTGTGCTTGTGCTTCTGCCTCGCTCATGCCTGTACCTGTATAATGTGACCCGACCGGGTCTAGAGTTGCTCAAAGATATTATACACGATCATAATATCTTTGCCCACACTAGCATTCAGCCCTTAATATTATACTAAGATCACAGGATAATACATTGGCACTTATTCACCGGATGCACTTTGCCCTTCCAGCAAGTCATTCTGCGCACCAGTGCGGTATAACTCAACAATATTTGCAGCAGAACGACCATCTGAACCAGTATCCGAACGACCACGGCCAAGCAAGTCAGACGGACGCGCAATCTGACGCGCCATCAGTGTTCCAACAGAACAGCCAAGCTTATAATCGGTATTATTTTCAACCGAACCACCATTTAATCCAGGCATCTGTTGGGGACAATCTTTCGGGGCGTGGGCACTATATGCATCATAAGATACAATCAAACGCGCCTCGTCGCCCTGCCCTTTTACAGGTAAAACCCCCGGTTTCAAGTTATTGACACCATATCCACGAAGAATACCCGCAATATCAGAAACTTTATTGGTCGCCTTCATTGCCGTATTGCGGTAGGAGCGCGGATCATATGTAACAATCAAATCCATTGGCGTTCCACCGTGTCGATCATAATGCGCCGCCACAGCCGCCAGATATTCATCATTAACATTATACACGGCGATATCCTCAAACACCGCCTCTTCTCGAACTTGCACACGATTTTCATTCACCGTTGTCGGCGTATACATCGTATTACATCCGGTAATACCGAAAGAAAGAAATGCGGCTATTGCTGTGCTAAAAACTCTTTTCATAACATTCTCACTTTTTGTCTGGTCGCTCATCTATTTTTTATCTCGACTTACTTAATCCACGATATATCCGTATCTTCCGGCATCCGCGAAAAGATCAAGATCATCAACATCAAACATACGGCGAATATTTGTTGCAAAAATCTTTGCAAGCTCACTTTTATCTTCTTTTGGAATATGGTCTGCTTTGCTCTTATCTGCAAAAGGCTCAACCATATACGCCGTTACGATGACAACCAACTCTGTTTCATTACGCTGGAAACTATCTGAAGAGATAAGGTCACCTAAAATCGGTGTATTCGAAATCCCGGGAAGCCCCGAAAGCCCCTCGGCCGTCTGGGATTGTAACAATCCCGCGATCATCAAACTTCCTCCACTTGGAATTTCAATTGTGGTTTCCGCACGACGAATATCCAACCCCGGCACAGTCAAGTCTGACAAAACAATGGCATTGGTATTATCCAGTGAAGAGACCTCTGTATTTAATTGTAGGTTAATACGATCCCCTGACAGCACGACAGGCTTAAAGTTCAACGACACCCCAAACTCACGATATTCAATCACGATATTGCCGTTTTGATCCCGCCCGGCAGGAATTGGAAACTCACCGCCAGCCAAGAAACCAGCCTGTTGCCCTGAAACAGCCGTCAAATTCGGCTCCGCCAACACATTTAACAGGTCCTGCTCTTCCAGTGCATCAATAAAGAAGCCTAATGCCCCGACACCACTCAACCCGGTATCGAGAATAACACTCGCCGTACCGATCGCATCTTTCGATAGCGCCAACCCGTCTTCCCCACCAAATGATAGCGCGTTATTATTGCTGGGTGAGGAGGATGCCGGTGTTCGGCCAAATAATGTTGTAACCGCAGATTCATTTGGATCATTTGCCGCGACTTCCAAGCCAAGCTCTTTAAGAACGCTACGCTCTGCCTCAACAATTTTCACCTGAAGCATGACCTGCTGCTCTCCACGAACTTGCAACAAATTCGAAATCAGCTCATCAACAGACTTATTATCCGTATCTTGCAAGTCACTAACATAATGCGCCACAAGATTGGCTATTTTTGAAGAGACTTCTGGTGTTGATGCCTGCCCGGTCAAGTAAAACTGGCTATGTACAATATCAATATTAACATTTTCATTCGGGAACAGACGCTTCACCATTCCTCTGATCGCTTGTAAATCATGCGTAACATGAACGTCTACACGCTTTACCACATTACCTGTCGCATCCAGAATAATGATATTCGTATCACCAATATTCAGTCCGACTGTATAAAGCTTATTAGATTGGACAGCCTGTACATCAATAATATTCGGATCAGCGACCAGAACATCAGACACCCCTTCCGGTAGAGTGATAATATCCGCCTTTCCCAACGTAATATTGAGTGGAGCAACAGCGCCCGACACACTATTCATCGACACCAAATCGCCTTTCGCCGCCTCGGCCGAGCCATAAAACGCCCCAAGTGCACACACGCCCATCACTCCGGCAAAGAGAAGGCCTTTGGTTTTTTTATCAAATAATGTCTTCATGGCTTTTACTTTCATATTTTCGAACCAATCAAATAAATCTGGTTATACGTTAGCGAACCGGTACTTCTGATACCTGTGCGCCATTATAAATTTTCACAACATCCGTGTTCACACCGCTTTCCTCTTTCATTTGATGGTAAGTGGTATAAATCTCATCATCGATACTGATCAGGCGTGCATCTGATAAAGTTGGCGAAACAGCATTTGCAAGATCATCCCCAACTCCACGCATAACAAGTGTTAACGTTCCCATTTCAGAAGCCAGAGCAAGTTTTTCCGCATCACGGATCGCCACAGCCAACGTCACAGTCTTACCAACCTTAACACCGTCATCTTCCTTATGCTCTGCCGTTTGGTCAATCGCCAGAACCCGAACTTTTTCAAGGATTGTCTCGGTTGCAACATTACTGATGTTCAGTGTCACCATTTCTTGAATATTTGCGGGCGCACTTTTATCCAGAGATACGCGCTGCTTATACGTCAGAATAACATCGACAAAACTACCCGGATGAATAAAGCCCGCCACCATACTTTCGGCTTTCACCTTAATGGATATGGCACGCTCTCCCGGTTGTAGGCGCGCAACAACATAATTACCCGATGTTTCACTTAAAATTCCGCTTTCAACGACAGCTTCCCCTTCGGAAAACGAACGTTCTAAACGCCCCTCAAGCACATCATGGGGAAGCTCATCTTCATTATCACGGGTGATCGCACTTTTAAAAACTGCGTTTTCCGGCCAATCCTGCCATTTCAGGTCGCCTTCCGTCAGCTCATGCCCCGCCTTTAAATCATCAGCAGCAACCAAGACCTGCACCATATTTTCACCGACAGGTGCCTCAGCTTCATTTTTTCCGCCTAAGGTAACTTGTACCAGTACAGCAACCAATACGGCCGCAAGCACCGCGCCACCAAGGACGATTAATAGATTCTTGTTCATCTTTTTAGACCCCGTTTCAGGACTTAAAATATTCATGATTTATACTCAGATTTGTTGAAGTTGATCCAATGAAGTAAAAAACGAAAATCAGACGTAAGAGAAGCTTACCCTTCCCATATTATCGGCTTATCGTTAAGAATTCATGAACCTCCATCAACAACGCGCTGTGCCAGAAATGACGACAACACTTCGGGAGAAAAATATCCCGCATAGATAAAAGCAATTAGCATGCCAAAACAAATCGCAACACCATAAGGCACCTTATCAGCACCACCTTGAACTTGATCAACCCAGCCCCCCTGAACGGGAGATTTAAACGGTTTTCTCTTCTTTATAACCAAAGCTGCCGCCCCTAAAAAACCACCAACCAACGTCATAAAAAACAAATATATAGGCAAATATTGAACACCGATCCACAACGCACATGCCGTACCGAATTTTGAATCCCCTGCCCCAATCACGCGCATACTAAATAAAATAAACGTCACCAGAAATGTAATACCCGCAGATAACAAGTGAGACCACAATGAGCCCGTCACGCCGCCCTGCCCGGCAATAAGCAAGGAAACATATACAACCACAAAAGCCCCCATCACATAAAGGCTATAACTATTCGGGATGGTCATACTTCGTATATCGGAGAGGCCAGCCAGCACACCGATTGATAAAGTTATGAATACGCATATCAGAAAAATAATAAGCAAGAACATGGTAAAACAACCCTACAGGAAAGCTGTGGAAAAATCGATAGGAAAACTTGACTTGGTAAACAACGTTGATTCGGAATTTTTTTCCTACCCCGAAAGAATCAAGGCACAAAGAAAACCCGCCGGAGATAAAACGGCGGGCTTCCAACATTTAAACTTTATATATTCAGAGCGATTAAGCGTTAGCGTCTTGAAGCTCTGTTTCCACACCTTCGAACATTGTTACCAGCTCATCACCAACAAGGCCAACTGTAACAGCGATCGCGACCGCAATACCTGCTGCGATCAGACCATATTCAATAGCCGTCGCACCATCTTCGTTATTAATATACGCTTCTTTTAATGCAATAAGTTTCGTTAACATGTTTATCTCCTTTAGATTTGTCAATTTTGTTTCGGTAACCCAGACTTCAATTTGTTTCTCATAAAGTTCCTTAACCGTTAATCCATCATAGCGCGCCTTTACTTAAAGAAACATTAACAAAACAAAGTAAATATAATTTTTTTAGAATAAATATTTAGCATTTATTTGTATAAAATTTTATATAAATAGTAAACATACAGTACTTATGTATAATTATGGAAATTTACCAAGTAAATACCCACACCACCCCCATATAAAATACATCAGAAACAAAATAAACACATTAATCTATCAAATAAAAAAGAGGACACTATAAATATAGCACCCCCTTAATAAGTGATAATTTTTTAAATAATCTAGTTCTTAATGTGAAGATTACTTAATTCACGGCTGATTGTTTCAAACACATCAACCAAATCATCCTGACTTGGTGCATCATGATAATAGTCCTCAGATGTTGCACATTGCCTATAATATTCTTTTGTACTCTCCGAAACATTTGAATAGAAGGTTACAGTGTAAATAATAACCCCCTTCTCCTTCAGATCATCACATACCTCGGCAAAGCGGTTATCAAGATCCCCCGGCGTGATATCATGGTCTTGCGTTGGACCGTATGTGGAATAATAATATTCCATTGTGTTTACACCATCTGTCATCATGACGATGGCCTTACGCCAATATTCATTTTCCCATGACACACCCTCTTCAAACGGAAAGTCCGGTGAGATAACGCGCCCCCCCCATACCATACCATAGTTACCATATGTATATCCGGCCGCGTACATCGTATCTATCGATTCCTTCAAACCTGTTGGGCTGCTGGATAAAGGCATAACGGGCGTTCTAGGGCAGTAATAATTCGGTTTCTTAGAAACGTTCCCATAGCTATTCAAACGGCAATACGGGTCATCATCCTCATCACGGCAATAACGGTACATATCCCATGGCCCTTCATGGTCAACCGTATCATCGGGATAATCATGCGCCAAAACACACCCTAACCAGTTCGTATTATGATTATAATTTGTCGTATATTGAAGGTTATGAGGGTTATTAACAAACACATCCCCATACGCATCACCATCAGGGTCCACCCCAAAGCCATACGGCCCGACATTAACCGAGGAGCTATACGGAACAAGCCCAACTTTAATATATTCCGCATCTCGTGTAACCATGGAATCGAGACTGCTCGGATCGGCAGATTCACCCTCATCCGTATCAATACCATACATAATGTAAACGAAATTAGAGGCCGCATCACGTAACGCGCCAATATTGTTATTGGTGTTCATAGACCCCGTATTATCCATAACCAAGACAACCTCGATCCCCTGTACCTCTCTAACCACTGTTGTTTGCGCATCAACATCAACCTCATCAATACCCAAAACCTGTAAGAACCTTGTATTATACCTCGCAAATCCGGATACAGTGACCTCATCACCAACAATCGTCACATCCAAATCATAGGTCACCCCAAGCTTCTCAGGCGGGTAGTTCGCATCAAAGAAGTCCTGCACCCGCTGCTCAATCGCACTTTCATCAGTGGACGATGCCGCCGCGGCCAATGCCGCCGCATCAAGAGCCTGTGCAAGGCGCTGCTGAACCAGATACGCCATGGAGTAATCAAGAGAAACACCTGCGATCCCAATTAAAATCGGCACCATTAGCGCAAACATAATGGCAATCGCCCCTGATGTTTGTTCCCAGAATGTCTTTATATTACTAAACAATATATTCAGAGCACCCATGATCCTATTCCTTTCAAGAAAAATTAACTCCCGTCCCTGGTAATAACGGGAGAACTCCGTCCACGGCTGAATGCCGTTTCACGCATATCAAATGTATCTATAATAAAACCGGCAAAGAGAGGTTCAAATTTATAATCAACAGTCACCATGACAACACCGTCATTTGCCGTTTCCAACGCCTCAACCGATGCCATTGCATCAGGCAAAGACGCAATATTTTCAGTTTCACGCCAAACAATTTCGGCTTCCGCATCTTCATTAAACCGAATACTGACAATATCAACGCCGTAACTATCATTCGATAGCGGCTCAAACGCCAAACGCCCCGCCTCTATTGCCTCACTAACATCGGCATCATCCACCACATTTTCACGGGCAATTAAATCTGCCACAACTTGAGATGCACGAATAGCCTTTTGATTTGCCAAGATCGCATTTCCAAAGTCATATATACTCATCAAGACCGTCAACATCACGGGAAAGATCAGCGCTGCCTCAACAGCGGCAATCGCACTCTCTTCATGCTTCCATCGTGATATTAATTTTCGAAACGAAACGATCATAATATATTTTAAACCCTTTTATTTTCCTTATGCGCCCTGAAACTCGTAAGGCTCTGTCTGAAGCACAATAGTCGACATAAATAACGTCGATCCATCCGGGCCATTCAACAGATTCCCAACAAGGGGTGTCATCATCGAATAACGATATGCCACACGAACAACAACGCGGTCATTTGATTCCCCGGCATCAAACCCTTGGGAAATCATATCTCCATCACCATTAAATGCAGCCTGCGTGTAATCACCATAACTTCCCAGAGTTTGAACCTCGATCACCATATCATCACAAGAGACAAGAACCGTTGCATATTCACATAAAGCATCTCGGAACAATGTTTCCGGGTCCCCCGCAGATTGTTGAAGTTGGCCGGTTCTGATCAAGCGAGCAGCAGAACTTGTCGCCCCTTCCACAAGACTGGCCGACGTAAACATAAGTGACATTTCGATAATCCCCAGAGAAATCATCAAATAAGGCATTAACAACATGCTAAACTCAATTGCAGTTGTTCCATCCTCTTTTTTAAACCAATTTTTAAGAAAACCTTTCATAAAGCCACCTGTTTTCACCATATACGGCATTTATTTCAAATTTGTTCTTGTTTTTAGGCATAAAAAAAGCGGATATACCGCTCATCACACCTAAGTTTTATAAAAAAATACACGTCTTCCAGATTTATTATAAAAGACAGAAGATAAATAAAACCTTAACACCGCAACATTTGAATAATTTTCGTATCCACACTAGCCTTCACTCTTTTGTTCGCCCTCTTCTTCGCCACCTTCTTCCATATGCGCACCTGCGACCTCACGCCCCCAATGCGATATAATGACTTTTTGGCGCTCTTTAATTGCCCGCATCCGCCTCACACCTTTTTGAAACAGGTAAGAAGAAACCAAGCCTGTCACAACGAAATCAATCATATATCCGAAGGCTGCCGCCAGATACATAATCATAATCGTCTGCGGATCTGACAGAATATCAATACTGACCTCGAAATCATTGCCAGAGGCCCATAATTTAAAAATATAAGGCATGCATCCCGAAAGGTTCATCGCCGCCACTGTAGAGGCCCTGACCCCACGTCCACGCGCACCGACAATAAAGGCAAATCCACTTGGCAACATCCCAACCAATAACAGCAGAGACGTTGGCAAAAAGATAACCCCTAATAGAATCAAGGCAATAAGGAATATGCGCCCCTTCATAGACAAAGAGCCGCCCTTCTTTCCTTTTTTACCTGACTTTCCCTTTTTCGCCATATTTTAAAACACCTTATATCCGGACAAATAAGCCAACACCACCATGAGATTAATCGCTGTCGCAACGATCCAGGCGACGATACTGGCGGCATCATGACCATTCACAGCACCGTAAGTCTTTTTATTCGAAAGACGCCTGTTATATTCGTTATACTCATTTTGCAGCATATTAAATTCATATGCCGCCAACTGAAATCCCTTGCTATCCAAGGCCAAAGAACGTTCATCATCCAGTAAGGAAGACATGGTCACAAGATCCCCATCCTTCGCGGCATCTTCTAACCCCTGCATGACCTCTTTACGTTTTGTTCGGTTTTTAAATAACTTCACGGCTCCTGATAATGATTCAAGGAAGACATGCGCCACATCTGGTGCTTTAAAAGATCCTGCACGTTGTTGCATAACCGAAAAGAACCGTAAATTCCCCTGAACCTGACGTCCCCTCTCTTTCGATGTTATGTCATAGACACAACGCTCCATCACCGAAGAGTTAACCACTGTAAAAAAGGCCATCAGATGACTATCAAAGAATACAGCACTCTGCCCTCCTTTTTTACACAACTCCTCAAACGCAACAAGCGCTTGTGCATACCCCGAGACAAAGTGATTTTTCAATTTCTCACTAAAGCATGGAGCCTCTCTAAACAACAGGTAAGCACATCGCTCAATACCATATCCAATCTTATTCTGCCTTAAAGACGCACGGCACGTATCCAGCGTTTTAAGATATGCCATCAACTCTGCCTGTGACATTTTTGCCGATGCCAAGGCATGGTCACACAAATTCAGGCGCAACACATCTTTTACAAATGCAACATCCTCTCCGGTAGATAAAGTATGTGCCAGCACACCACCAATTCCATCATAGGTAAAAGAATGCCCATTATAAGCAATAGGCAAAGCCGGGTTTAAAGCCATACGTAATTGGGCAACCAGATAATCTTTATTATCCGCAGAGCCACCCGCATTGGCAACACGGTCAATCACCTTCTCATAGCGTTCTTGCAAAGATATATCATCAATTGATTTATTGATCCATCGCGCCAAGGAACCGTCATCAACAACGGATGCAACATCATTTGGATTTTGATGCAACTCAAGCGCCAAAGTATCTGCAAACAAATATTTCCTACCCAAAAAGTTAAACGGTCTGTTTGCCTTTTTCCTTTTAATAGAAGGCGGTGGCGTAAGGCGCGTTCCGTCAAGCCATGAGAAGATATCATCAACCTTCCAACGCAACGCCGCATCATCATGTAAAATCCCGCGTAAAAGCTCTAGAAAACTTGCCTGAAAGCGCTCTCCCCCGACGAGAGCTGCATAGCTCCCATATTCAATTTTCTTACGCACGATCTCCAAATCACTTAAAGATGAAAATTCATCACTTTTACGCAAGAAGAAAACCAAACTAACGCCAAATGCATATATATCATCTGTCAAAGAACCATTCCCACGCCCCATCGGGTCGGTCATGGCCTTTTCAATGGGCAAGAATTCTACCGGCTGTGTACTGGATGGCTGCACAGAGAGGCAATCACCCAGAATAATTGGCTTATCCTTACTTAAAGATCCATGAAAAATATTACTGGGACGGATAGAGCCATGATGAAAATTCTTATCTGACATTTCACGTAAAATACGCGCCATTGGCTGAATGAATAAGGAGAGAATATCAGGGTGCCGCCAGTTTGAAGTGCTTATACTTCCCTCCGGAACAAGCGCCTCCCCGACACCTGTAGAATAAATGACCACATGTTTTTCACGCCCATCAGGTGCCCATTTGACAATACCGGATCGCTCCATCCGTATAAAAGAGGTATCTGCAAGAGCATCATATGCGGCTACACTACTCCATCTCGGCAACACCTCCACCCCTGAGACCAAAGCAATATATTTCTTATTCTTTACCTGCTGGTCAAATGCATCATATGCCTTGGCAGACCCATTATCAAAATGTGGTAAACGGTTAAGTGGATTGATAACAAGGTTACGATCAAACTGGATAAGGCCAGTTTTTCCTGATGATGGTGCCTTTTCTTCTTTCGTATCTTCAGCCATATACACTCACTCTCCAGTATCTGAAAAGTGTGCGCGTAAAGACCGGTAAGACGCGACAAGAAAACATAAAAATCATAGAGCAACATCCTGTTACATAAGGCTTTATTCTATTACGTATTTACAAAAAAGTAAAACGCACTCTTACGCAGGATATGCAAGGACAATGCCAAACAGTACATGACCGAGGATATAAGACATCTCATCTTATTTATAAAACAATGGAAATCAGGACTTATTAGTCTACAAACGGATCGCGCATCAAAATTGTATCGTCACGCTCTGGGCTTGTAGATAACATAGAAACAGGCGCACCGATCAATTCTTCGATATGGCGAACATATTTCACCGCAGCAGCAGGTAATTCCCCCCATGTACGGGCGCCATACGTGCTTTCGCTCCACCCCTCCATGGTTTCATAAATCGGCTCAACTTCGGCCTGCTCAAACTGAGAAGACGGATAATAATCAATCTCCTTACCATTCAAACGGTAACCAACACAGATTTTAAGCTCTTCCAGACCATCAAGAACATCCAACTTCATCAACGAAATGCCATGAATTCCCGTAACTTTAACCGCCTGACGCACCATAACCGCATCAAACCAACCACAACGACGCTTACGTCCTGTCGTCGTGCCAAATTCACGTCCCTTCTTACCAAGGAAATCACCAACTTCATTATCTTGCTCTGTCGGGAATGGCCCTGTCCCTACACGCGTTGTATAAGCCTTAGTGATTCCCAAAACATATTTCACCGCATCAACACCAATCCCAGCACCAATTGATGCCTGCGCTGCAACAGTATTAGATGAAGTTACAAAAGGATATGTCCCATGATCGATATCTAACATCGCACCTTGCGCACCCTCAAACAGAATTTTCTTTCCGGCACTCCGTGCCTCATCAAGATGGCGCCAAACCAATCCCGAATATTGTAAAAGATCCGCAGAAACCTCCATCAATTTCTCAAACATATCATTCGCATCCAGAGTTTCTGCGCCCATCCCCTTCAAAAGGATATTATGGTGCACCATCATTTTACGAATTTTCTCTTTTAGCAGCTCAGGATGACGAAGATCACAAACGCGAATACCACGACGTGCAACCTTATCTTCATATGCCGGTCCAATTCCACGATTGGTCGTCCCAAGCTTCGCATCACCGCGCACACCTTCCATCGCCTGATCCAAGGCCTGGTGCACCGGTAAGATCAGGTTTGCATTTTCTGCAACCACCAAATTCTCCGGTGTGATTTTAACGCCTTGTTCCTTAATCGTTGCGATTTCCTTTAACAATGCCCAAGGACTAATCACGACACCATTACCAATCATGGAGGTTTTACCCTCACGTACGATACCGGACGGTAATAAATGAAGCTTGTATTCCTTACCGTCAATTACAAGGGTATGCCCGGCATTGTGCCCACCTTGGAAACGCACAACCACATCAGCGCGAGAAGAAAGCCAATCAACAATCTTTCCTTTTCCTTCATCACCCCACTGAGATCCGATAACTGCTACATTGCTCATAAACGTCAAGCCCTTCTTTGCTTTATGGTATTTCTATTACTTTGCCATTCTCATAAATATGAGAACAGCCAATTGGTTTTTCATCTTCTGTCGTAGATCGCACAACGATCCATCCATCTTGTTGCAGATCGGTTATCACGCCCCAACTCTCTGTGCAAGAGACAAAAACACGATTTTCCTGCGCCACGACCTGACGATCTTTACAAATCGTATCCATATAAAGGGTAAAGCCTTTGGCCGTTTCCCCGGATTTATCCGCACCAAAACGAATATCATAACATCCGCCACGACCAAGTTCCCCACGGAGATCCTGAGAAAACAACGTAAATCCGACCGCTTTATGATATTCAAATCCATCTTGTTCCAACAGATCCAGTGTTAAAGACACACCATCAATGCCAAGACCATCCAGCGCACGGCAAATCCCGTCATACACGGATTTCAACCGACCCCAGTATTTCGCAAGGGCAGGATCCAAAGAGACATCATCCAACAAAGGAATTGCCTTATCTGCCATGCCTGATGCGCGCATTGCAACAGACAGAATTTCTGTTTCCGGCATATTAAAGGCCAAAAGTGCGTCCGAATCACGCTGCGCGACCACTTTTAGAATACGCTCTTGTAACGCTTCATCCTCAACTGACGATAAAACACGCCCGACAAAACCCGGGATCGTAAGATCCAGCGTAATATTTCCGATCTCAAGAGCCTTAAGCCCCAATAAAGAAAGAACAGCCACTTCAACATCTGTCTGCACACAATGTGCAGGACCAATCAACTCACACCCGACTTGCGTAAACTGCCGCTCTGTACGCATTTGACTGCCTCGTGTGCGTAAGACATCATTGGCATATGTCAGACGTAACGGACGTGCCTCACCCTTCATACGAGATGAAACAATACGGGCAATTTGCGCCGTAATATCCGAACGCACACCAAGCATACGATGCGTCACAGGATCCATCATTCGAAAGGTTTCAGATGCAAGGCGCTCTCCCGGCCCGGGGGCAAGAAGGCTTTCTTCAAATTCAACAAGAGGCGGTTTAACACGCTGATACCCGAAGGCAGAGAATTGATCTATAAGAATACGAATTGCATCTGCTTCTGCTTTTGCATTCGGGGGGAGTGAATCAGCAAATCCATTAGGCAACAAAGCCAAACCATTATCTTTTTTGCTCATAATGCGTGTATAACCAATAATTCATTTTGCGGGCTCAAACCTAAAGCCAAGCGCCAAGAAAGTCCAGTTGAAAATCAAACAGACACCGGCAAATAAAAATAAAAACGAAATAAGTATCAGGCCGCCTTCTCTATCACGGCACAAAGATCATTTACAACGGCCTCAACAAGCGCAGAGTCATCGCCCTCTGCCATTACACGGATCAATGGCTCAGTCCCTGATGGACGGACAAGAACGCGCCCCTGACCATTAAAGCGCGCCTGCGCATCATTGATCGCGTCTTGAACGACGTTCGTATCCATTGGGTTTTCACCACTATATCTGACATTTTTTAATATCTGAGGGCACGGCGTAAACATATTTAATGCCTCACTTGCAGGAACGCCCTTATGCTTAATAATATTTAAAACCTGCAACGCAGCAAGCAACCCGTCACCCGTCGTTGCGAAATCACGCAAAACCAAATGGCCGGACTGTTCCCCCCCGAGATTAAAGTCATTCTTACGCATATGCTCTACCACATGGCGGTCGCCAACCTTTGTGCGGATCAAAGACATGCCGTTTTCTTCCATGAGACGCTCAAGCCCCAAATTAGACATCACCGTCGCAACAAGCCCGTTGCCCTTCAGTACCTCTTGCTCTTTCATCCAAAGGGCAAGCGCAGCCATAATTTGATCGCCATCAACTTTACTGCCGCGCTCATCAACCATAATCAGACGATCTGCATCACCATCCAATGCAATACCGACATCTGCCTGATAATCAACAACGGCCTCCTGCAAACGCCCCGTTGCCGTCGCGCCATATCCGTCATTAATATTACGGCCATCCGGCAAATTACCAATGGCAATTACATCACATTCCAACTCCCACAGAACTTGCGGAGCAACCTTATATGCCGCACCATGCGCACAATCAACAACAACTTTCAAACCTTCTAAAGACCCTCTACGCGGAATAGAACGTTTAAGTGATTCAATATAACGCCCATGCGCATCATCTAAACGGCTCGCCTTCCCAAGGTTTTCAGGCGATGCCAATTCTTCACTCAAATCGCATGTGATTTTTTGTTCAATCTCCGCCTCGACGGTATCATCCAACTTATACCCATCAGGGCCAAACAGCTTAATCCCGTTATCCTGATACGGGTTATGAGATGCAGAAATCATAACACCCACATCCGCCCGCAAAGAACGGGTCAGCTTCGCAATGCCTGGGGTTGGGATCGGCCCGATCAAAATAACATCCATCCCCATTGATAGGAATCCTGATGTCATGGCCTGTTCAAGCATATAACAGGACAAGCGCGTATCTTTGCCAATAACAACGCGATCCATATGCTTCCCCCCTCTTGCGCGTCGCAAGACACTCGCCGTGGCCATAGCAACTTTAAGCGCCATATCCGCAGTCATAGGAAAGCTATTCGCGCGCCCGCGAATGCCATCTGTTCCAAAAAATTTTGTATGTTTGTTGGTCTGATCTGTTGTCATGTATCAAAAGAGTATGCATTGCAGCATATATTTTCAACTACGAAATTAAAAAATTAAACGACTTTTTAAATAAAGCTGTTTAAACATAAGGTGAAAATGATTACACCCGATTTCAAAATGAACGCACATACAACGCAATTATTAAATGATCGTGACCCTGCCCCGATTACATCATCGCAGGGGCAAAACGCGATCCTATACACGGGGCCACATAACGGCGCTGCCATTCCCGCATGCCTTACCCCTTGCCTGGGTACAGACCCAATATGGTTTAACCGCGCCCATGAGGCACGCGATTTGCATATGAGCGGCCTTTTTGAAAAATTATGCAGCACTGCAACAGATGCCAGTTATCTTGCCGGAAATTATTCACGCCTTGTCTGCGATTTAAATACGATACCCGATTACGCTATCACGCGAAACTCTTCAGAACATAAGGATCTTTTAATTCCTGCGAATCAGTCAGATACGTGTTGTCCAAATCAGAAAAGCATGCGTCTGCAAGAGATCTATCACCCCTATCACAACACAAAAGAACAAATGATCACACAGATTCGTTCACAAAATGGCGGGGCACTTGTTTTAGACTTACATAGCTTCACCCCAGTTTATCAGGGCGAACAACGCGATGTCGAGATCAGCACAATCCGTTGTGAGAAAACGCCATTCTCACATTGTTTGGAAGAGTTTTTCAAACACCATCAGAGTGAATATCATTTTGTATCGGGCAAACCTTATAAAGTGGCACAACGCCCAAGTAACGCCGCCCCCCTTATCTCGGCAATAAATGATTTACAATACCTTGGTCTGGAGATCCGTAATGACGTTATAGACACCCCTGAGAAACAAGAAAGAATGATCTCCTTTATAAACCGTGCCATGGATTATGTCCTGAATTGCGCGCAACAAGATCCGCAGATTATTGCAAAACGCAGCAAGGCACTCAACATCAGTGAAGCGCCGCCCCAAACCACAGAAATCACTTATCCGATGATTTAGGGTGTCTCTTCACTTCCTTACATTACAGCCATAAAAAAAGAGGGTGCCCCCTCTTTTCTTCTTGCTCTATTGACAGGCTCTACGCCCCTTCCGGTAGACCGGAACCACCAATTGCACCACCACCAGATGGCACAGATGAGCGCGGCGGCGTGGATGGTTTATCATCATCGGGGTCATGACGAATGATGGTTTCCCCACGCAATAATGCCTTGATTTCATCACCCGATAAGGTTTCATACTCAAGCAAAGCCTTCGCCAAAGTTTCATAATCGTCAGACTTATCAGTCAAAACCTTCATCGCACGCTTATAAGCCGCATCAATAAGACGTTTTACCTCCTTATCAATTTCTGCTTCCTTCTCTGGGGAAATACGACGTTCCTTGTAACTGTTCGGGTCATCACCATAATTGATCATACCAATTTTATCGCTCAACCCCCATTCCATAACCATCGCACGCGCAAGCCTGGACGCATAGTTAATGTCACTTGCCGCGCCACTTGTGACCTGTTCCTTACCAAAGGTAATTTCCTCAGCCGCACGTCCGCCCATTGTCATGGCCATGTCAGCTTCCATTTTTGCAAGTGAACGACTGTAACGATCCCCCTCAGGCAAACTCATAACCATTCCTAAGGCACCGCCACGCGGTACAATTGTTGCTTTATGAATCGGATCACATTCAGGCTCATTCAAAGAAACGATTGCATGACCTGCCTCATGATACGCTGTCAGCTTTTTCTCATCATCGCTCATCGCCATTGATCGACGTTCCGCGCCCATCATAACCTTATCCTTGGCCTCTTCCAGTTCTTCCATACCAATCACGCGTTTATTCCGACGCGCCGCAAGCAACGCCGCCTCATTCACAAGATTGGCAAGCTCCGCTCCAGAAAACCCGGGTGTACCACGCGCAATAATTGAGGCATCAACGTTATTTGCCAAAGGCACCTTCTTCATATGCACATTTAAGATTTTCTCACGCCCTTTAACATCTGGTAACGGCACCGTAATCTGACGATCAAAACGCCCCGGACGTAATAAAGCCGGGTCAAGAACATCAGCACGGTTGGTTGCCGCAATAATAATAACGCCTTCTGTTGAATCAAAACCATCCATCTCAACCAACATCTGGTTCAGTGTCTGCTCTCGTTCATCATTACCACCACCGTAACCGGCGCCGCGATGACGTCCGACGGCATCAATTTCATCAATGAAGATAATACATGGCGCGTTCTTACGTCCCTGTTCAAACATATCACGAACACGGCTGGCACCAACACCAACAAACATTTCAACAAAGTCAGATCCTGAAATACTGAAAAACGGAACTCCTGCCTCACCGGCAACAGCACGTGCAATCAATGTTTTACCGGTACCCGGCGGGCCAACTAATAATGCACCTTTTGGAATATGACCGCCTAAACGTTGAAACTTCTGAGGGTCTTTTAAAAATTCGACAACCTCTTCAAGGTCTTGCTTGGCTTCTTCAATCCCGGCAACATCTTCGAATGTCACCTTTCCTTGACTCTCACTAAGCATTTTTGCGCGTGACTTACCAAAGCCCATCGCACCGCCCCCGCCTTTACCATTCATCTGGCGCATGATGAACAACCAAAAACCGATCAACAATAAAACAGGTGCAAAATTCATCAGGACGTACATTAAGCTAATCCGTGGTGGATCAGGCTCTTCTGCTTTAATAGTGACGGATGTCCCCTCCAGACGATCAACAATATTCTCTTCAGGTGGAATCTTGGCGATAAACCCGCCATCTTCGCCCAAGAACTTGCCCAAAATATCATCCCCTTTGATGACAACTTCTTCTACACGACCGTTTCTGGATAAATCCATAAACTCGCTATAGCTAATTTCTTTGCTTTTCAACAAAGCCTGCTGTTGCGCCTCTTGTGCAACATTCAACAGCAAAAGGATAACCAATCCAATACCAAGCCAAAAAACCAAATTACGATTTATATTATTCACGTCTATATCCGCCTTTATATTCCTAGGATGCGTTGTATTCTAACTATACCGACAAGATAGTAAATAGGATCTTAGCAAATTTCATTTATTCACGCGATAAAATCAGATGACCACACTTGTCATTACGTTCAAAAATAACACCGCCTAATGTTCGCTTACGAAATGGAGAAGGTTTCACCAAATCCACACAAAGTTTTTCTAACTTCTCAACACGGACACCATACTCTCGATTACTATACATTTGTTTTATTGCCTTTAAAACAACCCTCAAAATCACCTCTTCTTCGTTGTTTTTCAAAGCATTGAAATTAAATACGATACGATTCACATTAAATTCAAGAAGATTATCTTCGTACGCCACCTGCGCAATTGCATCTAACGCCTTACGAGCACGCGCCATCCGATATGCCGTCGTGGCAAGACGCTTGGCCGTTAACCCCTCTTCTTCCAGAACCTGTTGAGATTTACGCAAACGAACACGAGCAAAAGACTGGTTTTCATTGGATGGATCATCAACATAGGCAACATCATTCTGCCGGCAATAGGATATCAGGTCTGCTTTACCAAACATTAGAAACGGACGACAAAGTATAACATTCTCGCGCTGCTGAACAGGCAACATACAAGACAGGCCATCCAGACCACTGCCCTTTGCCAGACGGAACAGAAACGTTTCCGCCTGATCGCCCATATGGTGACCTAAAAACAAATGCGACAATCCGTGATCGTCCATAAATCTGTAGATCAACTCATAACGCGCATTTCTGGCATGTTCCTGAATACGGGTTTCCGGCTTGCACGCCCCATGATCCCATCGCAAAACCGTATGTGTAACATTGGATAGCCCGGATAATACCTTCCCAACATCCCCTGCCTCTTGCGCAGAATCTTCACGTAAAGCGTGATCAACGGTAAGGGCATAGATCTGGATATTTTTACCAGCCAAAAAATGAGAAAGAGACAACACCAAAGCCGTGCTATCCGCCCCCCCCGATACAGCCACAGCAACCTTCTTTACGTCTTGGCAATGTTGTTGCCAAAACACAGATAACGCCCCGTGCAAATCATTTTCATCCATCATAGGCGATAGTTTTGCACAGATACGGCTTATAAAATCAAGAGAATCAAATAGAAATAAAGAAACCTAACGGCAATTGATTTTCTTCATTTCTGTATCCGCGCGCTTTAAAACCGGGACAGAAGATGAAGAATATTCTTTTTTCAATTGCTTATACGCGATACAGGCATCTGCATTTTTTCCCATACCACTAAGAGACATGCCAAGCTTCAGAAGATTGCTTGCCGCCTTAGAGCCTTTAGGGAACTGCTGGTATCCTTCTGCAAAAATACGCGCCGCCCTCTCATAATTTCCTCTGACATAGAACGTCTCCCCATACCAGTATTTTGCATTGGAAACCAATGGGTGAGATGGGTGGTCTGTCATGAACCTTGCGAATTCACTTTCCGCACGACTAAAATTCCGTGCCTTAATAAATGAATACGCATGTTCATAAGCCGCAGGAGCATCGCCAGACGGCGCAGGTGCAACCGTGGCACCATCAGCAGATTTTGTGATCGTGCCTAATGTATGCTGTTGAACCGGTGCTTGCGGTGGTGGCTGGTATGTAAAGTTACCCGCAGATTGCTGTGGTGGTACTACGGCAGATGGTTGTTGCGCAGGTGAAGGAGATCCGCCTGCGATTGAAACCGATGATCCGGAAGACGGGCTAGCCCCGCCGGAGCGTTCCAGATCAGACAAGCGCACCTCAATATCACCGGTTTTCTTTGCCAATTCATCTTTCAAACGACGAATTTCATAGTTCTGCTCTTCTATTTGTCCTGTCAGGCGACGCAATTCACGCTCTAGCTGTTGGAAACGAATTTCCGCAGCCGCAGCCGCAGCTGTATCACCGCTTTGCGCATGGACGACAGCAGTACCACCAAGGATAAATAGTGATACTGCACACCCTGACAGAATTGTCTTTTTAAAAGAACACATAACCATAGAATCGTGCCTTAAAGATTATTGAACTTTTGCTACACCACGACGGTTTTGAGACCATGCCATGTCATTCGCACCCGGAACTGCCGGACGTTCTTTACCATAGCTAATCACACTAACACGTGAAGGATTTACCCCCAGCGCAACAAGATAATTTTTCACAGAAGTCGCGCGGCGCTCACCCAATGCAAGGTTATATTCACGTGTTCCACGTTCATCCGCATGCCCTTCAACAGTAATGTTAAGGGTCTGATACTGACCAAGCCATGCCGCCTGATTTTCCAGTGTTGTACGTGCCGCCAACGTCAAGTCGGAGCTATCTGTTTCAAAGAACACACGATCACCAACATTGACCACAAGATCTGCTTGTGTACCAGGTGTTGGACCATCATCCAAATACAGGCCATCATCTTCAACAATAACGCCATCATTCATACTTGTCTGGATTCCGCCTTCATCAGGATTGCTGGAACAGGCACCAAGAACCAAAACAGCAGAAAAAACTACTACATAACGTGCTAACATAAGGTCTTCCCTTCTCACTCTTATTTGAATGCCGCCACCCTCAAATTAAGGGCCGACGCGATTCGACTTAATAGATCTATACTCATAAGACCTTATGACACAGCTTGCAAGAATTTCGGGCGAAAACAGGAAAAACACCCGTGAGCACTTTCATTATGTTTCGCAAAGTTCCTGCAACAACATATAAGCCGCCTGCCTGTCCATATGATTTGGGGCATCTTCGATATAAGCATTTAAGCAGGTCACCGCCTCATCGCGCTGTCCTGTGCGTGCGTAAAGCACCCCCGCATCCAATAGCAACCTATACTCATCAGGCACGATAACGCGCATACGCTCCACCAGATTAAGTGCCCTTTGATAGTCAGACATTTCAATACGTCTGGATTTCAACCTGTTACAAAGATGCACAACGGTTTGAAGACCGTTAAATCCGTCAAAATAATGTGAAGACAACTCCGCATCATTCCCCAGCGTATCCTTTAAAAGACCGCGTAAATCATGCGCTTCTAAGATTTTACATTGCTGCGTTGGATCAAAGATATAACGCACACCACCTTTTTCCAAACGACATAAAAAATGACTGGGGAAATTCAGCCCCTCAATATGCCATCCGTTTTTACGCGCCGCATCCATATACAGAAGACACAGAGCACTGGCTCCGCCCTGACCGCGGTCAATCACGCGCAAGATATCTGCACTTTCCAATATCTCGAAGGACTGCTCTGTTTTCCTGTAATCATATGTATCGGATAGAACATATTTCAATGCCGCCAAACATGTACCGGCATCATCGTCTCCTCCACCGTCACATAACGCCTTATAACGCGCGGCGACAGCATCTGAAACTTTTTCAAAGTGCCTAAAATAGCGATCAACATTAAGCCCTTCATGATCGCAAGAAACCATTGCAACAGCCAAACGTCCAAGATCAATTTTTGTATCAGGCGTTCCTGATATCGACTTTAAATGCGATGGAGCATCAAAGTCAGTCATAGACACTTTCCTGATCCCACTGGATCGGCTCTCCATCTGCGACAGAAGCACCTTCGGCCTTCGCCTCATAATTCGTATTCGGGCTATCTGCCGAATATCCACCAGCCGACTGATAGGATGTCTTATCCGGTACAGGCTCAGGCGTACCAACAATCTTAACGTAACTCACAACCTGCTTTACATTCTCAATTGTGCGCGCCACACCTATAACATGGTTAAGCTCTGTCTGGTTTTGCGCAAATCCCATCAGGTAAACCGTCCCCTGAACAGTATCAATGGAATAATTAATCGATTCGACTTCCTTATCCAAAACCAATGAAGAACGCAGCCGTGTTGAAATCCATGCATCCTTTGCAAAGCCGATAACGCCGTCACTATCAGCCACCTTTATTTCATTAATAACCTGAATAACGCCATTTGGTTGCCATGCAAGACGAACGGCCTCAACCCTATGGGCGGAATCTTGAACAACACCGGTAATCAGAACACGCCCCTGATTAATCGTCAGATCCAATTTCGCGAACATATTAACATCTGCGCGGAACCACAGATTGTTGATCTCGGTCTGAATACGGGCATCACTCAATGCGCGAGACACCCCGCCCTCTTGCACGGCAGCAGTACCAATTGCCACGCCTGCGCCGGTCGCAATCCCTGTACAGGATGAAAGAAGAAGCGAAGAAGCGGCCAAAGATAGAACGACAAAATGTCTCATAAGGAATATCCCGATTTAATTTAACTCATCATACGATAGCGAATCATTTATCTGATTCGAACTGGTATTATGCCCCCGCATACCATGCATTGTCCAGATGGGTAATTTCTTCACCTTCTGTGACAGCCACCACATCAAAGCGCATATCATAATCCGTATATTCAATATTCTGACTGATAAAATATAAGGCTGATTTTTCAATTCTCCTGCGTGTACGCATTGTTACCGCATCTAACGCATCGACTAAGACAGGGCGTGCCTTAACTTCAACAAAACACAGAATTTGATCCTTCAACACGATAAGGTCAACCTCACCGAATTTTGTCTTATATCGCCTTTGTAATATACTGTATCC
This sequence comes from Alphaproteobacteria bacterium, assembly GCA_050633505.1. Taxonomy (GTDB): domain Bacteria; phylum Pseudomonadota; class Alphaproteobacteria; order Micavibrionales; family Micavibrionaceae; genus UBA1672. The sequence goes on from JBOEGQ010000002.1 coordinate 204,049, forward strand.
GTCCCGTTCCAAATGAGATGCGGCATAATCTTCTGCCTCAACACCACGAGTATAATTCGTTTTAGAACGGGAAGAATTGATCTCGCCACACATTTAATGCTCCTTACCTATTTCAAGAGCCAACGCATAAACGTCATTCTTTTTCATCCCTGTCTTTTCCGCGACAAGGCTTGATGCCTCTTTCGTTCTCATGGTTTTCAATGCGTCTCGTATCATCTCCACAAGATCATCATGGGAAACCTCCCCCTTTTCAGGCGGAGCAATGACCAACACAATTTCCCCCTTAGGCAATCCATGATCCGTATAATACGTAATAAGGTCGCGCGCCTTTCCCCGCCGTACCTCTTCGTACATTTTGGTAATCTCACGAACAACGGCGACGTCACGATCTTCTAAAACATTTTCAATATCTGTCAGAGCCTTTAAAAGACGGGGCGGAGCCTCAAACGCAACCAACGTGGCGCGCACATCCTTCCACTCTCTCAACAAATCCTGACGTGCTTTAACCTTATTCGGCAAAAACCCTAAAAAACAGAATCGGTCACTCGGCATAGCCGAAAGTTGCAAAGCCGTTAACGGGGCGTTTGCACCCGGTATACTTGTCACATAGAGGCCTGCCTCCTCACATGCAACGATCAACTTATACCCCGGATCAGAGATCAAAGGCATGCCGGCATCACTCACCAGAACCACCACTTGCCCGTCCGAAACCATGGACACAATCTGTTCCCGACGTGAGGCATCGCTATGGTCATTATAAGATTGCAATCGCGCCTTAATCTGATACGCAGATAATAGCTTGCGCGTAACGCGAGTATCCTCACAAATGATGGTATCCGCAGCCCCCAACGTATCTAAAGCCCGCAAAGAAATATCACGCAAGTTTCCAATTGGCGTTGCCACAATGTAAAGCCCGCTTTTCAATTTTTTCTTCTCTGGCGTTTGCCATTCTTTTTCTATATCTTCTGATACCATATCTTCATGCCCAAATTGAAACTAAAGAGAGAATAGCAAACTCATGCGCATTTTACAGACGAGATTATTTTTTTCTTTCAAAAATCTTTTTTTCTTAATCATTCCCCTATTCGTTTTGGCGGGCTGCTCCTCCTCAGGCGGACATAACGCAGAACCATGGAAGGTCGGATCAACAAACCAACGCCCCGCCGTGGAAACACCAAGTGATCTGTCCGTTGCGACCGTTGAACAACAAAACCTCGATGCCCCGGCGCTTAGACAAAATGGGTCGACGGTAAAGGTTGCCATTCTTTTGCCCTTAAGTGGTCAGCACGCAAAACTGGGCGAAAATATGCTAAACGCCGCACAAATTGCGCTGTTTGATATCGGCTTTGACCAGTTTGAATTACTGCCTAAAGATACAAAGGGAACCCCACAAGGCGCAAAAGAAGCGGCAAAAGAAGCCCTAAAAGATAATGCACAACTGGTGTTAGGCCCGGTCTTCTCGCATTCGGTACGCGCAGCACGCCAAGTCACACAAAGCGCCGGAATTAATATGATTGCCTTTTCTACGGACTGGACACTGGCCAATAAACACACATTCCTAATTGGGTTTTTGCCCTTTGATCAAATCGACCGTGTTGTACGATATGCAGCCGGGGCAGGATACGGGCGCATTGGCGCGCTAAGTCCGCGTGATAATTACGGGGATGCTGTTATGTCTGCCTATAACGCCAGTGCACAAAGCCTTGGCATTCAGACCACAAAAGCAGAACGAATTTCCCCCAAGGGAAAAGGCTTAACCCCGATTATGCGCGCCTTTTCAAATTATGATGCACGCAAAAATCAGCCCCAGAACACGATGAGACAAAACCTTCCGTTTGATGCCGTTCTTATGCCTGTTGGCGGATCAACAGCACGCCAAATCGGAAGTTTCCTAAACCATTACGATCTGCCACCGCGCGCCGTACGCCGATTGGGAACCGGCCTTATGGATGATCAACTTCTTGCGAAAGATAAAACCTTGGAAGGCACATGGTTTGCTGCGCCCTCCCCCAATACAAGAGCAAAATTCGAAAGACGCTATCAACTTACCTTTGGTGGTAAACCGGCACGCATTGCGTCATTGGCATATGATGCCACTGCCCTTGCGGCGATCTTGGGACGTTTGGGACTTGAGAAGGGTGGAATTCCTGCATATGATTACACATCAATCACCAATCCCAATGGATTTGCCGGTGTCGATGGTATCTTCCGGTTCCGCCAAGACGGGATATCTGAACGCGGATTGGCTGTCTTGGAATACAGAAAAGGCCAGATCATTGTCGTTGACCGCGCCCCGCGCACATTCCAAAATCGCGGATATTAATTAAAACGATATGTATACATTCTTATAGATAGGGTGGCTTTGGCCGCCCTTTTTATTTAGGGGGAAACATCCTCACCCGGATCCGGTTCATCATCAGTGTCAGAACCGTAACTCTCTAAAAGAGCATTCATTTCTTCACCGGAAATAATCTCCTGAGCGGTTTGATCCCCCCTCAGCTTTCGGATAACCGATTGCCTGAACTGCGCCTTCTCACCTACCGACAATGTCCCTGCCTCATCAAGCAAAGCATTAAACTTTGTAAGAATCTCATTCAACTCTTTAGACATACCAACCCCATTTCATCTTGATTTCCGTTCGCCTTTTTCATACAACAAAGACACATTAACAACCTAGATAATATATCCGCGCCATATGGTCAAATCAGACACATATTTTAGCCGAGTTTCAAAAAGCCTTGCCCTATTTGCAATGGTTATCATGCTGCTTGCGCAAACAACGCCCATCTGGGCAAAACAATCTGATGCGACATCTCTGGTTATTTGTACGGCACTTGGCCTAAAAACAATCTCGGTTGATGAAAACGGTACAGAACAGCCAACACCCGCTAAAGGCTCTTCACAGCATTGCTCCGTCTGTCACCTGGCAACAGACATTGATGTTCTTCTACAAATACAAAACGCAGAAACATCACCTGCATTTTCTGGAACGACGCCTATACAATGGCCAATTCTTTTGGCGCCAAACGGGCAAGAAAACGGCAAGGGCCATGCCATACGTGCACCTCCCGCATACACGTAAAACAAAAAAACACTCTCAAAATATTTTTTATTACGTAATTAGGAGTTTTCAAATGAAAACACTTTATAAAACCTGTCTACTGACAGGAACTCTTTTCGCATTCTCACCTTCTCATGCATTGGCAGAGGACGTGCACGCAAGCCACCACGAACATGGCATGACAGTTGGAACAGCCACGCATCAACACAATCACAGTGAAAGCCTCACCCCCTTACGTGTGATGGGTGATCACGCACACGACAAAGGTGAGTGGATGGTCTCTTACCAATTTAAACGCATGCATATGGAAGGAAACCGCCAAGGCAGGGACTCTATATCTAACGAAGCAATTGTGACAACAATCACAAATCCATCCGCCCCACCACCAACTCTACGCGTTGTCCCGACGGAAATGGACATGGATATGCATATGTTTGGTGCCATGTACGGCCTGACTGACAAAGTTACCCTTATGGCCATGGCAATGTATATGGATAACAGTATGAAACACCTAACCTATGCAGGTATGGCAGGCACAACAGAGCTTGGGCGCTTTACCACCCGTTCCAGTGGTTGGGGTGATACACGCATTAGCGGTATCTACAATCTCTATCAAACACCCGCACACAACGTTAACATCTCCCTTGGTGTTAGTGCACCAACAGGATCGATCAAGGAAGAAGACACTGTCCTAACCCCAATGAACACAACACCTGTCCTTCGCCTTCCTTATGCGATGCAACTTGGTTCAGGCACATGGGACGGATTGGTTGGCATGACATATACCGGACATACAGGGGCATGGTCATGGGGCGCGCAATATAACGGCACGTTCAGATTGGAAAATGAAAACAGCCAAAATTACAGATGGGGCGACAAACACGACCTTACCGTTTGGGGTGGCCATCGTTTCAATGATCAATGGGGCGTAACAACGCATATCGCAGGCGAAACAATGGGAAAGATCAAAGGATCCGACGCCAATATTGCCGCCCCTGTACAAACAGCCAACCCGGATAATTATGGTGGAGAAAGAATGGAGATCGGCACGGGCTTTACCTACACACCATCCATAAAGTCTATGGAAGGTATAGAAATAGGTGCGGAAATCTCAATACCAATCTATCAAAACCTTCACGGCGTCCAAATGGAACGTGATTGGAACGCCAGCATCGGCATTTCCTATACCTTCTAGGTATAATCCGATTCGTATTCTATCGAAATATTGCTAATAGCACCACGCGCGCCATCAACGATGGGGCGCGTTTCGCTAATAACCACACATATCCAATACTGCAAATCCTCCACTATAAGACACTGTTAAAAAACAGAAAAAGAAATACGAAACGCATACATCCAAAAAATATCACGCACCCCCTTGTCAAGAAAAGAAAAATCGTGCATATCTATTAATAATCAGAATACGACACGATAAGTTTTCATACCACTTTGATCAAAGATGTCATCTTGACATCATCACGAGGAGGAACAATGGAAGAAGCAACAGCAAAAAAAGGGCGTCCAAGAAGCGAAAAATCTCGCAAAGCCATCCTGAATGCCACAAACAAATTACTGCTACAGACGTCTGTACAAGAACTCAGTATCGAATCGATTGCCAAAAAGGCAAAAGTCGGAAAGACAACGATTTACAGATGGTGGCCTAATAAAACAGCCGTTGTCATGGACGCATTAGCCAACCAGCCGGGCATGCAAACCCCTCTTCCAACGGCAAGCAGCCACAAAGAAGCCATCGAAATGCAACTGGATAAACTTGTTCGCCTGGTTGATAGCAGCAACGGCCAAACGATCGCACAATTATTTAGCGAAGCGCAAGCCAGCGAAGCATCCCTCAAAATATTCAAAGACAACCTTCTTGAGCCATTAATGGATGCCATACGCTATAGCATCGATGAAGGTCAGGAAAATGGCGAATTTCGTGATGACATCACCGCTGATCTTGCAATTGACATGTTATGCGGCCCGATCTTCTTCCGCCTTATGGCACATCAGGAAGACATCAATGAAACATTTCGTAAGAACTATCCCGGCGAAGCCATACAAATTTTGAGCCCCTCTAGCATCCACTAGAGAAGCCCATAAATAATTAAGCAAGTAAAAGTAGAGCATTACCTTACAAGAGAGCCTTTGGCTCTCTTTTTTTGCACTATTCACAATACCGTGCTAGGGTAGAATAAATAAAAAATACGGTGTGATAAATGGAAGAGCAAAACCGATTTGGGCATTCCAATACAACAATAAGCGCAGAAGAAAATGCAGAAATAGATGCTGCCCTTGCACGCATGCAGGAAGAAGGCATGCCTGACCCACTGTTCGAGGCTTACAAAACCGTACGTGACCTAAAAACAAAAGACCTGTCATCAGAAAGCTTAAACGAGCAGGAAATTACCTCATATGTGGAAGCGCGTAAATCACTGGATGAACTCCTCTGGCAAAAACTAAGCGGTCAAGAAGGCATATTGTCAGACTATATCGATCCGGACACGAACACGGTGGTTAACGCAAGAGACACCAGCCTCAAAGACATCCCACCAATACCGGAAAATTTAGGCACAATAAAAAGCCGCAACAACCATGTTATTGAGCAACTCATACAAAACACACCATCCATGAAGGGGTTTACCATTGATGATGCCGTTAACCTTGCCAGTGGTGGTGATACAGAAATGGCCACACGAAATAAGTTTAAAGACGCAAATCCTGAGGTCATGATGGCAATGTCCCACCTCTGGATTGACAGCAAGATGGACGAACTCCAGAAAACACACCCGGAATTTGCGCAAAAACATGAAAGGCTCGCCACGAACTTTGCCGAACTTGCCTCTATAAATATATTCTACGCAACTCAAGAAAGCAGCGCCCATAAGAATTGGAGCCTTGACCGACAAGAACCACTGATCAATGCAATAGTCAATAACCAGAGTATTGCGGGAAAATTACAAGAAATAAAATCTCCTGACCACATCTATACAGGCGACGAACTCAAACAACAATATGTCATAAGACAACAACTCTGCGATGATATCGCAACTGAATTTGCAAAGGCCTTTGACCTTAAAACACTCGACAAAGGCGATATGCACTTCACATACCGTAGCCTAGCAAGTTACGGAGCCGGAGAAGCAATGGCAGATATGCACACAACCGTTCCCGGGATAAAGGACGACGAATCTATCCTTATATCGTACCACCCGGTGGCTGACCTCCTACGTACCCACAAAGAAGGATTAAGCGATAGCGCCAGCGTCCGCAGCTTTTTAAAAACCACATTTGAAGAACTACAACACGCATCAGATAATATATATGGTGATATGCTTTTAAATGGAGAACTCCCTCAAGATCACCCAAGCTTTAACCATGCAAGCATGATCATCCTCAACACATTAAATTACAGCAGCCCAGATGTAGATCACAATGCATATAAGACACAGTACCTCGAACGAAGCGCAAAATCCTTTGCAGACGACCTTGCCTTTGAAATTTCATTTAGATTGGATCCAAATGGCGTAGCGCCACCAACATCCGGCGTACAACCCGCCATCCTACAGACAGAGGAAACAATAGATCCGGACACACCGCCAGGCACAATCCCCTACTCTGGCTTACAGGCGAAAACCTTCAATTTTTAAAAGACAACAACTACCATATTCCTGTATTTTTCATACTTGCCCATGGCTCTTGAACAGGCAAACGCTCACCACGTTGTAGCAGTTCAATGGAAATATTATCAGGAGAGCGAATAAAGGCCATATAACCATCGCGCGGCGGACGGTTAATCACCACCCCGGCATCCATAAGAGATTGGCACGTTTCATAGATATTATCGACCCGATATGCCAAATGCCCAAAATTACGCCCCTCACCGTACTCCTCAACCTCCTCACCATCACTTGGCCAATTATAGGTAAGCTCTAAAAGCGGTGCACCCAGATCATCGGCCAATTCCACATCACCCGGTGCAGCCAAAAACACCAACGTAAAACGCCCTGCCTCAACATCTTTTCGGCGCACCTCAACCAACCCGAACTTATTACAGTAAAAATCAAGCGAGGCCTCTAAATCCTTCACCCGAACCATCGTATGTAAATATTCCACGACTGCTCCCCTTTTCCCAAAAAGCACTAAATTATAGATCTGACACCTAAAATATAGAGGATCAAAGAAAGCGCAACAAACGAATAACCTGATAAGAAATTTATGAAGGATAATTTGCATCCTCATCAATTTCGCGTAACATGGGCGCCATGATTGAAGGATTTGATGAACTTGACCCTATTGCCCTACTCGACTCCGGTTTAAACTGGTGCGCAGGATTTTTGACTGAGCCAAACACATTGTATCAGGGCATAATTATTGCCATTTCCTTTGCACTGGGAATGATTGTGTATCGCATCGTACAAATCCCCGCACAACAGGCAATCGACAATTCAGATTTGCCCGCGCGAGCAAAGAAAATCGCCAAAAACTTACGGAAATTATTATTCCCACTCACCACACTTATCATTATTTTCCTAACAACACGCATTGCAAGTTCGGAACTTTTAGGGGTGAACGTCTCCCTAATCAACGGCATGATGAAAGTCATTCTGGCATGGATTATCATTCGAATAATCGTACAATTCATTGATAATAGCGCCGTACGCAACGTCATCGCCACCGGTATCTGGGCTGTTGCGGCATTAAGTATATTCGGCATGCTGGATCAGGCCATTGTTACACTTGATGCCATTGGATTCACAATCGGCGAATTCCGCCTCTCTGCCCTTGCCGTTATAAAAAGCGTCTTCTACCTGGTTATCCTGCTATACTTTGCCACGTTTATCTCATCATTTGCAGAACGCCGCGTTTTAAAAGTTAAGGGGCTTACGCGCTCATCACAGGTTTTAATCGCCAAGGTTATTCGTGTTGTACTGATTGTCGTTGCGCTGCTTATCGGTATAACAAGCTCAGGCATTGACCTCTCTCTCTTTGCGGTCTTTGGTGGTGCAATCGGTTTGGGTATTGGTTTTGGCTTGCAAAAGGGAATATCCAACCTGTTCTCCGGTATGCTTCTTCTCATTGACCGATCAATTGAACCCGGTGATGTGATTGAGCTTGAAAACGGAACGTTCGGCTGGGTAAACCATATGGCTGCGCGTTATACCGAAATTGTGACACGGGACAATAAATCCTTCCTTATCCCGAATGAAGAGTTCATTACACAACGCGTGGTGAACTGGAGCCACGGAAACTCCCTCATCAGATTAGAAGTCGTATTTGGTGTCCATTATAATTCGAACCCACATGATGTGAAAGAGTTAGCGGAAAATGCAGCCGCTGCCGCACATGACCGTATTTGTAAATCGCCCTCCCCCATTTGTCACCTGACAGAATTCGGGGATAGCTCCTTAAACTTTAAATTACGGTTCTGGATTACAGATGCGGAAAAAGGCGTTACGAATATGCGCGGAGCCGTTATGTTGGCTCTATGGGATGCATTTAAAGAAAACGATATAGAAATCCCCTATCCACACAGAGAAGTTTATATTCGGAAAGAGGCGTAAAAGAGAACGAAGATTATCAGGCAACAACCTGAGAAGAAAGATCAAAGACCTCCCCTGTTTCACTATCTACAATCAAAAGATCATCCGATGAAAAATCTCCCGTTCCACCATCGAACAGATGGCTTGTTTCATGCCTTTGCGCATAAGGATGCTCTCGTTGAAGTCGCCGCCGAACCATGCGCGGTGTTTCATCAAGCGATATAAACCATTCATCCTGTTTCTGATCTGGCACGTTTCCCCCCTTACTTATCGTAAATATAACGATACCCCGAAGTTCATTATAGCAGCACTTAAATTAACATAACCTTAGGAATAGATTGTATTTTATCTAATTCTTCTAATATACAAAAATACGCAGCGCGAAGCACTGCGTATTTCGTGGGGGAAGAAACCAGAATTATGCGGCATTTTGTACAGACAAATCAGGGCTAAGTGCCTGTTCTGTCGCAATAACTGTTGCCACCGCATTCACCGTCGCAGCAATCCGCACAGCAGTTTGAACATCGCTACCGCTTAGACCTGCTTTTTTAAGTTCTGCCTCATGTGAATCAATACACATACCGCACCCATTAATCGCAGATACAGCCAAAGACCACAGTTCAAAGTCAATTTTATCAACACCCGGATTACCAATAATATTCATGCGCAACTTCGCAGGCATCGTTTGATAATCTTTATTCGCCGCAATATGCACAAAACGATAATAAATATTATTCATGCCCATAATCGCTGCAGCAGCCTTTGCCGCATCTAACGCCGCAGCCGAAAGATTATCAGCCGCCTCTTCTTCTATAAGAGAGATAACACGCGCATTACCAGTCGCAATTGCAGATGCCAGAAACGTGCCCCATAATTGTTGCGTTGTTAGTGTTTCATCAGACGCCAAAGAAGACAGGTTAAGCTTAATATCTTTGGCATAGTCGGGAATTAATCCCTTTAATATAGATACAGACATTTATTTTTCCTTTCATGTAGATATAGTTCGGGCGGCATCCGCCACAGCAAGTGCCGCCCGAGAGTGTTATAAGTCGCCCAATATTGCCTTAGGCTGCGATTTTTGTTGCCTCAGCAGAAACATCAATCGTGTCACCACCCACCGGACGATTACAAGGACACAATTCATCCGATTGAAGAGCATCAAGAATACGTAATGTCTCCTTCGGATTACGGCCAACATTTAGGCCATTTACTGAAACGTGCTGAATAACGTTATGTGGATCAACAATAAATGTTGCACGAAGAGCAACACCCGCATCCGCATCACGAACACCCAGACCATCAACCAAAGAACCATTTGTATCTGCAAATGACCACTGAGTAAGCCCTGTTAGCTCGGAATGCTCACGACGCCATGCAAGCTTACAGAATTCATTATCTGTAGAACCACCAAGAACAATCGCATCACGGTCTGCAAATTCTTCATTTAGTTTTGCAAATTCAACAATCTCTGTCGGACAAATAAATGTGAAGTCTTTCGGATAGAAGAAGATAACCTTCCACTTCCCTTCAAAGCTATCTTGTGTGATTGCTTCAAATGCGCTTTCGCCGTTTTCCTCATGCTTATTAAAGCCTGGCTTCACACCTGTAATTTCAAATTCAGGAACCTGATCGCCTATACCCAACATATGTTTTCTCCATCTATTAAAGTTAATGTTTTAAAGTTTGTACTTCGATGAAATGAACAATGCATGGATTCCTGACTCAAATCCAACAGATAATATCTTTTATAATTATCGAAAAAATCGATACATAAACTTACATAAACTCGCTATAATCGATACTATGAACAGACCGACATTAAGACAATTAGAGTATCTTATTGCTCTATATAATGAGCAATCCTTTAGTGCAGCGGCAGAAACTTGCCATGTAACCCAATCCACATTAAGTGCAGGGATAAAGGAGCTGGAAACCATACTGGATCAACAATTGGTCACACGCGGACGCAAAAGCATTACCTTAACCGCTTTTGGTATGGAAACAATGGAACAAGCCCGCATGATATTGGAAGAAACCGATAAAATAACTGCGCGCGCACAACAGATAAAGGCCCCTCTGTCCGGCCCCCTACGCCTTGGCATTATTCCGACAATCGCCCCCTACGCCCTTCCGAACATTCTACCCTATCTGCAAGGTGAGTTCCCAGATCTGGAATTACAACTTTACGAGGATTTAAGTGCGCGACTACTGGAACTCCTCCATAAGAAGCAAATAGATGCCGCCCTCATTGCTCTGCCTTATGATACAGAAAACATGGAATGCCACGACCTGTTTAAAGAGGATTTTTATCTGGCATCCCCCAAAGATAAAGACATCCCAGATAACATTGCCATCAACGATATAAAGCCAGAGGAACTCCTCCTTCTTGAAGATGGGCACTGCTTACGTGATCATGCGTTAAGCGCGTGTAAGCTCCAACTTCCCTCACAGAGAAAAACATTCAGCGCAACCAGTCTGGCCACACTCATACAAATGGTGGGGCATGGATATGGCATTACCCTGCTCCCTGAAATGGTGGTGAAATACGCCCCTATGCCGGACACAATAACCCTTACCCCCTTTAAAACACCCGCGCCAACACGTCAAATCGGCATCATATGGAATAAAAACCACGCCAAAAAACGTGATTTGCTTGAATTATTAGGCGCATTGCGCGACTTCCTTGATTAATCACGCGATATTTTGTATGACATAAGGAAATGATGATATAATACAATATATAAAAATACAGGTGATATCATGAGCGGAAAAGACAGAGATGCAGATTTAAAATTTTCAGGCACCATTCCAGAAGCGGATAAAGGGCCGGATTATGTTTCTTCCAATTTTAAAGCGCGATCCCAAGGTGAAATCACGCAGAACAGACTGGATAAAGCCCTTACAGACGATGTAGCCACCAGAATGCAGGCACCATTAGGAAACCATGACGATGCTCCGGGGGCTTATCGCATTCCGAATGATCAACCTGTCGTCATGACAGATCAAGGCAGGGAGTTTATGGTTAAGCAAGCTTCCGCACTCGAAGCCCGAATAGCTAAAAATGCCGAAGACTACGCAAAGTCAGTAGAAGGAAAACAGAATCCCTTCCTTCCACCCTCTGTATCTGCAAGTGAAACAATCGACCCTTCCGTCAAAACAGACCAACTTCTTAATCGTTTTGACGGCAGCGCAACACCAAGCAGATCGGCATTACCATATAATTCACAACGCGTTTCAGAAGTTCTCGGAACGGTTCCAGTTGAAAAACCGGCGGAGCCCCTACTCTCTGCAGAAGAAGAAGCCGCATTTTTTGGGAATGATGACGATAATATTCCACTCTTGTCACAAGATGATATCGTAGAACTTGATGAAACCAGTATTAAAGGGATTGAGCTTGACTAAAGCCAGTTTATCCCAACCATCAGGTTGCAAAAAAAATTAAAAGACTATATATAATCCGGCTATGAACAATAATTCTTATACAGTTGCGGCAATGTACCGCTTTATACCGTTAGATGATATCGAATCAATACGTAAAGATATCTACGCCTTTACAGATGCCAATATCCCAAGTATTTGCGGAACACTGTTGCTTGCGCCGGAAGGCATAAATGGCACAATCGCCGCACACCCGGAAGAAATGGATCGGATGATTGAGTTTCTCGATCAGAAATTCGGTGTGAATACAGCAGAAACAGCATGTGAGTTGAAATTCTCTCACGCGGCACAAACACCTTTTAACCGCTTTAAGGTTCGCCCGAAAAAAGAGCTTATCACGCTACGTAAGCCGGAAGCCAACCCACATGAACGCGTTGGCCAGTATGTTGAACCGAAAGATTGGAATGACCTGATCAGTGATCCGGAAGTCTTGCTTGTCGATACACGCAATGATTACGAAACAAAAGTCGGTATTTTCGATGGAGCCGTCGACCCGGACATGAAAATATTCACCGAATTCCCAGATTGGGTAGAGGACAACCTTGATCCTGATAAGCACAAGAAAGTCGCCATGTTCTGCACAGGCGGTATTCGTTGTGAGAAGGCAAGCTCATACATGCTTGCCCATGGATTTGAAAATGTTTACCACCTTAAGGGCGGCATTCTGGATTATCTTGAAACAGTCCCCGCCGATGAGAGTAAGTGGAAAGGCGACTGTTTTGTCTTTGATCAGCGCGTTTCTGTAGGGCATGGCCTTGAAGAAGGCGATTGGAGCGTTTGTCACGCATGTAGAGAGCCACTTTCCGCCGATGACACCGCCCGTCCTGAATATGAGAAAGGCGTATCCTGTCACCATTGTAAGAGCACATTGACAGAAGATCGTTTAAAGTCATTGCGTGACAGGCAACAGCATTATAATGAGCGCTATGGCGAGTAATTTACGCCACGGAGAAAACACGACAATCTCTCCAAAATTGAAATACGTACAGCTTGACCTTATAAAACCCCCTCCCCCCTTCATTTTTATCAAAAAAATAAAATGATCATAAAAACGATGTAACACATTGACCTTAAAGCAATTTTTCAAATCTGCTAAATACCTCCTGTTATTTTGTAAAAAAACATATCGTTAAAATTGTAATTTTTTCTGGATTTTTGCACGTTATTGGATCTATATATCCTTGGAAAAGCAACATTATATTTTACAGAATTATTTAATTTAATTTTATAGGCCACAAGCCACACATTATACTGGAGTATACGATGACAAAAATCGTCACCAAAAGGTTAATCGTTCACGGACGTGTGCAAGGCGTTTATTACCGCACATGGAGCACGGAAACAGCGACTCAACTCGGCCTATACGGATGGGTACAAAATAATGCAGATGGAACAGTCGAAATTATTGTCGCCGGTACAGAAGACCGAATCGATCACTTCATCGCAGATTGCCACGAAGGCCCTTTGGCCGCTCAGGTTAAGAAAGTCAGCGTTCGTGACGCAGATGACATCGATACTAAAGATTTAACCTCTTTTTCAATCCTTCAAACAGCATAAGATCCCCCTTGACAGAACGGTCACCTACATGGTTTTTAACAAGCCATGCACTATCCTATTCTATATTCTTTCCGTCGCTGCCCCTATGCAATGCGTGCACGCATGGCCCTCTATTACGCACGGATCAAACACGAACATAGAGAAGTCGTTTTACGAGACAAGCCTGCACACATGCTACAGGCTTCACCAAAAGGGACCGTCCCCGTTCTCCTCCTCCCCCCCAATCAAGCCCAAGTCATAGATGAAAGTCTGGATATCATGTTGTGGGCACTGTCGGAAAACGACCCACAAGGCTGGCTTGCGGCGCCCCCCTTACGTAGCGACACATATGCCCTAATTGAACGAAACGATACTCAATTCAAACATTTTCTGGATCGTTATAAATACCCAAATAAATATACGGATGAGGAAACAGGGGAAACAGCCCGAGATAGAAACATCCCGATCCTCAAAGATCTTAATGCCCGTATTGCCGCAAATGGTTTTTTATCCGGTACAGAATATAGCCTGGCAGATGCCGCAATATTCCCATTCATACGACAATTTGCACATGTAGATCAGGAATGGTTTAGTCACCTTTCATTCCCAGAACTTCACAAATGGCTTGAAGAAAACAAAACAAGCCCCCTCTTCGAAAGTATCATGAAAAAACATGAAAAATGGCCAGAAAAAACCGATTCTAAAAACGAAATAATCATTAGTTTTCAATAAATTAAAGGGCGTACACTCAAACAAAACAAAAACATAAAGAATCATCGCGCCAATAAGAGGGTTTTATATAAAGCTTTCCTCATTCAAACAAAGGAAACAGGTCGTATCGCTACATTTTTTCTTTTTTAAACATTCCTCTTTCGAAGGGTGGTTTATGATTTCCGCCTCTAAAACGCTCTTTCTCCTTACCTGCTGCTCCACGTTCAGAAGAGATAAGCCGCTTCATGAAAATATGAGATACTTTTCTACGCTCTTCCAACGGTAATTTTGCAACGACCCCCTTCAACATATCAAGCTTATGCACCATCACATCATTACCCGACTCGACCAGATCCTGCGCCGCCGCATCATATGCTAACGGATCAAAATCTTGTGCCACGACAATCTCTTTCAAAGCATCTCTTTTCATTTTTGTATCTTTATGGATTTCACGTATTTCACGCCCCTTTTCCACAAAAGTATTGCGTATCAAATCCCGCGTATTGTGAGATAGTTTTTCTCGATCCCACGATGAGGGAGGAGGAGCCCCGCCCTGCCCTTCAACCGCACGCAATATATGCCCGCCAACAATGCCAAGTAAAAAGAGGTTAAGTGCAACTGATATCGTGAACAGATATTTCTTCTTATTTACATTATTCATAGAAAATCCTCATATCCAATTTCATCATCTGAAAGCGAAAAATACTCAGACACATCGCCCCCCTCATCAACCCTCTGTACATCTGTATACGTGCCAACACCAAAACCAAAACACAATAGAACTGCCATAGATAACACAGGACGCGGCAACAAGAACCCATCCAAGAAACTTGATAGAATATTAGCGGAGAGCGAAGAGCGATTATCAGATTTTAGCAGAACATTCGGTGTTTCATATTTTGCTTTCTCAGTAATACGGTGCTCAAGGTTAGAGCGCATTTCCGGAATATAACGCCTTTCCAGTATACCATCCAACGGATCCGCCTGCTCTTTACCCATGATATTTCTCCTTATGATCTTTAGGTGCCAAAACACCATTTCTTATCAGCTCATCACGCATCCCCGCCTTTGCACGCATCAATAACGACTCTAATGCTTTAACCTTAACGTCCATAATCTCTGCTGCTTCTTTATTGCTAAGCCCTTCATAAAAACACAAATTAAGTGCCCATCTTTGTCGATCCGGTAAATTTTGGATCGCAGACTCAATCAATTGCTGCTCCTCACTCATCTGTAACATCTCAAGTTGAGACGCCGTTTCATCTTTTATACGTTCCGATACATCACTGCCCTGCGATTTACCTTTCTTACGCATATAGTCAATCGCCAAATTCGTAACAACACGATAAAACCAAGTCGTAAACTTAACGCCGCGCCCCTCATCCCACATTGATGGTTTACGCCATAACTTCAGAAAAGCATCCTGAACAATATCCTCTGCATCATTCTGATTTGAACATACACGGTATGCAGCATGAAAAAACATACGGGTATAGCGCTCCACCAAAGTAGAAAAAGCCTCATGATCATGACTTTGAAGTCGTCTCAAGAGGCTATTATCTGTTTCCGAAGAATCCTTTTCTGGCTCGTCTTTTTGCAGCATTACAAATCCAATTATGAGAGCCAGAGAAAATAGACGACCTATGGGAAACCGGGCGGTCTGTCATTTCCAACTGCACGACTAAACAATGCCTCATAATGTTCAAACACTTCATCTCTTGTCAGAACACCATCACCATCATCATCGACCAACTCAAAATCCTTAGAAAGAGAGCCTTGCGCCTCATCTTCTGTGATTTCGCCGTCGCCATCGCCATCATTACGCTGAAAGAGTTGATCCACCAGTATATCTATACTTTTGGCCTGTCTTGCGGCATAAGCATCACTGGAAAATGCAATAACTGCACCTGATAAAAGCACCAATGTTATAATTTTCTTCATAAACATCTCCTTCACAAACTAAAAAACCTTAGATATTCAGGCTACAGCGTATCAACGCATCCTGTCAAAACAAAACAATCAACGAGATATATAGGGGACTTTTACTCCCCGGTCTCTACATCTGATTTTTGGGCAGGCTTCCCTTTTCCATGCTTTTCCCGCATCTTTTTACCGTGCTCTTTAAATTCGTCCTGCGTTAATTCACCATTCTTATCTGCATCGATTTCGGAAAACATCTCTTCTGCAGATAAAAGAAACTCACCTTTAGAAATAACACCATCTTGATTATGGTCACGTTTTTCGAACATTTTCACCATCATACCATGGCGTTTCTTTTTTCCCTGCTCTGCCATAACATGCGGCACAGCGACAACGGAAACCATTACAAACACAGCAGATATTATTATCGATTTTTTCATGAATAACTCCTTATAAACATCATGTTATAAGGGTAATACGTATGGTAAAAAGAAAACCTTCTAAAAAGAAATTATTATCCGTTTAGGTCGATAACAATGCGATAATGAGATGAAGATCCCGGTTCTAGAATCATTGTATTCAATATCTTACTTGACCTTTTCAAACGTATTTCAAGCAGAGCGCTTCCATCACCTTGCACACGTGCAACATATGTCCCAAGCAAAGTACTTCCCTTCAATATGGCTTGTGACGGCGCTTTCCAGTTTGCATTTGCAAGCTTAACACGCAAAACGTTACGTATTGGATCTATTGTTGTTTTGTATTGTGTTTTATCCGAAACTTCAATAACAACGCGAGTTTTACCAGGATGAACACCACTTCTGACCTTATAAACATTGATAGAATTTTCCGACACTTTCCCATTCTTATAAACACGGTTTTCTGTTCTGGTCGGCTTAATTGTCGGGATCGGAACAAAATCACCTGCACCCTTTGCACTTTCGATCTTAACAACACCACGCTTCACACTCTGACGAGACGGAAGTTCCGGTTTTCTGGGTGGGAATGTTTTAACGGCATCCTTATGCGCCACAACGACAGAGCTCTTCACAGGCTTTGCAACCTGCACCTCTTTCTTCACTTCACGCTTTCTTACCGGTAAAGTCGGGGGGACAACATTAACATCGCCTTTTTTCGATGTCTCTTTGGCTTTATCTTTTGAAAAAATAGACGGTACAGAAAAGGACGAAATCAAACCAGATACGGAAAGAGTATCTTCTTTTTGTTTCACATTTTCTTGCACGGTATCGTCTTGCGCATCGTATTCGTCCCAATCGATGTTATTCTCTGCTTCCAAATGCAAGACACGAAGCTTCCCATCCTTACCACTTGGGGCATTTGGCTCAAAATGTGCAGATAATGTATTATCTGTTCGACGCCTTTTGACATTCACGTTCTTTCTTGCATTCAAATGTGCCTGTGCCGGGTCTAGCCCCCTACCGCGTTCAACCACACTCCATTGCCCATCAGCCTCAAGAAGTTTTTCAGAATTCACGACTTTTCCACGGACAAATGAGGCACGCTCAGGCCCTTTTGGTGCAACAGACACAGCCGTCTTTGCATGACGTGGATTATATGTCGGGGCACTCAGAAAAGATGGCTTTTGCGGTGGTAACGGCACAAGCTTGCCCGATAAACGTACAAACTCCGCACCATACGCAATTTGTCCCCCGCCAGAGATACATGAAACAACCACAGCAAAACATAAAGTCGTCGCCCGCCGAGGCAAAGAACTAAATAATATTTTGGAAAATATAGACTGTTTACTCATTATAAAAAAATCTGGTGCAGTTTCATGTCATGTCTTCACAATCTACCCTCGCCCCTTACGTTAGGTCAATCAGGGCAACTCACACACTATCCTTTATCCACACAGGCTTTAATGCCATGATTTTTCGTAAAATACCGTATCAAACGTACATAACGTTTTGAATCATACGTCATGACGATATGGAATACCAATAACCCGATCCATCCAAAAGTTAAAACGACCTGAGGCACCCCAATCATAAGGCCACCATACCCGATCGCACCCATCACACCGACAATACACAAAATGATCGGTGTCGCATAAACAACAGGAACTCCTGCCTCTATAAAGTGATGATGGAAATGCCCACGATCTGGCGCAAATGGATCACGACCATGCATAACACGTCGATAAAATTGCGCACATGTATCAAATATCGGAAAACCAATAATCCACGCCACGGCAATTGGCTCAATCGGCACATAAGGTTTTTGCGCCAAAAGTACAGCAAACCATGCAATGGTTAACCCCAATGACATACTTCCTGCGTCACCTAAAAACAGACTGGCCTTACGGCGCAAAGGGTTGCGCATATTGAAAATCAGGAATCCGGCAATACATGCCAACAATAAAGAGAGAACAGAGGCATGCCCGACCCATCCGGCAGACAGCGCACCAACCATCAACCAAAAAAACATAACACACGATACACCTGCGGCAAGACCATCCATACCATCCATTAAATTAAGAGCATTAATCAACAAAACCACAGCAATAATCGTAAAGGGATACGCCATAAAATCTGTCCCCATATCCCCTAGCCCCAGCAAATTGCCTAAGTAGGACGTCTTAACCCCGCCTGCAAAAACAATGAAACATGCCGCGAAAATATGGATAAAAAACTTAAGGCGTGCGGGAATAAAAAACTGATCATCAATCGCCCCGGAGATCAACAAAACCGTTAAAGAAACAAATAATGGCCAATATGTTTTTAAATCAACAATCTCAGAGAATAAGCCATAGCCAAGAAAAACAGAAAATATAACCAAACCACCTATATGTGGAATCGCCTTAGTATGCCGTTTACGCCCACCTGGGGTATCAACAATTCCTAAAAGCCGTGCAGCCTTTCGAAATGGCATAACCAAAAGGATAACCAAGCAAAACGCTATAGCTATGTCTATAAACGGCAGTGGTATTTCTGAAAAGAAGTCCATATCTACCGAAGTACTGCATTAAAGATAAAAAATCAATAGAACAGAGCCACCTGCCCCAAGATGGTCACATTTTTTGACCGGGCATCGATACGGTAGAGCCACCATCATGTGCAACACCGGCAACAGTTTCATGCTCTTGCTGTGTTGGTGTAACGTCCTGTTCAACCGATGGAGCCTTCTGATCAGATTGCCCAAGCTCCTGAATCGGTGCGACCTCCGATATAACTTCAAGCATTTCAATTCTTTTCTCATCAGATATATGAATGCCCGAATCAAAATCCTGTGCAAACAGCTTTTCCGCCATCTCATCCAATCTGTAAATTACAGTATGCGCTGTATAACCGTATCCGGCCAATGTATGCATATTATTCATATGCGCATTAAAGACCTCATTCCCATCATCGTAATCCTGCATCAGCTCATTAATAATCGTGGCTTTTTTTTCAACATCAACTTCAGAGCTTTCAACCGCTGCAATCATGACATCACTACGGTTTTGACCATTGCCCACCACGTCCATACGCTGAACTGTGCCATGGTATTCCGCCACGATATAAAGGCCATCCACACGCGGATCAATTTCACCTTGCTCTAGGATTCGTTGCATATTATCCACTGTTGATCGCGCCGGAGCAAGATAACGTTCTTGTTGTTCTGTTAGCTCATCACTATCTTCTTCGGGAAAGTCAATCAAAGTGCCCAATTTAAAATTATGTGAGATAATGGCGCTATCCGCAACGATACTACGCATTGCATTAAAACCTTCGACTGTTCCCCCCGGATCCATAGCAACATCAATCATCCCCTTTAAAACATCCGCGGACATAATTTGGTTTGCAACCTCAACAGATTGCGCCATATCAATGGCATTGCCCTGTTCCAGTATCCAATCATATTCCTCTTTTGTCACCGCATGAAAATATCCATCGCCATTGGTTACATCCTTAAAGCCACCGACACCTTCTTCTTTAACTTCATGAAACCCATAGATAAGGTATTGGCCACTCTCGGCATCTTCGCCGAGACCAAATATCCCTGTATAGCTTTGACTATCAAAATCCATGAATACACCCGCTTTATTTTACTTAATTATGTTTTTAGTATCATAACAAAAAGTCTCGGTAAAAACAATTTTTCCATATATGAAGAACTGTTATTTCTACAAACATGTCCTTTTTAATGTTACTCATGCACAAGGTGTTAGATTACAAGGTTCGAATACTGCCGAATTTTCAAAGTTATTTATGATCACAGGTAAAATTAAATACAGCACGGATCGTTTCGATAAGCAGATGGGCACCACAGTAGTAAAGGCTTAAAGCACCCTCCCCTCCAACAAGGATAACAGGAGACATTACATCTCTGACCCAAATCTAAAGCGTAGAGACCGCATTTTTCAGAAATTGGATAACCTTTTCGGTTTGAACAATATTATTTTCCAGATCTTTAATCTTGTCTTGTATAACCAACCTTCCCTTCTCCATATCACAGCTGCCCTGCAATGCCTGAAAAATATCCTGCAAATCAGCCACAGACATACCAGCCTCACGCCCCTGATTAATAAAATGCAGTTGTTCCACCAGATGTTCCGGGTAATTACGATATGAATTTGTCCCACTCTCACTGGGTTCAGAGACAATAAGGGTATTCCGTTCATAAAAACGTATTGTATCCCGACTTAACCCTGTTCGCTCTGCTAGTTCTCCAATTTTCATACTAACCTCAAAACCATTGACAACAGTCCATTGTTTTTGGTTATCTGTTGTGATATTATATACGTACAATATATAGAATAAGGAATCATATCATGCAAAAGCATATTGCAATTGTTGGCGGGGGGCCTCTTGGCGTTGACCTTGCGAAATCACTGGATAATAAGGCGAAGGTAACACTTATCGAACAACGCAGCCACTTTATCCATACACCCGCCATGATCCGTGCAATTGTTGATCCGACCTTATTGGATCGCGCACTGATCCCCTATGATAAAACATTAAAGGCCGGGAAAGTTCTGCACGGGCGCGCAGCCAAGATTGATGAATCAGGTGTAACACTGTCTGATGGAACCCACGTCCCTGCAGACTTTACCGTCATTGCCACCGGATCATCGTATGCCGCGCCATTTAAGGTCAACGGCGATCATATCGAAGAGTTACGCACAGCGGTACATAACACGCATAAAATGGTTACATCTGCAAACAGCATTGCCATTATTGGTGCAGGCGCAGTCGGTATTGAGCTTGCCGGAGAAATTGCCACGGCGATGCCGGAGAAAAACATCACTCTTGTATCCAAGGCACCTCAGCTTTTACAGGATCTGCCCGAAAAATTTGGAAATCTAATATTAAAAAAGCTTCATAAGCTCGGTGTTGAAACCATTTTAGGTGAGCGCGCAGAAAACTTAATGCAAACGGACGCTCCATATGAGGGGGAGGTAACTTTATCGAACGGACAAACCATTAATGCCGATGTTATTTTCCCCGCCATCGGTGCACGCGCCAATGCCACACTTCTTACAGATTTACCCAACGTAGAAACAGGGCATGCAAACCGCGTAAAAGTTGATCCGTGGCTTCGCCCGTCTTCAGAACTACCCAATGTCTTCGCAGCCGGCGATGTTGCAGAAACCGGAGACCTCATGACCATTGTCGGGATAACACGTCAGCTACCATGGTTGAAAAAAACATTATTAAGCGTCATAGATGGGCGCCCAGTCACACAAACCGCCCCATACTCCCCATGGAAAAATGCCCCGATTGTCCTGCCTCTGGGTCCGAAGAAAGGCGGCTCATACATCTTTATGACTGTCGGTGATAAGATAACATCAATGATGAAAGGAAAGGATCTGTTCCTATCCAAACGGAATAAAGCAATGGGCTATACTTAGAACTCTTACTATACCCACCTTGTTAGGTGATATTATGCCGTGGCTGGAATCCCTGTCGCGGCAAGGATATCATCTTCTATCTTTTGCTTAATCTTTTCCTCTATTTCTTTTTGTTCTTCAGGAGGTAAAGCGGCGAGCTGCTCTTTGGTCAACCCCTCTTTTGCAAGCAAAGCCTCATAATAGCGCTCTTCCGGTGTCTTACTCATATAGTCAAGAAACCTTTGCTTAGAATCATTGGACGAGGCATCAGCCTCTGTTGAAGCGCCCTCATCTGCCCCGGTGCTGCCACCCACATCAATACGATCTGTAAAGTCAGAAAGAATCTCAAACTGCTTTTGCGCAAAGGCATCATGACCGACACCTCTTTGATATTCCTCAACCGTCTTGGATATCAATGCGCGCCAGCTTGCCTCGCTTGTACCGAAAATATTGGTGTATTCCGGATCATTCGGCTCATAAAAACCGACAATAGCTCCACTGGCATCCGTTTTGGTATTAGCACCAATCATCGCAGGGAAAAATGCCGCCTCTGCCATCATTTTCTCTTCAAACGACAAGTTATCCGTCACTGCCTCCCATGCATCCTTAACAGATTGAGGGGCATTAGGAGGGGGGAATTTAAATGCCACTGCCACCCCATTATTCACAAAGCCATCATTATTTGTATCAACCTGATCATGAGGTGGTAAAAGGAGATTAACCGCCCCTTCTACTGTTTCAACACCTGTGACACCACTGGTTTCGGCCAAACTATGAACACGGCGCAAAACCTCAACATCATCAGAAGATAGTGATTTTATATAGGATAAAGGATCGTTATATGCCCCATTATTTGCAGCTTCCTGAATAATGCCTGCAAAACGCCCTCTGTCTTGATCAGAAACACCCCGTACATTCATAAGGCGTGTATCTTTATCATCAAAAACCTGCCCTGTTTCCTGCAAACGTAATAAGACACTATTCATCGCATCAGAGATACGTGATGCGGCAAAACCTGCCCCTTTCCCGTTAGAGGCAGAAACATTTTCCACCTTCGCACCATTCTGCCCATCTGTATGTGATACAAAATTCTGCACATGTGCCACCTCACCTGTCTTGATTTGCCGTGAAAGAGACGGGTTCGCACCAATAGTATCTATATTCATAAGAAGTTCCTGCGTTCATATACCACTTATGAGATATGCAAAAACCGTGCCTACATCGATAGATATATAAAGATTAGCTTCACCCAGAACACCGCATTTGTTATCGTCCTTACATATTAATTTTTTGTAGAAGATACGATAATGAAACAACGATTCTTATATTCCCTCACAATTCTTATTCTGATGATTTCAGTGCCTCAACTGTGCTTGGCACAAGATGCAGTATGGCCATCCAAAACAACGTATAAACATCAGGATGTTAACGGCCATAAAATCTTCTACCGGGAGGCCGGTGACCCTGCAAAAACAACCATTATACTTTTACATGGCTATCCGTCTTCATCTCACACTTATCGTGAGCTTATCCCTCTTCTTTCCGGTCGGTATCATGTTATTGCGCCAGACAATCTTGGATCAGGCTATAGCGACAAGCCAAACCCAGAAACGACCGAATATAACTTTGATCTTCTGGCAGAGCACATTATCGGTTTGATTGAGGCACTGGACATAGAGACATATGTAATTTACATGCAAGATTTCGGTGCGCCTGTCGGTTATCGCGTGATGATGCACGACCCATCTAAGGTAAAAGCCATTATCGCACAAAATGCCAATGCCTATCTGGAAGGCATACCACAGGCAAAACAGAACTTCTTCAATAATGCCCAGCTTGATAAATCACCTGAAAACATTGCAAAGCTTTTTGCCTTTACAAGTTTTGACGCCGTAAAACACAAACAATATTTACGCGATGTGAAAGGTAAGGAACAAACGATGAGTCCCGACAGTTGGACGCATGACAGTCACTTTCTTCAAACAGAATTGGAGCGCAACATTCAGGTTGCCTTATTTCAGGATTATAAAACAAATCTGGATTCTTACCCAACATGGCAAGCATTCCTAAGACAGAATCAGCTCCCAACTCTTTTGGTATGGGGAAAACATGACCCTGTTTTTATGGCCTCAGGTGCAAAAGCCTATCTCAATGATTTACCAAAGGCCGAATTACACCTGTTAGATGCAGGACATTTCGCAGCGGAAGAAAAACCCGTCGAA
The DNA here is from genome assembly GCA_050633505.1 of Alphaproteobacteria bacterium. Taxonomy (GTDB): domain Bacteria; phylum Pseudomonadota; class Alphaproteobacteria; order Micavibrionales; family Micavibrionaceae; genus UBA1672. The sequence goes on from JBOEGQ010000002.1 coordinate 228,310, forward strand.
ATTGCAAAGCATATAACCTTATTCTTAGATAAGCATTTCCAATAGAATTACACATGAAAAAATGCAACATCTATTTGGTTATCTAAAAGCGTGCATTTAATGTCGTTTAAGAGCAATCTTTTGTAAGGCGAAACTTCATAAAAACCTCACCATCAATGTTAACCTGACCATCATTGACAAACCCCAAACGTTTTATAGCTTTTGAGTTTTTTCGCGTTGGTGGGAGCAAAACCGTTATCGAATTAAGGTTCATTTGATTAAATGCCTGATTTTTTATTTTATTGAATACCCTTCGTCCCCACCCCCAAAAGTCAGGATGAAGAATCAAAGCAAAATCAGCGTCCCCATGCTCAAACTGTAACCCTCCCCAGCCCGCAAATTTATCTTTAATAAGAAAAGCCCAAGGACCAAATCCATGCTTATCCCAAAGCTGTTTTTTTGCGTTCAAAAAAGACTGGCAATCTTCGATCGAGAACTCTCCGGCGAGCAAGGGCAACTGCCTGCCGACCATTTCATTATTCATCAGACTGATGATTTGCTCCTCTTGTATTTCCGAAAGATGAACAAATTTAATTTCATCCATTAAATAATCTTTCATTCAATCACTTTTCATTACACAGATAAAAATCTGAATGTTAAATAATATCAGATAATTGTCACCTGATTACGGTTTAGCAAACAAGAACAAACCCTACACGCAAACCCGCATAAACACCAGTTCTCTCGATCGCAGAGTAGTGACTCAGTTTTATTTTTAGAGGAACAGAGAACATGCGAAAAATCCTAGTCCCAGTATTCCTGAAATTTCTTCAAGTTAATCGAAGGGTGGAGAAACTTTACGTTTAGGGAGAAATGGTGATCGCTGAGAGATTCGAACTCTCGACCTACTGATTAAAAGTCAGTTGCTCTACCGGCTGAGCTAAGCGATCTTACCATAGACCAACGGCTATTGCCGTTTCGGATTGCTGCACAATATGGATTTCATACCGTCACGTCAAGCATTTCTATAAATTTTTTTAGATCGTTTTGGCTTTCAATTTTTCAGCTACTTGTGGGGTCACGAATTCTTCAATATTTCCGCCTAAAGATGCGATTTCTTTTACAAAGGAAGAAGACACAAATTGCCATTTATCTGCCGCCATTAAAAAGACAGTCTCAATCTCCGGATCCAGTTTTGCATTCATACCTGTCATTTGAAATTCATATTCAAAATCAGATACGGCCCGCAACCCTCTGAAGATACAGGATGCATCAACCTCACGTGCAAAGTGCACCAAAAGCTTGTCAAAGCTCCGCACTTCTATGTCACATCCCTTCTCCGGCATATTTTCAAGATCCGCACGTAACATCTGCACACGCTCCTCGGTTGAGAAAAGCGGCCCTTTACGTTTGCTATCCGCAACAGCGATAATAAGACGGTCTACCATACGGCTTGCACGGCGAATTAGATGAAGATGTCCCTTCGTAACCGGATCAAAGGATCCCGGATATACGCCTGTAATAAACTTTGCATCAGAAACCATCGATTTATCTCCGGCTATTCTTCACCCTGCGGCGCGTCATCAGAGGCACCATCAGAACCTTCGGATGCAGGTGTATCTCCTTCACCCTCATTATCGAGAGCTTCATCAGATAAAGAATCACCATTTTCATCTTCGTCATCCTGAACAAGCCAAGCGACAGAAACAACATTCTCGTCCTTGCCAACCTTAAAGATGGTAACACCCTGCGCACTTCGTCCTGTTGTACGTACATTACCAACCGGCGTACGAATCAGTTGTCCGCCATCAGTTACCAACATAATTTGGTGATTATCCGTCACAGGGAATGTTGCAACGACCTCGCCACCATTCTTTTTGGTCAGCGCCATATTCGCAACACCCATCCCACCACGACCGGAAATACGGTATTCATAGGCAGAGGTTCGCTTTCCGAATCCCTTATTGGAAACAGTCAAAAGAACTTGTTCCTTCTCAAGCATTTCCTGGAAACGTTCCGGTGATAATTCATGGTCCGTTTCTTCGACATCCATGCCTTCCACATCATCACCGATCATCTGCCCGGCCATTTTTAGATAAGCATTACGCTCATCTGCCGTAACATCCACATGCGTCAGAATGGACATCGAGATGACTTCATCATCTTTATCCTTCATTTTGACACCACGTACCCCTGTCGACGTTCGACCGGCAAAAACACGGATATCTGTCACAGGGAATCTGATCGCTTTACCCATACGCGTTGCAAGTAATACATCTTCATCATCTTTACAGATCGCAACAGAAACAAGACTTTCATCATCACCAAGCTTCATCGCAATCAGACCATTCGCACGAATGTTCTTGAAATCAGACAATTTGTTACGACGTACAGAGCCATGAGATGTTGCAAACATAATGTCCAGATCATCCCAGATCTCTTCATTTTCCGGCATCCGCATGTAAACATTTACATTTTCATCTTTTTCCAAAGGCAACAAATTCACCAAGGCCTTTCCGCGGCTTTGCGGTGTTGCCAACGGCAATTGATAGACCTTCAAGCGATGCACGATACCACGGCTTGTAAAGAATAAAATTGGTGTATGTGTCGAAGCAACAAAGAGATCGGAAATGAAATCTTCATCCTTCATCGACATACCAGACCGCCCTTTTCCACCGCGACGCTGTGCGCGGTAGGTATCAAGCGGTACACGTTTCACATATCCGCCATGCGTGATCGTAACAACCATATCTTCGCGCTGGATCAAGTCTTCCAGATCCATTTCAAACTCTGCATCAACAAGTTCAGTACGGCGTGGTGTGTTAAAGCGATCTTTAACATCGTGAAGCTCTTCAACAAGAACTTCCAACAATCTCTCACGAGAGCTTAATATCAAAAGGAGTTCAGCAATAAGATTTGTGATTTCCTTAAGTTCATCACTGATTTTCCCACGCTCAAGCCCGGTTAGTTTATGCAAGCGTAAGTCAAGAATCGCCTTGGCCTGCACCTCAGACATTTGATAGGTATCATCCTCAGCAACGCAATGCTCAGGGTCTGCGATAAGGTCAATTAATGGCCCCACATCATGAACTGGCCAACGTTTGGCCAATAACCCCTCGCGTGCAACAGCAGGATTCGGAGCATTACGAATCAACGCAATAATTTCATCAATATTGGCCACAGCTACAGCCAATCCGGCCAAAGTGTGCGCACGGTCTCGCGCTTTACCAAGTTCATAAATCGTACGGCGTGTAATAACCTCTTCACGGAACTTAACAAATGCTTTAACCATATCACGCAGAATCATGATTTGTGGCTTACCATTATGCAGTGCCACCATGTTGCATGAGAAGTTTGTCTGAAGCGCTGTGTACTTAAAGAGTTGATTTAAAACAACGTCAGCATTCGCACCAACCTTCAATTCAACAACAACACGAACCCCATCCCGGTCAGATTCATCACGGATCTCCGCAATATCTTCAACGATTTTTTCACGTGCCACTTCACCAAGACGTTCAAGCAATCGTCCCTTATTAACCTGATACGGAACCTCATGAACGATAATGGCCTCACGTCGTCCCATCTCTTCATAAGAGGTCTTCGCACGCATTTTCACAGATCCGTTACCTGTGTGGTAGGCTGAATTAATACCAACCTTACCAAGGATTTGCCCACCAGTCGGGAAATCAGGCCCGGGAATAATTTGAATCAACTCTTCGGTCGTGATATCCGGATTATCAACAAATGCACAACACGCATCAATAACCTCTCCCAGATTATGTGGTGGAATATTCGTTGCCATACCAACCGCGATCCCACCTGCCCCATTCACCAACAAGTTCGGGATACGGGACGGAAGAACTGTCGGTTCTTTCTCACTCTCATCATAGTTAGCTTGGAAGTCGACTGTTTCTTTATCGTAATCTTCTAAAACAGATTCCGCGGCCTTTTCAAGACGTGCTTCCGTATAACGCATTGCCGCCGGACTATCACCATCCATAGATCCGAAGTTACCCTGACCATCAACAAGCGGAAGCCTCAGTGACCAAGGTTGTGCCATACGAACAAGTGAGTCATAGATAGCCTGATCACCATGCGGGTGATATTTACCCATCACATCCCCAACAACGCGCGCAGATTTTTTATACGATTTATCAGAGGTATAGCCCCCAACTTTCATCGCATAGAGAATGCGGCGGTGAACTGGTTTCAACCCATCGCGCACATCCGGCAATGCCCGCGAGACAATAACGCTCATCGCATAGTCGAGGTAAGACTGCTTCATCTCCTCTTCAAGCGAAATACTTGGGGTAATTTCAGATGAATCTTCCGGGGTCAGGTTATCGTCACTCATATATTCACATCTTTAGTTATTAAATCAGATTTACGCCTTTTGCGCAGGCATTCTATTGCCCTGTTCGAATACGCATCATTGCCTTATCAATCATACGAACAATTTCAGGCTGCACCTCCGAGGCCCAAAACAACGTCTTTTTTGTTGCTGTGATTGCCTCAGGTTTTGAATAGTACTCTTCCATCGATGTTAACTCAACAAGCGTATAAGTACGCACCATCGCATCGACAGATATTTTTTCAATTGCATTATAATTCAAAACAGATCTCATCGCATTGACAAAATTGTCACGATCTTTTGCAGGAAGACTAAGCGATGCTTTCCTCACGGCAGAATCGACTTGTACGCGTGTCGGGCGAATCTGATGAATTTTTTTCGCAAGTTCAAGCTTCTGAGCCAGTGTTTTTTCATCATTCAGCTCTGCAATCGCAATATCAATGCTTTGCTCAATCTCGTCCTTTTGGACTTCTTTCTGTTTTTTTTCATCTTGCACACGCTGTCCGACTAGATCATCTACGTTAATTGGGCTTCCTTCTTGCGCATAGACAATTGGTGCCGCCATTAACCCGATGAAGGCGATACCAACAATAACAGGCTTCTTATTAAAAAAAATCATCTACTCACGATCCTTATCTCAATTTACTCAAACAATCTTCATCCCGATCCGATGCGGGCTAGAACGGGATTTCGTCATCCATTGAATCAATCGGTGCCGCCGCCTGTTGTTTCTGCTGTTGCTGTTGCGCCGGAGCACCACCACCATAACCACCAGAACTTCCGTCATTAAAATTATCACCACCGCCAAAGCCGCCACCGCTGGCATTTCGGCTATCCAACATTGTCAGCTCACCACGGAAAGGACGCAGAACGATCTCTGTCGTATATTTATCTTGTCCAGTGGCCTGATCCTGCCATTTACGTGTTTCGACTTGGCCTTCGATATAAACCTTGGCGCCTTTTTTAAGGTAATTTTCACAAACTGAAACCAGACCTTTATTGAAAACAACAACACGGTGCCATTCTGTCTTCTCGCGGCGCTCTCCTGTTGCTTTATCTTTCCAGCTTTCAGACGTCGCAACAGATAAGTTCACAACTTTATCACCCGATTGCATCGCACGCACATCAGGGTCTGCACCTAGGTTTCCAACTAAGATTACTTTATTCACGCTTCCAGCCAAGTTTCTACTCCATCTAACATATAAATACGGGAATCAGAGTATAGACCGCCTTTTTGTAATTCAAAAGCCTTATATGCGATAATTAATGGGAAATTGTGGACGGAAACAACCACACAAAACATGGCACATTATAAAGACAATAACGTACTGTTTTTCTTGCCATATTATTTAGTTAAATGTAAAGTATCGAAAAATAATATAATTTTTAAGGTGATCATAATGGGTGAGTTGGATAGATTGGAGCAGGAAAACCTGACCAAACAGTTTTCTGAGGCACATCAACTTATTGGAAATCAAGGATTTATTCCGGCAGATAAGAAGAAAGAGCTTCACGATATGCTCGTACAGGTTCAGCAGAACCTGTCTGAAGGCGCGGATTCTCAAGAGATCAACAACACTCTAACCCTTCTGCCGATCATTATTGAAACCGCGCAAGCTGGTATACAGGCAGAAGAATACGGGAAAGAGCAAGAGCACCTTGCCACAACCGACGCATTAACAGGCGCGTATAGTAAACGATTCTTCGATGATACAGGGGCCACATCCATTGCCAGATTAGGCCGTGGAGACATCGGGTCTGCCGCCATTGTCTATATCGATATCGACAAATTTAAAGACTTTAACACAAATTACGGTCATAACGGCGGTGATGAAGCATTAAAATACGTCACAGACACAATTCAGTCCTCTGTCCGTAACACGGATATTGTTGCACGATTGGGGGGAGACGAATTTGCGGTTATCTGTGTCCACAAGGACAAATCCCATGACTTCTCAAAAGTTAGAGATAAAATATACAATAACTTTGATGGTGCAAGTTTTGAAATGAATGGCCAAGATATTCCCGTATCTGTTTCTGCCGGAATTGCAGAACTTACACCGAATGACTCACTAGAGGCCGCTAAAGATAGAGCCGATATTGACATGTACAATCAGAAAGAAGCCCGTCACAGAGTCCTCATGGACAGACAGGCTGATTTAGATGCCCCGGGGCAAGGTTAGAAAAGATTAAGTTGTTAGGTTGGTAAGAATTGTATCGAATGTTCCATCGATCTCGCCACCAATGATAAAAGCCACAACGGCAACGGCAACGGCAATAGACGCACCAATCAATCCATATTCAACCGCAGTAGCCCCACCTTCATCTGAGATATAACGAGCAATAAGCTTTGTCATGGGTTTTCCCTTTCTATCCTCCTAAGTATTTTGCACGTAAAAACCTAAGATTCGGTAAAGAGCACCCTATTTAAAGCGATGGGGGCTTAAGGCATTGAGGACATCAACATGTCCTTCATATCCTCCACCATCAATCATATTGAGCAAAATATTGGCCGATAATAATGTGCTCAATATCCCATGGGAACCATGCGCCGTAGAAACGAAAACGTTTTCATTCAACTTCCCGACAACAGGAAAATGATCACGACTTGCCGTACGCACCCCTGCCCTATGGCCAACGACATTATACTCCCCCCTTAACGTCGGAAGTGTATCAAACAAGTTCTCGAAATTTAATCGATCATCATCATTATCGATATCCGCATGATCCAACCATGGCTGGAATGTCGCGCCAAGACAATGCGCACCACCCTTTTCCGGCGCGATATAACCACTATAACTCACAACGGTTTTTAAGGTTTTCATCAAATCATTCTGTTTGACATAGGTAACCTGACCACGCACCGACTTTAACGGTAACTTTGATGCCGCCTCAAAACGCAAAGAACCAATACCACAGGCCAGAATGTTTATCCCCTTATCCAGTATCCCCTCTTCCTCAACAGGATGGTTTAAGTGAACCTCAACACCGCGTGCATATTGATGACATAATTTTTTGGGCGAAATTATGCCCGATTTTGCCAAATACAGCGATTCACAAGGGATTTCAACGCCCGACACTCGTGATGATTCAGATGCGCTCAACACGCGCATATCATCCTGCGCCCACCCCCAACTTGCAGCAGTCTTGCGAAAACGTATCCCCTTTCTCTGCGTATTCATCAAACTTAAAATCCCGCAAGGATTCCAATCAATCGAATCTCCAAACTGTTCAAACACCTTAAGAGCCATAAAATATGCATCAGAATAATAACGAGAAGGCGCGTCCATCTGCGCGGCAAAACGTGGATTATAAAGCCCGACATCATTACCGGAGGCACCGCTGGCCAGATGATCTGATGCTTCGTAAATCACAGGCTCATGTCCCGCGTTTTTAAAAACAAAAGCCAACGCACATCCCGCCAAACCACCGCCAATAATGTTAATACGCATCACGTACTTTCCTTACTATAACGTCCGATACACATCTCGCGCTTACGCCCGAAACCGGGAACTTTACAAATATCAAAGCCAACACCCTGTAATCCACGACGAACAAATCCAGCCGCCGTAAACGTCGCGAGAGTGCTTCCCTCATGGCTTAAGCGTGCCATATTAGAAAAGACCGTTTCACTCCACATATCCGGATTACTTGATGGTTTAAACCCGTCTAAAAACCAACAATCAACATCTGCATCCAAGTGCCCTATTTCATCGTTCACGTCCCCAAGAATTAAAGTCAAAACGACACCACTCACAACTTCAATATTACACGTCTTATATTTTAAATCAGATGGATAATTGGCCAGTAAAAAGTCCAATTCTTCATTAAGCTCTCCCCAATGCGCAAGAACATCCGCAATATACTCACGGTCCAGTGGGTATTTTTCAAATGAGATAAAATGCAACTCTTTCGGTTTTTCTTCCCTTGGAGCATCACGCCACATCTTAAGCACAGCCAGAAAATTCAACCCCGTACCAAATCCAGTCTCACAGATCGTAAACCTGTCCCGTCCCACCCACGCATCAGGTAAGCCATTCCCATCAATAAAAACATGGCGCGTTTCTGCCAGCCCGTCAGAAACCGAGAAATACACATCATCAAACTGTTTGGATCTTGGCACATCACTCATTTTAACTTTATACTACCTACCTTATGATTCGTTACTTATCGAAAGAGTTTTTACATGTCTGATAATCCTTTACTACAAAAATCCACACTCCCTAATCAAGCACCACATTTCAGCATCGTAAAAACGGAGCATTACCTTCCTGCTGTCGAAGAAGGCATTAAACGTGCACGCGCCAATGTTGAGACGATTAAAAATAATGGCGACGCCCCAACATTTAAAAACACCATCATTGCCCTTGAAACAGCCAGTGAAGACTTAGGACAAGCGGCAAGCGTTTTTTATAACCAATTATCATCAACAGGTGGAGACGAACTGCATGCCTTGGCAACTGAGATCGGCCCCATTAATGCCAGCTTCTCAAGTGACATCATGCTGGATGATACATTATTCGCACGCGTCAAATCCGTCTATGATCAGCGCGATGATCTTGACCTCAATATTGAAGAGCACACATTACTGGATGATACATATCGGGGCTTTGTCAGATCCGGAGCATTATTGGACAAAGATAGCAAAGATCGTCTGCGTGAAATTTCTCAGGAGCTATCGACACTAAACCCTGCATTCATGCAGAACTCGGTAAAATCAGCCGAAAGTTTTGAAATGGTCATAGACGATGAAGCAGACCTTGCCGGTCTGCCGGACAGTGCCTTGGACGCCGCGGCACATACAGCAAAAGAAAAAGGACACGATGGCAAATGGGTGTTTACGCTGGACTATCCAAGTTTCGGCCCCTTCATGCAATATGCGGATAATCGCGACTTACGCGAAAAAATGTGGCGCGCATTCTCAGATAAAGCATGGAAGAATGAATACGATAATTCGGACAACATTAAAAAGATCATCTCCCTACGCAAGGAGAAATCCAACCTTCTGGGGCATGATACACATGCACATTACGTGTTGGAAGAACGCATGGCAAAATCCCCTGAAACAGTCTTTGCCTTCCTTGAAAAACTAAAATCCGCATATAAACCCGCCGCGGAAAAAGATCTCAAAACACTCAAAGAATTCGCAGAAAAGGAACATGGGCTAGATGATATCAAACAATGGGACGTTGGATATTATGCAGAGAAGTTGAAGCAACAACTTTTTGAATTTACATCCGAAGATTTCCGCCCCTATTACCAACTGGATAAAGTTCTGGATGGGTGCTTCAACCATTTTAGTAAGTTATTCGGCCTGAAGTTCACCGCATCGGATAAATACGACACATGGCACGAAGATGTGAAAGCCTTTGACGTCACAGACGAGAAGAACGGCAATTTTATAGGTACACTTTATGGTGATTTCCACCCACGTACAGGCAAAAATAACGGCGCATGGAAGACGAGCTACCGTGATCAGGGGTTATTCCGTAACAAAGTAGAGCGCCCTGTCATTGCCATCGTGTGCAACTTTACAAAGCCGACAAGTGAGCGCCCCTCCCTTCTTACACATGGGGAGGTTACAACCCTTTTCCACGAAATGGGACATGCCGTTCATGCATTACTGTCTGATGTGACATATCGATCGCATGCCGGAACATCGGTTTTATGGGATTTTGTGGAACTACCATCACAATTACAGGAAAACTGGTGCTATGAGAAAGAAATGCTGGATGGTTTTGCCGAACATTACGAAACAGGTGAAAAAATCCCTGAGGAACTCATCCAGAAATTAAGAAAATCCATGCATTTCATGGTTGGCTGGGCCGGACTACGTCAAGTGAGCCTTGGTACACTGGACATGGCATGGCACACATGCGATCCGTCAAAGGTCGATGATATCGCCGCATTTGAAGATGAAGCAACAAAAGACACTGCTCTATTCCCACGTTTAGGCGGGCCAATGTCCACATCATTCGGACATATATTCGCCGGCGGGTATAGCGCAGGATATTACAGCTATAAATGGGCGGAGGTTCTTGACGCCGATACATTTGAGCTATTCCTGGAAAAAGGGTTATACGATCAGAACACTGCAAACAGTTACAAAGACAACATTTTGTCCCGCGGCGGCAGTGAAAAACCAGATATCCTCTATAAGCGTTTTCGTGGACGAGACGCAGATCCGGATGCATTATTACGCCGTGAAGGACTGTTACAAAAAACAGCATGACAAAACACAATAAACAACAAAAAGTCAGGACATATGGCGGACCAAAAATCGGCATCCTTTTGGTTATCTTGATGCTGGGGTATTTTCTGACGCCCATCCCTCAATATGTTTTCTCTTTTATACCGGATCATTGGGCGACTGATTTTCTGGCAGACCGCTATCAGGCCATCATATTAAGTGAAGAGACCAAGGCAATTGACACCCCGCAGAAACTCACCCTGCCCTCTTCCCTTCTGGTTTTAGGTGAGCAAAGTGGTATATGCTTTTATTTCCACTCTACAACACAAAGCGAAAATAGAGCGGTATTGAACACCGAACAAATGGATATAGCCAGACGAACAGGCATTATCGCAGAAATAATTGCGGTGGATTCGGCGAAAAAAGAATTCCGTCTCGGCGAAGGTAGCTTTAAAGAATTTGAATATGAAGAAGATAAACCATATTCGGTTATATGCCAGAAGTTCTCACGTGAATACAGCCTCCTGCCAGATCAGGTGAGTGCGATTTACATCCGCCCCCTTCCACCGCACTTCACCCCATATAGAATTTCGTGGGAGACCATCAAAACCATTCGGTAATACAGAATTTTGTACACAAAGTCTGGGCGGAAACCGGACGTCCTTCGGATTTTGAAATACTGGAAAAGACAGAAGGTGTAGAAATAATAGATCGCGCAACTCGCCTTGCAAATGATCGGGAAAATGGACAGCTTAAAGAAGATTATACAGACTTGCCCTCTCCATGGAAATCTCCGTAAACAGACCTAGAATAGCTCCATCAACATACAACGTGCAGATCCACCACCATATTTTTCCAACGTTGAAAGATCCGGACAAATCAGGGTTTTATAATGCCGTTGTATAATCTCAATCTGGGAATCGGTTAAGGCCTCAAATGCTGCCTTCGACATGGTTAACATATGCTCTCCATCCGTACCAATAACCTCTAACGCATTACAGCAATTGGCCTGCAATTGCTCCATCGAGAATTCAACAACCTCATGTGTCTGAGATAAACGATCAAGAACGGCATGACGCACTGGTACATCCGTGATACATGGCGCGCAAATCCCGACCATAGATGTGCCGATATACATTAGAAAGTCGGTATGATAAACGGGAATCCCTGCATGGCTTAACGTTTCAAATGTCATGACATCATACCCCATATGACCTGCCCATTTTTCCACCATTTCGGGGGATGTACGCCGTGAAAGCCCCGCATATCCGCGTTTATTAATATGATCTGAAACAATACTTGCCGTACTTTCCAGCACAAGCCCATCATTTTCCAATGCGCTCCAATCGACAAAGTCCGGATAAAAGGATTTTAGCATTCCGATAATTTCCGGTGTACGCTCTGCCTGGCGATTTTCATTCAACATCGGATAAATAATCAAGCGCCCCTGATCATATGTTGATGCCCAGTTGGGAAACACCATATCGGGACATAGATCACGCCCCAATACACTTGTCACCAAAACGCCTTTTTCAACCAACATATCACGATACGTTCTAAATTCCTGACATGCCTTACGCAAGGTAACGTCACGGGGTTCTTGCTCTCCGGTAACCTGATAGACGTTGGTTTCCATTGTTTGGGGGTTGGCATAGAAAACAGCCGGTTCGACCATAAGAAGGTGGTTGGTTGATTGCTTCATAAAAAAACTGCTCCTTCATGACTTATGTGGGGAAGATAGCTCAGGATACGAGATCTATCTTAAAATATCACAAAGGAGCAGAATAAGCACGCCTCAAGCCGACAATGCCATACGCTTTTCGATGAGTATATTAATTGCTTTTTTTGTCATCGGGGCGTCAAAACCTGCGCGTGCAAGCTTACGGAGACGGTTTTCCAAAAAAGATGCGCCCATACTATAGGACGAAGAAAAATCGTCACTCTCCATTCCGGCCATATGGTAAAAAACGACACGATATCCAGATGGGTCATCATCACAATGCTCCACCATAATGTCCTGAATATCTGCTTCCCAATTTACCGGGCTATACCGTTCGCCGATAGCGTGGTGATGCATACTCATAGGATCAAACATAATCACACCTCCCTGTCAAAAAATGGAATATGCTACAAACAAAATGTCTAATATGAAACAGATACTCGCAAAAAAATAGCCGAAAGTCAACAACTATCTTATTGATATTAAATAAGAAAATTAGAATATTCTAAATTACATATCAGTTATATACAGATATGCGCCACATATGAACACACAGGCATCCCAAATAAAACCTCAGAAAAAATGGTGGTAAATCAGCGTACTATGATACTTTGCGTTGCGAATTAGAAGATGGATATTGTCCATTCGCGCGCTTCTTTATCGCATAAGAAATTTTCGTTTGAATCAAACGTGGCCACGTCCCGACATCGCTCCAATCCACAGAAAGAGAACACACAAACGCATTATCACAATGCTCCATCACGGCATAGTCGACAGAAATCGGAAGGATTTTAAAGAACTCCTCCTTCGCCGGATAGCATAGCTGCCCTTCTTCCTTATGCGCATAAAAGGAACGTTCGCATTGCTTATAAAGCTCTGCTTCGAACTTTTCTAAACTACGCAGATAAATCCGTGGGCGAACCAGAAAAATGCCTGTGTTCCAAAATGCTGCCTCAGACTTTAATAGTGTACGTGCACCTGCCCTATCCGGTTTTTCTACAAATTTTTTGACCCGCATAACGTTCTTATCATCATCACAGCCTTGCGTATCATATACAATATAACCATATCCGGTTTCCGGGCGTGTCGGTTTTGCCCCCATCAGAATAAAGTTTTCCGCCACATGAGACATCGCCTTTTCAACTGAGAAGGATAACGCATCTTGCCCTCCGCCAAGCACGTGATCACTCGGCATAACCAGCATAGATTTCCCTTGATTTTTCAAAGAGAAAGCGGCCAACGCAATCGCAGTTGCGGTTCCCTTATGCGCAGGCTCAACAATAATTTGACGGGGCGTAACATTAATTTCCGCAAGCTGCTCTTGCACAAAAGAGATATAGGCCTCATGACACACAATAATTGGTGCGCCATCACCATAAGCCGCCCCACGCAGAACCGCTCCTTGAAATAAAGACTGATCAGAAAATAAGCGTAGAAAAGGCTTTGGTGCTTTCTCCCCCGTTAAAGGTCGAAGCCGCCGCCCCATGCCACCAGCAAGAATAACCGGAACAATATCCGCCTTGTCCATTAGACTATCACCCTGTCGTTATTTCTGCGTTAGAAAGCTTCTATACGCCGCGTTAATGCCTTCTTTTGGACACATTTTAGGTTTCCACCCTACATTCAATAGTATATTACTGTCCAGCACTTTTCTGGGAACACCATCAGGCATAGAATTATCAAACTGTATTTCACCTTTATAATCAATAACCTCAGAAATTATTTTAACAAGATCTAAAATTGACATCTCCTGACCAGAACCAACATTAATATGTGTTGTCCCGTTATAAGCCCTTAGTAAGAAGACCAACGCATCTGCCAGATCATCTATATAAAGGAATTCCCGAAGTGGTGTACCGGTTCCCCAAACACGTACGGCGCCCACCCCCTCTTCTTTTGCGTTGTGTATTTTCATGATCAGAGCAGGAATAACATGGGATAAATATGCATCATACCGATCCCCCGGCCCGTACAAATTACATGGCATTGCCGATATAAACGAACACCCATATTGCTTGCGATAATATTCAACCATCTTTAACCCACCAATTTTGGCCAGGGCGTATGCCTCGTTTGTTTCTTCCAAAGCACCGGTCAGTAAGGCATCTTCCTTCATTGGTTGCGGGCAATTACGCGGATAAATACAAGAAGAGCCAAGAAACAATAAACGCTCAACCCCACATTGATATGCGCTATGTATTATATTGGTTGAAATTGAAATATTATCATAAAAGAATGGCGCAGGGTTTTCAGAATTCGCCAAAATACCACCAACAGTGGCCGCGGCAATAACGACAATTTCGGGCTTGTTCTCGGACATCCACCCTTCTACATCTGCCTGACGACGTAAATCTAATGCGTCACGATCAACCGTTAAAAGACGACAGTTTTCCGCACGTAATCTTTGCATCAAAGCAGAGCCAACCATCCCCTGATGCCCGGTAACCCATACAGATTTACCATTCAAATCATACGGCGTATCTAGCCAATATTTTTCCATTGATTATGACTTTGTGCATTTTTATCACGCAGTAGAACACGATCCGCATTGACCATTTCACTTACAAGATCATCAAACAGTATATCAGGCGTCCAGCCAAGAATATTCTTCGCCTTAGAAGCATCACCCAAAAGATAGCTCACCTCTTTCGGACGGAAAAATTGTTCATCAATCCGAACCAAAACCCGATCAGTTTTACGGTTTACACCGACCTCATCAAGTCCGTGCCCGCGCCACTCCAGAGATACCCCGATATGCGCAAATGCACGTACGACAAAATCACGCACACGCCTCGCCTGCCCCGTGGCCAAAACATAATCATCTGGCTTATCTTGTTGTAACATCATCCACATACCACGGACATAATCCCGTGAATGTCCCCAATCCCGAATGGAATCCAAATTCCCCAGAATCAATGGTTCTATCCGCCCTGCCTCGATTTCAACAACGGCCTTCGTAATTTTACGCGTTACAAAATCTTCACCGCGTTGCGGGCTTTCATGATTAAACAAAATACCATTCGAAACATGCATATTATATGAATCACGATATGTCTTTACCAGCCAATACGCCGCAAGTTTCGCAACACCGTACGGACTACAGGGGTGCATTGGTGTATCTTCATTTTGCGGGGCCGGGCTACTCCCGAACATTTCAGAAGAGGATGCCTGATATATACGGACAGTTTCCTGTATTCCCAATAGACGCACGGCCTCAAGTACAGCCAGTGTTCCCTTTGTATTGATATCCAAAGTAGAGGCAGGTGTTTGGAAACTTATACCGACCTGCGATAACGCAGCCAAGTTGTAAATCTCATCTGGTTTGATCTGCTTAATAATTGCAGTGACATTCTGTGCATCGGTTAAATCCCCTGTATGAAGTGTTATGTCTTCATCAACAAGCCCCAAAACATCCAAACGCCCAAGCCCATCAAGAGGATCAGCATAACTATCCCAGCGGATAAGACCATGCACCTCATATCCCTTGCTCAACAGAAGATGCGCAAGATATGCGCCATCCTGTCCCGTAATACCTGTGATAAGTGCCCGTGTTTTTCGCGCCATGTAACATACCCTCGCATACTTCAACACACGCAAGAGTGTGCATTATTTTGTGGATAAATACAATCACCTTCTCAGAACAGCAAGAAATTTACAGTGCTTCAGGTGGCAATAGATCTTCTAAATTGGGAATATCCGGGTTCTTTGGTAAAGTCTCAGGATCAATACCATTTAAAAGATAAGACACGTCTTTTAACTTCTGCATAACATCAAAACGCGCCATCATCACATTAAGATCCTGACAGGGCTTATTATCCGTCTTTAACTGTTTGATCGTCTGCCCGTAAACATCTGCGCGTAATGTTTCAAATTTCTGTACCTGCGCGACTGTCAGGCCTCTCTTATCATGAAATTGCGCAATGAATCCTTTCGCAAGCGCCGTTTCCTTTTCACAATAGGCGGCATAGGCGTCTGCCTTAGCAGATAACAATACGGCACGTATCATTAATAATGGTTCATCATGTTCTTCCGCAGGCACAGGCGGAACGTCACCATTCCCCACTGCACCATCTTGGGCAAATGTACCTAACGGCAAAAATAAAATTCCAATAAATAAACAAATCCGAATATGCTTCATGTCTTTATATTATGCCCCCTTGGCCGCACGACGCAAGCGATCATTGATGGCCACACCAATCCCCGTTTCGGGAATATTCATCACTGCGATGCCTTTAAAGTGCGTCTTATCAAGTGCACGCATCATGGCAAATAAATTAGAAGCCGCCTCATGCAGATCGCCCTCTTTACTAAGATGGCGCAGCTGATCATCCGGCAAATCCGTCACCGCCCCTTTCCCGCGTACAGCCATAAACTTTGTATTACCAAAAGACAGAAGCGCTTCGCTCTCTTCGATATCTACGGCATTAAGACGAACCGGAATTCCCGGCGCGTAATGTTTTAAAAGTTGCCCGGGGGACTTCACACTCTCCCCGTGATCACCAAGATCATACGCCACATCAAAACCAAGCGCATTTGAAACGTCCTCTGCCGTCACTCCGCCTGGCCTTAATATACAGGGGACATCGCCACTACAATCAACAACCGTGGATTCCAAACCAACGGCGCTCATACCATCTGCGAGAACCAAATCAACCCCCTCTCCCAAGCTCTGCACAACATGGGCGGGTGATGTCGGGCTAAGACTGCCTGATTTATTCGCACTGGGTGCGGCAATAGGAAAACCACAGGCTTGTATCAATTTTCGCGCTGTTTTATGCGCAGGAATACGTACAGCAACCGTTGGCAATCCCGCACTCACCAAATCCGATAGAAAGCTGTCATCACGGCGTTTTAGAATAAGGGTAACAGGCCCCGGCCAGAATATTTCCGCAATCTTGCGATCATGCGGCGTCATCTGTGCAAATTCCAAAACCTGATCAATATCACTCACATGCACGATTAAGGGATTAAACTGTGGGCGGCCTTTGGCGTCAAAAATACGTGCAACAGCCTGTCCGTTGCGCGCATCCGCCGCCAGCCCGTATACCGTTTCTGTCGGCATACCAACCAACCCACCAGCCCGTAAAACAGAGGCAGCCTGTGCAATTGATTTTGAATTTGCGGATATAATCTGTGCCATAACGGATACAGAAAGCCATCATCCGCACGCGGTTTCAAGGCCTTTTTTGACTTTTACCATATTAATGCGTTATACAGACCCTCAACACTATAGAGAGCGTAATATGAATTTATCAAAAGACATCCCCTTTCAAGACAATCAAGACATCTTGGTTGAATGCTTTGCAACATCCAGTAATCTAGGGAGCCACCTACGTAATTCGAGTGCATTTACAGACATTGAAAAGCGTGAAATCGCACAAAACGCGCTTGAGCAAATCGTAAAGAGAACAGAATTTACAGCAGATGATGCAACAACAGTTGGGGATTTCATCGCACATCTTGCAACAGATGAGGCACAACGTGCATTAAGAGATGTTTCACCACATTCGGCAACATTACGCCTGAACAGCTATAGCCTGACACGCCTTGAAACTGATCTTGAGAAACTTGATTACCCTGACGCGGCGTGTGGTTAACACGCCTCTTCAAGAAGGCCACCGCTCACGGCATGCGCTACACCTGTGGTCTCCGGTAATGTAAGGTTCAATCCCAATAAAGATCGCACCGCCAAATAGGCAAAGCCCTCTGCCTCTGTCGCATCACCATTCCAGCCCAGCGCCTCAACAGGTAATACGGGAATGCCCAAACGTTGCGCAACCGTTTCAATGAAATAGCGGTTTTTACGCCCGCCACCGGCAACATAAATATGTTCGGGAATTCCCGGTAAATGGTTCAGTGCCTTTTGCACACCACTTACACTCATCTCCAGTAATGTGGCCATTCCATCTTCCGTCGAGGCATAGCGAACACAGCTAATATCCCAATGATTTCGATCTAATGATTTAGGCGGCTTCATACGGAAAAACGGATCTGCACAAAATGCTTTTAACGGTGCATCTAACACAGTACCGAGCGCAGCCTTACGCCCGTCCTTATCAAAATCACATCCTTCTCTTAACTTGATAAAATCATCCATCAACGCATTGGCAGGGCCGCAATCAAATGCAACCAAATCCCCATTCACCCCTGCATATGTAATATTGGCAACACCGCCAAGATTCAAAATGGCAACCGGCATTTCCTGCTCTGATAGCAACGCCTGATGATATAACGGTAACAAAGGCGCGCCCTGTCCGCCCTGTGCCATATCATTACGGCGCATATCATAGATAACAGATACACCTGTTTCTTTTGCGAGGCGTGGTCCGTCTCCAATTTGCCATGTAAATCCGTCTTTCGGGTGGTGTGTAATTGTCTGTCCGTGAAACCCGATAATTTCGGCATCAAAGCCAGAGGATCTAACCGCATCTATATGCAAATCTGTGACCAGATCCTCTGCCTCTTTCGTTTGTGAGTCGGGCGTAACCTTACCAAAACAGCAACGCACCTTATCACGCACAGACAGATCATAAGGGTGTTCATAATACCCCAAAGGACGAACATACGAGATACCATCTGTTTCAATCAACGCCACATCAATCACACCATCTAGCGATGTCCCCGACATTAAACCAATTGCCCTATAGACTTTATGCGTGCTCATGCTTTATATATTCCAGTATAACAACACCGATAAAGAAACAGATCCTAACATAATATAAGTCTAATGAGCAGTTACAAATCAGAATTTTTAAACACTATGGAAGAGCGCGGTTTTATTAACCAGTGTTCCGATTTCGAAACCCTTGACGAGAAACTATGTGAAGGACAGCAAAGCGCCTATATCGGTTTTGATGCAACGGCACAGTCCCTACATGTCGGGAATTTAACCGGCATTATGATGCTTTACTGGTTTCAGCAAAGCGGACATAAACCAATTACCCTTATGGGCGGTGGAACATCCAAAATTGGCGATCCGTCTTTTAAAGATGATCAGCGCAAACTACTCGACGATGAGACGATTAATAAAAACATCGAAAATATTCAGGCCACTTGTTTCAAACAATTCCTAAGCTATGGCGAAGGTGAAACAGACGCCCTGATGGTTAATAATAATGACTGGCTGGATGAATTATCTTATCTGGCTTTCTTGCGTGATTATGGACGATATTTCACGATTAACCGTATGATATCCTTTGAATCTGTTAAGCAACGCCTTGACCGGGAAAGCCCGCTTACTCTACTCGAATTCAACTATATGGTCATGCAGGGATATGACTTCCTTGAGTTGAACCGTAGACATGGCACCATTTTACAAATGGGTGGATCTGACCAATGGGGTAACATTATTAATGGTGTTGATCTTGGACATAAATCTGACCGGGTTAAGCTCTTTGCCCTCACAGCCCCCCTTCTGACGACACCGGACGGGCGCAAAATGGGTAAAACAGAAAATGGTGCGGTATGGCTAAACTCTGCGATGCTGTCCCCTTATGATTACTACCAATATTGGCGTAATGTCGAAGACGTCATGGTGGGAACATTGCTACGCCGTTTTACAACATTGGATATGATGGAAATCAGAAAACTGGAATCCCTCCAAGGCGCAGAAATCAATGAGGCCAAGAAAATTCTGGCGATGGAAGCAACAGCCATTTGCCACAACCGTGCAGCCGCAGAAGAAGCCGCAAAAACAGCACAACAGGTCTTTGAACATGGTGGTATCGGTAGTGACCTACCCTCTATACAGATTCAAGACACAATCTTGGAAAGCGGCATTGAAATCACAGAATTGCTTGTCGAAACCGGACTTTGCAATTCTAAAGGTGAGGCAAAACGCCTGATTAAGGGCGGCGGCGCGCGCATCAACGATGTACCTGTAAGCGCACTTGACCAAGCGGCAACCAAGGCAGATTTGACAGAGGACGGGCATATTAAAATCTCTTCCGGCAAGAAAAAGCACGCCTTGGTCAAGGTATAATGCATAATGCGGCATTATATGCCCTAACCGTCTTAATATGGGGGTCAACGTGGTACGCAGTCACCTTACAACTTGGCGTCGTACACCCCATATTATCCGTTAGCTATCGCTTTGCCCTCGCAGCACTCCTTTTGTTCATCTACACATATGGTATCAGACGGAATAGACAGCGCGTATTCTCCTTTAAACAGCACCTCTTTATTGCACTTCTCGGCCTATGCCTGTTTTGTGTAAACTACATCCTGTTCTATTTCGGGACGGAGCACTTAACCTCTGGGCTTGTCGCGATTATATTTTCCACAATCACGCTTATGAACATCTTCAACCAAGCCATATTTTTTAAGATCAAAGTAAAGAAGCGCGTCACCGCCGGAAGTATAGTCGGCCTGTCGGGAATCTTATTCGTCTTTTGGCCAGAAGTCATGGCATTTAAGAGTACCGCCCTACAAGGTATTTTACTCTGCCTACTGGCAAGCTATAGCGCATCATTAGGGAACATGGTTTCGATCAAGAATCGAAAATGTAAAATCCCCGTTTTAGAAGCCAACACATATGGCATGGCCTATGGTGCATTCTTCTCTCTTATTCTTGCGCTTTATCTTGGTGTACCGTTTACATTCGACACATCATTCTCATATGTCTCTTCTATGCTCTATCTGGCGTGTTTCGGTTCGGCCATCGCCTTTGGCTGCTATCTTACATTGATGCAAAATATCGGCGCAGATAAGGCCGCTTACTCAACCGTTTTATTTCCCATTGTTGCGCTTGGTATATCTACAATCCTGGAAGGATATGTATGGAGCGCAACTGCGATAGTTGGCGTGTCTCTGGCCTTGATCGGAAATATCATTGCCATGACAGATAATAAACGCTAACCAGAATACGTAGATAAGAAAGACCACGTTTTAATTCACACTTGATTGAATCCAATGGAAAATCAAAAAGACAGAAACAACGTTGTTCTGATCCCGCAAATCCTCGTATGGATTCTATGCCTTGCTACTCTTGCCTCTTTAGGGGCACGCTGGTCTTGGTTCCTTGACTTATTTAGCCATTTTTCAAACCAATACATTATCGGTGGTGCCCTTCTTATACCCATACTGATTCTGGCAAAGTCATACCGCCACGCCGCCCTTTGCGCTGTTATCACTCTGCTCACGCTTATTGAAACACGCCTTGTCCTCGATAATCCACTACGTTTCTTGCCTTCCGATATCACACACATCGAAAAAGGCATTACAGTCGTACAATACAACCAAAGCATCAGAACAATAAATTTAGAACAAGTTCAGCAATGGCTAAACCAAAATAGTAAACAGTTTGATATCATTGTCCTGCAAGAAGCCTCACACCATACTGTTGATATGGCGAACTCATTGAAGAGAGCATACCCACACCAGATTCATGAAGGCCGCCACCACCCCTTTGGCATGGTTATTTTGAGTAAATATAAAATAGTAGAAGAGAAAATAAACACCATCCCCAGCATATCCCATACCAATATATTTATCAGAGTAGAAATCGAAACGCCAAAACACCCGACGGTATTATATGCCATACACACTATGCCCCCCGTCAGTAAAAGCGCGGCAAAACAACGGAATCATGAATTAAGCATCATTGCCGAGGAAATCGCCTCTGATCAATCTGAACACATCATTCTTGTTGGTGACTTTAACCTCACACCGACCTCTCCGTATTTTGCACGATTGAAAGAAGAAACGGGCCTGAAATACCAATCATTCGGACTGCTCCAAAACCCCACATGGCATAAGAACCATGTCTATCCGTTTTTAAAGATTCCGATAGACCACGTATTATACAGCACACCTTTTTTAATCTTGGATAAGCGTGTCGGCCCGGCCTTTTCATCCGATCACCATTCCTTAATCGTGACATTAGGCCAGAGATAAAAAACTTTGACAGGATTATATGGAATATGTCACACCTCTGAGATAAAATAAGACGTATATAATAAGTAACGGGTAGAATAAGAAATGGCAGACCTAACACAATTCAACGCCACTGCATCAGATGGTAAGGTCTTATCTCCCCTTGCGCAGGAATATCCAAACACCCCCCTCCCTCAGGAAATCAAAGATTACGTTACGCAGCAGGTATCATTGATTGATGATGCAGATCATTTGGATCGACGTTATGATTTTGATGAATTTGTTGATGCAGAAAATGATAGCTTTCAGGCCCTTTATTACGCGTTCAGTACCAAGGGGAAACTACGCCGCCTTTCCATTGATTACAGTAATATGATTAATCATGACGGGCTAGGTGAAGATAATCAGACACAGTGGAAACGTGCCACATTACTAAAATCCGCAATCGACATACGAAGCGCCTTGGCAACATCACTGGATACCGCATTGAATGAATTAGGAGAGCAAAACTTTCTCTCAGATACAACCATACAGAACTTGGTACAATTAAGTGTTGCCACAGGGCATGTGAATATTGCGATGACCGAAGAACTACACGATTTCATGCAACGTAATCCTGACCCCGCTTATGATTCTGGTGATAAAGAGAAACACTTCCTGTTTGATGCAACAAACTCTATGGGGGGACACTTTCATATTCCAGATTTAAGACACGGCGCGCCTGAGGAACAGTTAAGCCTTGTCTCAGAAGGTGTTTCACTTGCACAAAGCCAGAGATACACATTTCCTCAGCTCAGGAATTCAGAACGCAACCAACTTACAGTCAATAGATCGATAAAGTTTGATGACTTGGTGAAGCGATCTATATGGGGTAAAGGCGCCCTAGAAACAGACCCTACCCCTGATGGGGGTGAGCCCCCAACCTATGAATAGAACACTATTCAAATAAAACCCGACGGATAATTCCCGGCGTTAAAACAGATAATGGATTAACGGAAATCTCCGGTGCATCAGTCGAGCCTGTAACTGTATATGTCGCGGCAAAAATACCACCCGTTCCACCGGTTAAAATATCACCAACAAGCGGGATTTTCTCCAAAACCTTATTGAGCCCATCCATCGGGACAACAGTACCTGATATATTAACTTCTCTCTTTTTATTATCAACAATGCCCTCAAATAAAAGACCAAGAGAGTTGCCCGACGTTCTGCCATTCTCCATGGCAAGCACACTACCACCTGCGCGATATAACCATTTAAAATCTGATTCCAATTTGTCAAATTTCAATCCATCATTTGATAAAGCATCCGTAATCCCAGTCAGTGACAGAATACTTAGAATTTTTGTCAAAGCCGGCGCGTCAACAACTTTAAAGTCTGTCATTTCCGCTTTACCATTAATATTTCGGTCAAAGATACCGCGGCTTGGTTCACCATAAATCACCATGGTTCCACCGCGAATGTTATTATAGACATGGAACGCCTTTAACAGCGCGCCCGCATTATTGGTCTTCATATAAAAAGTTCGTTTTCCTTCATTATCCGGTTTAAAACGTACCTTAACCTTACCTTTTTTCCCAACACGCGCATCAGCCTCCATATGGTTAAAACGCCCGCGTTTATCAATATCCATGTACATACGCGCATCGTATACTGCCTCATCCGGTGCACTAATCACTGTATCGGCAAGCACCGAAATTTGCATTGGAGGTTCAGAATATGGCGCGGCATTTTCATCATGCTGCATAAATGGACGTGCATCGAGGCGCTCTGCATTCATATCGATACGAACCGCCCCCGCATCATCAAAGGCAAATTCCAGCGTACCACGCGTTTCACCCAATACAAAATAAGGGATTTTACCTGAAGAAAGCTCTGTCAGTTCATCTTTTTGAATAAAGCCAATTGCCCCCTTATCCAAAGAGAAGCCCTCCCCCTTTGCACTCAGATTCGAAATTTTCTGCAAGTTCCCCTTATCAAAATAGGCTTTAAAGCTTGCCTGCGCCGCAACACCCGGCTTTTTCGCAAAATCAAAGGGACGAACAAAGAATAAAGCCGGCGTCCCATCTACAGATACATCGACAATCGCACTTTGATCTCTTAGGGATGTATAGTCCACCTGAACGGCCAAAGGCCCTTCAATAAACTCACTTAAATCAATCCCAAGTATTTGGCGAATATTCGGGTCTGCCACCATTTTCGCAGACACCTTTTCTTTGAACGGCTTACCCTTGCTTTCCAAATATCTCTGCCAGATAAGGTCAACTTCACGCTTTTCCAGTGTTCCGACACCTTGCATTTTCGCCAGCCCGTCTTTTACTTGGAATTTATAAGGCCCCCCACCCAGATCCAGCCCCTCTAAAACATCCGGCAATAAAATGTTATTTAAGGTCGCGTCAGCCTCAATAACAAAATCTTCCATTTTCACATCATCTTGCGTTGGAAATTTTAATTTAACAGACAGATTCGCGTTCCCCTCTACCTGATCAATATTCATCTTTAAATCATCGCCCAGATTAATCGGGTCTTTTGAAATAAAACGCATAACATCTGCAATTTGGACATCAGAGAAGTTAATATCGATATCTGCCCCACCTTCACCAACGGCAACAACTTTATCAAATAAAAGATTCGCCTTCGACACGTCCATCGTGCCGATTGATCCACGATCAATTTGAATGCGTAGCTCGTCCGTATTTAGATCAAACGTCCCTGATCCATAGACACCCTTTGCCGGATCAAGCGGAGAGCGATAATCAATATGCATATTCTCACACATAAAACGCGCTAAAACATTCTTAATATCCAAGACCCATTCAACACCTGCCCCGTTTTCGGATAAAATTTTCTGCGCAAGGATCTCCATATCAAGAGACATGTCCTTAAACACACCGCCGGACATTTTCTTTACAATCCATTCCTCGCTATTATCACCACGCAAAACCTTAGGCCATAATGGCTCAATCTTTGACTGTTCGACAGAATCAATCCAAAGCTTTACAGGGCCTTTCACCTCACGTTCATCATGGGTAATTTCACCTTGCGCATGCACCATAATCTCACCAAGAGTGACGCGTGTTTCATCAATCTTCAGAAGTTTAGAGGCATAATTATATACTGCATGTAACGATAAATCTGTATAGGGCACTGGATCATCCGACATATCTGCATGCAGAAAATCACCGGACTGCGATGTGATGGAAAGCCGAACATCAGTTGGCAGGAACTTTTCATCCAATAGTGTTTCAATATGCGCATCTAATACAACATTCTGATTAGATAACATACCTAGCTCCGGCACCTTATCGGCAATTGCACGAATTTCGACATTTTCAACATCCGCAGACACCGCAACATTTTTTTGATCCCATAAATATTCCAAATCAACGCGCAAAGATGACTCATCCAAACCGACATCAGGCAATTGCACATCGAACAGCCCCTTCATCCCCTCCTGCGTTGAATATATACCGGCATTAAAATCAGGCAGAGACCAGCTTTGCTGCGCGATTTTATCATCAACAATCAAACGAGCATTCTCAATACGAAATGCCTCAAGCCGGGAAATAATAGAATTCCGCGCGCCTTCTTGTCCCGGGCGGGCGATATATCCAAAAATCCGTGTGGTAAGCTCAACCTGCTCATCTTTACGCTCATGGTCATTCGCACCAAATCCAAAATCAAATGAGCCATCAACGCGACGAATCAGCCTTAAAACCGGCTGTTTTACGATAATAGACTTTGGCAGGATACGCCCACTCAACAACCCAATACGAGAAAAACTGAGAGCAGCCCCCTGCAAAGAGAGTATTGCCTGCCCGTTTTTATTCATAACCTGCCCATTGGACAGTTCAATATATAATGGCCCGGTTAAGTCAGGCCAATAGAGTACGACCCCCTCCATGACCGCGTAATTTCCTGTTTCACTATCGCGCAGCGCAGATTCGATATAGCTTTTGGCAAAACCAATATCAAGGGGGGCACTATTCACGCGCCAGACAAATAATGCGCACAACAAGGCAAGCGGCAAAATAAGGAATATAAAAAGCCGTATACTCCAGGCACTGGCGCGCCAACAAAATCGTCCAACTTTCTTAACCATTGAACCTCTTTTCCAACAAACATATACCTGAAAACTCGATTGCTTATTATTATAGTACAATCGGCAGTTTGACCATAGAGCAGAACTGCTTTAGTAAGGAATGCACACGACTAATTTCGAATAAGACAAAGAGGACTTGATGACAATGGAAGATCTGAATATCGGCGATATTGCACCTGACTTTACACTCCCGACGGATGGTGAGGGGGAAATTACATTATCGGATCTGAAAGGCAAAAACGTTATCCTTTATTTCTACCCAAAAGACAGTACCCCCGGGTGCACAACAGAATCTTGTGACTTTCGTGATGCCTTGGATGATTTCACCACGCTGGAGGCACACATTATCGGCCTATCCAAATGCAGTGTCACAAAACACGATAAATTCAAGACAAAACATGAATTCAACTTCCCTCTGGCTTCTGATGAGCATGGAAATACGTGCGAAGATTACGGCGTTTGGAAAGAAAAAAACATGTACGGAAAAAAGTTCATGGGTATAGAGCGCAGTACATTCCTAATCGATAAAGACGGAAAAATCGCAAAGATATGGCGCAAGGTAAAAGTAAAAGGCCACGTTGCAGAGGTCAAAAGCACATTAGAACAGCAACAATAAAAAAGCGCGCCCTCATCAAAGGCGCGCCTTCAAAATCTCTATCAACAATAATTATGCCGCTTTTTTAACAGGCACATTAATACCGCTATTAACCTTGTTCATATGATCATGCACATGGTTAACCAAAAGGTCGATATTATTGTGGAAGAAGTGGTTCGCCTCAGGCAAAACACGATAATCAATATCAATCCCTTTTTGCATATGCAAACGTTCTACAAAATCAGCAACATCAGCCTGCGGAATAACATCATCACGACCACCATGCAAAACCAGACCTGATGTCGGACAAGGCGCAAGGAATGCAAAATCTTCTGTATGCGCCGGTGGGGCAACAGAAACAAAGCCTTCGATTTCAGGACGACGCATCAAGAGCTGCATCCCGATTAAAGCACCAAACGAAAATCCACCGACCCACACATACGGTGCATTCGGATTAATTTCTTGCATCCAATCCAATGCAGATGCCGCATCACTAAGCTCCCCCTCACCTTCATCATAGGCACCTTGGGAACGTCCGACACCACGGAAATTAAAACGCAAAACAGAAAAACCACGCGCAACATATGCCTGATAAAGGGCATAGGTGATCTTATTATTCATTGTTCCACCATGTTGGGGATTCGGGTGTAGGATAAGCGCAAGTGGCGCATCCTTAATCTTTGAGTGATGGTAACGACCTTCAAGACGACCAGCAGGTCCGTTCAGGATAACTTCGGGCATTCATAACCTCTATTATTATTTTTTAATACAGTTACTATTTTCAGATACTTCAAGTAAAATAAGTTTGTAAAAAACTGACTTCACGAGAAACTCTTGCATTGTGTATATTGAACAATTACACATAAGTCCACAAAATTCTTATAAGTCATTGAAATACAATGTGGATAATACGATAGTAAGGCATTATGAACACGTCAAAAAAGCACATTTATCTGGATTATAATGCCAGTGCCCCCCTCCACCCAGATGCTTGGGCGGTCATGGAGGCTCTCCTGACGACGCCTGAAAACGGCGCACATAATGCATCTGCAATACATCATTTTGGCCGCGAAGGACAAAAAACCATCGAAGCAGCACGCAAACACATCGCAGATATGGTCGGCATCCCAAGTAATCAAATTATTTTTAACAGCGGCGCAACAGAAGGTAACAACACGGTTTTACAACACTTCGCACACGCATATCCGGACGAACAAATCATTATATCTGCGATAGAGCACCCCTCTATCACCGACGCATTGCCGAACTTTCCAAATTTAAAAACAGCCCCAGTAACACATGACGGCCTTATATGCCTTAAAAGTCTGGAAAATCTTTTAAAAACAAAGACGTCCCTTGTCTCGTGTATGCACGTCAACAACGAAACAGGATCAATACAAAACGTTTCGGAATTATCAGGAGTAGCGCATAAATACGGCGCCCTATTCCATTGTGATGCGACACAAAGCGCAGGACGCATCCCTGTTCATGCAACACAAAGCGGCATTGATTTTTTAACGCTTTCCTCTCACAAAATTGGTGGGCCACAAGGCGTTGGGGCGCTTGCCTTAGGGATATGTGGACAAACACCTACTCTTTTACTTGGCGGTGGACAAGAAAAATACGCACGCGCCGGTACACATAATGTGGCGGGTATTGCCGGATTTGGCGCAGCAGCAAACGCGGCAACAAGAAACCTCGATCTATACCGGAAAACTTTAGAGCAGCTACGTAATAAACTGGAAACACAGCTAAAACACATATCTCCAAACATCATTATACATGGTGAGCAATCCCAACGTGTTGCCAATACATGCTTCTTTAGCTTACCTAAAACCAAATCACAAAACCTACTCATCGCACTGGATCTGGAAGGTATCTCGGTAAGCAATGGCTCGGCTTGTTCCAGTGGTACTGTAAAGGCCAGCAAAATACTTCTCGCAATGGGACAAGATGAAGATGTTGCAAACAGTGCCTTGCGCATTTCAATGGGCTGGGCTACGAAAGAAAGCGATATTGATTCATTCTTGTCTGCTTGGCAGAAAATAATACAGAGGATACAGCCATGCCAAAAATAAATGTCATTGACACAAATGGCACAACAAAAGAAATTGACGCCGAAACAGGATGGTCATTCATGGAAATATTGCGCGATGCAGGATATGGCGCAATAGAAGGTGCATGCGGCGGATCTATGGCCTGTGCGACATGCCATATGTATGTCCACCCAGATTGGGCGCCAAAAGTTGAACAACACAATAACGAGAAAACCGAAGAAGAAGAGGACATGCTGGATCTGGCCTTTGACATACACGATGCCTCTCGCCTTGGCTGTCAAATCCGTATGAGTGAAGAACTAAATGGTATTATTGTGGCCATACCAGGCGCAAAAATTGATTGGTAAAACAAAAATAATAAAAGATAAAATAATGATCCGACACATTGTCCTATTCAGCGCAAAGAACCAAAATGACATCGACGCCGTTTATAATGGCCTGAAACAGCTTGAGAGTATCCAAGGTGACTGGCTTTTAACGATTACAAAGAACAAAAAAGTTGATCAACTCGAAAATGACATCGACGTTGTTGTATATGGTGAGTTCCCGAATCAAAAC
Source organism: Alphaproteobacteria bacterium (assembly GCA_050633505.1). Classification (GTDB taxonomy): domain Bacteria; phylum Pseudomonadota; class Alphaproteobacteria; order Micavibrionales; family Micavibrionaceae; genus UBA1672. The sequence continues at coordinate 257,735 of JBOEGQ010000002.1, forward strand.
GCTCTTGATACCTACAAAGCACATCCCACTTATCAGGAATGCATTACAATTGTTCGCCCCTTACGTGATATACGTATCGCTGTTGATGTGGAAGGGTAACCCCTCTTACATCCCCACGGGTTTTGCAGAACAAGCGGCAATTGCCTCATCAATACAAGAAATCATGTGATCAGGAACCTCCTTGTATTCCTTTTCTCGCACTTTTTGTAGAAAAGAAACAAAGTCTGGCTGTGGGTAAGCCTGAGCAGACCACGTACCATGAAACTCCCCTTCTAACTCTTGAATGATTGCCGACTTTACCCGATCATCCTGTCTAATCGCCAATCCGATCATCGCTTCACCGCGGATTTCAGGGTTTTCCTCCTGTAAATGTTTGAAGAACACATCACGGATAGCAGAACTGTCCATTTCGCATTGCTGCCCCAAACCAAATATCGCCCAATTCCGAACATCATCACTTTGATCATCAGAAAGAAAAATTAAACCAGATACAGCCACCTCATCATCATAGCCACTAAGCCCAAAAGCCACAGCGTGCCTAACGCCATCATCCGGGTGTTCCACTAATTTCAGAAGATACGGGATTGCTCTGCTATTATTGCGATGCCCAAGCCCAAACGCAGAAGCCCCCACGACATCAGCACACTCATCACCAAGCAAAGATATTAAAACGTCGACAGATTCATCATGGAAACTATCCTGCCCCCATCCCAATTGCGCCAATATACTGACCCCTATCTGACGTTTAAGCGCATCATCAGAGCGAACAAGAGACATTGCTAAATCAAACTCTGTTTGATTACCACGCCTACGCAGCTCCCCTATGACAGACCAATATCTGTCATTATCCTCTTCATGATATGCAAGCTCTACCAAATCAATAGAAGCGATTTCATCATATCGTTCGCCTTCCAGTGACATGCCTATCCCATCGCAGTTTCAAGGTTCTCTACAAGCTTATCCAAAAATTCCTGCGTGGTAAGATATGGTTGATCCTCACCGACCAGAAGCGCAAGATCTTTAGTCATTGATCCTTGCTCTACCGTTTCGACACACACACGTTCCACCGTTTCACAAAACGCCACAAGCGCCTGATTATCATCGAATTTCCCACGATATTTCAAACCACTTGTCCATGCAAAGATAGAGGCAATCGGATTGGTTGAGGTCGGCTTGCCCTGCTGATGCAAACGATAATGACGTGTAACCGTACCGTGTGCGGCCTCTGCCTCCACAGTTTTCCCATCAGGCGTTAAAAGCACGGATGTCATAAGGCCAAGAGACCCGAATCCTTGCGCAACAATATCTGACTGCACATCACCATCATAGTTCTTACATGCCCAGACAAAACCGCCCTTAGACTTAATTGCTTGCGCCACCATGTCATCGATCAAGCGATGCTCATACCACAAATCACGTTTCTCAAATTCTGCCTTAAATTCCTCATCGTAGATACGTTGAAAGATTTCAATAAAACGTCCGTCATATTGTTTAAGAATTGTGTTCTTCGTCGACATGTAAACTGGATAATTCTGCAACAAACCGTAATTAAAACTGGAACGGGCAAACCCCTCAATCGAGGCATCAAGATTATACATCCCCATTGCAACACCGGTTGATGGGAAATCAAAGATCTCCCACTCTTGCTCCTCACCACCATCTTTCGGGGTGAATACCATTTTCAAGGTTCCCGGCTCATCCACTTTGATATCTGTTGCTTTATATTGATCGCCAAATGCATGACGACCTACAATAATCGGGTTTTCCCAACCCGGCACATAACGCGGAACATTAGAGCACGTAATCGGCGCACGAAAAATCGTCCCGCCAAGAATGTTACGGATCGTTCCATTCGGGCTGCGCCACATTTGTTTCAATCCGAATTCCTCAACACGTGCCTCATCAGGGGTAATCGTGGCACATTTAATACCAACACCGTATTTCTTAATCGCCTCTGCCGCATCAATCGTAATTTGATCATCCGTTGCGTCACGGCTTTGAACAGATAAATCATAATATTTCAGATCAACATCCAGATACGGCAAGATCAGCTTTTCTTTAATGAATGCCCAGATAATACGGGTCATCTCATCGCCATCAATTTCTACAACCGGGGTATCTACCTTGATTTTTGCCATATCGTTTATCCTTCTTATAATATATCGCCTAAAAAGCCATTCGATCCTATCACAGCCCCGTTACATGATGCGACCCGATTTTCGCCCTTAATCAGACAAAACTTGAATTTCAGTTCAAGAAGGCATATATTCCGCGCACAAATGAGGACAGAATGAATACAGAGTTAAACAGCATGGGCTTTGCAAAGCCCCCATCAGAAACCCGCGTGGTCGTTGCCATGTCTGGTGGCGTTGATTCATCTGTTTGTGCCGCCCTCCTCCATGAAGAGGGATACGACGTTGTCGGCGTCACCTTGCAACTTTATGATTACGGTGATGCTACCGCGCCTGATGCTCAGGCGATCAAATCAAAAACCTGTTGCGCCGGCCAAGACATTTATGATGCCAAACGTGTCGCAGAAATGTACGAATTCCCACATTATGTCCTTGATTATGAGAGTAATTTTCAAGAAAGCGTTATAGAAGACTTCGCCGATAGCTATATTAAGGGTGAAACCCCCATCCCGTGCGTACGATGCAATCAGACCGTTAAATTTCGTGATTTACTGGATGTTGCGCAAAATCTGGGTGCGGACTGTATGGCCACCGGTCACTATATACAACGCGTAACAGAAGACGATGGAACCGCGCATCTTGTCCGCGCGCATGATAACGGAAAAGATCAAAGCTACTTCCTATTTGCAACCACGCAAAAACAATTGGATTTCTTACGCTTTCCACTGGGCGGGTGGAGCAAAGACACAACCCGTAAACATGCAGAACGTCTTGGCCTTCTCAACGCAGATAAACCGGATTCACAAGATATATGCTTTGTCCCACATGGCGACTATGCGAAGGTTGTCAAAAAAATGCGTCCGGAAGCCGAAAATCCAGGCAATATCGTGCATATTGATGGCCGTATTATCGGCACACATAACGGAATTATCCACTACACAATCGGGCAACGCAGAGGCATCGGCATCGGCGGTGGCGTTAGTGAAAATAATGAACCGCTCTATGTCATAGAGCTACGCCCTGATAACAACGAAGTGATTGTAGGCCCGAAGGAATCATTGGCACGCAATATATTAACAATTACAGATTGCAATTGGCTGATCAATCGATCGAACGGCACGCCTGTGCAGGTGGATCTCAAATTCCGATCAGTTATGAAACCAACCCCTGCAACACTACATATCGCCGATAACGGTGCAGAACTGCATCTTGCAACACCACAATACGGTATCGCAACCGGTCAAGCGGCGGTTTGCTATATCAATGATCGTGTGATTGGTGGTGGATGGATTGTCGGCACAAAATAAAACCAACCAACCGTAAATGCAAAAAAAACACCATTTTCCAATATAGTCCCTTGACAGAAACCATTAAAATTAGGCATAAAACTGCTTCGATAAGAAATAACCCTTCTTTTCTTCGTGGCGGAGTAGCTCAGGGGTTAGAGCAGAGGAATCATAATCCTTGTGCCGGGAGTTCAAATCTCTCCTCCGCTACCATTTGATTTCATTGTATTCGTTCAAAATCATATACCAGAAAAGCACTTATTCCGACAATTCCACACCCTCCAATAGATCAAACTTCATCGCGCCTCAGTCACTTAAATATGTTTTTGTGTACGAGATGAGTTTTTTATTATAACCTATACTTAGTCCTATATTAAATAGTCGTAATTTTACTACGTGGATATGCCACGAAGTGCTGTGTATTTGTAAATAATATAATGAGGGGCATATGAATTCTTTAGAAAATTATGTTGAACAAATTACATTATCAAAGAACCCGCAAGAAGCCTTTGATAAATATTGCTCAATTGTAAAAGCATTTGGGTATGACAGAGCAGTATACAGCTTAATAACTGATCACCCAAGCTTAAGCCTTCCTCGGCAGCATGGTTTAATTACAGATTATCCAGAAACGTGGATGAAACATTACGTTGAGAATAATTATATAGACGAAGACCCCGTTATACTAAGAATTTCAAAAAGCCAAACACCGTTCTTCTGGTCAGATTTAGAGAAGCTTGACACAATATCCAATACATCACAAAAGCTCATGCTTGAAGCGGAAGAAGAAGGCATTGCAGATGGGGTTGGTATTTCTTTACAGGGGTGCCCAGGAGAAGTTGTTGGTGTAGGACTTGCTCGTACAGGAAACTCTAACGATAATGCAAAAGACTACGAAATGCTTTCTTCCGCATATTTTATAACTGTATTCTTTCATGAAACGTATCGCAGCATGATGGGAATGCCTCTGAGAACGGAGCTATCCAAACGTGAACAAGAAGTCTTATTGTGGGCTGCAGAAGGTAAAACAGACGAAGAAGTTGGTATCATTCTAGGTATCAGCCAGAACACCATCCGTTTTCATTGGAAAAATATTTTCAAAAAACTGGATGCATACGGACGTGTGTACGCCGTTACAAAAGCAATCCGATTAAACCTGATTACCCCCTATATCATAAACACTCCCTACCAGAAACGGTAGCATCTTATTTTTTCAATATATGTTCGAATACTCCTATCAAAATGAGAGATAGGAGCAAGTGTTATGATCGAATGTGTGGGAGTTAGCAATTGTGTACATTTTTTTCCGTTTAACCCAATTAAAGAACAATTTCAATTAAGACACAGCGTTTGTGTCAAGGAATTAGGATGGAAAGACGGATTAACAGCATATCAGGGTATGGAAGCAGATGACTATGATAAACCGGGGACAAAGTATCTTGTAAAGCGCTGCCCCTCCAGTGGCATTGTCTTAGGCGTCACCAGGCTATTTCCGACCATTACGGAACACACCCAACATAACGAGATAGGAAGGTTTATGATTTCAGAAAGCTTCCCGTTTCTTGTAGACGACAAGATCCCTTCTGGAAAATATACTTTTGAAGCGAGCCGTATGGTTGTAAATCCAATATTGCGTAAGAATAGAACATTACGAAGATCTGTCGTTAATGAGCTTGTCCTCGCATATAAAGAGTTTGCCTTAAAAGAAAAGATTGAAAGCTATATTGCTTTAATGAACCCACATTATTGGAAGGTTTTCGAGCGTTTGGGCTGGGAAGTCGACTATTTAGGAAAAGCACAAGACATCGGTGGTGGAGATATCGTTCGTGTTGGACGCCTATGGGTGTGCAAAAGAATCCATAAAAAAATGCAAGAACTATCCAATATTTACGATCCAATTCTCAATTTTGGCATGGAGCCGAGCCAGGCTAAACGTAGAATTGAAGAAATTGCATTTACAAAAGTTCGACAAGCGCTGGAAGAAGCAAAGCCAAACATTCTTTCTCCATCCACTGTCAATGACAATCATGAAACAAGTTCCATCCAATATAGACAGTAAAGGAAATTTAAATGACAAGTGAAACAATATTTTTTGATACAGCAAATGAGAATAATGCCGAAGACCGGTCCTTTATCGCATCGATCATGTATCTTACAATCGAAGCAAGAGCAGAACGTTTATCTTCGACAGAACAACGTTTATGGGATACGTTAGACTGTTACTTTAACGACCTGCGTCAACAAGGTAAAATTACCAATGACTTGGAAACAACAAAAGAAATTCTTAGTAAAATGCGCTATCTGACAAAAGAACAACTATTGGCTTTTGAACGTATAGTCACTATGAACTCATACGAAGCAGACCAAACAACATAATAACTAAAATTATTTAGTTATCTTTATATTATTAAAGGTTTGTTCTTTTTTTATATCCTATGATAGCATTCTCCCCTAACTTTATAAGAGGGAGAATGCCCATGATGAGGAAAACTAAAGGTGTTGCCTCGGAGACAGATATGGTTATAGGAAATAACCTGAGAGTTATCCGTGAAACTCGAAATTACAGTCAGGCTGATCTTGCAAAATCCGTCGGGATTACATTTCAGCAGATTCAAAAGTATGAAAAAGGTATTAACCGGATTTCTGCATCTAAGCTTCTGGAAATATCTAACGCCCTAAAAACCGATATTAAGGATTTCTATAGAGGGCTGCTCAATGAAAAAGATTATCCTCCAATTAACTTTTCCAATAAAGATATATTGAAATTATCTTCTCAGATAGCATCACTGAAAGATCCAAAACTCATAGATAATTTAAAGGTGATTATTTCAACAATGGCAAAATAACGTGTACAACTTAAACGGTACCAGACACGTCAACTCTCAGATTGCCTTTGCGTAAGAAAGCTGCTACGCACAATGTATGAGCACAACACACACAAAAGAAGAACCTCGCTGGCTTAAGCCCATCGTAGATTATGCGCCACTTATCGCATTTTTCGTATCCTATAAATATAGCGACGACCTACTCCTCGCCACGCAAGTTATTATGGGCGTCACAACGCTCGCTATTGCTCTATCCCTTACGATGACGCGTAAAATCCCCATTATGCCATTGGTAACCGCGGCGATTATTGGAATATTTGGTGGCCTGACAATCTACCTACAAGATGAAACCTTCATCAAAATGAAACCAACCATAATTCAAGTAATTTTCGCCTGTGCACTTGGCGTTGGGCTGGCACTTAAACGATTATGGATCAAGCTATTAATGGGCGGCACAATCCATATGCCTGACAGTGCATGGCGCAGTCTGACAATACGTTTTATGGGGTTTTTTCTATTTTCTGCGGCACTTAATGAGGTTGTTTGGCGTACACAATCCACCGACATGTGGGTCAACTTCAAGGTCTTTGGCCTTATGGCTCTAACCATGGTTTTTATCGGAAGCCAACTCCCATTCATCCAAAAACACATGCAGGATGAAGAATAAAAACCAAGGAAGAGTTGATCATGACGTACTTCCAAGACCGGGAGCCTAACGCTCTATACCCATTCCAATAAAATCAAATTGTTATTAATGAAAAAAGTAATTCAGCCGTGGCTAGCTTAGAAAAAAAGCCACCCTGACCGATATGTGTGTGGGGGATGGTCAGGGTGGCAACTGAGGCCCAAGCCATTCGATGTGTGGGACATCGCGCTTGAATAATGTGTGGGGCACACCTCAATTCGAATTCTTTCAATTGATTGCCCTCTTATATTGAACGTTATGGGAAACGTCAACAAAAAAGATATTATTTTTATTTAACTTGGTAAATTAATTACCATATAAATCATTTTTTAATCATATTAAGTAAAATACATATTGAGATCACGCCCTCAGTAATGTACTGTGCATTTACCATATCTAATAACAAGGTTATCTGATGACATATTCCCCTGAACAAGTTGGCGCCGCCCTCGGATTACTTCGTATGACATGGTCGGATCTTTCACGGGAAACCGGTATTACAAACGCAAACTTGAATAAATGGCGTAACAGAGATCAAAATTTCACAGAACCAACGATGCAAAAGGTTATCGCCTTTATCGATAACCACAATCTGCGCCCTACACCCAATGATGGGATAGAACATAAACCAGCCAGAGAAATCGAAGATTACTACGGCATACATGGATTTCGTGCCTTCATGAATGATGTATATGAAACGGTTAAAGAGCATGGGGGTAATATATGCGTTTCAAACGTCAATGAACGCAATTGGATTAAATGGATGGGAGAAGAACACTATGAGGCTCACTCCGTTAAAATGAAAAATCTGGGGAATTTCAAATTTAAGATTTTTGTTGAAGAGAGCGACAGCTTCTTTATTGCGGATAAATTCGCAGAATACAAATCAGTACCCCGCAAATATTTTACCGAACAATCATTCTATTCCTATGGTCAAAAACTCGCCCTTCTTGAATTTACAGAGGATAACGTCTCCATCAAAATTCATAACAATCCCGAATGGGCAAGATCCTTTAAGGATCTGTTTGACTACGCATGGGATAAAACACCGGAGCTCTTATAAATGAAAATCAAACGTGAAATACAACACATAGGTTTCCTGTATAATCAGGGCGGCATCGCAAAATTATTGAACCATGTGCGTGAAAACATCCTATTTGATATCAAACACGCAACAAATACATCTGCTTGGCTTGAGAAAGACGGGTTTGAGGCACATCCCGACAATTTTGAACACGGTGTAAGATATCGCGCAGCAGCAACAAGCGAAATTGAATACGGGCTGCGCATTGCCTCAAACCATATCGATATAGAACATGCAGGGTTTTATGACCTTGGATGCGGCAAAGGTAAGGTTCTGTGCATTGCGGGACTGAAATATGGTTTTGCCAGCATATCAGGCATTGACTACTACCAACCATTTTTAGATCAGGCACGACAGAACTTAATTGCATGCAACCTTGATCACATTCCCCTTCATTATCAGGACATGTCCCAATTCAAAGACTATAGCAAGACCAGTGTGATATTCTTATACAATCCTGCGGGTAATTCCGTATTAGAGGGCGTTCGCAGAAATATTGAAGAGACAACTGATAAAGCAATCGTAATTTATAATAAGCCCGTACACACCGACATTTTCAAAGGTTGGAATACCTTGTCCAAAAGAAATGCGCCCGATCCGGATCATACCACCCATATATATGGATTTGGAGTATAAAGCGCTTTTCCTTCAGCGCGATAGCTATGTCACCGACGTTAAACGCCCAAACCCAATTAGAGCAATTTCATACTAATCAAAATAAAACGGTGCACGTTTATGGTACCGACTCGGTTTGAAATTTGTACAAAATTTGTCCTTACTCCATATATTAAAATTTACTTTAACATCTCCCCTATAGAATATAGCCCGTATATATTCAGGCTTGCTTTACCTTGACAGGTACAGGACAGCTCTTCGTATAATAGAAAACGAAATAAGATATTAAAGAACAGAAATTATCATGTTTAAAGAAAACGCATTCAAACCCGCGATAATACTCATTTTCTTTATGATGATTACATGCTTGTCATTCTGGATGAGCTCACGCTATCCCGAATTATCGGAAAAGACCATTCTAAGTGATAGCCCCATTTTATCCAGCCTCGGTTTTTTCCCGATATTTGAAATACAAGAAACCGACCCCATTTGGAAGAAAGTCCTGCTTGAAACAGGAAATTGGATTAATACAAATAAAAAAGGAATGAGCTTTTCCTTCTTTGTTGGTGCTTTTCTCCTATGCCTATGGCCACTTTTCAAACGCGGAAGCTTTAACCACGGCTTTAACAATAGCTTACTCGGCCTTGGAATTGGTGCACCACTTGGGATTTGCGTTAATTGCGCCGCCCCGGTTGCCCGTGCCTTATATGGCGGAGGCAGTACAATGCAAACTGCTCTTTCCACCCTTATTGCGTCGCCGACATTAAATATCGTGGTTCTGACCATGGCACTCTCTCTGTTCCCGGTTTATGTCATTGTCACCAAAATAATTTTAACATTAATCTTCATTCTTATTTTAATTCCAATGGCTTGCCGGTACTTCTTTCAAACAGAAATACAAAAACACCAACAAGATGCCGTTTGTGACATCACAGATAAACCGACAGAGAATATAGGTGGTCTGCCACAGATCAACGGGTGGTCAGGTGCAGGTCTATGGGCATTGAAACACTACATCAAGAATTTCTTCTTCCTGTTAAAGGTCGCTCTCCCCCTTATGATATTATCGGGTGCCTTAGGCAGTCTGGCCACCATCCTTGTTCCGTGGTCATCTATAGAAACCTTAGATCAATACGACAGTATCGGTATGATGATATTGGCATTGCCACTTATTGCCCTATTAGGGACAATTCTACCGGCACCTATGGCCTTTGATGTGATTCTGGCTTCTGCTCTCTTACAAGCAAATGTTCCGATACAATACGTATCCATTATATTGTTTACCTTAGGATCATTCAGCATTTACGCCTTTTTTATCATCTGGAGATCCATGTCTCTACGCATTGCATTATTCCTGATGATCACAACAATGATTCTGGGTATATGCATGGGAATCATAAGTATGTACTTCGATAATTATGCACGAAAAACCGCAGCAGCCCATTTAAATGCATATGCACAAGAACATGACTTTGACCCGATAAAACAGCGCACCGACCACGCCTATTCATTGGCGGAGCTACAACTCGATCTGGACAAACATCACATCACCTTTACAAATCCACCAAAAACAAACGATTTGGACGTCCCAAACCATTTAACGATTAAATCCGTTGACCATGCCCCCTCCACACCAAAAACCAACCAAGAAAACTTCACTTTAATCAAGGGAATAGACAAAGGTATAGAACAGCCATATGAAGTCTCTTACATCACTGGCATGCCAGAGGCCTTGGCACACACAACAATGTCTGTTGCAACCGGAGACGTTCATCAAGACGGATGGCCGGATATTCTGTTAACCGGGGACTTGGAAATACACCCCAATTTGATCCTGTACGCCAATATCGGTGGACAACAATATAAGCGCCAGCACATCCCCCTTCCCCCGAATATAAATGAAGTCATTCTCGTCGCACTGGTCGATTTGAACGGCGATACATGGTTGGATATTGTTTTTGCAACATATGGTGGACAGAATTATGTAATTTATAACGATAAAGGGGAATTCATTGATCAAAATATCGCCCCACTTTACCCTGAAAACCTAGGGTCTACTATGTCACTTGCCTTCGGTGATATTGAAAAAGACGGCGATCTGGATATTTTTCTGGGCAACTGGAATGTCGGGCCGCGCTATTCCAATTTCAGTCATTCACAGAACATATTACTGCGCAATGAGAACCCGTTGGCATCATCTCATAATCAAAAATACGTCGTACAACGCCTCAATGGCAGCACCGGCGAAACACTGACCAGCTTGTTTCACGACTTTGATAACGACGGATATCTTGACCTTTATGTCGGTAACGACTTTTCCAACACGCCATATTCAGACATTATATTAAACGGTCAGAAAACTGGACATCTGTTTATTAAAAGCACAAAAAGGCAAGGCAAAATAGACGGTAGCCACTCAACAATGAGCATTGATATAGGGGATATCGACAACGACTTGAAACCCGATTTCTATATCGGGCAGATTGCCTTCATGGGACATTACGAAGACGAGATGCACAAGGTCTCTGAAAAACAAATTCTATACCACCAATACTGTGACAAAAATAACGATCTGCCTTTTAAACAATGCATGAGAGAAATGAAGCTAAAATACGCATTGGCAGCTGCGACACATATTAGTGACACATGCCAATGGCTGGATAATGAAGAAGACCAAACAAAATGCCTTATTCATCTGATTAATTACCAAGATTATTGTCAGTTCTCAATCACCGCAAGTGCACCGTCCCCTAAAGATAATGATGGGACACTCTCCCCTAGATATAAGTCATTCTGCGACTTACAAGAACAAGCACAACAAGAATTTAAAAAAGCCGTTACAGAAAAAGATAAATTCACCTCCCCGCATAAAAATTTCCACCTAAAGGCCGCCAACTGGTCACTTAATAATGTCTTACTTTATAATGAAAGCAGTGGCACAAACGTAAAACTGACAGATCAATCCGATAGCCGTAACGCCGGATATGGCGGATGGACATGGAATGCACGCTTTGGCGATTTAGACAATGACGGATGGCAGGACATATATCTCGTTAACGGTCATAGCTTCCAAACATCTTTGGCAACGAATATCTTCTATCATAATAAAGGTATGGGACATTACGAAGATGAAACGACATCATTCGGCCTTGAAAACTACACCGTCACAACGGCATTCAGCTATGCTGATTTGGACTTTGACGGAGATCTGGACATTGTGAATGTCCCGTTAGATGCGCCTGTACAGATTTATCGTAACAATAATCCAAAAGGCTATAACGCAATTCGGATACAATTAATTGATGAACAAAACACAAATAAACAAGCCATTGGCGCACATGTGATTATCTCCTATAAAACCGCAAAGAAAGAAACCATGCAACAACTAGGCATTGTTCAAGGGGGTGGAGGTTCTAAATCATATAACCAACCTGTTTTGCATTTCGGCCTCGGCACAGCATCACATATAAACAAAGTCGAAATCAAATGGCCGGATGGCACACAAGATGTGATCAAGGGAAAAATCCTTGCGAACAAAACTTATCATATCAGCCGACGATAAAACCTTAATACCCCACATAAAAAGGCGGGAAAACCCGCCTGATTAAATTCAAAAGTAAAGTGCGTCTCTTACGACTTCTCAACCTGCGCATATTCAAGTTCAACAGGTGTAGAACGCCCAAAGATTGAAACAGACACTTTCAACTTTGCCTTTTCTTCATCAACTTCTTCAACAACACCATTGAACGAAGCAAAAGGTCCATCAGTTACCTTAACCTCTTCACCGATATCGTAAACAACAGAAGGACGCGGACGATCAACGCCTTCTTGAACCTGTGTAAGGATACGTTGTGCTTCTTTCTCACTAATCGGAACCGGGCGGTTACCACCAGCGCCCAAAAACCCACTCACCTTCGGTGTGTCTTTGATCAGGTGCCAAACATTATCATTCATATCCAATTTCGCAAGAACATAGCCTGGGAAGAACTTACGCTCTGAATTAACGCGCTGACCACGTTTAACTTCAACAACTTCTTCAACAGGTACAAGGATATCCTCGATATAGTCCTCTAACCCTTGCTTCCCAGCCTTTTCCTTGATGGACTCGGCGACTTTACTCTCAAACCCAGAATAAACATGTAATACATACCAACGCATAGCCATTGTTACGACCCTTCCTTAAAAAATCCGAAATACCTTTAGAATCCCATAATCAAACGAATGAGATACGCAATAACCTGATCCGCAAAATATAAAAACAGCGAACAAACAAAAACCATAACAAAAACAGCAATCATAGAAACTGTCGTTTCCTGACGGGACGGCCATGTAACTTTTTTTGCTTCGTTTTTCACTTCACGGATAAACGTGGCTGGGCCTTTTTTTACTTTCGCCATATGATTCTCTTACACCTTTTTAAAATATTCTTTTACCCAAGGTTCGTGTCGTGACCACCGTCACACATTACAAACTTTATTTTCATGGGAATTTAAGTGATGTTTACACCATCCAAATAGAAAAAGCCAGAGAAAAAATAATACAACAAATGAACACAAAATACTTAGAAGATAAAAGGCGTTTTACTCACTTTCCAGCGTACGAATTTCTTCTTCTATTTTCTTTTGCATACCTTTATAAAATTCAAGATCTTCCTTTAATTTCATAATTTTTGCAGCTTTACGGCTTTTCTCATCACAATTGCGAATCGTTTTATCCCCTTCTGCGGCAATGATCTGCTTAATCAGTGGATTATCACGCGTATCAATCACGGCCTTAAGTGTCAAATATTGATCGTGTTTTTGATCATCTTGAAAGTAAGTCAATCGTATCGCCGTATCTGCAATTGCCATTGTCGGACTACTCAACTCAACCTTTGGTGCACAAAGAACCTCTGGGCGCACAATGACCTGATCTTTCATGACCAATTCTTCTGTTCGCGAACGTGCCATAGCAAGGGCAAACTTCTCGTATCCATCCTCTGTGAAAAACTGGCGCCTGTTTTCGCGGCGCTCTTCAAGGTTATTGAAACCATAATTGAATATCTCAGACAGCGCATGCCCTGTCCATTTTTGCAGCATCGCCAGCTTCTCTTCTACCGCATCATGATCGACAACATAAGATGGCAAGGATTCCGCACTGCTCTCTTCTTCCTGAGTTGGTGTTGTTGGGGCATCTTCTGCCAACGCTTGATGACCAGCCATACCTATAGACAAAGCTATCGTAGCCATCACAAAAACCCCTAAGATAGAAGCCTTACACATCATATTACCCTTCCTCTTTCCACCGCAATACAGGATTACGTGCGGCCTTCACCTCATCCAGACGTTTACGTGGCGTACTCTGTGGATAGCTATGGAAGATATCCGCCGCGTCTTCTGCGCGTGCATCTACTGCAATTTTCTTCATCGTTGTGATAAAGCGATCAATCGCATCCTTACTTT
>JBOEGQ010000003.1:0-86543 GCA_050633505.1 Alphaproteobacteria bacterium
GTTGGTTCATCTTTTGGAGATACCCTTATTGGCGGTGCGTCTAATGACTACCTGAGTGCCCATGCCGGTAATGATACCTTGGAAGGTGGCGCAGGATCTGACACGATCAATGGCGGTTCAGGTTGGGATATTGCGCGTTATACTGGTTCAAGTGAAGGTGTGACGGTTAATCTGGCGACTGGTGAGAATAGTGGTGGTGATGCACAAGGTGACATTTTGATAGATATCGAAGCCGTCGTTGGTTCATCTTTTGATGATATGCTTACTGGTGGTACGTCTAATGACTATCTGAGTGCCCATGCCGGGACTGATGTTCTCTTTGGCGGCGATGGTGATGATTACTTATCTGGTGGTGATGGCGATGATATTCTCTACGGTGATAGTGGATCAGATACCCTATATGGTGGTGCCGGTGCAGATGGCTTTATCTTTGAATCTGCGTCTGCTTTTACTGGAAGTGATGAGATTAGAGACTTTAATATAGCTGACAGTGATGTTCTTGATCTTGCGGATCTTCTGGTTGGCTATGATCCATTATCTGATGCAATTAGTGATTTTGTCCAGATTACGGATAACGGAACGGATTCATATCTGGCGGTTGATGTAGATGGCGGTGCAGATAACTTTGTTCAGATCGCGACGGTGTTTGGTGTTACAGGCCTGACGGATGTTGCTGCTCTTGAAAGTTCCGGTAGTTTGATCACCGAATAGAAAAGTCAATTTTGTTAATTTGTTTAAGGGCACGGTTTATTCCGTGCTCTTTTCATTTGTCTAACACCTTTTTATTACTTTTTACGCAAAAGGTTGCCTTTTTGGGGCGTTTGCGTATAATTAAAAGATAAGGAGAATAATTATGGCTACTACAATTAAACTTTCGGATGACATCGTTAATGAGGCGAAGCGTTATGGCGCAGTTTATCGTCGTTCAACCCCAAAGCAGATTGAGTATTGGTCGAATATAGGTAAAATTGCGGAAGAAAACCCCGATTTATCATATAACTTCATCAAAGATATTCTACTTGCGAAAGCTGAACTTGAGGATCAACAAGTCACGCCATACAAGTTTGGTTGATGCCTATGAATATCGTTCAAACGTCTACGTTCAGTAAAACAGTCAAAAAGCTTCATCGAAATCAGAAGAATGATTTGGATAAAGCCATCAAAGTGATTGTTGAAAACCCCGGTATTGGTGATGAAAAGGTCGGGGGCTTGTCTGGTATATCTGTCTATAAGTTTCAAATGGTTAAACAACTTACATTGCTCGCGTATAAATATGAAGATCAGACAATTACGCTTACATTGCTTGCTTTAGGTACTCATGAAAATTTTTATCGTGATCTTAAACAATAAGCATAGAATTGAATGGGGTATCTAAGTGCCCCATAGAGATGCAACGAGTAATAAGGCAAAGTATGAAAATGTATTAATTAATGGCTAGGAAACGGACGGTTTGGTTTTATCTATCAGCCTTCGTAACATTAATATTATTGGGCTATCAATTCTTGGTGAAATAATAGTAGGAATTATGCCATTGTTCTTATACTTAATATCTCGAGTGCAGATATTCCTTCTAACTACCGTGTTATGCCAATGCATAGTGCTGTAGTTAGTGAAGACATAGAACAGATAGTCATCTTAGCAAAAGCAGGCGCTGACGTGAATTCAAAAGATAAAAAGGGAAAGACTACTCTTGATATCGCGGAAATTAAAGCCGATAAAAAAAACACTACCGTTAATAGACATAAAGTATTGGAAATTTGTAATGCGTAAATATATGTGCCTAGGGCTGTTTGTTATTTTTTGCACCTTCTCATTTGCAGCTTTTAGCGATGACTTAACTAATCTTACAGCTCAGGCAAAACAAGGCGAGATCGAAGCACAAAGATCGCTAGGAGAGATTTACTACAAAGGGTCTCACGGTGTGGCTCAAAACTATAATAAGGCGGAGCCTTGGCTTGTAAAGGCAGCAAAACAAGGGGATATAGTCGCGGCTAGACTACTTGGGCATATTAACTACAAAGGAGCTTCTAATTTTCCCCAAGATTACACGATGGCATTAGCGTGGTTTCTAAAAGCTGCAAATCAAGGGGACGCGGATGCGCAGAATAAAGTTGGGGTTATGTACCGTCAGGGTTTGGGTGTTGAACGTAATAATCGAGAAGCCCTCAGGTGGTTAAGAAAATCAGCAGACCAAGATTTCCCACTAGCACAAAGTAATATAGGGCTTTTTTACGAAAATGGCTTGGGGGTTACAAAGGACACCCAAGCTGCTGCGCGATGGACTGAAAAAGCAGCAAAGCAAGGTGTTACTCAAGCGCAGTTAAATATCGGGCTTATGTACTGCACAGGAAATGGTGTAACAAAAGACCTAATCCTCGGACATATGTGGCTAAATATAGCGAGTGTGAGAGGAAAAGAAAAACAGAAAGCGAGAAGAAACATGTCTATAGCAGAGGGGGAAATGAGTAATGAAGAAATTTTCCAGGCACGACAGCTTGCTAGTGACTGGATGGAAAGCCATCCCCCTTCTTCAGAAGAAAATCTAGTAAGCCGGCCTCTTTAAAATTTAATAATTATAAAATTGAAGTTTGGAATATCCATCCACAATGGTGATAGAAATTGGTCTATGGCTGTCGTCGTTTCTTAATCATGTGAGTAATTGATGCGTAGCATAGCATCAGTTGTTGCCATAATGTTGAAGCGATACTTTACACCAGAGTCATTCGTTACATACGCAAAAATATACAGAATTCCAGCAGATTCTGCACAGTGAACAGATTCCGTCCTAGACGTATTTTGCTCAAGTTTACCGCTACATAATGTGTCTATAACATTTTGTAAGTCTGCACTATAAGGCATGTCCTTCCATGTCGCCCCTTTGCTGAGACTACGTACACCAATAGTTACATTGCGTACGCCTGTTGAGGGTACATCCACAATAGTAACCGAACTACCCATTGCATCAGGATTTCTCATAGTTACATTGCGCCCTTTGAGGCCAAGAGGCCTATCCTGTACAATGTTATAACTTTGTGTCTTAAAGTGCTCAATCATGTCGTCTACAGATGCATTAAGCGAAATATCGAAAAATTGTAATGTTTTTAGATATTCAGCTTGTGTACTGTCGGATACAAATGGTCGTTCATCAGCCTTAGCTATGGTAGTTAGGAGCAATAAAAAGGCAGAGCAAAAGCACAAAATACGCATGGTAAAAATCCTTTCATTGGAACAGATCCATTTTGTATTAGAAAAATTTAGCAACAGTATTATTTAACAAGTTGTATATGATAATCAATGCTAATTTCGAAAAGTAATTAGCAATGTGCTGCAATATTGAATAGGGGATTATTGGCATAAGCCCCTAATGTAAAACCCATCTATTCAATGTTGCATGATCCAAAGAAAATGCGCAAACATATCGATGGCCTGAAAAAGCAAATGCAAACCGCCGCGGCCAACCTTGAATTCGAAGGAGCCGCCAGATTACGTGATGAAGTCAAACGTCTGGAAGAGGGTGAGTTGGGGATTTAAACATTCATTGATTATACAATTTTAAATTGTTAACCTCTGCTTTCTGTAAATAAGAGGTAAAGAATGTTCAACAAGAAAACAGTATTCATTTTAGGGGCAGGGGCAAGTTGGCACTATAATTACCCAACAGGCGCGGATTTGGTTAAGTGTATCATCGAAAAAGCAACAGAATTAGCAGATAGGTTGGCATCTAATAGCATACATATAAAGTGGCGAAATAATTTAACCGAATACTTTGATGAGAAATTTAGCGAGTACTATCAAGAAGGCCAAGATGGTGTAGATTACTTACGTAACTTTATAGATCGCATTAATCATGTTGACCCTCCTGTTATAGATTATTTTTTAGACTGGAATTCTGATTGGCAAGAAATCGGTCAAATGATGATTTCTTGGGTGATATTGGATCGTGAACGTGAGTTTGAGGAGAATAAACGTAATGGAAATCATCAGAGATTGGTTGACCAGAATCCTAATCCTAAAAATAGGTATCTGGTGGATGCCAAACAATGCGATGATAATTGGTATCGTTTTATTCTATATAAAATGTTGAGTGATTGTTTGCTATACCAAGATTTTATTCAGGAAAACCATGTGCATTTTATAACTTTTAATTATGATGTCTCATTGGAAACATACCTTTACAGAGGACTAAAACAGATTCAATTTATGAAGTCTGGTGATATGCAGGCTGATCAAATAAAAGAGTGCTTGGTTGACAAATTTACCCATATGTACGGAAGTTTAAAAAACAATCCATACCAAGGTGCTGTTTCGGTTATAAAGGATACGCGTAATTTTCATGATAACTTTAAAGATTATGTAGATACTTTGGATGAAATTTATCAGGCGTCTAGAGGTATACGAACTATAGGTAGCTTTAAGAAGAATGATAATGTAATTCAGTTTGCTCAAAAGAAAATTGAAGAGGCAGAGGATGTCTATATTTTGGGGTATGGATTTGATGAGAGTAATAATAAGCGCCTAGGGCTAAAGGATCTTTTGTCTCTAGGTGGTTTAAATCAGGGTAAGCAGCCTGGTGATGTTGGTGTTAAAAAGAATGTTTATTTCACAAATTTTTGTGATCATAATTCTGTGAATAAAAAGGCGGGAAAGGCGTTGGTGAACGATACTGCGAGATTTTTGCAAGATAAGTCTAAAATATATGTTCCTGAATCACATTACCCGCATGTTGTGCACACCTATTACGAGAAAAGTATCAAGAATGTGTATGATGCGTTGGAGCAGGATTTTGATTTTATTTAGATTTCTCTAAGCCAACTTCAATCAATTGGCGGATTGCTTCGCTTTGACCTTGGATACGGTTTTCAAATTGATAATCTTCAATTTCCTTTAAAAGGCGTTCGGACGCCATAAAGGTCACACGTTCTGTTTTGAATTCTTTATCACTCATGTTTGGAAGTTACTCAACTTTAGAAGCTGTATCAAATTTAATTAAATTATAAACTTTTAAAACTTTATAATGTTTTGTATAAATACAGTCATTCCAAAATCCAAAAACAGAGGAGGGACTATGCGTAAAAATCGAGACTTTCATAACGGGGTGACGCGGCGGGCGCGGGCGCTTCGGCGGCAGATCGGCGCGAATATCCATGCGCATCGTGTGCGGCGTAATGTCACGATGGAAAAACTCTCACGCCTTAGTGGGTTAAGCGTGCGTTGTATCGACCATCTTGAAATGGGCAAAGGCGAGGCTAGCCTGCGTCATTTGATCTGCCTTTCACTTGCGCTGTCTGTGTCGGTGGATGATATCCTTGCAGGTGACATCGTAACCCCCGCGGCCTAGGCCGTTATACCAATCGCGCCCGTGTGGGAGCGCACCTTTACACCCCTTATATTCCCTTAATTTATTATAACTGGATATTCCTTTTCTATAACGCTATGATGGCTTCGTTCTGAGGAGAGGGAAGTACATAATGTCCGAAGCATTTCTAAAATCTATCAAATGGATGGTCATGTCGGTTTGCGCGGTGGTGGGTACCTCGGCCTTTATTATATCTGATAACACCGGATCCATTCGGCCCGTGATCCTTGGTATTTTGACGTATGGTGTGATTTATATCATGTCGTATTTCTGGGAAGAGTTCCGCGGTCGGGTGTTGCTCTATAGTATTTTTGTGTTTTTGGCGCTTTCATTCGCATCGGCGTATGTGCCGGATGCCATGTATGTGTTGTTCGGTTATCCGCAACGTTTGTTTAACCCGTTTTATGTTTGGGGGATAACGGTTGCGGGGGCAGGTGTGCCGATTATGACCCTTGTTTTTTATAAATACGACTAGTCTTTGTTGCATTAAGCCATATTCATTACGTGTGTGGTATCGCCTTGTAACTGCTCTATAATTTTGACTTATCCCTGCGTTGCAGCACAGAAATCTTTCCCGAAATTGGTGCTCAGTAACGGTTTTGTGATATTATAGGGATATGATAAATGAAACGGTGAACATATTACGGTTCACCCCCTTTGGCCAAAAAAGCATTGCATGCAGTGCTAAGGAGTATTTGAATAGCGTTGTATTTTGTTTAAGTGTTTTGGCCTTATCGGGGTGTGTGACCTCCGACAAATCGGTTTCTCTGGCTCCTACGCCGCCAGTAACCTCTGCCGTTGTTTCTTCAGATGAATTAAATCCAGATTACAGTTACGTTGATGTTGCCTCAGGCTCTGCGGTTATTACGCAGGATACCAGTGCATTGCAAGGGATTGGTGCCGCGGGGGGAGGTGGTACAATCCCTGTTTCTGTGCGTGCGCCATCTGTTTCTTTGGATCATGATGTAACTCCGCCGGAAGGGTGCCGTGTGCAAGATCGCTTTGACCGTAAGGCATTGGTCGCATATGAATGGGATCGCTCACGCTTATCTCTTGATGTCGATGGGATTGGTATGGACGGTGCAGATGTTGATATGGTGCGCTTGGAATATAAAATAAGGTTTCAGCCGGAAAAAACGAAAAAGCAAAGATGCCGTTATCCGTCACGTTGGCAGGGGCTTGTTGGCTCAGGGTATAGTGAGCTTATCGTGCGTGAAGAGGACACCGTGTTTGAAGAGATTAAAGCGCTTCGTAAGAAGGCGAATCCCTATCTGGAACGATTCTTTTAAAGGTCAAATTACTATCGTAGTCATTCATATTTATTAACAGTTTTTTAATTCCCTATATTGATTTTCTTAGAAATTACGCGTAACATCCTATGAATGCTGCATTTCCTGCGGCAACTGTTTCTGCGTAAAATACATTATACCGTTATTATAAAAGGAAATTTGCGATGTCCGTCTCTCTTGCACGGTTGGTTTTGTTATCTGCGCCTTTATTACTTGCCGCGTGTGGTGAGGGATGGGAAGCAGAGAAAACAGATAAGATACTTCCATATGGTAATAAACGTACGGCTGGTTCCGGTGTCGTATATGTACGCGCGCAAATGATGCCTGAGAAAGAATTAAAGCTGGAACCTGTAAAGGAAGTGCAGCCACAAGAAGAAGTTAAACCTGTTCTTGATGCAGAAGAAATTTTCGAGGATGCAAATGTTAAAGGGGCAGCGCCTGCACCGAAGATGCAAAAAGATGCCGCACCGATTGAGCCGGAGGCAAAATCCGTTTCAGAAGAGTTAATCGAAACTGCGATTCAAAAGGCTCCTGCGGTAGAGGAAGAGCCGATGGACGCGGTTAAGCCTGCCGAGGTGCAGGGTGAAGTTGTTTCAAGCTCTGCTGATCTTGAGGTTCCGGAATTAAGTGCAGAGGAATATGTTGCGAATTCTCCTAAGCAGATTGAAAAGCCGGATATTATTGTTCAAGATGCCGCAGCAGAAAAAGTTGAAGAAGTCTCTGCAGATGTTGCACATAAGATCGAAGAGAAACATGATGAACATGCCAAAGAGTTAGATCATGCGTTGGTCGAGGCGGATTCTCATGATGGGAAAAGCGAAGTCGGTACGGATGAATTTGTTGCGCCCAAGAAAGACATCTTGGATTTTGAACCGCATGCAGGTGAGCAATCTCTAAATGAGATTTATTCAGATCCTTTCTAAGGTATTGCTTTATAATAAGAATTAAAGGGCGGCGTACAGAGTGTGCGCCGTTTTTTTGTGGAATGTATAAATTTTTAAATAATTTCGAAACGATAGTATTAGACAAAATCAGTACCGACATTTACCATAATATTATGAGCGTTGTTTAAAACGCCTCTTTATAAAACTGGCTTGTGAGAGTATCTGAAGCTTTAATTCCCTCACATTAAAATAATAATCCAGTTATTGCCCATATATAAAAAACAGAAAGGTCAGAGTTATGTCTGTAGAAGTCGAAACAATTGTTGCCGTGTCCGTTATGATGGCGGTTTTCTCCGCTGTTGCTGCTATTGGAACCAGTATTGTGCTAGGGGCAGGTTTTGAACGATTGCGTTCAGGGTTTGAAGTGATACGCAAACAGACTGGCTTTTTTAGTGATGCTATTCATCAATTAGAACAGAAGATGGATGTTGTTGATGACCAAACCGGTAAGTTTTCCCGTGCTATATCTGTAATGGAAAACAAGGTGAATAATGTAGGGGATCAGGCAAATGCCTTTACCCAGACTGTACAAACTCTTGAACGCAAGGTGGAGGTCGTTGATAAGCAGACAGGTTTCTTTGGTGATGCTATCCATCGTTTGGAAGAGAAGGTTGATAAGGTCGTTGCACATGAAGATGTAATAAGCGAACGTATCGAACAGCATGCAGATGCCGAGGTGATTAGTGTCGGCAAGACAGAAGCATTAGTTTCACATGCAGAGGAGTTATTATTACAAATGGGGGCGATTGCAGACAAGATGTCGGAGAAGTCAGATAAATCACCTGCGACTGATCTTGAACACGGGTTTAGTAATTCCCATTTCGGAGAACAGAATTTTGCAAATTATGCTTACCTCAATACAGAAAGAGAGGGAGCAAGTATAAACTAAGTTTTTTATCCATGACGCTCTGAAATTGAAGGCCATTTTGGCCTTCTTTTTTTTGAGGAATAGAGGTGGTAATAGGGACGAAAGCTGATAAACTGCATTGATTGGGGCTTAGCTGCATATATTCAGGAGGTATTCTTGGCGCTGTCTTTTATTTTGTGGGTTACAATTTCTTGTATTCTTTTGGGGTTCTGGGTCTGGACACTTTTCACTATTTTTAAGCAAAAAAAGGCATGGAAATTTTATGCAGATAAGAAAAAGCTCCGTTATCATTCGAATGGCTTATTCGAAACTCCATCTTTAAGCGGAGCGATTGATGAGTATAAGGTTTCTCTTTTCGTAAGTGAGCATTCGGAACTGGATGCGCGTTCTCATCGTCGTCTTACGGCGATTGAGGTGTCATTGCATTCCGGGCTTCCTATTTCCTCTGCGGTGGCGAGCGGGGGAATGGTGCATATTGTAGAGGCTTTGGATATTAATCAGGAATACCGCCCGGCGCATAAAGAATGGGATGATTCCTATATTATAAGGGCGTCAGATAATCAGGTGATGCAGTCTTATTTGAATGATGACAGGCTTGAACAGGTTCTGAAATTGATGAAAACAGAGAAGGTCTGGATTGTTTTATTGTTCTTGGATGGTAAGGGACTTTTGCGTTTGGACACACCTCTACCGATTGATAACCCCAAGAGTCTGGATAAATTGATTAAGCAAATGATTAGTGTTGCTCAGGCATTGGAGTTGGGTAAAGGGGAAGAGAAAGGTCTTTTGCGTAAACGCAAAGAAGATGACTCTGCGCCGGTTCTGGCTCTTGATGAAGACATTCTGGATGATGATATCGGTCTGGAATTAGAGGAATAGAACGTAGTATAGCCAATTTTGACTGTATGTTTATTTTGATTCTCTAAAGTTCAAACCCATCTATTACAAATGAAAATGGTTGTATTTCTTTATTTTGATACATCGTTTTTGTGTTCGAAACATTAAATATGCAATTCGTTTCGTATTTATTATCTGATCTAATAATATGAATTATATTTGAATGACTTGTGTCAAGAAATTCAAATTGTCCTTTAATAATTTCAGGCTTATGTTTTCTCCAGTTTAGAAACTTTTTTGTAAATTCTAAGCATGACAAGCTATCAGAGCTTTGGGACTGTACGTTGAGCTTTTCATGTGTCTTGGGGATTGGAAGCCACGGTGTGTTTTTTGAAAACCCTGAATTGGGCGAATCGGCCAGCCAAACAATAGGCGTACGGCATCCGTCTCGTCCTTGCCATATTGGCCAGGTTTCTTTTGCCCAAGGGTCTTGAAGTTTTTCAAAAGGAATTTTTGCCTCTGGTAGGCCGAGCTCTTCTCCTTGATATAGAAACAATGTTCCGGGCAAGCACCCAAGTAATGCGATTAGAATTTTTGAAAAATCAGGATGATGGTCAAACTCTTTATGCCAGCGGCTTGCCGCCCTTACAACATCATGATTTGAAAATGCCCAACTTGGCCATCCGGTGCTTTTCGTGGTGGATGGTGTGAAGAACGTTTCGATGGGTAAGCGGATTGTTTCTTCTGTTAATGTTTTTTGTGTGCCTGACATCATATGCGGATTGTATGTTGTGTGTAGGAGGCCGCTTTGTGTATATTCTTGTGCACGTTCATATGGGTGATCGTCGCCGATCTCCCCGATTAGTACGCGGTTATCATATTGATCTGTTAGGGATCGGAGCTTGCGTAAAAAATCTAAATTTTCTGGTCGTGATTTATCGTATATATGCCTTTGTGTGGAATAGGGTGTCTTTTCCTCAAATTGTGTGGCGTAGCCAAGATCGTTATCACGGCTGGGGTTATTACGTAATTTTTGATCATGGAAATAGAAATTCACAACATCAAGGCGAAAGCCATCAACGCCAAAATCTAACCAGAATTTACAAGTATCCAGCATTTCTTTTTGTACATCGAGATTGTGAAAATTGAGGTCGGGTTGCTCTTTTAGAAAGTTGTGAAAATAATACTGTTTGTAATGCTCATCCCATTCCCATGCCGTCCCCCCAAAAACCGACATCCAATTATTAGGTGGGTTTTTATTATCCTGTCCGTCTGCCCAGATATACCAATCCTTTTTTGTTGGGTCACTAAACCACGGGTGCTGGTTTGATGTATGGGAAAGGACGAGGTCGATAATGACTTTAATGTTTAGTTTATGCGCCTTTTGTACAAGATCCTCGAAATCTTTCATGGTGCCGAAAATTGGATCAATATCACGATAATCTGATACGTCATATCCAAAGTCTGCCATGGGGCTTTTGAAAAAAGGAGATATCCAGATTGCATCAACACCAAGTGCAGAAATATAGTCAAGGTGCTGCGTTATACCAGGTAAATCGCCGATACCATCATTATTCGTATCTTGAAAACTACGCGGGTAAATCTGGTATATAACGGCGCCTCGCCACCAGTCTGTATCAGACATAAACCTGCCCTTGCAGATAGAGCTTTGCGTGTCCTGATATATAAACGCGTTCTGGTGTGTTTTGGCAAAGTAAGTTGCCGCCTCGCGCAGAAACCTGATAGGCATGGAGCGTATCTTTCTGCAATCGATCTGCCCAATAGGGGGTAAGGATACAATGCGCGGATCCTGTTACAGGATCTTCATCGATATTGTATTTAGGGCAGAAAAACCGGGAAACGAAATCGATATCTGGCCTCTGCGATGGTGCAGTGACAATCAAAAAGTCAATATCGTTAATGTCTTTAAGAGCTTTAAAATCCGGGGTTAGTTTTTTTACGTCTTCTTCTTCGTCAAAAACCGCCATCCAGTATTTTCCCTGATAAAGGCTGAAGGGTGTATTTCCCAGTACGTTTATAACATCATCACGGGCGGAGCTCTGTGTTATAGGCCAAGATGGGAAATCCATACGCAGAAGGTTTTCTGGCGTTTTTTCAACGTTTAGAAGACCAGATCGTGATGAGAAACGGATGGTCGTGCCTGAAAAGTTCAGGTGATTAAAAATAACAAAGGCGGTGGCAAGTGTTGCATGACCGCATAAATCTACTTCTCCATTCGGGGTGAACCAGCGTAGATCATAATCAAATTTGGGATCGCTTGATGGAATGAAAAAGGCCGTTTCGGAGAGGTTGTTCTCCATCGCGATATTTTGCAAAACATCATCAGGCAAGAAATCAGAAAGGGGACAAACGGCGGCCGGGTTGCCGCCGAATATCTTCTTTGTAAAAGCATCAATTTGATAAATATCAATCATGATACACGCACGGTTATTCTTACTGTGCTGCTTTTAATGTTGCTTTAACGATCTTGGATGGGTTTGAAGGTGGTTCACCAACTTCAACTTTATCAATAAATTCCATACCAGATGTTACCTGACCGAAAACGGTGTATTTACCGGTTAGAAAACTACATCCTGTATCTGTGAAACAGATAAAGAATTGAGAGTTTGCACTGTCAGGGCTTTGGCTACGTGCCATACCAACTGTACCGCGTTTATATGCATATTTGCTGAATTCTGCAGGGATATCCGGGTTGTTTGAGCCACCCATTCCTGTACCCGTTGGGTCACCTGTTTGTGCCATGAAGCCAGGAATTACACGGTGAAAAACGATACCGTCATAGAATCCTTCGCTTGCAAGTTGTGTGATTTGTTGAACATGTTTGGGTGCGATATCAGGCAAAAGATCAATCACAACAGTACCACCTGTTGATAGTTCCAGATTAAGCGTCTCTGCTTGAGCATTTTCGGATGCTGCTGACATAATTAAAAGGCCTCCTAGTGTAAGCATAAGTTTTTTGAACATAAATGAATCCTCTTTATAGAATTAACGGGTTCGTTTTGCTGTTTCAGTTCTTTCGTCAAAGCATATATCTTTGACCTTTAAATCCAAGAAAAAGCCCTATATTCGTTACATAGACAATGGGCAAATGCAAGGGAAAGCACACGAAAGAGAGCGTCTTTAAACAGTTTCTTTTTCTGTGATTTGCGGGGCAGGGGTAGATAGTGGCGTATTTTCCTGCGCGATCGTTTGAACCTTTTCAACGATTTTATTATGTGGCTCTATTATGTCGTCTTTAATTGTTGTCAGACATTTACCACATTGTGTACCACAACCAGAGCAGTCCATATGGAACTCTTCCAGAGAACAAAAATCCGTGCGGATCTGTTGTCCTTCATAATTCTTCAAATTATCTTTGAAGATTGTGTCGGTAATGTTGCGGCAAATACAAATTTTCATATCTATATATCCATCGTGATAAGAATGATTATCACATAAAAATACGCAAATGCAAGTCATTATCATTCTTTATTTGAATATATTCGTGCACAGGAAATGAGAAGCTGCTAACTTGATTGTCTCGTATGTGGAGGGGGTTTTTATGAAATTTCAGGTGTTCTTTCCGATCATTTTGTTTTTTGTTTTTGCTGTTATCTGTGGAGGTAGCACATATGCAAGCAGTGACAAAGGTGATCAAGTTAAGGTTTATCACGTTCCCGCTAAAAAAATGTTGGAATATATTGATCGGAAAAAGGGGCAGAAACGCATTGTTCTGATTTATACGTCGTGGTGTCCGTATTGCCGTGAGAAAATGCCCGATATTATGGATCTGGAAAGGGCGCGTAAGGGCTCTGTTATTGCCATTTCTGTTGATGAGGATTATGCGCAATACGCGAAATATGCCAAGACCCTCAAAAATTCACCATTTCCGTTGTTCTTAAATGATGGGGCAGAGCAAAGCCTGAAAAATGCATTAAAAAAATCGCATAGCATAAAGCCATGGAGTGGCTATCCGACTTTAATTTTCTTGGATGAGAATAATCAGGCTGTGTCTCAGGGGAATTATACAGTAGAGCAGGCAGCCAAATATCTGTTTGGACAATAAAAAAGGGAAGAGCGTAAAGCTCCCCCCCTCAATATTTCTATTATATGGTTCTTAACCTTCTGCGTCTAAAGGACTTTCAGAGTTAAGGTGGATGTAGTTTTTCACCCCCATGTCTTCAATCATCTTCAACTGTGTTTCCAGATAATCAATATGGCCTTCTTCATCGGCAAGAATTTTTGCAAATAAGTCACGTGTAACGAAGTCTTTAACTTCTTCTGCATAGGCGACAGCTTCCCGATAGTGCGATGCACCGTCAACTTCCAGCTTCATATCGCATTCCATGATTTCTTTTACATTTTCACCGATATAGAGTTTGCCAAGATCTTGTAGATTAGGCAGACCTTCAAGGAAAAGAATGCGTTTGATTAAGTCATCGGCATGTTGCATTTCCTCAATAGATTCCTTGTACTCATGCTTTGCCAGCTTGGTAATACCCCAGTCTTCCAGAATGCGTGAATGCAGGAAATACTGGTTAATCGCCGTAAGTTCTTTTTTCAAGGCCTCATTGAGGAGGTCTATAATTTTTTGATCGCCTTTCATTGGTCGTCTCCTTAAAAATGTGTAGCGCCTTATATTTAATCTAAGGCGCGCTCAATGATTGATTCGATATTTTTCGTATATGCATCGTAGTTGAAAATAGCATCGAGAGCCTTTTTGTCAAGTTTTTCAGTGACTTGAGTATCATTCTCAATTGCACCTCTAAGTGTAAGAGAGCCTTTTCCGCTGCTGCGGTCTGCCCAGACTTCCATGGCGTTGCGCTGTACGATGCGATAGGCATCTTCGCGTGATATTCCCGCCTGTGTCAAGGCCAGCATAGTTCTTTGGGAAAATACCAGGCCGCCTGTCATCTCTAAATTATGCATCATGCGATCAGGGTAGACGAGAAGTTTATCAACGATCCCAGCCAAGCGATTTAAAGCATAATCCGCAGAAATAAGGGCATCTGGTAGAATGGTGCGTTCCACAGAAGAATGAGAGATATCGCGCTCATGCCATAGGGCAACATTTTCAAGAGCCGGAATAACCGCAGAGCGTATAATACGTGCCTGACCGGTCATGTTTTCTGTACCGATAGGGTTACGTTTATGCGGCATTGCAGATGACCCTTTTTGTTTAGGATCAAAATATTCTTCCGCTTCACGTACTTCTGTACGTTGTAGGTGACGTACTTCCACAGCTAAATTTTCAATAGAGCTGGCTACAACCCCTAATGTTGCAAAGAACATGGCGTGACGGTCACGCGGGATCACTTGCGTTGCAACTGTTTCGGGCTTTAGACCAAGTTTGTCCGCGACATGTGCCTCGATTGATGGTTCGGCTGTGGCATATGTGCCAACTGCGCCGGAGATTGTGATTGTGCTGACCTCTTCTTTGGCTGCGATCATGCGTTCGCGTGCGCGTTTAAAGGCGGCGTAATGTCCGGCTAGTTTTAGGCCAAATGTTGTTGGCTCACCATGAATGCCGTGAGATCGACCAATACATAATGTGGCTTTATGTTCTTGTGCGCGTTTTTTTAGCGCAGCCATAAGCTTTTCAAGATCTGCGATAATAAGATCGGCAGCCTGCGTTAGCATCACAGCAAAGCTTGTATCAATCACGTCAGATGATGTCATGCCCTGATGGACATAACGGCTGTCTTCACCAACATGTTCTGCCACAGAAGTTAAGAAAGCAATGACATCATGTTTTACTTCTGCCTCAATTTCATTAATACGATCAACGTTGAAGTTGCCTTTTTCACGCAATGTTTTTGCGGCGCTTTCCGGCACGGTTCCGAGTTCAGCCATTTTTTCCAAGGCGAGTGTTTCTACCTCAAGCCAGATACGGAATTTATTTTCCTGCTCAAAAATATTGGCCATTTCAGGACGGGAGTAACGCGGGATCATAGTTTTATCTTTCTTGGTTGAACCGATTTTTCGCCCAGACCATATTAGAATTTCATCATGGGATCAAGATGTGTGTTCAGACTCTTCGCGATCGGTCTTATTCCAGTTGGCAAGTACCTCTTCAACCGTCTTGATTTCATCCTCTGAGAATATTTTGGATTTCTTGTCCGTCACGTATTTTTGTTTTTGTTCGGGTGTTATGGATTGCACCTATAATCGTGCCGTTAATACGGTGACCTGTAAGGCGCGCGTGAATGATGATAAAGGCCGATAAACGCGCCAACTGCGAATAAGATAAGACCAAGAACAAAGAGTAGGGCGGCTTGATAACTAATATAGCTGGCTGCGGCATTATGCGCGATATGCAAGCCGTCGATAATTACTTGGTCTGTGTCCATTCTAAAACCCTTTAAGTTATTTAGAAGTATTCCCTTTCATTAATAACATAATGTTTTTCTTTTACAGAGACATCGGCAGGGATTTTATTGCGTTCAAAATAATCATGAGCGGTTTTTAGTTCTGTCCAGAATGGATACCATCTGGACGTATTACGCATCAGCATATTTGTATCAGTCATGCGAAACGGATAGATATGGATCGGGATTGATTGATGGCCATATTTAAAATTACTTTCGACAATAAGGTATATTTCACCAATATAGTCATTGGTCATTGCCAAGCATCCCTCTGATACGCATTCACCATGGATCATCAGGTGCGAGCCGGTGCGGCCATGTGCGCGGTCATATTCATTTGGAAACCCAATGTTGAAGGATAGAAAGTATTGGCTGTTTGGATTAAGGCGGTGCGGTGTGACGTTATAAAACCCTTCGGGTGTTTGTTTGTCGCCTTCTTTTAACTTGGGGCCAAGGATGCCGGATTTTTTGCAAATATTATAGGTTCTAAACAGAAGGTATTCATTGGTGTAAGAACTTTTCACCCATAGTTCCAACTGCATTTCGGACTTGAATGCACGGATGAGCATCGGATTATCCATGCTCATCCCCTTGATAACCATTTCTGTGCGCAAGGTTGAAAAATTCTTCTCGCGCATTTCTTCCAACCGCGTATTTTGCACGGTTTGTGTTTTATCAAAGCTTGGCGGCCTTGCCCGTGAACTATGTTGTGGTGAACATCCTGATGCGAACATAAGAACAACGGTTAGGCCAATGATGAGGGCAAGTGGGGGCCAGAAATACATTAGATTAGCCCCTCATTACGAAAGGATGTATATCCGTTGCGTGCAATAATAATGTGATCATGTATTTCAATGTTGAATGGTTGTGCGGCTTGAATGATTTTGTTGGTCATGTCTATATCGGCTTGAGATGGTTTTGGATCTCCACTTGGGTGATTATGCATGAGAATAATTGCAGTCGCACCAAGTTCTAATGATCTCTTCATGACTTCTCGTGGATAAGCGGGGGTATGATCAACTGTTCCCGAGTTTTGTATTTCATCTGCGATGAGCTCGTTCTTTTTGTTTAAGAACAGAATGCGGAAATGCTCTCTGGTTTCATGTGCCATTGTCATATAACAATAATCCATTAAACGCGCCCAATTATTTAAGATTGGCTTATGCATGATGTCCTGACGTACCATGCGTTCGGCAATGGCCGATACGGTTTTTATGGCCGTGGCTGTGTTAGCGCTTATCCCGTCTATCTGTGTTAGTGCATTATGTGATGCATTCATTAATTCGGATAAAGAACCGAAAGATGATAACAACGTTTTTGCCAGTGGTTTTACATCGCGGCGCGGGATAGCCATGAATAACAGCATTTCTATGAGTTCATAATCCTGTAGTGCGTTTGCGCCAGATGTCACAAAACGTTCCCGTAGCCGTTGGCGATGACCGGAATAATGCGGTAATGCCTTTTCTTTATTCTGTGCATTATTCGCCATGGTCTGTACCCGGATTATTTGTACGTACCGTTGAGAGCTTACCTTCTTTGTATTTTGCCAAAATGGCCTTTATATTTTGTCCGATGAATATTTGAGGGTTAGACTTTTTCTCTAAATTCTCTCGATTTTCTCTGTCTTCTATCTTTTGTGTTGCGCGGTGAAACGCATCTTCTAGGTCAGTCGTTTCGGATAAGGCCTCTTTGAAATACGCTTGTGCGAAATATGTCAGATCTGCCTCATCCGTGCAGCCGTAAGATTGTTTGTTGTTGGCAGAGGCCGTTATAACCATCGTATTATCATCTTCAAGAAACGGTATGAATGTGCCGCTATAACAGGCGGAGATAATAATGATTCTATTTTTGATGTTGCTTTCATCTAAAATTTGTCTGAGGCGTTCACCATCTAAATTCATCATTGAATATTTATAATCCAACCTAACGGACAGGCCGCTTTTCTTACCACCGTGACTGGTTAGATAAAGCATGAGTATATCTTCATCCTGTTGCATATTTTGGCTTATGCTTTTTAAGCTGGTTTGCAAATTTGTGGTGCTTGCCAACGGGATGTCTAACGCGGTTTCAGGATTATTGATAAGGGTTATAACCCCCGTATCAATCTCCAGTACATTGTGCATACGTTTGGCAACATATTGCGATTCCCGCATGAAGACATCCTGATAGGCGTAGCTGCCAAACGATATACCATAGATGTCAGTTGTCCCGGGGGAAGATGGTTTAAACTCTTGGAGTTGCAGGTCTATCAATGGAGCCTGGTTATTAGAGAGCTCTTCACTTGTTAATGCTTCATATTCGGGAAATTCCGGTTCTTCTTCAGTGTCATTATAACTGTAATAGAAATGTTCAAAGTAAGAATAGCTATGCAGTGTGCAGATTGAGAGAGACATTATAAGTGCTGCCATTATTTGCTTTATCAGTTCGGTAGGGGGGCAAGCCTCGGCAATGATACGAAGTGAAATCAGAAACACCCAAATATATATCAGGTTATTGATGCCATCATAGACCTTTTCATAATACCATGCAGGCCAGATGGTCTCTAACACCAGAAAGGGGATAAAGATAAAATAATAGCTATTATAGAACGTCACGCTTAGCTCTAATAGGTGCGAAGTCGTCTTGTTTACAATCCAGTTTACGCAATAACTTCCTAGAAGAGTAAGCACCAGAAGGGCACAATGAAAGTCATGCCAACCTGAGTCGAGCTGAATATTCTCATTATCTTGTCCGTTAATCAAGGCATCGGACAGCCACTGTGTAAAGATAAACAGCGCCATAATGGCAATCAAGGCATTCCATGATGCGTGTATAGGAGCTTTTTTATAGGGGAGGAAAAAGCTATAGCAAAAGCCACGGGTCAGATTTTGAACAAGCCAATGTTGCATCATGTTGAGCAGTTATCCTCCTCGTGATGTGAAACCTTTACAGTGTTATCCCATGGACGTTTACGCTCTTTTGCGTTTACGTTCTTTGCATTTTTCCAGAATTCTTCAGCGTTATTAATGAATGTTTCTTCTTCCTCTTTTGTTTCGAAAATATTTTTCGGAATGAGATAGGCTTGTAGGCTGTCTATATAGAGCAGGATCATGTCGTTGTGATTTTCTATGTGCAAAATGCCATTCCAATCAAAGAATGAGACAGATATGTCAGTCTTTTCATTTATGCCTTTTTCATCAATAGAAATGGTTTTAGAACGTAAGAAGTTTCCGTTTGCGGCAATGTATTCTATTTTCATATAGCGGAGGAGATATTGTGCAATCATCAAAACGAGAATGATGGTTCCGCCGATATCAATAATAACTTTGATGGCACCATTTTTGTTTATCTCAGGGAATAATCCGGCAATAATATTTTCTGCAAAAGTGGAAATACACATGGCCAAAATAACGGCTATGAAGAAAACTATGAACTGCTTTCCGTACATCTTCCGGCAGATGTGTTTTGTATATTTTTTATAATCATCCTCTGTAAAGTGAATATCTGTTTGCAGAATGCTCATTTTATCCTCCATATGGTGGCTTGGTATAGCCTTTAGGGGATAGCGTGAAAATCTCAAATCCATCATCCGTTACGGCCAAGGAATGCTCAAACTGTGCGGAGAGACTTCTGTCCCGTGTGACTGCAGTCCACCCATCGGACTTTAAAACTTTTGTCGTGTAATGTCCGGCATTGATCATGGGTTCAATTGTAAAAATCATTCCCGGTTCTAAAACCGTACCTGTGCCTGGCTTGCCGTAATGCATGACAGAGGGGGGACAATGAAAAACGCGCCCCAGACCATGTCCGCAGAAATCACGTACGACAGAAAATCTTTGTTTCTCTGCAACCTGTTGAATGGCATGTCCGATATCACCTAATGTTGCACCGGGTTTTACGGCCTCAATACCTGCCATCATGGAATCATATGTTACATCAACTAGGCGGCGTGCTTTTACGGGAATCTTATCACCGACCAGATACATGCGTGATGTATCGCCATGCCAACCATCCAAAATAACTGTCACATCAATATTAACGATATCACCTTCGCGTAATTTCTTTTCATTCGGTATGCCATGGCAAACAACATGGTTAATGGAAGTGCAGATTGATTTTGGAAACGGGGTGGGGGCTGCACCTTGATAGTTAAGTGGGGCAGGAATGGCACCGGCCTTTGTGCACATATCATGACATAGGCGATCAAGCTCTTCCGTTGTAACACCGGGGATCACATGGTCTGTAATCATATCCAGAATTTCTGCGGCGAGTTTTCCGGCTTTACGCATACCTTCAAAGCCTTCTGATCCGTGAAGTTCAATCCCTTCAACTGTGAAGCGGTTTTTTGTAAATGATGTCGGATCAAAATTCATAAATAATTCCTTACTTTAGGCATGTTATCTTTGCTCTACCCATGTTAAATATAGGCTGAGATCAAAGGTGTAAAGCTCTCTTGACGGAAAGCCAGAAGAAAATTTTAAGGTAACCGGATGAAAAAGCAATATAAAGCGGCCATGGTTGTAATTGGGAATGAGATTCTTTCCGGGCGTACACATGATAAAAATATCAATTACGTGGCAAGTAAACTTGTGGAATGTGGCGTTGTGTTATCTGAGGTGCGTATTGTTCCAGATGAAGAAAATGTGATTGTGGAAACAGTTCGTGCGCTGAAAAAGCAAGTTAATTATGTGTTTACCAGTGGTGGTATCGGCCCCACCCATGATGATATTACGGCGGAATGTATTGCCAAATCTTGTGGTGTATCTCTCGAAGAGAATAAAGATGCTTGTAGTTTATTACTCAATTACTACGGTGAAGAGGAATTGACGGCTGCGCGTCTTCGGATGGCACAGATTCCTGTTGGGGGGACGCTTATTCCTAACCCTGTTTCGGCTGCACCCGGATTTCAGATTGAAAATGTTTATGTCATGGCGGGTGTTCCGCGTATTATGCAGGCAATGATGGATCATGTGTCACTAACGCTTATGGGTGGGGCGGTGATTGAGTCCAGAACGGTAGAATGTCAGTATCCAGAAAGTACGATCGCGCAGGAGCTTGGTACAGTGCAAGACTTGCATGGTAATGTTGATATCGGAAGTTATCCGTATTTCCAGAATGGGAAGCTGGGGGTTAGTATCGTTCTGAGGTCCAGTGATCTTCAAGCTCTTGATTGTGCAGAGCAGGCGGTCAATCTTATGGTCTCACGGTTATCCTGATATTCTTACACAGACCTAAAATCTATAATTTTAAGATACATATGAACATTACCTAAAATTCATCTCCTAGACATGGGGGTAAAATTGGGATAAGTTTGTGTATAAGTTTTTAGGGCATTATCCAATGCTTATTATGTCTCATGTTGATTAAAAAAATTGCATTTTTCTGCACTGCGTTTGGATCGCTGCTTTGTTCGGTTGCGGTTGTGCATGCGTTTGACCAAAGCGCAGTGACAAGTATTAAGGAGCGACAGGGGCAGAATTATGCCCCGATAGGCGGACGGTTTGGTTCGTTTATTCTTAACCCGTCTATTGAACTTCAACAGCATTATGACGATAACGTGTTTCGAGATTCTGAAGATCAGAGCTCTGACTTTATCACTGTAGTGCAGCCGGATTTCGGTGTTCGAAGTGATTGGAAACGACATCAAATTCGCGCCGGTGTCTCGGCATCTATCGGCCGTTTTTATGATAATAAGAGCGAGGACTACAATGATTACTCTTATTATGTTTCCGGGCGGTATGATATTAGTCACGGCACTTCTGCCACGTTAGGGATACGACAGGATCGTTTGCATGTTGATCGTAGTGATGTTGATGATGTTAACGGGGATGAGCCGATTGAATATGATGTAACAAGCGCATCTTTGGGCTTTACACGTGCACTGGGCATTGTGAAGCTTTATTTAACTGCAAATACGGCAGAGCTTAAACACAAAAATTCAGTGCGCGCAGGAGTGCGGGTTGATAATTCCATTCGAGACAGACGCCAAAGCCAGTTGACCGGACGTGTTTCTTATGCGGTGAATGATAGTTACAATCTCTATACACAGGTGCAATATAATCGCCGTCGTTATGATTTGTCTGGGACATCGTTCCGTGACTCAGATGGCTATGATTATCGCTTGGGTGGGTCTGTAAACTTAACAAACAAAATGCAGGCCGACATTTATCTTGGATATCTGAACCAAAAGTATACGTCCGGGTTTGATGATATAAAGGGATTGAATTTTGGTGGTAATATCCTTTGGAATGCGAATGAGATTACGTCATTACGCGCCCAGCTAGACAGGCAGGTTGTTGAAACTGTGCAAGTTGGGGGCTCTGGTATATTGAGGACGCAAGGGCAAATCGCGGTGGAACGCGCCTTGAAAGATGATGTAATCATTGATGGGTATATTGGGGCGGCCAATGATAAATACGAGGGGGGCTTAACAAGCTCTTTGAACGATAATATAACATACCGTACCGGTTTTGGGCTGGAGTATAAATTAAACCGGAATGTGAGTGCAGATATGGGTTATGATTTCAGGCGGCGTAATTTCAAGAATACTGATGGAAATTATTCCAATCATGAGGTTATGCTCGCTGTTCGTTATGGTTATTAGCCCGGCGTTATTTTCATGTTTGTATAGAGTTTAGGTGCGCCAGTAGAGCCGCCTAACATAATTTCCCAATATATCCTTTAATTTCCACGAATGATGGCAGCGCCACTATGCGTGGCTTCTTATACGCTCTATAGAAGTCCGAACGATTATACACAGGCACGGTCTCAGGTCGTTGTAGGGGAAGGGGCGCTCGTTGAAGGCAAATTTGCTCTGCAGTTCGAACAGCGATATGCTCAGAGATCTTATTTGTGTGTTTGTCTATGGCTTTAAGTCGAAATAGATTCGGTGATAGGCGCTTGACCCATCCGGTGATAGGCGCTCTTGTCGCATAATACCAGTTTTCTTTGTAAGAGATATTATGATCATGCTGCCTTTACCTTGGTTGAGTGGCTCAACCACATAAGACTCTATAAGGGCGGATGATGTGATGTCTCTTTCATATTGCCCAGTCCATTTTGCTTCTGGTAGTTCAATGATAATAAGGTTTTCATCATTATCCAGATCAATGCTGTATTTTGTCTTTTTATTCGTATCCAGCACAAGTCGCACTTTATCTGCATGTTCTCCTACACGCAGATTTTGGGCAATGACACCATCAGAATATATATGGTTGCCATTTTTGTCCGGTGGAATTGTTTTTGATGTTGCCTTCTTCTTTGGTGGAGGCTTTGGGTTTATCGATGGTACAGAAGGCTGTTTGGGATTTGCTTGAATGGGGTTTGGATCAAGTTGCTTGACTTGCAGCTCTGCCTCTTGTGCGTTTTGCTTGGCAAGCTCAACAGGCATGTTGTTTTGTTCTGGTGGTGTCTCTTGTAATAAGACTTCCAATTCTTTTATCAGATGTTGAATATCTGATTCGACTGCGGATAAGCGGACGATGGATGGCTTATAAAGCTCAAATTCCTTACGCAGATCAACGACGGCATTTTCAACTCTGTTGAAACGTTTTCCATTATCTCTGATTTTCTCAGAGAAGAGTGTGTCAACATTGACACCTTTCATTGGTTTTAAAGCCGGTAGGCCATTGGGCATATAGTCTTGCCGTGTTTGTCCTGGCTTTAGTGGCTTTTGATCATAGGCAGGGGGGAGGGCAACCGGTGTGCCAATTTTACTATTGGATGTGGTGTTTCCAGCAAGTTTTCCTGAGGTTTCTGTCGTATTTTGTTGATGTGTTTTCGTCTTTTCAAGGTTCAAAAGTCCTGTAGGGCTACATGCGGTAAGCACGCCCATAAACACTGTAATATAAATACTCAACGCTATTTTTTTAAGCATACAGTAGAGAACCATAATCCTCAGAACGAGGGTGAAAGAACTTGAAAAAGATACGCAGTAGAAAACACCAATTAAGATAATATCCTGAAAAGCCTATTACTTTCAATAGTGTGTTTGAAAATATTCAAAAGATTGTGGGTTGATTTAGATCTTAACTTATGATTCTTTTCTATAGTTGATTCGTTTTTGTGTTTTTTAGGCTTGCGGGTATATGAGCTTTTGTCTAACATTTCCTCTCGGTCAAGAGGTGTGTGATGGATTGTAAAAGAACGGGCGTATTCCAATTTTTTCTTTTTTGTATGGTGCTTTGCTATGCATCGACGGCGTTTTCTGCTGTTGTAGTTGTTCAGGCGTTAAGCTTTGGCAACTTTGTGTCAAAAAATAACGATGCCCAATACGACATTACAATCAATACAGATGGATCTTATAGCTTTGATTCTGCTGGGTTTATATTGATAGATCCACCGCAAGAGGGGATCTATGACATTGATGGGCTGAATGTAAGTGCCGCGATTGTAAGTGTCAGTGTTACGCAAATAGTGCAATTGACGGGGGCGGGGAATGCTTTTCAAATGGTGGATTTCCAAGAAACACACCCTTCGATGACGGATGGATTGGGGCAGGCACGTATTACGATAGGTGCGACTGCACGCACATCTGGTGCGGGCACAACATATAGGGATGCAAGATATTCAGGGACTGTTGAAATTGAGGTTAATTTCTAATATGTTTCTTTTTTATTTCTTACCTTGAGAGGATTTTTGCGTAATGAGACGTTATTTTGTACTGTTCTGGGCGTTTTTTGTTTTTGTTTCTGCCCTGTCTGTGCGTGTTGAAGTCGCGCAGGCCGATATCTTGATTACGCCGACTCGTGTTGTGTTCGGTGAGCGTGAGCGTTTTGCAAGTGTAACGTTGGTTAATGTTTCGAATGAGCGTAAAACGTATGAAATGGAGTGGAAGTTTTTTGAGATGCAGCCGGAGGGAACGGCTTATAAAGAGGTGGAAAAGCCCGTTACGGAGTTTAATTTGGCGGAACACATTGATTTTTCTCCGCGTCGTGTAACTTTGGATCCGGGAGTTAAGCAGAGGGTGCGTTTTGCGTTGCGTCGTCCATCGGAAATTCCGGATGGGGATTATCATGTTCACCTAAAGTTTCGGGTTGTGCCGGATTCTGAAGCCTTTGATGAAGGGGATCGAGAGTTCTATGCTGCGGTTCGGATTAATTTAAGTTATACGATTCCTATCATTTTACGATCGGGGGAAGTGTCTGTTGCGGCTTCTATCGGTGATTTATCTTTATTCCGGAATGAGAGTAACAATTTGCTGGTTGCAAATGTAGCGATTGATCGTGAAGGTGGGCCTTATGCGGTTTTGGGTGAAATTAGAATCTATCATGTTGATGAGGGTGGGCGTGAGACTCTTGTTGGTGAGGTGAGTAATGCCCATGTTTTCCCGGAAATTTCTCGTCGCGTCATAGGGGTGCAACTGACACGGGAGGTGCCTCCGACAGGGAGTTTGCGTGTTGTTCTTAGTCATAATAATCCGGGTGATGAGACCTTTGTTTATGCGGATAAAATATTCCCGCTACAGTAAGGTGTATCTGGTTGAGTGTGATAGAGGGGCTGTTATAGCCCCTTTTTTTTTGTGGTGGGGCTATCGGGTGCTTATAGTTCTGGATAAGAGCCGCTGTTGGGCTTTTTTTGTGTAGTGATCAAAAAGAGAGGGTTTTGATCTGAAATTGTACCAAGCAAGTGCGGGGGTGGGTAGTTGCCCCGAAGCATGTGTGGCATGTTAGTGCCAGCCTATTTGGTATTCAGATAAGTTGGAATAATTATAGTGGGAATATTGTGGTGTTTTTTAGAGTCTGTATAAGTATTAGAGTTTCATCAATTTCGTGGGGGACGGGGTATTCTAAATGGATTCGTTTATATGCTTCTAAAAGAATATCGGGAGAAGAAATTTAAATAAAAAGGCGCCTGTAAAAGGCGCCTACTTAAATTTACTCTCTAATAGAAAAGTGAGTATTAGTATGAGAATGTCACATCAAATGGGAATGTGTGTGTACCATCTGTTGGGTTGTCTGATGCTGTTATAACACCGTAGAAGCGAACTTCCTGATCAACACCACCTGTTGTTGTTGTTACGGTACCCGTACCAGCATCTGCAATTGTTGCAGCAACATCAGCATTTGTTTCGAATGTTACACTTGTCAATGTCAACTCACCACCAGATGCGAAGGCACCTGTACCTGTACCATCAGCTCGTGTCATTGTCAGCGCAGCTGGAGCAGGGGTTTGGACGTTAACCGAACCAACACCGACACCTGCGGTGATTTCGACAACCTGTGTTCCTGTTTCATCTACACTGCCTGCTGTAACAGCGCCAGCGCTATCCATTGTTAATGTGATACCATCGCCAGAACCGCCAACTGTTTCCGCAGTGACCATTTGGATAAGAAATGTACCGAAGTCAATGTCGTTACCAGCTG
Source organism: Alphaproteobacteria bacterium (assembly GCA_050633505.1). Classification (GTDB taxonomy): domain Bacteria; phylum Pseudomonadota; class Alphaproteobacteria; order Micavibrionales; family Micavibrionaceae; genus UBA1672. The sequence goes on from JBOEGQ010000003.1 coordinate 26,006, forward strand.
TTGCTGTAATTGCGCTAGACGTGTCAAGTGTTGCTGTTACGGTTGTTTGTGCGATTGCGTTTGTCATCGTTGCCGCACCAAATGCGACAAGGCCTGTAAATGCCAAAAGTCTCAGGGTATTGCGTTTCATTAGGTTTCTCCTTCTTTTCCCTAGATTTGAACTACTGTTACTCAGTAATTATGTAAGAATCACGTTTCTTACAGACACTATCTTACATTACATGGCAATGTTCAACAGTGTTAAAAAAAATAAAAAACGTTTACGCAGTGGTATTTAAGAAATACATCCTTCCTACTGATATCACACTAAAAAAGTTAAATCATTATTAATGTCACGTTTTTTTGTAAAAAAGGTGTGGTTAATTTGGAACACATCGAAATGCGCAAGCCATTTTTATCATTAAGTATTTGTTATTGTCAAGTGACTGTGTTTTACTGTCACCAGTCGTTCTAGAGTTTTATTCACAGTTTTATACATTATTTACACACAGAGGCGTGGCGCAGTATGTTTGTGCACAGAGCTTTACATTCCATTTGTATTACATGCCTTTTTCTGGGGTGTTTTATTTCTGTTGTACCTACATATGCGCAAGAATCTGATGATGTGCGGCGTAAGAAGTTATTTTTCGCGCGGGTCTTTGTCGGTAAAATGAAAAGCGGTTTTAATGAAGTAGATCATCAATTGCAAAAGATGGGGGGCGGATTGCGTGAGTCGATGTTGCCCGATGGGGAAGTTCTTTTGTTACAGCCTGTATTTGGGCGAAATATATACGTTGATAATGTTATTACGGCGCGTATTCATAATAAAAAAGCTCTTTTGTCTTTGCGGGATTTTGCCGATTCTTTACGTTTGGCAATTGAGGTGGATGTTGAAAGTGGAGAGGCGCAAGGGTGGTATATACGTGAGAGCAAGACGTTCAATTTAAACTTTTCTAAAAAAGCTGTGGCAACAGATAACGGAGAATTTGTGTTATCAAATGATGTGTTGTTGCAGGAGGGGGATATATGGGTTCCTGTTGCTGAAATTATGCTTTGGCTGGGGATTGAGCTGAATGCTTCATTATCCGAGCAGGAATTAAAAATTGAAAGCCCTATCTCTTTTCCGTTGGAAGCGGAGTTATTGCGTCGTAAGAAGAAATCTGGCATCGCCAGGATTGAAGATCCCGTATTGCCGTTAACTGATGAAGGTGATTATAAAGCATACGGTGTTCCTATTGTTGATGTGTCCACGGATATGTCATACCGCAAAAACGGAGATCAGAGTGATGCTGTTAAAAACTATAGTGCGCTGGTTAGAACATCTGGTGATGTTGCATATGGTACTGTTACAACGCAATCCAGATGGGATAATCGTAATCAGTTGTCATCGGTTCAGGCCACATATAAACGTGAATCCGTAGAGCCGGATTTACTGGGGCCTTTGAATGCGCGGCGGTTTGAAGCCGGAGATATAACAACGGTTAATGTGCCGTTTGGGCGTTCAGGTAAGCAAGACCTTGGTGTAAGAGTAACAAACTCAGATCCTTTACGGGCGCAGGCTCGTCCGAATACCGGTATATCAGGTAATGCAATTCCCGGGTGGGATGTTGAATTGTACCGTAATGGTCAGTATATCGCGTTTCAGCAGGTTGATGATGAAGGCTTTTATCAGTTTACAGATGTTGACTTATTCCAATCTGATAATAATTTTCGCTTGGTTTTCTATGGGCCGCAGGGAGAGCGTCATGAGGAGGATGTCTTTATTCCTGTTGATAATCAGACCTTGTCGCGGGGAAGCGGTACTTACGATGTGTCGGTTAGTTTGAATGAGAAGACAACTTATTCTACCGGTTCTTCATCTGATATTGATGAGGGAAGCTTGGATATAGCTGCTTTGTATGAAAAGCCTATAGGGGCGAGTACAGCGATTATCGGTGTGCAGAGTTATGAAGAGAATGAAAACCGTATTACGATTGGAAATCTGGGCATATCAACTGTTGTAAAAGAATTCTTGCTTAATGGTGATGTTGCGATGGACGATGATGGTGATATTGCGGCCGAATTATCTGCGCGTCATGATTTTGGGCGCCACCAATTTAGTAACACCTTATCATGGGATGGGAAGGGATTTGATACCGGGAACGGAAATGCTGATATCGATGATGAAACCGGTGTTCTGGGGTATAATGTGCGGCTTAATGGGCCCATGGATTTAGGGCTGCAACGTGATGTGAATTATAGTTTGTCCGGTGAATATGTTTTGGATACTGACAATGAGGATTTATTGACGGCACGTGCTGGTTTGAATACGGGGGTTTCTTATTTCACATTTAATGGGCAACTAAGTCATCGATCCGGTAGAAGTATAGATAATGAGCTAAATGGTTTTCTGGGGGTAACCGGAACATATGGTAAAAATCGTTTACGTTTGAATACGGATTATCAAATTGTACCGGAACAAGAGTTGAATAGTGTTACGGCATCTTACAGACATCGTTTTTCTAATAAGATGGAATTTGAACTGCAGGCACAGAAAAACCAAGGAGACAACCGAACGGATTATTCCGCACGACTTGATTGGCAGGCAGGCTTTGCGCGTATTTCCCCGCGTATCACCTATAATTCTGAGGATGATTTCTTTGCCGGGTTGAGTACGCGTTTTGGTTTGTTGCGTGATCCTTCCACAGGTGATGTTGAATTCCTTGATAGAAATGTCACGAATGTTGGGGCTCTTAGTGTCTTTGTCTATCTTGATAAAAACGGTAATGGTTTGTATGACGGGGATGATGAGCCTTTGCCCGATATTGTTGTAAGTACCCCGCAGAATAGCCGTCGTGGAACGACAGGTGAAGATGGTGTAGCGTTATTCACGCGTATGACCCGCTTGCGCGTCACGGATGTTTATATTGATTCAGACTCATTGCCTGACCCTTTATGGGTTCCTGGATTTGATGGGGTATCTATTGTCCCACGCGAAGGGTACGTGGCGCAGGTCGAATTCCCGATTCATATGGCAGGTGAGATTGATGGTATTGTTTATGCAAGGCCAGCCTCTATTCATGAAGATCAGCGTCCTGAAGGGTATGTTGAGCCAAAACCGATTTATATGCGTAATGTGGCGTTACACCTTTATAATCGAGAAGGGGAAATCGAACAGACCGTAACGACGGATACTGGTGGTTTTTATTATTTCACGCAAGTTCCTCCGGGACGTTATTTCCTTGTCGTTGATGAAACCAGCGCGAAAAAGAAAAGGCTTGTACGCCCGGTGCCTGAACCAATTGAGGTCGGGTATGAGGGGACGATTATTTACGGTAACAATATATTCATGGAGCCGGGGAAGGTCGATGTTCCGGGAGAGTTTGTACCTGATCTGGACGAGTATAAGAGCAGGCATCCACATATTGATTTCTCAGAGAAATATGATCTTGTTTTGAACCTTGGGGAATATAATTCTCGTCTTTTAATGTCATTGGTTTGGTATAAGCTGCAATCGCGATACCATGCGATTATAGGTGGGGCGGATTTATTTGTTACGCCTGCGAAGAGTTATCCTGATGTTAAAACTGGAAAGCATGTCTTGCGTGTTGGGCTTGAAGATCAGGCGTTGGATCAGGCGTATAATCGTTGCCGTGCGCTTATCGCGCGGGATCAAGCCTGTAAGGTAGAGATCTACCCATCCTTTATGAAACGTGCAAGTGCACAGGACGATGCCGCAAGTAAGTTATAGTCGCTTTATGATGGTTCGTTGATGCCTTCTTTGGCTTCTGCCTCGGCTAACTCACAGTCTTCCGGCAGAGCGTTCCCTTTTTCCTGATAGAATACAAAAGCAATTGGTACTTCGTGTGTTGGTGATTCTCGGTCAAATTCATCTTCCGGTACTTCACATTTTCCGCAGGCAATACAGATCTTTGACATTTCTTCTATATTGTCCGGTGTTATAGAGATGTGTGCGGCATCCTTTTCATCAACCATTTGCAGGTCACGTTGCGCCTGTTCGACGCGGTGTGCCAGGTCTTTATCCATTAATGATTTCAGTTTGACATAGGCAGATGATGCCATGCCTTTGTTCTCCATACCTTTTAAAACCAGATTGTTGTCCAGATCTCTTATCATTTCCTTGGTTAGCTCATAAGATGGTTGGATAAGCATTCTGTGTTTTAGGAATAGGGCGGTTGCCGTTACAATCGCGGCTCCACCAAGCATCCCGTGTGCGACAAATATATCATCGGGGGCGTTGATCAGGCCAAATGTCGCAACATTCATTTGAACACCTTGTAGATACCCGGCTGTTTGGTATATTGGATTGAGGAGCTCCGCACCTGTGTTTGTGGTACTGAGTGCGGCAAGGCCAATTTGCGCTGCGCCTAGCCCTAATAAACCTTTTGTTTTGTTCGGTACGGCGTAATCCAGTCCGCGATGCATAGATTGCGCTGTCTTAACGGCGCCACCCCAGATATAGCTTTTACCGATTTTGAGGGTTTCTTGCGCCTTTTCACTGAAATTCATAAGGTCATGTGTGGCGTGTGTGACCGTGTTACGTTCGTGCATCGGGAGGTAATCAGGGGAACGTTTTGTTACGTGCTGTTCTCTATATTCGTCTCGTTGTTCTACGCGTCCTTGTGTGCTGTGCTCTATCTTTCCTTTATGGTCTAGATCCCGTTGTCTACGAGCACTGATGTTTGCGTTGTAAACTAGACTATAGATGTCACTGCTGCCCATGATATGGCTTTGTGCTGCCATAATGCTGTTTAAATCTTTATTGATGTGCGTTTTGAATTCTTTAAGAGATAGCTCATCATTCTGGAAGCGAAGCAGGGCGTCTTTAAATCGTTCTACTTTATTGTGAACGATTGTGTGATAGAGGCTGTCTTCTTCACCAAGGTGGCGCATGGTTATGTTCATTGCATCGTCAAAGTGGTCGAGGGCTTCTATCGTTGGGGTAAGGTTATGTGCCGCAATGTGGAATTCAGGTTTTGCCTTTGGTGCTTTACTTCCCAAGCTGTGTACAGCACTGGCTGCGCGGTCAAATAATTTGGAAACCGGATTACGCGGGTAATGGATTTCACGGACATCTTCCGGTAGGTTCTGAATGATGTCTTCTTGTAAAGACGCGGCTTGAAGGGCGCTTTGATATACATCGTCACCAGAGGAATAATGGGGTGTTGTATTGTTCTGTGTTTCGTTTAGGTGATCTGTAATTGCACGTGCATTTGTGCCTATAACCCCTTTTAAGGTGCTAAGTTGCTTATACTGTAAAAGTTTTTGGGTTGGGGCAATACCCGCAATTGTGGCCATGGTTAGAGGAAGGGCAAAGCCTTTTTCCGACTCTGCCAAAATAATGGCAGATTGTGTCAGTAAATCCATGGCCATATTGGCGGATTGCATATTACCGGCATTAAATTCATTGATGACTGTTTTGACTTGCTCGTCCAAAGCAATTGTCCCAATCAACGCAAGTGGTATTTGTGGCTTATCAACCGCCAAAGCCCATGTCGAATTAAAGAAATCGTTGAATGAGCCAAATACTTGCTTACTGCTTTCCTTCGGACCGTATTTTAAGGTGTTGGTTCCCAGGGAGCCGATCAAAGGATAGTGTCCTGCGGTAGATTGCAGAACGTTGAATTTTGCAATAGATGTACCTGAATCTGTGACACCTGCGGCAAGCCCTTTGAAATATTCGGAAGTTTCTTCTGTGCTTAAGCCATAGTGATTGGAGACAGCCTGTAACAGAGTCTCTTCAATATTTGCGAATGTCTGAGATGTTCCCGATATCCCTGAGTTCAGGCAATGTTGATACGTCATAGGGCCGATTTTATGGATATGCGGTTTACATGCGGTTGGATCTGTTGATGTGACAGAAGCAAATGGATCGGTGTCGAGGTATCTTTCTGTGCTTGGTACGTCATCCAATGAAAATGAATCGTTCTCTAATTGTGCAAGGATATCTTCAATGGATTGCGTGTCCATGTCTTCAGTAACTGTTGCATCTTGTACGGCCTCGGCAACGATATCCACGTTTTGCGGGTCACCACCCATTTGCGTGTAATAATGGTATGCAAGGACAAAGGATGAAAAGACAACAAATGAATCAACGGATTTGAAAGGTGTTTTGACAATATCCATTGTGAAATCAATCGTATTGTCGACGAAGTCTTTGGCGACTCGTACAATACCGTCATCTCCGATCCCTAAGGAGCGCTCAACCACGTCAAGGATCGCTTGGCGATCTTCGCTGATTTGGTCTCGGTTTAATGTTGCCTTGCTTGTTGAACTGGTGCCCAATATTTCTTCAAGCTGTGCAAAGCTTTCTATGGCGTTTTCTTTTTCGTCTTTTGACATGTTGCGCATCTTTTTTACGGCGCGCTGCAATACGTTTGCCAGTTCTTTCTCAAATGAAATAAGTTCAATGAAATCCGGATTGGCAAGGATGGCATCGATGTGCATTTGCGATAATTCATCATTCCCTTGGTAATGTGTAATAACATCACTTAAGACGTTCATATCTTTTTGCAGATCTTGCAGCGGTGTTTCCTTGCGTTCCATCACCTTGTAATGTTTGCGTCGTTTTTCCAAAACGTCATGTTGAAGAATAGGGGTGAGGGCGCTTGTCGCGGCCCATTTTAATTGGCTTAATTTATCTTGTGCATGATCCTTTAGAGCCGCGGCCTTAACATAGGATTTCAGCAAAGGAGAATCCGGGTCGGCTATATCACTATTTGTGGCGGCAATAGTATTGCGCACGCGCTCTTCATGTTGTGTTCCTTCGAGGAGGGCGTTGAACGCAGGTTTTTTAAAATGCTGATGGAGGTCAGTACAGAACTCTTGCATTTCTTGTGTATCGAAATAGATGACATTGCCTTTTTGCATGTCTTCAACTGTATCTGTTCCTTTTACACGCTTTATCATTGCCCATATTTCATTTTTTAGGGCATTACCTTGTTTTGTGTGTGACTGATTTTCGTTTTCCTGCGTCAAGGCAGAAGAAAGGAAAAAGCCGAATCCTTTATCCGGGTGGAAATGGCTGTACGGAATTGTGGCAGGTTCCAGCTTTAGATTGCCATCCGGTACTTTCAGTGTTTGCCCTTGAATATCGATTTCAGAGGTATTGCGCCACATATTTGCATGTGCAATCGCATTGTCTATAGAGGAGTGATCACCATCATCTTCATGAATGTCTTCAAATCGTGGTAGAATTGCGGACCCTAAGGAAATGAAGCGGAAGACAGATAATGCCTTTTCCCGTTCGGGCTGACGCTCGGATTTTTTACCGCCATCGTCTTTAATCGCATTTTCTATCGCTGTCCTAACCGGTTGGTGTAGAAAAGATAGGTGGCGTTTAAGCGCGGAAATCCCCCCGGAGAAGTCTTGCCCTCCGTTGCCTTTGTCAAAGGACAAGTTATAACGCTGTGAACGTTTTTGCGTTGGATCAATCGTAATTGTCGCGCCGTATTTATTCGCCGTTTTAACCAGATTTTGGTCTACGACATAGTGCCCGTAAGACAATTTGTTTTGCACAGGTTCTTTATCCGCTGTCGGGTGCTGGCTATGTGCCGCAAAGGGGATCATTATTTTATCTTTCCTGTAGAGGGATCTTCAGTACTTTGTTCAGGGCTACGGTTCGTTGCCTCTTAATGATTGAACTGTTCGATATATAATTTCTTCATTTGCGTCATCCAGAGATGCTTTGCACACTCTGTTAACCTCATCATTCACTGTATCCCAGTCTACATTATGTGTACTGACCAAGGTTTTGCATCCGGTTGTTATTTTGTTACCATTTGCATCTTCAAAATCACAGTTTGATATTTTAAGGAAGTGCGCCGCGATTTCACGCGTATCATGATGCCCTATGTAATACCCTTGTTCGCTTCCTTTTCTAAGCATATTTTGTTCTAAAGCTGTCGCGTTTGCATTGCCATTTATTTGCTCATGCAAAGGTGTCAGGGTGCGAAGTGTTGTTTTGATTGCAAGGGAAATGAATTTATCGCCTTCTTTCAATGTTGCGCTTTGTCCGTCATGTGTAATGGTCACATCACGATTGGCTTGTCTGGTTGAGGTGGTGATATAGTTGAGGTCACAATCAATTGGAAAGTTATATGTTTTGCCATTGTTATGACGGTATGTTCCGTAACCTTCGACACCTTCACCAAAAAGATGTGTGATGTTATAACGGATATCTTCCAGTTTTTTAATGGCGGCATCTTGAATACGTTGACCATCTGCAACGCGACCACTATTTTCCAGTGCAAAGCCTTTGCGAAGAACGCTATTCGCCCCTGCAAGGGAGGTTGCTGCTTGAACAGGATCATTATAATCCTTTGCTTCGGCGGCAGTTGTTGATGCGAGAAGTGCGGAGACAAGAAGCACTTTTTGTAGATTTAGACCCGATTCACTCATTATTTTTCTCTATGTTTTTTATTCATAATCACTGTTGGTGATAATCACTCGCAACTTAACGCTTGACCTATCTGCATGTCAATGATAATTATTCTCAAATAAAGAGTTTTTTACGGGGTTAGTTGATGGCGGAAGCAGCTGCACATCATGGTCATTCAGACAAAAAAATGCATAGTGGGGATTTAACGAAGAAATTCGGTTCCGTTGCTATGAAGACGGCAGGAGTCGCTGTAAAGGCGGTTGCGCTTTATACTGGTTTTATCTTTGTTGATGGCTTTTTTGATTTTGGTTTGATCCATAGTGAAGGGTGGGCTGAATCGGGCCTTGGGGCGTTGAGTAAGGAGTTTCTGTCTCCTGTGACGGCCTCTTTGCCGGAGTTCGTATCCGAAGGTTTCGGGGCAGAGATGCTTACAATGTTGAAAACGACTTTGAAGTCTATACATAGAGCCTTTGGCGTTACCGATACATTCATTGATAAACCATCTGTTACGCAAAGCAGCGATGCAGATACATATGGTGGTTCTTTATCTGGTTTTTCAGATTCTATGGACGATCAACAATTTAGCTCTGCCGGAGATACATTAGATGTCTTGTCAGGCGATGGTTCCGGTGCTGATGCTGTTTTAGACGCGTTGGAGAACCTCTGACTTTGCCAGTCGTTTTCCATTTATTACGTCACAATGAAGTAGATGTTGAGTCTCTGGCCTCTTCTTTAGGTGCTGAATAAGCGTTATTCATAAGGGGCGTGAGAGGATATCTTTTATCCAAATACACATGGGATCTAAATGGTTGCGTTCATGCCAGTAGAGATAGAAATTGAATGCTCGCAGGTTCAGTTCTTTCGGTGGTTCTTTTAGTGATATTTTGTGATGTAAGGCAAGCTTTTTTGCAATGTTTTTAGGCATGGTGAAGATGATGTCGCTCTGTTCACAGAAATATGGGATTGATGCGAAATTGGGAAGAGTAATCACGATGTTTCGTTTTTTCTTTATTTTCGAAAGTGTCAAATCAATCTCACCGATTTCATTGCCATGCTCTGTAATAGAGACAATGCCGTGTGCGCTATCTAGATAATCCTCTATTGTGATATTTTTTTCTGAAAGCTTGCTTTGCTGCCCTATTATACAAACGTGTTTTTCTCGTGATAGGCATAGTGATTTTATTTGCGTTGGAGATGTATCAGGCTCTTTTGCGGACATTGTGAAATGCACATCACCTTTTAGAAGTAAGTCAAAATGGTCTCTGGGTTGGCTTTGTATATTGAGTCTCATATGCGGTGCTTTATCTCTCATATGTGCATTTAATGCCGGCAGAAAAAGTACAGCTTCCAAATCTGGGCAAAAAAAGCGCACGGCTTCTGTAGATGTTGCCGGATCAAAGGCCGGTTCGGATAGAATTTTTCGTATATCGTCCAGTGTGCTTTGTAGTTGGGGATATATTTCTAGCATACGGGAGCTAAGATCATATCCGTGCCCTGTTTTCACCAAAATAGGGTCTTTAAACGTGTGGCGAAGGCGCTGTAATGCCCTGCTAACGGCGGGTTGGCTCATGTTGAGTTGTTCCGCAGTGTGAGTGACATGGCGCGTTTCTAACAGCTTTTGCAGCACAATCAGCAGGTTGAGATCAACAGTTTTTAAATTCACTTCATGCATGATGAATATCATATATATGCATTATATGGATGTAAAGTGCAGTGCTACATTTAAGGGATCATAGTAAAAAAACAGGATATTAGAATTATGAAACGAAGTTTATCGAAGTTTTTAGCCTTTGCCGTTTTGGGGACAGCTATCGTACCAACAGCATCTTTTGCGCTTGATCCGTATAATGAGATGCCGGCAGGAGCTTATGAGATTGATAAAACGCATGCATCTCTGGTGTGGAAAGTTGATCATTTGGGATTAAGCGATTATGTCGCCCGTTTTACTAATATTGATGCGACACTTGATTTTGACCCATCTGCCCCGGAAAAGAGCACAATATCGGTGCGTATTGATCCGAACTCTCTTCGTACTGATTATCCGTACCCTGAAGAAGAAGATTTTGATGAAAAGCTGTCTCAGGGGAAAGACTGGATGAATTCGGGCGAATTTCCTGTGATTTTATTTGAATCACGATCGGTTGAACGTACAGGCGATAAAACAGGTGTGATGATCGGTGATCTAACATTCTTGGGGATGACGAAATCTGTGAGCCTTGATGTTGAGTTTAATGGTGCGTTTCTGAAAAAGCCTTTCTCAGGAACTCCGATTTTAGGTTTTTCTGCAACAGGGAAAATTAAACGTTCGGAATTTGGTATGGGAGCATATATCCCCAATATCGGAGATGAAGTCACAATTGAAATAGAGGCTGAGTTTAATAAAGCTCAATAATGGCGAAGGAAAAAATGATGAAAATGAAATTAAGCTTGCTTGCTTGTGTGGCTGTATTCATGGCACTTCCCATTAATGCATCTGCTGGTGATGGGCATGAACACGACCATGATCGACCTTATAATTATATGCCTGAAGGGGGGTATAAATCGACAACAGGATCGCAATATGTTGAGGCCTCTGCGAAAACCATTCTTGGTGAGAATGAAAAAGTTGCAGGTTTATTTGATGCGGCGGTCAAGGATCAAACCCTTATACAGCGTTTAACAGAGCGTAGCTATTGGATCTTTACAGGGAATTATAATACAACATTCTATGTGGGCGATAATGGGGTGTTGTTGTTGGATCCGTTGGATGCTGGTAACGCTCCCAAGGTGCTGAAAGCCATTGTTTCTGTGACGGATAAGCCGGTTCACGCGGTTGTTTATTCTCATAACCATGCCGATCATATTGATGGGATTAATGTGTTTGTAGAATATGCAAAAAAGCAAGGGCATACGCTTGATATCATCGCGACGGATAAAACCGTGGCAAAGCAGAAATTCCTAAAATCGTCGTTGCCTATGCCAACTAAAATACTTCCATTCTTAGGCGGGAACATACAATTTGAGGGGCAGACGCTTCGGGTACATGGCTTTGAGCATGCCGCCCATACGGATGATAGTGCAATGTGGATTTTGGAGGAGGAGGGCATCCTTCATATTCCTGACTATGTGAACCCTGACCAAATGCCGTTTTTGGAATTTGGCGGATCTGAAAACTATGTTTATTATCGTCATAATCTGGATGCCATTGCGAATGCACAATGGACAATATTTTCAAGTGGACATGGTAATGTCGGACGTAAGGCGGATATTGCCTTTATGCAGGAGTATTTGAATGATCTGGAACATGCGGCCAAACAGGCATCTTCTAAGGTGAATTGGGATAAGCTTTTTGCGGCGCAACCAAATAACCATGAGGCTCTCATGCATTCTTATAAAGTTGAGCAGGCGCGTATTGGAACGAACATTTTACGTGCTAAATATGGATCATATTATGGATTCGAGGCATCTGTTCCATATCAGGTTGGTATGGCTGCCGGTGCAATGGCGAGCTATAAATAAGACTAAATATTTTTAAAAGCAGGCATGATCGAAGGAGACTTTGATCTGTCTGTTTTTTTTATGTAGTGGTAGACATAAACAGAGAGTTCTCGATCCAAATCATGGATGTACACTAGCTTGGTGGGGTGTTTTAATGGGTGTGCCACTGGATGATGGGCTTGAACTGTGACCAGCATATGATAACGAAGTTTTAACTTGGTTTGGAAGAACGTAACTAAAAGTTACTTATCAAATATTTGTTCTAAGAAAAATTATGAATGTCCGCGTAATGGTCGGGAGTAGAAATAATATCTAGTCTGTTTACTGGGTGAACCTATTTTCATCTGCACATAATCTGCACATAAATTCCTGAGACTTTCCATTTAGCGGTCATATGCTCTGCACTTCCTTAGTTCATAAAGGAAGTATGAAAAACACAAACAACATCGTCGATTTGAGAACAAGGAAGCCGCTACATCCAATTTTGGAACAGGCTCTTTTCGTTGTGCCCAGAAGTGTGCAGCGGGATGCGTGGTGGTTAGTGGACAACCATTCACATCAGAACAAAACATCTTCATGCAAAGGGATTAATAATGAAGCATAAACACTTAAACTATATTTTATCGCCAGCCGGCATGTCTACCAAGGCAAAAGCTCTTTCGGCATTTTCTTTGGTCATATTAGCAGACTTCTTATTTTACGGTCATGCCATGGGGTGGACTGTTGGTTTATTTGGGATTGTACTGGTTGCCACATTTGCACTTCACAATATGGCATTTCTTAAATCTCGTATGGGGGTGGTCATAATTTCTCTTACGCTTGGGCAATGTATTCTACAAATAGAAAAACAAAGCTTATTATCATTTTCACTTATGGCGCTAGGGCTAATCAGTCTATCATTGATGAAACGAAATGACTGGAAGAGCGATGCGCTTACATGGGTAAAGTTATGCATTTCATTTTGTTTACGTTTTATGCGGCCATTGAACAAATTTGCTATGGCTTATCAACGTATTCTGAGCCAATATACAACATCGAGCGTAATCCTAACTGCCATACGTGGTTGGTTTTTACCTCTCACTTTCTCTCTGATGTTTCTCTATTTGTTTTCAAATGCCAATCCAATTATGGGGGGCTGGTTTGATGGCATTGATTTATTCTGGCTCTTCTCAGGTTTATCAGCATGGCGCGTTGCGTTCTGGCTCATAATGGCGGCAATAACATTCGCAATCATTAGGCCAAGACTTAAGTCGCGAGTAAAACGTGTTAAGTCTCCTGTTTATTATAAAAAAGAGAAAAGCATGGGGTTTACGGAATGGGCATTTTCAAAGGACGCTGTCTTCCGTTCTCTCATCATCTTTAATCTAATGTTTGCATTTCAAACAGTAATGGACATGAATTACTTATGGGCTGGTAGTGATTTACCAGAAGGTATTTCATATGCAAAATATGCCCATAAAGGGGCGTACCCTTTAATTGTTACCGCTTTATTGGCGGGGTTGTTTGTACTTATTACACAAGGTTCAAAAAAAGAAGTCTCTAAATCAAGATCTATTATTCAACTTATGTACCTCTGGATTGCTCAGAATGTATTACTCGTATTTTCTTCGATCTACCGTACATCCATATATGTTGAGGTTTATGCATTAACGTATTGGCGTGTGGCTGCTTTTATTTGGATGGGGCTTGTTGCCTTTGGGTTAATTTGGATTGTCGTGCGCGGGTTTATGGGCAAGTCAAATGCTTGGTTGATTAACGCAAATGTAATTACGTTGTTAACCGTTTTATATGTTACGAGCTTTGTGAATATTGGTGGTATAATTGCACATTATAACATAGAGCATTCACGCGAAGTGTCAGGCAAAGGTGTTAATCTGGATACGCGTTATCTGGAAAGAATTGGATATACTTCAATTCCTTACTTAATTGAGTTTTCGAAAGAGCATAAGATTCATGACCGTATCTTGTATATGGAAGGTGAAGAAGAAAAATACGATACTATTACAGAAATGAAACTTGACTTAATGAGAGACATGGACGATTGGAGACGTTGGACGTATAGTGAATACCGCCTGATAAAGACGATTGAAAGCAAGTAAAAATGAGCAAAACTATTCTAGTGGTTGATGATGACCCGCATATCAGAGAAGTCGTTACATTTGCTCTTGAAAAGGCTGGTATGGGATTTGTTGAAGCATCAAACGGTCAAGACGGTCTGTCTGAATTTAACCGGCAGAAAACAGATATGATTATCTTAGATATCAATATGCCTGAGATGGATGGTTTAGATGTATGTAAGGAAGTGCGAAAAACATCTGATGTGCCCATTCTGTTCTTATCATCCAGAGATGATGAAATAGATCGTGTTTTAGGGCTTGAATTAGGAGCAGATGATTATCTAACAAAACCATTTAGCCCGCGTGAACTGATTGCGCGCGTAAAAGCCATATTAAAGCGTTCATACCCACCGGCAGAGAAACAAGCGGATACAAGTGAAGTTTGTACGGTAGGGAGCCTGGTAATAGAACCTGAAAAACATAAGGTATACTGGGACAAAAAAGAGATTTTCTTAACAGCGACAGAGTTTTCAATATTGCATGGAATGATACAGCATCCTGAGCGTGTTTTCGATAGAGATCAGATTATGTCTATGGCGTATGATATGAACATTAATGTTAGTGATCGAACAATAGACAGTCATATAAGACATATGCGCCAAAAGCTTTCAGAAGTTGACTGTGATCATATTATTCAAACGGTTCATGGCGTAGGGTACAGATTAACGCCATGATAAAAACTAAAGCTAGATTTAAGCTCAGAAGTATTTTACTCGTCGTAAATTTAACAGTTTTAATTTTACCGCTTGTTGGCCTTTTTTTCTTTCGTTTCTATGAAAATGTCCTTATTCAGCAAACTGAAAGTGAGCTTATTTCACAAGGCGCCGTTATTGCTGCAATCTATAAGAATGAAATAAAGAGTAGCATTTCTGCTGATGGAAGTTATGGGATTTCTGCGGCTCCTGAGAGCTTAAATAACATTGATGAATATTACACCCCGATAAACCCACAGATAGATTTTTCTACTGCTCAATTACTTCCGTCACGTCCTGATGGCGTTGTAAGCGTACAAACCAGTATCGCCGAAGAGAAGATAAAAGCTGTATTATCGCCGATTTTAGAAGATGCAAAAAGAACAACATTATCGGGTGTTAGGGTTCTCAATTATCAAGGCATTGTTGTCGCAGGGCGTTCTGAGATAGGCGTTGATTTTTCAGGTGTATATGAGGTTGAAAAAGCCCTGTCGGGATATTACACAAGTGTTATACGCCAAAGGGTTTCAGACAACGCACCGCCTGCAATGGCATCTATTAGCCGCGGCACAGGAATTAGATTATTCGTGGCGTTTCCAATGATTGAGGATGGCCGTGTTTGGGGCGTTGTTTACTTATCCAGAACACCTCAAAACATATTAAAGCACCTGTATGCGGAGAAGGAGAAAGTCATCATAGCAGGCTTAACGCTAGTCGCTTTAACACTCCTTATCGCATTACTGACTTCATATACAATTTCCAAACCCATTCATCGTCTTATTAGAAGAACAAGAGAGTTCTCAGAGGGGAACAAAGAAGCGTTCAGACAAGGGCGTGTATCTGATGTTCAAGAGATTGAATGGCTCTCACAGAGTTTCTCAAACATGGCAAAATTATTGGATGATAGATCCGAATATATCAAAGATTTTGCAATGCATGTGTCACATGAATTTAAAACACCGATGACATCTATACAAGGATCAGCGGAACTTTTACTTGAGCATCTCGATGATATGGAAGACGAGAAAAAACGTAAATTTCTATCTAACATCATCACTGACAGTGACCGTTTGAAGCGCCTTGTAAAACGTCTGCTGGATTTGGCAAAGGCCGATAATGTTCAGGCAACACAGGAAATAAGTTCTATAAATCAGGTTCTTGAAGCCTTGGAAGGTCGATATAAAGATTTGGGGTTAACGCTGCAATTTGATCTTGATGATGAATATGTACATAGAATTAGCCGTGAACACCTTGAAACTATTTTCTCAAATCTATGTGATAACGCATTACAGCATGGCGCTAGTAACATGAGTATTGAGGCCCAAGAAAATAAGGACGGTTTATCACTTATTATTTGTGATGACGGAACAGGAATTTCAAAGGCAAATCTAGATAATGTATTCACTCCATTCTTCACAACAAGAAGGCAGGATGGAGGAACAGGTCTGGGTCTTGGTATTGTTCAATCACTTTTGCATACTCATGATGGTGATATTAAGGCCATCCAAAACGAAAGAGGTGCGTGCTTGTTCATCAATTTTTTTCAGAGAATAAATCTTACAATGGAGCAGCATTAGCTGAGATTATTCTTTATGGCACGGCCTTGCTTCACCCCTATAAGGTGTGTTGTGTTTACAGAACATTCTTTCGGTTGTATAAGGTTTAAGGTCATTTTCGACCTAAAGCAGACGTTCGCGAAGTGGACACCTTGTTTATAAGGAGTCTACATAACAATCTCAAAAAGGAAGTAAACAAATGACTGTTGCCAATGACATATCATTTACCAAAGTTGACAAAAAGTTCATTCCAAAAGCCAGAGGTGTTAAAGAAGTCCAAATACAAAATTCCACGCCTGACCACGATTGTGCACAAGGACGATTGCGTATGGAATCTGTAGGTAATGCCCGCTACGGAAAAAAGCACCCGATTTTGACGAAAAACGGCGAAACTGTAGGTGCTGTGAAGGACGGTTTCAGATCTGTCGGGTATACATATTGTTTTGTGTATTCTGATGTGGCTGCTGCATTCGCTATTACCCATTCATACTTTCGTTCAACCAAAGACTGTTTGTCATTTTTAGGGCCGGATGGTCGTTTTGGCTTATTCGATAGCACACCGAAGTTCATGCCTCTTAATACTATTGTTCTTGGCTCCGGTTGGAATGACCAAACTAAAGGATTTATGCTTCTAAGAGAAGGTGAACGTCTAGTCATCGTTAGTTCCGTTGGGATAGCAACTGTTGATATGCGCAATCGAAGCTTGGTTGGAATGATTGAATTTGAGCGCACAGGTTATGATTTGGTATGTGATATGTCGCCAGTGGTAGATAACATCGCTGTTGCTGCATGCAGCTACCTGCATGACGACCCTGTAACAGGGGAGCCTAAATATGAAAACTATTTGAGAGTTTATGATGTGTATGAAGGTAGGCTCCTAGGGGAAACGGATTTAGGCTCTCTCAATCGAGGCTGGCAGCAATTGCGTTATAGCGATTGCGGCCGCTATTTGAATGTAATATGCAAGGAAGAAAATATAGTTCTCGAAATGACATCGTGAGTTTTTGAGTGGTAATAAAGCCGTGATATCGAGTCATATATAAGAATTCTCACAGGCTCGAACTGTGCTTTATAAACTCAGTAAATACTTTGCGAGGACACTGTCTATTTTGACCCTAGAGGAGTTGAACCGGAAAATCGATGAAAATCAGAGGGTTAGATTTGTTTTAGCCCGCGGTCACTTTGGGTGTTTGGAAAACCTTCTTTAAAATCAATGAGGTAGGTTATGGTGGGCCTGGCCGGACTTGAACCGGCACGTCCATACGGACAACAGATTTTAAGTCTGCAGCGTCTACCATTCCGCCACAGGCCCAGTCCCTTGTTTAAGAGAGGCTGGGAATTATATAATCCAGTTATACTAGATATGCAATCTCCGAAAAAAATAAAATGTAATTATATGTATTTTTTCGGATCTATGATGATTGTCTATGCTTTGCTAAGTAGGGCAGGGGCGTAGATATTAATAGCGCGCGTGAGAGTGGGGAGAATAGTTTTCGGAAACACCTTTAGTCCGATTTTGATAACTTGATCCATAATGATGACAGGTGTGTTAAGCGCACCTTTGATGATAATGGGTTGTTTTGACATGCTGTGTACTGTGCCGTTACTTTCAATAAACGCACAGCCATCCATGTTTTCAGTCAGATGAAAGTCCAGATCAAAGCAAGACATGCTTGAGAAAATACATTGTGTTATGTCGCATCCTTCGATCAATGTTGCCCCGAAATCGGCACTCCTGAAGTCGCTATTGTGTAGATTAGAGTATGAAAGGCAGCTATTATAAAGGGCGCAGTTATAGAATATCGAGCCATGCAAATCGGATTCAGAAAGGTTTATACCACTTAAATTACAGCCTCCTAAATAAGCGCCGGGCATTTGCGCGCCGTCTAAGTTTGCGTTAGACAGGTTTGTGTTGCGTAAATCAATGTGGCTTAAATCTATATTTTGTCGAACGGCTTCTTCGAGGCAGGCAATGAAAGATGTATAGTAACCGGAAAAAAGTGTTTTTTGGTTGGTATGTGTCTTTAAAATATAGTGTCTCATGGTTGTCTCCTCACACGTTGAATTGTGTGATAGTTGAAGTAATGAAAAAGATATGTCAAATATTTTTGCATGTTTTTACTTGAAATTCTTTTTTGACTGTATAATTTTTAAGTAATATCAATGATTTAATTGTTATGTTATATAAGTTTTTTTTAATAAACAAAATTTCAGAAATGAATTCATATGTATTCGATTAAATGTAGGTTACGCGTATGCATGATCTGAAAAATGGAAAAGATGTTATTCAGGGGTATCTTTCTACCTTGCCGTTAACTGCGGGTGTTTACCGCATGATATCTGAACAAGATGAGGTGCTTTACGTTGGTAAGGCCAAAGCCCTAAGGAATCGAGTTCGTTCTTATACGCATGTGGAGAAGTTGCCATACCGGCTTCAAAACATGGTGTCTTTAACGACGAAGATGGAGTTTATCAATACCGAAACAGAAGCCGAGGCTCTGATCCTTGAGGCAAATCTGATTAAAAAATATAAGCCGCGTTTTAATATTTTGCTGCGGGATGATAAATCCTTTCCATACATTCTTGTTCGGAAGGATCATGATTTTCCACAAATACTAAAACATAGAGGGGCAAAAACAATAAAAGGGGACTATTTTGGCCCGTTCCCGAGTGCGGGAGACGTGAACCGTACAGTGACTATCCTGCAAAAGGGGTTTTTGTTGCGCAATTGTAGTGATAGTTATTTTGAAAATCGTGACAGGCCGTGTTTGCAGTACCATATAAAACGCTGTTCTGCACCGTGTATTGGTTTGATTTCTCAAGATGAATATAAGAAACAAGTCGATGCAGTCCATGATTTTATGACGGGGAAAAGCGACGCCATAAAGGAAACCTTATCGGATGAAATGCAAAGTGCCAGTGAAGCTATGGACTTTGAGCGTGCCGCAGTTTATCGAGATCGAATTAGAGCGCTTAGCAGCATTCAAGCTAAACAGGATATAAATAGTGATATATCAGATGCAGATGTGATTGCCTGCGTACAAAAAGATGGGGTTAGCTGCGTTCAGGTATTCTTTTATAGGGGCGGGCGCAATCTTGGGAACCGTTCATATTTTCCGCGACATGGAAAGGGAGAAGAGCCCGAGAGCGTGTTGAGTGCCTTCATTACGCAATTTTATTACAACAAAACCATGCCCAGAGAGGTCGTTCTAAATCACGTTCTGGAAGATAAGGACTTGATTGAAGAGGCATTTTCAATTCGTGAAGAGCGGAAGATACAGCTCATGCATCCTCAACGCGGGAAATATAAACGTGTTCTCGATTTTGTTACAACCAATGCACATGAAGCATTGAAACGGCATCTATCCTTTTCTGAAACAAGGCTTAAACTACGCAGTAAATTGGCAGACTTATTCGGACTGGATGATGTTCCGAAGCGCATTGAGATATATGATAACAGTCATATATCGGGAACCAATATGGTTGGTGCGATGGTTGTTGAGGGGCAAGAAGGCTTTAATAAGAAGGCATACCGCAAATTTAATATTAGAGATGCCGCCTCAAGTGATGACTATGGCATGATGCGAGAGGTTCTCTCTCGCCGCTTTAAGCGTGCCTTAGAAAATGGAGAAGGGCCAGGTAATGAAAGCTGGCCGGATCTGTTGTTGATTGATGGTGGATTAGGGCAGCTTAATGTCTGTCTCGAGGTTTTAGAGGAATATGGCATTCGTGATGATTTGGCGATTGTGGCGATTGCAAAAGGTGAAGACCGAAATGCGGGGAGGGAAAAATTCTTTATGCCAGAAACGGAGATGTTCCAATTGCCTCCTCATGACCCTGTACTGCATTACCTTCAACGTCTTCGTGATGAGGCACACCGCTTTGCTATTGGCTCTCACCGTGCACGTCGATCAAAGGAAATGATAACATCCCCATTGGATCAAATTGAGGGGATAGGGGGCAAGCGAAAAAAAGCATTATTGACCTATTTTGGGTCTGCAAAAGATGTGCAAGGTGCGGCAATAGATGATCTGCAAAAGGTGGATGGTATTTCTCGTTCTTTGGCAGAAAAAATTTATAATTATTTCCACGAATCGTGATAATTTATTTCAATATTATGTCTTATCCCTATGGTTTGATTGTATTTTTTCATAAAATTAGAACAAAAAATTAGAACTGTTTAGAATCAAACGGTTGTATTTTTCCTTGGGGAAAACCTCGAATCATATCTTGCAGCATACGGTATGGCATGATAGCTTTTTCTCAATTCAGTAAATGTTGAACACAAAAGTTAAACGTATGCACTTCGTGCAGGCGTGAGGCCGCAATATACATAACGGAAAGGTGCTAAAATAATGTTTCATCGCGTGAAATCAGAAGTTCAGGAAAATGAACATGACAGTCAGGGTAAACAGCCCACATATCGTCATGAGGACAATACACATACGGCAACCGCCCGTCAGGAAAATGGAGCATCTGATGCACCGGCTTCGCGCTCTTACAGCCCGGTTAGCGAAAAAACACAATCTGAAGAAACACCAGTACGAGGAAAATATGCAATGGAAAAAGAAGAACGCGTAAGTGAACAGGAAACAACATCGTACAAGCCGTCTGTGCCTCGTCCGAGCTATGGCGGTGGATCATCATCGTATGGTGGCGGATCCTCTTCATCATCTTACACAGCACCAGAAGCGCCAGCTTATCCGTCAGGCGGAAGTGACCGCACATTAACAATCGGCCGTGGCATTAATATGTCAGGTGAGATTGATGCTTGTGATCACTTGCTTGTTGAAGGAACGGTTGAAGCTGCGTTGAAGGGCGCAAAGGTTCTTGATATCGCGGAAAGCGGTACATTTTATGGGACTGTTGAAATTGAAGAAGCAACAATCGCAGGTCGTTTCGAAGGTGATATCACTGTTAACGGACGTCTTACACTGAAAGCCTCTGGCGTGATCACCGGATCAATCGCATATCGTGAGCTTGAAGTAGAAGCAGGCGCAATGTTGGATGGTCGTATGACACCAATGAAGGGAAACGTTGATCCTAAGGCTGCGGAAAACTACCGTAAAGGTACAGAAGCTTCTGCGATGGCCAAAGCAAAGGAAATCGTTGGAAAAAAGGATGATAGGGAGCCAGCGAATACAGAACGTGGTCTGTTTTCAAAGGCGCATGCATCTTATTAATTCATACGAAAGGCAGGCTCATACAGCGAATATTGCGTGAGCCTGTTTTCTTGATTTTTTATAAAATGTGTGGTGGCAATTTAATGCCCATATCCCTATGTTACGAAGAACGAAGCCGGACTTTTTGTCCGGTTTTTTGTTGCTTTTTTTAATGGGGGGGATTTAAGGTGTTTTGCAAGGGTTTGTATAAAATGAGAAAAGGTTGTCGCTATGATTGATGATGGTGCTAATGAGAATGTTAATGTCGGTATATCTGTTGAAGATGACGAGAATGCTAGATCGTATGTTGTGAAGAACAATCAAATTATCAGAATTCTTGAATTAGAAGAGAATCCTTTAACCATACCGGAAGTGCAAGAAGAGGGTGTCGTTGTTGCTTTGGCGAGGAGTGAAGCTGAAGCACTTCAGCTTGCCAGTGAACCGAGAGGTGATTTTGGTGAAGGGCCTTTGGTAGAAACAAGTCAGAAAGTAAAGCCTATAACACATCACTTTGTTGTGGCTCTTTCTAGGGACGAAATGGATATCGAAGTAGATCTTTTACGTCGTTTAGACGATGTTGAGGAGGGGATAGATGTTGCGATTATTGAGGCGACAAGTGAGAAAGACGCTATGTATATGGCTGTGGATATTCTAAATGAGCGTGCTTTAGAAGATCACTTTAGCAGCGCCCTCTCTTTTCGAGTTCCAGAAATGGTTACATTGGAATTTGATGGGGGAGATGTTGTTTTAGGCACCAGAGAACCAACGCAAGACGAAATTGAGTCTGTACAATCAACTCTTGCAGAAAGAAAAAATGAAGTAGCGTGCGAAAGACAAAACGCGATAGATCTTGGCCCGGGTTTTTCTATGTAGTCTTATCTTTAAAAGTGCATAAATCGTAGACGGGGCATTTCTCGCATTCGGGCTTACGTGCCTTACAAGTATAACGCCCTAACAGGATAAGCCAGTGATGGGCATGCATTGCAAATTCATCCGGCACAACTTTTAACAGTTTTTGCTCTACCTGATCCGGTGTTTTACCACTTGCCATTTTAGTTCGGTTGGATACGCGGAATATGTGGGTGTCCACAGCCATTGTTGGTTGATGAAAGGCGATGTTTAGAACGACATTCGCTGTTTTTCTGCCAACACCGGGCAGGGACATTAAGGCCTCTCGTGTGTCGGGGATGTGGCTATTATGTTCATTAACCAGAATTTCTGCCATTGCAATAACGTTTTTGGCCTTGTTATTGTAAAGGCCAATCGTTTTTATATGCTCCTTTAACCCTTCCAGTCCAAGGCTTAACATCTTTTCAGGTGTATCTGCGATTGGCCATAGGTCTTTGGTCGCCTTATTTACACCTGCGTCAGTTGCTTGTGCGGATAAGGTTACAGCAACCAAAAGGGTGTAGGCATTGGTGTATTCCAGATCGCTTTTGGGTTCTGGGTCGATTGCGTGTAATCGCTTAAAAAATTCATGGATATTTTCACGTTTCATAGGCATGATAAAGCCATATCACAAAATATGAGGTAAGTCATGGACCGTATAATTTATGGATTTTACACTGCGCCAATGGGCGAGATGATTATCGGAAAAACACCAAAGGGGCTTTGTTGGCTTGGTTTTATGGTTGAAGGCTATAAAGGCGATGGCTTGTCTCGGATGAAGTCCCACTTTAAAAGCTATGAGCTTGTTGAGGACTCGTCAGAAATTTCTGATTTGGGTGATGAAATTATTGCGAAATGGAAGAATGGGCAGGAGGCTGATGTGAATGTCGACTTGCATGGCAGTACATTTCAAAAGTCTGTTTGGAAAGCTTTACTGGATATCCATAAGGGGCAGGTGAAGTCTTATGGGGATGTTGCCAATGACATTGGTGCACCAAAAGCAGCCAGAGCAGTCGGTAGTGCAGTAGGGGAAAACCCGGTATCTTTGATTATCCCCTGCCATCGTGTTGTCCAGAAATCCGGAGCGCTTGGAAATTATGGGTGGGGAGTTGAATTAAAGCGTGAGATCCTAAAGTCGGAGGGGATTGATATCCAATCTATCAAAGGTTAAGTACATCTCTCATTGAGTATAGTCCAGGCTCTTTTCCTTCAACCCATGTTGCCGCGTGTAGGGCACCTTTGGCATAAATGTTGCGGTTTGTTGACTTATGTGCCAGTTCCAGTCGTTCACCTTCACCATAGAAAAAGACGGTGTGTTCACCAACAACATCACCACCGCGTGCAACAGAAAACCCGATTTTTCCTTTTTCACGTGCACCGATTTGGCCGTGACGGTCATAATCGGCTAGATTTTCAAGACTGTTTCCGCGTCCTGTTGCTGCAGAACGTCCAAGGGCGAGCGCAGTGCCGGATGGGGCATCAACTTTGTATTTATGGTGGCTTTCGAAAATCTCTATATCCCATTCATCTTTCAAACGCTGGGCGGCTTGTTCAACAAGGGCACATAATAAGTTTACGCCGACACTCATATTCGCGGCGTAGACAATGGGAGCTTTTGTTGCCGCTTCTCTGATCATGGTTTCATCCTGCTCCGACAATCCGGTTGTTCCGATGATAAGAGCGGTATTATGTTTTACGGCAAGTTTTGCGTGATTAAGAGTGCCTTCAGGCAAAGTGAAATCGATAATAACGTCTGATTTTTCAAAGAGTTCATCTTCATCATCCGTTGT
Source organism: Alphaproteobacteria bacterium (assembly GCA_050633505.1). Classification (GTDB taxonomy): domain Bacteria; phylum Pseudomonadota; class Alphaproteobacteria; order Micavibrionales; family Micavibrionaceae; genus UBA1672. The sequence goes on from JBOEGQ010000003.1 coordinate 50,047, forward strand.
AAAAAACGTATCCGGCAGATCCGCGCTGTTCCGCGCAGAACCACCAGCCAGTTCCAGCCCGTTCTGTGTCCAGTTTCCTGACATAAGCTCTTCTATAAGGACTTTGCCAACACGACCATTACATCCAACGATACCGACCTTCATCGTAAAACTTCCCTTATCTTTTAATCCGTCCAAAAGTCTTTAATTTTATTGAAAAAACCACTGCTTTCAGGTGAGTTTTTACTTGCTGCCTTTCCTGTGGTCATGGATTTATCCAGATCACGCAGTAAGTCTTGCTGTTTTTTGTTTAGATTAACAGGTGTTTCTACAAAAATTTCGATAAACATATCCCCGCGTGAAGAAGAACGTAAAACACTCATCCCCTTACCACGTAGGCGAAATTGTTGCCCTGTTTGTGTGCCCGCAGGTACCTTAACACTGGCGCGTGTACCTTCGATTGTCGGAACTTCGATCTCTCCACCAAGGGCGGCACGTGTTACTGTGATTGGAACGCGGCAATACAGATTTGCTCCATCACGCTGGAACAACTTGTGTTGCTTCACGTTAATCATAACGTAGAGGTCACCGCGTGGACCACCTCTAACACCAGATTCGCCTTCTCCGTTCAGGCGGATACGCCGTCCGGTTTCAACGCCTGCCGGAATATTGACTTTTAAAGTCTTGCTACCTTTATTAAGGCCTGAGCCATGGCATTTTTTACACGGATCTTTGATTGTTGCCCCTTCACCATGGCATGTTGGGCAGGTTCGCTCAATTGTGAAGAAACCCTGTTGTTGGCGAACGCGTCCGGCGCCATTACATGTTGAACATGTTTGCGCACCTGAACCGCTTTGCGCGCCAGATCCATTACAGTTGTCACATGGATTATTGACCGGAATTTTTATTTTGGCTTCTTTACCTTTGTAGGCGTCTTCAAGGCTCATCTCCATGGTGTATTGAAGGTCTGCGCCGCGGCTAGGGCCACTTCGTCTTCTGCCACCGCCGCCCATGAAGTCACCAAACATGTCTTCAAAAATATCGGAAAATCCACCTGCACCGCCAAAGCCGCCGCCCGGATGGCCACCACCACCCATAGATCCGTCAAATGCCGCAGACCCATATTGATCATAGGCGGCACGCTTTTGATCATCTTTCAAGATGTCGTAAGCTTCGCTAATCTGTTTGAATTTTTCTTCTGCGTCCGGATTATCTTTATTCTGGTCCGGGTGATATTTCATTGCCAATTTGCGATAGGCTTTTTTCAATTCATCGGCGCTGGCCGATTGATCGACACCCAGAACCTTGTAGAAATCTTTGTCTGCCATGTTTTATTCCAATATGCGTTTATCACGATAAGTGAAAGCACCGGCCACAGGATAGAGGCCGGCACTCGGCATGATTAAAGTGCTGCGTTATGCATTTTTGTTTTCATCGTCTGATTCTTCTTCGATTTCCAGATCGGTGAAGTCTGCATCAATTGCATCATCATCGCCAGCAGGGGCTGTGTCTTCCGGTGCTTCACTTGCTGCTGCACCTTCAGCTGTCGCTTCGTCTGTTGTAGCAGCTTCTGCTTGTGCTTTTTGATATGCAAGTTCACCCAGTTTCATGCTGGCTTGTGTCAATGCGTCACTTTTTGCTTGGATTTCTTCAAGGTCTGTACCTTCAAGAGCAGCTTTTAGATCAGAGATAGCAGCGTTTACCTTGTCCTTTTCATCTTCAGGAACTTGGTCACCAAGATCTTCTAGGGACTTTTCCGCGCCGTGGATCATTGCTTCTGCCTGATTACGGGATTCTGCTTGTTCGCGTCTATCCTTATCGGCATCTGCATTTGCCTCTGCATCTTTAACCATCTGGTCGATATCATCGTCTGAAAGTCCACCAGATGCCTGAATGCGGATTTGTTGCTCTTTGTTTGTGGCCTTATCTTTGGCGGACACATTCACAATACCGTTGGCATCAATGTCAAATGTGACTTCAACCTGTGGAATGCCGCGTGGAGCAGGTGGAATACCAACCAAGTCAAACTGTCCAAGCAATTTGTTATCAGCGGCCATTTCACGTTCCCCTTGGAAAACGCGGATAGTCACTGCATTTTGGTTATCTTCTGCCGTTGAAAAGACCTGCGATTTTTTAGTTGGGATTGTCGTATTGCGGTCAATTAAACGTGTGAATACACCACCTAGTGTTTCAATACCAAGAGAAAGAGGGGTTACATCAAGAAGAAGAACGTCTTTCACGTCACCTTGAAGTACACCGCCTTGAATTGCCGCACCGTTGGCTACAACCTCATCCGGGTTAACACCTTTATGTGGATCTTTACCAAAGTAATCTTTCACTGTTTCAATGATTTTTGGCATACGGGTCATACCACCCACCATAACAACATCATCGATATCAGAAGCCTTTAAGCCAGCATCTTTAAGTGCTGCTTTAACTGGGTCGATTGTACGTTTTACAAGGTCTGCAACAATGCTTTCGAGTTTTGCACGACTTAAATTCACCTGAAGGTGTTTAGGACCAGAAGCATCTGCAGTGATGAATGGCAGGTTGACTTCAGTCTGTGTGGTGCTGGATAGCTCAATCTTCGCCTTCTCAGCAGCTTCTTTCAAACGTTGTAGGGCAACACTGTCTTCGCGAAGGTCTATACCCTGATCTTTCTTAAATTCATCTGCAAGGTAGTCAATAATACGAGAGTCGAAGTCTTCACCACCAAGGAATGTATCTCCGTTTGTGGCTTTCACCTCAAAAACACCATCACCGACTTCAAGGATGGAAACATCAAATGTACCGCCCCCAAGATCGTAGACAACAATTGTACCGGCCGCTTGCTTATCTAAGCCATATGCAAGAGCAGCTGCAGTCGGTTCGTTAATGATACGTTCTACTTCAAGTCCGGCAATTTTACCGGCATCTTTTGTCGCCTGACGTTGTGAGTCGTTGAAATATGCAGGAACAGTAATAACAGCTTTGGTAACCGTTTCGCCCAAGAAGCTCTCAGCTGTTTCTTTCATCTTTTGAAGAACCATCGCAGAGATTTGTGATGGTGCGTATTTCTCGCCTTCAATCTCAACCCATGCATCACCGTTGTCACCTTTAATGATGTTGAACGGTGCTTTGTCCGCCATGTCCTTTACCTGCACATCGTCAAACGGACGACCAATCAGGCGTTTAATTGCATAAAGCGTATTATGTGGGTTTGTAACAGCCTGTCGTTTTGCAGGTTGGCCGACAAGGCGTTCTTCATCTTTTGTGAATGCGATCATAGAAGGTGTTGTTCTTGCGCCTTCTGCATTTTCGATAACCCGTGGTTCTTTCCCGTCCATTACTGCGACACATGAATTTGTTGTACCAAGGTCAATACCGATTACTTTGCTCATTTTTTTCCTCTTTTGTTTTGGCGAATCTTAATAAAGCAGCCCGTTAAACAGCACCACTAAAGATCCCCGAAGGTTTAAATTATTGCGCACTATATCAAGGGATTTTCAGAAAATCTAGCACACATTCAACAGAAACAATTATATTCAGGTTTTATGTTATGCTTCTGTATTGATGTTTTGCCCTGGGCCTGAGCGTGTATCGCTTTCAGGGGCGGTGCCAGTCTCTTTTGCGACACCCACACGCGCGGGACGCATAATACGTCCGTGTAGTGTGTATCCAGGTTCTATAATCTGGATAATCGTGCCACTGGCTTTATCGGGGATAGGTGCTTCAAACATCACTTCATGGAAGTTGGGGTCGAATGGTTGATCAAGTGGTTCTAATTTTTCAATACCATTTGCCTCAAATCCTCTCAGAAGTTCTCTTTCTGTGGCTTCGATACCATCAGTTAAGTTTTTGATTTCCGGGTGTTGTTCCAGAATTTCGGGGGATACGGCATCTAAGGCCCGGCGTAAGTTATCTGCAACAGGCAAAAGTGATTTTGCAAATTTTGAAATTGCGTATTTTGATGCTTCTTCACGGTCTTTTGCTGCGCGTTTTCGTGCATTCTCTGCTTCGGCAAGGGCGCGAATCATTTGGTCTTTTGTGGCATCCAGTTGTTCTTGAAGACTTTGTATGATTTGTGCATCACCAGATGAAGGGGGGGCTATGTCTTCTGCCACGAAGGGCTGGTCTTCATCTATTGGCGAAATTTCATCCGAAAAAGACTGATAGGACACATTATCCTCAAACTGCTCAGTCTCTTCGATGTTTTGTTTTTCTTCTGGTGTTGTGTTTTCTTCAGACATGCGCACAGATATCCTTATTCTTTAATCGTATGTATTTTGAATGTGTGCGCGTAATTTATTATGTGTTGCCTGTAAGAGCAAGCGCTATTTCCGCACTTCGGGGTGTCCGGGAAGTGTGGCGTACACGTCAATGTTATGTGGCTCTTCCACAGGCCCGTTTGCGGTATAGACCGTGCGGTATGTAGTGATGTGCCCGACTTTTATGTTCTCACCAACCTCATTAAGTTGCTTGTGTATTACACGTGTTGGGTCTGTGAAGAAGGCGTAATGTGTTGCGTTATAGGGGAGTTCAAAGTCTTTGAAACGGCGTTCCAGCGGTGTTAAATCTTGTGCTTCTGCAAAATCACGGATCAGATCCTGAACATCTTGTCCAAGTTTGGCCGATGGTGCGTGCAATATAACCGTGTTAAAAGGGAAGAACCAGAACGTAACAATGTGCTCTCCAGCTTCGCTCTTGGTTTTTAATATAATACGATCTCTTGTGATATCGACTTCAGATGTTGCAAACTCACCGTATTTATGACTTTCCAGAGAGATTTTTTTAGTACCGTTTTCGATAAGTTCATCACGATCAAGCTCTATATCAAAATATGATTCTAGCTGTTTGTTTTTACAGTCATAGTTAGTGTAGCGTGGTGAACGTTTTTTAACCTTAATTTCGGAATCACGCACTTCAACTTTCATTCTGTCATTGATTTGCTCCGTCTCCACGCGGGGTTTTGTGATAGTGGCACAGCCGGAGACCTTGCCGTATGAGGCCAAACGCATGATGAATTTGCTTGGTGAAACGGTTGGGGTGTTTAAAAATTCTATGGTATAAAAGTCACGGCGAAACAGGCTCGTAGAGTTCTCTTTTACTTGGACTTTCATTGTGTCGCCATCATATTGCGCATATGTCGGTGTTGAGGCAAAAGCGCCCACCAGAATGAATGATGCGATAAACGACAGAAGTGATTTCTTTAACATAGTATTTAGACCCAAATTACTTAATTCATTCATAACTTTACCGTGGAAATAGAAATGACGCAAAACTTATCTGCTCTTAATTGACAATAATTTATAAGTCATTAGAGTGCCGACCTTAAAACACATAAAGGAATTTAGGATGACACGCCCATCAGGACGCGCTTTAGATCAACTAAGAAACGTTGAATTTATTACTGGTTTTACAAAACATGCAGAAGGATCGTGCTTGATTAAGTTCGGTGATACGCACGTGTTATGTAATGCCTCGGTTGAAGAGCGTGTACCAGGATGGATGAAAAACACCGGAAAGGGGTGGGTGACTGCGGAATATGGTATGTTGCCTCGTTCTACACATTCACGAATGGATCGTGAGGCTGCACGTGGGAAGCAATCGGGCCGTACACAAGAAATTCAACGCTTAATTGGCCGTGCATTGCGCGCTGTTGTTGATATGGAGAAGCTTGGTGAGCGTCAGGTGCGTGTAGACTGTGATGTGATACAGGCCGATGGCGGTACGCGTACGGCATCCATTACCGGCGGATATGTTGCCCTTTATATAGCGATGCAGCACCTTGTGAAGATCGGGGTGTTGGATGCGGTTCCTATGACAGATAGCGTTTCTGCAATCTCGTGTGGTATTTATAAGGGGAATCCTGTTCTGGATCTTGATTATGATGAGGATTCAGATGCGGAAACGGATGCTAACTTCGTTATTACAGGTAAAGGCGGCATTTGTGAAATTCAGGGCACAGCAGAAAAAGAACCGTTTTCTGAAGCAGAATTTTTAAAGCTTCTTGAACTTGCAAAACAGGGATGTACGGATTTGACTAACCTTCAGAAAAAAGCATTAGGAGTGTAGTGGATGAGGCGTTTTGAAGGTGATGAGCTGTTAATTGCGACGCATAATCCGGGTAAAGCGCGTGAGATTTCCGCGCTTCTCTCACCTTATGTCGCGAAATTTTCTACTGCGGCGGATCATAATTTGCCGGAGCCAGAGGAAACAGGCTCAACATTTTCTGAAAACGCGATATTAAAGGCACAAGCCGCCGCACAAGCCAGTGGTGTGATCTCTTTGGCTGATGACAGTGGGCTGGCTGTTGATGCTTTAAACGGTGATCCGGGAATATATTCTGCGCGTTGGGGCGGTGAGAATAAAGACTTTAATCTTGCTATGCGCAAGGTTCATGAGGCCTTAGGGGATAGCGATAACCGTCAGGCTCATTTTATTTGCGTCTTGGCTCTTGGTTGGCCTGATGGGCATTCTGAGGTTTTCGAAGGACACGTCTATGGGGACATTATTTGGCCTGCGCGTGGTGATCAGGGATTCGGTTATGATCCAATTTTCCAACCACGTGGCTATGATAAAACCTTTGCGGAAATAGATCCTTTGGAAAAACAAGCAATGTCACACCGGGCAAAGGCGTTTGAATTTCTTGTTTCCAATTGTTTAAAGGGGTAGGGCGTGTTTCGTTCTAACCAAATGGGAATTTATATTCATTGGCCCTTTTGCGCGGCTAAATGCCCGTATTGCGATTTTAACTCACATGTCAGAGAAACATTTGATCAGGAGGAATGGGCAAAGGCCTATGTTACGGCGTTAGAGCATTATGCCCGTGATGTGCCGGATAAGCAGGTGGTTTCTATTTTCTTTGGTGGTGGCACACCGTCCTTAATGGATGGAAAAACTGTCGAAACGATTATTGATGCAATCCAACGCCTGTGGTCTATCGCGAATGATCTGGAGGTGACGTTAGAAGCTAACCCGACATCAATAGAAATTGATAAATTCAAATCCTTTCAGGCCGCCGGGGTCAATCGTATTTCAATCGGTGTGCAGGCTTTCCGTGATAAAGATCTTTCATTCCTTGGTCGAGAGCATGATGCGAAAGAGGCGCGTAAGGCGATTGAAATTGCGTCTAACATTTTTGATCGTTTTAGTTTTGACCTCATGTATGGAAGGCCAGAGCAAAGTCTGACAGATTGGGAAAGTGAATTGAACGAGGCGATCAATTATGCGCGTGGCCATATGTCCCTGTATCAGTTGACGATTGAACGTAATACGCCTTTTTATATGCGGCATTCACGTGGAGAGTTTCTCATTCCGGACGATGTCGAAGGCGCAGAATTTTATCACGTGACACAAGATATCCTTGAAGGGGGCGGATTACCTGCATATGAGGTGTCCAATCATGCCGCAGAAGGTTTGGAATGTCGGCATAATCTTATTTATTGGCACATGGCGGATTATATCGGTGTGGGTGCGGGGGCGCATGGGCGTTTTATGTGCGGAGATACGAAATACGCCACACGTGATCATAGTGCGCCTGAAATCTGGTTGAAAAGAGTGTCGGAGCGTGGACATGGTGCGCATGAGCGTGAGGCGTTATCTTGTGATGATCGCTTCTTTGAATGCCTTATGATGGGATTGAGATTATATCAAGGAATCTCTGTTGCACGATGTGAGGAAATATCAGGGCGGTCGTTTAAAGATATGATTGATCAGGAACACCTTAAAACCGTGATTAATGAGGGATGGATAGAAAAAGGCGGAGATAATCTCCGCCTGTCTCGTGAAGGAATGCTGCGTTTAAACGCAATTATTCCTTATATTATTCGGTAGCAAACAGAACGGCCATCGGGTCTTGTTCGTTCACCAAAACACCGCCTTCAGGTGTTGTCTTGATGTCAAAGCTATATGCATTTTTACCGTTTTCAGATTTCTTTTTACTTCCAATGGATTTCAATTTTCCAAGGAAGTCTGCAGCATCTGCAGAGCTTTGTGCAAAGATACTTTCAGATGTACTATGTGTCGTTAACGCAGATTGTAAAGCATCCATGCCTTCGAACAGTACATTTGATGTTGCAGAAAACCCTCCCATCGCCGCGAGATCCGTTAGAATTGTTCCGTTGACACTAACATTATACATGTCATTGCCGATATAGCTGTCCTCAACGATGACCTTTGTATCCGCTTGTGCAAGAATACCAGGAAGACGCATCATGAGGCCCAAACCGATCATTTGTGATGTTTCTGGCTTTTCCACGATAGAGCGGATAGATGTATCTGCCAATGTTGCAAGCGTATTATACGGAATATTTTCTGAACGAATCATGATTTGAGAAATAGATGGCATCATTGCCTCAATTTCATCATCACCAAGTTCTACCGGCATATCACGTCCTGATGACTTGATATAAATAGCTCCTGTTTCGCTGCCAAGGCCATCTAGGCCAAGTTCAATTGAGGCTGCACCGATTTTAACAGGTTCACTGTTTGGCTCATCAATATTCAGATTTTTAAGGCTATATCCGAATGAAAAACTTTTCATATCGAAATCATATAGGTCAAAAATCATATCGACCAAGGCTTCTCCATCAACGGATGAGGGATTACCTGTTTCATCCATCATGGCCAAGCCTTTAAATGTTTCTGCATGAGACAGAAGCTTTTCCTGATAGGATTTTAGTGTCGGAAGAACAGCTTCGCCCATGGCGTAGTTGACTTTAAATTCGTCTAAAACGATTTTGCCTTCTTCTTCTGGTGGGCGAATGTCAATATTACTTAGCGTTATGTGGCCTTTACCAGAGTATTTAGTCGGCTCTTTCTCTTCCATATTTTGATAGAATTGTATGCCACCAAATAACACACCAAGATCTTCACCGTCCAAGGTCGCGGTTATATTGTTTAACTGCATATTGATTTTTGTGAAGTAGCCAAGGCGCTCATCAAGCAAGCCAATCACTTTTTGTTCACCGAAGGTAACATCCAGTTGTTCTGATTCTGCACCTTCTGACATTGTAATTTTCGGTGGAATGGCAAGCGTTGTCTTCCATATACCGGGCTTTTCACCGGGCATCGCATTCAATGTAATAACACCAATGTCCAATATAAAATTCTGCGCACCTTTTAAATGTTCGGGTGTTGTCAGCTTTATATGTGGGAAAGTGGCTTTATAAAAGCCGTCTTTCTGTTCGACAACTAATTCACCTTCGTAAGTTACGCTAACGGAGCCAAATGATTCATTGACTGTTTTTTGGTAATCAAGGTTGTCTTGTAGAATTTGTTTTAATTTTTGCGCGCCTTCTGCGTTGATTTTCGCGGCATTGACGTGCAACGGATATGTTACCAACAGGCATAAAGTAAGTATAAACCGCAGCATATTTGTCCCTCAGATCTAAATAAATTGTTTAATAGCTGCGAATTTATACAAAAAACCTTGCTGAGTCCAAGGATAAACGGCATTAATAGTGCGGTTGTTCAACAAAAATATGTTTGGGTTTATGTTAGAGTCAAAAGCATCACAATTTACGTTATCGCCTGAGGGTAAAATTTTATGGCAGGAAAAGCCGAATAATCCGTTACCGGGGCAGGAGGTCGCACGTCTTGAAAAAGGGGCGCACATCTTAACGCCGTCTATTTGTATCGTTGAGAATGATACAACACAGGCGCAGGATAAAGAGGCATTACAGGGGCATCTGAATATATGGCTTAAATCATATATGAAAGAGGTGGTAGAACCTTTGGTTATGTTGGAAGTGCCAAAGGGTGCGGATGTTAAAGATGATGCCGTATCCAGAATTGCTTCAGTGATCTATGATAATTTGGGAATTGTACCACGTGAAGATATCGAAGATATTATTGCAGATCTAACGCCTGAAACGCGTGTTGATTTACGCGCGAAGAAAATAAGGCTAGGGCCTGTTCTTGCGTTTATCCCATCTTTGAATAAGCCTGCTGCGGTTAGGTTACGCGCGCTCTTATGGTCGTTGTTTCATGATGTTGCTTTGCCTGCTTTGGTACCTGCGGATGGTATCGTTTCAACACGTATAGAGGATGATGATGCAAATGCGCATTTCTATCGTTCTATCGGTTATCCTCTTTATGGGGGACGCGCTGTTCGAATAGATATGTTGGATCGTGTTATTTCCTGCGTTTATGATCATGCGGATAAGGGAAAGTTTCAGGCACGCCACGAAATGGCAGAGTGGTTAGGGTGCACGATTGAGGATTTATATAAAATTCTTGAGGCAATGGGGCACACAAAAGCTTACGATCCTGCGGATAACGTAGAAGATCAGGACGGTGGGAATACGTCAGAAGGTGATTCTGCCGATCAAACGAGTGTGTCTCAGGAAAGTGTGTCACAAGAGGCTTCGGAAAAAGCAGAACAAACCGCTGAACCTGAGACTGATGATAAGAATGAAAATGTGCAAGACAGGACACGCCCGGAATTGGCAACGTTCCGTCTAAAAAGGGGCAAAGCGTTTGAAAAGTCCGGTAAGGGCGGTGGACGCAACAAAGCATTTAAAAATTCGGATCAAGGCGACAGGCAAAAGAAAAAGGGGGATTATTCTAAGAATAAGAAGCACAAACCCCATAAAAAAGGAAAAGGTGATAAAGGCCCTCGCATTATTTCTTTGGAAGCCAAAAAACAGGCAGAAGATTCGCCGTTCGCGATTTTGCAGCAACTGAAAAAATGAGGCCATGATGCAAAAGATAACAGGAAAAGAGTTTCTGCGTATTTGGGGCTGTTTCCTGTTTTTGTCTTTTTCAGTTTTCTGGGTAGGGGACGCTCGGGCTGCAAATTTTTCAGGTGAATATCTTTATAAAGTTTGCTCTGTGGATGGTAAGGGGAATGAAACTGTTCCAGGTGGGAAAATCGCATGCCAATCCTATATTTCAGGTGTAATTGATTATCACAATATGCTTCGTGCGATGGACCTTACCTCTGATATGAATTTTTGTATTCCAAAAGGTATCACGCTTAATGAAATACAATTACGTGTATTGGTTTATTTAAAAAAGAATCTAAAACTGCATCGAAAATTTGTTGCAGCACCTGCTGTATCAATGGCTCTGTTCTCGTTCTATCCATGTAATAAATAAAATAGTAATATTTTACGATTACGCTACATCATTATAAGAAGAGGGATAACCTTCAAAGGTAAAATATGTCAAAGAAAGAGCAACATGTTATTCGACTGGATCGGGATGAGACCGACCATATTTTACCCAAGGATTTTTATGATATTCTTGTGCACCGTCTGTTACCGGTTATTAGTTTGACCTACGTTGCAACGATTATTGGTTTATCTGCCAGTAAGGGTGACCTTATCTATTACATTTTTCAGGATCGAACCGCATATGTGATGTCTTTGTTTGTTGTCCTTTGGGTTTCGGGGCCTGCGATTATGTGGATTCTCCTCCATGAGAGTATAATGTTCCGCCATGTTGCTGATCTCTGGTATAAGGTTTTGGCTGGTTTAATGGTGCTTACGATTGCGTTAAGCTTTCTTTTATTCCCGGAAGGAAGCGTGTACGGCCTGCGGCAATACTTTGTCTTATCAATGCCTGTCTTTATTATTATCTATTATTTTTTTGTAAAGGGTGGCTTACCATCTGTTGCAGCCTATCCGTTGAATGCGCTGGGGTTTTGTGCGCTTTTATATGGGGCGGCCATGAATATGATATTTTAGGATAACGATTAACCGCCACCTGCCACATTCATAATCCACCCGATGAGAAGGACCTGCGGGACAGTAATCAATGGAATGGCAAAGGCGATCATCCATGATTTTGTGAACTCTCGTACCGCCATAATTTCGGTATAATCCGTTGCAACACCAGCCATTAAGAATGCAAATCCGTTGCCGGGGGCATTTGCGTTTGTGACGATTTCACCTGCAATAGGGGCAGAGCCTTCGGAACAAATTTCAACAATAGTTGCAATCAGTAGGGTGATAAACAGCCCCATTGCACTGGGGCCTAGCCATTCGGCGAACATTTCTGCAGGTACAAATGTACGAAGTGATGCGGCAATGATTGTTCCGAATAAGAGCCATTTGATAATCATCTTTCCGTCTTTCCAGCCAGATTTCAAAATATCGGCCAGACCATGTTTGGAAAATTTAATGGTTTTGATGAATGCTTTTGCTTCGGCGCGTAAATTGAAATTGTTGTTTTGATCTGCTGCGTGTGGATTATCCGGAAATATCCCAGCCTGCGTTAGCTTTTGTAAAATGAAGCCGGATATTAATGCGATAATAACAGATCCCAGAATATAAAGCATGGTCCATTTGAACCCGATTAACGTAATCAATATAAGGGTAAGTGAAACTGAATTCCACGGGCTTGCAATAAGGAATGTAACAACCTGTGCCAGAGAAACGCCGCGCTCATACAGTTTTGCAGCAACAAGTAAAATGCCATGGCAGCATAAGTCGAGTAAAAGTCCACCAAAAACCGCTCGGAGAAGGCCGGAAAATCTATTGCTAGGCCCCATGATGGCGGTGAAATAGTCGCGGGGAACCTTGCTCATCATCCCGACGATTACAATACCCAATGCAACCCCCCACCACATTGTGCCAAGTATTTGCAAAGACGCATGGACGAAATGGTGAAGATAAATCGGTACTTCACCCCCTAAGATAGGGAGAAGTGCATATAGTATAATGGCGATACTGAGTGTTGCTGCACTAAGAGTTAAAAGGTAATCACGTTTCTTTTTTCTGTGCGTTTTGTGTTCGCCAGGGGATTCTTGCTTTTTCTTTTTGCTACAGCATGTATCTGTGCTCATAACGTTGAACCGATTCTAGAAGTTACGGGTGATCGTATAATCAGGTAGTTGTTTCAGAAGGATCTTGTAAATGCCTTCCGGTAGAGCATCTAGGCATGCATTGGCGTCTTTTGCATATTGTTTGGCAAGATTTACGGTCTGTTCTAATGCATTGTGGCGCGCTAAGATCGCCATTGCAGATGCAAAATCGTCTTCTGTTTGCTGTTTTTCACCCAAAGTACGTTTCCAGAAGGTCATTTCCTCGGGATTTGCGTGTTCCATTGCAAAAATAATAGGGGCGGTCATTTTGCCTTCTTTAAAATCGTCACCAATCTCTTTGCCTAGTTTTTCTTGATCGGCGTTATAGTCCAATGCATCGTCAATGATTTGGAATGCAGTACCCAATTTCATACCATATGTACGCAGTGCAGTGATGGTGTCACGGTCTTGTTCAGATAGAACGGCACCGACTTCACAGGATGCGGCAAATAATGCGGCTGTCTTGGATTCAATCACATCAAGATAGGCGGGCATTTTTGTTTCAATGTCATTTGTGGTGGCAAGTTGCAGCACCTCACCTTGTGCGATGACGGCAGAGGCTTCAGACAGGATTTTTAAAATCTCTAGAGACCCGCTTTCCACCATCATTTGAAATGATTTTGAGAATAGGAAATCACCGACAAGGACACTGGCCTGATTCCCGAATATGAGATTGGCTGTTTTCTGTCCGCGTCTTTCAAAACTCTCATCAACGACATCGTCATGTAGCAAGGTTGCGGTGTGAATGAATTCAACGGCGGCGGCAAGATAATATGCCTTTTCCATTGATCCATTGAATATTGCTGTAGATGCAAGCGTAAGAAGAGGGCGAATGCGTTTGCCCCCTGCGGCAATCAGATATTGTGCCAATTGAGGAATCAATGCGACATCGGATTGCATATAGCGGATAATCAGGCTGTTCACCTGATCCATATCATTTTCAAGCAAATCAGATAGTGTCTCAAGAGGGTTTTCCTGAGCACTTTTTTCAAGATTGCCTTTTACAAGTTGCGTTTGCATATCGCACTTAAATCAGCTTTTTATATACGGGGCAAGAGGAAATGCATGATTTCTAATATAAAATCAGTGCATTAATCCGTTAGATGGAATGTTTAATCAATATCGCCGTATGAACGCGAATTCATCGTGCCGTGTTTCTTGTTGGATTCTGTATATTCTTTAACAATATTCATGAGAGTTTCGCCTTGTTCTTCCGGCTGTTGCTCTTCCTTCTCTTCATCTTGTTTTTGGTCATCTGTTTTTGATGCAAGTGTATCTTCTGTTTCGGACGGTGCGTCTTCTTTTCTTTCTTTTACAGTTGATGTGTCTTCTTGTTTATCACTTTTTTTTGGCGAGGTATCTACAGAGCTTTTCTTTGGTTTCTTTCCATCGGCGAGATCTCTGTATTTTTTCCAAGTTCTTTCATCTTCAGTTAGCTCTTTTTCAGGTTTTTCTTCTTGATTAGGGGAGGTATCCGACGATTCTGTTTGACCATCGTTCTTGGGCGTAGAAGAAGGCTTTAACGTTCTTGTTTGCATGGTCTTTTTTTTGTTTTTGTGTCTGTCAATTATATCTAAGATTTCCTCTTGAGCGAAGCTATCAGAGGGAAGGGCACAAAGTGCTGTGCCGCAAAATGCAAAAATAGCCAGTATATAAAACGGTTTCAGAATGAAAGACATTGCTGTATCCTTATGCGCTGTAATTAGAACTTTAAGTTCAATAAGTACCTTATTCGAAACCTTACTCAAAAAAGCAAACGTGATGCAAGATTTATCGCCTGTGATTGGCGCCTTTACCGAAGATAAGTGTGATGTGTTCTGGGATATGATTGATTCGTTCGGCTTTTCTACGCGTCGTGATTATTATGAACGGTGTATTGAGCGCCATGGATTAAAGGAAATAAAAATCCTTATGGCAGAGCAGGCGGGAATCGGCATTGGTTATGCTTTATTTAACAGGCAACCCAAATATGCATTGTTCAAAAAACTGGAACTACCAGAGGTGCAGGATTTGAATGTTCATACCCGTTATCGACGGCTGGGGGTGGGGCAGAAACTTGTTGAGGCGTGTGAGGATTGCGCGCGTAAAGAAGGGTACAATGATATTGGCATTGGTGTTGGCCTGGATCAAAGTTTTGGCGCAGCGCAGCGCCTCTATATTCGCCTTGGATACATACCTGACGGAGCAGGGGTTAGCTATGACCGTAAGCAGGTTGCGGCGGGTGAATTTCGTCCGATTGATGATAATTTATGCTTGATGATGACAAAAAAATTGAATGAATCAGCATAACTTGCCTTTTTATACTGATTCTCCCCTTCCTTTTTCTACTCAAAATGTGTTAAACCCATTTCCAAATTTGAAATTTTTTGCAGCTGGAGCATAGGCGAATGACCAAATGGGTTTATAATTTCGGTAAAGAACAAAACGATGGTGACGCAAGCATGCGTAATCTGTTGGGTGGTAAGGGGTGTAACCTTGCCGAGATGGCGTCTTTGGGATTACCGGTTCCACCCGGTTTTACAATCAATACAGAGGTCTGTACATATTACTATGACAATGAACGTCAATACCCCGCAGAGCTTGTCGCGCAGGTCGAAGAATCTCTGGCTATTGTCGAAAAATCTATGGGTATGGGATTTGGTGATGTTGATAATCCATTATTGGTTTCTGTGCGTTCAGGTGCACGCGTATCTATGCCTGGTATGATGGATACGGTTTTGAACTTGGGATTGAATGATGAGACCGTTGTTGGTCTGGCAAAGAAAGCAAATGATGAGCGCTTTGCATGGGATTCATATCGCCGTTTTGTACAGATGTATGCCGATGTTGTACTTGGTCTTGAACATCATGATTTTGAAGATATTCTTGATACCTATAAACGTGACGAAGGTCTGTCACAAGATACGGATATAACGGCAGAAGGTTGGAAAGATATCGTTGGTGAATATAAGGCATTGGTAGAGCGTGAGCTTGGAAAGCCGTTCCCAACGGACCCTAAAGAGCAGCTATGGGGCGCTATCGGCGCGGTATTTAGCTCTTGGATGGTGCCACGTGCGATTACGTATCGGAAGATTAACGAGATCCCTGAGAGCTGGGGGACTGCCGTTAACGTGCAGTCTATGGTCTTCGGGAATATGGGTGATGATTGTGCAACAGGTGTTGCCTTTACCCGTGATCCGTCTACCGGTGAGAATTACTTCTATGGTGAGTATTTGGTAAACGCGCAAGGTGAAGACGTTGTTGCAGGTATTCGTACACCGCAGTCTTTGACAATAAAAGGACGTGAAATGGAAGGTGGGACACTGCCTTCTATGGAAGAAACTATGCCGGAGGTATTCAAGCAGCTTGATGATTTACGTTTAAAGCTGGAACAGCATTTCAGAGAGATACAGGATATCGAGTTTACAGTACAGCAGGGCAATCTATATATGCTGCAAACCCGTAACGGTAAGCGTACGGCGGCGGCGGCGTTGAAAATTGCGGTAGATATGGTGGATGAGGGGCTTATATCCAAGGAAGAAGCCTTACTTCGTGTTGAGCCACAATCTCTTGACCAGCTATTACACCCACGTCTTGACCCGGATGCGACGCGTAATGTGATTTCAAAGGGCTTGCCGGCTTCTCCGGGGGCTGCTTCCGGTTCTGTGGTCTTTTCGGCGGACGAAGCCGAGGCAAAGTCTCATCAGGGTGAGGCTGTTATCCTCTGTCGTCAGGAGACATCACCGGAAGACATTCATGGTATGCACGCATCGACAGGTATCTTGACCTCTCGCGGTGGTATGACTTCGCACGCGGCTGTTGTGGCACGCGGCATGGGTAAGCCTTGTGTCGCTGGTGCAGGTGATCTTTACATTGATCAGAAGTCAAAAATCATTCGTAAAGATGGTATTGA
The DNA here is from genome assembly GCA_050633505.1 of Alphaproteobacteria bacterium. GTDB lineage: Bacteria > Pseudomonadota > Alphaproteobacteria > Micavibrionales > Micavibrionaceae > UBA1672. The sequence goes on from JBOEGQ010000003.1 coordinate 66,708, forward strand.
AATCAAAGAGGGTGATCTTGTCACCATTGATGGTGGAACTGGTGAAATTATGCTGGGGCAGGTTCCGACAATTAAGCCAGAACTATCAGGTGATTTTGCAACACTGATGGAATGGGCAGATGAACGCCGCCGTATGGCTGTTCGTACGAATGCGGAAACACCACTTGATGCAGAGACAGCATTGACTTTTGGTGCGGAAGGTATCGGTTTGTGTCGTACAGAGCATATGTTCTTTGATCCTGAGCGTATCCAGAATGTGCGTGAAATGATTTTTGCAAACAATGAAGATGAGCGTCGTACGGCGTTGGCAAAGATTCTACCTGCGCAGCGCTCTGATTTTGAGGCATTATTTGAGATCATGAAGGGCTTGCCGATTACGGTGCGTTTGCTTGATCCACCGTTGCATGAGTTTTTGCCTCATACAGATGAAGATATTGTAACATTTGCCACTGGTGCAGGTATCGCACAGGAGCAAGTCCGTATTCGTTTAGGCGAACTTTCCGAAGCCAATCCAATGCTAGGTCATCGTGGCTGTCGCCTTGGTATTACGTATCCTGAGATTTACGAAATGCAGGCACGCGCGATTTTTGAGGCTGCGGTGAATGTTGCGTCAAAAACGGGTGAAGGTGTTATACCGGAAGTTATGATTCCTCTTGTTGGTGCGCGTAAAGAATTACAATTGATGCGCGATGTTGTTGAAAATGCGGCAAAGGCTGTATTTGATGAAAAGGGCACATCAGTTGACTATATCATTGGAACGATGATTGAGTTGCCGCGTGCTGCTTTGACGGCTGATGATATTGCACAAAGTGCGGATTTCTTCAGTTTTGGTACGAATGACTTAACCCAGACAACATTGGGGATGAGCCGTGATGACGCGTCTAGCTTCCTTCCATATTATACGGAAAAAGGGATTTATGAGCGTGACCCATTTGTGTCAATTGATGTTGAAGGTGTTGGCCAATTGGTTGATATGGCAGCACAGCGTGGACGCAGTGTGAATGCAGATATCAAACTGGGTATTTGTGGAGAGCATGGCGGAGACCCGGCTTCTATCGCATTTTGTGAACAAGTTGGTCTGAACTATGTTTCTTGTTCTCCATATCGTGTTCCAATTGCACGTCTTGCGGCGTCTCAATCTGCAATTCGCAAAGATAATGAGCGAAACCAAAGCGTGAGCGCGGATAAAAAGAATGCCGCGTAGTATCTTTCTATACGCTGCATTTATTGTTTCTATATGCGTTATTGCATTCTATTCTGGGAAAGTTGTTGCCTCACCTATTCAGGAGGCAGCGCAAGAGGTTTGCTTATCATACCCGAAAGCTACGTCAGAGTATTGTGACTGTGTGTCCGGTTCACCATTGGACGACTATCTCAGTATGATGACAGATAAGTATGAGAGGCCCTTTCTTGAGCATAAGTTAAGGGTTGAACGTACGCGCGATATGATTCTAACAGATCCTGAAATGAATGATACGCGTATTGAGATGTACTGCACTGTACATGATAGGTATGATACCGAAATAAAAGCCTTACCTCTATCTGAGTCCGTGAAAATCGTAGAGCGGCAAAATGCGATGAGGCTGGAATTACATGCCTTGCATAATGATTTTAACTCCAATCGAATCAGCCGGAATGGTTTGCAGGGCTTGTGTGTAATGCAAAGCAATTTAGTGCGTAAAAAGTCTGAATTGGATAAAGTCGAGGCACAGATCAAAGATGGTAGTTTTTCCATTGATATACATCGATTGAGAAAACATGCGCGTAAGGCGTGTGCTTTCTAAGAATGTCGATGCTATACAGGGACAATTGAGGACTTATTACATTATAGGAGGAGAAGATGAAAAGGAGTTCAGAGATAGAGAAGGAAGATTTGTTTTACAAGTATGGACATTTCATTCTTGCGATTGTTTTTTGTATTTCTCTCTTTGGGGCTCAAGATATTTTTGCCGCGACAAAGGAAGATGTCTATAAATCTTGTAAAGAGCATCTAAGGCGGAGTGATGCGTTTTGTCAGTGCGTGGCTGATGAGCCGTATAAGGCTTATGTTCATGATACGATAGAGCGGAAGAAAAATGAAATAAATGTGTCGAGGGGGCATTATGAGGGGGCAGAGAATAAGCTTTTATCTGATCCGACAATTAATAGGGCGCAAATGGAAGAGATTTGTGCAGTAGCCAAAGATGTTTACATCTTTGAAGATACGCTTCCGAAAAATACAAGCCCTCGTGCTTTACCTAATGCCCGTAGTCAAGCCACGTCGGAGCAGTTAAAACGGTATAAGCAGATGCAAAAGCAAGCTGGTGATAAAATGCACAAGATGTTGCATGCAGGGGGGATGAGTTCGCCTGTGTATCATTCTATGGCTTACTTAAGCGGTTTTTGCAAAAGTCGTTATGATTTTCATAAAAAGGTCAAAGAGCATAAAGATGAGATGACGCGGATTGAAGCAGAGGGGGTGGATGTTAATATAAATATTCTTTCCTATAATAGTATGACGTCGAAGATGTGTCATAATAAATAATACCAAGGTAACGCAGGGCTATTCATCCTTTAATATGGCTAACCCGATATTGTCGCAAGATGAACGCATAATACCAATATTCTTTCCGTCTTTTATGATGGCTTCATCACATTGGGGAAGTTCTGCTGCTGTTATATCAGTGGGTGTAATTGTACGTAAGTGCTTCTTCCCAAGGCCACGATAATACATGCGCGCGGTTAATTCTTGTCCGATGTAACACCCTTTATCATAAGATACTGCATTGATTTGATCCATGCGTCCTTCATCCATTGTTGATTTATTGGGGATGAGGTCGCGGCTACCATCTGGAATGCATAAAGAAATTCTAAGTTTATCCCATTCTTTAAAGTCTTTTTGAGGGATGTTTTTCGGTTTTGAGAATGAGCGATACCCGATATTGCCGTGGCGTGGGTCTTTATGTCCGTGAGGGGCGTTGCCCATTGTAATGTAGACGGGAATATTATCTTGGCTGTTTATGCTGACATCCGCACGTAATTTATACATGTTAAGCATTTTAGTCAGGCTACTCAGGCGGTCTCCACCTTCACATTCTAAAATTAGGGTGTCATTGGTGTCAGTTATAAAAAAGTCGTAGAGGAACTTACCTTGTGGTGTGAGAAGGCAAGCATAGATACAATCTTGTGTCTTGAGAAGGTCGATATCATTTGTGATTAGGTTTTGAATGAATGCTGTTCTATCTTCACCGGAAAGGGTGATGGTTGCGCGTGTTGCCAATAATACAAAAAAGCATTCCTGTGCGGCATTAATATTCATATTGAGTATGTAATCTTTCGTAAAAATTAGGGTAAAGAAAAAGCCGATCATCAATGATGAGCAGCTTTTTCTGTAATCTGTAAGCTTAGATAGCGATCTTAATCATTGAGATTAGAAAAATCCGACTTTCTTTTGCGCTGATATTCTTTCTGCTCGGCTTGTCTCTTATATTCAGAGTGGGTCTTTTTGTAGTTTTCCTGAGCTTGTTCAGCCACATCAAATGGAACGTATTTTATGCGTTCCCAACCCCTGTAAAGCATACAGCCTTCGAAATCTGTGTAGTTAGCATGTTCAACGAATAATTCTTCGTCGCGTTCTGGTGTATCCCATCCGGCGATACGTGCTTCGTCTTCACTTAAAACAAGGCCTGCGGCATATTCAGGGATTGCATCCCTTACAGCACCAAGCCTTTCAAGCTCACGAAGTTCAACAACACATCGTGCAATATCACGGTTTAACATTTGTTGAGCTTTTGGTCCACGTAGGTAAAGAGCAGAGGATACGTGTACGCGTTGCCAATATTGCCCGCTTTCTTCAAGTTTTTTATTAACACCTGCAAATGCAGGGAAAGAGGTGGATATTATAAGAGCTGTAAGAAGTAAAGAACGCTTGATCATGATGAGAAAATCTTCATTTTGTTAGAACTACTGGATGCAGGATAACAATTTATGAGCAGTTTCTCAACAGAATTATGTTTTTATTCCATCCACCAGCTTTCGGTGACAATACCATAGAGCGGTGTGACCTGCGGCCTCTTGATTTTTGTATGATGTGCGACATAGTCAATCCCCTTATAAAACAGGGGGATCATAATATAATTTCGGGTTAGTATTTGATCGATTTTATGTGCATGGCTGAGCAATTCATCATATGTTTGGGCATTGGCAATGGCCGCAGAGTGGATATCAAGATCCGCATTGCAAATACCGGAATAGTTAAAGCGTCCGGGCTCATTTGCCGCGTGACATGACCAATACAGCATTTGTTCCGTTCCCGGAGACAGGCTATTTTGCCAATATGAAGCAAGCATATCGTAGTCGTAGTTTATTTTTCGTTGTTGGAATGTGGCACTGTCAAGCATGCGTATGGTCATCTTGATGCCAAGGCGTTCAAGATTTCGTTGATAGGCCAAGGCGATTTTTTCTTCCTGAGGGGAAAGAAGAATGATTTCAAATGTAAATGGTTTGTTGCTTTTCTGGTGAACACGTTTTTTATTTTGAATGATCCAACCAGATTTTTTTAACAAGGTATTTGCTTGCTTTAACCTTTTCCTGAATGACAGTGAGGGAGGTTGGCTTTCCTTATCATGACCGTTTAATGCAGAGTTCGGGTAAAAGCTGTTAATACGTTCAAATTGTCCATGCAAGATATTATCTTTGACCCAGTTATCATCAAAGGCAAGGGATAGGGCTTTACGGATTTCGGGAGATGAGAATAGGGAACGGCGTGTGTTAAATATAAATCCGTGCGCACGTTCCGGTCGTTGATGGCGGATTTCTTCGCGGATCATATCGGCGCTCATTGCATCATATGCACTTTGCCATTTGGTGATATTCCATTCTCTGCGCAGGTTTAGGTCACCTTTTTTGAAGGCTTCTAAAGCAATCGTGTCATCGCGGAAATATTCGTAAGAAATGGCGCTGAAATTATAATGTCCTTTATTTACGAATAGATCTTTTGCCCAATATGTTTCATCACGCTCATATGTGATAGAGCGTCCGATTTCAAATGCTTTGATTTTATAAGGGCCACTTGTAACCGGAATGTCTGTAAGGGTGGTGTTGAAGTCACGGTTTTCCCACCATGCTTTTGAAAGAACAGGCATCATTGTAAGGATCATGACGGTTTCCCTGTCATATCCATCACCCAAAGAAAACTTGATTGCACTGTTATCTATCATGTCAATGGAGCTGACGAGTTTGTACACGCGTCGCATGTTAGGGCGCCCATACTCTTTTAATGTTTCGTATGAGAACAGAACGTCTTGTGTTGTGATTGGTGTTCCGTCAGAAAATGTTGCATTCGGATTTAAATGAAATGTGATGGATGACCTGTCCTCCGGCACATCAACGGATTGTGCGATAAGGGGGTACATTGTAAAGGGCTCATCCCATACACGACGCATGAGCCTGTCATAAACCAAGTTCATGTTTTCGGGCGCTTGCCCCTTTAAAGAATGGGGGTTGAGTGTATCGAATGTCGTATTGGATGCCGCAATTTTAACAAGGCCACCCTTTAGAGCCATCGGGTTGATATAGTCAAGATGTGGTGATTCCCCTGTATATTTGGGTGCGCCATGCATGGCCAAACCGAATGGCGTGTTGTTTTCTTGTGCTATTGCGGAAGAAACAACAAAACTAATCAGGAAAATAAAGAGAATAGTAAGAATCGGCGTATAATATTTCATCATGAAGTTATTGATATCAAACTCTACAGCCAGCGCCAAATCGTTTCTTGATCGAATTCAACTCGTTCAGGGTGATATTGCTCAGCAGAAAGTCGATGCCATTTGCACGGTTATTCCGCAAAACCTTGCCTTTAGGGGGCGATTAAATGAATCGCTAAACCAGACATGTAACGGGCAATTAGATGCATTTATCTTGGATAATATTTTTAAGCCGAGAGCAGGGGAGGTTTATGCGCTTCCTGCTTTTGGCTTAGAGGCTCGGCATATTTTAGTTGGTGTGGTTCCGGCGTATCGAACAAATTTTGATATGAAAGAATCCGATCTGGCAGGGATTGTTCGAAAGATGATGGAGCTTGCCCGTTGTATGTTGCTTTCCTCCATCGCGGTGCCACCAATTATGTCAGGGAAGAAGGGGTTCCCAAAGGCCAAGGCCGCACGCCTTATCTGCCAAGGGGTGTCTGAGAGGATGCAAGAAAGTTTCGATGAGGCGCGAATTGTGTGTAATGACCCCCAAATGATTGATATTTTCACACGAAAACTTGAGATCATTGGATGGGATGGGCATGCTTAGCCTCTAAAAGGTGCATTTCTACACCAAATATTGTAGCTTTATCGATGTGAAGAGTGAATGAAGCGAGGTTTGTGATGAGGAAATATGCCTATATAAAAATTATAACCGCCGTTTTTGTTGTTTCTTTGCTATTTATCGGGGTGTCTCAAATTGTTATTGCGGATGGCAATGCTGTTCATTTGCGCTTTGGGCAGAGTGTAACAAAGCAAGGTATGACAATAACATTTGTTGATGTGTCTGATAGTCGGTGTCCTGCAGATGTACAGTGTATCTGGGCGGGAGAAGTTATTGTTTCCCTTCATGTTAAAGTTGGTTCGGGTGAGGTTAAGGATGCCGAACTTAGGCAATCCATGGGGGGTGAATACACCGTTATCGAGGGAAAGAAGCTCCAATTAAAAACAGTAACGCCACACCCCAGAACGGATCAGGATTATGACGATAGTGATTATCGTGCCGTTATTGAAATTACAGATGAAAATGCGGTAGATGTACAAAAATAAAGATGCAGTACATAACCAATGGGAGGGATAAGTGAAGGAAGAGCCACGGTCTTATAATCTGTATCTTTCCAAAATTCAGAAAGATAAGATGATATTTGGTAGTAACTTATTACTGCTTAGGCAACGCCTGGTCATAGATTGCAATCGGCGTTGTGTTTCCTATCATTACACATCTCCATGGAGGTCTATTGCTTGGGATGAGCCGTTTGAAGCATTCGCCTCAGTTGAGTCGTATTTGCGGCAATCAGGCCCTAGAAAAGATCATATCTCTTGGTTTACTAATCTATGTGCGCAAAATGGCAAAAAAATCCCTATTAAGCCATCATTTTGGGGCTTGATTGGCCCACGAAAAGCGACTGATTTTTCTAAGGAAATAGCCAAATATCTAGAAATCCCTCATGAAGAATACTACGACTACCTTTAATCTATGCCCAATAAAATAGGCTAGCATATATTACGCTAGCCTTAGGTGTTTATTGTGTATGCCTTATAACGCTTACGCGGCTAAATCGGCCAGTTTTACTGCCGGGCGTGGGCCGATATGTGAAATAACTTCGGCTGCTGCGATCGCGCCAAGCTTTCCACAGTCTTTCAGATCTTTTCCTTCTGTAAGACCATAAAGGAACCCAGCGGCAAATTGATCGCCGGCGCCGGTTGTATCAATGACATTATCCACTGGCTCGGCATCAATTGTGATTGTTTCGCCATTTGCAATAATGACTGCACCTTTTTCACCGCGTGTGATGGCGGCAATTTCCACATGGTCGCTGATTGCACTAACCGCGTCATCGAAATTGTCTTGCATAAATAGGGATTTGATTTCTTCTTCATTCGCAAAAAGGATATCAACGTGATTTTCAACCAGTTTTAGGAAGTCAGATCTGTGTCTATCAACGCAGAATGGGTCTGATAAGGTTAGAGCAATACGGTGACCTGCTTCATGTGCGTGTTCTGCGGCGCTGATAAATGCCTGTTTTGCAAGGTCGCGATCAAATAAATATCCTTCCAGATATGTTATTTGTGCAGATGTGATCAGGTTGGCATCGACATCAACCGGGCTGAGTTCAACAGATGCGCCTAAGAAGGTGTTCATTGTACGTTGTGCATCCGGTGTTACCAAAATCATGCAACGACCTGTTGATGCACCGGCGATAAGGGGTTGTGTATTATAATCAACACCGATTGATTGAATTTCATCTTTGTATGTTTTTCCAAGTTCATCATCAGCAACTTTACCGATGAATGCACCTTTTCCACCGAAAGAGGCATAGCCAGCCATTGTATTGGCGGCAGATCCACCGGATGTTTCAATGCCTTTTGGCATTTGTGTATATAATTCTACGGCGCGCACTTCTTCGATTAGTGTCATGGCACCTTTTTCCATGCCGTATTGTTGGCTTTGTTCAGCCAAGAAATCATCAGATACTTGTGATAACACGTCGACAAGAGCATTCCCCACGGCGACGACACCGTATTTTGTTTGAGACATAGTGTTTATTCCATTCGCGTTTATGTTATTAAAAAATATATTTTTATCCTGTATAGTCATATCGGACAAAAAGGCCAAGAGTATGAGCATAAAAAAAATAAATGATACAGATATAAAAAGCCAAATTATCACTGCCGCATTGGATTTAGCAGTGGATCAGGGCTGGGAATTTACAACATTGCGTGATATCGCGGAAAAGGCGGATATCTCTTTGTTAGAGCTTTATGACATTGTAGAGGATAAGCAAGACATTCTCGTGTTACTTGGTCGTGCAATTGATCGTCAGGTTATGGAGAGTGTCGATATGGAAGGGGACGATACGGTCAGTGTGCGGGATCGACTTTTTGATATTATGATGGATCGCTATGACATTCTGAATCAATATCGTTCGGGGATTGTTGCCGTCTTTGATTCTTTTAAGTGCGATCCCAAGCAAGCCGTGATTTCATTGCCACATCTTTGCCGTTCTATGAATTGGATGTTGGAGGCCTCCGGTGTTGAAACATCGGGTATTAAGGGGGCTTTGAAGGTGATGGGGCTAACCGGGATATACTTGAAAGTGTTGAAAGTTTGGTGTGATGATGAAAGCCGCGATTTATCAAAAACCATGGCTGCTCTTGATAAGGCGTTGGAACGTGGTGAGAGCGTTGCAGATACGTTCGGGTTTTAAGCTGTCTCTAACGCACCAGATTTTTCTATTTGTTTCTTCACTTCATCAAGATAGGGAATCGCACGATATGTTCCCGGGCGTGACGCGGTAATTTGCGCGGCATGTAGTCCGTATTCGGCGGAGGTTGTCATTGATAGCCCAGCCTGTATGCAACTTGCCATGAAGCCACAAAATACATCAAAGGCCCCCGAGGGGTGAATGATTCCGTCGGATGATTGGGGAAGGGCGGGAACTTCCACAGATGTATTCGTTTTACTGATGAAACATGAATGGGGAGCGGTTGCATCAAAGGTAATGCAGGATTCTATCTTATCCTTATCATCATTCTGATATCCAAAAATGACAAGATCTGCTTTTTTGAGTAGTGCAGGATCAACATCATTCTTGTATTCCACGCATAGAATACTCTTTGCTTCGCTGTTTTTCGTGCGTGTCAGGAACGAATCGAGGGTGCTTTCATGTATTTCATGATTCAAAAGCAATAAGGTGCGTGCGTGCAAGGATGTATCAGGGATTAAATCTTCGAGGTTATCCAGAGCATGCTGTGACGGGATAAACATTGTCGGAGAAGAGGAGGGGGACGTAATGGTCGTTGCAATTGAAGTCGAACTGTCTTCTCTGATTAATGCATTATGCTGTATGCCTTCTCTACGTAATGTTGTGAATATTTTTTCTGCAAAAAGATCATTTCCGGTTGTTCCTCTAATGGTTGCTTTTGCACCGCATCGCGCAGCGGCGATAGTCTGTAACGCCGATGAACCACCTATTTCAATGATGTTTTGTGTTGAGTGGTGTTGAGATCCTGGCGTTAATGAAGAGGGGATATCTATCTGTATATCCATGCGTATATGCCCGAAAGAAACAATCATCTATATTCTCTTTGTTGGTGTCGTATGCTACAATTGATACTATCAAGCGTTTACTTTTTCTAGATGGTCGTAGAAAATAATTACAGGAAATACTTGATATCTCCGTGGAAACCCAATAATACACAAAGCAAAAAGCGAGTGCGCACGATATGATAGATTATAATAAGCATTTCCATGATCGAGTAGAACACGTTAAATCCGAAGGTCGTTATCGTATTTTTGCGACGATGGAGCGGATTGCCGGACGCTTCCCGTATGCAAAATATTATGATGATGAAGGCGGCATGAAAGAAGTCGCCATCTGGTGTAGTAATGACTACCTTGGTATGGGACAGCACCCGAAGGTTTTGGCTGCTGCGAAAGAGGCCGTTGAGTCTTGCGGTGCAGGTGCAGGTGGTACACGTAATATATCTGGTACAACGCGCTATCACGTCGAATTGGAAGAGTCTCTGGCGGATCTCCATAATAAGGAATCTGCTCTTGTTTTCTCATCCGGTTATGTGGCGAATGAAGGCGCATTGAGCACTTTGGGGCGTCTAATGCCTAATTGTGCGATTTTCTCTGATGAGCTGAACCATGCATCCATGATCCACGGGATCAAAGAGAGCAAGCAAGAAAAATTTATTTTCCGTCACAATGATTTGGAACATTTGGAAACGCTTTTAAAGTCTGTTGATATTAATCGTCCAAAGTTGGTTGCATTCGAATCTGTTTATTCTATGGACGGGGATATCGCGCCGATTAAAGAAATTGCTGAGCTTGCAAGAAAGTATAACGCGATCACGTATCTGGATGAAGTGCATGGCGTTGGGCTTTATGGTCCGCGTGGTGGCGGTGTTGCAGAAGAGCGTGGTCTTTTGGATCATATTGATATCATAGAAGGCACGTTTGGTAAGGCATATGGTGCAATGGGCGGTTTTATAACAGGTAGTCGTCCGATCATCGATGCGGTGCGTTGTTATTCTTCCAGTTTTATTTTTACAACCAGTCTTCCTCCGTCCGTTTTAGCGGCGGCTTTGGCTTCTGTTGAGCATTTGAAAGTTTCCACTGTTGAGCGGGAGCGGGTACACAGTAACGTAGCATTGTTTAAAAATATGCTGGAGAAAAGTGGATTACCGTTTATGCGTAGTGAGAGCCATATTGTTCCGCTGATTGTTGGGGAACCAACATGTTGTAAAGAGGTCAGCGATATATTGCTTAATGAGTATAACGTATATGTCCAACCCATCAATTATCCGACGGTTCCAAAAGGGACGGAGCGTTTGCGTCTAACGGCGACGGCCGCGCATTCTGTTGAGGATATTGAGTTTATGGCGAATAGTTTGCAAGATTTGTGGGAAAGCCATCACGCATTACGCGCTGTTGCATAAGCAGGTATTAGGTATTTAGATCCTTTCATTCTTATCATGTGTAAAACCGCTTTCTTTGGGGGTGGTTTTATTTCCTGCATTGCTGAGTTTGACAATTCGGCGTATGATATTACATAAATTTTTTTCGAGATTCTTGTTTGGGAGGGCATTACATGAGTTGTTCTCGTATGATCCTGAATTATACCGTGCCGCCAAGCCTTGAAGATATAGAGGTTATGGCAGAAGGTGTTTTTGAAACATTGCCAGAGGAAATTGCACGTCATTGTGAAGACTTGACTATTTCAGTTGAGGAAATTGCAGATGAAACGACGTTACGTGATCTTCGTCTGGATGATTCTTTTGATCTTTTGGCATTGTATAGAAACGGTAAGGTTATTGCGCCGGGTGTTGAAACCAAAGTGGCGAATGATGATGATGCGTTGATTCTGTATAGGCGGGCGATGCTGGATATGTGGTGTGAGACGGGTGATGACCTTGATGCAGTTATTCGTCACATTATGATTGAGGAGCTTGGGCGCTTTTTCGAATTTTCAGATGAAGATGTTGAAGAAATGGCCGGGCGCCATTACTGATCGGACTTTATCACAGTTTCTCACACGTAATGCAATTCAAAGCTAGGCATAGCCTTTGTTGGTGTGCTAAAGTATCTAGGTGAAATTTAAATTGGGAATGAGTGTTGCGTCTGTTTTCTCGTATCTTTCTTGTGTTTATTTTGGCGCTTGTGAGTAATGCCTCACAGGCGCAAGACGTGCCTTATACCAGTCAAGGGTATGTTGCATCTCTTGCTGGTGGCCTTGGTGTTGAGGTGCGGGAGACATGTGATGAGGAATTCCTTGATGTGATGGAGGCGCGTGCATGGGAAGAAGCGCAGCGTGAAATCACCCAGAATGCCAATATTATAAGAAGACCTGACAGCGTTCTATCTATGAGCTGCTTTGGTGATTGGCTTGATCACTTGGCTGATTATTCCGACAGTAACTTTCCAGGTGATCCAGATGCGACAGGTAACCTGAGTGGGGTGTGGTTGGATCTTGCATTATATACGCGTTACGAGACTTTATTAGAGGCAAGCGATATCGCACTTGGTGGTGGTGGTGATCCGTATCTGGCACGCGGATTATATTTATACGCAACGCTTGAGATTCTCGTGTTGGATCAATTGGTTGATGATGTAACTGAGGCGGGAAAGGCCTTTGACGATGATACATCTCTTGCGAATTGTGAGAAGGATTATTATCTCGTTGATAACTTCCACGATTTGATGATTGGCGGTCGTGCAAGGACGGAGCCTGATGCTCCTGCTCAGGGGGCATTAAACGCATATTTTGATGAACATGTCCGTGAGAGTGCTAATTATAATGGCTGTGGCTTGATGAATCAGGTTTGGATGCGATCAAAATGTTATGATTTTGCAACAGAGTCCAACTTGGATGTGCACCGGGTTGATGCTGTTTTACCTGATGGGACGGCGGTTGGAACGGGAACAATGAATGGCGCACAAGAACATGATGCGTTCTATCAGTTGTCAGAATATGAAAGTTATGCCGCTGCGGGTAATGATTACAGAAAGATCCGGGGACTGGAAAATACAACAGTTCTATTGGGGGATTCAACAATTTGGGGAACACAATGTCCTGTTCCCGATGATAATGGGTATTATGACCATATCACTAGTGGAGATACAGGTGATATTGTGACGTATCTTGGTTGTGCGGTGATTGAGCACGGTTTAAGTTTCCCAACGAACTGGGAATCGTTCTTTGGTTTACTTGGTTTGGATGATAATCCGTATTGGGATACTGCACATGATGATGCAAATCCTGCACCGGGGACAGATGGCGCGATTGACTCATATGTGCATTATCTGGAGCTGCGTGATACGACGACATGTGCCGGGCCGATACGGATTGGGTATTTGGTGACAGATGAAGACGGGGATACATATATTGACGCTGTGTGCCCAACACCGGGATGTTGGTTCAATCCACCGGATAATACGACCGATGAAGGTACGTGTTCTAACTAATTTTCTATTTTGTGAATATTGGCAGTTAAAGTTTGCGCAAAGAAATTATCATCCGTTGCGCAAACTCGTTTGACCTTTCCCTAGATGGCTTTTTCCATGATTTCCGACATTCTACGGGCGAATTCGGTTGGATTGCTTACGTTTTCGCCTTGGATAATCTTGGCCTGATCAAACAACATAAAGGCTGCATCATCCATATTCTGGCCAGCCTCGTGTTGTGTCGCCAATTTCTGTACTAAGCTATGGGATGGGTTGATTTCCAAAACGGGTTTTGTATTTGCCTCGTATTTTTGGTTCACTTTTAAAACGCGTTCCATGTGCATATCAACGCCATCTTCGGGGGCAACTAAACACACTGCAGAACCTGTAAGGCGTTTGGATTTTCTTACATTATGAACATGTTCATCCAATATTTCTTGCAGCTTTATAATTAAGGCTGCGATAGGGGCTTCGTGTTCGGAAGTGTCTTGTTTATCCTCCTTATCTTGAGTTTCATTCGCTTCTTCAGTGTTTTTGAAACGATCAAAGTCAATATCACCTTTGGTGATAGATTGGAATTTCTTGCTTTTATAATCCAGAACATTTTGCAGCCAGAAATCATCGATCGTATCTGTCATGAACAAAACTTCTAGTCCACGTGATTTAAAGCCTTCTAATTGTGGGCTATTCTTTAGACTGTCCAGATTTTCACCGCTGATATAGTAGATTTGATCCTGATTGTCTGCCATGCGTTCTACATACTCTTCAAGAGATGTGAATTGTTCTCCATGGTCGTGGGTGGAGTAAAAACGGCAAACTTGCAACAGCTTTTCACGATGTTCCGGTGCATCGTACAGACCTTCTTTTAACACCGCGCCAAACTGTCCCCAAAATGTTGAAAAAGCAGGGGCATCGTTACGAGATAGCTGATCCAAATCACCAAGTACACGGCGTGCGACTGAGCTTCTGATTTTCTCAATAGTCGGGTTATATTGTAGAGATTCACGACTGATATTCAGCGGTAAATCTTCACTATCAATAATACCACGCATAAAGCGTAGCCACGGATACATGAGCGTATCCAGATTCTCTGTAATAAAGACACGTCTGACATATAGTTTGACAAAATTACGGCGGCTCGGGTCAAAGAGATCCCAAGGACGTAGTGTCGGAATAAAGAGTAGGGAGCTAAATTCAATAGCACCTTCCGCACGCCAATGAGATGTGAGTACCGGTTCGTCAAAGCTGTTTGAAATGTGGCTGTAGAAATCTTGATATTCTTGTGGTGTTACATCGTTATTGGATTTCATCCATAGCGCTGTGGTGCTGTTGATTTCTTCGGCTTCAGAGTCTTTGGAAACTTCGGCCGGGGCACCTAAAAAGATCGGAACACTAATATGATCGGAGTATTCTTGTACGGTTGTTTTTATTTTTTCATCAATCAAGAATTCACATGCCTCATCCTTGATATATAGGGTGATGGCTGTACCACGTTGCCCGTCCAGACGTGCGGCCTGTGTGTCGTTGGCTTCCTGGATGGTATATCCGGTCTTACCATCTGATTCCCAAATCCAGATTTTATCACTGCCGGCTTTACGGCTAACAACTTCGATTTTATGGGCGACCATGTACCCGGCATAGAACCCAACACCAAATTGCCCGATAAGTTTGAGCTTGTCTGAATCACCTTCAGTTTGTTTCATTTGTTCCATCAGGGCGGCTGTCCCCGATTTGGCGATTGTGCCAAGGTGCTCTGATAATTCATCGTCACTCATACCGACACCGTTATCAACAACGGTAACAGTTCTACTGGTTGTATCTTTATATGTGCAAATGCGGAAATTTGGATTATCGCGTGTTAGATCGGCATTTTGGATTGCGTCATATCGTAATCTGTCGCAGGCATCTGCCGCATTTGAGATAAGCTCACGTAAGAAAACATCGTGATTGGTATAAAGCGCATGTGCAACAATATCCAAAAGGCGCGAGACATCTGCGCTGAAATCTTGCTGCTGTGGTGCATTATCGTGTTTTGCTTGTGCCTGTGTACTCATTTATTTTGCTCCTTTATCTGAATTCTTATGGTGCATCTACGTACAAAAATCAAGGGTAGAGGCGTGTCGTATCCCAAGTATTGTCAGCTTTTCTTGTGAAAAGAAGGCGGTCATGCAGTCGATCGGGGTTATCCCACCAAAATTCAATTTTTTGCGGAATAAGACGGTATCCGACCCAATAACTCGGGCGAGGCACATCCTCACCTTGCGGATATTCCTTTTGCAGATCATGTATTTTGTCTTCAAGGGCTTTGCGGCTGGTAAGGGGACGCGATTGTTGTGAGGCGTGTGCACCTATTTGACGTGCGTAAGGGCGATCTTTGAAATAGCTGTCGGCTTCTTCTTCACTGGCGATTTCTATTGTGCCTTCAATGCGTACCTGTTTGCGTAAGGATTTCCAATAAAAGCACAGTGCAGCAGACGGATTTTCAAGCAACTCTGTGCCTTTTTGGCTTTCACAATTTGTGTGGAATTTAAAGCCGTTTTCGTCACTTTGTTTGAGCAAAACCATACGTACGGAAGGCTTTCCATCTTTAGTAGATGTGGCAAGTGCCATTGCGCCAGGGTCGTTAATTTCTGATGCGTGTGCTTCTTCGAACCAGCTATGGAAAATGTCAATTGGATTTTTGTTGTTTATTTCTTCCATGTTTCGAAGGACTCTCTTTTTTTCTACGTATTTATCTATGCATATAGGTTATATATGCATATACTGCGTATCTCAATAATCATGTTAATTTGAAAAAAGGTGTTCGTATGAAAAAAATAGCATTGATGATGATGGTTGCTTCGACATTTGCATTGTCGGCATGTCAGACACTTCAAAATTCGGGGAATAAGCAAATCATTGGCGCAGGTACTGGCGCTGTTCTTGGTGGTGTTTTAGGTTCTAATATTGGTGACGGATCAGGGCAGCTTTGGGCGACAGGTGCCGGTGCTTTGATCGGTGCACTTGTTGGTAGTGAAATCGGAAAATCTCTTGATACTGTAGACCGTCTGGAAATGGGTAATGCCGTTGAAGAAGCGCAAACTGCCCCTGTGGGTGAACCAATTTCATGGAATAACCCTGATACCGGTAATCACGGTGAGGTTGTTGCAACAAAAGATGGGTATAGCGCTAGCGGGAAATATTGTCGTGAATTCCAACAAACTGTCTTTATCGGTGGGCAAGAAGAAAGTGCATATGGCACAGCATGCCAACAACCGGATGGTAGCTGGCAAATCGTCAACTAGCAAAACTAGATATATCAATATTTAATATTGTTAAGGCTGTCATGATTTCATGATGGCCTTTTCATTTTTTGACTTAAAAATGGTATGATGACGCAATGAAGAAGTTATTCTTAATATGTGTAATCGGATATGCCGTTTTTTATTTCTGGGGACAGGAGGGGGGCGGTGTACTCTCTATTGATCCGGCGTCATCTACTTCTCATAAGGTTTGGCAAGAGCCCAAGCAAAAGAATCTGTCCGGTAGATCGCAAAAGCCCTTTAAGTCGGGACATCTGAAATTATTGGCAGAATATGAAATTACGGCGCGTGTTTTGGCTTCAAAATATTATAGTGACGGTAAGAATGCGACTATTGCACCACTAGATTTGGCTGTTGGTTGGGGCCAGATGGCTGATCCGGGTGTTTACAATAGAATTCAGATAACGCAAAGCAATCGGTTCTATCGTTGGTGGACGAGCAAGTACCCAATTCCCAGACGGAATATTGAGAGTAAGAGCGTGAACATGCATATTATCCCTGCGAATGCGGAGATTGCCAAAAAGTTAAAATCTGCCAAGAAACACAAGATCCTGACGATGAAGGGGTATCTTGTGCATTATCGTGAGGGAAATAGTCGTAACTGGTGGGAATGGAAGTCATCCATGGTGCGTACGGATACGGGAGATGGTGCGTGCGAACTTATGTATGTTGAAGATATTGTGCTTTATTAAAGGGATTTAAGAACGCTTAATGGCGTTCGGACTTATAAAGTCGGTAATATTGGCAGAGGGTTGCTCCGGTTCTTCCGGGGGCAGGTCAGCCTGAAACGTTAGGTTTTGCTCATCCGTATTAAGGGCCGCATAAATGGAGAGGAATTCTTCATCACTGGCAACGATTTGCTTTATGTTCTCGTATGTTGGCTCTATGCCTGCTCTTAAATGTTGGAATATGCGAGTCGATAACTGTGAGAGTGTGTCCCATGGCAGACTTTCAGCCTCTTTAAAAAATTCTGTTTCAGTGTGTTTGTGCAGGTCTGCAGGTGTCGTTTCAGGCGGCGCATGTTTTATTACGTTTGAGGCGGAGTATAGAGCGCTTGCCGACCATCCCATGATTTTTGCATTGAGTAGGTTTTGATTTTGTATTGTTGCTTCTTTTGTTAAAATCGTGTGGTCTTTTGTGTGGATTGCACGGCCAAGTAGGGCGGTAAATGACTGTGTATATAGCTTTTTATGCAGGCGTTCGTTTGCCTCAGGTGCCGTGAATGGATTGTTATCCTTTAGGTGTGTAACTTTTTGTGGGGTGATTTGAATACGCTCTGCAATCATATCGGCGATGGATTGTGTGTGTGTGTGCTCACCTGTAAACAGAGCTGTGCCTAATATCGTTTCCGGCATGTGTCCTGTCCATGCCATTTTCTGCGCCGGAATACTAAAACTTCGCCATTGCTTAATGGCGGTTTCGTCATATGTTTTGCCGAACTCCTCGGTTAAGGTAATTGCAGAGTGAATCGGGTTTTTGCCTTTTTTATAATCATCAAGCGAGTGTTTAAACGCGAATTCAAGCGTATCTATGCAAACGGGGAAAGGAAATTTTTCTGCAAAAAAACCGGTTTCTGCACTCAATGTGTCATGGATGCGTTGTGTGAACAGATCATTTAGGGCTGTTTCTTTACCATTTATGGTTTGAATAGTTGCAGAGAAGATATCAGCCTGTAAGTTATGGCGATAAAGATCCATCGGTGAAAATTCCGGTAAGGTCGTGTTTCTTTTATGTTTGCTTTCAATATTGTTGACGTGTTTTTGATATAAGACAAGCGCATGCCATACGATATGATATGCGTGGTTTTTGAGTGAATCGGCGCTAGAAAAACGATCGTGGTTTAAAAAGCATAAAGCTAAATAATCACTGCGCTTAAACATGCCCAAGAAACCTGGTGTGTTCTTGTAGAATAAAGAAACAAAGCGAGATCGGTTTTTATTGATTGCTCTACTCGTGTCATGAGTTTCTATAAAATTACTTAATAGTGTGGTGCATGGGTGATCTTCAAGTGAGTGCTTTTCCTTTATAAATGATTCGGCACGATTGTTCTCACCATGTACTGCAAAGAAAATATGCAAGTCAGGGAAGCTGCTTTGCACCTGCCTGCGGATAACGTTACATGTATGTTTTGCGATTTTATATTCTACAGTCATAAGAATTGAATGTGTATCTCTTGAATAAGCCGACCGGATGACTATAGCAAAGTTTGCTTTATTCACTAAGCCCAAAGCATTTTTTATTTGTTAATTTTCGTGAATATCATCGCCTGACCCTAGACGTGAGCTTTCAAATGTGTAGGATATGGGGCAACTGGGAATATCGAGTTCAAAAATAAGAAGAAGAAAAAATGCAAAGTGATTTTTTAAAAGGAAAACGTGGCCTTGTCATGGGCGTTGCAAATGACCGCTCAATCGCGTGGGGCATTGCCGAAGCTGCTGCGCAAAATGGTGCAGAGCTTGCCTTTACCTATCAAGGTGATGCGCTTTTGAAGCGTGTAAAACCTTTGGCAGAACGCGTCGGTGCAGAAATGTTGTTGCCATGTGATGTAACGGATGAGAATAGTATTGACGAAACGTTTTCAGAGATTGAAAAACAGTGGGGGAAAATTGATTTTGTTGTTCATGCAATTGCATTTTCTGATAAGAATGAACTGGATGGGCTGTATTTGAATACAAGCCGTGACAATTTCTTACGTACGATGGATATATCTGTCTACTCATTTACTGCGGTGGCACAGCGCGCAGCACCTCTTATGACTGATGGTGGATCTCTTATTACCCTAACATATTATGGGGCAGAGCAAGTGATGCCACATTACAACGTTATGGGCGTTGCAAAGGCGGCTTTGGAGGCATCTGTAAAATATCTCGCCGCTGATCTTGGAAAAGATAATATCCGTGTGAATGCAATTTCTGCAGGCCCGATTAAAACATTGGCAGCCAGCGGTATTGGCGACTTCCGTTTCATTCTGAAGTGGAATGAGTTGAATGCACCATTAAAACGTAATGTTACGATTGAAGATGTTGGTCGTTCCGGTTTGTTCTTACTCTCTGATTTGGGAAGTGGTGTAACCGGTGAAACTCTACATGTAGATAGCGGCTACCACACTGTTGGTATGTTGTCTGTTGATTCTGTGGCGGAGACGGCTGAACTTCTTCAGACGATGAAACCTAAGGATTAAAAGAGGGATATATGTCTCAGGCAATTTGGTTTAAGCCATATGAGATTTCATTCTTGAACGAGATGCGCGCCGCAAATATGGGAGAGCATCTTGGTCTTGAACTCTTGGAAATCGGTGAAGATTCTTTGACGGGACGTATGCCTGTTGATCACCGTACAACGCAGCCTTTTGGCA
>JBOEGQ010000004.1:0-669445 GCA_050633505.1 Alphaproteobacteria bacterium
TAATTTAGAAAGTGGATGTACGGATATCAGACGCTAATTACTGTATAAACTATGAATAGCTCTGGATCGTTTTTTGTTTCTGTAATATTTATTGGGGGGAATAACATCACCTGAATATTATAAAAATATGAAATATCGTGCTGACATTGATGGTCTAAGAGCTCTGGCAGTTTTGCCTGTTGTATTTTTTCATGCAGGTTTTAATGTTTTCAGTGGTGGTTTTGTCGGTGTTGATATCTTTTTTGTCATTTCGGGTTTTTTGATTACATCAATCATCATTAATGACTTAGACCAAGATCGTTTTTCTATACGAGAGTTCTATGAACGTCGTATCAGGCGAATTCTTCCTGCTCTTTATACGGTCTGTACGTTTGTTCTTGTCACCGGTTACTTTTCTTTTTTACCTGAAGAATTTGAAGCGTTAGGCAGAAGTCTTGGTGCAACTCTTATATTTGTATCTAATATATTATTTTGGTCTGAGACTGGTTACTTTGATGCATCTGTTGATCTAAAACCATTATTACATACTTGGTCTTTGGCCGTTGAAGAGCAGTTCTATGTTTTCTTTCCTTTATTGCTTTTAGGTGCCGCGAAATATGCTAACAGGCGATATTTACCATTTTTGCTGTTGGTTGCGCTTATTTCTTTTGGAATAAGTATTTGGGGTGCGGAAAATAAGCCGTCTGCGACGTTTTATTGGGCACCAACGCGGGCTTGGGAATTGTTATTAGGCTCTATCATAGCCTTGAAAGCAATCCCTTTGGTAAGTAACAAAGGGATTATGGAGGCAATCGGAGCGATCGGTCTAGGTTTGATTGTTTATGCTGTCTTTGCCTTTGATTATGATACGGTTTTTCCTGGTGTGAACGCTGTATATCCCTGTTTAGGAGCCGCTTTACTTATTTACGCTCACCAAGGGCATATAACAGTTTCCAGTAAGATTTTAAGCTTAAAGCCTTTGGTGTTTATCGGTTTGTGCTCTTATTCTTTTTATCTATGGCATTGGCCGGTTTTTGTATTTGCAAAATATTTTTCGATGAATCCGCTCACTGATATAGAGCGTTACGGATTAATTATTTTAACTTTTTTATTATCAGTAATAACGTGGAAGTTCATTGAAGCTCCCTTTAGGGATCGAAGCTTTGTTGAGGGGAAGTGGAAGGTTTTCATTTTGGCGTTACTGGCTTCTATACCTTTGTTTTCTTCATCAGTTCTGATCGTACAAAGTAATGGCTTTTCCAACCGATTTGAAAACATTGATCTTTTGGAGAGACAAAAGAAAAGCCATGTTAATGCAAGTTGTATAGACATAAAGGCAAAAGACTTTTCAGAGAAAAAATGCGTTCTGGGTAATGTTGAAGTAGAGCCTTCATTTATTGTATGGGGAGATTCCCATGCAGGTGCCATGATGAGTGCGTTTAGTGATTTCGGTGAGGAAGTAGGGCGCTCAGGAATATTGGCAAGTCATAGTGGGTGTCCGCCATTACTTGGCGTGGTGATGGTACGTGATGATAAGCCTTATAAATGTTCTAAAGTTCACGATAAAGTTCTTGAAGAAATAAAGGCTGGGGATACCGTGTTTTTGGTGGCGCGTTGGACGTATTATGTCGGTAAAAGTATGATCAGCCACGAGGGACCAACTTGGATCAATGATACAAAAAGCAAAAATATTTCTGAAGATGAAAATTGCAGAGTTTTTAAAGATTCCTTGATAAAGACGGTTACGGCTATCAAGCAACGTGGTGGAAATGTTGTTCTGGTTGATAGTGTACCGGAGTATCCGCGTTCTGTGCCTGATATGATCTTTTTGTTTCAGGATGATATTACCGTCTCTAAGCATCTGTTTGAAGAAAATAGGGCGTATACGCGCACGTTTCTAAAGTATGTAGCTCAAGAGTATAATGTTCAGTACGTCGACCCTTCTAAGGCATTATGTGATACGAATCAATGCTATGCAAATGAAGGTGATATTGTTTTCTACTTCGATAATGATCACCTGAGTTTAGAGGGGGCAAAAAGAATTGCACCGGTTTTTAGACTTTATTTAAAAGAATAATAGCTTACCGGATGGTTAGTTTCGGTAAGAATGGTATCAGCAGATATTTTTGCGATAGGGATATATGCTTCTTTGATTTCATCTAATGTGGAATTGTTTTTCATGGCTGAATCCCTATGCGTTGCGCATAACACACAACAGAAGTATTCACCCATTTCAGAAAAACTCTCGATAGATAAGCATAACAAATGCCCATATTTAGGTTAGCACAGTCTAAACTAATAATTGGTTAAAGCTTGTTAGGGGTGTACTTTTTTGAATTAGCTTGGATATCCAAAATTGGGTAATGTGTTTCTGTTACACCCCGGATAACAGAATAAAATGAGTTGTTAAATCAGTTTCTAGAAAGTAAGAATGGAGGACTGAGAACAGTGAAGAGGCCCCCCAAATTGTTAGATGATGAGTGCAAATATACCAAAGTGCCTATCTTTGAATCCATTTTATTTTCATATAAAACATTTTTTTCAAATATGGGTTACTTCCTTTATTTGTTGTTTCCTGTTGGTGCTCTTATTTTTGTATCTGACATGCTTCAGTTTTTCGGAGAGTTCCATGAAATTTATGCGATGCAGTATGTTTTTCTATTCGTAAACTTAGTTTTTTATTCCTTGTTTGCAATATCTTGGCATCGTTTTATAATTTTGGGGAAAAGTAAGAGTAACAAAGCTTCTATATTAAAATTAAAAAAACACGAAATAATATTTATTGCTTACCCTATGGCTTGGCTGGCTATTGCAGTATTGGCTTTGTTGTTTTTTATATTTCTTAAATTAGCGGGACTTCAAGAAATTATTATAGCTCCTGTAGTTTTTGTTTTTCTTGTAATTTCTATCCATTATATATTTCGGTTATGGATTTTTTTGCCAGCACAATCAATTGATTCAGGTCTTAATATGAAAGATGTCTACTGTCTTTCAAAAGGTTATACTATTAGACTTTTATTTGGGTTTTTGATCATTTCCTCACCTCTTGGATATCTAGAATATACCTATAAATATTATATATATAATTCATACGCAGATCGATTAGGCTTTAATTTTATACTCGAATATAGTCTTGTGGAAATATTTGGGTTGCTAATTACGCTTGTGGCTATTGCTCTAAACGCTGGTTTTATATCACACATTTTTGTAAGGATTCAAAAAGAAGAAAGAAGTAAAAATGTCGATTGAAAAAAAATATCTATTATTACTTTCAATGGGGATATCTCAGATTATTTTTGGTACAAATGCACATAAAGCATATGCGCAAAATTTTGATGGGCAAGAGTTGTTTCTTCCTGAGGTCAATTTAGAATATGTCGAAAATGGGTTAGTGCAAGCAGATTATAGATATAATAAGCTTAACATAGTCCCCAGTGGCTTCGGTAATGATAGGCAATATGTTGTTGAGCTATTAAAGAGAAATGATTTTGAAAAAGCGGTTACGACTGCAAACGAAATTAATAGTACGGGTGTTAATTGGCAAGTTTCAAATGCCATAATATCTTCTTATATGGCTCGTTATGGTGAGTGTGAAAAGGCAATCGATTTAGCTGGTAGAATTCTAAAAACTCGAGAGAAATATAAGCACAAGAAGAAGTACAACGAGAAGGATATAGATTTTACTTTTAAAAATATGGCCATAGCATATGCTTTATGTGGAAAGCTTGAAGATGCTGTTAGGCTTATTAAAGGATATAAAGAAGAAGCTGAACGGATAGGAGATACCCGTAATTCAAAGAAAAATTACTATAACAAAATAGTGTGGAAGTCAGGGGTTTACAGTGCTATTGGTGCTTCTTTGTATATGGCCAACCAGAAAAACGATGCGGCTGCCTACTTTGATTATGCAATATCCTTAAATGAGAAGAGTGCAGGGTTCCAAAAGCGGGAAGGTTATGATGCAATTATCTATAGCTATATTCAAGCGGGGCTGATCCGCGAAGCAATTCTGTTTTCTGAAAAAGTCAGCAGTGATAGAGAAACATATCAATCACTTCTAATGTCTGCTGCATATTATGGTGATTTCGAATTGGTTCAAGAGATGATGTTAAATCCCAGTATAGAGGGAAAGGTTGAAAATGCTTACGTTAAAGCCATTATTTTGCTGATAGACCGGAAAAGTAAAAATCCATTTTTTAGGCTTGATCTTTTTCTGAGAATGCTATTTGAGAATATCAGCCTAAAACAAAATGAGGACAACAGTTACATAATGGCCTCAATGCATATTGCAAAGATGTATGCCCAAAGAGGGAGCAACTCTGTCGCAAATGAAGTTATGAGAACAGTAGAAACTTGGGTGAAGAAAACTCATTCAATTTCAGATATGCCTCTTGCTTACCCAGAGCAAATAGCAAAAGCATACACGGTAATTGATAGAAATCCGTTTAGAGCTTATCAGGTGATGACTGACTGGGGGTATCCTGCAAACAAGGATTCAGAAGCTTGGGGGTATATTATTGGTTCGGCTAAGGTGGAGGGTGATGACAAATTACTTGATCAAGTTGTTCGTGGTTTAAAACGTGATTACCCAGCTATTAAAAAATATAGTGATAGGAAGCAGAAATATATAGCTGGCGAAGTAAAGTTTTATTCAGAGATTGGGGATCACGAAAAAGCGGCTCAAGCGGCCAAAAAGGTACAGGGGTTTAGAAATAGGAATTGGTCATTTCGTAGCGTACATGCTAGCGCTGCGAATGAAAGTAAAGATGAGAAAGCTTTTAATAATTTTCGCGTATCTGGTGATGAAAAAAGGCTCAAGTTGGATATGAATCCTTATGCTATAAATCGGCAAAAACAACAAGCTGAGAGCATGAAGAGTATAATGGTATCTATGAAAGATATAATTGGGAAATGATTACAGAGAATTTATTTATCAAAAGTGCCCCCTGCTTTTGTGTCTCGAATCTTTTAAATAATATATCGGCATGGTTTAGGTCGGTATTTGGCCTGTGGCCAATGCTCCTGTACTGTAGCCCAGACTGACTCCGTTGTCGCTTGCTGAAAACCTCACATCTCAAATCCGATATGATTTGTCGTTTGTAAACGACGATCATGCCACCTGTGTGGTGAGATAAGAAAGTTTGTACATACATTCCCCCATCTTGCCACAGAGCATGTCCGGCAGCAGGCGGCGGGTGCTAACGGCTGGGAGCAGGGATGCTTTTCTACCCCCGGTGCAAGCGGATGGTTTTGGCAGCGTCACGTTCAGTGCCAGATACCCAAACACCGAAATTATGGCGCGTTGAGTGCCACCGTCAACCTAACATGAGGCAACGCCAGTGCCTCACTCCCTCGCAGGTGCACAATAGTCCCGCTATTAGTTTTACCTGCGTTTAGGTTGACCGCACGCTGTATGCGTGTAGTACAAATTTCACGTATAATGGTGCTTCTGGCTACACAGGACTTGATAGCTTTTCTTATCAAGTGACGGATATATATGGTGGGAATGTAACAGGAAATGTCAGCATCACAGTTGATGCGTTACCTGAAATCAATGGTACAACTACTAATGACACGCTCTATGGCACAGCTAATGCTGAACGCATAAACGGTCTGGAAGGTAAAGACCATATTTACGGCAAAGACGGTGATGATGTAATCTATGGTATCCAAATTGCCAATCCGGATGATGAAATCTATGCCGGGGCTGGTGATGACGTCCTGTACGGTGATGATGGTTTGGATACTCTGTATGGTGAAAGTGGCGCAGATACATTCGGGTTCAGGTCTGCCACAGCCTTTAACGATGTCGATGTTATCAAGGACTTCAGCATTACAGACGGTGACAGTATCAATATCGCTGATGTTTTATCTGGGTATGACCCGTTGGCCGACGCGATATCTGACTTTATATCCATAACAGATAACGGCACAGACAGTACGCTAATGATTGATGCTGATGGTGGCGCGGATAGCTTCGTGTCGATAGCCCTTATAGAAGGTGTGACAGGCTTGTCAGATGTTGATAGCTTAGAAAACACTGGAACGTTGATAACTGTTTGATTTTGAAGTGGACTAAAGTTCGGTTTTGTGTAATATGCAGGCAATGCAAAACATGACATTAAACAATCGTTTGAAATACAGTCCCCATGTCCGAGGGTTAAGAACTTTAAGAAGTTTGATTGGAGTGCGTCCTGATAAGGAAGGGCTGAGATCGTCTTATGGTTACGTCCAGCACATATTGAAGCCCAAAAGCAAGAGTGTCTTGTTTGCATCTTTTCCAGCATCGGGGTGGAACTGGACTGTTGATGTTTTAAGCTTTGTTCTATGCAAGCATTATACAGGGCAATATGAGGTAAAATACGAAGAAACTGGAAAAACGCTTAAGCAAGCAGAAAGGAAGCCCATTCGCCTTTTCTATCCTGCAGATGCGCGAGCACAGGAAAGCATATTCTTACCTGATGTTTTGCCAAAATGCCCTACGGATCATTTTTACCATACTCATGGTTATTACGGTGAATCTCCACTTTGGGGATTAGAAAGTGCTAAACATGTTCTGATTGTTCGTGACTTCATCACTGCGCTTTACTCGAATTTTTTAAAAAGAAAAGCAAATTACGAAAGATTCGAAGATTATTTGCAAAAAACGAATGCTGTTGACCGCCTTGTGCGTTTTTATAACAGTTGGGGGGCGTTTTGTGAGAAAAACCCAGAACAATGCTTTGTTCTCAAATACGAAGATTTGAAAGATGATCCAGCTCAGTATTTTGAGCAAACAGCTCGTTTTATTCTGAATGCTAAGATATCATCTTCTATCTATCAAGAAGCGATTGATTACTATTCCTTTGATAATCAGAAAAAACGCGAGTCTCTGTTTGCTAGAAATGAGACGAAGCATTTTCACTTCAAAGGACAGAAATCTTACAAGGACTTAATAGATCCAAAAACATATGAGAGCCTTGTTGATACGCTCGAAAACAACCTAAAATATAAGTTTGGGTACGATCTCTCAAAATAAAGTTCTTATCTGACAAATTTAGTATTTTAAAATAAAAATACACTTTTAGTGTGTTTTAGGTATGAGCCAGATAAAAGTGATATTTTGATAAAAAGACAAGAAGCCGTTGTTTATGCCCGCGTGTCTTCCAAAGAACAAGAAAGAGAGGGCTTTTCCATTCCAGCGCAGTTGCGCCTTTTACATGAGCACGCCAGCTAGAATCGCCTCAGCGTTGTCAAAGAGTTTGTTGACGTTGAAACCGCAAAGCAGTCCGGCAGAACAGGCTTTACCAATATGCTGGCGTTTCTGAAAGAAAATACGGCAAATAACCTTGGCTTCCTCATGGTCAATTTCTCGATCCCTCCTGATGGCCTCGCCACTGGCATCAAACTTCTTAACGACCTTCTTATAGCCGTAGGAGATTCCATCGCCGGATTGACCGCGCATGCCGCTTGGTCTTTGCCGCTAAATCCTACAAGACAGCTCATTCATCGTGCCTTTCAGCCCGGTATGCATGGTGCTGATTTCACCTTCGGATAGAAGAATAGCTTGCGCTCTTTATTCAGTCCCACATGATATTTAGGTTTTAGAAGCTTGCCCGTAATATAGTCAGTTTCAAAAGGCATTTTTTCGCTGTCACTTTCTTTAAAGTGCATGCGGGCGAACAAATCAATTATGTTGAAATCTACGCATCTGAAGTCTTGCGCATATGCGAGTAGGGATCTTGGGTGTGTAAAGTCTTTATTAGGAGAGTTTGGCGACACATCCTCTTATACAAGCCTGCCAGTCGACCAATCTCTAAATTTTAACGGGTCACTGCGTTGGATTTCCAAGACAGGTATATCACTGCATGCCTTAATAAAATTTTTGTAAGCTCTAATTCTCGGGTTTTTCCATTTTCTTAGTTGGTTATCGGATTTGCATCGTAATTCGGGAACCATATGCTTAAGATAGCCACTCCATAAATCGTCAAGGCTTATTGCGGGTGTATCAACGCGTCCAAGTACCGATGAAAGAGTCTTTTTATCTGGGGTGTCCGTCTTAACTCTTCTAATGATTTCGCTTGTTGGAAGTTTCGATATCTCGCCAGCGGTGTTTTATATTCGTATCTATGAAATTTCGACTTCAGAATGGCCAAGCTATATGAAAATCTGCCTTCTTTCAAATTTTTACTGACTAAGCTTTCCCAATGCTCTTCAACATACTTATTGAAAAGATGTGCTTTTGCGAGTGCTTCTTTGAATGATTTTGTTTTGAGTGATAGGCCTATATGAGTGACAGGCCTATAAATGTGCGCGGCTCAATATGCTGCACATATTTTGCAACTCGGCGGTAGTAATAATATTATATATCGTTTCTTTTTATAATGTAGTCAGACATCCTTGTATCCCATTTTGTGTGCCAAAATGTATCTCAGTTTTGGGATATAGCGGCGCCCTGATATATTCTAAAATATCAAAAACAAGCTATTACAATATGTTAGCTGGGAAACAGTTAATATTTTGCTAAGGAAAATGGCTCCCCGGGCCGGATTCGAACCAGCGACCAAGTGATTAACAGTCACCTGCTCTACCACTGAGCTACCGGGGAACACGTTTTGTGAGCGCCTTTATGCCAACGCTTTTTGATGTTGTCAAGTAAGAATTTATGGAGGCACGGACCGGAGTCGNNCCGGTGTACACGGATTTGCAATCCGCTGCATAACCACTCTGCCACCGCGCCATCATGCATTCTTACCTTAGTGGTGGTAATGATTAGATGAAAAGGGGGGCTAAAGTCAACATGCAACTCTATTTTATCGCATATTTTTTTATGAAACATCTGGTTATTCAAAGGAAATAGAGGTACATAATAGGGGCAGATTGGGGTTTCCCTTAATTGCATATCACGTAATATTATATAGGTAATAAGGTTCACAAGGTACGATGACGAATTTTTCACAAGCAAGAAAAAACATGGTAGATGGTCAGGTGCATACAGCTGGCGTTGTTGATCCCCGCATATTAGATATGTTTTCAACAGTTCCTCGAGAGCTTTTTGTTCCTGAGAAATTACAAGGTGTTTCTTATACAGATGAAAATCTGGATATCGGGCAGGGACGATGCTTAATGGAGCCAATTACACATGCGCGACTGTTACAAGAGGCGCGGTTGGTCGAAAGTGATGTTGTCTTAGATATTGCGGCAGGGTCTGGATATTCTTCTGCGATTCTTTCTCCGATTGTGAGTACGGTTATTGCCTTGGAGAATAATAAGCGCCAAATGGATAAGGCGCAACGTGTCTGGGACAAGTTGGATATGTGTAATATCGTTCTTGAAACAGGAAAACTGAACGAGGGTGTGACAGAGCATGCACCGTATAGTTTGATTGTGATTAATGGTTCTGTTCCCGAGGTACCTGATGTGATTCTTAAACAATTGGCGGTTGGTGGACGTCTTGTGACCGTCATTGCGCAAAAAGGTGATACAATCGGACAGGCCAAACTGTTCTATAAAAACGATAATGGTGATGTTTCATCTAAAACTTTATTCGACACGGGTATTCCTTTTCTTGCTGATTTTGGCCTGGAAGATGCCTTCCAATTTGCATAAATGAAAATTAGATGTGGATAGCCATGCGGATAAAATAGGAAGAGGCTTTGACAATGTCGAAACAATATTCCAGACTAGTTCTAGGCGATTCCTAACAAAGCTAATCTTTAAAAATTATCCGAAGCATGGCAGAAGAAGCACAAACAGAAGAAGAACCATCAATCGAAGAGATCTTGGATTCTATTCGGCAGATTATCTCAGAAGATGACGAGAGTGGCGAAGCCGCCTCTGAATCAGATGAAGAATCATCTGCCGAAGAAGATGCTCCTGCTTTAGATCAGGATGCAATAGATGATATGGATTTTGATGCACCAGTCGATAGTGCATCAGAAAATGTTGAACTTGATCAAGGTGCAATAGATGATATGGATTTTGATGCACCAGTCGATAGTGCATCAGAAAATGTTGAACTTGATCAGGGTGCAATAGATGATATTGCTTTTGATACGCCTGAACCGGAAGCCGCTGCCGAGCCGGAAATTGTAGCAGAAGCAAAAGAAGCCGTTATTGATCTTGTAGAAAAGGTTGAGCCAGAGCCGGAAGAAAACGTTCAGATAGAGGTTGATATGGCACCTGAGCCGGAAGAGATTCCAGAGCCTCAGCCAGTTATGCCGGATGTTGATCTGGTTGATGCAGGTGATGGACAAGGGGAAGCGTCTTTGTTAACGCAAGGTGCTGAAAAAGCGGCTGTTTCCGCGATTACGGAACTTGTTCGAAAAACTGCGGTAGAGCATAATGGTATCACTCTTGAAGATATTGTGCGTAGTGAGCTTAAGCCAATGTTGAAAGAATGGTTAGATCGAAACTTGCCTATTATTATTGAGCGCTTGGTTCAAGAAGAACTTGAACGTGTATCCAAACGCGTTTTGGACGAATAAAACCTCGCTAATCCCTTGATTTCAGAATCAAAAGCCGTATGATTTGCCTTCGCTGAAAGATGCGATAGCAAAATAAAGGGAATAGGCGATGGCGCTTGATAAAACATTTGATCCTCAAAACATAGAAGACAGGCATTACAAGGACTGGGAACAGTCCGGGGCGTTTCAATGTGATGCAACAAAAGAAGCCGCGCCGTATACGATTATGATGCCGCCACCAAATGTGACCGGGTCTTTGCATATGGGCCATGCGCTTAACACGACATTACAAGATTTACTAACCCGTTATTATCGAATGAATGGTCGTGATGCCTTGTGGCAACCGGGTACGGATCATGCCGGTATTGCAACGCAAATGGTTGTTGAGCGGATGCTGGATAAAGAGGGGATATCACGCCATGATTTAGGGCGTGAGAAGTTCTTGGAGCGTGTCTGGGATTGGAAAGCGGAGAGTGGTGGTACGATTGTTAAACAGATGCGTGCGCTTGGTGCGACACCGGATTGGAGCCGTGAACGCTTTACAATGGATGAGGGGTTGTCCAAAGCTGTTCGCAAGGTTTTTGTTCAGCTGTACAAAGAAGGGCTTATTTACAAAGACAAGCGTTTGGTTAACTGGGATACTAAGTTATTGACCAGTATTTCTGATCTGGAAGTCGAATCAAAAGATCAAAAAGGTAAGATGTGGCATATTCGCTATCCTATTGAAGGGGAGGTGGAGCGCTTTATTACTGTTGCGACTACGCGACCTGAAACATTGCTTGGTGATACTGCTGTGGCTGTTAACCCGGAAGATGATCGTTATAAGAGCTTGATTGGCGCGTCTGTGGCTCTGCCCCTAACAGATCGACTTATTCCAATTATTGCGGATGAACATGCGGATCCGGAGAATGGTTCTGGTGCGGTGAAAATCACGCCTGCACATGACTTTAATGATTATGAAGTGGGTAAGCGCCATGACCTGCCGATGGTTAATATTCTCGATATTCATGGCCATTTGAATGAGAATGCCCCGGAAAAATATCAGGGTATGGAGCGTTTCAAGGCGCGTAAAGCCATTCTGGCAGAATTGGAAGATCTGGATCTCTTGGTGAAGGTTGAAGATATTCAGCACACTGTCCCATATGGTGATCGATCAGGAACAATTATTGAGCCATACCTAACAGACCAGTGGTATGTGGATGCAAAGACTATGGCGGAACCTGCGATTAAGGCGGTTGAAACCGGTGAAATGGAATTTGTTCCTAAACAGTGGGAGAACACCTATTATGCATGGATGCGTGATATTCAGCCATGGTGTATTTCGCGCCAACTGTGGTGGGGACATCAAATCCCTGCATGGTATGATATGGATGGCAATGTTTATGTTGCAGAAAGCGAAGAAGAAGCACAGGAGCAAGCAGGCGCAGGGGTAAAGATCACCCGTGATGACGATGTGCTCGACACATGGTTCTCTTCTGCTCTTTGGCCATTCTCAACGCTTGGGTGGCCTGATAAAACGCCTGAGCTTGAAAAATATTATCAAACCGATGTTTTATTAACTGGATTTGATATTATTTTCTTTTGGGTTGCCCGTATGATGATGATGGGTATTCATTTCATGGGAGAGGTACCGTTTAAAACTGTCTACATGCATGCACTGGTACGTGATTCGAAGGGACAGAAAATGTCTAAGTCCAAGGGTAATGTTATGGACCCGCTGGATCTGACGCAGCAATATGGGGCGGATGCGTTGCGCTTTACCATGATTGCTATGGCGGCGCAGGGGCGTGATATCAAAATGGCGGAAGAGCGTTTGCAAGGATATCGTAATTTCGCGACCAAGCTATGGAATGCGACGCGTTACTGTGAAATGAACGAATGCTTGTCTCATGACGGTTTTGATCCTGCATCGGTTACATTTACCCCTAATCAGTGGGTGATACATGAGGTTGTGCAGGCAAAGGCCGAAATTGAAAAAGCAATTGAAACCTACCGTTTTAACGAAGCTGCCAATGCCGTTTATAGCTTTGTTTGGGGGACATTTTGTGACTGGTACCTTGAAATTTCTAAACCTGTCTTGCAGGAAGGGGAAGAGGCTCTTGCCACAGAGGTGCGTCAGACAACAAGTTGGGTGTTGGAGCAAATCCTTACAATCCTCAATCCATTCATGCCGTATATTACGGAAGAGCTTTACGCCTCTATCTCTAAACGTGATGAAGAGCAGCGCCTTCTAACGTCAGCATGGCCACAATATGAAGATGCACTTCATAATGAAGATTCAGCAATTAAGATGGAGTGGCTACAACGTGTTGTTTCTGAAATTCGTTCTGTGCGTTCAGATATGAATGTGCCCGCGGGTGCCAAGATTGATTTACTTGTTAAAGATGCATGTGAAACAACCAAGGAAGGCTTTGACGCATATAGGGATGTGATTATGCGCATGGCTCGTTTAAACAACATCACACATGTCAATGATGCGCCTAAAGGCTCTATTCAGACCGTTGTTGGTGAAACCGTTTTGATTCTTCCTATTGCGGACATTATTGATCGCGATGCGGAGCTGGCACGCCTTACCAAATCTATTGATAAGCTGGATAAAGATATTCAGAAGGTGGATGCAAAACTTGGAAACGAGAAATTTGTTCAAAATGCCCCGCAGGATGTGATTGATGAACAGCACAAAAGAAAAGAAGATGCCTTAGCCAAAAAAGCGAAGCTTCAATCTGCTGTTGATCAGTTGCAGGAAGAGTGATCAAGCTGATTATATTTGCATTGACGTAACGCATTATATTAGAATTATTTCATGAATAATGATGGTGGTAATCGCGGATATTTCAACAAACAAGGGGATGGTGTTTTCACGCCTTTTTATGAAACGGACCCTGTTTATGGCTTAATCCCTTCTGACTCTAATCTTAGTGAACGATCGTGGACGGACATTTCATCTATTTACGATGCGTTGTTAGATTCTGGCGACATTTATCCTACAAATTTGACAAATAATGCATATTTGCGCCACGAAGTTGATGGTTCCAATCCTGTCGACCATTGGGAAAGTGTGCAGGCGCGCATCACCCAAGTGGCAGGGCTTAATCAATTTTCTTTACTTGCACAAGGTACCGGTACGGTTGTGCTGCTTGGGCGGGGCGACGAACGTTTAGAGGTCTTGCGAATACATGCCCACCCTGAAACAAAGAGAGGGCAGAGCGGTGATTACAAGAATGACTGCGTACGCCCTCCTTTTCCAGGATTATTACAGGGATTAAGAGAGCCTATGGATGTAGAAGGGGTTATGCGTATTGAGTTTTTACCGTTAGCTAAGGTAATAACTGTTCCCGGTGGGGAGAAAAATGAAATAAATCAGGTTCTGTCAGATCTTACACAAGATACCTGCTTTGATGTCGCTCTTGCAGAGGCAGCTGTCTTACCTGATGCAACTTTATTGGCAGTTGATCCGGGTGATTGCAAATATGTGGAATCATTTTGGGAATTGAATGAAGCGGATCGGGTGAAGGAAGTATCTCGTTCCCTTGCATTGATAGAGCATAGGTATCAGACAATGGATATTCCCGATAAACTTCAATGGTTTGATCTTTCAGGACATCCTAAGCAGGATCGTTCTTTTTCTAATCAGAATATAATAAAAGATCATCATTACACCTTAGAGGCAGAATAAAAAAAACGCCCGTACAATTTAAGTACAGGGCGTTTATTTTTACTCATTACTAGGAAGGGAGACCTAAACTTATTTATCTTCTTCTTTACTTCCACCAGCAACACCAGCGGACATAAAGTTACCATAACGGTTTGCGAATTTATCAAGCTGACCTTTTTCAACCACTTTACCAGTTCCACCTTGCCATGCAGGGTGTGTCAATGGGTCAACGTCCAACTTTAGTACATCGCCTTCTTTGCCGTATGTGCTATGTGTTTTGTATTCTGTACCATCTGTCATCACAACAGTAATTTCATGGTAATCTGGATGTATCGCTTCTTTCATCGTACTTACTTTCTTAAATTCTTTTATGCTCAATAATTCACATCAGAGCTTGAATGAAGCGCATTTTTAGCGTTAGTTACGCGATAATGCAAGAGTTTTTTACAGGATTTTATGTATGAGTTGGTGGCATCCGGAAGAATTTATCAAAAAACGCAAATCTTTGGAATGTAAGGCAGAGGTTTTAAAAGCGATACGCCTGTTCTTTGAAGAACGGAGCTTTATTGAGGTACATACACCAGCTCTACAAATTTGTCCGGTAATGGATGCACATATCCATGCTTTTGAAACAGAATTAACCGGAAGAGGGCGAATCGATAGTAAAAGCATGTATCTTCATACCAGTCCTGAATTCGATATGAAGAAGCTATTAGCCGCAGGTATGGAGCGCATCTATCAGATTTGCCCTGTGTATCGCAACAGTGAAGTGGGACGGTTGCATTCACCTGAATTTACATTACTTGAATGGTATCATACACAAAGGGACTATCTATTTTTGATGGATCAAACAACGGATCTTTTGCGGCATATTGCAAATTCTGTGGGCATATCCGGCTATACGTACCAGGGGGAAGAGTGCGACCCTTTTAAAGAATGGAATAGAATAAGCGTTTCAGAAGCATTCCGTATTTATGCGCAAATAGATTTAGAAGATTGTCTGGATAATGTTGCTGAATTTAAAAAGCAGGCAAAAACCATCAACATACGTGTTTGTGACGATGATCAATGGGATGACGTTTTTCATGCAATTATGGCAGAGAAGGTAGAACCGTTTTTAGGGTTCGATGCCCCAACGATATTATATGATTATCCGGCATCAATGGCGGCTTTATCACGTAAAAAGCCAAATGACGCACGTTTCGCAGAACGGTTTGAACTCTATCTGTGCGGTATTGAACTTGCAAATGCATTTTCTGAGCTAACAGATACACAAGAGCAACGTGCGCGTTATCACGATGAAATGGCCTTGAAGGAACGATTATATGGAGTATCCTATCCGGCAGATGAAGAATTTTTCTCTGCATTGGAAATTATGCCTGAAAGTGCCGGAATTGCATTGGGGCTAGATCGACTTGCTATGCTTGTATGCGGGGCAGAGGATATAAGAGACATCCTCTGGGCACCCATACAAATTTAAAAAACGAATTTAGTTTTTATAGATATCAATGATATCACCGAGAAGCTTACGCGCATCACCATTTTCACGTTGGAAAGCGTTACGGCCGATAATTGAACCATTACCACCGCCGGCCTTAATGGCCTTTGCATCATCGTAAACTGCGTCCGCACCTTTGGCTGCACCGCCTGAGAATACAACAATTCTACGTCCGTTATAGCAAGATCGTACAACTTCTTTTACACGTGCAGCTTGTGAGCTGATATCAATGTTGTTTTCTTCAAATACCTTTTTGGCTTCAGACTGCATGATGTGATCTGTTGGCAATTTAACCTTCACAATATGCGCGCCCAGAAGACATGCCATATGTGCGGCATATGCAATAACATCCATTGCAGTTTCACCTTCTTTGGTAACACCTTCACCGCGTGCATATGACCATACAACAGATGGAATGCCGACATCTTTTGCCTCACGAATCATATCGCGGACTTCTTCCATCATTTCAAATTGATTGTCTGACCCAGGATAGATCGTAAATCCAACAGCACTACAACCAAGTTCAAGGGCATCTTGAACAGATCCGGTTATGGCCTGATCGCCATCTTGGTTTTTCCCTGATGCAAGAGAGTTTGAGCTATTATATTTTAAGATTGTCGGGACTTGTCCTGCGAATGTATCTGCCCCGGCCTGTAGAGAGCCAAGAGGAGCCGCATAAGCGCTACATCCGGAATCGATTGCCAACTGATAGTGATAATGCGGATCGTAGCCAGCAGGATTTTTCGAAAAAGAGCGAGCAGGTCCGTGTTCAAACCCCTGATCAACAGGAAGGATAACCATTTTTCCGGTTCCTGCCAAAGCGCCATTATTTAACATGCGTACAAGGTTTCCTTTTACGCCTGCATTTTCATTCTCATAACAATCAATAATCTTTTTAACTTGTGGTGTTAACGCCATAATTCATCCTCGTTTGATGATTTGTGTTCTAAATAGTTTGTATGGTACTTATAAGTATATTTGACGCAAAATAAAAGGCCTCAAAAACATATTTGAAGCCTTCTTTGATCTTAATTTTGTATTTATCGCTTTTACGACATTCCAAGCTCTTGCGCAGCATAGTCAAGATTTTCTTCAATTGACGCTACTTTCGCGCCAAAGCCCATATCAGGCATTTGATATCCGTCTAATGATTCTGCTAAACCTGTGTGGATTTCGCGCAATGCATCCGAATCTAAGCTGTAAGTATTATTACTTGCCATCTTTTATCACCCCATCTTCTACGAGCTTTTTTAACGCTCTGTTATCAGTTGTTACAGGACCATTATATAAGTCTTCAACCAAATCCGATTTTGCGATGTTTCCCTTATCATATATCGTTGATATGATTCGTGCATCTCGCAGTGTCGGACGATCCTGCTTTAGTACTTTTATATACAATTCCAAGAAGAAATGCAAACCTTTATGCTTTTCCGGGAAGTAGTCCAGCGCGTTTTCTAATGCCCGTTGAGCGTACCCGCAAGTCTCCAATTGGATGGCGCGCCCGTCTTTATCGTCATTGTGTCGTCTGATACAGCCATAGTTAAACAACCATTCAATTTCACGGTTCATCGCAGATTTGCTGATTTTCATCCTATTGAGGATTTCTGTCTGCGTAATTCCCGGGGCCTCATCAATATAGTTCAGGATAAGGGCGCGTTTTAAATTCGCAGCAGGGTCACCGGCAAGGGCTTCAACCAAGTGATCAATGATGAGGCAAGATTTCTGCCCCCGTGTTGCCATTGCGCGCTTGGCTTGCTGTTTAAATAGATTGCTGGTCATATCTATATTTTACGCGATGCAATAGGAGAGTTCAAATAGGATTTGAAATAAGCTCATAAAAAAAGCTGGGCTAAGAACAAGTCTTAAACCCAGCTTTGCCACGGAGAACGGTTTAGACGTTAATATCTAGATTGATTCTGTGGTTGTGTCAATTAAAAAAGGAAATTTTTTAATATCCCTTTCTATGCATCTCTAGGGCTGTATCAATCATGCGGCAGGAGAAGCCCCATTCATTGTCATACCAGCTCATTACCCTAACAAAATCACCATCGACAACTTTGGTGCCATTAAGGTTGAATATTGAAGAATGCGGGTCGTGATTAAAGTCACTGGAAACACATGGGTCATCATAAACATCCAAAACGCCTTTCAGCTTTCCTTCTGCATAAGACTTCACGGCTTCATTAACCTCTTCAACACTTACTTTGCGTGATGGTAGGAACTTTAGATCAACAAGGGAAACATTCGGTGTTGGTACACGTATTGCCACACCATCTAATTTTCCATTTAGTTCCGGTAAAACTTTTCCGACTGCTTTTGCCGCACCTGTAGAGGCGGGAATCATACTCATTGCGGCGGCGCGCGCGCGTAGGGGGTCTTTATGTGAGCCATCGACAAGGTTCTGATCGCCTGTATAGGCATGAATTGTTGTCATGAATCCCTTTTCAATACCTACGGTCTCATTCAGGGCATAGGCCACAGGCGCAAGACAGTTGGTTGTACACGAAGCATTAGAAACAATTTTGTGTTCGGCCTTCAGCAAATCATGGTTAACACCGTAGACAACTGTCAGATCCTCGTCTTCACCGGGGGCAGAGATGAGAATTTTCTTTGCGCCCATATCCATGTGCTTTTGCGCACCTTCCCGATCTTTAAACTTTCCCGTACATTCCATTAGGATATCAACATCTTCTTCACCCCATGGAAGGTCTTTCGGATCACGCCCACGAAAGCGACGAATACGCTTTCCATCAATGATAATGGCATCATCACCGTCACGTTCCACAGTAAAAGGGGCTTTACCGTGTATTGAATCATACTTCAAAAGAGGAAAAAAGTTACCACCGGGATCATTGATCGCAACGATCTCGATATCGTCGCGCTTCTGCTCAAAAACAGCGCGGGCGACAAGACGTCCAATTCGTCCAAATCCGTTAATTGCAACTTTTACAGTCATTTTTGTAGCTCCATATTTTATGCACGTTTTTCAAGTGCGTTTTCAACACGCTCAATAATTTTTTCGGCGGTAATGCCAAAGTGTTTGTATAGCTCATTTGCAGGGGCAGATGCACCAAAGCCGTCCATACCGATGAAGATACTGTGTCCACCGATTAAACGATCCCAACTTTGTCTGATACCTGCTTCGACGGCGACTTTAATACTTTTATTACAGATGATTTTCTGGATGTGCTCTCCATCTTGTTCCCAGAATAAGTCAAGACAAGGGCAAGAAACGAGACGTACTTGACGGCCTTGTGCTACAAAATGCTCATAAGCTTCGTTTGCAATCTCAACTTCTGATCCGGAAGCAAATAAAGTGATTTCCGGTGTATCTCCGGTTTCCTTAAGAATATAAGCGCCTTTTGCGGTTTTGTTCTCTTCACTATATTCACGTAATGTCGGAAGCCCTTGACGGGTTAGAGCCAAGAGAGAGGGGGCATTTTTCTGATTGATTGATAATTCCCAACTTTCCGCAGTTTCAACACCGTCACATGGACGATAAACATAACAGTTTGGAATCGCGCGCAATGCAGATAGGTGTTCGACAGGTTGGTGTGTCGGTCCATCTTCACCCAAACCAATGGAATCATGCGTAAGAACATGAATGACGCGTTGTTTCATCAATGCGGCCAAACGAATAGACGGACGGGAATAATCTGCGAATTGAAGGAATGTACCAGCATAAGGTACTAAACCGCCATGTAGAGTAAGACCGTTCATGATCGCGGCCATGCCATGTTCACGAACACCATAATTGATGTAGTTCCCATCGTAGTCAGAACTATCGATAACCTTTGATGATTTGACTTTTGTGTTGTTTGATCCCGTTAGGTCTGCGGATCCACCAGTCAGAAGCCATAAGCGATCAACCAGTTTTTCAAGACACATACCAGATGTCTGTCGTGTTGCTTTCTTTGGTTTTTCAGATGCAAATTCTTTTTTCAATGCATCAATAACCGGGGTAATAGCGGCTGTAAAATCACCTGCATGTGCTTTTACAAAACATGTCTTCATGTCATGTCCGTCAAGACGAGCTTCCCATGATGTATGCTCACCCTGATTTTGTGTGCCAACCGCACGCCAGTTTTCCAGTATTTCTGAGGGGATTTCAAAAGGCGCGTGAGGCCATCCAATATTCTTACGTGTTCCGGCGATTTCTTCTTCACCAAGAGGTGCACCGTGAGCGGCGTTTGAGTCTTCTTTTGTAGGGGCACCAAACCCGATCTTGGTTTTGCAGCAAATCAAACTTGGTGTTTCTGTTGTTTGTGCCTTTGCGATAGCGGATTCGATTTCCTCAAAAGAGTGACCATCAACTTCTTGTACATCCCAACCATATGCCTCGAAACGCTTTGGCGTATCATCAATAAAGGTCAGGTCTGTTTTTCCGTCAATACAGATACCATTATCATCATAAAGCATAATAAGCTTTGATAATTTCTGATGACCGGCTAAAGAACACGCCTCGTGACTAATGCCTTCCATCAAGTCGCCATCACCACACATCACATATGTATAGTGTGATACAAGCTCATCGCCATAACGTGCGTTTAAACGACGCTCTGCCAATGCCATACCAATGGCCGTTGCAACACCTTGACCAAGGGGGCCGGTTGTTGTCTCAATACCTGCATCATGTTCAACTTCGGGATGGCCTGCTGTAATTGCGCCAAACTGTCTGAAGTCTTTAATCTGTTCTAATGTCATTTTGTCATAGCCGGTTAGATAATTAACGGCATAAAGCAGCATTGACCCATGTCCACCAGATAGAACAAAGCGATCACGGTCGGCCCATTCGGGGGCTTTCGCATCAAATTTCAGGAATTTGGAGTATAAGACTGTCGCAACATCTGCCATACCCATCGGCATCCCGGGATGACCGCTATTGGCTTTTTGTACCGCATCCATCGATAAAGCGCGGATTGCGTTTGACATGTCTTTTAACTCAGCCGAAGAAAGAGAGGAAGGTAGAGTGGCAGCATTTGCGTTTGTCATGATCTATAAACCCAGTTTATATGTTCTTCAAAGAAATTTGCCAGTAACATGCAAGTTCAGACCTTCAAGGTCAAGTGTTGATACGAAAATCCTGTGGTTTATTCGGGAAAAATCACCTCTTGTCATTGACCAAAGATGACTGTGCTCCGATAATTAGCCTATCTCTTGTCAGATTCTTCTGGCGAATTGTTTTAAAACTCAATGTTAAGGATATTT
The DNA here is from genome assembly GCA_050633505.1 of Alphaproteobacteria bacterium. Lineage (GTDB taxonomy): Bacteria > Pseudomonadota > Alphaproteobacteria > Micavibrionales > Micavibrionaceae > UBA1672. The sequence continues at coordinate 20,786 of JBOEGQ010000004.1, forward strand.
CATGTCATCTATACGATTTGCTTTGGAGAAGCTTGATAACGCGGTGAGCAGGCTTGACCTGTCCGTTACAGAGGCCAGAAATTCATGGAAGGATTTGCAACAAGAAAGCGATGGTAATGTCATCGATGTTGATTTTGTTGCAAAACGTTTGGATGTGGCTATTGAACAAGTTGAAGCCATTTTAGGGGAAGGGGAATAGACCATGAGTGAAGTTACCTTAAAAATTAATAATCGTGGATATTGTCTTTCCTGTGATAATGGACAGGAACAGCATTTAACAGATCTGGCACATTTCATTGATTCTCGTTTGCGTGATATTGCGGCGGCAGGTGCCGCGACCAATGAATCGCATTTGCTGGTTCTAACTTCCCTTGTTCTGGCGGATGAGCTTTATGATATGAAAGACCAGTTGAGCCAGGCACAAAGGCAATTGGCAGATATTCAACGCGGTGTAGATGATAACGCCTCCCAAGCTTTGGCCTCACAGAAACCTGTATCTCATGAGGAAGAGGAAATGGTTGCCCGTGCGATTACGCATCTTGCTGAAAAAATTGAAAGAATAGCGACGCGTCTTCAGGATGTAGAAGATAGCGCAGCAGCGTAGAGTATTTAAAATAGAAATACTGCTATATCAGCGTGTCTTTATAAATTATCTGGAAAAAATAAGAGAGCATGATATAAGGTTTCCCGTGCTGCGGAGTGCGTGCATGCGCCTTTATCTCGGTGGTCGATGCTTTTTTCGCATAGGGAGCTGTCCCTGTCTTTGTCCAATCGGTTCGCCCGGGGGGCTTTGATATTAACGGCGCCCACCTGACTTTCAGGACCCCGCGAAGATATCAAACGCACACGGCTTGCGCGGCACACTACTAGCTCCTGATGGGGGGCTGTATGCTTGGAAAATGATAGTCTGATGACAGATGATATAAAAACACAAAAAGATAATTTACGTACCGAGGCCAAGAGAGCACGTGGTCTTATGAGTTTGAATTCTGAAAATCAAAAAAGTTTCTGCTCTTTATTTTTTGAACATATTTCTCCTGCTGCTAACACATCAATTGGTTTCTACTGGCCCAAGGGACGTGAGTTTGATACGCAGATCCTCATGGATGAGTGTGTAGATCGCGGGCATTCAGTTTCAGTACCGATTGTTGAGGCAAAAAGCCGTATTTTAAAATTTGCACATTGGGATCACAATACAGAATTAGAAAAAGGGGCTTATGACCTCTTGCAACCAGTTCTTCACGATACAACACAGTTGGTTGTGCCGGATGTTTTTTTGGTTCCGCTTCTGGCATTCGACAGAAAAGGCTATCGGTTAGGCTATGGCGGTGGGTATTATGATGCAACACTGTCATATTACCGGGAACAGAAAGATATATTGGCGGTTGGCGTTGGTTATGCGCGACAGGCATGCTTGTTTAACTTACCAACAGCAGAACATGACATAAGAATGGATTGGATACTTACAGAGCAAACAGCACAATGCTTTTGTAAATAAGAGAGGTATTATGAGAATATTATTTATCGGGGATATTATGGGGCGATCTGGGCGTGAAGCCTTAGAGCGTTATTTGCCTGAGCTGAAAGAAAAGCTAACTCCTGATGTTATTATTGTAAATGGAGAAAATGCGGCGCATGGTCGTGGTATTACTGAAAAATTCTGCATGCAGTTTTATGAACTCGGTGCAGATGTGATTACCACCGGAAACCATGTTTGGGATCAGCGAGAAATTTTAAAATATATTACACGTGATCCAAAACTTCTCAGGCCTGCAAACTACCCGAAAAAGACAACACCGGGGCAGGGGCTATATCTGCATGAGACAATGGATGGGCAAAAGATCCTTGTTGTTAACTTAATGTGCCGTACTTTCATGGATGTCTTGGATGATCCGTTTGCGGCTATGGAAGAAATACTTGAAGAATACAGGCTTGGACGCAATTGTCAGGCGATCTTTGTTGATCTGCACGGTGAAACAACATCAGAAAAAATGGCATTTGGACATCATTTCTCTGGTCGTGTTTCTGCCGTAATTGGAACGCATACTCATATTCCAACGGCAGATGCACATGTTATGAATGGTCAAACGGCATATATGACAGATGCAGGGATGAGCGGTGATTACGATAGTGTTATTGGCGTAAAAAAACATACTGCCATTCATCGCTTTACACATAAAACTCCGGGGGAGCACTTCATCCCGGCCAGTGAAAATATGATGTTATGTGGTGCGTTGGTTGTTACAAGGCCTTCTGGTAAGGCAAGCGCGATTGCGCCTGTGCGTATAGGTGATGTCCTAACTGAAACAATGCCTGATATTTAAGGATATCGTAGACTTATTCCTGATCTTGTTTTGTCTCGATATAATCTTTGTGCTTTTCAAAGTATCTCATGCACGCACTGTTTAATTCTTCGACAAGAGCATCGCCTTGCATACCACCGTCACCTTTAATCTTTCCGGCAGCAATGATTTTCAGCGTATTATAAAATGCCAGAGCAATATCCAATGTTTCATTGTCCAGCCTTTCAACCACCTCCATAAACTGAACAAACCGTTCTGCAACACGGGTGATTAAGGGGAAGTGGAACATTGCTCCATTTGCTTTCAGCTGGACACATGGAAGGAGGACAAGCGCAATTTGTTCTTCTGACTCAGTGCTTTCTGCGCGTTCTCTGGCCTCATCAAGTGCTTTTTTCATGCGATCGAGGTATATGTCTGCCAAGGGTGAGAAGTCAGCCGCGTGATTTTCCAGCAAGCTTTGCGTACGATCCAAGATTTGGTTGCTTAACCCGCCATAGCCAACCTTCGCCTTCAGGACATTGGGCGGCTTAATGAACTCGGCGTTACGCTTTGGCTTTTGATTATAATGTTTAATATCCATCTTTATCTCATATCAATTTCATCAATGGAAATCGGAATGTCGACCGCGACTTGTTCTACCGAATCGGGATCGGATGCGCGACGCTTAGGACCTAGATATTCTTCATCATCCGTGCGGCGTCTGTCCGGGCCAAAAAACCCCTCACACCGAATGAATTGCCTTGGCTTTTCAATGATTTGAAAAAGGCGTTTATATAGATCCCTTGTGTTAAACGGTTTCACAAGGAATTCTGTAATACCCGAATCACGTGCGTCTATAACGCGGCGTTTTTCACTAAACCCGGTCATGAGTATAATAGGCACATACTGATTCGGGCTTTTGGGGTCGTTTCTTATCTTGCGACTGAGTTCGATACCATCACACGGCGCCATCATCCAATCGGCAATGACAAGGTCTGGATTTGTATCACAGAAACGTCGAAATGCTTCCTCACCATCCAAAGCAGTCACGACTGTACCAATCCCGAATGAGCGTAATACATTCTTTAAAAGCTCTAGCATTGGACGGTTATCCTCGACAAGAAGTACTTTTATCTGTTGAAATTGATATGCCATGTGTTTCTAAACTCTCCCAAACATGATTATAGAATCATATACCTACGATAGAAAACATGAAAATGTTTTTATTCCCAATTTTATCCCTTTTCTTTGGTGATTTAAGTTTTATAATCCCTGTTAATTAATGGACATAAAACAAGAGTAGTAGAATACACAATGGCAGGTCATTCCAAATGGGCAAATATCCAGCACCGAAAGGGCGCGCAGGATAAGAAGAGAGCAAAAATATTTTCAAAGCTTGGGCGTGAAATAACGGTTGCAGCTAAACTGGGTGGCGGTGATCCGGCGATGAACCCGCGTTTGCGCCTTGCAATTGCCACAGCAAGAGGCCAGTCAATGCCAAAAGATGGGATTGAGCGCGCCGTGCAAAAAGGTGTCGGTAATGCAGATGGTGATAATTATGAAGAAATGCGTTATGAGGGGCATGCCCCAGGTGGCGTTGCTGTGATTGTTGAGGTCTTGACCGATAATAAGAACAGAACTGCGGCAGAAATGCGTGCGGCCTTTACAAAGCAAGGTGGAAATATGGGGACCACTGGCTGTGTTAGCTTTATGTTCGATCGTATTGCTGAGGTTATTTATCCGGCGGATAAGGCAAGTGCAGATGATATGTTTGAGGCGGCATTAGAAGTAGGGGCAGATAATGTTGAAAGTGGAGATGAAATCCATGAAATTCATTGTTCAACAGAAGACTTTTCTGCTGTGCGTGATGCGTTAGAGGCCAAATATGGTGAGCCTGAAAAGCAGGGGCTAATCTGGAAGCCGAATGTATCCTCTCCCGTGGATGAGGATCAGGCACGCAAAGTTTTGCGTTTGGTTGATGTGCTGGAAGACAATGACGATGTCCAGACTGTCACAACGAATTTTGAGGCAAGTGACGAAATCATGGAAAAGATCATGTCCGAAGAATAGGGCATGATTTAGATTTCAGAAATATTGGACTTAATATTATGGCTCTTCTGGCGCTAATAAAAGGCGAGAAGCAATAACGGATGCCGTATTTCCGTTACAATCTTCAACAGACACAATCCGGTTTTTACCAAGTGGTACTTGTTTGTCAGGGGTAAAGTCCGCGATAACGTTTAAAGGTTGACTGACATTTAGGTCTTTATGGTGAAATTCAAAGTCATATCCCATACCGTCAACGTTAGGGATTACTTTTTTCTCTCTTAAAGTGCCTTGATAATCTTCAAGACCTCTTTCATTAAATGGTTTCTCAATATTCATTTTTTCCAAGCCGTTATTGATCAAATGCTTTTCATGGCGCATTCTAGGGAAATGATTTCTAAAATGGAATTTTTTTATGAAAATAATTGGTGTTGATCCGGGATTACAAAAAACCGGGTGGGGGATTATCGAAAGCAACGGGTATAATTTACGTTTTGTTGCTTGTGGCTTGATCCGTACAAATTCGAAAGAAGATCTATCTAAACGCCTTGCTTGCTTACATCATAATCTAACCGCTGTTTTAGAGGAATGGAATCCAAAAGAAGCAGCGGTTGAAGAAACTTTTGTAAACAAAAACCCTGCAAGTGCCCTTAAACTTGGGCAGGCACGTGGGGTACTGTTGGCCGTTCCCGCTATAAATGGGATTCCGGTTGAGGAGTATTCAGCCAATAAAATTAAAAAATCAGTTGTCGGGAGCGGACACGCAGCCAAGGAGCAGGTTGGAATGATGGTAAAGACTTTGTTGCCAGCTTGTGGAACACTTAAGGAAGATGAGGCTGACGCCCTTGCAGTTGCGATAACACATGCGCATTATAGAAGTATAAATACTGTAATTTCTGGCGCATAGAGTTCAATATCATGATTGGAAAATTAACCGGCCTTATAGATTCTGTTGATACGGGACATTTTATCCTTGATGTATCCGGTGTGGGTTACGTTGTTCACGCCAGTGGACGTACGCTTTCCCAAATTGGGCAGACAGGTGATAAAGTATCTGTTCTCATAACAACACAGGTTCGTGAAGATGCCATTACCCTTTATGGTTTTTCAGATGCAATTGAGCAAGGCTGGTTTCGATTACTGACGTCTGTGCAAGGGGTTGGGGCGAAGGCGGGATTATCTATTTTGGCTGCTTGTCCGGCGGATCAACTTGGATTTGTAATTGTGTCACAGGATAAAGCCTCTCTGACACGGGCGGATGGCGTTGGCCCGAAACTGGCAACGCGTATATTGACCGAGCTAAAAGATAAGGCCGGTGCATTGGATATCGGTAATGGTGCAGATCGGGTCACACAGATGCAATCCGGTTCAGAAGGTGGTTCAAATGCACCTCAGGTGGATCTAAAAAATACTGCAATTGATCAAGATGCCGTTTCTGCCCTGACTAATTTGGGGTATGCAAGCGCGGATGCGTATAAGGCTGTTTTACAGGCGAAGAATAAAGCAAACGATAATGATAAGGAAAATCTACAAGTTATTATCCGTCTCGCCTTGCAGGAGCTTAGCGCATGAGTATGAATGACGCTGCATCCAAAAACCCAGAACTTGAACGTATCCAACAAAGCGAAGAACAATCTTCTGAAGGAGCTTTACGCCCTTTATCACTAGAAGAATTCATTGGTCAGAAAGATCTTCGTGAGAATTTACGTATTTTCATAGATGCCGCAAAAAAGCGTGAATTTGCCATGGATCATGTTTTGTTCTACGGACCTCCGGGATTGGGTAAAACAACATTGGCGCAGATCGTGGCAAAAGAGTTGGGTGTTGGTTTTCGTGCGACCTCGGGGCCTGTGATCGCAAAATCCGGGGATTTGGCGGCAATACTCACGAACCTTCAGGAAAACGATGTCTTATTTATTGATGAAATACATCGGTTAAACCCTGCTGTTGAAGAAATATTATATCCCGCGATGGAAGATCGTAAGCTAGACCTTATAATTGGAGAAGGGCCTGCGGCGCGCTCTGTTCAAATTGAACTCGCTCCCTTTACATTGGTTGGGGCAACGACACGCTCTGGTTTGCTAACCAATCCGTTAAGGGATCGTTTTGGTATTCCATTGCGTTTAGAGTTTTATACAGCGGAAGAACTTTCATATATTGTTGCGCGCACGGCGCGATTACTCGATATGAGTTTAAGTGATGAAGGTGCCTATGAAATCGCAAAGCGTTCTCGTGGTACGCCACGAATTGCCGGACGCCTAACCAGACGTGTGCGAGATTTCTTCGACGCATCGGGGTTGAAACAGGCTGATGCTGCGCTTGTAGATCAGGCACTAGGCCGTCTTGATGTTGATGGTGCCGGTCTTGATACAATGGATCGACGTTATCTAAAATGCATCGCGGATAATTACGGGGGTGGACCGGTAGGCGTAGAAACATTGGCCGCCGCTTTGTCTGAGCAGCGTGACATGATTGAGGATGTTATTGAACCTTATTTGATGCAACAGGGATTGGTGCAACGTACGCCACGCGGGCGTATGCTTTCCGCCAAGGGATTTTCCTATCTCGGTATTAGCCCATCTTCTAATGGTGCAAATCAAGCAGATTTATTAAATGAATAAATATATTTGGGAATAATGGTAAATGAAGCACAGCATTCCAATACGCATATATTATGAAGATACAGATGCAGGGGGGATTGTGTACCATGCAAATTATCTTAAATTTGCGGAACGCGGAAGAACTGAATTCTTGCGCCATACCGGATATTCTAACCAGAACTTACATGAAACACGCGATATTATGTTTGTTGTCCGTCATATTGATATCGATTACCTAAAGCCATCATCTTTGGATGATTTATTATCAATGGAGACCACAATTCTTTCCATGAAGAACAGTAGCTTTGTTATGCATCAAAAAGTACTGCGTGGAGAAGAAACCATTGCGGATATGAAAGTTGTTTTGGTTTGTGTTCAGGTTAATGATTATATCCCCACACGTTTACCTAAAGATATAAAAGAGGCTTTTCAGTCCTACCAAGAAACCTTAGAGTGATATCTGGCGAATAACCTTATATCACATGATAGGATCTCTTGAATGTCAGCAGAAATTGTAACGGAAACTCTTGGTATCGCGGCCACTCATGATATGAGTGCATTTGGCCTGTTTATGCAGGCTGATATTGTTGTGAAGGCAGTCATGCTTGCCTTGATTTTTGCATCAGTGTGGAGTTGGGCGATCATTTTGCAAAAACGTGGTGCACTTTCCAAATTAAATCGTCGGGCAAACAGATTTGAAGATTCCTTCTGGTCAGGAGAGCCTTTAGATAAAATCTATAGCCGTGTTAAGAAAAGCAAAGAAGATCCAATGTTACGTACATTCGCAGCAGGAATGGATGAGTGGAAAGCGGGAATTGTCGGAGGATTACCAGCGAAAGAGAGCCTTCAAGCAAGCCTAAGACAACGCGTTGAACGTTCTATGTCTGTGTCTATTAACCGTGAAATGAACCAATTGGAAAGTGGTATGACGTTTCTGGCCAGTGTTGCATCCAGTGCGCCTTTTATCGGCTTATTTGGTACGGTCTGGGGGATTATGAACAGTTTCACGGCCATTGCTGCATCGAATAATACAAGCTTGGCTGTTGTTGCACCAGGAATTGCCGAGGCGCTATTTGCTACGGCGATTGGTCTTGTCGCTGCTATTCCTGCGGCGATCGCCTATAATGTTTTATCTGCACGGCTAAATCGTTATGCGGATCGCCTTGAGGCATTTACAGATGAATTCTCCGCCATTTTATCGCGTCATCTGGATAGTCAGGAAACAATCTCCTCCGTAAAGGGATAGGAATAAGGAAGGAAGCCAATAAATGGGCGCAACGTTATCACATAAGACACGCTCTCGTGGGCGGCGAACAGGTGGAAGTTATCGCCCAATTGCCGAAATTAATGTTACCCCTATGGTCGATGTTATGTTGGTACTATTAATTGTATTTATGATTTCGGCGCCTTTGCTTACCGTTGGTGTGCCCGTAAATTTACCGAATAGTAAAGCTAAGGCAATTCAGAATCAGGATAATAAGCCTATTGAGTTAACGGTTGATAAAACCGGACAAGTTTACCTTGGTAAGACCGAAATAAAAAAAGGTGCTCTAATTAAAATTTTAACATCAATGAATGAAGGTGATGAAGAGCGACTTATCTATATACGTGCAGATAAAGAAATTGACTATGGCAAGGTCATGGCAGTTCTTGGGGAATTGAATAGTGCAGGGTTCAATAAGGTTGCCTTGATTTCCAAGCAGGACTAAAAGGTTATGAATACCGCATTACAAAGACCTAATAATGAGTTTTATGCTTCTCCCGTGGGGATGCCGTTTATTGTTTCTTTGATCTTGCACGTTCTTGTCTTCATCCTTGCAACTGTAGGAATACCATATATTGCGAAAGAGATGGAAGAGCCTGAGGATATGATCATGACCATCGAGGTGATTACGTCGGAGGACATTGCACAAACGCCTGTGATTGACCCGCCTCAAGATAATGAAGAGAACGCACCGAATCCTCCTGCTCAGGTGAAGCCTAAACCTGTATATAATCAATCAGAATCCGTTCCCGATCTTCTATCTCCCAGACAGCCTGAAATTCCGCCAGAAGAGGCAATCCCCGACCCGACGCAAATTGAAACCCCGCCAAAACCAAAGCCTAAACCGAAGCCACGTAAAAAGCCCAAACCTGCGCCTGCGCCAAAGGAAAAAAATCCGGAGCCTAAAGAAGTGGTAGAAGAGGATTTCACCTCCTTATTGAAGAGCTTGACTCCAGAGACACCTGATACAGAAGAATCCACGCCTAGTGATACACAAGATTCAGGTCAGACCAGTCAGGTGGCAGATTTTTCCAAACAGCTGACGGTGAGTGAACTTGAACGCCTTAACCGCGGCGTTCAACCCTGTTGGAATGTAAATATCGGAGGAAAAAACGCAGGTAGCCTGATGGTTGATCTGCGCGTTTCTATTACCCCTGACATGCGTGTTCGAGATGTACAGATTCTAGATCAGTCAAAATATAGCACAAACAGCCATTTTCGCGCTGCTGCGGATGCTGCGCGACGGGCATTATTAAACGAGAGATGTCGTAAATTGAATTTACCTCCTGAAAAATATCAACAGTGGAAGGTCTTTACCTATACATTTGACCCAAGTGATATGATATAAGGATGTCATACCCTCAAAAGGATTTTAAATATGATTAGAAACCTGTTCTTTGTTCTTTTTCTACTTTTTGCTTTTTCTCCGTCATTTTCATATGCACAGGAGATGCAGGCAGTCATCAAGCAGGGAACATTTCAACCACGTCCTATTGCTATTAGTCCTTTTCACACATCGAACCCGGTTCATCAAAAACTTGCAGAGGATATTCCAACTATTGTTCGGGATAACCTCGAAAGATCTGGGTTATTCAGACCGATTAATCCCAATGCCTTCGTACAAACGGCGAATTCAATTTCTCGCGAGGGGGTTCGTTTTTCTGAATGGAGGGCAACCGGAACAGAAACGATGATTTCCGGCAGTGTGCAAACGGATGAACAAGGGCGTACCCGTGTTGAATTTCGCTTGTGGGATGTGCTTTCCGAAAAACAGCTTATAGGTATGGCATATACCACCACCCCTGAAAATTGGCGCCGTATTGCACATATTATGTCTGATGAGATTTATAAACGCTTAACAGGGGAAGAGGGCTATTTTGACACGCGTATTGTTTATATCGCGGAAAGTGGCGCCGCTCATAAACGGGTTAAACGTTTGGCAATTATGGATCAAGATGGGAAGAATCATAAATATCTAACAGATGGTAGCTATTTGGTTTTAACACCACGTTTCTCACCAGAGACACAGCGCATTGCCTATATGTCCTATCAGGGTAATAAACCGCGCGTTTACCTTTATGATATTAATACAGGTCGTCATGAGGTTTTAGGCGCGTTTCAAGGGATGAGCTTTTCTCCGCGTTTCTCTCCAGATGGGCAAAAACTTGTCATGAGTTTGGCTAAAAACGGAAATACAGATATTTATGTGATGGATTTAAATACGCGTAAAGTTAAGCGAATGACAAGCGCAGGCAGTATTGAGACAGCACCATCTTATTCACCTGATGGACGGCAGATTGTTTTTGAATCTGATCGTAGTGGTTCTCAACAGCTCTATATCATGAATGTGGATGGATCCGGTATGCATAGATTAACCTTTGGCAAGGGACGATATGGTAATCCGGTATGGTCTCCGCGTGGGGATTTGGTCGCCTTTACCCGCATGTATAAAGGAAAGTTCTATATTGGCGTTATTCAGCCAGATGGGCAGGGGGAACGCCTGATTACAAACGCCTATCATGTTGAGGGACCAAGTTGGTCACCAAATGGACGTGTATTAACTTACTTTAAAGAGACACCATCAGGGGATCGCCGTAGTGCGCGTTTATACACAATTGATATTACCGGATATAATGAACGTTGGTTGAGAACACCAATGGATGGGTCCGACCCTGCGTGGTCACCGCTCAATAAGTAGTTATTACATGCGCCTAATATGGTAAGTCTTTTTTGGTAGAGCTAAGCTCTTTGTTAACAGGGGAGACAGTGCGCAAGCATCTACTGTTCCTAGCACTTTTGCATTTTCACAATATTCACCGGTGCGGCTAACCATTCTTTATATTGTTCAAATACATCTACTATGTAGGGCTTTTCGTAATGCTCTGCCAGCGCCTGTTCGCTCTCCCATTCTTCATATAAGAAAAGATTTCCTTCAGAAGGGGACTCGTGTAACTCAAATTGATGGCAACCCGATTCTTCACGCGTTTGTTGTATAATATTGATTATAGCTTGCTTTGCCTCTGTATAGTGCTCCTCCTTTGGAGAAATTGTTGCAAATACAAACAATCTTTTTTCAGACATGGCATAGGATTCCTTATTCTGGTTTTATCATTAATCTATATAAGAGAGCTTTTCTTACAACGTTATGAAATCCAGCACAGCTTTTAACGTGCCTGCCTCTTAACATAACATTCAGGGCTTAATATGGCTGAACAATGAGATAACCTTCTCATAGGTCTCACGTTTAAAGGGAACAATCAGATCGATTGTCTCTGACAAATCCACCCATTTCCAATCGGTAAATTCTGGCGGATCGAATGCGTTAATATCAATATCAGTGTCTTGTCCCGTAAAACGTGCAGCCACCCATGTTTGCTCTTGTCCACGATATTGTCCGTTCCAGAACTTTAAAGCCAGATGCTTTGGCAAGTCGTAACGGATCTTAGTCTGGGCAATTTCAATGATTTCTGCCTTATTTGTTCCTACTTCTTCGCCGAGCTCTCTTAAAGCAGTTTCCTCAACAGTTTCACCTGGATCTACACCGCCTTGGGGCATTTGCCATGCGCCTGGCGTGTCTATACGCTCCCCAACGAAAACCTTTCCTTCATTATTGAATAATGCGATTCCTACACAAGGCCTGTATGTCATTTCATGTTTGGTATGTGTTGTACTCAATTTCTTAATGTCCTTCGTTGTGGGATGCGTCACTATTATGCATTTGAGTAGAGGGAGGAATTGTATGTCCCGTAGCGACAGAAGAGTCCGTATGTAGTGGAAGATCATAAATCGCAGAAACCGGTGCAATAATATAGTCTGCCTCTGCAATTTTCATGATCCATACTGCCAAATGTTTAATAATTGCGGGGTGGTTGGGAACAAGAACAACGGCATGCCCGTTTGTTTGGGCGATCTTTTCAACCGTATCAAAGGAGTTCTTCTCACCATGCATTCTGTGCAAAACCATATCGACCTTGATATATGGCGCACCAGAGGTAAAGGCTTGCGTTTCAATAAATGATGCTGCATCAGGATTAAGCTCAAGAAACCCGAGCCCTCTGATATACACTTCATCAATTAATTTGGAATAGTGTTCTTTCTCATTATTGATACTGGAATCGGTATAACTGCTGACCCCGACGTAACGGCTTAAACGTCCAAGATTCTTCCTTAATGCCTGCTGTTTATCAGAAAAGGAGGCATGATGAAAAATGGTGTTTTGCCCACGGTTAACCGAACTATCATTTTGTACAGGTAGGTTGAGCCAAAGCTCATGCCCTTTGTCATTTGCCATACTTGCCCATTCATCAGGCATTTGTGCATAGGGGGAGAGGAGGAGAGAAACCTCCCTCGGCAACATGTCCAAGACAGATTGTGATTGAGTTTTTGAAAGACCAAAGTCTTTTATAATAAAAGAAATTAGGGGACGTTCATCTAACGTCTCAAATGGAAATGGATGAGAGTAGGCACGAAAACTGGTGAGGTAGTCCGAATCTCTAATGATGGGAAGCATGCCATACTGACTTTTTTGAGACAGCCCATCAACGGTCATATTTGCCGATGAGGCTGCGACCTCATGATGTACAGACGTATCCTGTCTTGAGGTGACGGCATGAACCGGGACGGTGACCTGTGTCAGTTGCTCTTCTATAGCCTTTACCGTGCTTTGCCCGTTTAAAGAAACATAGATGTAAATAAGCAGATAAAACCCTCCAACAACTGACAGGCCGATTGCGAGGGCTTTCTTATCCAGTCCCTCTGGCAATACCGCCTTACATTTGGTAAAGAGCTCTATCCCACGTACGAAATGTTTAGAGCTTTTTAGCTTATCTATACCTGCCATATTCTTTTATGAGCCACCTTTAAAAGTATGTTCTAACGATTACTCAGCAATATTTTGTGAATCCCTATATAGAGATAATCCAGCAAGAAGATCCAGTGCCCGCATCAGCTGGTAGTCCTGAACTTCTTCTTCGTCATCCTCTTTATCATTGTCATTGGCCGCAGGTTTTCCATTGTCCTTATCCAATGCACCGTGTAAATCTGCCTCTCTAATACGTTGTGAAGCGAAGGACTCTATCTTAGCTTGCTCAACGGCAATATCAGGTGTAATTCCCTTTGCCTGAATAGAACGCCCTGATGGTGTGTAATAGCGCGCAGTTGTTAAACGCATTGCGCCATTTCCCGGCAGAGGCATAACAGTCTGGACAGATCCCTTTCCGAAAGATTGCGTGCCCATGATGATTGCACGTTTATGATCCTGAAGAGCACCAGCAACAATTTCAGATGCAGAGGCGGAACCCGCATTAATTAAAACAACAATAGGCAAGCCCTTTGTTAAATCACCCGGTGTTGCATTATTACGGTCTGTGTCATCTTCATAACGTCCGCGCTGTGAAACAATTTCACCTTTATCAAGGAAGGTATCAGAAACATCAATAGCCTGAGACAACAATCCGCCCGGATTATTACGTAAGTCCAGAACAAAGCCTGTTAAATTATCGCCAAGCTCTTTTTTAATTTCTTTTACGGCATTCTTCACACCCGGACCGGTATTACGGTTGAAGGTTGTAACCCGTACATATCCTGCATTTCCTTCAATTCGGTGACGAACGGAACGTATCTTGATAACATCACGTACGATCGTAACATCAATTGGCGCATCTTCTCCCTTACGTGAGATAACAAGATCAATTGGTGCACCAACTTTACCGCGCATTTTATCAACAGCATCACTTAAGGTCATACCCATGACGGCGACATCATCAATTTTGACGATGTAATCTCCTGCCTGAATACCAGCGCGAAAAGCCGGTGTTTCATCAATGGGAGACACAACTTTAACCAGTCCACCGTCCATTGTAACTTCGATACCAAGCCCACCAAATTCACCTTTGGTTTCAACCTTCATATCATTAAAGTTTTCTTCACTAAGATAAGAGGAATGCGGATCAAGACTAGATAGCATACCATTTAATGCATTCTCTATCAGAGTTTTGTCATCAACCTCCTCAACATATTGTGCGCGAACACGTTCAAAAACATCACCGAATAAGTTTAGTTGCTTATAGGTTTCGCTATAATTCCCATTTGTTTTCTTTGCGTTTTTATCTTCTGCGAAAACGTATTGTGCTGCCATCACGCCGGAGGCTATAGCCACACAAAAAATAGAAATTTTTGCATATTTTTTTATCATTGTTCACTTTACCTTTTTTAAGCTAGCCTAAACCTGAAAATTTTCGTGCAGGATCGATCGCCACACCATTTTGTCTTAGCTCATAATATAGTGTTGGTCTGGGAATTAAAGAAGAATTTGGTAACAATCCAATGGGCTCTCCCGATTTAATTTGATCTCCAACCGTTGCATGGATTTTATCCAGTCCTGCAATTAAGCTGTGATAGCCTTCAGGGTGTTCAATAATAACAATATTTCCGTAGCGTTTAAAGTTTCCTGTAAATTGAACTTTACCGTTCATCGGCGCCACGACCAAAGCGCCCGGTCTGCTTTCAATGTTTAATCCATTGCTTTTTGCGCCGAATTGATCTTTTTGGCGATATCCAACGCGTATAATTCCCGATGCAGGTAATCTGGCACTACCGGAATTAGGGACAGGTTTATTCGAAAGGGATTTTTTACGTGCCGCTTTTAACGAATTTTGTTTTTCTTTTGCCTGTCTTTCTTGCTCTTTTTTATTTTCAATTTGTATACGCTCAATCAAATCTTGAAGGTTTTGCGCCTGAAGGGAGACTTTTTGAATAGAGAATTCGCGCGCTTTTATGTTGTCATTTGTTTTTGCATGTAAAAATTTCTTTTTATTCAAAAGATCTGTCAGTGTTTCATGTTGCTGCTCAAACGATTCTGATGTCTCAAGTAAGGTCGCTTTTTCAAATTCGAGCTCTTGTGTCACTTGATTTAATGTTTGAAGGTTTTTGGACAGTTTTTCAGCATGCCTTTTAATAGATGGTAGAATTCGGCTCATCAGCAATGCGCTTTGAGCTGTTTTATATGGTGTTTCACTACGGGCAAGCATTGCTTCAGGCGGTGTACGCCGTATTCTTGACAAGGCGAGAATTAAACGTGAAATAGTTGCCTTATCTTCTACCAGTTTATCATCCAAGATGGACTTTCTTAGTTCCAGATTAACGATGCGTTGCTTGATATCCTTCAATCTGCTTTCGTTATTTTGTATTTTATCGGCGATTTCGATGAGACGGTTTTTGGTTATGGATAAATCACCATCAATTTTTTTAACTTGTTCTTCTAATTCTTTCTTCTGCTGCTTCTCTTTTTCAAGTTGAGATTCAAATGATTTTAAAGCTTGCTTTTTACTTTTGGGAATAGGGGGCGTGGCCTGCGCAACGAAAGGGATAAGAACGCAGGATGACACCAAAAGATAACAAAGCTGTTTCAGCCATGTCATAATAAAAACCTAACTTTGAAAGTTATATTATTCCCTGTGATAGGGATGCCCAGCAAGGATTTGCTGTGCTCTATAAATCTGCTCTAAAAGCATGACTCTTGCAAGTAAATGTGGCCATGTTTGCTGTCCAAAGCTGAGGAGAAGATTTGCACGTTCCCGTATTTGAGGTGTAAGCCCGTCAGCCCCGCCAATAATGAATTGAATATGATTCTCTCCATTGTCTCTGTATGTCGCAATTTTCTCAGAGAAAGCCATAGATTTCATAGCCTTACCCCGTTCATCCATCGCAACAACAATGGCACGCGAATCAATATGTTTAAGGATCTTTCCGGCTTCATCTTCTTGACATTTTTTAGGGTCTGAGAACTTGGATTCCAGTTCAATAATGGTTGTGTTCCACTGGATACGTTTTTTGTATTCTTCAATTAAATCAAAGAATGAGCCTTTTTTTACCTTCGCAACACAAATGACATCAATTTTAATCACAGGCTATCCCTTTAGATAGGGTGAAAAAGACATAGAGTTACGCCTGTATTTGATTATCGACAACATCAAATGGTGCATTGGTACACCACATTTTTTCAATATTGTAGAATGCTCTGACTTCAGGGCGGAACAGGTGCACAATGATGTCGCCGGTATCTATGACAACCCAATCACACTGAGCAAGCCCTTCTGTTGTAATATTCTTCACGCCTTTTAGGCTAAGCGCATCTTTGAGATTACGCGCCAAAGAACTCACATGTCTGGTGGATGTGCCTGATGCAATAACCATGTAATCCGCCAGTGATGAGCTATCATCAAGCTTTACAGTTATGACCTCTTCTGCTTTACCAGAGTCCAGAGCCTCTTCGATCATCTCTTTTGCCTCTTCTGGGCTAAGACCGCTATTTCTACGATGTATAGGAATGTTGGTATCTCCTTTCTGTTTAATTAACCAATTATACGCCACAAAAAAAGCTGAACCAAAGCGATTCAGCCAATCACAATATTATATTCCGAAAATAAATACTTTCGTATTTCACACAAATGACAGTGCGATGATTGCATCTTATCAATCTGACACCTGCTTCTTTCTATAAGATATTTGAAATAAATCCAATCTCATATACCCATTATATGACGTTTTTTGCAATCTGCAAAGCTTTTCAGTTTATGCAATGCGGTGAAATCACCTTATCCCTTTGTATTAGATAACATTTTTTCACGTATTTCGGTTGAAGAAATATTAATCATTTTCTTCTGCAAAAGCCAATATGTTGTTTGCGAATCGAGAGGATAACACCCACCATGATTAACCGTAATATGCTTTTGCGAGGAAAGCATACGGAGTGGGCAACTCTTAATAAGCTTTACCGGTGGGTGGCGCGTTATATGGATCATACATATGTGTTGTAAGAGATCTTTCCAATGCTGCCACAGGTGTAAGTTATGTGCATTATCCATGCCGGTGATCCACGCAAACTCTGTGCAGGGAAAGCGCTTTTTTAATGTGCGGACAGTTTCATAGGTGAAAGTACTGTTTAAATTTTGCTCGATACCCGTTACCAATATTTTAGGATGGTCAATCAAGGCCTTGGAAAGCTTAACGCGTTCCTCAACAGAAGGTAGGCCATCTGAAGGCTTTAGTGGGTTTTGAGGCGTTACCATCCACCATATCGCATCCAACTGCATGGTATTTAACGCGACTTTTGATATATGCAAATGCCCGATATGTGGCGGATTAAATGTCCCACCCAAAATTCCCACACGCATATTTTTCCATCGTGCGGAATTTTGTATGTGAGGCTCTGTAAAGATAGACATATGATAAAAGGGTCTAAGGTCTGGTTTGTCCTGTACCGTGTACAAGATATTTATAAGTACAAAGCTGTTCCAAAGCAACAGGACCACGTGCATGCATTTTTCCTGTCGCAATGCCGATTTCTGCGCCCATTCCAAATTCACCGCCATCCGCGAACTGTGTTGAGGCATTATGCATAACAATACCACTATCTACGTTCTTGAGGAAAAAAGACACCGCGTTTTCATCTTCTGCAATAATACTATCTGTGTGGTGTGAACCTTTGCCGTTTATATGTACAACCGCATCTTTGAGATTATCAACGATCTTGACGCTTAATTTTGTATCAAGATATTCTGTGATCCAGTCTTCTTCAGTGGCTTCGCCAATTCTATCATCCAAGTCACGAGCCTTTATATCACCGACCAATGTACAACCGGTCTCAATGATATTACGGACAATTTCTTGTGCTGTAGAAGAGGGGAGATCCTTATGAAGAAGCAAAGTTTCCATTGCACCGCAAATTCCCGTACGTCTCATCTTCGCATTTAAGGTAACATCTTTTGCAATAGTCGGGTTTGCACTTTGGTCGACATAGACATGGCACAGCCCCTCAAGATGACCAAAAACAGGCATTCTTGCCTCATTCATGACGCGCTCAATCAAACCACGTCCACCACGCGGAATCATAACATCAATATAATCTGCCGCACGTAACATCGCGCCAACTGCTTCACGATCGCTAATTGGGATCATTGAGACGCATGCTTTTGGCAGTTTATGCTGCTCTAGCACCGCTTGAATGATTTTATGTAGGGCCAATGAACTATACAGGCTTTCTGATCCGCCACGTAAAACAACCGCATTATGAGATTTAAGACACAAAATTGATGCATCAACAGTGACATTTGGGCGGGATTCATAAATCATTCCTAAAACACCAATTGGACACGCAACACGTTGTATATGAAGGCCGTTCTCCGGCTGTTGTTCCCACAAAACCTTTTCCGTCGGATCGTCAAGGCTTATAACAGTCTCAACACCGCGTGCCATTGCCTCTATTCGCTCTTCGTTAAGAGCCAAACGATCAATCATCGCACCAGTTAGACCTTTTTTCTGTGCGGTACTTAGATCTTTCTGATTTTCTGTCAGTAGAGTAGGGATGTTATTACGTAATTCTGCGGCTAAAGACACAAGGGCTGCATTAATCTCAGATGTTGGCGTTTGCGCCAAAACAAATGCAGCTTCTTTCGCGTCTTTTGCAAGGGATAAAACAATATCTTCAGGAGATTGGGTCTCGAGAGAATCGAGCATAAAAAGCCTCTTACGATAAAATCAGTTGGTACAAATCCTAATGGATATTGGCTTCAATACTGCCAATTGATTGTTCAACTAACTTTGCATTCGTCTTTTTGTCAAGCTTTTCTGCAATAATCTGCGCGGCGGCATTCATTGCAAGATCCGCAGCATAAGACTGAATTTCATTAATAGCATTCTGTTCCATACGGATAAGACGCTCTTCAAGCTGGGCTTCACGGCGTGTTATCAACTCATCAAGTTCAGACTCGGCCTTTTCTTTGAATTGTTGAGCATTTTCTCTTGCCGTTGCAATAATTTTATCTGATTCTTGAACTGCATCTCTATGCTTACGCTGGTATTGTGCGAGCATTTCTTGTGCCTCTACGCGCAAATTCTCTGCTTCTTCCAAATCTTTTTTGATTTGCTCAATACGTCCGTCTAGCATGCTATTCAAAGCGGGCATACCAAACTTGAACAGGATACCAACAAAAATTATAAAGGAAAAAATAAACCAGATATGTGTATCTTGTAGCAATTCCATCTTCTAATTCCTTTAATTATGCAGCCTTGTTCAGGGATTTCACAACAGCCTTTGCGCTGTCGGCATCGGCGCGTACCCCGATAATTTTTTCTGCAGCTTCTGCAGCAACATCAGCGGCAACATCAGACATTTCATCCATGACTTTATCACGTGATTCTAAAATAGATTTTTCAAGTGCCTCGATTTTCTTAGCCGATTTGTCTTGAAAGTCCTTAGAATGTTGTTCTGTGCGCCTTTTGATATCATCTTCAATATCTGTAAACAAATTAGCAGACTCCGCACGTGCCTTTGACAAATTCTCTTCATATGCGCTTTGCACTGTTTCAACTTCTTCTTTTAAACGCTGTGCAGAATCGAGATCATTTTGGATGCGCTCGGCTCTACTTTCAATCGTTTGAGAAATTGCAGGCAAAGATTTTTTTGCAAAAAAGATATAAAGAACAGCAAAAACAAGAATCAACCAAAATGTCTGACTGACAAAAGAAGATGGGTCAAGCTGAGGAAGACCAGCAACTTCATGATGCCCTTCATGTCCATGATGAGAATCCTCACCTGAACCCGCAGCATAAGCCTGCGTTGTAAGAGCGAACATCAAATAGCCGTGAACAGCAATGTTTTTTATCATTGGTCTTCCTGATATATTTAGTTACACAAAAACTTCTTCGAATGTGGATTAACCACCGAAAAGCATCGCAGCACCAATACCGATTGGAATAATACCAAGTGCTTCGATAAACGCCAAGATAAGGAAGAATTTCTCATCCAAAAGTTTTTTTGTTTCTGGGTTACGTGCAACTGCATTATTGTATGAAGCAAAGTAAAGTCCCAAGCCGAATGCTGCGCCAAGTGCAGGTAAAGTAACCAACGCACCAGCGATAAGTTTAGCAGCTTCTAATTCCATTTTCGTTTTCCTCTAACCTAGTTAATAATGAAACCTTATTTTTCATCTGCGCGATCATACATAATTAGTGGTGAAGATCAACACTATCTTTAAGATAAACGCAGGATAAAATCGCAAAAACATATGCCTGAATACCGGCAACCAATAGTTCAAACATTAAGAATGCTACATCAATGAGTACAGGGAATATACCCAATATAGCCCATGTCGCGCCCATACTGGCCGAAGCGACGGCAAAACTTAATACAACTTTTAGGATGATATGACCCGCCATCATATTCGCACATAAACGAACAGAGTGTGTAATCGGGCGCACAAAGAATGATAAAATTTCGATTGGTACAACGAACGCAACCAACCACCACGGTACATTAGGCGGTAAAAACAGGGAAAAGAATTTCAACCCGTGATTATACAGGCCAAATCCAACTGTCATAAACATAACGGTTAAAGCCATAACCGCTGTTGTGATCAAATGTGATGTAAAGGTAAAGGCGTACGGAACCAGTCCAAGCACGTTACCGACCAAAACAAACATAAATATTGTAAAAACAAAGGGAAAATATGCAGCCCCTTTTTTACCAATGTTGTCACTGACCATCTTTGCGATAAATTCGTAAAGTAGCTCTGCAGTCATTTGCAGACGCCCAGGAACCATTGATTTTGATCTGATTGCAAGCGTAAGGAAAACAGTAGAAACGACAGCGGCAATAACCATCCACAAGGAAGCGTTCGTAAAAGACAGATCGACACCAGCTATTTCCAGTGGTGCAATAGGCTCAATAACAAACTGATGAATAGGATTAGCCACGCTTTAACTCCATGATCATAATAGACATATTAAAATTCGCCACGTTTGTAGCCTATTTTCTTTATTGGCGCAATGGGGGTTTTTCTATTATTTCGTCTTTTCTTCATTCTTTTCATCATCTGAGGCCATTGTATCATTTGCACGATAGACACCACTGGCGAATCCAATGATCATAAAGCTAATTAATCCCCATGGAATGGTGGAAAAAAACCAGTCAAACCCATAACCTATAAACCCACCGGCGAAGACACTTGCCAAAAATTCAGATGCGGCGCGAGAACTTTGTATTTCGCCCTTAGAAATGGGCACATCGGCATGCTCATCATCAGAGAACAACTCTTTATGATTCTTTTTTGCATCACTGATACGTTGATCCAGGTCGTCTAACTGTGCTTTGTTATCTGCCATATCGTTTTCCTGAAAGACTTAAGCGACTTTTTTGTCAATAAAGTCAAAGGACTGTTGCAAGTCAACGGATACAAGTTGAGACACACCTTTTTCAGACATTGTAACCCCATAAAGCCTATCCATACGTGCCATACTCAGTCGATGGTGCGTAATAATGAGGAAGCGCGTTTCCCCACGTTCTGCAATTTCTTCAATCAAATCACAAACACGATCCACATTTGCATCATCAAGTGGAGCATCAATTTCATCCAATACACAAATCGGAGATGGGTTTGTTAGGAACATTCCAAAGATAAGGGCAATAGAGGCCAGTGTTTGCTCTCCTCCCGATAAGAGAGATAGAGACTGTAGTGCCTTGCCGGGCGGTTGAGCAAAAATTTCAAGTCCGGCGCCAAGCGGGTCATCCGAATCGATTAACTCAAGATGTGCCTTTCCGCCTTTAAATAAGCGCTGAAACAGATCTTGAAAATGCGCATTCACATGATCAAAAGCGACAAGCAAGCGCTCTCTGGCCTCTTTGTTGATTTTATTAATGCCGCCACGCAGCTCCTCGATTGCCTGTATCAGGTCGTTTCTTTCATGCAGCAAGGTTGTCAGCTCTTTTTCCAGCTCAGAGGCTTCTTCTTCTGCACGAAGGTTAACCGGCCCGATCGTATCACGCTCGCGTACAACGTTATCTTTTTGCTGCTTTAAATTATGAAGATCGTCAATTTGGTGCTTTACAAGATCAATAGAAACATGAGTGCTAAGCTCCTGTGGTGACATTTGAAGATCATTACGGATGGATTGTTCCATCGTGTTCAGCTGTTCATCCACCGAGGCGTATAGAGCCTGTGCGCGGGCACGTTCTTCTCTTGCTTGACCAAGGATCTGCTCTGCCTCTTTTAATGCCGTGGACGTTTCTGCAACCTCGCTCTCACGTATGGCTAGCTTTTCTGCGGCAATATCCCTTTCTTTTTCCAATTCCGTGATTTTATCAAGCATATCACTTTGAGAGCTTGTCACATGGAGTGGGGCATTCTGTAACGCCTGTAATTTTTCATCTAAAGTGATTTGTCGATCAGATAGTTTTTTCAAACGCTCTTTTGCGCGAATCGTCCTGTTTTTAAGCGATACACGTTCATCTGCAATAGCCTGTATTCGCGCATTACGAGTGCTCTGTGTTTGCTCTAGAAGATCAAATTCTCGCACTGCATCTTGGTGAATAACTTTCAAATCATCCAAATTTTCTTTGGTGTTTTGAATGGTTTCATCGTTGTGAGAACTCTCTTGATTACTACGTAATGCATCCAAAGCAATTTGATCATTTCCAATCGTTTCGGATAAGGCGCTAATATCTTCTTGCAGAGATTCTATTTGATCGCTATAGCGCTTTCGCTCACTTTGTGTACGAACATCTTTTTCTTTTATTTTTTGAAGAGCAGGGCGCAATTCCTTTAACTTGGCTTCGGTCTGCTTTATATCATTTAATAATGTGCTGTACTCTTCTTTGGCCTTGCTTTGCCTGTTTAACGCTTGATCGAGAACATCTTTTGCACCGGAAAGCTCCGCTTCCAGTGGTGTTTTTTGCGCTGTTAGCTCAAAAAGCTTGTTCTTTTGTTCTAAATATACAGAGTGACGATCTGTTGCGCTTGCTTGAACGTGATAGCCATCCCATCGCCAGTAATACCCATCTGCAGAAACAAGCGCTTGGCCAATGTTTAGATCTGTATAGATTTCCTGCCCGCGTTCATAACTTTCTACAAACCCAATCTGAGACAGTGTTAATGATAGCTCGACCGGTGCCTTAACATGCGGCTTTAAAGATTGCACACCTGCAGGAAGAGGGGGCAGGTCATCAACTGAAATATCACTATTTTGCCATGAAGTCGGGGCTTCACTCTCAAGAGAAGCCATAAGGGAATCGCCGAGTGCACGTGATAGGGCCTTTTCAAATCCGCTTTTTGTCGTGATATCATCAAGAACAGGGGTAAAGACATCATCAGTATCTGAATTAACAATTTTTTCCAACATTGAAAGCTCTGCTGAAAATTCTGCATATCTTTTTTCTATTTGAGAAACAATATTTCGCGATTCTTCGGTGCCATGTTCCGATTTCTCAATTTCAGAAAGATAATGATCGGTTTTCTGACTTAGACCTTGTCTATATAATTCAATTTCTTCCGTCTTGTTTTCAAGATCTTGAATATTTTTTTGAATGTTTTCGTCAATTGTCAGTGCATTTTTTTCTTCTTGGGCATTACTCAAACGTCCCTGTAGAATATCCATGCGGCCTTGATTACGTTCTATTTGCGCGACTAGAGATGATTCGCGGGCACGGCTTTCCGCAGCCGTTTCTTTTAGCGCAGTAAAGCGTTCTTCAAGCTCAACAAGCTGTTTAAATAATTTTTCTTTATTGTCCTTTTTATCTTCGTGGCTATTACTGTCTTTTTCCTGTTGCAATAAAAGGCTTTTATGCTCTACCTCTATTTTTTCAAGCAGCTCAGTATTCTCTTCAAGTATTTGCTCTTCATGTTGAAGATCAATGCTGTTTTGATGGGTTTGAGTTTTGGTATCTTGAATATCTTGTTGATGGCGCGCCGCTTCACTCTCCAGACGCTCAAACTCCAACGTATATTTTTGCAAGTGCGCGGCTTTTTCTGTTTCACTTTTCCGTAAGGCAGGTAAGTCTTCAACCTGTGTATTTTGGGTTTTGGTAAGCTGGGTTACAGCCGTTAGATTCTGCGCGACAAGGCTTTCTGCAGAAGAAAACGTTCCTTTGGTTTCCTTTTGCTTTTTATGTAGAGATAACCATTCCAGATAAATAATAACCAATTCCAATTGGCGTATTTGTGCACTTAGGCTCTTATATTTCGAAGCCTGGCGCGCTTGACGTTTTAACGAGTTAAGACGGCCTTCCATACTGCCTAGAATATCTTCAACACGCACAAGGTTAGAATCTGCTGCTCTTAATCGAAGTTCTGCCTCATGGCGGCGGGCATATAATCCGGCAATACCGGCAGATTCTTCTAAAATTAGGCGTCTGTCATGCGGTTTTGCGTTGATCATACGCGTAACATGTCCTTGAGAGACCAATGAAGGGGAATTCGCCCCTGTTACTGTATCTGCGAACAACATTTGCACATCACGGGCACGCGCATTCTTACCATTTATTTTATAGCCAGAACCCTTGTCTTTTTCGATTTTACGGATAACTTCAATTTCATTGTTAGAGTTATACGCGGCGGGTGCCTGACGGCTTGTATTATCCAAGATAAGGGAAACTTCGGCGAAATTACGGGCGCTACGCTTTGTTGTGCCGGCAAAGATGACATCTTCCATACCACCACCGCGCATACGTTTGGCAGAGTTTTCCCCCATAACCCACCGTAAGGCTTCAACAAGGTTTGATTTACCACAACCATTCGGGCCCACAATCCCATTGAGACCGGGCCCGATATCAAGCTCTGTTCTGTCGATGAACGACTTAAAACCACTTAAGCGTAGCTTGGCAAACTGGATCATACAATACCCGTTTTTTCGATATCTACCGTCACTTATTCTGTTGGAGCAACGGTTTCTTTCTGGCTTTCAGCTAATGCCGTGTCTAGTGCACTTTGTATTCTTGCATATGGTGCAAGTCCACTGATTGTCACAGTTTCGTTAATAATCAAAGACGGTGTACCTTCTATTGGATAACTATCTGCGGCTTTTGCCTGACGTTTTGCTAAAACTTCATATAACTTTGTATTACCAAGGCATTGTGCAATATCAGATTCACTGGCACCTGATAGCATCGCGTTCTGCTTCACATGCTTGATGTAGTCTGTATTAAGCCAACTGTCTTGTGTTTCAAAAAGAAGCTGAACAAAGTTAAAGTAAGATTCTTCTGGAACACAGCGGGCAATGGCACCAACAGTTATGTCATATCTGTTACGTGGATAATCATCAAATACAATATATGCCTTACCGGTATCAACATAATCTTCTTTAATTTTCTTGAAGTTTTCTTCATGAAAACCAGCACATCCCGGGCATGTGAATGAGCTATGTTCAGAAATTCTGACAGGTGCATCTGGATTACCAAGAATACGAGGCGTAGCCGCGGCTTCAAAATCAAATGCTGATTCTATAGTATCTTGTACTTCTGTAGAGGCCTGTTCACCTTCTGCGTTTTGCTCTTCCGATTGTTGTGCATCTATAGGCTCTGCGGAGCTATCTTCTGATGCAACAGATTTAATGTATTCTTCTGCTGTTACGGATTCTTGTGCAACATTAGATTCCATCCCTTCTTTTTTCTGGGCATTTTTATATGCACCAAGGCCGAGAATAACAGCCAACAAAACAAGAACGATAAATATAATTCCGACAGGTGAGCCTTTTTTGTTCTCAGTTTGCTCTTCACCTTGCTTTTCAGCATCTGACATTGCTAGTAACTCCATAAATTTTAAACGAACGCCCTATAGCATACCTAAACTTAGGAAAAGTCAAGAAAATCAATGGCTCCAGATTATTTTTTCCACACAAGGCATGTGGAACAGGGGGGCTTTATGGCTCAATAAATATTAAGTCTATTCGATCATGGCTACTATTATCAGGATCACGCCCCATCGGTGTAATCTTTAATCTCGCCGGTTCTATATTACGCTCAATAAGGAAACTGCGAACCTCCAATGCACGGGCCAGAGATACTCTTACATCACTATGTTGCTCTTCTTCGCTACCTTGTGCATAGGCATGGATTTCCATCCTTAACTTATTGTTTTTGTTAAACAAAGATATGGCATGCGTCTGTAAGAACTCTTTGAGGTTTTTATCCAGGTCAACCTGTCCAGGCTTTAACGCAAAACTGATAAGGGTGGTCTTGTCTTCCTCTTGCTTAGAGGGAGATGGCTTTTCAGTTGGAACAGGAACATTGTCACGAACGTGCCCTTTGGGCTTACCTTCATTGCCATTTGTCTTATTATCCAAGATATCCAAAATTTCGGATTTATTCAGGTCGACCAAATGGTTCAGTTCATTGTCTTTTTCTCTATGATCGCTGCTTGGTGCGATATCCGCCATCTTTTTAGCAGGTGGAGCATCACGGTTCATAAGCTGTTGAATATAGGCCGGTGAGACATTTAAAACATCTGGTCGCCTAGGAGGAATAGGGACTGTGTCTTCTGCAAAAACAGGTAAAGATATACAGACTGAAGCAAATGAAGAAAGGCAAAGGACTTTGGCATTTTTTAATCGGATCATTCTTTAGCCTCTCCCTTTCTACTGTTGAATATATTTATTAGGCCGCTTTTAATATTTTCCCTATCGGGTCAAATAACTGATCATTTGCCGCCAAGATATTACCAGTATTCACTGGATTTTTTCGAATGTCATCAAGATCTGATACAAAACCCCCAGATTCTTTTACGATAATGATACCGGCGGCGACATCCCACGCTTTCAGATCACGCTCCCAAAACCCTTCATATCGTCCAGCGGCGACATATGCAAGATCAAGTGCAGCAGCGCCAAATCGGCGTAAACCGGGGGCCATAGTTTGCATTGCATTGTATTCGGCAATAAATTGCTCTCGCTTTGCTTGAGAACGACGTGGAGCACCTGTTGCAATTGTTGCCATCATTAAATCGTTACGTCCTGATACACGCAGGCGGCGACGACGCATAAATGCACCTTTTCCTTTTTCTGCATGGAAAATCTCATCTTTTACCGGATCATGAATAAGTCCGGCAATAATCTCACCTTTGTGCTCTAGCCCGATAGAAATAGCCCAATGTGGAATACCATGTAAGAAGTTTGTTGTACCGTCCAAGGGGTCTATAATCCAACGATATTCAGAATCGCTTCCCTGTACCGCGCCCGTTTCTTCCATAAGGAAACTGTAATCAGGACGCGCCTTTTTTAACTCTTCAAAAATAAGCTCTTCCGCACGTCTATCTGCGGCAGATACGAAATCTCCAGGGCCTTTTTGGGAAACCTGCAAATGCTCTACTTCATTAAAGTCTCTGATAAGAGAGCGAGCGGCTTTTTCTGCTGCGCGCATCATGATGGTCATTACCGGCGAATTTACTGCCATTACTTTAGTTTCCTTATTTACGATGTTTATTTTAAAAGAACGGTTGTTTTAACCTTTATAACGTTCGAGATAGGTGCCGACACCATCTTCAAGCTTAATAACAATCTTAGTTCCGACCTCTATATGAGGGGGAACCATGACTTTCTCACCATTCTCGACAATGGCAGGCTTATAAGATGTTGTTGCAGTTTGCCCTTTGATAACCGGTTCGGCTTCTACGATTTCCATGACAATGCGATCAGGCAGTTTAAAACCAAGAGGCTCTCCCTCAAATGTTTCAACTTCAACAACCATGCCTTCTTGCAAATAAGTGTGTTGAGGGCCCATTTTATCTGTCGCAATAGCGATTTGATCATATGTATCATTATTCATCAGGTTAACTTCATCACCATTTGTATATAGATACTGATAATTTTCTTGCTCCAAGCGAACGCGTTCAACAGTCTCCTGTGTACGAAAACGGACGTTGTCTTTATTCCCTGTTCGTATATCGCGCATCTCGATTTGCGATACAGAGGCACCTTTGCCGGGTTGCTGAATATCATTTTTCACAACGACACATAGCTTGCCATTATGTTCAATAACATTTCCAGATCTCAAGGTGATTGCGTTTACTTTCATTTCTTATCATCCGTTAAAATTGCTTTACCGAGTTTTTCAAGTCTGTCTTTTATATCCTGATCTTCAATCTGATCAAGCATATTTGACAGAATTTTTTTCTCACCACCAGAAAGAGGCTTCGGCATTATCCTTTTTGCAGGGGGATCTTCGGGTAATTCACTAACGACAAAACGGATATCGGTGATCCACGTATCTCCAAAAATCCTATTCATCCGCTCAATAATTAAATCCTTTTGATAGGATAGCAATGTCGCATTTGATGCGCTGGTCGCGATATCCAGAGAAGCTTTGGCCTTTTGGCCCTTCGGTGCTTTACGATAATTGATTTTGAGGGGCTGGGCTTTATTCGAAAAATCCTTGCCCATAATGTCTTCCCATTCATTGACGAGCCGCCCCAACGCGATATACTTGCGGCTAAAATTACGGCTTGCCACACGGGCTGTTGATTCAGATAACGGACGCATAATGAAACCTTGTAACACAGACACATTATATAGCACAGAAAAGCCTGAGATGTTCCGAAAAAAAATTCTGGATTGGTATGACAGGCACAGGCGTGTATTACCGTGGAGAGCTTTAAAAGATCAACAATCTAATCCTTACCATGTCTGGCTCTCTGAAATAATGTTACAGCAAACAACTGTGCAAGCTGTAATCCCTTATTTTAATAAGTTTATTACGCTATGGCCTGAAATTGATGCCATGGCTCAGGCTGATAACCAAGATATCATGAATAACTGGGCCGGTTTAGGATATTATGCACGCGCGCGTAACTTACATAAATGCGCGAAAGTTATCTCAGAAGAACATGGCGGGATATTCCCACACAATCAGGATGAGTTAAAAAAGCTACCGGGAATAGGGGATTACACCAGTGCAGCGATTGCATCTATTGCATTTAATATACCGGCCAATGTTGTCGATGGAAATGTTGAGCGCGTAATGGCCAGATACCATGCTTGTAGCGATCCATTGCCCCAAGGGAAAAAGACGTTAAAGACACTGGCTCAGCATTATACGGAAGGAAACTTTGAACGCCCCGGTGACTACGCACAAAGCCTTATGGATCTTGGCGCAACAATATGCACCCCGAAATCTCCGGTTTGCTCTCTTTGTCCAATCAATAAAAATTGTCAGGCATATGCAAACGGTGAGGCTGATAAATACCCAATTAAGGCACCAAAGAAAGCCAAACCAAGGCGGCATGGATATGCCTATTATATACACAATCAGAAGAAGGAAATTCTACTCCAAAAACGTCCGGATAAAGGGCTTTTAGGTGGAATGTACGGATTGCCAACAACGCAATGGGTGGATAATAAGAATGAAAGAACTCATCTTATTCCTAGCGATAGAATAAATGACATCACTCATCATGGCTTTGTGGAGCATGTCTTTACCCACTTTCACTTAAAACTTGATGTTTACGCTTTATTACTAAGCGAGAAATCTATATTAAAGCTCAATACAGATACACATATCTGGGCTTCACCATCTGAATTCGAAACAATAGGTTTTCCAACCGTTTTTCAAAAAGCATTAAACTTGTTTAAATAGGACTTGATGTGCGCATAGGCTATCTCATACAATGAAGGGGTATAATAAAAGATGTTGGGTGTTTATATGCGCTTTTTCTCTGTTTTTCTAACTTTATCTGCTTTGGTGACATGCTTTACAGCTCCCGCTTATGCCCAGCTGCAATTTCTGGCAGATGGGTATGAAGACAAATTCCTAAAGCATGATGAAGGTCCGGGCGCAACCAAATCACACAAAAAAGCGGGGAAAGTTAACAAATACATATATGAGGTACCAACGGTTAAAGCATTATCGCATACCTATTGGGCAATCAATTTGTATGATCTTGAGGATGACAGGGCCGTAGATGGCTTCATCCAGATGAATGAGTGTGAAATTTACACCGCATTTTCAACTGATGAGTTTGAGTGGCAAGAGATACGAAATGCAAGTCGTGAATTCATAAGGCTCAATAAGAATGATTTCCCAACACGCTTTGAATTTGTAATACCGTTGAAATTAAAAAATTATGATGAGAAAAGGCACGCATTTCAACTTCAGGAGGATTATAAAATGGCCTCGTTGCGGCGGTTTGAAGTTCTTGCTTCGGATGCCAGAAAAAAGATATGCGATATAAGAAACAATAGGGACTATTATCCAAGAGCCATGGTTCTTGAGTTCAGCCGCCCTTTTTCTCTTACACACATTCCTATGCCACAAGCCGTAGCAAATGATTATATCAAAAGACGCCTTAGCTATATGAAGCAACGCTATGATTCGAAGAAACAGACAAAACGCCTTATGTACTCCTTACGAAATGCCTATCTCTTCATTAAAGTAAAGGTGTTTACACATGGTAAAATTCTTCCATACAAAAGTGTAACAGGTGGCCCAGTTATTCAGCTTATGGCGATTTTGGAAGGATATGAGATTTACGAAGACTCAGATAAGGAGAACTTATTTTTCTCACAAACATTTGTAACAAAGAGAAACAAAGGAACACTCGATGTTCAATTGAAAGAGCAATATAAAACGTTAAGAGAAATGTCTAAAAACGGTGGAGTGTTGAGCTCACGTAATTAAATCACTTATTATCGTGCTCTACAGATTTCCACACCAACACAGGCCGCTTCTTTTATAATATCCGGCTTTTCCGCACGAACTATTACGCTTAAGACTTGCGGGTTTATCAGGCAATTCTGCGCTATTTTCTCGGCTAATTCTTCAAGAAGTTCATAATGCTTCTCTTCTGAAATATTTGAAATTTCATTGACGATCTTCTCGTAAGATACAACATCATCAATAGACGACAGGGCCTTATTTTCGTTGCTTTGAACATTCATTTCAACGTTGAAGACCACGCGTTGCTTTTGCGCCTTTTCGTGCTCATAAATACCAGCAGAGATCTCTAAAGTGAGATCCCTGATAAGCACTTTATCTGTTGCACCCTTATGCATCAAATTTACCAACACCTTGTTCAGACCTTAGCTGTTCACGCAAGTGATCGATTGGCAACTTCTTTCGACCGTTTTTATAGTGCCAAAACGTCCATCCATTACAAGATGGTGCATTTTGAACAGCAGCGCCAACTTTGTGAATAGATCCTCTGGTTTTTTCAATACGGTTTTGCACCATAATTGAACCATCTGCATAGACTGTCGCTTTATGACGGTTCTTAGAGTCTGTAAGAACGGCGCCTGGCTCTAACAGCCCACGTTCAACAAGAGTTCCAAATGGAATGCGTGGCTGCTCTCTTTTGGGTTTATTCTCAACGAGAGTCCCCTTTAATGGTTCAACTTCTGCTATCCGCTTTTTGGCGAAATCTGCATAGATATCATCTCGCTCCAGCCCAATAAAAGAACGACCCAGTTTTTTTGCAACAGCACCTGTTGTACCTGTGCCAAAAAATGGATCCAGAACAACATCACCTTTACGGGTAGAGGAGAGAAGAACACGGTGCAAAAGACTTTCCGGCTTTTGCGTTGGATGCGCTTTCTTGCCATCTTCATCTTTTAGGCGCTCCGCCCCAGTGCAAAGGGGTAAGTACCAGTCTGAGCGCATTTGCAAATCTTCGTTAAGCGTTTTCATGGCATCGTAGTTGAAATAGTATTTTGAGTCTTTTGATTTTGAAGCCCAAATCATTGTTTCATGTGCATTGGTAAAACGGCGACCTCTAAAGTTTGGCATCGGGTTAGATTTACGCCAAATAATATCGTTTAAAACCCAAAACCCTAAATCTTGCAATATATAACCAAGACGGAAAATGTTGTGATAGCTTCCTATAACCCAAATTGAGCCATCTGGCTTGAGCAAGTCATGTGCCGCAGATAGCCATTGGCGTGTAAATTCGTCATAGTTTTGTAAGGACTCGAACTGGTCCCACTCATTATCTACTGCATCAACTTTCGAATTATTAGGTCGATGTAAATCACCACCTAACTGTAAATTATATGGCGGGTCCGCAAAGATACAATCAACAGATTCATTCGGAAGAGATTTCATATTCTCAACACAATCACCTACAATTATTTTTTCTGTTAATAACGTATTCTTATGACTCGACATCTCTTATCCTCTGTGAAAGTTAGGATCGAATCATGAGTCATTTGGGAGTCTGGGTCAAGATAAATTTTAAAGTTTTTATGTAGACTCAATACGTTATTTCTGAATCTTAAGATAAACTATTGAACTGACTCAATAAACCGACGAACGGGAGCAAAGCTTCGTCTATGATGGGGGGTAATACCATGTTTCGCGATGGCTTCACGGTGTTGCGCTGTCGGGTATCCGGCGTTTTTCACCCATCCATAATGGGGGAACTCTATATCCAGCTTGTGCATAAGGGTGTCACGGTGCACCTTTGCAATAATCGATGCGGCAGCAATCGTTTTTGACTTTGAATCCCCCTTAACAACAGTAATAGAGTGGGAAGAAAGGTTTTCCGGCGCTTTATTACCGTCAATCAACGCATATTCGATATCGTTAAAATGATCATGTGCTTGCTTCATTGCCTTTAATGAGGCTTGCAAAATATTGATCTCATCGATTTCTTGTGGTGAAATTTCCGCAATGGAATAGGGAAAATGTGTTGTGATTTCATCATATAGTCCAACACGCTTTTTCTCTGACAGTTTTTTGCTGTCTTGCAATTCAGAAATAAAACCTAACTGACGTTTTTCTTTGGGAATAATAACACAGGCTGCAACAACCGGACCGGCCAAAGGGCCACGGCCGACCTCATCAAGGCCACAAACAATACCATCATATTGATCTTCGATTGAGAAATCAGCCATAGCTTACCCTTATGCATGTTTTAGGCTTTTACTTGCAATTTCAAAGACATCAGGGGCGATGTTCTTAATTTTCAATATTTCTGATAACGCGTCTTTTATCATGTCTTGTCGATCTGCGCTGTATGCAGCCCATCCCCGCATTGGTGTTAAAAGACGTGCTGCTATTTGTGGATTGATATCGTTAAGTTCAACCACTGCATCTCGCAAAAATGCATAGCCCGATCCATCTGCATTGTGGAAATGCAACGGGTTATTCATTGCAAATGCAGAGAAGAGGGAGCGCACACGATTTGGGTTTTTAATGTTGAAATCGGGGTGTGATTTAAGATCCCTTAGATGACCGATTAAGCCATCTCTTGTCGCCATAGCCTGTAAAGAAAACCATTTATCAATAACGAGGGGATAATCTTTAAAGCGCGTGTAGAACTCTGAGAATGCCTTGTCACGCTCTTCTGTATTACTATCTGCAAGGACTTTAAGAGCCGCCACACGATCTGTCATGTTATTGGCCTGCTCGTATTGGCTATATGCTCTTGGCCCGATTTCATCTGCATCAGCGTATGATAATAACGACAAAGCACAGTTTTGTAGTGCTCTCATTCCCATTGCTTGCGCAGTAACTGAAAAATCAGATGATGTACGGTTCTCATCATATAAGTTCTGCACCAGATCCTCGTGTGTAAGAAGAATATCGCTGATTAGTGCGCTGCGTACATTATAAATTGCAGGTGGATCGGCCAATTCGTGATGTTGGGCAATATATCCGACATCAGGTAAGGTTAAGGCCCGCGCGGAAAACGCTTTATCGGTATCGGGAAGCAACGCTTGTTCTAACAACGTGCCATATGCGGAGATAAATGCAGATGAGCAATCCTGCTTTCCTGATAGTATCTCATTTATTGTATTGAGTGCATAAACTTGCCCGCATTCCCAACGATTAAATCCATCGGTATCACGTACCATCAAGAAACCTAAGTCTTCAGCTGTCAGGTTGCCATTCAACTTCACAGGTGCGGAGAAACGTCGCAAAAGAGACGGGGTTGGTTTTTGCGCAATATCCTTAATCACAAAGCTTTGTGTTTCGCTTTGAAGCATCAAGGCCTGTTCATCACATAATTCCTCACCATCAGCGCCTAAAAGCCCGATTGTAAAGGGAATGCTCATCGGCGCTTTATCACTTTGTCCTGCCGTATCAGGAATATCTTGTGACAGTGTTACAGTATAAGACTTTGCATCTTGATCGTATTCACCTTTAAAATGAACTTCCGGTGTGCCAGCCTGAGAATACCACAGTTTAAACTGTGAAAGATCGATGCCACTGGCATCTTGCATAGCCTGAACGAAGTCATCACATGTAACAGCCTGACCATCATGACGTTTGAAATACAGATCTGTTCCTTTACGATAATTCTCATTCCCCAATATTGTGCGCATCATACGAATAACTTCCGCACCTTTTTCATAGACCGTCATCGTATAGAAGTTATTGATTTCGATATAATTATCAGGACGTATCGGATGGGCGAGGGGGGAAGCATCCTCTGTAAACTGAAACTTTCGCAAATGTGTAACATCATCGATACGCTGCACTGTTTTGGAGTGTGTATCTGCGGAAAACTCCTGATCTCTAAAGACAGTTAGGCCCTCTTTTAACGAAAGCTGAAACCAATCACGGCACGTTACGCGGTTACCACTCCAATTATGGAAGTACTCATGGGCAATAACCCCCTCAACACGCATAAAATCCTGATCAGTCGCAGTATCTTGATGCGCAAGAACCAATGCCGTATTGAAGATGTTGAGAGATTTATTCTCCATTGCGCCCATGTTAAAATCACTGACCGCTACAATGTTGAATATATCCAGATCATATTCCAGACCATAAACCTCTTCATCCCACTTCATCGAACGTTTTAAACTGTCCATTGCATGGGCACATTGGTTTTCATCTCCTGCACGCACATAAATATAGAGATCCACTGTACGACCAGAACATGTGGTAAAGGTATCATGTATCTGTGTAAGATCCCCGGCGACCAAGGCAAAGAGATAGCAAGGCTTGGGATGCGGGTCATGCCATGTTGTAAAATGCCTGCCTTCTTTAACCTCTCCTTGATTAATCAAATTACCGTTTGATAAAAGCACAGGATGACTTTTATCTGCCTCAATACGTACAGTATACGTCGTCAATACATCCGGGCGATCAGGATAAAATGTAATACGGCGAAACCCCTCAGCCTCGCATTGTGTGCAATATGTCCCGCCTGAGTTATATAGCCCTTCCAACCTGGTGTTATCTTCCGGATATATCTTGGTTTGTATCTCAAGCGTAAATTTAGGAGGAAGGGGGCCTGCGATTGTCATCCCCTTATCACTCACCTCGTAACTTTCGAAACCTTTACCATCGATCTGGATAGACAGAATTTCTAAATCCTCACCATATAGGAATAAATCACCGTCATTTGTACGGGTATAAGATGCCTTAGCTGTGACAACGGTATATCCAGTATGTATATCGAAATTCAAATCCATTTCATTTATAGAGAAAGGGAAAGGCTTATAGTCTTTTAGATAAATTGTCTGTGGGATATCTGTGCGCATTTATTACTCTGCCTTCTTGTCCAAATAGATTCGATTCATTAGGTATAATGTATGAAAACACCGATTTTGGAAACCAAACGATTAATTTTACGCCCGATTTCTTTGGATGATGCACCCGCTGTGCAAAAACACTTTGGTCATTGGGAAATTATTCGATATATCAGCAACGCACAATGGCCATATCCAGATGATGCGGCAGAAACCTATATTAGGGATATTGTCTTACCAAGCGTTCATAAACAAGAGAGTTGTGTCTGGGGCATAACCCTAAAAGACGAAAAACAGGAAATCATTGGCATGATTGATTACCGTATAACTGCCGGTGAGGGGAATGATAATCGCGGGTTTTGGCTTGCCATACCATATCATAGGGAAGGCCTGATGACAGAAGCAGTCTGCGCCGTAAATAACTTTGTTTTTGAAAGTTTAGGTGTCGATAGATTCCATGCACGTAACGTGAAAGGAAATATTGGCTCTCGGCGGATCAAGGAGAAGACCGGAGGCGTTGTTCTCGGTGAAATCGAAGAACAGTTAAAGAATGGAAACACAGAAGTGATGGAGCTTTGGGAGATTACAAAGGATAATTGGCTTGAGGCCAAGAAAAGACTAAGCCTCTAACACCATGTCGTTTCGATGGATAAGCTCGTTTCTGCCGAGATAGCCAAGTATTTTGCCAATTTCACCGCTTTGCTTTCCAATAATACGCATGGCATCATCAGACTTATATGCGCTTAACCCCATACCGACCCTCTGTCCATCTTGCGTTTTAATTTCAATAACATCACCGCGTAGGAATGTCCCTTCAACAGCTTTCACCCCAATAGGTAATAGGCTTTTACCATTTTTAAGGGCATTCAGAGCGCCTTCATCAATAATAGCAACACCCCTAGGGGACATATGCGAAGCAAGCCATACTTTACGCGCATTTGCATTGGTTTTTTGTGCCAGGAATATGCTTGATAGCTTATCTTCCTGCTGACATAAATCTGATAAAGCGCCGTTATCGCGCCCCTCTGTCATGATCAGATGTATACCTGCCTTAACGGCAGATTGCGCAGCTTCTATTTTACTTTTCATTCCCCCCGTGCTCAATCCGGCCACAGCATCACCAGCCATATCGATATGATCTTGGGTAATCGCCTCTATGACCGGGATATGCTTTGCCTGTGGATTGTTTTGGGGGTTATCTGTGCACAGCCCATCTGCCGTTGATAATAATATAACGCAATCTGCCATAACCATCTGTGCGACACGTACAGCCAGCCTGTCATTATCACCAAATCGAATTTCACCGGTTGAAACGGTATCATTCTCATTAATGATGGGGATGATATCATCCTCAAGCAGGGTATAAAGTGTTTCCCTTGCATTTAGATTCATTCGGCGGTTCTCTGTTTCACTCATCGTGAGTAGGACTTGCGCCGCCATCAGGCCATTTTTTTTAAAGGCTTGAAAATATCCATTAAATAAATGGTATTGCCCAACCGCAGACGCAGCCTGCTTCTTTGCGAGGGGGATTGCATTAGGCGCAACATCCGCACTTATATTGAGCGCCTTACGCCCCAAAGCAACACCACCGGATGAAACAAGCACAATCTTCTTGCCTTGCGCTTTTAATGATGCAATATCACGCGCAAGACTTTCCATCCATGATGCATTTACCTCATCCAAGTCAGCTCCCCGCACCAGAACAGAGCCAACCTTAATAATAATAAGCTGGCTTTCCCCTAATACAGAGATGACAGATGATTGCTTACTCATGTCGGATCAAAAGCCTTTGCGATATCATCATCTACTTTATATTTTTCACTATAAACAATGTCGGCCAATTTATGCAGAATTGCCTTTGTATTATCGCCGGAAACAGCAGACATCGTAAAGACATCCTTGCCTATTTCCTGCTGTAGGGTTTGCGCCTGATCTTGGGCAAGTTCATCCCCCAAGGCATCGGATTTACTTAAAACAATAACTTCTTTACGGTCAGAAAGCTCTTGTGCGTATTGCTCAACCTCATTACGAATCGTTCTATAGGCACCAATAACATCATCTTGCGTACAATCAATGATATGCAGTAAAACAGACGTTCGCTCTACATGGCCTAAAAACCTGTCACCAAGCCCTTGCCCCTCATGTGCGCCTTCAATTAATCCCGGGATATCCGCAATAACAAAATCACGTGTATCGGCTTTTACAACACCAAGATTTGGGTGCAATGTTGTGAAAGGGTAATCCGCAATTTTAGGCTTTGCATTTGAACAAGCGGCAAGAAACGTAGATTTCCCCGCATTAGGGAGACCAAGTAATCCAACATCTGCAATTAGCTTAAGACGAAGCCAAATTTCAATTTCTTGAGCTGGCCAGCCGGGGGTGAACTTTCGGGGCGCTTGATTTACCGAACTTTTGTAATGTGCATTCCCGCAACCACCATCGCCACCTCTTAAAAATTTAATTTTTTGCCCGGACTCAGTTAAATCGGCAAGCACCGTATCCTTTTCATCATCAAGTATCTGCGTTCCGACAGGCACTTTAATAACCAGATCCTCTCCACCTGCACCAGTTTTATTACGCCCTGATCCATTATGACCGCCTTCTGCCTTGAAATGTTGTTGATACCGGAAATCAATAAGAGTGTTCAGTGTTTCCACGGCTTCAAAATAGATGTCTCCGCCTTTACCACCATTTCCACCATCGGGCCCACCGTATTCAATATATTTTTCACGGCGAAAGGAAACACAGCCAGGGCCACCTTTACCACTTTTCAGGAATACTTTTGCTTCATCAAGGAACTTCATTATCGTGTCTTTTCATATAAAAAAAGAGGGGACATGTACCCCTCTCTTATAAATCTTTTTAAAATATCCTGAAAGGTTCTTATTCAGCGGCCTTTGCGATATCACCATCATTTGCCGGTGTAATATTCACAACCGGACGATCTCCAGATGTTTTTGTGAAAACCACCTGACCATCGGTAAGAGCATATATTGTGTGGTCTTTACCCAAACCAACATTTTTACCAGGCTTCCACTTTGTGCCACGTTGACGCACAATGATGTTACCGGCCAAAACCTGCTCACCACCATATTTTTTCACGCCAAGACGACGACCAACCGAATCACGTCCGTTTCTGGAACTACCACCTGCTTTTTTATGTGCCATTATCTATCTCCTGAATTTCTTTAATCTTAAGCCGCTTTGATATTTGTAATCTGGATCATTGTCAGATCTTGACGATGCCCTTTTTTACGACGGTAATTTTGACGACGTTTTTTCTTGAAAATTGTGATCTTAGGGCCACGTGTCTGGGCAACAATGCTTGCCTCGACTTTTGCGCCTTTAACCAAAGGTTCACCAACCTTAGATGTTTTATCATCGGCAACCATCAACACTTCATCAAGTGTGATTTTTGTACCTTCTTCACCTTCTAGCTTTTCTACCAGAAGTTTGTCATCTTTTTGGACTTTGTACTGTTTTCCACCAGTTTTGATAACTGCAAACATCGTTTTAATTCCGTCTATTTTTATAATTTCTTTTCATTTTTGCTTTGCCATGACACAGAAAGCCTAAGGCTATGTGGTCATAGGCGATGGAAATAACCACATTCACCTAAGCATGTCAAGGAATATATAGGATTTTATTGCACAAAACAAACCTTCATGCCTTTGGAGAACACAGAAATTTATATCCGCATATCGTGATAAGAACGCCACCCAATGTAACAGCGATCGCCGCAGCGCTGTTCACACTATATCCGATACCATACCATGTGGGAAGTATCGCCGACACAAAATATCCAAAAACACCACAGCTGACCGCAATCATGGTGCTTACAACCATTTGGTCTTCCATACGGTTACAGACAAGCCTTGCGCACGCTGCGGGGCAGATAAACAACGCAATTACAAGAATAGAACCTGTGGCTTCAAAACATCCGACAGCCACAAGGGACATCAATATCATCAATGAAAACTGCAACACATCCACACGATACCCCCGTATTTTTGCATAGACAGGATCAAATGTTGTCAGGCGCAATTCTTTAAACAGAAGCGCCATGAAAACACAGGTTATAAGCAGCAGCGCCCCCAACGTTTTAATTTGAACCGGCATACTTTCCCATTCAAAGGGTTTAGCCCAATAGGTAAGCTCCAAAGCGCCATATAGTACGTGTTGTGTATCGAGGTGCACGCGCGTTCCGATCTTGGTTTCTAACAAAATAACGCCGATTGCAAATAACGTCGTAAAGACAGAACCAATCGCGGCACCTTGTTCAATCTTGGCCCAATGTTGCAACATATAGACAAGAGATATCGCGATAAGGGCTGATAATAAGGCGCCACTCATGACATAAATCATACTGAATGTACCGGATAGTAAAACCGCCATAACAATGCCGGGCAGGACAGAGTGACTGATCGCATCAACCATCACAGCTTGCTTTTTCAAAACCAGAAAGCTTC
The DNA here is from genome assembly GCA_050633505.1 of Alphaproteobacteria bacterium. Taxonomy (GTDB): domain Bacteria; phylum Pseudomonadota; class Alphaproteobacteria; order Micavibrionales; family Micavibrionaceae; genus UBA1672. The sequence continues at coordinate 60,681 of JBOEGQ010000004.1, forward strand.
CCAATAATGCACAAAGAATACTCGCCAATACAACAATGATAAGAGCGGGAAAGTCGATCATAAAAAATTGATCAGATGACATCTTTTCGCTCCCCCTTAATCAGGGCATTAATAGCCAAAGAAAACAGGAACAAAATAAAGGCCACGACAATGATTGTTGAGCCCGTAGGCAGGTTATGGATGAATTTTGAAACAGATGTCCCAACCACACAGGAGAAAGCACCAAAAAACGCCGATAAGACGGCCATGACAATACTACGGTCGCTCCATAAACGTGCGGTAATCGGAGGAATAATAAGTAGGGCAATAATCATGATTAAGCCCACGGTTCTTAATCCTGCACAAACAACAAGGATCATCAAAAAGAGAAGTAGGGCCTCTTGCCGTTTTACATTCATACCTATTAGCGTCGCATAGCTTTTATCGAAACATAAAAGCCTAAGGTTCTTAAATTGCATCACGACCAGTAATAAAACCATCACAGAGATAACAGATAGTAGCAAAGCATTGGAACTTGATAACCCAGATACCTGACCGAGTAAAAACGAATCAAGTCCGGCTCTATTTCCTTGATTTAAATTTTGGATAATACTTAACGTTAATAACCCCATCCCATAAAAAAAGCTCATTACCGATGCAATTGCAGTATCAGGAGACAGCCGTGTTTTATTGCTTAAAAACTGTACGGATAGAGCGCCTAAATACGCACTTAGCCCAGAACACAACAGAAGTATAGGCAGGTAACGCCCCTCATTATAACCCAAATATAAAGAGATTAGAAAACCGACACCGATCCCGGGCAATGTCGCATGCGTTACGGCATCTGAAATCAATGCTTGCCTGCGTAGCACCAAAAAGCATCCCACAAGCCCGGCAGACATGCCCAAGACCATCGTTGAGAACAAGACCAACACAAAATTATAATTATGCGCCAAGAGGTCAAACATTAGACTGTAACCGTGTTATAAGCCTTGTTAATCGTATCTTGCGTCAAAACATCCGTGGGGTATCCGTGATCAACTAAACTTTGATTAAGTAGGACAACATAATCAAAATGTTCCTTCGCCGTATATAGATTGTGATGAACTATGACGATAGTCTTTCCTTCTTTTTTCAAGCTTTGGAACAAATCGAACAATAAATCTTGGGTTTTTTGATCGATACCCGCCATTGGCTCATCAAGTAAGAATAAATCCGCCTTTTGCGCAAGGGCACGCGCCATAAAGACCCGCTGTTGCTGCCCCCCTGAAAGAGCACCAATTTGACGATGTGCAAAATCCTCCAACCCGACTTTTTCAAGATAATGGAGAGCCTCTTCTTTATCGCTACCTTTGATTCGTCGTAACCAGCCAATACGCGGGTAAATCCCCATCAAGCATACATCAAGTGCACTCACCGGAAAGTCCCAATCAATCGCATTGCGTTGAGGAATATATGCAATTTTATCTCTATTGCTCTCAAATGACTGTTCAGAAAATGAAACAGAGCCTTCATACGGTAACAGACCAATGGATGACTTCAATAACGTCGATTTCCCTGCACCATTAGGGCCTAGAACTCCGTTTATTGTACCACTTACAATGGAAAATGATATATCACGCAATGCCCAGTTTTTTCGTCCCGGATACCGACAGGATAGGTTTTTAACACAAAATGGAAGAGGAGGGGACATACTCTATTCCTGTTTATTATCTTCTTGTGCCACAGGGTTATCAGATTCTTCCTCTATTGAATCATTTGAATCATTGCTTTCTTCTTTTTCACTTTGATCTTCAGACTGATCGTTCGGCTTCTGAGGTCGCGGACGCAAATAACTTTCTACCGAATCGGGGGCGCCACCTAACGCCGCCGTAATTGTATTCAAGTTATAGACCATCATGCCTATATAAGTTGCCTCGTTTGTATTCTCCGTACCCATCGCATCTGAGAATAGGGACCCCCCAATATTCACAACATGACCACGGGCCTTCGCACCCTCTATAATCGCAATGATATTATGCCCTCCGACAGAGCTTTCAAAAAAGACTGCCTTGATTTCTCTGTTCACCAGAAGGTCAACAAGCTCTTCAATTTTAGACAATCCGGCTTCACTCTCTGTTGAGATACCCTGTATGCCCAGAACCTCAAGGCCGTATGCACTTCCTAAATACCCGAAAGCATCATGCGCGGTGACTAAGATGCGCTGTTGCTTAGGGATTGTTGAAATTAAACCATGCGCATATTTATCCAGCTCTTTTAACTTTTCTGTATAAGCATCCCTGTTTGAATTATAGGATTCTGTACGTTCAGAATCTTGTTCAATCAAAATATCTGCCACAATATTGGCACCAACAATCCAGTTCTCAACATCCATCCATATATGTGGATCGTATCCTTCTTCTTCATCAATGAGGTTCAACGATTTAGATGATAAAGAATTTCCAATAGAGATAGCCGGTTTAGATTCGGCAACTTGTTCAAGCAAATGCTCCATCTTGCCTTCAAGGTGCATACCGTTAAAAAAGACAATATCCGCCTGCATCAGTTTTGCAATATCACCACGTGTAGGGCGATAAAGGTGCGGGTCTGTTCCTGCACCCATCAGATATTCGACCTTTGCATGCTCACCGACAATATTATGTACAAGATCCCCAACCTGTGCGGTTGTCGTAACAATATAGAGCCCATCGTCTTCTGCTTCTTTCATTGCTTCAGGTGCCAACATCCCGAACAATACAAATAAAACAGCAAGTATAAATAATATTTTCTTCATCATGCGTTTGCCATCAACTTTTTTGAAAATTATGGCGTAAACCGTACACCTCGCCACACCTCAGAGCAATAGGTTTTCAGTGAAATGTCAAAAAGCCCACTAAAAAGAAGTAAACTAGTCCTGTTTCATTCGATTCACTCTTGGTTCGTTATTTTTTATATGTTATCTATCCCAACACAGATATTCTATCAATAAAACGGACCAGTGTTTAAGACCATGATTTTACGATTATTCTCCGCAATCCCCCTGATTACACTATTATTTTGCTTTCCTGCCTTTGCGGGTGGCGCAGAAGAGAGCGCCGCATCACACGCAACAAGTCTTAATGTAGGGTTTCATTGGGCTGGCATCTTATGTGTCGCCATATTTGTTTTGGCATACGTCTTTGTTCTAGTCGAAGAATTTATTCATATGCGAAAATCAAAGCCTGTGATTCTGGCTGCTGGCCTGATCTGGGTGGTTGTCGCGGCAATTGCACCGACATATGGTGTTGATAAACATGCTATCCACAGTGGAATCTCCCATGCATTGGAAGAATTTGCTGCGCTTATGTTATTCCTTCTTGCAGCAATGACATATATTAGTGCGCTGGAAGATCGTAATGTTTTCGCCGTTATTCGTATGAAGTTAGTTTTGGCAGGTTTAAGCCTGCGACAGTTATTCTGGGCAACAGGTATTCTTGCTTTCTTCCTTTCTCCGATTGCAGACAATCTAACGACGGCTCTTGTTATGGGTACCGTTATCATGGCTGTTGGACGCGGTAATGCCGCCTTTATTACAATTGGGTGTGTGAATGTTGTTTCTGCTGCAAATGCAGGTGGAGCATTCAGCCCGTTTGGTGACATCACGACCTTGATGGTCTGGCAGGCCGGAAAAGTTGAGTTCTTTGAGTTTTTTGCTCTCTTTGCACCGTCGGCGGTTTGCTTCTTGGTTCCTGCTGCGCTTATGCATTTCTTTATTCCAAAAGAGCAGCCTGAAACCATTGATGAACACGTTGAAATGAAACGTGGTGCGAAGCTCATTATCTTCTTGGGATTCTCCACAATCGCAATGGCCGTCGGCTTTGAACAAACATTCGGCCTTCCTCCATTCATGGGTATGATGACCGGATTGTCTTTATTGATGATTACCGCATGGTTTATCCGCCAGAAAGGTGAAAAGAAAGATAAGGAATTTGATATCCTTACAAACGTTTCTAAAGCAGAGTGGGATACTCTTTTATTCTTCTTTGGAGTTATTTTCGCCGTTAGTGGTTTGGCATTCCTTGGGTATTTGGAACTACTCTCGACAACGCTTTATGAGGGATACGGACAAAGTGCAACCAACATCGCATTAGGGTTCGCCTCTGCTTTGATCGATAATATTCCTGTAATGTTTGCAGTACTGACCATGGATCCGCAAATGGATCACTTCCAGTGGCTACTGATCACTCTAACCGCCGGAGTGGGGGGAAGTATGCTCTCCATCGGTTCGGCGGCTGGTGTGGCCCTTATGGGAGTTGCACGCGGATACTACACATTCTTCTCTCACCTAAAATGGGCACCATTTATCATGGTGGGTTATGCCGCAGCAGTCGCGGTTCATTTCTGGGTGAACGGAGATATCACCAGCGCATCTGCAGCAGCTGAAATAACAACAACTGCGCATTAATCGGACTATGGCTGGACCGCTCCGCTCCAGAAGTACCAGCCAAGCCCAATCATAAATAAGGCATTACCATATAAGGCATGCTCAATCGTCACCAAGGCGAGAGAGCGTGTCTTTGCATATGTCATCGCAAATATTAATCCTGCAATAAGACTGAAAAATGGTGCTATCCAGTTAATATAGAGCACATGGGCATACGCAAAAACTAAAGCACTCGCGATGATTCTTGCACGTTCACTTTTGAAAAAACGCTTATAGCGATGAAAGAAAAAGCTACAAAAAATCAATTCCTGCGGCAGTGCCGACAACAATGGATATATGATAAACAATAGAAATAATCCAAAGGGCCTTTCCTGCAACATCACAAACATTTTTGATGGGTCATAGAAATATAGAAAAGCCGTCATCCCGACACAGCAAATAATCCAGCGCGGTAGAATCATTTTCATGTTTTCTTTATTAACGGCATGAAATTTCCACGTATCACGGGCAAAGTTCTCATGCCCCACGTAAAATAACTGATAAGCGCAATATGCCGCAGCCGCCCATAAGAACAGCATCATAAAAGGCGCGAGACGGAAAATGATAATAGTCGAAGGAAGACCAATACAGAGAATAATAAATTCAATAGCCAGCAAAAGACGAAAATGGCGTATTGACTTAAATCGTTCCCTCATTCAAATCCCCTTAATCATTTGCTCAATAACCAAAAGTATAGCATAAATCCGATATATAATGGTTAAAAACCTTATTCAATTGACTAATTCCTCGTCTTTGTATTACTTAGGTTTCAATATGGTTGCACTATCTGAAATAAAGCGTCATCAAACGCATCCGGTAAAGGTTCGGCACGTCACTATAGGCGGCGGGGCACCTGTTGTTGTTCAATCCATGACCAACACCGATACGGCAGATGTTGAACGTACATTCACACAAGTAAAACAGCTCTATCTTTCCGGATCAGAAATCGTACGCGTTACCGTCAATAATGATGACGCAGCCATAGGCGTTGCGCGCTTACGTGAAAGATTGGACAAAGAAGGACTGGAAGTCCCCTTGGTTGGATGCTTTCATTATAATGGGCATACGCTTCTCAACGACCACCCTGATCTTGCGCGTTCATTAGATAAATACCGTATCAATCCGGGAAATGTCGGATTTGGTAAAAAACGTGATACCCAATATGAACAAATGATTGAGAAGGCTATAGAGTATGATAAAGCCGTTCGCATTGGTGTAAATTGGGGCAGCTTGGATCAAGCCCTTGCCACAAAACTAATGGACGACAACGCAAAACGTGAAACACCCTGGTCAGCAGGCGATGTTATGCGCGAAACACTTGTCCAATCTGCATTGATAAGCGCACAAAAAGCGGAAGACGTTGGACTAACAAAAGATAAGATCATTCTTTCCGCGAAAGTAAGCCGCGTACAAGACCTTATCGCCGTTTATGATGCCCTGGCACAAAGGTCCAATTATGCCCTCCATTTGGGCTTAACAGAGGCCGGTATGGGTTCAAAGGGGATTGTTGCAACAGCATTAGGGGAGGGTATCCTCCTTCAACAGGGAATAGGCGACACAATCCGCGCTTCATTAACACCGGAACCAAATGGTGACAGATCACTGGAAGTGCGTGTGTGTCAAGAAATACTACAAGCCCTGAACATACGCTCTTTCATGCCGGAGGTTAGCGCATGCCCCGGTTGCGGACGTACAACCAGTACATATTTCCAAGAGCTGGCACAGGATATACAGCGACACCTTGATGTAAAAATGCCTGCCTGGAAAAAAGAATACCCGGGCGTGGAAACAATGAAAGTTGCCGTGATGGGCTGCATTGTAAACGGCCCCGGTGAGAGTAAACATGCCGATATCGGTATCAGCCTTCCGGGAACAGGAGAGGCACCTGTTGCGCCTGTATTTACCGATGGGAAGAAGACTCACACGCTACGTGGTGATAAAATCGCACAGGACTTTCAAGACCTTGTCGACAACTACGTCAAAAACCGTTACGGCGCAGCAGCATAGTTCCCTCTGGATCGTACCTGTTAATTACCCTAGAATATCTCCTCACAGGCATTCATAATAGGGAGATATGACATGAAAATCGGCGTACCAAAGGAAATCAAAACATTAGAGCACCGTGTTGGGCTGGTTCCGTCCTCTGTGAAAGAGCTCATCGCGCATGGCCATGATATCTATATTGAGCATAATGCAGGCCTTTCGATTAATTTTACAGATCATGATTATGAAGAGGCAGGGGCAAAGATCCTACCCACGGCCAAAGATGTTTTTGATACGGCTGATATGATCATGAAGGTCAAAGAACCCCAGCCAGATGAGTGTAAAATGCTAAGAGAAGGGCAAATACTCTTCACATATCTACATTTAGCCGCGGATGAAGTACAGACAAAGGGGTTAATTGATTCCGGCTGTGTTGCCATTGCCTATGAGACCGTTACAGGACCCAATGGGCGCGGTCTACCATTACTGGAACCGATGAGCGAAATCGCCGGTCGCCTGTCCGTACAGGTCGGTGCCTATTACCTTCAAAAACACATGGGGGGCTTAGGCCGTCTTATTGGCGGCGTCCCCGGGGTTAAGCCCGCAGATGTCCTGATCCTAGGAGGAGGGGTTTCCGGCTTTCATGCCGCACAAATGGCGACTGGTCTTGGTGCAAATGTAACCATTTTGGAAAAATCAAATCCAAGAATGCGCTATCTGGATGATTATTTCCATGGACGTGCAAATATCGTGTATTCAAGCCTTGATACCTTAGAGCGCGCCCTTGAAACTGCTGACCTTGTTATCGGAGCTGTTTTAATTCCAGGTGCTTCAGCCCCCAAATTAATCAAAAAAGATCACTTGAAAACGATGAAAAACGGTAGTGTCCTTGTTGATATTGCAATCGATCAGGGGGGGTGTTTTGAAACAAGTCATGCCACCACCCATGATTCTCCAACTTATACTGTAGACGGAATCGTCCATTATTGTGTTGCCAATATGCCGGGTGCAGTTCCGCTAACATCTGCACTTGCATTGAATCACTCGGTTTTACCTTATGCTTTACGGCTTGCCGATCAGGGATGGAAGGCTGCATTAGGAAATGACCACAACTTTATGAACGGTCTTAATGTTTGTGAGGGTATGGTCACAAACAAGCCAGTATCCGAGGCTTTGGGGCTATCTCATACGGATGTAAGCAATATTTTTTAGAATATTTTTTATTTTTTCTGCATATGATGCTTGACGAAAAGAATCCATCCTGATATCACACTCTTCATCTCAAATGCGCGGGTGTAGCTCAGTTGGTTAGAGCGCCGCCCTGTCACGGCGGAGGCCGCGAGTTCAAGTCTCGTCACTCGCGCCATTTGAGATCAAATTCTCGATATTAGATTTACTCTAATTCGTCTTTCCATTACATATCGCAACACTTGTTGAGAATGGGTATTATTATCTTAAAGAAAAAGTAATTTTGCCCTTTGTTTTTGTTAAAAAATCTGATTTAAAACGCCTAATACTATTTTCAAAAGCTGTATAAACTGCTAGAAAATAATAGATGAATCGTCTTTGAAAGTTACCATCATGGCACCGCAGGATTTTTTATTAGAATATTTACCCATTCTGGTCTTTATCGCAATTGCTGGAACGATATCCATTGCAATGGTTTTAGGATCTTTACTAGTGGGTGTTCGTAACCCGGACCCGGAAAAATTATCGGCCTATGAATGTGGTTTCGATGCGTTTACAGATGCACGTAATAAGTTTGATGTCCGTTTTTATCTTGTGACACTATTGTTCATTATATTTGATTTAGAAATTGCATTCCTTTTTCCATGGGCAATCACACTCGGTAAAATAGGGGCGTTTGGTTTCTGGTCTATGATTGTGTTCCTTTCCATTTTGACTGTTGGCTTTGTCTATGAATGGAAAAAGGGCGGACTGGAATGGGAATAATTATAAAGAGAAAAGACAAATATGGGACACGATAAGACAATTATTCCGGCGCCAAATTATGATTTGCAAACAAATGCGCCTTTACCGCCAGCGATAGAACAAGATGTCGTGCCTGCGGCCATTTCTAAGACACTTAATGAGAAAGGCTTTGTCCTAACCAGTGCAGATAGCCTGTTTGACTGGGCGAGAACCGGTTCTCTATGGCCAATGACATTCGGTCTGGCTTGTTGTGCGGTGGAAATGATCCACGCTTATATGAGCCGTTATGACATGGACAGGTTTGGTATGATCCCACGGCCAAGTCCACGCCAATCCGATGTGATGATTGTTGCCGGAACATTAACAAATAAAATGGCGCCTGCTTTACGACGGGTCTATGACCAAATGCCTGAACCAAGATGGGTGGTATCTATGGGATCATGTGCAAATGGCGGTGGATATTACCACTATTCATATTCTGTTGTACGTGGATGTGATCGTGTTGTGCCGGTTGATATCTATATTCCGGGTTGCCCACCAACTGCAGAGGCAATGATTTATGGCCTGATGCAATTGCAAAAGAAAATACAAAGAGAGGACACACGCATTGCCCGATGAATCCTTAAAAGATCTTGCGGACTATATTGCAGAGCAGCTTGATAACTGTGTGTTACGTCATGAATTTATTCAAGACGAACTCGTATTATATGCAAATGCCGCAGACATTACGAAAGTTTTACAGTTTCTGCGTGATGATAGAGAATGTGAATTCACAACCCTGATTGATCTCTGCGGTGTAGATTATCCAAATCGTGCAGAACGTTTTGAAGTTGTTTATTCACTTTTATCTCTACGACAAAATAATCGCGCACGTGTAAAAATCACGGCAGATGAAGAGACAATGGTACCAACCGCGGTTGAGTTATTTAGTTCTGCCTTATGGTTTGAACGTGAAGTATGGGATATGTATGGCGTCTTGTTCGCAGGAAATCCTGATTTACGTAGAATTCTAACGGATTATGGCTTTGAAGGGCACCCTCAACGTAAAGACTTCCCGCTCACTGGCTATGTTGAACTTCGCTATGATGAAGAACAAAAGCGTGTGGTCTATGAACCTGTTAAGCTGACACAAGATTTCCGTCGCTTTGATTATCTAAGCCCATGGGAAGGCATGACAGATGTTCAGCTTCCTGGTGATGAAAAGGCCTGCATTCCTGAACATGGATGGAAGGGGGCAGAAGTGCCGGATCCATCACACAAAGAAACAGAAATAAAAGAAGAGGAAAACGCAAATGCCTCTGAATGATGCAGTTGAAACCCCCGATGTTATGATCGGTGAAGAGACACAAATAAAGCCCTTCACCATGAACTTTGGACCACAGCACCCTGCGGCGCATGGTGTTTTACGTCTTGTACTTGAGATGGAAGGGGAGATCGTTGAGCGTGCAGATCCACATATTGGATTGCTCCATCGTGGAACTGAAAAACTGATTGAACATAAAACATATACGCAAGCAATCCCTTACTTTGATAGGCTTGACTATGTTGCACCAATGAATCAGGAGCACGCCTTCACTCTGGCAACAGAGAAGCTTTTAGGCATTACTGTTCCACGTCGTGCACAATATATTCGCGTCCTTTATTGTGAGCTTGGACGTGTATTGAATCACCTTTTAAATATCACAACTTTTGCCCTTGATGTTGGTGCGCTAACACCTGCTTTATGGGGATTTGAGGAACGTGAAAAAGGTATGGAGTTTTATGAGCGCGTTTGCGGCGCACGTATACATGCCAATTACTTCCGGCCTGGTGGCGTGGCGCAAGACATGCCTGCGGGACTTGCAGAAGATATAATGGATTGGATTGAAAACCTTCCCAAGTATGTTGGTGATATCGAAAACCTTCTGACTGAGAACCGCATTTTCAAACAGAGAACCGTCGATATTGGCGTTGTTACACCGGAAGAAGCACAAGACTGGGGATTCTCCGGGCCGATGCTTCGCGGATCTGGTATTGCGTGGGATCTACGCAAATCACAGCCATACGAAGTCTATGATGAGATGGATTTCGACATTCCTATTGGTAAAACCGGGGACTGTTATGCCCGTTACCTTGTCCGTGTTGCAGAGATTTATGAATCAATTAAAATCATGAAGCAATGCTTGGAAAATATGCCGGAAGGTTATATTCGTACCAATGACTATAAGGTATCACCACCACCTCGTGCAGAGATGAAAAACTCTATGGAGGCGATGATCCATCACTTCAAATTATATACGGAAGGTTTCCACGTACCGGCCAGCGAAACATACACCGCCGTTGAGGCCCCCAAAGGGGAATTCGGCGTTTACATGATTTCGGATGGAACGAATAAGCCATATCGATGTCGTATTCGCGCCCCAGGTTTTCCACATTTACAAGCTCTTGATTTTATGAGTAAGGGACACCAATTGGCAGATGCTGTATCTATCATCGGTTCGCTTGATATTGTTTTCGGGGAGATTGATCGATAATGAGTGATCGTTTAAAACGTGCTGTTTCTTTTTCTCATGATTTTTTTAATGAGCTTGCACAGGTTGAAAAAGAAAGACCTGCTAGTGTTGGAAGATGCGCAGATCATCATCTACCTCTCGCACTTTTAAATATGGCAGATGTTGCGGATATTGCATATCAAGCCGACGATAGCGCACGAGATGAGTATCTCAACATTATTCACCGTTTAAAGAAACTCGACGCAGAATACGTACCAAACCCGAGTAAGACCAACCCGAGCTATGACATTATAGAAGAATATTTCCCTGATTTTGAAAGACCTGTTTATGAAGGCTAATAAGTAATGAAGAAACCTTTTGATTTACATGCAGATTACCAACCTGAAACCTTTGAATTTTCAAAGGCTTTCAAGAAAACTGTGAAAGAGATTATTACACGATACCCTGCAGGAAAACAGCAATCAGCCGTTATGCCTCTTCTTGATTTGGTACAACGCCAAGTCGCAGAAGAAGGTGCAAAAACGCAACCACCTGTCGGAGGCTGGGTACCGCGCGCAGCAATGGATCACATTGCAGATGTCCTTGATATGCATAAGGTTAAAGTGTACGAAGTCGCCAGTTTCTATTCCATGTACAATACCGCTCCCGTTGGTAAAAATCTGGTGCAATTCTGTACAACAACGCCATGCTGGCTTTGTGGATCCGGCGATATCGTTAAGGCAACGACAGAACATCTTGGTGTCGGACTGGGTGAGACAACACCGGATGGAAAATTTTCATTGATGGAAGTTGAATGCTTGGGGGCATGTGTGAATGCACCAATGGTTCAAATTAACGATGATTATTATGAGGACCTGACACCAGAAAACATGGTGGAAGTGCTCGATCAATTATCTGAAGACATTAAACCGACAATAGGCTCTCAAACCGGACGTAAGGCATCTATGCCTTCTGGTGGACCGACATCCCTTGCAAAGCAAGCTAAAAAAGCAAAGGTCGTCTAAAATGGACATAGAAATCCCAACAGAAAAGCTAGCATTAAAAATTTGGTGGGCTATGACATGGCGTCTTATCCCCCTTATATTTGTTGGCGCCTTTATAGTGGGGCTTATTCTTGGTCTTATTGGTACATCCATGGGAATTGAATCTCGTTCCATTGAAACGATCGCAGGGTTTTCCGGTGCATTTTTAGGTTTATTTCTTTCGGTCAAAGTAATCATGCATTTAATGACCAAGGGCTTTGGTGAGTACAGATTAGCAGTAGTGAGAAAATAATATGCTCAATGATGAAGATAGAATTTTTACAAATCTCTATGGATGGGAAAGCCCGTCTTTAAAAGCCGCACAAAAGCGCGGTGATTGGGATAACACCAAGGCGATCATTAAAAAAGGTCGTGAATGGATCATCGATGAAATGAAATCTTCGGGTTTACGTGGTCGCGGTGGTGCAGGCTTTCCAACAGGGCTGAAATGGTCATTCATGCCTAAAGAATTAGGTGATCGTCCGCATTACCTTGTTATTAATGCCGATGAGTCAGAGCCGGGAACATGTAAAGACCGTGATATCTTACGAAATGACCCACACAAACTTGTGGAAGGGGCATTAATTGCAGGATTCGCGATGGGTGCACATGCCGCCTATATTTATGTACGTGGTGAGTTCTATAATGAAAGCTCAAACCTCTGGAAAGCCATTCATGAGGCGTATGATGCAGGCTTACTCGGGAAAAACGCCGCAGGATCAGGATGGGATTTTGACGTTATTGTTCACCGTGGGGCAGGTGCCTATATTTGTGGTGAAGAAACGGCGCTTATCGAGTCAATCGAAGGCAAAAAAGGCCAACCAAGAAATAAACCCCCATTTCCGGCCATGGCTGGACTATATTCTTGCCCAACAACAGTTAATAACGTTGAGACTATCGCCGTCGTTCCAACGATTTTACGACGCGGAGGAGGTTGGTTTGCCGGATTAGGCCGTGATGAAAAGAATGCAGGGACGAAGTTGTTCTGCATATCGGGTCATGTTGAAAACCCCTGTAATGTTGAAGAAGAAATGGGGATTCCTTTACGCGATCTGATTGAAAAACATTGTGGTGGCGTACGCGGTGGGTGGGATAATCTTCTTGCCGTTATTCCAGGGGGGTCTTCGACACCGATGCTTCCAAAAGAAACATGTGACAGCATCTATATGGATTTTGATTCTTTAAGAGAAGTTGGAACGGGATTGGGAACGGCTGGTGTTATCGTTATGGATAAATCTACCGATGTTATTCAGGCAATCTGTCGATTATCACAATTCTATATGCATGAAAGCTGCGGCCAATGTACCCCTTGTCGTGAGGGAACAGGTTGGTTATGGCGAATGATGCGCCGCATGGTTCAGGGTAATGCAACCGTTGAAGAAATCGATCAGCTCTTTGAAGTCACAAAAGAGATCGAAGGACACACGATTTGTGCCCTTGGTGATGCTGCGGCATGGCCGGTTCAAGGGTTGATTAAGCATTTCCGCCCTGAAATGGAAAAGCGTATTATGGAATATCGTAAAGCGGCTGCTTAAATGGCTTTTCTTATTACAGGTATATTCTCAATAGACCGTGAATTAATTGAATTTACGGAAAATGAAGATGGCACAGGGGCGGTCATTTATCCTTCACATGCCTATGAAATACTTGTCGAAATTGATGGTAAGAAATTTGAAACGGACGGTGTTGTTTGGACAGTCGATGGACAGCAACCTTCTTGTTTCATCGGTGAGGAATTTGAAGACGTTTTAGAGAAGAATTATGCCAGTAATTATACAGAAGAATGCCGTGAAAAGTTATCACAGTTTATTTCTGACGCATATTCTAAGAAAGAAATCGTATTGCCGTTTATAGTGTGGGAATAGGCAAGAATACAGTTTAATAAACTATTATTCGGCAACAAACACAGGTACATTCTCTCCGTTACGCACACGGTCTGCAGCCATGTTTCCGATTGCCTGAACTGTATTTTTATGAGCAACAGCATATTTATATGCCGAGACATCACCATTTTCCAATGCTTCCTTGTGAGAGCGTTTTGTATCGTCACCTAGCAAGTAAAGTATTGATTCAGCTGCGATTTTCTCTTCTCTTGTGACATCATCACTATCCATGAATTCCTGCGTCAGAATTATCATGACCTGGAGACCGTCATCAGGAAGGCGGGTACGGCGCTGCTCTCTTGTATTATCTGTTTGGGCCTTCCGAAGGAAGTCTACGGCGAGATCAACATGCCTCGGTATGAATCTAGCGTCTTCTTTTTCGTAGCTCGAATGTGTCATATTTGAAATACAAGTTTTTCTCGTTAAAAAATCTTAGAGACATATAATTATTCCTCTTCGACAATCAATAATATTACCTATGCCAGAGCCAAGCTATATTTTTCCATAAGACTTGTCAATTTTTTAGAAGATCACTTTTTTAAACTACGGTCTACGCGCTTTTCTTCAATGCCACGCCGAAGTATTCCGCTGCATTTTCAAATATTTGCATACCGTCTGCAACCTCAGAAAGTTGCGTTCCATCACGTTGAGCAGCGTCTTTCATCTCATGATAATCATCACGCTGCCATGTAAACATACCACGTTCAGGATGGGGCATTATCGCAAGAACACGCCCCGTTTTATCCGTCATCGCGGCAATATCATCAACAGATCCATTGGGATTATAAGGAAATTCACCGTTCGCAAGTTCTCCATTTTTGGTATAGACGGCTGCGATTTGCATGTTTTTCTTAAGCTCTTCCAAGGTTTCATCTTCCATCATGAAACGGCCTTCACCATGTGCAACAGGTATATGAAGGCTCTCAATATTCTTCATCCATGGAGAGGAGCCTTCGACTTTCACATCAATCCAACGGCACTGGTATCTGGCAGAGGCATTGTAGGTAACGGCTACATCGCGTTCACCATATGAATTTAATGCCGGAACCAACCCCAAATTCACAAGGATTTGGCATCCGTTACATATTCCGACTGTGAGTGTATCACGCTCTACAAATTTTTTTAGATCATCCCATAATGCCAATTTCATCTTCTGTGCGAATGCATTACCGGACCCTGTATCATCTCCATATGAAAAACCACCGGGGACAGCCAGAATTTGATATTCATTTAATTCTTTAGGGTTCTCAATTAAGTCATTGATATGCCTGATACTTCCATCGATACCATTATACTTAAATGCATGAAGAGTTTCTTCTTCACAATTTAAACCATAACCACTTAATACTATTACTTTTGCAGTCATTCTAATAATCCTTCAACGGTGCCTTATAGGCCTTATCCAATGCTTTAACATCCATTTGCAACGTATCACGAATAAACAGGTTTTCGCTATGCGATACAGAACCAATATAATGGCAATGCTCAAACCCCTTAAAGTTCTTTTCAAACGCTTTTTTATTTTGCGGAGCCACAGTCACAACAATTCGTCCGGTACTTTCAGAAAACAATACCTTATCCTTACGAAGGCCAAACTTGGATAAATCAATATCCAATCCGAATTGTCCTGCAATTGCCTTCTTCGCAAGTGTAACCCCAAGACCACCATAACCAACAGCCAATGCAGAAGAAATAAGGCGATCACGGCTTGCACGTGCATAAAGCTTATACAAACGTAAGTTCTGATGTGAATCTGTTTCAGGCACATTTGAGCCGAGGTGACCTAACTGATCATAATATTCAGATGCGCCAAGCTCATCTTTGGTTTCACCAAGAATATATACACAATCGCCTGTTGCCTTTGGTGCCAAAGATATTGAGCGTTCAATATGCGGCATAACCCCAATACTGGAAACGAGTAGAGTAGGCGGCGCAGAAACCTTGATCGCGTTTGCGTTCTCATCATATCCTTTAAAGTCATTGAACATAGAGTCCTTACCGGAAATAAACGGCGTTTGGTATTTCACTGCCATGTCATAGATTGTTTCAACAGCACGTTTTAGCTGCCCAAGACGCTCTGGCTCATCGGATGAACACCAACAGAAATTATCGAGCAGAGCCAACTGATTAAAATCAACACCCGCCGCAACAGCATTACGTACAGCCATATCCAGACCAGCCGCAGCCATCGCAGCAGTATCAATATCGCTATAACGAGGGAAAAGCCCCTGCGATAACACCACACCTTTTGGTGAATCCAACACAGGTCGGGAAACACTTGCCTCTGCATAAACGCGGCCTTTACCCTGAATTGGGCCTAATACGGCAGATCCTTGTACATTGTGGTCATATTGCGTTGAAATGAATTCCTTGGAACACACATTCAAACGCCCCATCATATCGGTTAAAGCTTGTTCATAGCTTTCCGGTTCTGTAATTTCCGGTTCGACTTCACCACCACGTGTGAATGTGGTTTTCAATGGCGTTTCAGGATTTCCGTCATGCAAGAAATCCATATCCAGATCCATAATTTTGTCATCATGCCATGTAATCTCTGCACGACCTGTATCCGTATATGTTCCGACAACTGTTGCCTCAACACCACGTTTGGCAAAAAACTTAATCAGTTTTTCTGTATTTTCAGGTGGAACGGCTATCGTCATACGTTCCTGACTTTCTGAAATCCATATTTCCCAAGGGGAAAGCCCGGGATATTTCAATGGAACCTGTTCTAATTCCAAATGAAAGCCACCTGATTGCTCTGCCATTTCACCAACAGATGAGGAAAGACCGCCTGCGCCATTGTCTGTAATCGCGCTATACCATCCGAAGTCACGGATTTCTTTTACAATGGCATCTGACATTTTCTTTTGCGTAATCGGATCGCCAATTTGTACCGCAGTCGCAGGAGAGCCTTCATCCAACGCAACAGAAGAAAATGTTGCACCATGAATACCGTCTGCACCAACGCGACCACCAACCATAACGATTTTGTCACCCGGATTTGCCTTCTTTTCATGTCCCGGATTACCGTTAATTTCACGCGGAATAAGTCCGATTGTTCCAACAAACACCAGTGGCTTACCTGCAAAACGATCATCAAAATACACAAACCCTGACGGGGTAGGTATTCCCGAACAATTGCCCCCGACCTCAACACCGGCAACAACACCATTCATGATATTTGATGGCGGTAACAATGCATCTGTGCATTTTGAATCACGGAAATAATTCGGTGTTTCACGTGGATCAGCAAGGCAAAAACCATATCTGTTGACCACAGGCTTTGCCCCTTGGCCGAACCCGACACAATCACGATTAACCCCAACAATACCTGTAATTGCCCCACCAAATGGATCAAGTGCAGAAGGGGAGTTATGCGTTTCAACTTTATCTGTGATTAAGTGATCTTCATCAAAAATGATACCACCCGCATTATCGGAAAATACAGAAACACAAATATCATCTTCACCGCGTTGCTCACGGATTTCTTTCGTTGCGCGCTTAATATAATGTTTATAAAGCCCATCTGTCACGTCATCGATTGGCGATGCAAAGATTGTGTGTTTACAATGCTCTGACCATGTCTGCGCAAGAGTTTCCAGTTCAATATCTGTTGCGGCGCGGCCTTCTTTTTGAAAGTATGCTTGTATTGCTTTCATGTAATGCAGTGAAAGCCCCAATGGCCCGCGGCGTGAACCATCTGCATTCTCGATCCCTTTATTACCGATAACTTCTAACTCTTGATCTGTTATATCCAAATCAACATTATCAGCAACAGCGCCCTGATTCCCCAATGTCACCTTTGGAACAATCACATCCATACCATTGTCATTCTTATAATCGGCAATGCTTTTGATCGAAATACGCTGAATCAGCTTATTTGAAATAACTTTGGCAAGCTCTTCTACATCATTACGCGTTACATCACCCTTAATAAGGTATAAACGAGATGAATAGCATGCATATTCACCTTCATCATTATTATTTGCCGCCAATTTTAATAGCTCGGATGTTGTGTGACCCACATTATCTGTCACACCGGGTAAATACCCAATTTCCAATGCCCAATCAAAATCGTCCGGTGTTTCATTGATTTTCTGTGTTACCGGGTTGGCCAAGCTATTCGCAAAGACATCACCTTCTGCCGTTGGGTTTTCCGAACTGTAAACATCTACAGCACGCACCGAGGCATTAACTTTCATTGTTTTTAGGAGCTTTTCTATTTTTAAAGCACGCCCATCATTTTTATGGGCTAGAATTTCTATTCGACTGGGCATATAATCTATTCAAACTTATCTATTGATCTTCAAACGTGCGCAGATTAAATAGTAGTCTGAAATATATTTCAATACTCTAATCACCGATTTAACGCGGAAAATTAAAACAGATGCCCAAACTTACCATTAATGACATGGAAATAGAGGTCGAAACTGGAACCAGTATTATTCAGGCCGCCGAACAGCTAGGCGTTGAAATCCCTCGCTTTTGTTACCATGACAAACTTTCAGTTCCTGCGAATTGCCGTATGTGTCTTGTTGAAGTGGAAGGAGGCCCGCCTAAGCCGGTTGCCTCTTGTGCAATGGCTTGTGGTGAAGGCATGGTCGTGAAAACCGAATCAGATATGGTTAAAAAAGCACGCAAGGGCGTTATGGAGATGCTTTTAATTAACCATCCGCTTGATTGTCCTATCTGTGACCAGGGCGGTGAATGTGATCTTCAGGATCAGGCCGTGTCCTACGGATTTGACCGTTCACGCTATCATGAGAATAAACGCGCGGTTAAGGATAAAGACCTAGGCCCGTTGGTCGGAACCGTTATGACGCGCTGTATTAACTGTACACGTTGCGTTCGATTCGCTGAGGAAGTTGCAGGAACACCTGTTCTTGGGCAGTTTAATCGTGGTGAAGATGCAGAGATTGGTACTTTCATTGAGGAAATCGTAAGTACAGAGCTTTCCGGCAATTTAGTTGATATATGTCCCGTTGGTGCACTAACGTCCAAACCTTATCAATATAAGGCACGTAGTTGGGAATTAAAAAAGACAGAGACAATTGATGTCCATGATGCCTTGGGATGTAATATCCGTGTTGATTCACGTGGTCGTGAGGTTATGCGAATCCTCCCAAGATTAAATGAAGACATAAATGAAGAGTGGATTGACGATCGTGCGCGCTTTTCCTATGACGGATTGGCACATGGACGTATTGACCGTCCATATGTACGAGATGAAGAGACTGGCAAGCTAAAAGAGGCAAGCTGGCAAGATGCATTTTCACTCATAAAGAAAAAGTTATCTGGTGTTGCCCCCCATGAGATTGCGGCACTTGCCGGTAATCTTGTTAATGTTGAGGCCATGGTTGCACTAAAAGACCTGATGTCTTCAATCGGCAGCCCGCACATGGATTGCCGTACAGATGGAGGAATCTTTAGTACAGCCAATCGCGGCTCGTATTTATTCAATTCAACATTGGCAGGCATAGATGAATGTGATGCTATTCTATTGGTTGGTACAAATCCACGCCATGAGGCAACACTACTTAATGCCCGTATTCGTAAGAATTGGTTAGAACGGAAAATTCCAATCTCCCTTATTGGTGAAGCCGCTGATCTTACATATCCTTATGAACATATCGGAACCAAACCACAGGATCTGGAAAAACTTATTAAGGCATATGCCGGTAAAGTCGATGCCAAAAAGCCAGTCATGATTGTTGGGGCAGGGGTATTTACGCGCGATGACGGTATGGCTGTCCACGCATTATTGCATAAGGCTGCAGAAAAACTCGGTATTGTTAGCAAAGATTGGAATGGATTTAATATCCTGCATCAGGCAGCATCCCGTGTCGGCGGAATAGATGTCGATTTCCTACCACAAGAAGGTGGGGCATCGTTCAAAGACATCCTTGCAGGTACAAAAAGCGGGGATATTAAGGCTTTATTCCTTCTTGGCGCAGATGAATTTGACGCAAAAATTAATATTGGTCGTGATGCCTTTGTTATTTACCAAGGTCATCATGGGGATCACGCGGCAGAACGTGCGGATGTTATCCTACCGTCAGCGGCCTACACAGAAGAAGATGGCCTGTATGTCAATACAGAGGGACGCGTACAAATGGCAAAACGCGCTGTATGCCCGCCGGGTGATGCTAGGGAAAACTGGGCTATTATCAGGGCATTGTCAGAACATATAGCAGCATCTCCATTGCCCTATAACAATGTATCCGAACTTCGCACACGTATTCAAAAAGAATGGGTAGGCTTCAAATCAATCGGTGAAATAGCACCTGCAAAATGGTCAAAATTCACCAGTAAAGATAAGCTCATCAAAGACCCCTTTGTATCTGTGGTGCGTAGTTACTACCTCAATGACCAAATTTGCCGTGCATCAAAAACCATGAATGAATGCATACAAAGTTTTCAAACTCAAGATTTTCAGGAGGCTGCAGAATAATGACCAAATCAACATTGAAACAGGTTCAGGAATTCCATGAGACATACGGACTACCCGTAGAGGCTGATCCTACAATCTCAGACAAAAAAACCAATGAGCTTCGCATCAATCTGTTAGCAGAAGAGTTGGACGAGTTAAAAGAAGCCTTAGAGCAAGGCGATATGGTTGAAACCCTCGATGCATTAATTGATTTGCAATATGTATTGGATGGCGCCTTTTTATCTTTTGGCATGCAAACTTTAAAACAAGAGGCGTTTGATGAGGTTCACCGCTCAAATATGAGTAAGTTGGGCGAAGATGGTAAGCCAATAAGACGCGAATCAGATGGTAAGGTTCTAAAAGGCCCAAATTATTTCAAACCTGACATGGCTCAGTTTATTGAAGGTAACGATAAGACAAAGGACGCCGCGTAAATGGACACTCTTATCGAATTTACGACATGGGGATGGAGCTTTTGGCTCGTCAGAACAGTCGTGTTTACGTTAATTACTGTTGTTGGACTTCTTCTTTGGGTTGCTTACCTAACGTATGCAGAACGTAAAGTTATGGGCGCAATGCAACGTCGTCAAGGCCCCATGACAGTTGGTCCATTTGGTTTATTGCAACCTATTGCAGATGGGGTAAAGCTGTTTTCGAAAGAGACAATTATACCATCCCAAGCGCATCGCGTTGTATTCTTAATGGCACCAATGATGCTTTTCACATTATCCCTTATATCTTGGGTGGTCATTCCCTTTGATAAGGACTGGGTTTTAGCCAACCTCAATGTTGGTATTTTATATCTTTTTGCAATTTCATCAATGGGGGTGTACGGCGTAATTATGGCCGGATGGGCTTCAAACTCTCGCTACGCTTTCCTTGGGGCGCTACGTTCCGCGTCACAAATGGTTTCTTATGAAGTTTCTATGGGACTGATTATTGTTTGTGTTTTATTGGTTGCAGGATCATTAAACTTACAAGATATTGTTCTGGCAGAGCGCCCGTTATGGGTTCAAATCCTTTTATTCCCAATGTTTATTGTCTTTTTAATCTCGATACTGGCAGAGACAAATCGTGCTCCATTTGATTTACCGGAAGGGGAGTCAGAGATTACCGGCGGGTTTATGGTTGAGTATTCAGCCATGGCCTTTGCTCTGTTCTTCCTTGGTGAATACGCCAATATGATTCTAATGAGTGCGATTGCAACCACATTATTTTTAGGCGGATGGCTTCCTCCATTTGGTATGACATTCCTTAGTTTTGTGCCGGGCATTATCTGGTTTGCACTAAAAACCTCATTGATTCTTTTCTTCTTTATTTGGGCACGTGCAACATTGCCGCGCTTCAGATATGATCAGCTTATGCGATTAGGCTGGAAGGTCTTTTTACCTCTAACATTAGCCTGGGTTGTTCTGACCGCTGGATTATTGATGAGCTTTGAAGCACTTCCCGGCCAAAAGAAAAGTCTATCTGATTATCCAGTTGTTCTTTTCGAAGGGGATGCGGTAAAAACAACAATAGAGCAGGGGCTTGAATAATGGATCATTTTGCACGTGCCTTTTTCTTAACTGAGATTGTAAAGGGGTTTCTTTTAACTCTTAAATACATGTTCTTTGTCCCACGCGTTACGATTAACTATCCCTACGAAAAGGGGCCTATATCGCCTCGTTTCCGTGGTGAGCATGCCTTACGGCGCTATCCGAACGGAGAGGAAAGATGTATCGCGTGTAAATTATGTGAGGCTATTTGTCCGGCACTTGCCATTACAATTGAAGCAGAGCCAAGAGATGATGGTTCACGCCGCACAACAAAGTACGACATTGACATGACCAAGTGTATCTATTGTGGCCTATGTCAGGAAGCATGCCCCGTTGATGCCATTGTAGAAGGGCCTAACTTTGAATTTGCAACAGAGACAAGAGAAGAGCTTTACTATAATAAAGAAAAGCTTCTTTCAAATGGTGATCGTTGGGAAGCGCAGCTAGCGGCGAATATTATCGCCGACTCACCTTATCGTTAATTCTCCGAAATCTTTAGGCAACTTCGTGATGATCGTGCGATTGCACGGCTAATTCAAGCTGCTCACGTTCTATACCAATTGTATTCAAGCTTTGATCTGCATAGTCATTCCACGTGTTCAAAAGGTCAATTACATTTTCACGTGTGTATTGGCGCTGGATAGAGCCTGATTTATTTGAAAAACACAGAACATCATCTTCTTCGTGCTCTTTTTTAACAAACTTACTTGTCTCTTCTGCGTCATAAGCAAGCTTAAATGCATCATGTACATTCATTTTACTACACCCTTTATTGTTCAACTACATGGAAACTAGCAATTCATAGGGATTATTGTCAAATAAAAGCTTATTACATCGTTATTATGAGAGAAAACGCCCCTTTCGATTACTTTGTTTATTTAACAATATGCTTTTGTATCGGAAAACAGTTCCCCTAAAATAAAAAAACATAAGAATAAAGCCGCATTTTTTTCAATTCCTGTCTTGCGATAGACACAATAAGGGATTAAAAGAAAAGCAGAAAACAAAGTGAAGATGTTTCGATGATCGTTCAGGCATTCGCCTTTTATTTATTTGCAGGAATTCTTCTGGTCAGTGCGTTAATGGTTATAACAGCGCGCAACCCTGTGCATTCTGTACTTTTCCTTATTCTAGGCTTTTTTAATGCCGCGGGATTATTTGTTCTGCTTGGTGCAGAATTCATCGCAATGATACTGATTATCGTCTATGTCGGCGCAGTTGCGGTCTTATTCCTTTTTGTAGTGATGATGCTGGATATTAATTTCTCAGACCTTCGAAAAGGGGCGATGCATTACGTTCCGATCGGAATCATTATCGGGGGGATACTCCTCTTTGAACTTGCAATGATTTATGGCTATTGGCAATTTGCGCCTGGCGCAATGGATCAAATAGCGCATCCTGCAAATCCTGATGTACAAAACGCTCAGGCTTTGGGTATGGTTTTATACACCGATTACATTTTTGCGTTTCAGGTCTCCGGCTTAATTCTCTTTGTCGCGATGGTTGGGGCAATTGTACTAACCTTAAGAACCCGCCCGGGCATCCGAAAGCAAAAAGTTTCAGATCAACAAGCACGTAAAGCATCCGATGTTCTTGAAGTTGTCAAAGTCACATCAGGAACAGGGGTATAAACAATGGAACATCTGTCTTATATCGGTATGGAGCACTTTCTGATTGTTGCTGCTCTTCTGTTTACAATCGGTGTATTTGGGATTTTCTTGAACCGAAAAAATGTGATTGTGATATTGATGTCGATTGAACTTATGCTTCTCGCCGTGAATATAAACTTCATCACATTTTCTGCATATCTGAATGATTTGGTCGGGCAAGTTTTTGTGATGTTTACCCTTACCGTTGCAGCAGCAGAAGCCGCAATTGGTCTGGCTATTCTTGTTGTATTCTTCCGCAATAAGGGATCTATTGCTGTCGAAGATATTTCTAGTATGAAGGGGTGATCATGGAACTTCTGGCTGTTTTTTCACCTTTATTCGCATTTCTAATTGCTGGTTTGTTTGGTAAACAAATCGGAGATAAAGGATGCCAATTTATTACATGTGCAGGTATTATTCTTGCCGCACTTTCTTCAGTGATATTATTTTTTGACGTTATTTTCACAGAAGGAATGGTTGACGGGTCGTATCGTACAACCCTCGCAACGTGGATTACGTCTGGTGATTTCAATGTTGAATGGGCATTACGTATCGACCAGCTTTCTGTTGTCATGATGTGTGTGGTTACCATCGTATCAACATGTGTGCATATATATTCTGTCGGGTATATGAGCCATGACCCATGTAAAGGGCGGTTTATGGCATATTTGTCGCTTTTCACCTTTGCTATGCTGATGCTCGTTACATCTGATAACCTACTACAGCTCTTCTTTGGCTGGGAGGGTGTCGGTGTTGCATCTTACCTTCTGATTGGCTTTTGGAATCATAAACACTCTGCCAATGCCGCGGCACAAAAGGCTTTCATTGTAAACCGGGTCGGTGACTTCGGCCTTGCACTTGGTATCATGGCAACATTTGTTGTTTTCGGATCGATTGAGTTTAAGACAATTTTCGCCGCGCCAGAGCAATATGCCGACACTGTTTTAAGCTTCCTAGGCTTTGAATTCCATGCCTTGACCGTTATTTGTCTTTTATTGTTTACAGGCGCAGTCGGTAAGTCAGCTCAGCTTGGCTTACACACTTGGCTTCCTGATGCGATGGAGGGGCCAACACCTGTTTCCGCGCTTATCCATGCCGCAACAATGGTGACGGCCGGTGTTTTCTTAGTCGCGCGTTTTTCTCCTGTATTTGAATATGCACCTTTTGCTCTGATGATCGTTAC
Organism: Alphaproteobacteria bacterium; assembly: GCA_050633505.1. Classification (GTDB taxonomy): domain Bacteria; phylum Pseudomonadota; class Alphaproteobacteria; order Micavibrionales; family Micavibrionaceae; genus UBA1672. The sequence continues at coordinate 85,216 of JBOEGQ010000004.1, forward strand.
TGTTTTTGGGGCAACCACCGCTTTTGTCGCGGCGACAATCGGTATGACCCAATTTGATATTAAGCGGGTTATTGCCTACTCAACAATGTCACAGCTCGGCTATATGTTCTTTGCCTTGGGTGTATCTGCATATGGCGCGGCCATTTTCCACCTCATGACACACGCATTCTTTAAGGCGCTTTTATTCTTAGGGGCTGGTTCAGTCATCCATGCCATGTCCGATGAACAGGATATGCGTAATATGGGCGGTATATGGAAGAAAATCCCCATCACCTATACCATGATGTGGGTTGGATCTTTGGCTCTTGCCGGTGTCTGGCCTTTTGCAGGTTACTATTCCAAGGATATCGTTTTAGAAGCAGCTTGGGCGGATAACAGCTGGTTTGGCCATTATGCTTACTGGATGGGAATTGCAGCCGCCTTTATGACGGCATTCTATAGTTGGCGTTTAATCATCATGACATTCCATGGTAAACCACGCGCCAGTGAAAAAGTGATGAGTCATATTCATGAATCACCTAATGTCATGGTTTTTCCATTGCTGGTATTGGCCGTTGGCGCTGTTTTATCGGGTAGTGTATTTTACGGCGGCTTTGTTGGTTCTTCTCATGATACACACGGAGAAGGGCATGCATCAGCCCAACTTGTCATGGATATATCACCAGCCGCAGGCGATGAACACGATTCTCACGACCATGAAGACAATTCTCACGGTGATGGCCATAAGACTGATAGTGCTGAAACAGAAGGTCACGGATCTGATGATGAGCATAATACAACGCACCATGCCAGTGGGCACGACGCACCAATGGTAAATATGTGGTCGAAAGAGTATTTCTGGCACGATGCAATCTTTGTATTACCTGCAAATGACACAGTTGAGAAAGCACATAATGTTCCATTTTGGGTTAAAAAGTTGCCTTTAGGTGTTGGTGCACTTGGTATTCTTCTTGCGTATCTCATCTACATGTTTAAGCCTGGAAGTTCGGCATTCTTCACCAGAATCTTTAAGCCTCTTCATACTCTGTTCTTTAATAAATGGTTCTTTGACCCGCTTTATCACGCCCTGTTTGTGAAAACATCACTCTATCTGGGACGCATATTCTGGAAGGGCGATCGCAATATTATTGATGGTATAGGCCCGGATGGGGTATCAGGCTTTTCCCAACGCCTCGCCAATAACTTATCCAAATTCCAGAGCGGTTATGTCTATCAATACGCACTTGTGATGATTATTGCCTTGATTTCAATTATCTCTTGGTTCGCACTCAAAGCCGATCCATCATTTTACACTGATTATATTTCTGTAGACCTAACGCGGGAGGCTGCACAATGAGTATGCCGCCAATTCTTTCAATAATGATATTTCTACCGCTTTTATGCGCCATTATGGTGGCATGTATTCGTGGTGAAAAAGGTGATGAAACAAGTGTTGAAAAAAATATAAAACACTTATCACTGTTTTGTTCCGTATTCGTACTTGGTTTTGGCCTGTTTATGTATAGCGGCTATGACGCAACAGCCGAAGGGTTTCAGTTTGTAGAAAAATACCAATGGTTTGAAAGTGCCAATATTGGCTATCATCTGGGTGTTGACGGTATTTCTATTTACTTCATTCTTCTTTCTGTATTCCTCACACCAATTTGTATTTTGGCAAGCTGGAATTCGGTCACAAAACGCGTGAAAGAATACATGATCGCTTTCCTTGTTTTAGAAAGCTTTATGATTGGGACATTCAGTGCATTAGACTCCATCCTGTTTTACGTCTTTTTCGAAGGTGTTCTAATTCCGATGTTCTTGATTATCGGTATATGGGGCGGGCCAAGACGCGTATATGCATCTTACAAGTTCTTCCTTTACACATTGCTCGGCTCGGTTCTTATGCTTATCGCTTTGCTTTATCTATATGCGGAGGTGGGCACAACCGATATTCCAACACTCATTGAAAATCCTGTTGGGTTTGAAATGCAGAAGTGGTTATGGCTGGCCTTTTTCGCGAGCTTCGCCGTTAAAATGCCTATGTGGCCTGTTCACACATGGCTTCCTGATGCACACGTAGAAGCTCCAACAGCAGGCTCTGTCATTCTTGCTGGTGTTTTGCTGAAAATGGGTGGATATGGCTTCTTACGTTTTTCATTACCTATGCTGCCGGAAGCAAGCATCTATTTTGCCCCATTCGTTCTGTGGATGAGTGTTATCGCAATCATTTACACCTCGCTTGTCGCACTTGTTCAAGATGACATGAAGAAGCTTATTGCATATTCATCTGTTGCACATATGGGATTTGTAACATTAGGTATATTCAGCCTTAATCAGCAGGGCATAGAAGGTGCCATCTTTCAAATGATCAGCCACGGTGTTATTTCAGCGGCTCTGTTCCTTTGTGTTGGTGTGGTTTATGACCGTTTACATACCCGAGATATCGGACGTTACGGCGGAATTGTCAAAAACATGCCCAAATATGCAACAATCTTTATGATTTTCATGCTCGGCTCAGTTGGTTTGCCCGGTACAAGCGGCTTTGTTGGGGAGTTCTTAAGCTTACTCGGCGCGTTCCAAAGCAACACAATCATTGCATTCTTTGCGACCAGTGGTGTTGTGCTTGGTGCGGCATATATGCTGGTTCTATACCGTCGTGTTGTTTTTGGCCCTCAAGATAATCAAGATGCCGCGGATATGTTTGATGTTACACGGTTGGAAAAGGCCATATTCATTCCATTGATTATTTTGGTTTTCTATCTTGGCGTATTTCCAACTGTTGTTTTGGAAAAAATCGCACCACCAGTAGAAAATATTGTTGCGCAATATAACACGCTACCTCAAGTGCAAGAAGCTATCGAAACTGTAGAAGAGGGCACTATGCCAACACATGAACAAGAGGGAACTGAATAATGGGATCTTTCGATATCATGCCTCTTCTGCCTGAAATTTTCCTTATCCTAACGGCCATGGGCTTTTTAATGGTTGGGGTTTTCCAAGGAAATAAAACAACTGATGTTTTATGTTGGTCATCTTGCGCAAGCTGTATTATTGCCATTTTCCTCATTACCGGAGAGGACATCACCTCTGTTCGTTACCTGTTGAATGGTATGCTGGTTCTTGATCCATTTGCGGTAACAATGAAATTAATCATTCTGATTGGTATAATTTACTCTTTGGCTCTTTCTGTACAATATATATATCAAGAGCGTATTGCCCGTTTTGAATACCCTGTTTTGATCATGTTCGCCGGTATCGGTATGTTGTTTATGGTTTCGGCTAACAACTTTCTAAGTCTTTATATGGCATTGGAATTACAATCTTTGAGCCTGTATGTATTGGCGGCATTCCATCGTAACTCTCTTCGCTCAAGTGAAGCCGCGGCTAAGTACTTTATCTTGGGTGCATTATCATCTGGAATGCTTCTATTTGGTATTTCACTTGTTTACGGATTTACCGGTAGTCTGGATTTCACGATTATCAATAATACATTGAGCCAAATGGAGCTTATGCCTCCCGGCTTTACCGTTGGTATGGTTTTCATCCTTGCTGCTATCGCGTTCAAAGTATCCGCTGTTCCGTTTCACATGTGGACACCGGATGTGTACCAAGGTGCACCAACCAGTGTGACAGCATTCTTCGCAATTGCCCCCAAAATTGCGGCTTTGGCGATGCTGATCCGCGTATTATTCGTTCCGTTTGAGGCTGCAATAGATCAGTGGACTCAGGTTCTATATCTTATTTCTCTGGCTTCATTGTTCTTTGGTTCTTTTGCTGCCATTGCGCAAAACAATATAAAGCGCCTGATCGCCTATAGCTCCATCGCGAATATGGGCTATGCCTTGATTGGGGTCATTGCAGGAACGGCTGAAGGCGTGGCGTCAGTTATCGTGTTTCTATCCATTTACATGGTTATGACCGCCGGTACATTTGCCGTGATATTATGTATGCGCCGTAACGATATTTCAGTAGAAAAAATATCTGATTTATCGGGACTATCAAAAACGCAGCCTGTACTTGCCTATGCAATGGCGGCGCTTATGTTCTCCATGAGCGGTATTCCGCCAATGGCTGGTTTCTTTGGTAAGCTGTTTATCTTCAATGCGGCAGTTGCCAGTGGTTTTTACGTACTGGCCGTCTTAGGGATTTTAGCATCTGTTGTTTCTGCATTCTATTATTTGCGGATTATTAAAGTCATGTTCTTTGATGATGCATCAGATCCTTTTGATTCCGTTATTAGTTTTGAAAAACGTCTTGTTCTTCTGTTTTCAATGGCATTTATCTTAGGGTTTATATTCTATCCAAACTTTATATTAAACAGTGCCACGATCGCCGCAGAAGCGCTATTCTAGTATCGTGAAATGGCAACATTATAAATTCGACGTTTTAAGCTCAACACAAAGTCACTTACAAGCCCTTGTAAATGAAACGCCCAACCTTCCCGAAGGATATGTGGTTCAGGCTGGGAAACAAACCAGTGGCTATGGCCGTCATGGCCGTGATTGGGAAGAGGGCGAAGGTAACCTATATACGTCTTTCCTTCTTCGCCCAGATTGCAGTGTATCTGCGATAGGGGAGGTTTCACTCCTAAGTGGTGTGGCTCTTGCCAATACATTTAGAAAACATATCAAAACCCCGCCCATATATCTGAAATGGCCCAATGATGTTCTCATAGAGTATAAAAAATGCAGTGGCATCTTGATTGATTCCGGTTCAATTCATGACGGCCTGATCCCTTACCTCATCATTGGTGTTGGGGTTAATGTAAAAGCAGCTCCACTAAAAGAGAGCAGCCATTTACAACATTATTTAACGGATGACATAAATGCAGATACAGTCTTATCGGATTTGCGACAAGAGTTCTCAACACTATATGAGCAATGGAAAAGGGAAGGCTTTACCCCAATACGGGATAAATGGCTGAAAAACAGTTTTCCGGTTGGAACACGTGTTAGTGTTAAAATAAAAGACAATAAAATAACCGGAAAATTCCAAACCATTGACAATACAGGTGCTCTGGTCATAACTTGCGATAACAGCAATAAAACAAAAACCATCACAGCAGGTGATGTGTTTATCAACGAATAGGTTAATAATTTATGTTACTGGCCATTGATGTTGGCAATACCAATACGGTCTTTGCTATATTTTCTGAAGATACACTCATGCATTCTTGGCGTTGCACGACTGAACGCTCACGTTCGGCAGACCAATATGCCGTGTTCCTTAATCAAATGTTTGAACTTGTTAAAATACAATTAGATGATATTGATGATGTCATTATTAGCTCAGTGGTACCGGATACGCATTTTAACCTTGATCGTTTATGCGCCAACTATATTAAGAAAAAAGCTTTATTCGTGAATGCAGATAATGCCGAGATACATGTTGATTTGGATCAACCGAATGAAATTGGTGCTGATCGCCTTGTCAATGCAGCTGCAGTCATTGCACATTATCAAACCCCGGCTGTCGTTGTTGATCTTGGAACGGCGACAACATTTGATGTCATTGATGAAGGTAACATCTATCGCGGTGGCGTGATTGCGCCGGGTGTTCGTTTATCTATGGGGGCATTAACAAACCGCGCGGCAAAGCTGCCTCAAATTACAATTGAAAAACCGGAAAAGACAATTGGGAAAAGTACACTTGCCGCAATGCAATCCGGTATGTATTGGGGCTATATTGGTCTTATTGAAACCATTTTAGAGCGCATAACAGAAGAACTCGGTAAAACCCCAACGATTATTGCCACAGGCGGTCTGGCGCCGCTTTATGCACAAAGTACGGATTCTATTGACGTTGTAGATGAAAACCTTATCTTCAAAGGGCTTCTTGAGATTTATAAAAAAGAAACAGCGAAAAACAATATATGAAAAACCTTTTCAAACCGAATGCCTTCTATTTTACGCCATTAGGCGGTAGTGAAGAATTTGGAACAAACCTTAACCTATATGTATGTAATAATGAATTTCTGGCCATTGATTGTGGAATAGGGTTTGCAGATGACCGTTTTCCAGGAATAGATCTTCTATTACCAAACCCTCAACTATTAGAGGAAAATAAAGACCGGCTGAAAGGTATTGTTATCACGCATGCCCATGAAGATCATATCGGCGCGGTAGCCTACCTTTGGGAACGTTTCAAATGCCCCTTATACGCATCGCCATTCACGGCATCCGTTTTGCGAAAAAAGCTGGAAGAGCAGGGATTATCTGATGCAAAAATTAATATTATAAAGCCGGATTCCTCTATTCAAGTTGGTGCATTCCACTTAACTTTTCTTCCTGTTTCGCACTCTGTCCCTGATAGCTGCGCTGTATTTATAGAAACAGAGCATGGAAATGTATTGCACAGTGGTGACTGGAATTTAGATCATTCACCGGTTATTGGCGAAAAGACCGAAGAGGCGCGCTTTCGGTCACTTGCCGAAAAAGGGGTGCTTGCCTATATCGGTGATTCAACCAATGCACAGGTTAATGGTTATGCCGGATCTGAAAGCGATGTATCAACAGGCATGGAAAAAGAGTTCAAACAGCATAGCGGGAAAATTGTTGTGACCATCTTCGCATCCAATATCGGGCGTCTGGTCAGCATTGCAAGAGCAGCAGAAAAAAGTGGCAGAAGTGTCGTTCTGATTGGTAGATCCTTACACAGAATGTCTTCTTGCGCACGTGAATGCGGATATTTAGACAACGATATTCCTGACTTTCTAAGTGAAGATGACCTTGATCACATTCCAGATGATCAAATTGTCCTTGTTGTTACCGGATCACAAGGGGAACACCGCGCCGCCTTGGCACGCATATCACGTGGAGACCACAGAAGCGCAAAACTAACCAAGGGGGATACGGTGATTTTCTCATCTCGTGCGATCCCCGGAAACGATCGACGCATAAATACCGTCAAAAATGATTTAATAGCCTCCGGCGTTCAGGTTGTAACACCAGAAGATACCAAAAACACAATTCATGTTTCTGGTCATCCATGTCGCGAAGAGATCTCAACCATTTTACAATGGATACGCCCGCAATGTGTCATTCCGGTTCATGGAGAACGCTTGCAACTCGATGCACATGCAAAATTGGCGGAAGACTGCCAAGTGAACCAGACAATTGTTCCATGCAACGGTTCAGTGATCCGACTTGCACCAGATAATCCTGAGATCATAGATCATGTCGAAACAGGCCTTCTTGCTGTGGACCTACGCCGAATTATCCCCGCAACGCATCAGTCAATAACAGCACGTCGTAAATTACAATATTCCGGAACCGTTCATGCGTCTCTTGTACTAAACCAAGATTTGCATGTTCTTGGCGAAATAAAAATAGATACTGTCGGGATCAGTTGTACACGAAGTGACGACTGCATCACCGATGACTTAAGGGCCGAGATACAACGGATTTTACAAGATCTCCAAGAGGATGGCATATCACGTCATGAAGATGAACTCGCAGAGCAGGTCAGAATAGGGCTACGCCGTTATGTCATAGATATGTTGGGTTTAAAGCCAAAGACAACAATACATATAACCGTTCTAGATATATAAAGGATTCCCATATGCAAATCACATCGGGCATTGTTGTCTTTATTATGATTTGGTGGAGTGTGATTTTTTGTATCCTGCCTATTGGCATGTCAACAACATATGATAAAGATGATGAAAACGACACTCTACAAGCTCCGGGCGCACCCAAAACCTTTAATTTGAAAAAAAAGTTGCTTCTGACTACTCTGATTTCAGTGATTTTATGGTGTATTGCCTATATAATCATAGAAACGGATGTTTTTGACATTAGAGAATGGGCCTTAAGGGAAGAATAAAATGCTTCGCATTATAATCTTGTTTTTCGTAATATGCTTCACCTCTTCGGCGTATGCAAAGCAAGAAGCGAAGCCGAAGTCGCACATTGATATCCTATGCAAAAATATCAAACTTAAAAACGATCAGCCAACCAATGGAGCCGAATATGTCCCCGGCGTAGATGTTCATGGCAATACGGTTGCCTCTGCAGATTTACCAGCACCACCATCTCCGTATCTGAATAATCCCATTATTATCCCAATTGAGATAGATTTAATTGAGCGCTATAACATAACGGGTCTGCCATCTGGTGCCATCTTGGATGCCAAAATTGCAGACCTGAAGGTCTATGCCAATGGCAATGTTGAATATAATGATCAAAATGTCACATCAAAGATAGAAAAACTTTGCCAAGACCATAGACAGGAAAAAGACAATCCCGTACCCTCTACCAACTTAAAAAAAGAAAAAACAATAAACGATAAAATCGAAGGGCAATACCCTTAAGTATTACGAGTAAAACATGACAAAGAAACAAAAAACAGCCATTACCCCAACACGTAATGAAGACTTCCCCGAATGGTATCAACAGGTCATTAAAGCCGCAAATATGGCCGAAAATTCACCTGTCCGTGGGTGCATGATTATTAAACCATACGGCTTTGCCCTATGGGAGAACATGCAACAAGTCTTTGATCAAATGATAAAAGAACATGACGTTGAGAATGTTTATTTCCCATTGCTTATCCCGTTAAGCTTTATTTCACGTGAATCCGAACATGTTGATGGCTTTGCGAAGGAATGCGCCGTTGTTACCCATCATCGATTGGAATCATCCGAAGATGGGGGCCTTCAACCCGCAGGAAAGCTGGAAGAGCCTTATGTCGTTCGCCCAACATCCGAGACGATTATCGGGGATTCAATGGCAAAATGGATACAATCTTATCGTGATTTACCGATGAAATTGAACCAGTGGTGTAACGTGATGCGTTGGGAAATGCGTACACGTCTTTTCTTACGTACATCGGAATTCCTGTGGCAAGAGGGACATAATGCCTTTGAAACTGCCGATCAAGCACAAGAAGATACCCTTAAAATGCTGGAGGCTTACCGCCACTTTGCAGAAGACTATCTCGCCTTACCTGTTATCACTGGTGAGAAAACTGCCGATGAACGTTTTCCCGGGGCAATTGCCACGTATACAATCGAGGCCATGATGCAAGATGGTAAGGCCTTACAAGCCGGGACATCTCATAATCTGGGGCAAAACTTCTCTAAATCTATTGGCATTAAATTCCAAGGGCGTGATGGAGATGAGCAACTTGCCCATACAACAAGCTGGGGTATATCAACCCGTCTGATCGGGGGAATGATCATGACCCATGGTGACGATGACGGCATGATTATGCCACCGCGTATTGCACCACATCAGGTTATTGTTATTCCGATTATTCGTGATGGTCAGGATGCAGACGCAATGAATGCCTATATTGATAACTTGAAGGACAAACTCAAGTCTATCGGTGTAAGGGTGAAAGTTGATGACCGGGAACTTCGTACACCTGATAAAATGTGGGACGCCGTTAAAAAAGGCGTGCCGTTACGCGTGGAAATTGGGGCAAGAGAAGTCGAGCAGGGCACATTGACCTATATCCGACGTGATATTGGTCGTGACAGTAAAACAAGCTGTAGCGTTGATGAATTTGTTTCAACTGTTCAATCAACGCTTGATTCCATCCATGATGCACTATGGCAACGTGCGGCTGATTTCCGTGATGCAAATATCAAGGATGTTGAAACACTTTCCGATATAAAAACACAGTATGACGAAGGTCACATTGGCTATGTACGTGTTGATACGTCTGTTATTGAAGATGGTGATTTTGATGCCATTTTAAAAGAGCATTCACTTACAACACGTTGTATGCCGTTTTCAGATGACGGAAAGAAAGTTCTGATCGGAAAGGCTTATTAACCTCAATGATTTCAAAGTTTGAACGCAGTGTATCATGGCGCTATTTGCGATCTAAAAAGGCAGAGGGTTTTGTCTCTGTTATCGCGGGGTTTTCCTTTGCCGGAATTATGCTTGGCGTTGCAACATTGATTATCGTGATGAGCGTTATGAACGGTTTTAGACAAGAACTGTTCAGTCGTATTCTTGGATTAGGCGGTCATATGAACGTCTATTCACAAGCCGGTGCCCTTTATGATTACCCGACATTAAGTCAGGATATCCTGTCGATTCCGGGCGTTCGGACAATTACCCCGGTTATTGAAGGCCAAACCCTTTTATCTTACGGCAGCAACGCCAGTGGTGTGATGGTACGCGGGATTGCGCAAGCCGACTTTGCAAACCGTGATATCCTTTATAACGGAATTATAGAAGGCGATATTGAGAATTTTCGTGAATATAAAATTGCCATTGGCTCTGTGCTTGCGAAAAAGCTGCGTTTAAAAACAGGCGATAAAATAACACTGACGTCTCCGGTCTTGAAAAGCACGCCATTTGGCACGATGCCAACACAGAGAAGCTTTGAAATCGGTATTATATTCGATGTTGAAATGTACGAATATAATAGTGGCTTTGTTTTTATGCCGTTACCTGCTGCACAAAAATTCTTTCAATTCAAGAACTCTGTCGGGGCGATTGAAGTCTTTTTAAAGGATCCTGAAAAGCTAGACCAAGTCCGTAAGAACGTCGAATTGATCCTTAATGGACGCGCGCGTATCTATGATTGGCGTGATATGAATAAAAGCTTTTTTAACGCATTAGAAGTTGAACGTAATGTCATGTTCCTGATCCTGAGTATGATTATTCTGGTCGCGGCGTTTAACATCATTTCTTCTATGATTATGTTGGTAAAGGATAAGGGGCATGATATCGCCATCATGCGCACTATGGGGGCGACGCGCGGTAATATGATGCGCATCTTTATGCTTACCGGGGCCAGCATCGGCTTTATCGGTACATTATTAGGCTCTGTTCTGGGTATTAGTTTTGCCCTTAACATTGAGACCATCAGAACATTTCTAGAGGGGATAAGCGGGGCATCCTTATGGGATGAAGAGATCCGTTTTCTTTCCGAAATTCCTGCAGAAATTGACTGGAACGAAGTTGCCAGTGTTATCTTAATGGCGTTCTCTCTTTCTATCTGCGCCACAATCTATCCGGCATGGCGTGCCGCACGGCTAGATCCGGTTGAGGCATTACGCTATGAATAATCAGGTGATGGATATAGACTTAATGAGCACATTCGAAAAATATGCATTTCCTGACGCCAAGGCAGACAAGAAAAGCTATTACATGGCGGCGCCATCTGCAGTGCCTGACGAGGCCGCTTTAGAAGAAGATGATTTTGATCTGATTGAAGACGACCTTCAGGACTTCGATGATATTGAAGAAGATGATGACCTTGGTACAATTGAGGATGATTACCCACCGGAAACAGGTGATGAAGAGCTTCTGGCAGAACAGCCAACAACAGAAGAGTCGGCAGTAGAAGAGGGACTTATCCTGCTTGGTGTGCGTAATCTGAATAAAATTTATAAACAAGGCGGCAATAAATTACATGTCCTGAATAATGTGGACCTACGCCTTTATTCAGGTGAGATTACCGCACTTGTCGGGCCAAGTGGCTCGGGTAAATCAACACTTTTACATATGCTTGGCCTTTTAGACTCCCCAACATCCGGGCAAATCATGATGAAGGATCAAGATGTTTCAAAGCTATCGGATAGGACACGTACAAAATTACGGAATGAGCATATCGGCTTTGTATATCAGTTTCATCACCTTCTGCCTGAGTTTTCAGCAATCGAAAATGTTGCTCTCCCTCAAATCATTGCAGGACAGCCAAAACAAGATGCAGAAGAAAAGGCCGCAGACCTTCTCGGTAAGCTTGGCCTCAGCCACCGCATAAACCATAGACCGGCGACACTATCCGGTGGAGAGCAACAGCGCGTTGCCATTGCACGTGCCTTAGTCAACGATCCATTGCTGCTATTCGCAGATGAACCAACCGGAAATCTCGATCCGGAAACAGCAGAGGAAGTCTTTGAGCTTCTTTTAGACCTTGTACGCAGTCGCGGCATCGGCGCATTAATTGCGACACATAATCTGGATCTTGCCAATGAAATGGATCGCATTTTAGAAGTAAAATCGGGAAGAATTCTGCCTTACTGATTTTTGGGATAGATCTTTATGACACTTATTTGCTAGATTTCCTCTATGACCCAACAATTTGTGCATTTGCATTTACACTCCGCATATTCTTTGGCGGAAGGAGCGATCAAGGTTAAAGACCTTGTGAAGGTCTGCGCTGCACAAAAAATCCCCGCGGTTGCCATCACAGATACAAATAATATGTTTGGGGCAATGGAATTTGCCTTGGAGGCTTCAAAAGCAGGGGTGCAACCAATCCTCGGCTCACAGCTAACCATGGATGATGAAAGCCAGATTGTTCTTCTTGTACAAAATGAAACAGGGTACAAGAACCTGTGTAAAATCATCAGTGCCTCTTATATGGGGGATACAGAAACAGGTACTGTTTCTGCTTCACACGAAACGTTAAAACAATATGCCGGTGGCTTAATCGCGTTAAGTGGCGGCATGCAAGGGGCAGTCGCCCAAGCCGCATTTCATCAGCAAATCGAAAAGGCAGAATCCGAAGCCCTGCGCATGAAAGAAATTTTCGGTGATCGCTTTTACATTGAATTACAAAGACACAACTGGGTCGAAGAGGACAGCGCGGAAGACGCACTGATCGATATCGCCTATAAACACAATATCCCACTTGTCGCCACCAATGACTGCTACTTCATGAATAAGGGTGCGCATGAGGCACATGATGCACTTCTCTGTATTGCCGAAGGACGCTATATCAGTGAAGCAGATCGCAGAACAGTTACAGCCGAACATTACTTTAAAGCGCCTTCAGAGATGATTGATCTGTTTAAGGATCTCCCCGAAGCCATACAAAACACCGTTACAATCGCACAACGATGCTCTTATCTTCTAAAACCAATTGCACCGATCCTTCCCCCGTTTGAAACAGAAAGTAAACGCCCGGAGCCTGAAGAACTCGCCGTTCAATCAAAAGAGGGGCTACAGTGGCGGCTTGATAAATTCGTATTCACAGAAGGGATGAGCGATAAGGAAAAAGAAGAAACGGCAAAGCCATATTGGGACAGGTTGGATTTTGAGCTGAACATTATTAACCAAATGGAATTCCCCGGATACTTCCTCATTGTTTCTGACTTTATTAAATGGTCAAAGGAACATAATATTCCCGTCGGACCGGGCAGGGGGTCCGGTGCAGGCTCTATCGTTGCATGGGCATTGAAAATCACCGACCTTGACCCACTTGCCCTTGGCCTTCTGTTCGAACGTTTCCTAAATCCGGAACGTGTGTCCATGCCTGACTTCGACGTTGACTTTTGTCAGGACAGACGAGATGAAGTTATCAAATATGTGCAAGAGCGCTATGGCTATGATCATGTCGCGCAAATTATCACCTTTGGTAAATTGCAAGCACGCGCGGTGGTACGTGATGTCGGACGTGTTCTTCAAATTTCTTATGGTCAGGTCGATAGTATTGCAAAGCTGATCCCCAACAACCCCGCAAACCCAATGACATTACAAGAGGCACTCGATGCAGATCCAGAGCTTCGGGCAGAACGCGATAAAAATGAAAGCCAACAGAAACTCATCAATATCGCGCTACAGCTAGAAGGGCTGTATCGTCACGCATCTACACACGCCGCCGGCGTTGTGATTGGTGACAGACCCCTAGATGATCTCATTCCGCTATACCGTGATCCACGCTCGGATATGCCCGTTACCCAATTTAACATGAAGTATGTTGAACAAGCAGGCCTTGTTAAATTTGACTTCTTGGGATTGAAAACCATGACCGTTGTTCAAAAGAGTTTGGATATCGTTCATGAACAAACCGGAGAACGTATTGATGCGCTGGAAATCCCTCTAGACGATCCAAAAGCATATGAGCTTATGTCACGTGGTGATACGGTTGGCGTATTCCAGCTGGAAAGTTCTGGTATGCGTGACATGCTGAAAAAGGTTAAGCCCAACAGGTTTGAAGATATTATCGCTCTTGTATCGCTCTATCGTCCGGGACCAATGGATAACATTCCCAAATATATTAGCGTAAAAGAAGAACGTGAAGAACCCGATTACATGCACCCTGTCTTACAGCCATTCTTGGAAGAGACTTATGGTATCATGATCTATCAGGAGCAGGTCATGCAAGCAGCACAGGAGCTTGCCGGATATACACTTGGCGGTGCGGATTTACTTCGCCGTGCCATGGGTAAAAAAATCATGGAAGAGATGGATCGACAGCGTAAGATGTTTGTCGACGGATCGAAAGAACATCACAACGTACCGGAAAAGAAGTCTTCTGAAATTTTCGATCAAATCGCAAAATTCGCGGGTTATGGATTTAACAAATCTCACGCGGCGGCTTATGCCCTTATTGCCTATTGGACGGCATGGCTTAAGGCCAATTACCCTGTGGAATTCATGGCTGCATCGATGTCTCTTGACCTTGGAAACACAGATAAGTTGAGTGTCTTTAAACAAGATATGGATAAGATGGAGCTTCGTGTTCTAACCCCTGATGTAAATAAATCAGAGGCAGATTTTATCGTTGAGAATGGTTCGGTGCGTTATGCCTTGGCCGCATTAAAGGGCGTCGGTGAAGATGCCATGGAAAAAATGGTCGCAGAGCGCGAGGAAAATGGCGCTTATAAAAGCCTAGAAGACTTTGCAACACGCCTCGACCCCAAAACAATGAACAGGCGTCAATTCGAACAGCTGATCTGCGCTGGTACTTTTGATTCCTTGAATGACAATAGGGCACAGATGAGCGGTGGCGCGGAAATTATTGTTAAATACGCGCAAACCCTGCAAGAAGAACGCAACTCTGGGCAAGTCAGTCTCTTTGGCGGAAATGATGATGCAGGCGGCCTTGGCATGCCTGAATTACCGGATATTAATAACTGGGACTCGTTAGAAAAACTTGCACGGGAATTCTCCGCAGTTGGTTTTTATCTATCCGCACATCCGCTTGATACACGTCTTGCACAATTTGAACGCATGAAAATTATGCCATTCTCCCATGTCGAAGAAGACATCCAGACAAAAATGGCGGCGCGCTATCAAATGGCCGGGGTTTTATTAAAAAAACAGGAGAAGATGTCTCAAAAGGGCAGTAAATATGCCTTTTTACAACTTTCTGATCCTACAGGTATTTTTGAAGTGATGATATTTTCCGAGACATTGAATGCATCGCGGGAACATTTGGAGGCGGGGAATGCCTTGCTGCTCACCATAGAGGCAGAAATAAAAGAAGACCAATTACGCTTCCTTTCCTCGAAGATTCAACCACTTGAGCAAGCGTTAGAAGGAAAGATCCACGCCATAGACATACATTTGTCGGCTTCTGCACCTGCAACAAAAATTAAGGAAGCTTTAGACCAATCTGGAAAGGGTCGGTCGAAGATAACAATGTTTGTCCATCTCGGAGATGAGCGCATGGCGAAAATCAATCTTCCCGGATATTGGAATCTTGGCGCGAAAGAACGCAACCAAATCAGAGCGGAAAAGGGCGTTAAGCGCATTTCCGAGTTATAAGGCAGAGCCGAACAACCTACATTTTAAGACTGGAAGGATTATTTTCATTCCCAGATAAAGTCTCTTCTTGAACAGCCATGGTATCTCCTTGCAAGATTGAACCATCACCACCGGCGAGTTCAAAACCATCCAGCCCCTCATTAAGACTTGCAGACGGTTCATAATGCTGCAACTCACGTTTAAAATCACCTGTCATACGGTTATTGATAAGCTGATCTTTTATCTCTCCCATGTTAAAAAACTGGGATTCGTACTTCATAGTAGAAACACCATTTTCCTGCATACCCTGACTAACTGCTGCTTCAAGCTGTATACGTGTTTCTTTATCCAATGAATTAGACTGCAATGCCTCGATTACCTGCTCTCGATCCCATTCACCACCCATAAGTTCCGCCGCACGATCAGCTACCCCTTCAACACGGGCATTATGATCTTCTTGTGGCTCACCACGGATTTTCCCGTTTTCAATAACATATTCTTCGGTTGTTTTCGTTATAATCGTGGTGGTTTGAGGCGTCACGGCGACCTCAACCGTTTCTTCATGTATCGGTACATCCGGTTCATCCCATCCTTCAGGACCACCGGTTTGAATATCTGCCTTCGCGTTTCCACCTTGTAGATACATTGGTGTCTCTTCCGAGTCTTTCAACGACATCACGATGTCATCTAACGTAAACTCATCAACTTCAAAGCCAGCAGCCTCCGCCACCATATGGACATGATCACGTAATTCATTATCAGGAATATCTTGCGGTGGTTTATTAAGAATAGTACCTGCACGATCAAGTAACTCGCTCGGGTTTTCAATTGGAGCAATCATGTTGACCATCCCCATCTGCACATCGGAATCAGGTACAGTTAAATCATCCTCTACTACATTGGAAATCTCTGAAGGAACATTATTATCCTCTATTTCTGTATTCTGCCGTAATGCATCCATTTCAACTTGCTGCTGTAGTTTAAATGCATCCATTTCTGCCTGCTGTTGTTTTTTCCAAGTTTCAAAGTCATCGGGCACGATAATATCCTCTTATAAACATTCATAAATATACACTTAATCATTTAAACACAAACAAACAACATTATGCAAAAACGTTTCAATAATTCAGGCGAAAAACCCAACACTTTTTCCTTGCAAAACCTTGTGTTTCGCTGTAGAAAGCATCCAGTTTAAATTCACATGCGGAATTTGGGACTTTATTTATCTGAGTAAATTCCCATCCGGTGTAGCAATAGCTACTCACGATTTCGCAGAGGTATAACCGGAAAAGGAGATATAAAAATGGCAGTACCTGAATTCACTATGCGTCAACTACTAGAGGCTGGCGTTCACTTTGGTCATCACACACGTCGTTGGAACCCCAAAATGCGCCAATACATCTTTGGTGTACGTAACGGTGTTCACATTCTTGACCTTCAACAAACACAGCCAATGCTGGCAAATTCTTTGACAGAGATTCGTAATATCGTTTCAAAAGGCGGACGTATTCTTTTTGTTGGAACAAAACGTCAGGCACAAGAAACAATCGCAGAAAGCGCAAAGCGCTGTGGTCAGTACTATGTCAATCACCGCTGGTTGGGTGGAATGATGACAAACTGGAAAACAATCACTGCATCAATCAAACGTTATGACCAAGTTCAAAAAATTCTTTCTGGTGACCAAAGCGGTTTCACGAAAAAAGAACTTCTTATGATGACACGTGAACGTGACAAGCTTGAACTTTCTATTGGTGGTATCAAGGATATGGGTGGACAGCCTGATGCGCTATTCATCATTGATACAAACAAAGAAGATATCGCAATTAAAGAAGCCAACAAGCTTGGCATTCCTGTTTTCGCAATTGTTGACAGTAACTCAAGCTTAGACGGTGTTGATTACCCAATCCCAGGGAATGATGACGCATTACGCGCAATTGATCTTTACTGTGAACTTGTTTCTGCCGCTGTTCTGGACGGATTGCAAGCTGAGCTATCAACAACAAGTGTTGATCCTGGCGAAGCTGTCGATGTTGAAGTTAAACTTCCTGAAGACAGTAAAAAGGCTGCAAAAGCTAAGAAAGAAAAAGCTCCGGCAGCAACAGAAAAGAAAGCAGCATCGGCTTAATTGCCGGTGCTCTTGCACAATCTATAGAATTTTAATTGTTAAAATGAGGACGAAAATATGGCTATTACAGCATCAATGGTGAAGGAATTGCGCGAATCTACAGGTGTTGGCATGATGGACGCAAAAAAGGCTTTAGTTGAGAATGATGGTAACATTGATCAGGCTATTGACTGGTTGCGCACAAAAGGTCTTGCAAAAGCTGCGAAGAAATCAGGGCGTACAGCTGCGGAAGGTCTTGTTGCTGTTGTGACAGAAGGAACTGTTGGCGCGGTTGTTGAAGTTAATGCAGAAACAGATTTCGTTGCACGTAACGAAGAATTCCAAGGCTTTGTAAAGCAGGTTGCAGAAGCAGCGAAAACTGTTGATACAGTGGAGGATCTTGCCACTGCAGATTTGAATGGTAAGGCTGTTTCTGAAACACTGACGGATCTAATTGCAACAATTGGCGAAAATATGGCTCTACGTCGTATGACACGTCTAAATGTTGAACAAGGAAACGTTGTTGGATATGTTCACTCTGCTTTGACAGATGGTTTAGGTAAAATCGGTGTTTTGGTTGCCCTTCAATCTTCAGCCGATGAAGCAACATTACAAACTCTTGGTAAGCAAATCGCAATGCATGTTGCTGCTGCAAACCCACAGTTCCTTAATAAATCATCTGTAGCCCCTGAAGTTCTTGATCGTGAACGTACAGTTCTAAAAGAGCAAGCAATGGAATCCGGCAAGCCAGCTGAAATCGCAGAAAAAATGGTTGAAGGTCGTATCCGTAAATTCTATGAAGAAATTTGCTTAACAGAGCAAGCCTTCATCATGGATACAGACAAAACTGTTGCAGAAGCGATTGATGCGGCAGCTAAAGAAGCTGGAGCCTCAATTGAATTAACGGCATTTGCCCGTGTTCAGCTTGGCGAAGGCATTGAAAAAGAAGAAACTGATTTCGCCGCAGAAGTTGCTGCAGTTGCAAACGGTTAACTTCATTCTATAACGTCAACTCAGACAGTTATATATTATCTATTTCAGGGCAAAGTGTAAAAACTTTGCCCGTTGATAATATTGGCCTAAAAACACCTTCGGTGTTGCGTCATTGCATGGCTGTCTTTATATTCAAGATAATTTATCCGAACTGAAATAGAGTAGGGCCATCGGAATGACCGCCAAAGAGAACACCCAAGCAATAAGTTCAACGCACCCTTATAAGCGTATTATGCTTAAAATGTCCGGCGAAGTTCTTATGGGGAAGAATGAATTTGGCATCGACTCAGACACAGTAAAACGGGTGGCAAACGATATCAAAGACGTTATTGACCTTGGTATAGAGGTATGTGTCGTCGTCGGTGCAGGTAACATATTCCGCGGTGTTTCCGGCGCAGCAGACGGAATGGATCGAACCACAGCAGATTATATGGGTATGCTTGGCATTGTTATGAATGCCTTGGCATTACAAAATGCTCTTGAAAATATGGATGTTTATACACGGGTACAGTCGGCCATTCGTATGGACTCTATATGTGAACCTTATATCCGACGTAAAGCAGTCCGTCATATGTCCAAAGGCCGTGTTGTTATTTTTGCAGCCGGTACCGGTAACCCATATTTCACAACCGATACAGCCGCAGCCCTTCGTGCATCGGAAATGGATTGTGATGTGATTATGAAGGCCACAAAAGTGGATGGCGTTTATTCTGCTGATCCAAAGAAAGATCCAACCGCAGAGCATTATGAGCGCATATCCTATATCGATGTTTTGACAAAGGATTTAAAGGTCATGGACGCCACGGCAATATCTCTTGCCCGTGAGAATAATATTCCTATTGTTGTATTTTCTGTATTAGAAGAGGGAAGCTTTGCAAAGGTCGCAAAATCCCTTGGGAAATTCACAATCGTAACAAACACGTAAATATTGAAACAAGAATAGAGTGAAGGGGACAAATAATGTCATATAGTAAAAATGATCTGAAACGTCGCATGGATGGCGCAATCGATGTCTTACAAAAAGAGCTTTCCGGACTTCGTACAGGGCGCGCCTCTGCAAGTTTGCTAGACCCTGTTGTTGTTGATCTATATGGCAGCAAGATGCCCCTTAATCAAGTCGGTACAATAAGCGTTCCTGAACCACGTATGCTCTCTGTTCAAGTTTGGGATGCTTCTGCGGTAAAGGCCGTGGAAAAGGCTATTCGTGATGGTGGACTGGGTTTAAACCCCATGCCGGAAGGGAATAACATCCGCATTCCAATTCCTGATTTGAATGAAGAACGTAGGCAAGAACTTACAAAAGTTGCAGGAAAATATGCCGAAAACGCAAGAATTTCTGTTCGCAATGTCCGCCGTGATGGTATGGATAGCCTTAAGAAAATGGAAAAAGGCAGTGAAATCACAGAAGATGATCTAAAACGTTTATCTGATGAAGTTCAAAAGCTGACTGATGACAGTATTAAATCGATTGATACGATGCTTGTTGATAAAGAAAAAGATATTATGACCGTTTAGGGCCTTACCTATCATGTTTCGCACCTCTTCGAAAAAACACCCAACCATACCCAAACATGTTGCCGTTATCATGGATGGCAACGGGCGTTGGGCAAAAAAGCGTGGTTTACCACGTAGCATCGGGCATAAAAAAGGGGCAGAGAGCGCACGTAAGATTGTCGAAAATGCCAGTAAAGCGGGCATAGAGTTCATCACATTATTCGGCTTTTCCTCTGAAAACTGGAACAGACCACAAAGTGAAATCAAAGAACTGATGAAGCTTTTACGGCATTATCTACGTTCTGAGACAGCAGAGCTTCATAATAAAAACGCAAAGCTAAGCGTTATTGGAGCAAGAGATAGTCTTGACACCGATATTATTGAATTGATCGAAAATGCAGAGCAACTCACGCAAAACAATACCGGAATCCATGTTATTATCGCACTCAGCTATGGCGGTAAGCATGACATTGCACAAGCAACATACAAGATCGTAGAAGAGGCACTGAAAAACGGAAAAGTGCCTTGTGTAACCAAGATCGAAGACATGATATCAGAACGATTATTCACGCGCGATATCCCGGATCCTGATCTCTTAATTCGTACAAGCGGCGAACAAAGAATTAGTAACTTCCTTTTATGGCAATGCGCATATACAGAGATGTTTTTCACAGAAACATTATGGCCTGACTTTGATGCAGACGATTTGAGTGAAGCACTCGAAGATTATCAGTCTCGCGATCGTCGCTATGGCGCAATAAAGCAATCAGAAGGCTAATCATGTCATCAACATTGGTCAAAAGGATCGTCTCCGCCGTTATTCTTGCACCTTGTTTTTTATTCACGATTGTATATGGCGGATGGTTTCTTGCCATATGGCTTTTTATATCCTTTTTAATCTCTCTTTATGAATGGCTTGGTTTATCTAAACGATTGGAATATTTTATTCCAATCATGTTTCTTGGCACTGTCTATATGGCAATATCCTATAGCAGCTTTCTGGCTTTAAGAGAGATATACTCCTTAAACATATTATTGATATTCCTTGGCATGATCTGGTTTAGCGATATTGGAGCTTATTTTGTCGGCAAAACATTCGGCGGGCCTAAGCTAATTGAACAAGTCAGCCCCAATAAAACATGGAGTGGTTTTGGCGGTGCTTTAATATCACCTGCTATTTTTGCATTATTATGGGTGACTTTATTGGGCACAGATACATTTCTTGATCAAACGCCTTGGTTTTTCTTATACCCAATCGTTTTTGCACTGGGAATTATTCTCGGGGCTGTGGGGCAGGCGGGAGACTTACTCGTTTCATTTATAAAAAGGCAAGCCAACGTCAAAGATACCGGGCACATTATTCCCGGCCATGGTGGATTACTTGATAGAATTGACTCAATGCTATTAGGCGCGCCTGTATTCCTTATCATAATTACCTTATTATCTTATATTCTGTAGACACATGAGCACAAAAAAGAAAATCACAATATTAGGGGCAACCGGTTCTGTCGGACAAAGTACGGCACATGTGATCTTGTCTAACCCTGATTTATTTGATGTATGTACTGTAACAGCCAATACAAATGTTAATGATTTAGCCATTCTGGCGAAAAAGCTAAACGCACATACAGCCATTATTGCCGATAAGACAAAAGAAGAAGACCTTAAATCTCTATTGAATGGTAGCAATATCCGCGTCTTATCCGGGGCAGATGAGATTGAACGCGCCGCAGAGGAACCCCTGGACTTGATCATGGCATCTATCATGGGGTTTGCAGGGTTGCGCCCCATTGTCAAAGGGTTAGAGCAGGGAACAAATATCGCCATCGCGAATAAAGAACCACTTGTCGCCGCTGGCGGTTATATCACAGAGCTTGCAAAAAAGAATAATGCGAAAATCCTTCCGGTTGATAGCGAGCATAACGCCATCTTTCAAGTCTTTGAAAATGATAATATCAAGGCAATTGATAAAATTATTCTCACCGCATCCGGCGGCCCGTTTTTGGATTGGACGACAGAGGATATCAATAACGCCACACCGGAACAGGCAATTGCACATCCCAATTGGACAATGGGAAAGAAAATCTCTGTTGATAGCGCAAGTATGATGAATAAGGCCTTGGAAATTATTGAGGCACATTACTTATTCAATATGCCTGCTGAGAAAATTGATGTGGTTATCCACCCACAATCCGTTGTGCACTCAATGGTCTCTTATACAGATGGTTCTGTCCTTTCCCAGATGGGAGCCAGTGACATGAAAACCCCCATCGCCTATGCTCTTGGTTGGCCAAAACGGATTGATAGCCATGGCGATAAATTGGATATAAAGAAAATATCCGAGCTCACATTCTCACCACCGGACTTTAATCGTTTTCCTGCTCTTAAATATGCTTATCAATGTATAGAAAAGGGTCAGATTGCCTGCATTGCATTCAACGCCGCGAATGAAATCGCCGTTGATATGTTTTTAAACGGAGATATAAAGTTCTCAGACATTATAAGATCTGTTCAATACGCGCTTGAGGTAATCTACCCTAAATTACCGCAGACACCGCCAAAAACTATTGAAGATATCGAAAAATTAGATAACACTGTGCGCATAGAAACAATCCGGTACCTCTCAACGAATAAAGCAAGCGCGTAAACCTTGAATTTCAATAGCTAAAGAAAGCCACACATAATGAATATTGCAGAACTTATACAGATGGTTGGACAGAATATATGGATCTATGGCGGATCATTCGTTCTGGTTCTCTCTATTCTCGTTTTTGTTCATGAATGGGGACATTACATAATTGCACGTATGTGCGGTGTGCGTGTTGAAAAATTCTCTATTGGATTCGGAAAAGAAATTTATGGGTTCAACGATAAATCCGGCACGAGATGGAAAATTTCAATGATTCCGCTTGGTGGCTATGTACAACTTTTCGGAGATACAGATCCGGCAAGTGCGGGGCATTCAGAGTCTGTTGAAGATGGCGAGAAAATTCGTGAAATGACCGAGGCCGAAAGAGAAGTTGCCTTTTTCACAAAACCCGTTTGGCAGCGCGCCGCCGTTGTGTTCGCAGGGCCTGCAATCAACTATATTTTTGCTATCTTAATTCTTGCCGGATTATTCGCATGGCGGGGGCAACCGGTTTCGCCCCCCGTCGCAGCAGCAGTGGTTAACGAAAGTGCAGCCTTTGAAAACGGGTTTCAGCCACATGACTATATTGTATCCATTAACGGTAAAACCATTGATGGTTTCGGTGATATCAGCCGTGAAATGATGGTCGCATTGGATCAAGAACAACATTTCGTGGTTCGCCGTGGTGACGAGTTGGTTGACATATACGCAAAACCTGAACGCAAAACGATTACCAGTCGCCTTGGTTTTAAAAGCTCAATTGGTATTCTTGGGCTTTACAGCGCAGATGAAGGGATCTTGGTAAGTGGTATTTCTGCAATCGGTGACGTCGAATATGATAACTCTCAAGATGTGTTAAAAGAAATCAATAACCGTTTGGACACAACATTCGAAATCACCATAATGTTCGGAGAAAACGCGCATAGAATCACCATTCATCCGACATCAAAGATGAACACACAATTAGGCCAAGCAGAAACAATTGAGGCAGAGGCCCTCTATCTATCAAACATCCCATCCAGAGCCTTTATTGAGCACACGGCAATGACAGCCGTCCAAAGCGCAATAAGAGAATCCTATGTTATGACGAGAAGCACCCTCGAGGCTCTTGGACAAATGGTAACAGGGACGCGTAGTGCAACAGAATTAGGTGGTATCGTGCGTATTGGTGCCATTGCAGGTGAGGTCGCACAACAAGGTGTTATTCCCTTAATATTATTGGCGGCTTTACTGTCTATTAACTTGGGCTTAATTAACCTGCTGCCAATTCCGATGCTTGATGGCGGACATTTAACATTTTATGCAATTGAGTCTATTATCGGACGTCCTGTTCCCGAAATTGTGCAGGAATATGCATTCCGCGCAGGTTTTGTATTCTTGATTGGTATTATGGCATTTGCAAATCTAAATGACGTATATCAGATCATCAATGCACACTCTTAATATTAAAGAAGAGGATAAATAAACCTATTGGATAGCTCGCTCTCTTCATTACTACACGGTATTGCCGAAGATCTCTTTTTATTCGGCTTTATGCTGATTGCGACATTGGCCATTGTCATTATTATCCATGAATTCGGACATTATATTGCGGCGCGCTTATGCGGTGTCTTTGTTGAACAATTCAGTTTTGGTTTTGGAAAAGAGATATGGGGCTTTGGTGGTAAAAAGCCCATGACAACCCGATGGTCGATTTGCGCATTTCCCATTGGTGGCTTTGTTAAGCTATTTGGTGATGTTGATCCGAATAATCCTATTGTATGGGATCACGATAATAATTGCGCACGCACGCTTTCCCAGTCTGAACTGGAATATTCTTTTTGTACAAAGCCACTCTGGCAAAGGGCCATGATTGTCGCGGCCGGGCCATGTATTAATTTCTTTTTATTTTTACTTATCCTGACAGTAACCTTCACCGTCTATGGACAGCGATCTCACAGACCGATTATCAATGCACTTTCGGTAGGAACAGCTGCACATGAAGCCGGGATAGAAATAGGGGACATCATTCTTGAGATGGATGGCACCCCAATACAACGCCTATCTGACGTTTATGATCACACATTACATGAAACACCACCTCAACCGCATACATACACAATCTTACGTAACGGAAAAAGAATAGAGAAATCATTTACCGCGCGTATTCTCACCTATACCAGTAAGAAAGGGGTAGAGAAAGAGCACGGTCAAACAGGTATGGTACGCCTTGGCGGAATGAAACTGTCAAAAATAAGCTATATCAACGATATTGATATAGCAGAACAACCGGAAAAAGCGCGCACCATTATTATAGAGAACTTCGATACGCCACTCCGTATAGGATTCAAATTCAGAGAATCTAAAGTCGATGAATATATTGCAATATTTCCACAAGAACATAACGAGCATTTACGCGACCTTGATAGTGAGAAGAAAAATAAAGCATTCTTTATGGATCCGGAAGACGAATTTTTTATAAAGACATCGGCTATTGTGTCCCTTCAACGTGCTATGGCCTCATTTCAAAGTACGATCAAAAGCTCTTATAAACTTATTAGTGTTGCCTATAAGGGAAAAACCGAACAACCCGTCATCGGTGGAATAGGGCGGATGAGCGAACAAACCGCCAAAGCCGTGAAAGCAGGAACATACGATTACATTATGTTTATCGCTATGCTTTCCCTTATGATCGGCATCATAAATATTTTGCCTATTCCTGCATTAGATGGCGGGTATTTACTCTTCTATATATATGAAGCAATTGTCGGAAAACCGATTTCTCCACGGATACAAGACGCTTGTTTGCTAATAGGACTGGTATTTCTCATGGGAATCATGATATTTGCAAATATTAACGATCTACTCTCCCTTATTTTATTGAAGGAGTAGGCAGATCGTAATATAAAAACTAATTCAAGTATCTCATTGTATTATAACAAATTAGGTTCGCTATGACATTTCTTAGACACGTAAAAAATTATGTCGTTCTTTCTGCTGCTTTCACGACTTGCCTGACGCCGGTTGCATATGCGGCGCAGCGCCTCAACAAAATCGAAATAACGGGCGCACAGAGAATTGAAGAATCAACGGTCGCATCTTATATGGATGTAAAGGTCGGTGATACAGTCAATAGCGCATCCACAGATGAAGTACTGAAAAGCTTATTCGCAACAGGATTATTTGCAGATGTACGGGTTGAGCAATCTGGCGGAACGATGTCTGTTAATGTTGTTGAGAACCCAGTCATCAACGAGATAACATTCGAAGGAAACGATGCAATTGAAGATTCCGAGCTATCCTCGGAAATACAGTTAAGCCAACGTCAAGTCTTCACACGAACTAAGGTACAGTCTGATGTTAACCGCTTGTATCAACTTTACCGCAGACAGGGACGCTTTTCAGTTTCAATCCAACCAAAAATCATACGCCTTGATCAAAATCGTGTAAATTTGGTTTTTGAAGTTCAGGAAGGTGACATCACAAAGATCAAGTCAATCCGCTTTGTCGGAAACAAACAATATGATGACGGAAAACTTCGTAGCATTATTAGCTCAAAAGAAAGTGCGTGGTACCGTTTCATAAGCAATAGTGACCGTTATGATTCAGATCGCCTATCCTACGATCAGGAATTATTACGCAATTTCTATCTGTCTCAAGGATATGCCGACTTTAACATTACATCTTCTGTTGCCGAGTTATCAAATGATAAGGGTAACTTCTTCATCACCTTTACGGTGGATGAAGGGCGCCGCTATAAGATTGCCGGTACGGAATTGCGCTCTGCGATCAGAGATTTTGACGCTGACGTATTGGGAGATTCAATTACCTTCGAAGAAGGTGATTGGTACGATGCCGATGAAATCAAAAACACAGTACGTGCAATGACGGATCAACTCGGTGATTTGCAATATGCTTTTGTTGATATTCGCCCTGATATTATTAAAGATCGTGAAAATCAGACTATCACTGTTGTTTTCGAAATTCAGGAAACACCAAGGGTCTTTGTTGAGCGCGTTAACGTAAATGGAAACATACGTACCCTTGATAAGGTTTTACGTCGTGAAATGCTTTTGGTTGAAGGCGACCCGTTCAATCGTTCAAGGCTTTCAAAATCAGAACAAAACGTACGAAACCTAGATTTCTTTGAAACTGTAGATGTCGAAGTATCTCAAGGGTCTGCACCAGATAAAACTGTTGTTGATATTAATGTTCAGGAAAAATCCACTGGTGAACTCTCTATCGGGGCAGGTTTCTCTTCGGCAGATGGACCACTTGCCGATCTGCGTATTCGTGAGCGCAACCTTCTTGGTAAAGGACAGGATTTATTGCTTTCCA
The DNA here is from genome assembly GCA_050633505.1 of Alphaproteobacteria bacterium. Taxonomy (GTDB): domain Bacteria; phylum Pseudomonadota; class Alphaproteobacteria; order Micavibrionales; family Micavibrionaceae; genus UBA1672. The sequence goes on from JBOEGQ010000004.1 coordinate 112,169, forward strand.
CAACGATAGCCGGAGAGCGCAGTGAGTTTAATTTGGCATTCACCGAACCATATTTCCTTGATCGTGATATTTCCGCAGGCGTTGATATATTCCACATCACAAGAGATCTTCAGGATGAAAGTTCATACGATCAACAAAGAACAGGTGGTGGTTTCAGAATTGGTTATCCTTTGTCTGAGAACTGGCGTCAAACACTACGCTATAGGGCAGAGCGTAATGAACTCACAGATATAGACAGTGATGCTTCCCGCTTTATCCGTGATCAGGAAGGGACACGTACAACATCTGCTATTTCTCAACGACTGGTCTATGACACACGTGACAGTATCGTGTTCCCAACAAATGGGTGGACGTACTGGTTCGATACAGAGCTTTCCGGTCTTGGTGGAGATTCTAAATATGTTTCTGCAAAAACCGGGGCGTCATATTATCGTCCTGTTTATGATCAGGTGATCCTGAACGTTATCGGTGAAACAGGCGCTATCCAGGCTTATGGGGATGCTGATGTTGAAATTAATGAGCGTTTCTTCCTTGGTGGTTCCACTTTACGCGGATTCGAACGTTCCGGTGTCGGACCACGTGATAGTGATACCGATGATGCATTGGGTGGGAATTACTTCTACCGCGGTAGTGTCGAAGTATCTTTCCCACTTGGATTACCAAAGGAGCTGGGCATAAAAGGGCACGCCTTCAATGATATTGGAACGATTTGGGATATAGATGAAACAGGTTCAGATATCCTTGATGAAGCGTCTCTACGTGCATCAGGCGGGGTTGGTGTCTCATGGCGTTCACCTTTCGGTCCGATCCGACTTGATGTCGCTCTTCCATATCTGAAAGAAGATTTCGATGAAGAAGAGAAATTCAGGTTTGATTTTGGAACGCGCTTCTAATACAAATAACACTTGAATAAAATAAGGGGTAGCACATGACACGTCATGCAATGCAGAGCATTCTGTTCATACTATTTACACTGGTATGTACTTTTGGACATAATACGGCAGCAATGGCACAAATTAATATCGCCGTTGTGGATGTTGAGCGTGTGCTATCAGAAGCAAAAGCTTCGAAGTCGATCCAAAAGCAGGTCGATAAAAAACGAGAAGCATTCCTTTCTGAAGTTAAAAAAGAAGAAGACAAGCTTAGAAATGAGCAAAAAGCAATCGAAGCCAAAAGGAATGAACTTAGCAAAGAAGAGCTAATCAAAAAAGCTCAGGAATTTGAAAAGCGCCGTATTGATGCACGCAAGAAAATACAGGCTAACAAAGCTTCATTAGATAAAGCGTATAATGAGGCAATGAATAAGCTTACCCGCGTTATTTACGAGGCCAGCCAAGAAATTGCAGATGAAGATGGGATAGATTTGGTTATAACGCGACAGAATATCATCGTTGGTAACATGTCTTTGGACATTACAAAGAAAGTTGTTACCCGGATTAATAAAAAACTACCGAAACTCAACCTATAGAGGATCATATGGCAGATCCTGATTTCTTTTTAAAAAGCAAAAGCTTTTCTGTTTCCGAAATGTTGGAAACACTAAAAGATAAAGTTAAAATTGAATGCCCTGAATCTGATAAGGCGGCGGATATTATTTTGGATGATGTTTGTGCTCTAAAAGATGCGCAAAATAACCATCTAAGTTTTTTAGATAATATAAAATATAAGAACGACTTTACACAAACACGTGCTGGAGCATGCTTTGTTTCGCCGGAAATGATAAAACACGCTCCTGACGATGTTATATGCCTTATCACAAAGTCGCCTTATAAGGCGTATGCACTTGCCGCACAGACATTTTACCCAACTAAAAAGCCACAAACACAGACACACAGTACATCAGTTATTGAAGATAGCGCATCAATCGGCGCCAATGCCTATATCGGCGCCAATGTTTATATCGGGCACAATGTTGAAATTGGTGATAATGTTTGGATTGAAGCTAATGCAACAGTCGCAGATTCCGTAAAACTTGGGGCGCATTGCCACATCGGGGCAAATGCCAGTATTTCTCATGCAATCCTTCACGATCATGTAAGGCTTTATCCGGGTGCACGTATTGGGCAAGACGGGTTTGGATTTGCGATAGACCCGGCTGGCCACGTTAAAGTTCCACAACTTGGTCGTGTTATTATCGAAGACCATGTTGAAATCGGTGCAAATACAACAATTGATCGCGGTGCAGGTCCTGATACGATTATTGGTACAGGCACATGGATAGATAATCTGGTTCAAATCGGGCACAACGTTCAAATCGGGCGTGGTTGTATTATTGTTGCTCATGTTGGTATATCAGGTTCTACTCAAATTGGTGATTTTGTTGCGATTGGTGGTCAAGCCGGTATAGCAGGGCACCTAAAGATAGGAACAGCAGTACGTATTGGTGCACAAAGCGGTATCATGCATGATCTGCCGCCCATGACAGAATATATGGGCACCCCCGGTGTCCCTAAAACGCAATTTTTCAGGCAAGTTGCGACGTTAAATCGCTTGATTAAAAAGAAGAAAAGCGCTTAACTGCACCATATAATTTACAGTATGTATAACCAACTAAACCAGAGTTTAAAGATATGAGCAGCGAAGAAAAAGATAATACCGCCAATATCGATATTAATCAGATCATGCAGATGATTCCTCATCGCTATCCTATATTGCTTGTCGATCGCCTTCTTAAATTGTCCCCGGGAGAGGGGGCTGTCAGCCTTAAAAACGTAACGATGAATGAACCACACTTTATGGGACATTTTCCCGGATACCCGGTTATGCCCGGCGTTCTAATCGTTGAGGCTATGGCACAAACAGCAGCTCTTGTCGTTGTAGATTTCCTTGGAGAAGAGGCAGAAGGTAAAGTTGTCTATTTCATGACAATTGATAATGCCAGATTTCGCCGGCCTGTCACACCGGGGGATAGTCTTCACATCCATGTTGATAAAATTCAATCACGTGGCCCTGTATGGAAATTTAAGGGTGTGGCCAAAGTCGATGGAAAAGTATGTGCAGAAGCAACGTTCAGCGCGATGATCACAGATACAGACAGCCAGTAACAGCCACGTACAGATCTTATACCTTCCGTAATAATTCGTAATAAAGCGTGACTTGTTCCGCGTACATGCGCACGTTATCATAAGCATAGTCTAATAAAAGGACAAAACTCTGATGCCACAGAATATTCATCCCACAGCAATTATTGAACCAGGGGCCACAATTTCCGATACCGTTACTATTGGACCATATTGTACTATTGGCGCTAAAGTTACGTTACATGAGAATGTAACCCTTGTCTCTCACGTTCATATAGAGGGTAAAACATCCATTGGTGCCAAAACCAAAATTTATCCTTTTGCATCTCTTGGAACACCACCGCAGGACCTCAAATTTGGTGGAGAGGATTCAGAACTCATCATTGGCGAAAACAATACAATACGCGAACACGTTACGATGAACCCCGGAACACAGCACGGAGAAATGAAAACTGTTGTGGGCGATAACTGCCTCTTTATGATGGCATCACATGTCGCACATGACTGTGTTGTTGGAAATAACGTTATTTTGGCAAATAATGCGACATTAGCCGGTCACGTTATCGTTGGAAATTATGCCATACTTGGTGGTTTATCAGCAGTACATCAGTTTGTACGCATTGGTGAACATGCCGTTGTGGGTGGTATGTCCGGTGTAGAGAACGACATTATCCCTTATGGCCGTGTAAAAGGAGAGCGCGCCTCTCTAGCTGGTCTGAATCTAATCGGCCTTGAACGCAGGGGATTTGATAAAAGTCAGATCCGTGCACTTCAGCGCGCATTTAATCAACTCTTTGGTGACGAAGGCACAATGGATCAACGTATTGAGATGGTCGCAAATGACTGTTCCGATGATCAACTTATCATGTCTGTTATCGACTTTGCCCGCGCAAAAACAAAATTCCCGTTATGTCAGCCACGCAAGAAATAAAATCCATAAAACGACTTGGTATCATCGCAGGTAGGGGAAGCTTACCTGCCTATTTGGTATCTATTTGCAAAAGAGACGGCATTGAACCGTTCATTATCGGGTTTCATGGTCAAACCCCCGAAAGCCTGATGCACAAAACCCCTCATCATATGTGGGTTAGCTTAGGCTGCGCTGGTAAGATCATTGAATTCTTTAAAGATAACCAAGTCTCTGATCTTGTTCTAATTGGTGGCATTACACGCCCCGCATGGAACGAGATACGCCCAGATTTTAAAGGGATACAGATTTTATCTCGTATTGGCCTAAAAGCGATGGGCGATAATAGCCTGTTAAGTGCCATCAAGGCAGAATTACAAAATGAAGGTTTTGAGCTTCATGGTATTCATAAATTCTGTGATAAGCTTCTTATGCAAAAAGGCGCGATTGGAAAATACCAGATACCTGAAGATGATCAAGAAACTGTGAATTTGGGCATTAACACATCTCAAGCCATCGGAGCCTTGGATATTGGACAATCTGTTATCGTTCAAAATGGTATGGTCATTGGCGTAGAAGCCATAGAAGGCACCGATACACTGATCGATCGATGTTCACCCTTATTGCGAAAAGGGCATAACGGTATATTGGTTAAAACTTGTAAACCGCAACAAGATCAAGATCTTGATTTACCAACAATTGGGGTTGAGACTGTTATTAATGCGCATAAGGCTGGTCTTACCGGTATTATTTTACAAGCAGAAAAAGTTTTGATAATTGATCCACAAAGCATTGCAGAATACGCAGATAAATATAAAATATTTATTGCTGGTGTGGAGATTCCATCAGGTAATCAGAAACATTGAGGTATAATATGAAGCTCTTTTTTATTATTGGGGAAGATTCCGGCGATGCATTAGCCGCTCCGTTAATCGAATCCTTAAAAGAAACTCATGGAGATGATCTTGAATGTGTTGGAGTTGGTGGCCCACGCATGCAAGATGTCGGGTTTGATGAGCTTCTCCCAATGGACCAAATATCTGTTATGGGTATATGGGAAATTTTACCAAAAATCCCCCGTCTTCTACGGATCAATCGCGCAATTATTGAAGAGATAGAAAAACAACAACCTGATGCTGTTATCACGGTAGACTTCCCGGATTTTAATTTCATTACTGCGAAGAAGCTTAAAAAACGGGGTATTTATACAGGGAAAATCATTCATTACGTCGCGCCAAGTGTATGGGCATGGCGACCTAAACGCGCCGAAAAAATTGCACAATTTTTGGATGGTATTATGTGTCTGTTCCCAATGGAGGTTGAGTATTTCACCAAACATGACCTAAAGGCCGCACATGTCGGCCACCCATTGATAACGAGTGATGCAAGAAATGCCGATCCGGAATCGTTTAGAAAAGAGAATAACATTCCCTCTGATGCAAAAACGGTTGGCCTCTTTTTCGGAAGCCGTGAAATGGAGTTTAAAAACCTCAGCTCAACCTTAAAAGAAGCCGCGCGTCTGGTTGAAGAAATGGAAGATAACGTCCATATCATCGCACCAACACTGCCTCATCTGGAATATGAAATTCAAAAAATTCTAGCTGATTTTGACTTCCCCGTATATGTCAGTGCCAACCCAACCGTCAAATGGGAGGCTTTTAAAGCCTGTGATGTAGCAATTGCCGTTTCAGGCACTGTTGCTCTTGAACTATCATATGCCGGCATTCCACATGTAATTGCGTATAAACTCAATCCGGTCAGTGCATTAATCTTACGTTTTTTAGTGAAAACAAAACATGCGCACCTTGCCAATATTCTATTGGATAAAGAAATTGTACCGGAATGTTTGCAAGATAAATGTAAGGAAGAAATCATTGCACAACATCTTCTTGATTTGTTACAAGATGAAGCTAAACACCGAGAACAGGTGGAATCGTTTGAACCGCTGCATGAGATCCTAGGAGGTGACAGCAGTATGTCTCCATCGCAAAAGGCAGCAGAGTTCATTACGAATACGATTAACAGCTAAAAAATAAAGGGGTACTAAACAGCACCCCTTTCTTACAACACATTATTTTACGAATTACCGATCATCCAGATCAACGTATGGACGCTCACTTGGCCCTGTATATAACTGCCTTGGACGTCCAATGCGCAAGGATGGTTCCTCAATCATTTCCTTCCACTGTGAAATCCAGCCAACCGTACGTGCCACAGCAAAAAGTACAGTAAACATACTGGTCGGAAAGCCCATGGCCTTTAAAATAATACCTGAATAGAAATCAACATTCGGGAAAAGCTTGCGCTGAACGAAGTAATCATCTTCAAGTGCTATACGCTCCAACTCCATTGCTAGTTTTAAACGTGGGTCATTAATTCCAAGGTCTTCCAGAACTTCATCACATGAACTTTTCAGAACGTTTGCGCGTGGATCAAAGTTTTTATACACTCTGTGACCAAATCCCATCAAACGGAATGGGTCATCTTTATCTTTTGCCCTTTCAAGAAACTCAGGAATTCTGTCAACAGAACCAATTTGATCCAGCATTTCAAGAACGGCTTGATTTGCACCTCCATGGCTTGCCCCCCATAAAGACGCAATACCCGCCGCAACACATGCGAATGGGTTGGCTTGAGATGACCCAGCCAAACGTACGGTTGACGTTGATGCATTTTGCTCATGATCTGCATGCAGAATAAAAATCTTATCCATTGCACGCGATAGAACAGGATTCACTTTATAAGGTTCTGCCGGAACAGCAAAACACATATACAAAAAGTTCTCAGAAAATGACAAGTCATTACGCGGATACATGAATGGCTGACCGATTGAGTATTTATGTGTCATTGCGGCCAATGTTGCCACCTTCGCAATCAAGCGCTGAGCCGAGATTTCACGTTGTTCAGGGTCATGAATATCTAAGGAATCATGATAGAATGCCGATAACGCGCCAATCACACCACACATAATCGCCATTGGGTGCGCATCACGTCTAAACCCGCGGAAAAAGAAGTTAACCTGTTCGTCAACCATCGTATGATAGGTAATGTCATGCTCAAACTGCTTCTTTTGCTCTACATTTGGCAGATCACCATATAGCAACAGGTGGGCAACTTCCATAAAGCTACTTTTCTCTGCTAAATCCGCAATTTTATAACCACGATGCATCAAAATACCTTTCTCACCATCAATGAACGTCAGACGTGACGTACAGCTTCCGGTCGAGGTAAAGCTCGGATCAAACGTAAAATGTCCAGTTTGCGCATAAAGCTTACGCACATCGAGTACAGGCGGGCCTTCCGTACCATCCATAACGGGAAGCTTATAGTTCTCTCCGGTTTCATCATTTGTAAGAGTGAAAGTTTTTTCTGACATAACAGTGTCCCTTGCTAAAGAAAAATAGATATAAAGCCAATACGCAGCACAACGCCCAAAAGAATAGCGTCCAAATATTAATGTTTGATTGATAAGAACCAAAGAAAATTTTGGTCGGGAAGAGTATCCCGTATATGGCAAGTGTAATTGAATTTTATATCGACCGCAAGGTGCACTGCTGCTTTGCAATAATATCTAGGAATTAAGTGCAGATCGAATACGCGCGCATGCCTCGTCTTTACCTAAAATCTCGGCGGCATGAAATACAGACGGGGAAACTGTTGTTCCGGTTAGCGCACCACGTAATGGCATTGCAACCTTACCCAGTTTTCCATCTTTCATCTCTTGTGCAACTTCTTTACAGATTTCTTGAACACGATCACCACTGAAATTTTCTTCACTTTCAAATTTCCCAAGCAACGCAGAAAGCACATCTTGTGCACCATTAATCTGGTTCTGTGCCTTTTCATCAAAAGATAATGGTAATGATTTCGCATAAAAAGCAGAATCATCAACGAATTGTATTAAAGTCTTAGCACGCGACTTTAATTCATCAATACCATCTGATATCCGTTTCCTTGATATATCATCCAAGACAATATCATGGCGTTCTTTATAGAATGGGGCTGCCTGTTCCAAAAGATAGTCGATCTCCGCCTCATTGATATAGTGTGCATTAAGGCTTTCCAGCTTTGCGAAGTCAAACTTTGCTGGTGCTTTCCCTATATTCTCAATGTTAAACCATTCAACGGCTTTATCACGCGGAATAACCTCATCATCACCGTGGCTCCACCCAAGACGTAACAGATAATTGACCATCGCCTCAGGTAAGTACCCCATCTCTCTATATTCTTGGACACTTTGTGCACCATGGCGTTTTGAAAACTTACCACCGTCAGGGCCATGAATTAATGGCAAGTGTGCGAATGATGGTACGTCCCAACCCATTGCATCAAATATAATTTTCTGTCGAAACGTATTGTTTAGGTGATCATCACCACGCAACACATGTGTGATGCCCATATCATAATCATCAACAACAACAGACAGCATATAAGTCGGTGTACCATCGGAACGAAGGATAATAAAATCATCCAACTGATCATTTGAGACGGTGACTTCTCCTTGGACTTTATCTTGTATCGTTGTCTGACCGTCAATTGGGGCTTTTATTCGTACAACAGGTAACACGTCTTGAGGTGCCGATGTCGAATCCGCATCACGCCATCTACGGTCATAAAATGTTTTTTTGCCTTCTTCACGCGCCTGTTCACGCATTTCGCTTAACTCTTCAGGTGTGCAGTAACAGTAGTACGCCAGTCCCTTATCAATCAGAGCCTTCGCAACCTCCGTATGGCGATCAAGGCGTGAGAATTGCGAAACAACTTCACCATCGTAATTCAGTCCTAGCCATTCCAGCCCATCCATAATGGCTGCAACAGCTTCTTCTGAATGGCGCTTACGATCTGTATCCTCAATACGTACAACGAACTTTCCGTTATTTGCGCGCGCATATAACCAGTTAAATAACGCAGTACGTGCATTACCAACATGCATAAAACCTGTGGGAGAAGGAGGAAAACGTGTTACAACAGTCATGCGTTTAAGGCACCTTTTATTGAAAATTTACTCAGGCACGTATTTAACATGCAAATAGCAAGACGCATAGAGAAGATGAATAATTTTTTTATTCAGTATCTTGCAGCATGGTTCCTTCAGCACGCAAATCAGCAAAAAGATAATAGGTTTTTATGGATCCCTGTATTTCTGGCGTGTGGAATAGGGGGGTATTTTTCTCTACCGTCTGAGCCACCTATAAGTATTCCACTCTTTCTTTTGATCTGTTCTTTGACATCTCATATCTTTATACAATCACTTCACAACAGAATTCTTACACACATATCATTCGGAATTTTTCTTGTTATTTGTGGTTTTAGCCTCGCCAAAGTCAAAACCGAATACACAAATGCCCCGATTATAAAAAAAGCAATTAACTACACCGATATAGAAGGGGATATCTTATCCATTGAGCCTCTGGAACAAGGCACTGGCGGTCGTATTATCCTATATAACCTTGATATAGAGAACCTATCTCCCGAAGACACCCCGTATAAGGTCAGGTTGCGATTACGAGATGATAAGAGTATTGCAATTGGTCAACGGATCTCTGTACTGGCATCTTTAAAACCACCCAGCCCGCCATTCACCCCCGGTGGTTTTGATTTTAGACGACATCTTTATTTTCAACAAATCGGGGCTGTCGGATTTATCTATAAATCACCGGTCATTTTAAAAGAACCGCCCACATTATTTATAAACATCAATACCCTACGTCATAGCATTGCCTCCAGAATAACGTCTATCTTACCAAAAGAACAAAGCGCCATTGCCATTGCCCTGATTGTGGGGCACAAACACGCACTATCCGATGATGACAAACAGGCCGTACGTGATGCAGGACTTGCCCATATGCTCGCAATCTCGGGATTACATATCGGATTGGTTGCCGGAACACTGTTCTTTCTTTTACGCTTGAGCATGGCCACCATTCCAAGGTTTGCCTTAAAATATCCAATCAAAAAAATTGCAGCTGTTTTTGCATTATTCGGGGCTGTTTTCTACATGATACTCGCAGGTGCAACCGTTCCCACACAACGCGCAGTCTTGATGAGCAGTATTATGTTCCTTGCCATCATACTTGACCGCTCTCCATTTTCTTTACGGCTGATATCATTTTCTGCCTGTATTATCTTAATTATTGCCCCGGAAAGCCTTCTATCGGCAAGCTTTCACATGTCATTTGCTGCTGTCACTTGTTTGGTCTATTTCTATGACGTTACGCGGGCGTTTTGGATCAGAACTTACAGAAACTCAGGTTGGCATCATAAAATAGCCCTATATTTTTTAGGTGTATGCATCACAACAATTATTGCAAGTGTCGCAACAGCGCCATTTTCTGCATATCATTTCGGAAAGATATCAGTTCTGGGGTCAGCGGCAAATCTGGTTGCCGTACCGCTTTTTGGCTTTTTGATCATGCCATTTGCTTTAATTGGGTTATGCTTGATGCCCCTTTCTCTTGACTATATCCCGTTTTATATCATGGGGCAGGGGATTGATGCCATGCGTGAGATTGCATATTGGGCCGCCGCAATGCCCGGTGCCATTGTTCGAACGCCATCTTGGGACTTTACACCTTTTATACTGTTTACGTGCGCATGCCTGTTTATGATGATTTGGAAGGGGGCAGGAAAACTATATCTCTTACCGATTATGGCATTATCGATCTGTTTAACATACACACAAGTCAAACCGGATATTCTTATCAGCCCAGCACATAAATTATTTTTATTCCGGCATTCAGATAACAATACTCTATATGTATCCGGTAAACGCAATGAACGTTTCATTTTGGAAAATTGGGAAAAATATTACGGTATCCCCCCTGGTCAAGCTCAGGCGATGGAGTATAAAGGCAAAGATCACAATAAAAATAATGACAGCGCAGATTACCAATGCGGAGAGCAGGGATGCCGCTTCACCATTTCAGATCAAAAGATCTCATTTATACGCAATGCTTATATTCAAAAAGCAGAATGCAAATGGGCTGATATTATTATTTCGGTAGAGCCCGTTAAACATGATCTTAAAGAACACCCCTGTCAGGCAAACATTCAAATTGGGAAATTCGAAACATGGAAAAATGGCGCACATGCCATTTATATTACCCCACAAGGCGCTTTTATGCAGACAGTTAAACAAGCACATAATGCACGTCCATGGTCGCCAGAATGGCCGGAATAGAAGCTCTTTAATGATAGGTACGCATCAAACTAACAAGAACGCCCTGAACTTTAACGCGTTCAGGTACAAAAGAACGCGCCTCATATAAATCATTTTCAGGTTCTAAAATTACTTGTCCATCTTTGCGGTAAATACGTTTTAAGGTAACTTCAAGATCATCAACCAAGGCAACAGCAATTGCCCCATCTTCCACCGCATCACAGCGCCTTATAATCACGGTATCACCATCGTGAATACCGGCATTTATCATGGAGTCACCATCTACAGTCAAGGCATAGTGTTCTCCCAAACCAATCATTCCTTGAGGGAGGGAAATACTCTCGCCCTCATCTCGAACAGCTTCAATGGGTGTACCGGCAGCAATTCGTCCATATAACGGCACCTCATCCATCGTGACATAATTAGCAGCCAAATCATGTGTTGTGGCAATTTCACGCGAGGTCTGCGCGGCCATGCTTAAATCCGTATCTTTTGGCTTAAACCCCTCAGGTAGCTTTTTGATTTCGAGAGCGCGCGCACGATGAGGAAGTCGTTGGATATATCCACGCTCAACCAATGCAGAAATAAGGCGATGAATTCCTGATTTGGATTTCAGCCCAAGAGCTTCTTTCATTTCTTCGAAAGATGGAGGAATATCATCTTGAGACATTTTTTCATAAATAAATAATAACAAATCTCTTTGCTTTTTGGTCAGCATCTCCGGCCCTTAAATCAATAGAAGTTAAATAATATAAAAAAAACGCAAATATACCCTTTTTGTTCTACTTTAGTTCACGATTTGTGTCAACCGTTTTATAGATACGATGAGAGGGCTATTTCCCAAGAAGATTATCCAAAGCCAATCCGATATCATCTTCTCTCATCAGGCTTTCCCCAACTAAGAAGCTTTTATAACCAGCCTGATAAAGTGTAGAAACTGTTCGAGGAGATGATATCCCACTTTCCGATACTTTATGAATTGATGATGGAATATGCAGTAATAAATCGTTCGATGTTTGTATATCCACATCCAATGTCTTTAAATTTCGATTATTCACACCGATCATCATCGGGTTAAAGCGCAATGCACGCTCAAGCTCATCAAGGTTATGCACCTCAACCAAGACATCCATGCGAAGTTCAACGGCAATATCATATAATTCCCATGCCAGATTATCACTCAAGGCTGCCATAATAAGCAGAACACAATCCGCACCCAGCGCCCTTGATTCATAAATCTGATAAGGATCGATCATAAAATCCTTGCGCAAAACAGGCATATCTACATGCTTTTTAATCGAAATCAGAAAATCATCATGCCCTTGAAAATACGGTTCATCCGTCAAAACAGATAAACATGTTGCCCCGTGCTCCTGATAGGTCTTCGCAATTTGAACCGGGTCAAAATCTTCACGAATTACTCCCTTACTAGGAGAGGCTTTCTTCACTTCTGCGATAACAGATGGCCCCTTGGAACGTTCCAAGGCACTTAAAAAACCAGAGGGAAGGGGGCTTGAATCGCTCTTATACTTAAGATCATCAAGGGAGTTAAAAATCTTTTTATGATCAATGTGATGCTTTTTCAGATCGCAAATCTCGGATAACGTATCCATTTTTATCTATCCCTCTTAAACTGTCTCGTCTTTTATGAATGCTTTATACTGTTCTAGCAAGTCTAAAGCCTTTCCATTCTTCAAAACATCCCGAGCCATTTGCGAGGCATCTTTCAAGTTAGAGGCCTTCTGCACAATACATAAAACCGCAGCCGTATTGGCAACAACGATATCGGCATACGCCCCGTCTTTTCCATTCAAAACATCATATAAAGCCGCAGCATTCTCCTCTGGTATGCCTCCAACCAAGTCATCCGGTTGTGATTTTGATATACCAAAATCTTCTGGTGTTAGAACATCTTGCGTAATAACACCATCTTCAAGCTTTGCAATATATGTTTCTCCGGTTGTGGTTATCTCATCTAACCCATCCGAACCATGCACGACCCACGCACGTTTTGTCCCCAATGCCTTTAACACCTCACATATGGGGATAAGAAGCGCACGATCAAACACGCCTAAAAGCTGGAATTGTGTTCCGGCGGGATTTGCAAGAGGCCCAAGAACATTGAACATCGTACGAACACCCAATGCCTTACGTACAGGCACAACGTACTTCATCGCCGCATGGTGGCGCGGGGCCATAAGAAAGGCAAAATTAAATTGCCTTAATGCGTCTTCCAATCGTTCCTGCGATACATCCAGATTAACACCAAGTGCCTCAAGAACATCCGCCGCTCCAGATTTAGAACTCGCAGAACGATTACCATGTTTCGCCACAGGAACACCACATGCCGCAGCAACAATCGCAACCGCCGTTGATATGTTGTATGTTCCGGATTTATCACCTCCAGTACCACAACAATCCACCGCACCATCAGGGGCATTGATAGGTAATGCTTTTTCCCGCATGACCTTCGCCGCACCTGTAATTTCCTCAACGCTTTCCCCACGCACAGATATCCCCATGAGAAGGGCGGCTATTTGCTCATTACTCCATCCACCCTCCATAATAGAAGACATGGCCTCTATCATCTGCGCCTCGGACAGAGGGTTTTTCGTCTGAATAATCTGTAATATCTCAGTTGGATTCATCGTCACCGTACAAGCTCCACAAAGTTTCGAAGAAGGTCATGCCCGTGATCCGTCGCAATACTCTCCGGATGGAATTGAACACCATGGATAGGAAGAGTCTTATGCGATAACCCCATAATAATACCGTCATCCGTCTCTGCCGTAATCTCAAGACACTCAGGTAGACTTTCGCGTTGTGCTATTAATGAATGATAACGTGTTACAGAAAAGGGAGAAGGTACGCCCTTAAATATGGTTTTTCCCTCATGGCGGATCATTGATGTCTTACCATGTAACGGCTCAGGCGCGCGAATGACCTTACCACCGAATGCCTGCGCAATGGATTGATGCCCAAGACACACCCCAAATAAAGGCATTGCGTTCTGCGCGGCCAAGGCAATTGTATCAAGGCATATCCCCGCACGATCAGGATCGCTTGGCCCGGGGGATAGTAATATCCCTGACGGTTTTTCATCTATAACGTCCTGTGCGGTTTTCTCATCATTCCGATAAACGCGAACAGGCACATCCAAGTCACCAAGATATTGCACAAGATTGTAAGTAAAGCTGTCATAATTATCTATTAATGTAATCATGGATTTGTTATGAAGGGCTGCGCAGAAAAATGCAAGCCTGCAAAGAATTCGAAATTTAATTTGTAATCAGATATCTTTTCCTATAATTTACCATAATGAAAAAACGTTCGTTTAAAACATACTTTATCACAACCATGTTATGCATCTGGATCGGTGGCGTAGCCATCGTTGCAACAGAAATCTTTATTCTGAATGGTGATAAAAATACAATTGCCACCTTTACAGAGAATGGGTTTTTCTCCGGTAAATCTAATGACATTGAAATATCGGCCTTAAAGCAACGCCACAGGCAATATATGGATGATGGTGTCGTTCCGGTGGAAAAGACAGCCAGAGCACCACATTTCCCCAAGCCCCCACGTATGCCTCTGGATAAAAAGCCGCTTATCGATGCAACAGGGGACACAACACACGTTGCAAGCATTGACGAACTTATTCTAGAACAAAAAGAACTTGAACTTGCGCGGATTGAACCGGCTGCAGGTATTGAGGGAGATTACAGAGAAGGGGCGCATGATACAACAATCCCCGATCCCGCAATTCCAGATCAAATAAACCCGTTCGATCGTAAAGTCGAAGATATCATTTCGGATTTACAAATACCATCACAGGCCGTTGAATCCTCAATCAGTTTGCATGAAAACGCCGCAATAGATACAACAAAAGAAATACAGGCCACACCAACCTTATCACCTAAGTATCAGGAACCTAATGGCACAGGCATGGTGGTGATTATTATTGATGATATGGGCCAATCACTCCGTAGTAAGCAAGTAGAAGTTCTATCCGGTCCATTAACATTATCGTACCTACCGACCGGAAAGAATTTAAAAGACCGCACACAAAGAGCAAAAGATAACGGCCATGAAATTATGCTGCATATGCCGATGGAGCCAATGAACAGCTCTCTAGATGATGGATCTACGATGCTTCGTAAGGCACAAAATGTCGATGAGTTTGACAAAACACTAACATGGTCTTTCGCACAAATGGATAACTTTGTCGGTGTGAACAACCATATGGGAAGTCGGTTAACTCAAGATCAAAATGCAATGAATCGTTTCATGTCTTATATTCAGGATAAGGATGTTTTCTTTATCGACTCAAAAACAGTTGGGAGCTCTGTCGCGGCAGAAACTGCCAAGAACATGGGTATCCCATATGCAGAGCGTGATGTCTTCCTTGACCATGAAATCAATGCAGAGTTCATCAAAAATGCATTGAAGAAAACAGAAAATATAGCACGCAAAAAGGGCTATGCCATTGCAATTGGGCATCCACATAAGGAAACTATTGCTGCACTTAAAGAATGGATACCGACACTATCTGGAAAGGGATTAATTCTTGTTCCGGCCAGCCGTGTTATAAAACACCCAATTCCTGAAAATGGGTTAATGGCACAGCAATAGAAAAAGAATTATTCGTATTTTTTAAGGGTTATCTGCGCCGCATGTAAAACCGCACGTGCCTTATTACACGATTCCTGATATTCATATTCAGGATCACTATCCGCGACAACACCACCTCCGGCTTGCACATAGACCTTATTATCCTTTACCAACGCAGTTCGAAGCGCAATACAGCTATCCATCGTATTTTCAGAGAAGTACCCAATCCCGCCCGCATATGTTGCACGGCGGCTGACCTCCAACTCATCAATAATTTCCATTGCGCGAATTTTTGGTGCGCCACTTACCGTTCCGGCTGGAAACCCTGCAAATAAAGCATCTATAACCCCCATATCAGGGCGCAGTTTCCCCTCCACATTCGAGACAATGTGCATAACATGAGAATAAAGCTCAATCGAGAATTGATCCGTGACATCTACACTGCCTATTTCAGAGACACGCCCGACATCATTACGCCCAAGATCAAGTAACATCAAATGTTCAGCGCATTCTTTGTCATCGGAAAGCAGATCTTTTGCCAGTGCTTTATCCTCTGCTGTATCTTTCCCTCGTTTACGCGTTCCGGCAATTGGACGAATCGTTACAACGTCCTCACGAACCCTTACCAAAATCTCAGGGCTAGCCCCAACCAAAGAAAAACCATCAAATGCCAAATGGAACATAAAAGGAGACGGGTTTACGCTTCGTAAAGAACGATATAGCTCAAACGATGGTAAATCATAATCCATTGAGAAGCGCTGCGATGGGACAACTTGAAAAATTTCACCCGCATGAATATATTCCACGGCCTTTTCAACTGCGGCTTTATAATCTTCTTTTGGTGTATTGGATGTTACATCTTGCTCACCTTGTAAGCCCGTCTGATGAGACAACAATGCATGATCCAAGGAGCCATACAGTTTTTCAATCGCAGATTCTATACGCGAAATCGCTCTATCATACACACTTTTAGGTTCTTCTTGTGTGTTGTTCGCATGATCATAAACAGGCGTTGCAAGGCAAATGCGGTTTTGCACATTATCGAAAACAACAAGAAGAGAAGGGCGGATCAAAACGCTATCCGGTACTTTTAGATCATCCGGGTTTGTGTCAGGAATATCTTCGACCAAACGCACCATATCGTAGCCGATATAGCCGAACATCCCAAGCGCACACATTGGCGGTAAATTGTCCGGCACCACATCCAGAGAGCTTTGTTCAATTACATCACTCAAAGACGTTTTGGGATCTTGGTCGACACTATTCCATACCACACCATCATTAGACACTTGAATACGCTTATCAGACGGGCAGCGCCATAAGAAATCAGGGCTGGTTCCAATCACTGAATAACGCCCAAGCGTATCTCCACCCTCAACAGACTCTAGCAGAAAAGAGTAGGGATTCTGTCCGCATAGTTTTAAATACGCAGAAACAGGTGTTTCCAAATCTGCAGACATCCAATGCCAGACAAGTTGAGTCTTTCCATCTAAAAAGGATTTATCAAACATCTCCAATGTCGGAAAACATGCCGTAGACACAGTGTTCATATCATTTCCACCAAGTTTTGAAGGGTCATCACTCTCTGCTTTACTGTTGTGCAGATTGACCATAAGCGCGCTCTAACAAACGGTCGTTAACTTGAATACTATACTGATCAGAAAGCCCGCGTATATACACAATAAACGCATCTTCCTTGGCATCCTCACGTACGGCACTCTCGATTGCAGCTAATCTTTCCTGCGCAGATTCATCAATCTCCGGCAAGCTATACCCTGTAACTTTAATCAAAATAGATCCGCCATCCGTCTCAACAGTATCATATCCATTTAATGGTGTTTGGAAGAGTGTAGGGCGCGCTTCAGGTGTAAATGGTACAGGCATTGTACTATCAATCGCAAGCGCATCCACCTTTCCAATTTTTTTACCAATATCACGCGCAATCTCTTCAAATGTTATGCCACCGGTTTCAAGCTCTGCTAAATATTTTTGCATTCTTACAGTGGTCTCTGCGCGACGCTGATCTGCCTTAAACTGCTCTTCTATCGCGCCCTTTACATCCTCAAAGTTTTGAAAATGTTCTGCGCGTGTTTCTGCAACAATCATAATCGCAAAAGCACCACTTGGCATTTCTTCAAGATAAAAGGGGTCATCTTCACCACCAATATCGAATAATGCTTTTTTCAGCGCGTCTTGATCCTGTTCATTAAAATCAACAAATCCATTGGTCTTATCTTCTGTTAACCCAAGTGTATCAACAAATGGTGTCGTTGATATCGATAGAGACGGCACAACGCCCTTTAATGTTTCCAACGTTTCCCCGTTTATAAGGTCTTCTTCAAATGATGATAGAATACCATAGAAATGATCACCTCGTTTTGCTTCGGATAATTCCCGTTCTAACGCAGGCCTTATCTCGGCAAAAGGCTTAACAGCAGGCGGAAGGATCTCTTTTAACAAAACAACATGATTACCTAACATCGTTGTGACCGGTGGGACAACCTCACCGATTCTACGATCTGACAAGGCCTCTTGTAATGCAGGCAACATCAAATCAAATTCAAACGACACATAGTCATAGTATTTTTTCGCATCACCCATGACCTGAACAGTTGCATCCTTTAACGTTGCACCACCATCTACCAGAGCAAATATTTCCTCTGCCTTATCAGGACTGTCAACCATTGCCTGCGCAATAACGAATTGCTCACCCATACGGTATAGATCTTGATTCTTTTTATACGCATTTTTCAACTCTGTTTCAGTTGGCGTTGCATCAAAAGAAACGGTTGCAGGATCCAATAAGGCGACAGATGCACGACGGTATTCCGGCACCTTATATTGTGTAGATTTCAAAGATTCGTACAAACGTTCAATCTGTTCCGGGCGTGGTTCTTCGATCTCAACAACATCATTATCAGGGAAATGAATAAATTCAATATCACGTGTTTGATTTTGGAACCGATACAAGTCTTGCGCCAATAAATCCTGATTAACATTCGTTGAGGCATGCATTGTGCCCATAATAATGTCAGACGGCACCTGCGCCTTAATACCATTCATAAAGTCTGTCTCAGACATACCAACGCGTTGCAAAACACGTTCCAGTGTCTCTTGTAAAGTCTCTCCGTCTTTTTGTTGAGGCTTTACAATTTGTGCAATACGTTGCGCGACTAAATCATTATCAATTTCAATCCCGAGCTTTTCTGCCTCTGCCTGTAGAACAAGTTGACTAATTTCTCCGGCAAGAATTTCGTTTAACAAACCGACTTCATACGCACGTTCCGGTGAAATGTTATAACGATATAAAGATCGTCTCAAATTACCGTCAAAACTTCTTATATCCAATGTTTTATCACCAACACGTACAACATCACTATCACCAACACCACCGACACCACTGTATGATCCGCCAATATCCGTCATAACAAGACCACCGACAGCCATCCCCAAGAGTCCCAAAAGGATATATTTCAAAAAACCACCAGCTGCGCCGTCGCGCAAAGATTGCATAACCATGATCAAAAACCCAATTACTTGTTATATTCTGTATATATGTATGAAGCAGCACTATAAGCAGCTCTTATGTCAGGGGCAAGCACACAAAGTGAGTATCTACATAAAAATCAACGACAAATCTTGCTTTGTTGGTTTTAGGGCTATAACTAGTATGAATTATTGACGCGTGACATCGAAAAACGGAACAGAAGCATGAAAAAACTAATCGCAGGAAATTGGAAAATGAACGCAACGACACAAGATAGTGTCGATTTGGTTCGTTCTATCGCCCAATCTTTGAAAGATGACACTAACATCCAACAAGCCTGTGACATACTTGTATGCCCGCCAAGCCTTTACCTTAGCTCTGCTAAAGACATTTGTGTTGAGCATAATATTGCCATTGGAGCACAGGATTGCTCCCCCCATGAAAGCGGAGCATATACGGGTGATATTTCTGCCGATATGGTAAAAGATTGTGGAGGAACATTCGTCATTGTCGGGCATTCTGAACGCCGCCAATACCACAATGAAACAGATTCTCTTATCGCTCAGAAGGCCGAAGCGGCACATCGTGCAGGTTTAACTGCTATTATTTGTGTTGGAGAAACAGAGGAAGAGCGCGAAGGCGAACAACAAGAAGATGTGGTTTATACACAGCTAAAAAATGCGATACCGAAAAGCGCCAATGCGCAAAACACAGTTATTGCCTATGAACCTGTGTGGGCAATAGGCACCGGAAAGACCGCAAGTGCCGAAGATGTTGCCAAAATGCACAGCTTTATTCGTGAAAAACTAAAAGAACGACTTGCACAAAGTGAAAATATCCGTATTTTGTACGGCGGTTCGATGAAGCCGGAAAATGCAAAAGATTTGCTTTCCACACCAAATGTTGATGGTGGCTTAATCGGCGGGGCAAGCCTAAAAGCCGATCAATTTATTGCAATTGGGCGTGCAGCTCTATAAAAGAGCATATATAACTTACGTAAGATTAAGAAAAGTATTTATACAATGGAATCTGTTGTTCTCGTCATTCATTTAATTCTGGCCCTTGCCATTATTGGCCTTGTGCTTTTACAACGCTCAGAGGGAGGCGGCCTTGGAATTGGCGGCGGTGGCGGTGGATTAGGAAATCTTGCCTCTGCACGTGGTACAGCGAATATGTTGACCAAAATGACGGCTTTATGCGCGGCAGGCTTTTTCGTGACATCCCTTACCTTAGGCGTTATGGCTGGCGGACAAAGTCAACCTGAAAAAGGAATTCTGGCAGATATCGATTCCAGTGAAGTTGTAGCACCTGTTGAAGCTCCCAGTGATGTAAGCGCTCCTGTTGTGACATATACGCAACCGGAAGAATCCCCGGCAATACCGGCAATAAAAGAGCAGATAGATAGCGCCACTCCCGAAGCGCCAACGGACATTCCAAGCACACCAACAGAGTAAATCATGACACGTTATATATTCATTACAGGCGGCGTTGTTTCCTCATTAGGAAAGGGCCTCGGCTCCGCTTCGCTTGGCGCACTTTTGCAAGCACGTGGCTATAGCGTACGCCTTTGCAAACTCGACCCGTATCTGAATGTAGACCCCGGCACAATGAGCCCGTTTCAACACGGAGAAGTGTTCGTAACAGATGACGGCGCAGAGACCGACTTGGATTTTGGACACTATGAACGCTTTACAGGTGTTCCTGCCACAGCCACAGATACGACGACGACGGGACGCATTTACACAAGCGTTTTACAAAAAGAACGCCGAGGCGATTATCTGGGCGCAACGATTCAAGTCATCCCCCATATTACAAACGAAATTCAAGATTTTATCCGTGAAAAAGACGGAACAGCCGACTTCGTCCTATGCGAAATCGGCGGTACCGTTGGGGATATTGAAAGCTTGCCTTTCTTGGAAGCAATTCGTCAATTTAGTAATGAAGTCGGACGGGAAAGAGCAATTTCTATCCACGTGACATTGCTTCCCTATATCCCTGCGGCGGGTGAACTCAAAACCAAACCTACACAACACTCAGTAAAAGAATTGATGAGCTATGGCATTCGCCCACAAATTCTTCTTTGCCGTGCTGATCGTCCGATAGAGGAAGATGATAAACGCAAAATTGGATTATTTTGTAACATTGATGAAAACAAAGTTATCCCCGCGCTAGACGCTTCTTCGATTTATGAAGTCCCGCTCACATATCATGCAGAAGGACTTGATGATCAAGTTATGGATTCCTTTGGAATCAAAGATGCGCCAAAACCGGATTTAAGCACATGGCAAGACATCGCAGAGAATACCAGTGCCCCCGAAGGCGAAGTAACCATCGCAATTGTCGGGAAATACACAAACCTTGCTGATAGTTATAAATCATTGAATGAGGCATTGGTGCATGGCGGCATTGCCAATAAGGTCAAGGTTAAACTGAAATTTATGGAGTCAACAACCTTTGAAGAAGGTGATCCAGCCGCCCATCTTGAAGGCATAAACGGTATTCTTGTTCCCGGTGGTTTTGGTGAGCGTGGAGCCGAAGGTAAAATCCGCGCCGCACAATATGCGCGTGAGCATAACATCCCATATTTTGGTATTTGCTTTGGCATGCAAATGGCTGTTATTGAGGCCGCCCGTAACCTTTGCGGTATTAAAGACGCGAACTCTAGCGAGTTTGGGAAGTGTGACACACCAATCGTGGGACTTATGACCGAATGGGATCGCGAAGGCAATACAGAAAAGCGTGGATCTGATACGGATATGGGCGGAACAATGCGTCTGGGGGCTTACCCTTGCGTTTTAAAAGACGGCAGCAACGTCCAAAAAGCTTATAACAGTAAAGAGATCAGTGAACGTCACAGACATCGCTATGAGGTTGATATTTCATTTAAAGAACAACTGGAAGAGCAGGGGCTTATTTTCTCAGGCCTTTCCCCAGATGGAAAACTTCCTGAGATTGTTGAACACAAAGAACACCCATGGTTCATTGGCGTTCAATTCCATCCTGAATTAAAATCAAAGCCATTTGACCCTCATCCGCTTTTCACCTCCTTTATAAAGGCGGCGATAGAGCAGGAACGTCTGGTTTAGATTTTTTTCAAACCGTCTATCTTTTTCAATATGGTACAATGAAATGTAGATGACAACGTACTGCCACAGAATATGAGATACTATATACTCGCCATATCCTTCTTTTGCTTCGCGGCATCCTTTATTCTGACAAAGGCGGAAACTTATTTCCAAGACAATTCTTACGTAACCGAAGTTGAAGCGATTGAGAATAGGCTTGTTCCCGCAAGACCATATAAATATTTAGGGCATAAAAAAGAGGTCGGCTACGTTAAGTTCATTCACCCGAAAGGAGAGTGGTATGGCCATAATATGCTGGTTCCTCTTCCCAAAGGCATCAAAAAAGGGGATGTTTTTAAAGTCAGAATAAGAGATTTACCGAATTGGGAATCAAAAAAACCAAAAGAAATTAAGAAAATAGGCTCTTCTACAATGACATATAAGCACAGAGCCTTTGTTATTGTACCAGAAGGGGTTAGGCATGATGAAGAACTGGCAATGTTCTATTTCATGGCTGGCCTTTTATGCCTCGTAGGCGCGTTCTTTGCCTCGCCTCCCTCCAAATACAGGACACGCTTTAGCAAGGGGTACTACGCCGGATGGGTCTTTATTTACGCAAGCTGGGCTATCCTTATTTGCAGCTGGGCAAATCTTTACAATATTCCAAATATCGTCGTTGCAGGATCATACGCGTTCGCCTTCATATGCTATCTCACTACCCTCAAAGAAATGATGGATAAGAAGACAACAATATCAGATGAGCATATGGAGATATCTACATGCCAATTAGGACGCGCATTTGATTACACGACACATATCGGAACACTATGCGCACATATGTTCTTTATATATCTTGTAATATATCATCCACCATTATAAATGGCACTTTTAAGCACAACGATAACCATCCGGCTCATCATTTTGGGCTGTTTCTTTTACTGGCATTATTCCGCGTCTTAATTGTTCACGCACAGATAACGAGGCATCATCCGCGTTGTATTCTTCATCCGGAAATTCACGATCTATGTGCTTTAAACATTGTTGAAAACGCCCCAATCCATTTTCACCTAAACTACGCCCAGATGAAGAGATTGCTCTATTCACATCATCGACCGAATGCACATTATCAAATTTTTGTGAAAGGATATTAAGCACGGCATCTTCACCATATTGCTTCATTGCCGCGTTAAAACATTCTCCTAATTGCCTTTGCAACTCACCGGATTTAGCGAGTTTTCCGTTCCGTTTTTTTGCCATTATATTCTCCGTTCATATTAGCAACATCAAATAAACACATATGGAAAATGAGTGCAATTTTTATTTCCTGATATTTTCACCCTTGAAACGAACGCTATATACACATATGTTTCCTGCATGGAAAAAATAATATCAGTCGATCAGTTAAAAATCAGTAACAGTAGCCCTTTGACTATTATTGCTGGTCCTTGCCAAATGGAAAGCCGCGACCACGCCTTTGAAATGTGTGGCGCATTAAAGGAACTTACCCAAAGATTGGGGATACAGTTCATTTATAAAAGCTCTTACGATAAGGCGAACAGAACCTCACTTTCCGGGAAGAGGGGAATCGGTTTGGATAAGGGGCTTGAAGTTTTTCAAGATCTAAAAGAACATTTTGGCGTCCCTATGATTACCGATGTTCACACCGCAGACCAGTGTGCATTAGCAGCCGAAGTTGTTGATGTCCTGCAAATTCCCGCATTTTTATGCAGACAAACAGACCTATTAATAGCCGCGGCAAATACAGGTAAGGCTCTGAACATCAAAAAAGGACAATTCCTTGCGCCATGGGACATGAAGAATGTCGCACAAAAGGTTCTGGAAAGTGGCAATAAAAACATCATGCTTTGTGAACGTGGGGCAAGCTTCGGTTATAATACACTTGTTTCCGATATGCGTTCTATCCCCATTATGAAGGAAACCGGATACCCGGTTATCTATGACGCAACACATAGCGTACAACAACCAGGCGGCCTTGGCGGATCATCCGGCGGTGACAGAACGATGGTTCCTATACTTGCGCGCGCTGCCGTGGCAATTGGCGTTGCCGGTGTCTTCATTGAAACACACCAAGACCCTGATAATGCGCCATCAGATGGCCCCAATATGGTGAAGTTGAATGAGTTGCCCGCGTTGCTGGAAACACTTGTTCAATTCGACAAAATTGCAAAATAATAAAGCAAAAACTCAAACACAAAACATTCAAAAGGTTAAAACGATATGACAGCTATTATTGATATTCACGCACGCCAAATTCTGGACAGCCGTGGCAACCCCACAGTTGAGGTTGACGTGCAGCTTGAAACAGGCGTAATGGGCCGTGCGGCTGTGCCATCAGGTGCATCAACAGGCGTTCATGAGGCTGTTGAGCTTCGTGATGGTGACAAAGATGTCTATCTCGGTAAAGGCGTTGAGAAAGCTGTCGAATTTGTAAATACAGAAATCTTTGAAACTCTTATCGGTGTTGATGCGGAAGAGCAAATGTATATCGACCAGCTTATGATCGATCTGGACGGAACAGAGAACAAAGGCCGCTTAGGCGCGAATGCGATTCTTGGTGTATCTCTTGCTATTTCCAAAGCGATGGCTCTGGAACTTAGCACACCACTTTATCGTTATATTGGTGGTACATATGCGCATATTCTTCCGACACCTATGATGAATATCATTAACGGTGGCGCACATGCAGACAACCCGGTTGATATTCAAGAATTTATGATCATGCCTGTATCCGCACCAAACTACAGCGAAGCACTACGCGTTGGTACAGAAATATTTCATGCATTGAAAAAGCAATTAAGCGCAGCAGGATACAACACAAATGTTGGTGATGAAGGTGGGTTTGCCCCTGCGGTTAAATCTTCTGATGAAGCACTTGATTTCATCATGAAATCAATAGAAGCAGCAGGATACAAACCAAAGGAAGACGTTGTTATTGCCTTGGACTCTGCATCCACCGAATTTTACAAAGACGGTAAATATGAGTTGGAAGGAGAGGGGAAATCCTTAACATCTTCGGAAATGGTTGAATATTATAAAGACCTCTGTGATCGTTATCCAATCGTATCGATTGAAGACGGCCTTGCAGAAGATGATTGGGAAGGGTGGACAGCTTTGACTGCGGCATTAGGTGATCGCGTTCAATTAGTTGGTGATGACCTATACGTGACAAACGCAAAACGTTTGAAACGTGGTATTGAAGAAAAAGCTGGAAATGCTGTTCTTGTGAAGGTGAATCAGATTGGCTCACTAACCGAAACACTTGAAACGATTGAAATGGCGAAAAAGGCAGGGTTTGGGATTATTCTTTCACACCGTTCCGGTGAAACAGAAGATTCTACAATCTCAGACTTAGCTGTTGCAACAAATGCCGGACAGATTAAAACGGGCTCTTTATCCAGATCTGATCGTATTGCAAAATATAACCAGTTACTTCGTATTGAAGAAGAGCTTGGCTCCACAGCGAAATATTCAGGTGACAGCTTCTTCCGTAGCCCACTAAAATAAGGCAGAACAATCTGACTTTACAGGAATTCTGATAGAAATTATGCCCGATGCAATATTCGGGCATTTTTTTATAAAAAACAAAAAATGAATCAAATGAGTCACTTATATAGTGATGTTCTTGAAATGTTCACGTTAAGCCATTGAATTAAAACATTTTTTATTATTGATCCACAGGCTAATATATGATTCTATGTGGATATGACGAAGTTATCCACAGCCTTGCACCTTTTCAAAAGAAACCTACCGATTTTCATCGGCTTGTCCCTGTGTATATATTTCAGTTACCATACAATTGCAGGCGAACGGAATTACGGCAGGCTACTAAGCCTGCAAAAAACAGCGAGTGAAAAAGAACAAAGTCTTGCTGGCATACAGGCACAAAGAGATGCTCTGGAAAACAAAGTTGCTATGCTTCGTCCTGATTCCATTTCTGCTGATATGCTGGAAGAACAAGTGCGTGTTATGCTTGGTTATAAGCATAAAGATGAAATTTCTGTTATCAAAGTTAGCGATGCGGAATAGGGTAATAATATTACAAAACAACACCTTAAGATATTTTATCCTTTCATAACAACATGTTGCAACGCAGCAAAATCATTTTTACTCTAGAACTCACACGCAAAATGGTGTAGCAAATTTTAGTCCGTTCTTAAAAGAGGGTGGCATTTTGTAAATCGAGCAGGAGGGCTTATATCTGTGGCTTCGTCGAATTCAAAGAAGAAAACAAGTGGAAAAAAGGGCTCTAACAGTGCGCCGGAACCTACGACGGAGGAGCTAAAGCAACTTTATCGCGATATGCTACTTATTCGTCGCTTTGAAGAAAAAGCTGGGCAGCTATACGGTATGGGGTTAATTGGCGGATTTTGCCACCTCTATATTGGCCAAGAAGCTGTCGTCACTGGCATTTCCTCTGTACAGGAACCACAAGATACTGTTGTGACATCCTATCGGGATCACGCGCATATGCTGGCCTGTGGTATGGATGCAAACGGCATCATGGCCGAGCTAACCGGACGTATTGATGGATATAGCCGCGGTAAGGGTGGCTCTATGCACATGTTCTCTTTAGAAAAGAACTTCTTTGGTGGACACGGTATCGTCGGTGCAGGAACAGCAATCGGCGCAGGCCTTGGATTTGCACATAAATATAAAGACGACAACGGTGTTGCCATTGCCTATATGGGAGATGGTGCATCCAATCAGGGGCAAGTGGCGGAATGTTACAACATGGCCGCACTTTGGGATTTGCCCGTTTTGTTTGTGATTGAGAATAATCAATACGGTATGGGAACTAGTGTATCTCGCTCTTCTGCCGGGCAATTATACCGCCGTGGTGAAGGTTATGGCATTCCGGGTGAACAGGTTGATGGTATGGATGTCTTTGCCGTCCAGACGGCTGCACGCCAAGCGCTTGACTACATACGATCTGGCAGTGGCCCATATATTCTGGAGATGATGACATATCGTTATCGCGGACACTCTATGTCCGATCCGGCAAAATATAGATCAAAAGAAGAAGTTTCATCAATGAAGCAAGAGCGTGACCCGATTACGCAAATTAAAGATATGCTTCAAGAACGTGGTGAGGATGAAGCCACAATCAAAGAAATAGATAAAGAAATTAAAGCCACCGTAAATGAGTCCGCGACATTCTCTCAAGAAAGTCCTGAACCGGATGAACATGAACTATGGACAGATATTCTAGTTGAGGAGCGCGCCTAGACATGCCTACAGAAATCCTAATGCCTGCATTATCGCCGACTATGACTGAAGGTAACTTAGCCAAATGGCTAAAATCCGAAGGTGACGCGGTAGAGTCAGGTGATGTTATTGCCGAAATTGAAACGGATAAAGCCACCATGGAGGTTGAAGCCGTTGATGAAGGTATTCTCGGTAAGATTTTGATTAGCGAAGGAACCGAAGGTGTTGCCGTTAATACGCCTATTGCCGTTCTTTTGGAAGATGGTGAAAGTGCAGATGATATTGAAAATATGAGCAGCGCTGCTGTTATTCCTGTCCCATCAAATGACAGCCAAGAAGGCACAACCACACCAAGCCCATCACCTGAGACAGCGGAACAACCTCAAGGCGCGATCGTTGAGAACCGTGATATTCTATACGCACAAGGTATTATTATTGAGCCACCACCATTTGATGAAGCTTCCTTCACTGATAAACACACCATCACTGTACGTGAGGCATTACGTGATGCCATGGCAGAAGAAATGCGTAATGATGACACCGTTTATTTGATGGGCGAAGAGGTTGCAGAATATCAAGGTGCCTATAAAGTCTCACAAGATCTGCTGGATGAGTTTGGTGACAAGCGTGTAATTGACACCCCGATTACTGAGCATGGCTTTGCCGGAATGGCCGTTGGTTCAGCTATGAACGGTTTAAAACCAATTGTTGAATTCATGACATGGAACTTTGGTATGCAGGCCATTGACCACATTATCAATTCCGCTGCCAAAACACTTTATATGGCAGGTGGAAAGCTCGGTTGTTCTATTGTCTTCCGTGGGCCAAACGGCGCAGCAAGTCGAGTAGGGGCACAACACTCACAATGTTATGCAAGTTGGTACGCCCATGTTCCCGGACTAAAAGTTGTTGCACCATGGTCTGGCGCCGATGCCAAAGGCCTCATGAAGGCAGCAATCCGTGACCCAAATCCTGTGGTCATACTTGAAAATGAAATGCTCTATGGTCAGTCCTATGATGTACCAACATCTGACGACTTTGTAATTCCGATTGGTCGCGCAAAAATAGAACGCTCAGGCGCAGATGTTACACTTGTTGCTTATTCTATCATGGTTGGAAAAGCTCTGGAGGCTGCAGAAGAGTTAGCCGAGCAGGGCATTGATGCAGAGGTAATAAACCTAAGAACGATCCGCCCGCTAGACCGGCATACAATTTTGGAATCTGTGAAGAAAACCAATCGCATTGTTTCAATTGAAGAAGGTTGGCCGTTTGCAGGGATTAGCTCTGAAATCGCCGCATTATGTGGAGAACACGCCTTTGATTACCTCGATGCGCCGGTTACGCGTGTCTGTGGCGCAGATGTTCCAATGCCATATGCCGCAAACCTCGAAGCCTTAGCGTTACCACAGCCAAAGGACATCGTGGCCGCTGCGAAAAAGGTATGCTACGTAGACTAACCAATGAAAAAGGGGCTATACAGCCCCTTATTGATGAATAAAAATCAGATATTTACGTTACATAACTTCTGGCTGATCACCGGAAACATCGTCTCTTCTTAATGATTCTGCATATTCAAAATGCCCATTAACAGCCTCAGGCTGAGAGGCGCCATGGCTCAATGCCGCCTTTGCGATACTCAGTGCAATGTCATTCTTCACCTTATCTGATAAATTATCAACAGCCTCACCCTGACGGGCACTTCTCAACTGCTCATCCGTGAGGGTCTTACCCTCTGGCATATATGCATCCCTAGGAATTTTTGACTTCTCAGCTGCCTTTAAAAGATTGCGAAACTTACCACGGCCATCTTGCCCCGGTTGAGTATTTAAGAAAAGTTGCGCCTCATTAAATAAAGCCTGTGCCTTATAAACACGAACACCGTTATTTACAGCATCATCGTTTTCTGGCGTTTCCCCTGTATGCTCTTCTAAATCAGTCACTCTATTCACCACTCTATTTTTTAATTTATAGGGCGGAACTATAGTAAAGTTAAAACTATATTACAAGAAATAGTTAAAACACCTTCATTTATTACATGACATGAAGACAAAGAAACCTGCCCGACGATAACTTTTCTAAAAACAAAAGAATGGATGGAAAATCCCTTTAGAACAGTCTATAAAAGAGACAAGATTTTTAATAAATTAGATGTGATTATATACTGCCAATGCCTATAAATATTACAATGCCTGCACTTTCCCCAACCATGACTGATGGTACTCTTGCCAGATGGCTTAAAAATGAAGGGGACGCAGTTGAATCCGGCGATGTTATTGCGGAAATTGAAACCGATAAAGCAACCATGGAAGTGGAAGCCGTAGACGAAGGCATTATTGGTAAGATTATTGTTCCTGCCGGGACAGAAAATGTTCCTGTTAATGACGTGATTGCCGTTCTTTTGGAAGATGGGGAAAGCGCCGATGATATTGGCGATATCAGTGCAAGTGCACCTCAAGCCCCTAAACCGGAGGAAAAAGAAAATACGGCTGCTCCTTCGAAAACTGTGCCTGTAACACAAAAACAAGCCCCCGCAAGCACAAACACAGAAAATCGCATTTTTGCATCTCCACTGGCAAAGCGTATCGCCAAAGATAAAGGCGTTGACCTAACTGCTGTTAAGGGATCAGGACCTCGTGGTCGTATTGTAAAAGCCGATGTCGAAAATGCACAAACGGCACCGATCATATCCTCATCACCAGCGCAGCAAAACCATCACACAGATCCGGATGTTAAAACCAATATGTTCGGCATGGCATATAAAGAAATTCCGAATAACAACATTCGTAAAGTTGTTGCAAAACGTTTATCTGAGTCAAAACAAACCGTCCCGCATTTCTATCTGACTGTGGAATGTGTCCTTGATGAATTATTGAGCGCCCGCAAAGATATCAATGACAAGGCCAATGGTGATTTTAAACTGTCTGTGAATGATTTCATTATCAAGGCTGCTGCAATGGCATTAAAGGCTTATCCTGCGGCGAATGTCTCGTGGAATGACGATGCCATTCACCAATATTTGGATGCAGATATTTCCGTTGCGGTTTCGACACCAACAGGGTTGATTACACCAATTGTCCGCACGGCGCAGAATAAGGGACTAAAAGACATCTCCGGTGAAATGAAAGATCTGGCCGGGCGCGCACGTGAAAACAAACTGAAGCCCGAAGAATTCCAAGGGGGATCATTCTCCATTTCGAATTTGGGCATGTTTGGCGTTAAAGAATTTGCTGCCATTGTAAATCCGCCGCAAGGGGCAATCCTCGCGATTGGGGCAGGAGAGCAACGCCCCATTGTTGTAAACGGAAATATCGAAATTAAAACGGTTATGAACTGCACACTTTCTGTCGATCACAGATGTGTTGATGGGGCGGTTGGGGCAGAGTATCTTCAAATATTCAAACGCTATATCGAAAACCCTGTAAGTATGTTGGTGTAAAATATGAGTGTGAACAGATATCCGATTATTGGTGTGATGGGATCTCACGAAACATCGTGGGAAGAATACGCGCACCCTGTCGGGGAGTTGCTTGCACATAATGGCTATAATCTTTTAACCGGCGCAGGTGCCGGGGTTATGACCGAAGTGGCGAAAAGCTTTACCTCCACAACAGGTAGAAAAGGCGTTTCGATCGGTATTTTGCCTGCGGTTGATTATAAGGGGCAAAAGCTTGATACAGAGGAATATCCAAATCCTTATATCGAGGTTCCAATGATCACCCCGTTAAGTGCCAAAGCACAAAGTGATGCCATGCCATTTAGTCGCAATCTGGTCAATGTTATGACGAGCAAAGCCATGGTGATTTTGCCAGGCTCGCATGGCACACGGAACGAAGTTTCATTGGCACTGATGTATAATAAACCGATCATCCTATTCGGCCCAAATGATGCATTTGACAATTTCCCCGAAGATCCCTTACGCGCACAAACAATCGAACATGTCGCCCAATTCCTCAACGATGTGTTCGACAAATAGGCTTTAAGCAGGATAATGCAAATTCTGAAAATTCATAAACTATTTCAAATATATAGAAGGCCCATCAAATGAGTGACAAAAATTTCGATATTATAGTTATTGGCGGCGGCCCTGGCGGATATGTGGCTGCAATACGCGCTGCACAACTTGGTATGAAAACAGCCGTTGTTGAAGCCAATCATCTGGGTGGTATCTGCCTTAACTGGGGCTGTATCCCAACAAAGGCACTTTTACGATCCAGCGAAACATTCCATATGCTTCATAAATTAGAGGAGTTTGGCTTATCTGCCAAAGACATAGGGTTTGATATTAAGAAAATAGTTGAACGCTCACGCGGTGTTGCAAAGCAATTATCAGGCGGAATCGGACACCTTCTTAAGAAGAACAAGGTTACAGTCTTTGACGGATGGGGAAAACTTCAGGGGCAGGGGAAACTTACAGTCGAGAAAGACGGTAAAGTCATCGAAAACCTATCTGCGAAGCACATCATTGTTGCCACAGGCGCACGCGCACGCATCCTTCCGGGGTTAGAACCTGAGGGCGATCAAGTCTGGACATATAAAGAAGCCATGGTACCTAAAAAAATGCCGAAATCTTTACTCGTCATCGGATCAGGCGCAATTGGTATTGAATTTGCGAGCTTCTACCGCTCTATGGGGGCAGACGTCACTGTTGTTGAACTTATGGATCGTGTTCTTCCTGTTGAAGATGAAGAAATTTCAACGATGGCGCAAAAAGCCTTTATCAAACAAGGCATGAAAATTATGACAGGTGCCAAGGTTGTAAAATTGGAAAAAGCAAAGGGCAGTGTAACTGTTCATGTTGAAACGAAAAAAGGCATTGAAAAGGTCAAGGTAGAGACAGTTATATCTGCTGTGGGTATTGTGGCCAACACCGAGGATATCGGCCTTGAAAAGACAAAAATCAAACTGGATCGTGGTCATATCATAACAGATAAATGGCTGGAAACTGCAGAGAAAGGCGTATACGCCATTGGTGATGTTACCGGTGCGCCATGGCTCGCGCATAAAGCATCTCACGAAGGTATCATCTGTGTTGAGAAAATCGCAGGTGAAAAGGATGTGCACCCACTGAATAAGTCCAATATTCCAGGATGTACATATTGCCATCCTCAGGTCGCATCTCTTGGCCTGACGGAGAAAGCAGCCAAAGAACAAGGACACAAAATTAAGGTTGGGCGTTTTCCATTTATTGGGAACGGCAAAGCCATTGCTTTGGGTGAACCTGAAGGTCTTGTCAAAACAATCTTTGATGAAAAAACCGGAGAGCTACTTGGCGCACATATGATTGGCGCAGAGGTCACAGAAATGATCCAAGGATACGCAATTGGAAAAGCCGGGGAACTCACAGAAGCCGAATTCATGCACACAGTATTCCCGCATCCTACACTGTCAGAAATGATGCATGAGAGCGTTCTTGCAGCCTATGACAAGGCGATCCATTTCTAGCTTTTTAAAAACGGGTATGTTTTAATGCCCACCTTGAACAAAGGGGTGACGTAATGGATCTAAAAGAAGAAGACATACTGGGCGATAAAATTCACGACCATTGGTATTATGTTTCCAAGGGACGTGCCATGCGTAAATTCCTGAACGGGGTTAATGTTGATGAAGTTCTGGATGTCGGCGCAGGGTCCGGGATTTTTGCGCGCCAACTATTAGATCATAACATGTCAAAAAGCGCGGTTTGTGTCGACCCAAACTATGCCGAAGAAACGCAAGAAATGCACAACGGCAAACAAATAAGTTTTGTTAAGTCTCTTGATAAAACAACACAGAAACTTGCCCTTATGATGGATGTTCTTGAACACGTACCAGATGATGTCGCGTTGTTAAGGGAATATTCAGATACAATGGATGTCGGCAGCCAAGTCTTCATTACCGTGCCCGCATTCCAATTCATGTGGTCAGGCCATGATGTCTTTTTGGAACATTACCGGCGCTATACCATTGAGATGATGGAAGAGTCCATCAAAAATGCCGGATTAAAACCTGTCAAAAGCAGATATTTCTTTGGCTCTTTATTTCCTGTTGTTGCCGGTATACGCCTCACGAAAAAGGCGCTTTTCGAACGTGGAGAGCTAGAAGCAAAAAGCGAATTAAAACTGTATCCCGACTGGTTAAACTTTGCACTAACCCATATCCACGATATAGAACGCGTTGCAATGCTACCGTTTAATAAAGCTTTTGGCTTGAGTGTTTTTTGTTTGTGCGTTAAAGAGTAGAGCATGACATATAATCCTAAATTGCTGGATAAGGCGAAACGCCATCCTGAGAAACAGAAAAATCCGGATCGTCCCGCGGGACGTAAACCAGATTGGATACGTGTTCCTGCGCCACAAGGCAGCGTATATTCAGAAACAATGGATATTGTGCGCAAACAAAAATTGACGACCGTTTGTGAAGAGGCAGGCTGCCCGAATATCGGTGAGTGCTGGCAACAAAAGCACGCAACATTTATGATTCTTGGTGAGGTATGTACACGCGCCTGTGCCTTTTGTAATGTCGCAACAGGAAAACCTGATGAAGTCGACAAATTAGAACCCCTACGTGTTGGTGTTGCCACCAAACAAATGGGGTTAAAGCATGTTGTTGTGACTGCAGTTGATCGTGATGATCTTAAAGATGGTGGTGCAGACCATTTCGCAAAAACGATCATGGCTATTCGAATGAAAAGCCCCGGCACAACTGTTGAAATCCTACCTGGAGATTATAAAGGTGACAGGGATGATATTGATCACGTTATTGAGGCAAAACCGGATGTATTCAACCACAATCTGGAAACAGTGCCGCGCCTTTACCCAACAATTCGTCCAGGGGCGCGCTATTTCCGTTCTTTACGCTTATTAGAACGTGTTAAGGATGTGGACCCGACCATTTTCACAAAATCAGGTATGATGGTTGGACTTGGTGAGACCATCGAAGAAGTTGCCCAAGTCATGGACGATATGCGCGCCGCCCGTATTGACTTCATTACAATCGGTCAATATCTCCAGCCAACACCAAAACACGCACCTGTTATGAAGTGGTGGACACCTGAAGAATTTGAGAAGCTTACCAAAATGGCAAAAGCCAAAGGCTTTTTAATGGTTTCCGCAACACCATTAACGCGATCATCTCACCATGCAGGTGAAGACTTTGAAAAGCTAAAAGCCGCCCGCGATGCAAAATACGGTGCGATTGCCGCGGAATAATTTTCTATGACAACACATGCAGAACAAAGAAACCTGCCTTATACCGCGCAGCAACTTTTCGACTTGGTTGCAGATGTCGCAAAATACCCCGAATTCTTGCCGTGGTGTTTGGCAAGCCGTATCACAAAGCATGAGGGAAGTGATATATTCTATGCGGACTTAATCATTGGATATAAAATGATCCGTGAAAAATTCGGATCAAAAGTAACATTAGTTAATGGTAACCATATTCATGTTGAATACTTATCTGGTCCAATGAAATATTTATCTAATCATTGGAAGTTTATAGAAGAAGAGGATGGCAGTTGCACCATAGATTTCTTCGTTGATTTTGAATTTAAGAATAAAATACTACAAAATCTTATCGGCGTCTTTTTTAATGAAGTCGTCCAAAGGATGGTTGGCGCCTTTGAAGCACGTGCAAAGGATTTATACGGCGAGAGCGGCCTCAATCAATAACGATAAAGCCTTTTCACACGCAGATTTTCGGATAACGTTACGATCTCCGCTAAAATGATTTTCTGTGATAACCGGCTCTTTACCACGTACACAGATACCAATATAAACCAAACCGACAGGCTTACCTTCGCGTGCCCCACCGGGGCCGGCAATCCCCGTAACAGAGACCGCAATATCTGCCGGGCTATTGTTTAGCGCACCCAAAACCATTGCATCTGCGCATTGACTGCTCACTGCGCCATAATGAAGTAATATATTAGAAGAAACACCCAACATTTCTTCTTTAGAATTATTGGAGTAGGTGACAAAGCCACGATCAAGGACAGAGGAAGAACCAGCCACATCGGTAATGGCCACACTAATCATCCCGCCGGTACAGCTCTCCGCGCTGACCAGCTTCATATCTTTTTCTTGTAAGAGTTCACTCAACTTTGTGACTAGATCTATCATTATATTAAATATCCATCTACAAACATGACAATAACACAGGCCATTAATCCGGCCACAATATCATCACCCATAACACCTTTTGCACCTTCAACCTTTTGGTCAAAAAAGCTAACCGGCCATGGCTTTAGGGTATCGAAAAAGCGAAACGCCATAAAGGAAATAATAATCAGAACAGGATTCAAGCCCGCAGGGATAAGAGCAAGCCATTGCCCAGCCACCTCATCAATAACAATCATCTGGCTGTCATGACCACCTACGGCCTTATCAAATTTCTCTGCCGCCCAAAGCCCGACTAACGTTGCAATAACCACCCCCCAGAAAAGAGCAGATACACCACCAAACATGTAAATGGCAATCCCAAAGGGAAGAGAAGCCGCACTTCCCCATGTACCAGGCCCCGGTGAAAGAAACCCCGCACCAAACCATGTTGCCAACCATGTATATGGCTGCTTTGTATCGACACCGTTGGGAATTTTAAATTTAATACTCATGTAAAACTATTTCACCCTTATTCATTTATCGTGCAAGGCACAGAAACACTGACAGAAGCCTGTGCAGCGATTCCTTCTTTACGCCCTGTAAAGCCCAATTTTTCTGTCGTTGTTGCCTTTATATTGATACGATTTTGTGACACAGACAACACCTCTGACATTCTGGCAATCATGGCATCACGATGCGGGCCAATCTTCGGTGCCTCACAAATCAAGGTAACATCGGCATTAACCAAACGCCCACCTTTATCACGCAACAAATTCATAGATTTTTTTAGAAAAATCGCACTATCCATATCTTTAAAGGCATCGTCACTTGGTGGAAAATGCAAACCAATATCGCCTTCACCAATTGCACCTAGAATCGCGTCAGTCAATGCATGAAAACCAACATCAGCATCCGAATGCCCCTTTAATTTACAATGATGCGGAATAGATACACCACATAAAATAACGTGGTCTGCGTGTTCATCTTCATCAAAAGCATGCACATCAAATCCCTGACCAACACGTATTTCATTCTGCATTTCTGATGCAATGAGACGTTCTGCCAACTGTAGATCCTCATATGTTGTGATTTTAAAATTAATTTTATGCGCCTCTATCAGCTTAACATCAACACCCATATCAGAGAGCAATGCCGTATCATCAGAATAATTTTGACCATTTTTCGCCTGATCATGGGCGGTTTTCAACAAACCATATTTAAATGCTTGCGGTGTTTGAATAGCCCATAAACCATTACGATCAACAAAACTTGTACAGATACCTTCCTCTCGTCCATACCTCAATGTATCAACAGCTTTAACCCCCAAAGTTGCGGCATCATAGTCCTTCATCACATCAATAATATGGTTGATATCATCTTGGCGAACAAACGGACGGGCGGCATCATGAATTAAAATCACATCTTCATTATTTAAATCAGAAAATTTATCTAATCCATTGT
Organism: Alphaproteobacteria bacterium; assembly: GCA_050633505.1. Lineage (GTDB taxonomy): Bacteria > Pseudomonadota > Alphaproteobacteria > Micavibrionales > Micavibrionaceae > UBA1672. The sequence continues at coordinate 149,180 of JBOEGQ010000004.1, forward strand.
TAACACTATTAAACCTTTCATTTCCACCATAACAGAATTCAATATTCTCAAGACCTTCAACAGCCTCATCAAACATCGTCTTATGGTCCGGGTTAATAACAACGCATAAACGCCCAAGGCCTTCAACGGTTTGAAAAGATTCAATGGTTCTGCGTAAAATCGGCTTACCACCCAGATTTATATATTGCTTTGGTAATTGAGCTCCTAGACGAACCCCCGATCCAGCGGCAACAATAATGACATGGAATGATCTACGCATTGTCATCCTTTTTCCAAACCTTATTAAAAATTAAATCTATTTGTCTTTTAAGCCACCATGTTGTAAAAATGCAACACAACAATAGACGAACCAATATCTTATAACAGGATCATCGTTATCGAGATACTGCAAATACAATTAAATCCGAATAAAGTAACGGTAAAAGCCATACCATGAATAAAATGAGCATCGATAGCCGTACGACCTTTAAAGACCTTTTACGCAAGGCTTTATCAGGTTTACAATTTTCTCATATTAAAAACAGATCATGGCGAACAAAAGCCGCGGTTTTACTGGTCTTCGCCTCAATTACCAGCGGGTTTATAACATATGCAGCATTAACAGAAACACCTCCGCTTGGTGATGACCCAAACCTTGTTATATGGCTGCTAAACATTGATTTAATTTTCCTCCTTCTGCTTGCATCACTTATCGCGCGGCGCATCGTCGGTGTATGGAGCGGACGAAAAAGAGGAATAGCCGGATCTCATTTACATGTCCGACTCGTTTATATCTTCAGCGCTCTGGTCGCAATTCCAACAATTATCATGACAGTTTTCTCGGCATTTTTCTTTCATTACGGGGTACAATCATGGTTTAGCCAGCGGGTGCAAACGGCCATTCACGAGTCTCAAGCAGTGGCACAATCATATTTAGAAGAGCACAAGCAAGTTATCCGCGCAGATACATTGGCCATGGCCAATGATTTAGATCGGCAAGCAGATCTTTTGCTATTGGATAATGCCAAACTGTCAAAAGCAATAGATACGCAGGCATTCTTCCGTAATCTATCAGAAGCCATTATTATAGAACAAAATGGCCGTGTTCTGGGGCGCTCATCCCTTACATTTGCACTAGAGTATGAAAAACCCGCTGATTATGCGCTTAAGCAAGCACAAGAAGGCGAAGTTGTTTTAATGACAGGTGATGATGCCGATCGTGTTCGTGCACTTGTGAAATTAGAAAACTTCAACAACGCCTATCTTTTTGTCGGCCGCATGTTAGATCCACAGGTTTTATCCCATCTAAACGCCGCAGAAATGGCCGCTGCGGATTACAATACATTACAAACCCGGTACTCTGGTCTACAGGTCACGGTAACAATGATTTTTGTCGTGGTTGCTTTTCTTCTTCTTCTGGCTGCGATTTGGGCGGGATTATTACTGGCGCGTCAATTGATCACCCCGATTAGTGCCCTTATCACCGCATCTGACCGTGTACGGGCAGGGGATTTAAACTCCAGAATCCCAGAAGAAAACATGCTGGAAGAATTTGAATATCTGGCCCGTTCCTTCAACCGCATGACTGATCAACTACAAGCCCAGCGAAAAGATCTTCTTGAAGCAAACCGACAGGTGGATCGCCGTCGACGCCTCATCGAAACAGTCCTGAGTGGTGTATCATCCGGGGTGGTTGGAGTAGACGATCAGGGGATCATAAATCTGGCCAACAATTCGGCTGCGGTATTACTCAATAAAAATAATAGTGAAATCACAGACACATACATCTTGGATGTTATTCCAGAGTTGCAAGGCCTTTTAGAAGGTTTCGCAAAGCGCCCGAAGAAAACCATCCAAAACGATGTTCAGATCACTTTGCCTTCCTCACAAAAACGAAATTTCCTTTTCACAATATCGGTTGAATCTTTAGAAGGGAATAAGACAGGTTTGATCATCACATTTGACGACATCACTGATTTACAAACGGCACAAAGAAATGCCGCATGGTCAGACGTTGCGCGCCGTATTGCGCACGAGATTAAAAACCCGTTAACCCCGATACAACTTTCCGCAGAGCGCCTCAAACGCAAATATCTAAAAGATATTAAAAACGACGCTGATCAAAAAACCTTCAGCCAGTGCACAGATACCATTATTAAGCATGTTAGTGATATCGGTCGTATGGTGGATGAATTTTCATCTTTTGCCCGTATGCCTGAGCCCGACTTAAACCCGCAGGATATCATCAAGGTGATAGGGGAGTCTGTCATTCTGGCCAAACAGGCACATCCACATATTACTTTTGATTTTGACAGAAATATAGACATTCCGGTTATCAATTGTGACGCACGACAAATCCGTCAAGTCTTCACAAATTTATTACAAAATGCGGTGGATTCCGTTTGCTCAGAGTATTCTAACGCTGACACGCAAAAGGGGCATATATCCATTACTTCCGGTATCAAAAGTAAACATGAAATTTTTATCGCCATTACAGATAATGGCCCGGGCTTTCCCAAAAATGAAGATATATCAAAGCTAACCGAACCTTATATTACGCATAAAGAGAAAGGAACGGGGCTGGGGCTGGCAATCGTAAAAAAAATTATAGAAGATCATGATGGTGAAATGATATTAGGCGCACCGGACTGGCTTCACACAACACAACACTGGAATAACTTAGGCGGCGCGTGCGTTGTTTTAGAATTCCCAACCTACATCGATCAAAACCAATAACACAAAGGGAACAAGAACAAGAATGACAAACCAGAATAATACAATCCTGATTATTGATGATGAAGATGATATTCGCCTGCTTATCCAAGGACTATTAGAAGATGAGGGGTATAAAACCCTTAGTGCATCCAATAGTACAGAGGCATATGAATGTATTGACCAGCATAACCCCGCACTGGTTATACAGGATATCTGGCTTCAGGGCAGTGACGATGACGGACTCAAGATTCTTGAGCAAATTAAAACAGTAAAGCCTGACTTACCCTTCATCATGATTAGTGGCCACGGAACAATCGAAACTGCCGTGTCTGCCATCAAACTTGGTGCCTATGACTTTATAGAAAAACCATTTAAGAGCGACCGCTTGTTATTCATGATAGAACGCGCCCTTGAAAATGCATTTTTAAAGAAGCAAAATGCCGATCTTAAAACACGTTCCTCTAAAAACATTAAAGAACAAGCCTCTATTTTACCTAAGGCCATACTGGAAACACTGGATAAAGTTTCCGCTACAAACAGTCGTATTTTTATCACTGGTGAAGCCGGATCCGGTAAGAAAATTGCCGCACAATATATCCATAACAAATCAGATCGTGCCGATTATCCGTTTATGACATTAAACTGTGCCGGCACTGCGCCTGAACAAGTTGAGGAAGAGTTATTCGGAACAGCAAGAAAATCCGGTATGCTTGCCTTGGCGAATGGGGGGACACTTGTACTGGATGAAATTGTGAATTTGCCTCTTAATATACAAGGTAAAGTTCTGAACGTCTTACAGGAATCTGCCTATTGCGCAATTGGAGATAACACAAAAAACCCGATAGATATCCGCATCCTTGCAACCAACAGCACAGCCGTTGAATCATATATCGAACAAGGTACATTTAGAGAGGATCTCTTCTACCGTTTGAATGTTGTTCCACTTCATATACCCGCCTTAAGAGAAAGGAAAATTGATATTCCGGCGCTTATACATAAACAAAGCAATCTTGATTTCTCCAAGGCCTCTGTCGCGCTTTTGCAATCTTATAGGTGGCCAGGCAATATCAAACAGCTCAACAACGTATTGGAATGGGTTTCAATCATACACGCCAACACGAGATCAATAGAAGTTGAGCATTTACCACCTGAGTTTTCAAATCCTCAAGCATCAAATCAACACTCTTCAGATGATGAACGTTTTCCGTTCATAGAAAGAATGATGCATATGGGTTTACGTGAAGCAAGGGAATGCTTTGAAAAGCATTATCTGCTTGAGCAGATCAGTAAATTTGATGGCAATATTTCGAAAACCGCAGAATTTATCGGCATGGAAAGATCAGCATTACACAGAAAATTAAAGTCTTTAGACGTTTTTTCTGATGATAAACAAAATGTGGCATAGTACAATGCCGCCCGTAATACAGGATATTGAAAGAAAACCATGAGAGTTATTATTTGCGGTGCAAACCAAGTCGGGGCCAGTATTGCCTCTTATCTGGCACAAGAAGCCAATGACGTAACCGTTATTGACCATGATGCAAACACACTTGCACATATTCACGATCTTATGGATGTTAATACCGTACAAGGTTACCCATCTGATCCGGATACACTTAATGCTGCTGGCTCTAATGAAAGTGATATGATCGTCGCCGTTACAGATAGTGACGAAACAAATATGGTTGCCTGCCAAATCGGGCATTCTTTATTTGGTATACCAAAGAAAATTGCACGCATTCGAAAACAATCCTACCTTGATCCGTCATGGTCTAACCTGTTTAGTCGTGCGCATATGCCCATTGACGTTATTATTTCACCGGAGATTCTGGTCGCCGAAAACATCGTACGCAGACTGGCCATTCCCGGTACAACGACAGCGGTTGAACTAGGCGAAGGAAAGGCACATTTAATCGGTGTCATTTGTTTGGAGGATTGCCCTGTGTTGCACACACCACTTGGACAACTTGATAAGCTTTTCCCGGACTTATCTTTTTCAATCGTTTCAATTACGCGCGGCACGAAAAGTATCATCCCAGATCAAGATGACCTACTAAGAGTAGGGGATGAGGCCTACATTGTTGTAGATACCGCCCACTTACGCCGCGTAATGGCCGCATTTGGGCATTTGGAAAAAGAAGCTCGTAAAATCATCATCTCCGGTGGTGGTAATATCGGGATGTCTCTAATCCATAAATTACAAAAAGAAGTGAGCGGCCTACAGCTTAAAGTCATTGAGCATAACGATCAGCGCGCACAATATTTGAGTGAGCAACTGGAAAACATCATTATTCTAAATGGTGATACATTGGAACGTAGTATTTTAGAAGAAGCATCAGTTTCCTCTGCCGAGGCATATATTGCGCTTATGAATGATGATGAAAATAACATTCTGGGTTCTCTTCTCGCAAAGCAATATGGATGTAAACGCGCAATAACACTTGTAAATAATAACGTATATTACCCTCTGGTCGGGCCGTTAGGCATTGATACCCTTGTTTCACCAAAAGCAATCATTGTATCCAATATCATGCAACATGTTCGACGCGGACGTGTTCGGGGCATTCATAATCTACGGGATGGTGAATTTGAGGTCATGGAAATTGAGGTTTCAGACTCTTCTAAGATTGTGAATAAGAAAATCAAAGACATGGAATTCCCCTCCGGTGTCATTATAGGGGCGGTAATCCGTGGAGACGACGTCATCATACCAGACCCGGATATGGAGATCGTCGCAGAGGATCATGTCATTATTCTTTCACTACGAGAGAAGGCTCGCCTGGTTGAAAAAATGCTCTCTGTTCAAGTGGATCTGTTTTAACGATGAAACTCGGTGTTTTTGATTCCGGTTTAGGCGGGCTTTTAATTGCAAAAGCCATTCGTCAGCATATCCCGAACATAGATCTTCTTTATTTCGGGGATACATTGCATCTTCCATACGGCAATCGATCACATAGCGCCATTTACGAATACAGTAAACGCGCCATAGAATTTATGTTTCAGGAAGGATGCCAATTAATCATCGTCGCGTGCAATACGGTAAGCGCCTCCGCCTTACGACAGTTACAACAGGAATACCTACCAAACAGTCCTTATAAGGATCGTCGTCTTTTGGGTGTTGTTGTCCCGACATTGGAATGTGCCATTGACTTGGGATATAAACGCCTTGGCCTTATCGCAACAAATTACACCGTACAATCTAACATTTTCGAAGAAGAGCTGACGAAAATAGATGAAGAAATAAGAATTATTCAATCCAACACGCCATTGCTTGTTCCACTGATTGAAAATAGCGGACAAGTATGGATTCCTTCTGTATTAGAGCATTACCTAACACCGTTAATGCAAAAGAAAATAGAATGTCTTATTCTAGGGTGCACACATTATCCATTCCTTAAGGATCAAATACAAAAGATTATCGGAAAAGACATTCATATCATCGCGCAAGACGATATTATTCCAAACAAATTATCTGATTATTTAAGGCGCCACCCCGAAATCGCAAACCAAATTAAAGATGATGGGCAATCTACCTTTCTGGTTAGCGACTTAACAGACGGATACAAAAACGCAGCGCAAAAAATTTATGCTGCTGATATAGAAATTGAAAAAGTTGAATTCATTGCAACAACACATTGCTACCACAGGAGATAAGATAATGGATAATAACAATCTACGCTGGCCTGACGCGGTATTCTGGGACTGGGACGGCACAATTGTTGATAGTTATGCATTTTTAAATGATGCTCATAATCATACACTTACCTCTCTTGGCTTTCCGGCGTTTAAAGATGAGGAATATAAAGAGTATTTCGGTAAACCGCGCGAAGTTCTATACCCTGCAATATATAAGGATAAAGCAGATCAGGCGATGGACATATTCCAAAACTATGTTTTTGAAAACAGTCATAAAGTTACAACCATCGCAGATACACAAGATGTGCTGGAACTGTTTCATCAACGTAATATCACCATGGGTATTGTAAGCAATAAAAAGGCGAATTTCATTGCGGAAGAGCTAAAACACACAGGATTTGAAAAATACTTCCAAACCATAGTCGGAGCAGGGGATGCCGAGGCAGATAAACCATCTTCTGCCCCCCTTAATCTTGCAATTGAACGAACGAAAACACACGGAAAATCCATTTGGTTCGTCGGAGATACAGAAAACGATTTAGCCTGCGCGAAAGAGGCAAATTCCCCCTCTTTATTCTTAAAAGGGCACGCAGATAGCCCCAAACTCATCAAACAGTATAAGCCACTCTTTAGCTTTGATAATTATTCTCAGTTAAAAGAATTTTTAGTTGCAATATAGTTGAATTACTCTAAAAATATGAAGTGTGAGTTGGTGTGAAAATATATGCATCGTTTCATTTATGGTTATTTAACAATAAAAACAAAGGCTTAATCAGGAATGCCCGATAAAATACAAAATGTTCAGGATGTGTTTCTCAATCAAATTCGCAAAGAAAAAATGTCTGTTACCGTTTTTTTGGTAAACGGTGTAAAGCTTCAAGGAATTGTCACATGGTTTGATAATTTCTGTCTATTGCTTCGACGTGATACGCATGTACAATTGATCTACAAGCATGCAATTTCAACGATCATGCCGGGTGGACCATTAAACCTAAATACAGAAAACCAAGACAATCAGGCCTCTGAAGATTAGAGCGCCCGACGGTTTCATCCTTTGAAAAAAACTGAAAATAACATGTATATCGGCGTACAGGATCAAGATCCTGATACCGCATATATTATTCAGCCTATAGATAAGTCCATAATACCAACTCGTGCGTTGGACGACATCATAGAAGAGGCTGAAGGGTTGGCGCGTGCCATTGATTTGGATGTCATTAAAACACGATCCGTTTCGTTTAATAAAATACATGCAGGAAGCTTCTTTGGTAAAGGAATACGCGAAGAGATTACAAATGACATCGAGGATTTGAAGCCTGATGTTATTATCGCAAACTGTGCCTTATCCCCTGTACAGCAGCGAAATCTTGAAAAAGAGTGGAACACAAAGATTATTGACAGAACGGGGTTAATTCTTGAGATTTTCGGTGCGCGCGCGCAAACAAAAGAGGGGCGGTTACAAGTTGACCTTGCTGCCCTTGAATATCAAAAATCACGTCTTGTGCGATCATGGACACACCTTGAACGTCAACGTGGTGGCGCGGGTTTTATGGGGGGGCCGGGGGAACGACAGATTGAGCTAGACCGCCGTATTATCGGACAAAAAGTCTCTAAATTAAAAAAAGAACTTGATGATGTAAAGCGAACGCGTGACTTGGGACGACAGAGTCGACAACGGGTTCCATTTCCAATCGTGTCCTTTGTTGGTTATACAAATGCGGGAAAATCAACCTTATTTAACCATATTACAAAAGCCGGTGTTTTCGCAGAAGATTTACCATTTGCCACTCTTGATCCAACAATGCGTAAGATCACACTCCCTCAGAATCAGGAGGCTATCCTTGCCGATACAGTTGGATTCATTTCTGATCTTCCAACACATTTAGTGGCATCATTTCGTGCAACACTTGAACAAATTATTTATGGGGATGTTATCGCACATATCATTGATGTATCACGCCCTGACTATATGACACAAAAACAAGACGTGATTAAGATCCTTAAAGATCTTGGCGTTTCATATGAAACAGATGAACGTATTATAGAGATCTATAATAAAACGGATACCTTAGATGAAGATGCGTATGTAGAATTCAACCGACAGAGTAAAAGCAAGCAATCTCCACCAAAAATACTTATATCTGCACTAACAGGTAAGGGGGTGGAGCTTCTCCTAAACACAATCGGTGAGATTACCGCCAAAAACCATCATGAGAAAACATTCAAAATTCCGGTGAGTGATGGTCGTTCAATTGCATGGCTTTATCAGAATGGCGAAGTACTTCACCAAGAAGATCAAGATATGATATTAAAGCTTAAAGTACGTTTAAGCACACAGCACCTTATGCAATTCAAAAAAGACTATCCAGAATACCAATAGGCTATAACTTGCTAGCAGGATTTCTTTTCTTTTAATTTTTGTTCATCCCATGCGGCGCTCATTTGCTCAAGCGTGGCTTGAGATAAATCTGTTCCTTGTGCTTTTAAATCAGATTCTAATCCACGAAATCGACGTTCAAACTTATTGTTACATTGGCGAACGGCTTCTTCTGCATTAATACCTAATGATCTTCCATAATTTGCCAAAAGAAATAAAATATCACCAAGTTCTTCTGCCTGATTTTCTAAATCCTTATTTTTTAACGCGGCGCGCATTTCTGCAATTTCTTCTTCCAATTTATCTAAAATACTTGAGGTTTCCTTCCATTCAAAACCGGCTTTAGCTGCTTTCTTCTGTAATTTTTGTGCCTTTAAAAGTGATGGAAGTCCTGCCGTAACACCGTTAAGGGCGCTATCGTTTTCAGGTTTTTCTTTTGATTTTTGCTCATCCCAAATGGCATCTACGTCTTGTGCGCTAGTCGCACTCATATCACCAAAAACATGAGGATGTCTTGAAATCATCTTCTCTGTAATATCATGAACGACATCATGTAAATCAAACGCACCTACCTCTGATGCCATTTGTGCATGATATACAGATTGGAACAGAAGATCGCCCAACTCCTCACGTAGATCACCCATATCCCCACGATCAACAGCATCTGCCACTTCATAGGCTTCTTCCAATGTATAGGGAATTATTGTTTGAAAGTTTTGTTCAAGATCCCACGGGCATCCTGTTTCCGGTGTTCTCAAGGCGCGCATTACATCAATCAAATCTGATAAGATATATTTCCCTGATGATTTCTTGTTCAAATCTTTCATATAATGTCCCTTATTGTAACAGATTCCTTAAACTGGAAAAGTATTCATAACTTTTTGAAATATAGAATAAAGTTTTTAAAAGGAAAACAATGAAATCTGTGTACCATATATCTGACATGTTTATTGGATCGATATTAGGACGTTTAAGATGCCTTTCTTTGCACAAAAAGTAATATATAATTTTGTAAAAACTTTTCTGGTCATTCTATTTAGTTTTTCATGTCTAGTTACATCCGTAACTTATGCATCAACGAAAGGAGTCAGAACGACTCAAGAGATCATGCATAATGATGAAAAAAGATCTTATGTGCTCTATATACCAAATATACCGAGCTCAATCGGTACAGTAAAACTTCCATTGGTTATTGTTCTACACGGGGGAAGATTACAAACGAAGAGCACTGAAAAAACCACAAGTTTTTCAGAAAAAGCAGATAAAGAAAAATTCATTGTTGTTTATCCGAATGGGTCTTCAGGTTCTCCCATGGGTATAAAGACATGGAACGTTGATCATTGCTGTGGCTATGCGATGAAAGAAAAGAAAGATGATATTGGGTTTTTAAGCACTTTGATTGACACCCTTATCAATGAACAAGCCGTTGATCCAAATAATGTATTCGTTACAGGAATGTCGAATGGTGGAATGATGGCGCATAAAGTGGGTATGGAGCTTTCATCTAAAATCAATGCAATAGCTCCGGTTTCTTCCGGTATTTTTGTGGATGCAGAACCTCCGGTACAAACCGTTCCTGCATTGATTATTAATGGGGAGTTAGATAAATCATTTCCGATGGAAGGGGGCCTGTCAGGCGGTCGCTTTGTTGATAGTGCATGGGATGGAACGTATCTATATCCGGTTAGAGGACAAAGTGAATTCTGGGCAGAGAACAATGGGTGTAGTGACAGAATTACAGAAAAACATCTCTCAAAAACTTTATACCTTTGGAAATACAACTGTCCCGAAGGTGGTATGGTTCTACATTATGTTTTAAAGGATCAAGGTCATGCATGGCCCGGATCAAAACACCGAAACCTTAGGGGTGATACTCCATCACAAACGTTTGATGCAACAGACGCAATATGGAAGTTTTTCAGACTGATGATGAAATAGAAAATGCCCATACTGTTGCTTACAACACCTGCATGAGTATGGCCTCTGGTATTATCAATGCTGAGGAAACCTGTAGAACTCTTGCAGATAAGATTTGCCCTCCTGTTTGATGGTCCGCAAGGTGCTCATGGTAGCGAAATGGGGTAATCCTCTAAGCGAAGCGGAAAAGAAAAAGCTAATGATATACCGACTATTGCACGAGGACAAAGTCCTGATCCTGGTGAAAGTTGTCACGACTTTGCAAAAAGGGTATTGAAGGGTTCTTATCCGTCTGGTGACCCTAGAGGAGATTTTAGAAAAAATAAAAGAGAGTTTAGTCAAATTAAAAAGTCTTGCTAGAGGCGTGGTCACTAACTACCTTCATGCTTATGATTAAAGATTATATTTTATATAAAGTGTTATACAAGGGGCGGGATGTTTACATCCTATCCTTTGATAATGCTATGGATCAAAGTGAATTTCTTAAAAATGAAGATGATACTGTCCGTTTTTTTAAGGATATGGACAGTTTTGCTATGTTTTGTTCTGACAGTAACTTGAAAATTTATGAACCAATAACCTTTAACTTAAATGAGTTTTTGTATGAACTAAAGAACCTTAAAGCTCATAAGTTATATGGCTCTAAAATTTGCGATTGTTTATTACTTGGGTGGAATTTTATTGAAGAATATATGTACACAAAAAATCAAAAAACTGATCATTACTATGATAACGTTGATAGTGTGAATATATGCTACGATAAACTGGTGTTGGGGACTAATATTCCATCATTAATGACTAGTGAAGAAGAGTATCACCCTGTTTGGTCTCAAAGAGAAGTCTTTGTTATAAGAAGCTATATGCTAAAGCTTTTGCACGAGTTTACGAGCGAAATGTTTTAGTAAACTATACTTTCCAAACCCACCTTTAGCGGTGTTTTTTTTACCTGTCATTTGGCCTGTTTTTATTCCCGCGCGTTAAACCCCTCGATATATTACCCACTGCTTTTACCCTTACAACCTATTGGTTACCGGGGCGATGAAAGCGGCCTGCATTACAACTGGACGCTACTACGACCCACAAACGGGACGGTATATTAGTAGTGATCCTATCGGCCTTAACGGTGGTTTAAACACCTTCACATACGTCTCCGCCAACCCTATTATGTTTAACGATCCAACTGGACTTAAAGAAGAAAAGGGGTTTGGTAGCTTCGCAACAATTTTATCTGCTGCTCAGGATGCAATCAGGCAAGCGCGAGCAAACCCTAAGTCACATAATGTAGAGTTTTGCGGTAAAATTTTTAAAAGCGAAAATGGATGCTTTTCTTACACTATGTATGAAGGAACAGGGTTAACTTGTTTTATTCCGAATGCAAAAGGAGCCTATGCTAGTTGGCACACTCACCCATCAAATATTTTTACTGGAAGCAGTTATTTTTCTCAGGCAGATATAGGTTGGGTAGAAGCATCTGGAGTACCATTGTATTTAGGGGCTTCTAATGGAGATGTTTACGTGAAAAACCCCACAGGTGAACAAGTTGATAGGACAGAGGAATATGGACAATGCAATTTAGAATGTAATCTATAGTTTGCCTTAGGGCATAACTTTCTTTACTAATTCCATAATCATAAAGGAGAGAGTTATGCCCAAATTTATTTATTTTGTTTTTTGTTTTTTAATCACTGTTAATTATGCATCATTATCACTTGCTGAAAGAGCACAGAAGTTTGGCCCTGTTAAGTCATTTCCTGACAGTGTTTCTTTAATTTCATTGATTGCGAATTCAGAAAAATATCATAATAAAGAAGTATCCATTCAGGGGGTATATGGTCTTGATAAAGCTGGAGGCTTTGTATTTTTAACTAAAGAGCATAAAAATAGTTTTATAGTGAATAATGCTGTTTGTTTTTATTTTTTGGATGCAACGGAAGCTAAATTAAAAGCTCCTTATTCATCAGAGGCTTTAGAGAATGGTAATTTGTCTGAAAAGGAAACAAATGAATTTTGGAAATATATTGATCAAGCTCATAAGCACTTAAAACAATATGATAATAAAAATGTTATTGTATTCGGGGTTTTTGATGCTGATTATGTAGGTGATATGGGGTCGTGCACTAATGGTACGATTAGAGAAGTATCTCGTTTTTCTGTTTATGACATATCCTCTGTTGAGCCAATCCTTAAAGAAAAAGACAAGAAATAGTTTTAGATTTTTTTGTATTTATTTCAAACCCACCCTTAGCGGTGGGTTTTTTTATGCTTGTCATTTGACCTACTTTTACCCCTTCGCGTTAACGTCCCTCGATATATTACCCACCAGTTTCTAACACCCCCTTACCTGTTTGACGGGTAGGGATGTTTCTTTATTGCCTCTGTCTCAATCGGTGGTTCTGTTTTTGGTGCTTAGCTCAGTATAATGTCTATACGATGCTATATAATGGAGAAGGGACTAACCGTGATGACGATCAAGCTATATATTGGTTAATAAAGTCTTCTGATTTAAAATATCCACCAGCGCAAAGGACACTTGGGTATCATTATTATTATGGTGAGTGTGTTGAACAAAATTATAAGAGATCAGTAGAGAATTATAATAATGCAGCAATACAAGGGGATACATCTTCTAAATGGAACTTAGGCTTATGTTATGCTTTTGGAGAAGGAGTTTCCGCTTCAAAGGAAATGGCTAGATACTGGATATCTGAAGCCGCTTCTGATAATTATCAACCCGCTATAGATTATCTAAGAGAAGAAAAAGACTTTTTTTCCGATTAGTCTTTATTGAAAAATAAACTCAGTTTTTAAATCCCCCTCATGTTAACGCTTAAATTCTTATATTTGCGCTGATTGCCATTATCAGTGGGGGCACTATTTCCGGTAGTGTCGCAAAACACCTCACTCTAAGTCAAAGAATGATTTTACTGGCATTGTACGCGGTATATTATTTAATTTAGCTTTTGCTTTGTCCATATCTAGAGCGATTGCATAATCGTTGGGATGAAGAAACTCGCCTAGATCATTTGAGTTATCTTCTTCATAATAATATAGTTCTTCTTTTTTCCATACTGACTGCGTAAAAGTTGGTTTAAATTCATAAAATCTACCATCTCGGAACATTTTAACAGAAAGCAATACCGCATTAACTCCATTTAACTCCTTAGACACACATTCTATATCATTCAAATTCTCAAGCCTTGAAAAACGTTCAATTCCTCTGCTAAAAGTGCTCTCTAGCGCATCATTAAACCACATAACTTCACTAGTATATTGCGCAACATAAGGCTGTATAGACGGAGCAACCGTTTGTACAATATAATAAAAATTATTTTTTCTTTCTATTAGTTTGTTTAAGGCCGTACTAAGAATTTCTTCAATAGTATCTCTATTATGTTCTGATAGTTTTCCTTCTTTTTTGATTTTCACAAAGATGTTTGTTACATCTTGCTCAAAGATATCCGTAATTTCAACCATTTCATCAGCAAAACGCACAATTGAATCCAGCATCATTTTTCGGAACGGTGCCCAAGCAAGAGCGTTAACTTTATTTCTACGAAACTCAATCCAACGCGATAGAATAAACAGTTCTAGCACCATAAAAACTATTGCTATGACTATAGGTATAAGTATTGTATTAGTTAGGCTATCCATGAAAAACACCTCATTTTTGTTTGATATTTCAACCTCATGATTATTTAACTTAAGCTCTGGCTGGTAGCAACAAATTAAATTTGTTTTATTTTTTAATGAGTGAAGCCAAAAACAACCCATGAAAAGAGCACAAGACCATACTGGATTAGCTGAAGCTATGGTATACTTAATAAATAACCATTTGGAATACTGGAAGGAATTATGAGTAGAAGAAACCAACAATGTCCTCACTGTGGGCATCTCTACGAAAATCAAGGATTTTTTTCTGAAGACTATGCAGATTATTATTCGCGTAATCCTATGTTTACGCTAACTTGGTGTTATAATTGTGCACATGTGACAATTTTTAAACGTCCTTGGTATGTTTTATTTTTTCCCATATTGAGACCGTATCAGTCCTTGGATATGCACTCTTTCAGAAAGTCTCCTTACTCCCGAATTGAAAACCCTGATTTTTCTTACATATCAGCGACACATATAATGCGCATGATTTGGCATTGCTTAGTGAAAAGGGCAGAGTTAATGACCGGACAGGACGAAAATTATGAGGGTACTTTGCAATTATTGCTTAAGAAGTTCGAACCTACGGAAGCAGCATTGATTATCCTAACGGCATCGCAAGCTCCTTATACTGTTCATCCCGGACACCAACTGATTGAAGGAGCTTATTATAATGAATCCTTTATGCGAGAGGGTATTGAAAATGCTGCTGCTGAACATATGCATGAGCAGAGAAAAGGAAAGTATTACAAAAATCATTTTACCTTGGATGATGTTAAACTTTGGGTCGCCGATGGCACTAAAAACGAAAGAGCTGAAAAAATGATGTCTTGCATTCATGATTTTCAAAAGGAGGCTGAAAAAGCATCACATACCCACTGATGTTATTTTCCAAATTCAATGGCCTGGTAGTGTCGCAAAGCTTAACTTAAGTCAAGTCAAAGAGCCCGCCAATACTCCAAATTCCAGACGGTCGCCAAGCGGTAAAAGGGCCACACACAAATGTGAATTTACTCCTGAATTATTTATGTGATAATGTATATTATGGAAAATATTATATACTATTTAAAATAAGAAAACGTATCAACATGCTGTTTTCAAAGATTTTTAACTTTAGCACTGTATACGTGTAAAGTAATTAAAAACAATACTATTGGTATAAACTTGAGTTACTCGAATATGACGGGTCGTACGATATCATTTTACCATGATATCCCGACCCATGAAATTGACCAAGCGATAAGCTGGTTAAACAATATTAAACACGATTGCGATCATCAGATTTCAAGTCTTAAGCTTCTTAAGGCTGAACGTGAACGCTCTCAGAAATGGCGCAATGATATAAACGCACTTGCAAAAGCATTCTGCGATCCTGACGCGCTGCATTTGAACCTTGAGACACGGACAAACATCATTCAACAACGCCTAGGATGCAACATTGAAAAAGCACAGCAAATAGCTGAAATTGTTACTAGATGGGCAAAAAATGAATACAGAAAGCAGCGAGATAAAAAAATATATAATGACCGTATAACAAACGATATGAGCGCAGCAGAATGCGCAAAAAAATACGGCATGACGCGCCAGCAAATCTACAACATCGTAAAACAACAAGAACCCAAATTAATGCGGTAGCCCTTCCCGTTTTACATATTTAAAGCACAAGAAAATCCTGCAGCATCGTTATTATTGATGTTGCAGGATTCTAGTATCGTCATATACAGCGATAAAGCAAAGTTACTTGCTCTTTTCGCTTAAAATCATGCCTAAAAGCCCTGTAAGGCCGATTGTAGCTGCTGCTGTGTAATCACCAGAAGCAAGAGGTTCTGCAACGCTCTGAGTGACCTCTGAGACGACTTCTACGTGTTCTGGGTTTGATTTAGTAAGGATCATAACCGCTTGCGCTAAAATCCCTGTACCAATGTATGTGGATGGCTCTTTGAAACGTTTAATAAACCAGTCTTTCATGATATTTTTTCCTCTAGTTTTTCGATACGGTGTGAATGGTTTTTGATGTTCTCTTTCAACCAAGAAACATCAACTTTTACGGCCGTTATCGTCACAATTGACGATACCAAGCCCGTAAACCCTGCTATGAGAATGGCTTCTGTCATTAGATCACCTTCATTTGCTTCATAAGAATAAACGTCCCACCAGCAGCAATAGCCAGCTTCAAAACACCGCTTCCAGCAGCATCTACCGCCTGCCCTGCGTCCTCTGCACCACTGGCTAGCAATTTAAAGGTTGCTGCTGTCCCTACTCCGATTATGCCTGCTGCTGCAATCAACGGTATTGGCATTTTGAATTCTCCCTTTTTAGTAATATGCACCCACTGCAAGTGCATTTGGTAAGTTGAGTTTTTTCTTGGCATCTTTCCACTTGCTCAAGTAATGAGCCGTGTTCTTTGCGCCATTCGGCGTTTTTTGCCACCCAGCACCACCGTTATATGCACGTATGAAAAAGTCTTCATAACCGCCGTCATAACGATGTCCCCATTCGCTATAGTGGCGTTTTAACCACTGTAGATATGCCGCGCCGAAATACATCGATATAACGGGGTTTTTTAGGCTCTCTTCTGTTGGTTGCCCTACAGCAGTGTATCCTTTTTTGTACATGTCGTTTGCCGTACCCAAGAGGGTTTGCATTAGACCAGTTGATTTATCAAAACCCTCATCCCTTTCTACCCACGGACGGAAAGAGCTTTCAACATATGCGAAAATAGTTAAATCCTGCGCGCTGGTTGAATGTATTTTATAAGTTTCCATGACATGCACTGCCAATTGTAAAGTTTCTTCTTTTGTAAGCACTCTACCGACTGGATATACCGCCTTTTTCTTCACCGGCTCTTTGTCTGCGAACTGTCCCGTTGCCAGATCCACACTTTCTTTTGTTGGGCTGTGCGTATCACCAGAGGTGAAAATCGTATCACCGAAATTTGCAGGAACACCAAAGAAGTTTGATAGCGCATCACGGCTCTTTCTGGGGGCAATTGCTCCGGCCAAAAGCATAAAAACAGAGGCTATAATTAAATATGTATCGTTCATTTGTAGTGCTCCTTAAAAGACATCCCACGAAACACGTGCGTTAACATGGTTTCCGCCTGTAGTGGTTACCGAAAAACTTGATCCCGCAGGAATTATAATCCCTTCGCGTGCTAAATTTGTGGGGCCGTCATCATCTCCACGAACCTCATATATAATTAAACCATCAATAAGAAACTGCGCCGCGTGGGATTGACCTTGTGCATTCAGAGAAAGTGTCCGTACAACCGCACCATTAGGATTGTCTGCCGCTGCTAAATACTCTGTTGTTGTGCCTGAACTCACACTACTTTGATGGTTCGCACCGATTTTGATTTTAGGTGCTATATTAGTAAATTCATGCCCTGCGCTCTCGATCATTGCGCCCAACATATTGCCGATGATAGTTTCAATAGCATCAAGAGATGGGTTTTCAACAGGTAGAGCACCACCAGATAAAGAAAACCGATTATCTTTGATTTCACCGTATCCAAAGGCCACCGTCACCGTAATACTTTCACTTGTTTCATTGAAGAGCTGAAAGTTTGTAAAATCGTCACCCTCAATTGGCACATGACGTGACACACCAGCCTCCATGAAAGCTTTTGCGCCATTGTTAAATGATACTTTAAAAGGTGCAGAAGATGCTAAAGCGCGAACAAAGCGGCCTGTATGCGCCATATTCTCGCGACCATTCGCAGGAATCACCACCTCTTCGGTCTGTGCGTCTCTCAAATAACTTGTCATGTTTACCTCACCTTATTTTTATTGCGCCAGTTAGCGCAAGAATTGAAACCCCAGCCACAAGCCACGGCATAATATCGGACAATGTGCGCGCGTCTTCATCACGGCTCTGATCATCCACAAAAGAAAATGTTTTATCGACGCTTTGCCCCAAAACATCGACTGTTGCCTCAGTTTGCGTCAGTGACTTCAAAGCCACTTCACCAAGCTTGCTGATCACCTCAAGACTTAAATCGCCAGCCTTATCAATCGCACCATGATCTGTGAGTGTATTGTCATCACCATCCAATGTAATAACAGTCGCGCTATCCGTTGCAGCGATACGTTTATCTGTTTGAATAGTTTGTGTTTGTGAAGAGGAAGAAGATGAAGAACGACCACCCATTATACGACCTCCCGTTTATAGACAAATTCCGATAAAACACCGCCCGCACGCTCCATTAATCGCGCCATTCCTTTACGTGAAACATGAGCGCGTATGAATCTGGCATCGTTACTTTTGGCGAGACCATCCCAAAATTTATTGAGAGTTTGTATAAGTGCGCCCTTATAGCGTCCACCAAGAGCAACAACGACAAGTTCACGCGTTGCCCCCTCTTCCAGACGCAAAACCATTGAAGCAATATGCTGTTCTCCTTCGTAAACGTCAAAGAGTTGGCAATTGCCTTTTTGAACATCAAAAGCAAGCTCATTAATCGTGTAATTAGAGCAACAAGCAGGTTCTAAAAAGATCGCTGCACTTGTATTCCATTCTGTGCTTACAATGTTCATTTTGCTTTCCCTAATAATAGTATTGCCAAGGCAAGAGCACCTAAAACAGCATAATTCACCCCGCTATCTGAACGGCTAGGGCTTGCGGTTGCGTTGGCTGTACCGCCCTGCCCTGCTACAGAAAAAGCATTAGAAAAACCAATGTGATTGCTGCCACTTGTAGCACCTGCACTAGATGGCCCAGCATCCCCACCACTTAGCGATGGAAAGCCCCCCGAACCAAACGGGGAGTCTAAAAGTCCTAAAGCACCTGCACCGCTACCATCATCCAGCATGACTAAGACCTCACAACTGCGAATAATGCCAAGCCAAGACCAGCAGCAATCAAAAGGCTTTGTCCTGATACAGATAATCCATTTGTATCATTGCCTACATTCCCCCATGCCGATGCATCAGAACCAACTGACAGTTCGTCAATCGTCTGCTTTGCATCCCTTTGCGATCTGGCGCTGTTCAGTGCTGCTTGAGCTTGGTTGTATTTGATTGCCCCATCAAAATACGTCCCTACGCCCTTATTCACCGTGTCCAACGTGTCAAACAGGAAGTTGGAGAACTTATCAAATGTTGTTTGATTTTCCATGGTAAAGCCTTTTGTTTAAGGGTTAAGCTGCTTTAACCGTTCCCAGAGGATCGTTAAGCGTTTCCATGAGAATTGGAATTGATCCAGCTTGGCTCACGGTTGGGTTAACATTGAATGTTTGCAGCCCCGCCAAAGGCCATGCATCATCAATACGGTTTAAAAGCATCGCATCTGCATGAACGTATCCCGTTTGCGCCACACGACCACCAATACGCTCTAAAAGCCTCTGATATGATGCAAGATCAATATCATTTTCAATGAACGGTACTTTGTTCATTTTGATTTCAAGGGCTGTAATGTCGTCACTTTTCAGGTGAACAGCCAGAAGCGCGCCATTTTCTTTGGCAAGATCAGGAATTTCCTTCTTCCCTGCTGAAATAGCTTCAAACGGTGTTTCGTGCACCTCAACAATCATGCCAAGATCACGGCTCTCTGGTGTCACCAGCGCATCTGCTGAAAGCGTTGGATTTGTAACACCAGCAGCAAGCTTCACTTCAATGTGCATGTTTGAAACATTCCGTGTTCCCCATGCAAGGTTTTCTTCTCCCTGCATAGTACGTGCCCAAGGACGTGACAGAGGAATAATCAACTGTCCATCTGTGAAACCATAGTTATAATACTTGTTCAAAGCGACAAGCCATGCACCTGAACAACTCCAGCGTACAATCCCACCGATTTTGATTGAAACCTGCTCAATTCCAGCAATCATTGTTGCCTCATTGGCTGGCGTACCGTCTTCTGCATAGTGCAAGGAAAACTCACGGTATGTTGGACCGGTTGGAACGCGAACGGCAGGACGCCCATTTGCATTGACCGGATTAAAGTCTGGTAATTTATTTACGAATGTTAGCATTGATTATCACCTTCCAAAAAAGTTATGATTTTGCTTAGACTACGCCCTGAAAGCCGTTCTGGGCTTTAGCGACAAAATCAATGTTGTTGAACTGAGACATGGCATAGCCAGCGAGTATAACGCTGCCAGTGACTAAACCGATTGTGACTAGATGTTTGTTTGCATTTTTCATGTTTTTATCCTTTGGATGATGTGAGTGAAGAGATTGCAGGTTTCACAATGAATTCCCATACAGCCAATGTTGATACGCCGATAATGATTGTTGTTGCTGCTTTGGATTTCATTGCTCACCTGCAAAAGTTGATATGCCAGAGCAGCATGACGGAAACGAATCACACGTTTCAACCTATATTTTTTGGGGTGATCTATAGCTGAGCTATAGTTAAAAAAGAAATATTGTTTTAATGTTATGTATATAAAGGGACATATTCAAAAAAAATCTCTTTAAAGAACCGTAAAAAAGTTGCCCCGTACGTGTGGACTTCACACTCAAAATCACAAATCATTTTCTTACGACCCGTAATTTGACAACAAAAAAAACTTTGAGACACTAGATATAGGCACAACGCCCAAACTTCTCAAACAAAGGAGAAAAAATGAAATTTATATTGATAATCAAAATATCACCTACATTCGTTAGATTTATCAATAAAAAAATCCCCTTAATACTAGATCAATTATTAAAGGTATTTATTCTTCTGAACATGTTGGGGGGAGTGCTTTTCTGAAGCATCGCCATATTTGACGGTGTCTGCCGTTATCGTCATTTTTAGCGTGGCCGGATCCATCGCTACATTTAACGATGACTGATTCCCGCATCGCCAATTGCAGCGAGTAAAGCTTGCTGTTCTAATAAGGGTAAACTCTTTAATTTCTTTACCCATCTTTGTTTTTTGCGCTTAATACGCTCTCTTTCGCGAAAACCTTCCCCAAGATAGCTATAATCGTGCAAGACCACAGGTGTATCAAAATTGAACCACAAGCTTTCTGTGCGCAATCCTCCGCGTGTCATGGCCTCAAACTCCGTATAGCTCCACCCCTTAAGCTCATGCGCGTATAAATCCGTGTAATAGCTCGATATCATGACTTTACAAGGAAGGTGTTTAATGGCTTTGAGCAGTCTAAGATGATCTACAACATCCATTTCATACCTGTATAGGTTTGCTTTACTACGTGTTTCATGAGGGTATGGTGGATCACAGTAGATTAATTCACCGCCTTTGTAGTCATACCCCTCTAAAAACTCAATACCGCACCCTACATGCGTCTCTACAGAAAAATCACCAACAAACGAATTGATAGCGTCCTGATCTTTATCGATCCCGATAGATTTCCACGCCCTTTTTTTGTTTCGCATGATTGCACCACCACCGAGAAACGGCTCAATATACACCGTATGCGGGGGCATAAGATTGATTATCTTCTGATAAACCCCCGCCCCGTTCTTTCCTCCTGGATAACTCATTTGAATTTCGCCTTATTCTTGCCACTTATAACCTTACCTGTAGCATCAACCAAGAAATATGCATGCCGTGGCAACTCTTTAAGTAACTCTGAGTTCTTACCTAATTTTTGTTTTGCCGCAGTGATATCCAAGTCATCTGCTAGCGCATAAAAATATGTTTGCGAAGCATTACCGCGATAATCTGTATTAACTTGTGCTGGACGCTGGCTAACACCAATAATCTCAACGCCCCACGACCTTGAAAGATTCACCGCATATTCAAAACCACCCATCCCTTCTTTGTAACGTTGATTGGGAGCGCATATACTCATTTCCTCAACCAAGAGCGTCAAGTTACGAGCTTTGTGTTCAGTGAAGTTTTGATGTTGTTCCTGTGCAATTCCATAGCATAGATTGCTTAGTTCCCTGATGTGCTCTGGCTTTTCTTTAGCGTTTGGCACGTAGGATACGGCAAAATCTTTAAACCAGTTTGTCTTCATAAAACGAGCAAATTCTGCTCTTCCGTAAAGTTTCTTGAAGGGGTACTCGGCTTTTATGTCATACACAATAATACGTTTACGGTGAGCCGCCTCCAAAAGCTCTATTGATTTTGTCGTTTTTCCTGACCCCCTGCGACCAAAAATTGCTATAACTTCTTGATCAGTTGTGAAATCCATTTTTTTCATCGTTAACCTTCTTGATTTTCCGCTGCCTCTCTTAGAGAGACATAATTATTTAAATCATTATCCTTGGCTTCTGCCGTTGGCTTTTTCTTCGACTTTTTACGAGCTTTAAGTTCAGCTGAGACACCAGCAGACATTGGAATAGTGAACGCCCCAATTGCAAAAGCACGTTCAAACCACTTGTTATTTGGACTCAACAAAAAGTGTAATGCTGGAATCTCCAAAATTGTGTCGTACAAAGCCCTTGTACAAGCCACCGCACCTCCGTCACTCTTATCAACAGCAAGAGATGTCAATCCCGTCACATGGCTAGCAGTACAAAAGCTAACGCAAAATATTGAGTGGAATTCCTCCGGAGAAAATAGATTGCTTGAAACTTGCTCAAAATGCGCCTCAGCCTCCTGAGTTTCTTCCTCCTCAATCCAATGATCAAAGCTACTTGGTGCCTCATCAATCGAAGGCTGTTGCTCCGTCTCCACTGAAGAGCTTTCCGAATATTCCGCCTCCATTGCCTTCTGTGCCCTCTCGTAATGATCCTTCTGGGGATCGTTCACTTGAAAGCTCTGGTTCTCCTCCGTCTGCGCTTCCTCTGGTTGGTTCTGACTGTTTTTCATCGTTATCCCGAGCATCTGTTTCTGCCTTTCCTTCAAGATATTTTTGTATGATTTTTGAAACTGCATGACGGCTATAGGTGGTTCTATGCCAGCAATATTTCTTATTCCCTTGTGCTTCTGGATCGATCACATTCGTACATATGGCACACAAGCCCCCTTTTCTGTTGACCTTCACGTCGACAGAACCTCCACAAGAAGCACATTCGATAACTCCGACGACCTCACCAGCTTGTACTTGAGTCTCAATTTTAGCCATTAAGAATCTCCTTCAATAATCTTTGTTAGACGCGAGATTTCGGCATTCTGTTCAATGAGGATTCCGACCACAGCCTCAATGGCCTTCTCTGCTAAAGCTGGCTTTTGCATGATGTTGGCTTTTTTCACTGCCTCAATTTGGCCTATCAAGCCCGTTAAGCTGGCACTGGTCATTTTATTGCTCTCCTTCTGCCAAGGGCTTTAACACTGATTTCTTGAGCCTCTTGGATTAACTTATTAGCGCGTTTAACCTCACGCTGAGCCGTTACGCCCAGCCCCTCTGCATTGTCATGAACAAGTCTCCATGCATTTGCGTGATTTTTCGCTGTAGCCTGATCTACGTTTTTCACTTCTGCCCCTCCTCTGATTTAACGGTGATAGTGATTTTTGAATGCAAAGCGCGCTCAATCTGTGGCCTATAACGTTCTTCAACGGTTTTTGCGTGAAACTTTGTAGGGGCGTAAAGCTTACCGTTACCATTCCACTCAAGTGGCTCAATCCAGCTTTTAAACTCTCCGCTTTCAAAAATGCCTTGGGATAGAGCCTCTTGTTTCCATTCTGGCATGTCCTGCTGTAGAATTGCTTCATCGCTCCCCTTGGAAGTTTTCGGGGCTTTGCGTACAGCTCCGCTTCTCATCCCTTTGCGCAAATACCGTCTGACATGCGCACATGCACTACTCTGCTTTGGTTCGATTAGCTCTGTTGTGGCAAAATCCCAAAAGTCACACGCCGCGCTAACAATTTCTGTTTCTGTAAGATGTTCGAAGTCTGGTTTAAATAAACCATCCTTCATACCCTGATCCACTTCCCTCAAAAATTCATCGCGCGAAAGCGGTATATATATATTTGCATTTATAGAAGAGCATTTAGTTGCAACGTCATGTTGCGTAGTAGTGCAACGTGATGTTGCATCGTCGCAACGTGATGTTGCATCGTAATCTATAGGTCCATCGTACTTAATTCGATAAGCATTATTAGACTTCATTCCCCTATATTTTTGAGGGATTACCTCAACATAACCAAGCTCTGCAAGCTTTTTGATATCCCTGCTTACCGCTTGGCGAGATTTGTTCATATGATTGGCTATAGTTTCTTGCTTGAAATAACAATAACCATCTTTTGACCGTGTTGTGAATGTGCTGATAGCCGCCAAAGTAACAATAGCAGCAGGGTGTCTTTGAAGGCGTGGATCGAGCAAAGCATCTGATCGAAAAACACATAACGGGTTCATTAACAGCACCCCTTATAATTGTCTTTGGCGGCGAATCCCCTTATTCTGAATTGACCAAAAAACAAGAAAAAAAAGGAACTCGCCATGAGCAAAGAAATGGATGAATATATACTCTCGACCAAAGCCAGCGAAGGCCTTGAACTATCGAAAGAAATGTTTAACGACCCAAATGCCGGCATTCTCAAAAAATCTTGTGCCATTGGGTTTGGTTTAATATCTGGCCTGTACCAACATAACATCGCTACGCGTGCAAAGGCGCGACTGGCCGAAAAAGCAAAAAAACTCATCAAATAATCCATCTGTGAAATGGTTGTGCACGTGATATGTGCCGACATTGTCCAATGCTATACGACACAATGAGGAGTGTCAATAATCTTTGGACAACATATCTATTGTCTTATGTCACTTGTCATGCTTAACTATAGTTAAATTCTATAGTCAGAGGTGGTTATGCTTATAAGAGATATTCATTATTATTTAGACACAGCAAAAGAAAAGGGAGGCTATAGCTCAGATAGAAAGCTTGGTCAGGCTTTAGACTATAGCCACGGGCAAATATCGATGCTTAGAAAACAAAGCACATTTCCCTCTGATGAAAAAATGATTGAGATTGCGGTTTTATCGGGTACAGACCCAGAAATAGCGCTTTTAGATTTGGCTATATGGCGTACTCGTGGTGCAGCCCAAAGTGCATATGCAAATATTCTACAAAAACTAGTGCAAACAACAGCTGCTATCGTCATTCTTGCCGGAATATCTACGTCTCCTAGCCCGACCTTTGCGCAGAATATGTCAAATGATAACGCTAACAGTGTATATTATGGAAAATATTATGTATTATTTTATATCACAGCCTTGCCAATTTACACATGATCGTATTCTTTGCTTAACCTCAGCTCTGACTTAGATCATCATAGTTATCATCATTTTCCGAGGTTTTCTCACCAGCATTATCATGACTTAAACGTTTAAGATCATTTTTCAGATCTTGCTTCTCACGCTTGCCATCCTTGAGTTTCCGTTGATTTTCAAAGCTTTTATGAAGCTTTGTATCGTGTAATCGTTTTCTGCTCATACCAAGCTGCCAATATAAATATTTACCACAGTCACCATTATATCCATCAATCTTTTAGCTCTTCACGATAAAAAATGGATTGGCAAAGTCACTATCATTCTCCCGCCCCTGTTTACCATAACGCAACGGTACATTATCTACCGTAACAGTCCGTCCACCAGCGGCACGAACAACAGCGTCACCTGCGGCCGTGTCCCATTCCATCGTCCGGCCAAAACGTGGGTAGATATCCGCCTTACCTGAAGCGACCATACAAAACTTCAACGAAGATCCGGCTGATATAAAATCAGAGATCCCATTTTCATCCAAAAACTGTTGTGTTTCATCACTCATATGTGAACGGCTGGCAACGGCAACAACCGGAGTTTTCGGCTCAATATTCAGCATTTGCGCATCACCTAAGGCAACAGAACGACTGCTCATAAAATATGCGCCTTCGCCATCTATCCCTGCATAGATATCATCCAACGCAGGTGCATACACAACCCCCATAATCGGCTTTCCATATTGGATTAAGGCAATATTGACCGTAAACTCGTCACGGTTATGAATAAATTCCTTTGTCCCATCTAATGGATCAACCAGAAAGAACATCTCATCATTGGAAAGAACCGGAATATCCCCTGCTGCGGCCTTTTCTTCTGCCACAATCTGAATATTTGGGAATAAGCCTTCTAACTCCTGGATAATGTATTGTTCAGCCTCTTGATCCGCCAAAGTCACAGGAGATTCATCCGTTTTAACATCGACACCGATGTCTTTTTCTCCCCGATAATATGGCATAATGATATCACCGGCATTTACCGCAACCTTTACAATTTCTTCTAATGAATCCAAACAGACATTCATCATATATTTCCCTTTATTATCTAAGGTTTACAAGAGGTAGTTAACCCATCATATGCAGAAAAAAAACCTTCTGGCAGCTCACCTTCCAAAGTTTTATAATCCATCATACTGGACAAGGACGTGACATATACCCTATCTGCCTGAATATAATCATTATAGCGATATAATGTTTCCAAATCCGCATGTGCAGGATTATCTGATTTGTGGTACCCTGCACCGTCGACAATCCATACTCGACTTCCCTTAATGATGTCTAAAGCAGCTTGATCGAGTGCCTTCATATCCACGCAATACGAAACATCACCAAACCGATAACCGACCGATTGACATGTCCCATGATCCATCAAGAACGGTATGTATTCAATATCATTACAGCACAAAGTGCGCCCGTAATCTTCTTCTGCAAAGGGGAATGCTTTTAATATTGGTGGATATAGATCTGCATGTACGCCGCCGTCAAACAAATAACGAAATCGTTCCCTAATCTCGTTAAGAGCCACTTCCCCTCCTCGGCACTCCATACAAGACCTGCCGTTTCGAAAATAAAGGGGGCGTAAATCATCGATACCGTGGCTATGATCGCTATGTTGATGCGTATAAAGAACCATATCAATTCGATCAATATCCAGGTTGTTAACCTGATATCGAATATCCGCACCTGTATCAATAATTACATTCGTTTTTTTCGATTGAACAGCAAGACAACAACGTGTTCTTCTATTCTTAGGCTCCAATGGGTCACAAGCCCCCCAGAAATTTCCAATAGATGGAACGCCCGAAGAGTTACCGCAACCCAATATCGTCACCTTCAACGTCATGCAGACACGACCTTACCCAGTTTTGCTTTTCTAAAAAGCCTGAAGAAATTATCACTGGTTATTTTGGCGAATTCCTGAACAGACAACCCGTACAAATCAGCAAGAAACGCACCTGTATGACTGACGAATGCGGGTTCGTTCACTTTCCCACGATATGGAACAGGGGCAAGAAACGGTGCATCTGTTTCGACAAGAACACGATCAAGCGGAACGATTTTTGCCACTTCACGTAATTCTTCTGCCTTTTTAAATGTGATGATACCGGAAAAGGAAATATAGAACCCCATACTGAGCGCCTCTTCCGCCAACCATTGTGCAGAAGAAAAGCAATGCATGACACCACCTAAAGACGTACCAGCCCCCTCTTCTCGCATCAAGCGCGCGGTATCTTCCTCTGCGTCACGTGTATGGACGATCATCGGAACATCCGCCTCGATACAGGCTTGCATATGCTTTCTAAAGGATTGCTGCTGCTCATCTCGCGGGGAGTTGTCATAGAAGTAGTCAAGCCCCGTCTCACCGATTGCAATAACGTTGCCATCTCCACGCGCCAATCTTACAATATCATCTTTTGAAAATGCCTTTTCCGCATCTAGTCCGGCATCATGGGGATGTGTTCCAATGCTGTACCACACATTTTCATGAGATGCCGCAATATCACGTAACGTCTCCACCTCTTCAGAAAGGCGACAACATACCGTCATCATGCCTGAAACATCCGCCTGACGCGCCGCAGAGATAATATCAGCGGGAGTACCCTTCTCTGTGATCCCCGGGTGATTTAAGTGACAATGTGAGTCAATCCACATTTCTATGCGGCCTCATCTTCAACAATCCGTGGGAAGACCCCTTCCGGTTTTGTAACCTCAGTACCAGAAGATAATGCATAATCCGAAGACAAACATCTAAAGTCACGCGCATCATCTGCAACCTTCATCTGGTCAAGGATCTTAGGCGCGCAATGCGGCACAATAGGTTGCACAACAATCGCAAGGCATCTGATCGCCTCGGCAAGAACATATAAAACCGTTGCCATACGGTCTGTATCAGTCTTCTTTAATGTCCATGGTGCCTGCGCATCGATATAGCTATCGCATGCACCGACAACGCTCCATACTTTTTCAAGTGCACGATTGATTTTCATTGTATCAAAATCAGTGCGAATTTGATCAACAATGCCATATGCCTTATGCAATAGCTCTCGATCCTCTTCTGTAAACCCATCGGCAACAGGGATTTTCGCATCACAGTTTTTATAAATCATCGATAAGGTGCGCTGCGCCAAGTTTCCAAGCCCATTAGCAAGATCAGCATTAATACGTTGCACCGCCTGTTCATGAGAGAAGTTACCATCATTACCATGTGGTACCTCCCGCATTAGGAAATACCGTATTTGATCCAACCCATAAGTTTCGATCAAATCATCCGGTGATAAAACATTACCGATGGATTTTGACATTTTCTGCCCCTGCACATTAATAAATCCGTGCGCGAAAATTGTCTTTGGCAAAGGAAGATTGGCCGCCATCAAAAAGGCCGGCCAATAGATCGCATGAAACCGTGTGATATCTTTCCCGATCACATGGTAATCCGCAGGCCAGAACTTTGCCATCTCTGGCGCATCAAGGTCGGGATAACCAATCGCCGTCAGATAATTTGTAAGTGCATCAAGCCAAACATACATGACGTGATCCTCATCACCCGGAACCGGTATCCCCCATTTCAAACGGCTTTTATGACGAGAGATAGAAAGGTCTTTAAGCCCCCCCTCTTGCTTAATAAAGCTAACGACCTCATTAAGGCGGGACGTTGGCTGAACCGCATCAAGATTCGCGGCATAATATTCAATTAAACGATCCGTATAAGCCGATAATTTAAAGAAATAACTTTCTTCTTCGACCCACTCCACCTCAGTTCCAAGAGGTGTAAATTTCTGTCCGCTCTCCTCATCTGTACGGAGCTCATCCTCTGTAAAATAGGCCTCTTCCCGAACTGAATACCACCCCTCATATTTCCCGAGGTAAATATCATCATTCTTATCAAGAACATCCCACAATGCCTGAGAGGCTTTATAATGGCGCTCTTGTGTTGTGCGAATAAAATCATCATTAGAAATACCAAGCTTTCCGGTCATCTGAATGAATGTCTCTGCATTCTGATCCGCAAAAGCACAAGGCTCCATCCCATTCTTTTCCGCTGTTTGCGCAACTTTTTCACCATGCTCATCCGTACCGGTTAAAAACTTCACATCATAACCATCCAAACGTTTAAAACGGGCAAGCACATCTGTAAGGATAGACTCATAAGCATGACCAAGGTGCGGCACACCATTTACATAGGATATCGCAGTCGTAATATAGAAAGGGGTTTTATCACTCAATTGTTTTGCTCCTAATGGAATTTTTCTATTCACTTATCACAAGAAACCCGCCACGTACAGCATCACGCCGATCCAGATTGGAAAAATCAACACGATCAAAGTGCTGTTTTAGGTTATCTGCAATCTCAATCATGCGCTCTAAGGGGGTTTCATTGAAAAAACGGGTAAGAGACGGGTTGTTTAAATAAGACGGAAGACTAGCCTCACCACGTGCCTTAAAAAATAAAATACGCCTGAACACCCATGGTAATAGTTTTGCAAACAGGCGGTATTCTTTATCTTGTGACGTATTAGACAAGGTCGAGGACAATTCGTGTATACGTGCCCATTTCCACGAAGGCATGTCATTAAGATGATCCAATATCGTTGAAAGCATCTCAAGTCCGCCCCCCTCCACATAGGATAAGGCCTGCCCGACACTTCCGCCAGATAGATCATACAGCGTATCCATCTCTTGCGCGGGTAGTATCTGCCCCTGCCTGGCAAGAAGATCTTTGATATCCTCTTTCGACAATGAAGAAAAATCCACAACGCGAGAACGAGAAAGGATCGTTGGAATAAGGGCGCCAATGCGATGCGCGATAAGGATAATGAGAACATTAGACGGTGGCTCTTCCAATATTTTCAATATTGCATTCTGTGCATTACGATTCATTCTATCTGCATCTTCTACAATAACAATGCGCCAGCCACCTTCCGATGATGTTTTTCTTAAAAACGGTTCAATCTTACGCAATGCTTCAACCTTTAACATCGCGTCATATTTGTTTTTTGTTGCATCATATGCACGTGCAATATGCAATAAATCGGCATGCCCGCCCGATGCGATCCTTGAAAACACAGGATCATCCTCCCCCACACTTAAGGAAACAAATGAGTCCTTTGGTAGAGCTGTATCACCGAATAACGCATCCTGAGCATCATCAACCTTCCCATGTCTCAGTAAAAAACGCGCCAAGCGAAAGGCCATTGTCGTTTTACCAATCCCTTCTAAACCAGAGAAAATCATGGCATGAGGCAACGCATCCTTTGCAAAAAGGTCAAGGAAGAATCTTTCCTGACCACCATGACCCAAGCAAAATGGCATAGATTGCGGCGCAGACAATGCCGGAACGGATGCGCCATTTTCATCCGCCTCATCAAAGCCGTCATCGTAGATGACATCATCATCACCAAAAAGACTCATGCTTCACGCTCTTTCAAACATTTTAATGTGTGATCTTGTATTTGCTGCGCCAAATGGGCGACGCTCTGCCCTGCATCAACAACACAACAACGCCTCGGATTCTCCTTTGCAATGTCCAAGAAACCACGGCGTAGATTTTCATGAAATATAATATCCATACGCTCAAAACGGTCTTCTGTTTGCGCATATCCCTTTTCATCTGCCAGCCTTTTATTGGAACGCGAAAGCCCTTCGGTCACATCAATATCAAGAACAAATGTCAGATCAGGTTCAAAATCAGCAATAGACGCTTTTTTAATATCCTTTACGCGCTCAAGATCAAAACCATGGCCATATCCCTGATACGCAATCGTTGAATCTGTGAAACGGTCACAAATCACCACACTCCCCTTACTTAGAGCAGGCTTAATACGTTTTTCCACATGCATCACACGCGCAGCAAACATTAAGAGTGTCTCCGCGGCAGGTGTCCATGCCCCACCATCGCGTTGCACCATTAACGCGCGGATCTTCTCAGATTCCGGTGTGCCACCCGGCTCACGCGTTGTAACAACGTTATAGCCATTCTCAGATAACGCTTTGGAGAGCCGATTAATCTGGGTTGTCTTCCCCGCACCTTCTCCACCTTCCAGAGTAATAAAAAAGCCACTTTTCACCATCTTAGTTAAAATGCCCTTCTCCGGTTGTTAAAAGCCGTGCCTTGGCCACCAACTTAGAAAAGAAACCCATTTCATCAACATCCTCCGTTGTAACCAGAGGGATATCTACAGGCTTCCCGCGGGGGATATGCACCCTTACCACGCCGACCTCTTCACCTTTGGCAAAGGGGGCCTTTAATGGCGCGTTATAGATAAGCTCTACCTTTAGCTCATTTTCAAACAGCTTAGGCACAGTTAAAGATACAGAATGCTCTGCACCAACTTTTACACTGCTTTTCTGTCCAAAATAAACCGGCACACTCCCAAGTGCGTTTGATTTATCAAACAACGTAATATTCCGAAAACCATTCAGCGCCCATTGCAATAACCGCGTTGATTCACTTGCACGCTGTTTTTTACTATCCATACCATTAAGAACCATCACCACACGACGCCCATCCTTAACCCCTGTACCAATCAAACCGTAACCACCAATATCAGTGTGCCCGGTCTTGAGGCCATCTGCCCCGATACTTTTCTTTAGCAGTGGATTACGGTTTTCCTGTTTGATTCCGTTATAGCTAAACTCTGCCTCGGCGTAGTATTTATAATATTCAGGAAAGTTTTGTATCATTGAGATCGCAAGTATCGATAGATCACGCGCCGTAGAATAATGATCAGGATCAGGCCAGCCACTCGCATTCATGAAGTGGCTGTTATTCATACCTAACTCTTTTGCTTTCGCGTTAAGAGCCGCCGCGAAGGAAACTTCATCTCCGGCCAACCCTTCTGCCAATACAATCGTCGCATCATTACCGGACTGGATAATAACGCCGCGAATTAGATCTTCGACCTTTACCTGTTCCCCCACAGGGACGAACATTTTGGAGCCACCCTTTTGCCATGCCTTTTTACTGACCAACAAAGTATCATTTAGCGATATCCCGCCCTTTTTCAAAGCATCAAAAACCAGATACATAGTCATGACTTTGCTCATCGATGAGGTGGGCATTTGTTGATCTGCGCTCTTTTCGAACAAGACTGCACCAGTATCATAATCAATAATAAAGGCCTGCTTCGCAGCAGTGCGTGCGGCATCATCCGCCGCATATGCATAACCGGAAGACATCACAAAAATTGCACAAAATGCGATGGCACGAATGGCCATTTGGTATTTCATATTTCAACACCTTTCCTTTTACAGCGCCATTGTAAGCACGCCGCGTTTTATTAATCTACAACAATTCGAGTATTCTGATGGCCATTCGCAATAAAGCGCTCTAACAACGCATCTGCCTCTGCCACATTTGATGCAGGAAAACGAACACGGTAATATGTCACACCATCTAACGTCACCGGATGGATCTGCGCGCGCCCATATTGCCCCAAAGAACTGGAATAGCGCATTGCATTATCTCGTGTTGTAAAGGACGCCATCTGAACGTAAACCCTTTGCGTTCCAACAGGGTATTGCGACATAACCGGATCAGGGTAGAAATTTCCATCCCTCACATGTCCGGGAAGTGCCTGCATATCCGACGACGTTAAAGAGCTTCCTTTTTGCACATGTGCAACCTTTGCAGGTTGCATGCTCTTCGGCTGGGTAGAGGCCTGCATAACTTTGGGCTTATACCCCTTTTGGTTCATTGGAACCTCCATACCACGAGTATCACGCCCCTGCTTTGCCGTCTCCGCGACCATCCGGCTTTCAGCCTCAAGAAGCTGAACACGGACTTTTGCAACCCCTTGATTTTTGAATTTCAATAATTCGGCTGAGCGCTTGGACAAATCGATGATACGCCCATGTGCATATGGGCCACGATCATTAACCCGCACAATTAAAGACAAGCCATTTTCCAGATTTGTCACCCGAACAATACTTGGCATTGGTAGGGTTTTATGTGCCGCAGTCAAATCGTTCTGGTTATAGGTTTCACCATTCGCCGTCATTTTCCCGTGAAAGTTTGGCCCATACCATGAGGCAACACCTGTTTGATTATAATCATAATCTACTGACGGATAGTATTTCTTCCCCTTAATCGTATAGGGAGAA
Organism: Alphaproteobacteria bacterium; assembly: GCA_050633505.1. Taxonomy (GTDB): domain Bacteria; phylum Pseudomonadota; class Alphaproteobacteria; order Micavibrionales; family Micavibrionaceae; genus UBA1672. The sequence continues at coordinate 182,649 of JBOEGQ010000004.1, forward strand.
CCGACTTTGTAATAGCCTTGCGTTCTAACCTTGCTCCCCATCATCTTTTTTCCGACATGAGAGGCCAGCTCTATCCGCGCGCAACCGGATAGCCCCATAGGCACTAAAGCCATCAATATTAAAAAACGAATAACCACAGTAGTTCAGTTCCTTTTAGAAAGAATAGTTTATATCAAAGACGAGTTCTATTCATATGCAATCTGGTCGGCCAAAAGCCCCACAGATGTCGCAAAATAGGTGGATTTATTCCATTTCATAATGACACGATAATTATCATAAGCCAGATAAGTCGAGCCGGAAACCCCATCTGGCGCAACAACAGAGGCACGCATACCATCAACCACCGGAATAGGTTCTCCGCCCGGTAACGACACCCCAAGTCTTTTCCATGTTGCCAAATCATGACGCACATCCAAACCAATCAAATCCTTGGAAAATCCTTTGGGTAACGCGACACGGCGCCCCCATCTTTGATCTTCTTTCCAGCCACTTTTACTTAAATAATTCGCTGTAGATGAGAAAACGTCTGGTAGACTTGTCCATATATCGCGCTTCCCATCATTATTCCCATCAACCGCATAAGCGTGGAAACTGGATGGCATAAATTGATTCTGCCCCATCGCACCAGCCCATGAGCCCTTCATATTGGCATGAGAAATATGCCCCTCATCAATAATCTTAAGCGCATTAATCAGCTCTTTTCTAAAAAAGCTGCTACGTCGCCCATCATAAGCCAATGTCGCCAAAGCGGGCACAACCCCGAATCCTCCGGTATTATTGCCATAGCTAGTCTCAATCCCCCACAGCGCAACAATATATTGCGCAGGAACGCCATAACGCGCCGCAACTTTTCCCAACAATTCTTTATGCTCTTTATAAAGCCTGCGCCCTTGTGCAACGCGCGCATCATTGATCACGCGCTTCTGATATTTGGCAAATGTCATTGTACCTTCGGGCTGCTTACGGTCCAGCTCTATAATACGTTCAATCGGCTGCACGCCTTGCATGGCATTGTCCACGACTTGTTCAGATATGCCTTGGTGAATGGCATCAGCCTTAAAATCTGAAAGCCAACGGTCAAAATTATCTGCTGCAACGCCGCTTTTAAGGCCAAGAACAGAACAAACGCAAAAAACAGGAATAAAATATTTAAGTGTCATGATTTAGGTCATCTTCATATAGTTTGGACATGACCTCAAAGATAAAGGCGGTACTCCATCCAAACAAGATAAAACCGTTCGCAGATTGAAAAGAACTCACAAGCCGCCAATCTTTCTCTAGATAGATATCGCCGAAACCGACTGTGGTAAAGGTTGAGGTCGAAAAATAAAGCGCCTCCTCAAAATCAGGCAACACCCCAACAATCATATAAAATATCGCCCAAATCCAAATTTGGACAATATGGGCAACAAATATCCCCAAAACTGCCTTTACCAAAAGCGGAATTTTCCAATACCTTTTAAATACGCGCTTAACACTCCCTTTCGATTTCATAATAGAGCGGATCAAATAATCCAAAGAAACCGCGTGAATCACAACAGTCAGCGCGATAAGAAACGATCCGATAAGAAACTGGGGAATCAACATAATGCAAAAAACCTGTTTTTTTTATTTTTTCACTAGACAGACATACCTAAAAGTCTGTAGAAAATGAACCTCAAAATGTAAAAACCATTGGTCTGGACAGATGGCAGAGTGGTTGAATGCACCGGTCTTGAAAACCGGCAAGGGTGCAAGCCCTTCCAGGGTTCGAATCCCTGTCTGTCCGCCACCTTCCAAATACATTAATTTACCCACGTTAAAACAGTACGTTATGGGTGCAAACTCAACCCATAAGCTTTATAATGAGTCTTTAATCAAGGTCTCGGCTATTTTACGTGCCGTTTTTGCCGCTCGAGGATTTTGTGATACCTGCGCCGTAACAATTGATCCCTCCAACAACAAGCATAACTCATCCGTTAATGCCGCATGATCCTTTGCACCGGCATCTTTCGCCAAACCATCAACATAGTTCCACATAAGCTGTTTAAACTGCCGACTAATTTCTCGAACAGGCGACTCTTTTTCAGAATATTCGCCTATCGCATTGATAAACATACAACCAAAAAAGTTATTATCGTTAAACCATGCTTCGGCCACATCGAAAATACCAATCAACCTCTCTTGCGGTGTTTCCCCCGCATCCTCAACGGCCTTCATAAAGTTATTACGGAACACACCATCATATTGGCGCAAAGCCGCGTAAATCAGCTCTTCCTTCGAGCGGAAATGCTGATACATGGTTTTTTTTGAAACACCAGCTTCTTCAAGCAATCTATCAATGCCAGTGGCATGGTAGCCATGCTCACAAAACAAAGTGATGGCTGTTTCAATTAAATGATCTCTCCTGCTTGGTCTTGGCATAAAAACCCCATAAGTAAACAATATTGTATCCATTTAATATACCATATTTTTGAGATATATCAAGACTTACAACGCTCTCACAATATTAAGAAAATATATTTAGAAACAATAAGTAAACAGAGAGTAACCTTATCATTGTTTTATTTTTATTTCTTGACTCTGTAACCAATCAGTCTTAATAAACGAAGAATAAGGAAACAGATCTGTTTCTGTTTAGTTTAATACACAAAACTCTCATAAAGGAGATAACCATGACTAGACTACCCCCCGTACCCCCGGCGCAAGCAGAAGGTAAAGCGAAAGACCTATTAGACGCCGTTCAACAGGCCATGGGCGCAACACCAAATATATTTACTGCAATGGCTAATGCGCCAGCAGCTCTGGAAGGACTTCTAAATCTAAACGGCGCATTAAGTGGCGGCGCGTTAAATCCGCAACTTCGCGAGAAGCTCGCCCTTGTTACAGCAGGTCAAAATGGTTGTGATTATTGCGCCTCTGCTCATACATACCTAGGTGAGAAAGCAGGAATCGAGCCTAACGAACTCGCTTCAAATCTAAAGGGTCAATCCATTGAAGCAAAAGATAACGCGGCACTTTTATTTGCCAGCCAACTTATTGAAAGCCGTGGCCGTGTTACAGAAAGTCAGGTGCAAACAGTACGAGCCGCCGGCTTTAGTGACGAAGAAGTCATTGAAATTCTTGCTCACGTTGCGTTGAACACATTCACCAATTATTTCAATGAGGCCTTCAAAATCGAAAACGACTTCCCTGCTGTAAGCACCGCAGAAGCACGTAAAGCCGCATAAGCATTTATAAAACCAAACCTTGAAAGGAAAACACTATGAAGAAACTACTTTTACCATTCTTTGCATTCGCAATGTTTATTATACCATCATTGGCACAGGCCGAAGTCGTACACAGTACCGTCGGCGTACAGGGTTATGACTTGACCTCCTATCATACAGGATCAAAGCCTTTACCCGGTAACGGCAATCACGTTGTAATGCATGAAGGTGTGAACTACCTCTTCGCCAATGACGCCAATAGACAAGCCTTTGAGAAGAACCCCACCAAATACCTTCCGGCTTATGGCGGATATTGCGCTTATGGTGTTTCTGTTGGCAAGAAATTCATTGGCGACCCTAATGTCTGGGAAATTGTTGACGGGCAGCTTTACCTGAACCTTGATAATAAAATCAAAGGAATCTGGTCTAAAGATATCTCAGGCAATATTTCAAAAGCCAATGCCAACTGGCCAGAAATTAAAAACAAAGCGCCGTCTGAGCTTTAGATTTACCGACCTAAGAAAGCCCGTCTCCCTCCTCTCCAACGGGCTTTCTTTTCATTTAAAGTATTAGAGGAGATGAAAAGAAACCTCCTTAGAGCGCAACGTTTCAATTAAAAGATATAGCCATATAAATACCCTGCACTAACAGCCATTCCGACAATCACCACCAGAAATGCAGCGATCATCTGGTTTTTAAAAATGGACTTCAACAATATCACCTCAGTAAGACTTGCCCCTGCGCTACCAATAATTAAGGCCATAACAGCACCTAAACTCATCCCCTTAGCCGCAAGAGCAGAACTCAATGGAATAACCGCTTCCGCCCGAATATATAGCGGTATACCAATAACGGCGGCAACCGGCACCGCGAACGGGTTATCTTCACCAGCCATTGCAGTCACAAGCTCAGTCGGCATAAAGCCATAAATCATAGAGCCTAGAGCAATTCCCCCGATCAGATATGGCAAAACCTTCTTAAAATCCACCCATGTCACCCGCCAAATCTCTCGCCACTTCTCAACCGGCTGGTCAGTACCACACCCCACATCACACCTAGAAGTTTTATGGTCGGTGTAGGCCTCCGCCTTTACAAAGCGCTCAAACCCAAGTTTTTCCAGACTAAAGCCGGCAACAACAGAAACCCCCATAGCCATCAAAAAATAGAAGATAGTGACCCCCACTCCAAAAGTCACAAAAAACAGACCTATAATAATGGGGTTTAATAACGGACTAGCAAAAAGGAACACCATCATCGTACCAAACCCGGCCTTGGCGCGTAACAACCCCTTTAGAAAAGGGATCGTTGAGCAAGAGCAAAAAGGCGTTATCGCTCCCAACACAACTGCAACAAAGTACCCCCTGCCATTCTTCCCACTTAGAATAGCCTGTATTTTTGACGGAGGGATATACTCTTGCAGCACCCCCACCAGATAGCTAATTAATAAAAATAATATCGTTAATTCAGCAGTAAGAAAAACAAACATGCCAAAGCTTTTCTGCGCCATTTCATAAGTGAAATTCATACCCTTCTCCATTTATCTATATTTCCAGTATAATCGAATTATAGCACATTAAGTTGGCATATCAACATATTTCTGGTAATGTCGAAATATATTGCCATTAGGAGACAAAACATGGACATCGATCAAGTCGCGAAAGCACTCAAAGAATTAGGGCACCCGACACGGCTTGCCATCTACAAGCGATTGGTTAAGGCGGGTAATAACGGTATTGCTGTCGGTGCAGTACAAGAGGCACTTCAAATCCCCGGATCGACCCTCACACACCACTTAAAAGGCTTGGAAACGGCAGGGTTAATAAGTCAGCGTCGAGAGGGGCGTACCCTATTCTGTGTGGCGCAATATGAACAACTAACTTCGGTGATTAGCTTTTTACAACACGAATGCTGTATAGATGAGCAAACAAATCTGTAGCGCAGAGATAAGAATCTACCTCCTCATCAAAAGCCACACAGCCTCTCTCACATCAAACTCGCCCAACGGAAAAGAATGCCCTGTACCCGATCCATAATAGATGCATAATCTGTGAACAGATCATCAAAACTGGTTAAGGTGAAGTCTTGTAGCAAGCTCATCAAGCTATCTGGATCAGTGGTATCATTATCGATAGATGCTGCAACATGCAGATCCGGCAAATTACCGTAACCGCGCAATGTCGTCACAAACAACGATGCAAGATCCAACGTGTAGAGACCGAAACACCCAAGCCAAAGCCCCTGCTCGCAAGGACATTAGCAAAGACTTCCCATTGCGCGGATTTGTGACATGCGGTGGCTGTGATCGTCCGGTGACCTCTTGTTGGACGAAGGGACGCAGCAAGCATTATGGCTATTACCATTGCCAACGAAAAGACTGTGATATGTACGGGAAATCTGTCAGGAAGGAAGTGATCGAAGGTGAGTTTGAGGAGCTGTTGCGTGATATTCGACCAACTGAGGAGTTGTTCACCGTTGCTTTGGCAATGTTCAGAGATTTGTGGGATGAACGGATGCAGAAACGCGGAGAGCATGCTCAGTCCATTGAGGGCAAACTTAAGCAGACAGATCGCAAGATCGAAAACTTGTTAGATCGCATTGTGGATGCGGACAATCAAAATGTCGTTGCTGCTTACGAAAAACGCATCCAGTCTTTAGAGGATGACAAGGCCGTTTTACAGGAAAAAATCGAGAAATGTGGCTGCGCTTTGCCGGACTTTGATGAAAGCTATCGAACCACTTTTAAACTTCTTGAAAACCCGCATGGTATCTGGGTTTCAGGAGGTATAGAGGATAAGATAACCGCATTGAAACTGGTATTTGCGGAGAGGTTGCAATATGACCATAAAGAGGGATTTAGAACCGCCTCAACCTCGCCCCCCATAAGGGTTTTGGGGGAGTTTGAGGTTATTGGGTCAGAGATGGTGCGGGTGAAGGGACTTGAACCCCCACGCCCAAAGGGCGCCAGAACCTAAATCTGGTGCGTCTACCAATTCCGCCACACCCGCACGTTCTGTATACTGAACAGCTCGTCTCCGAACTGATTGCGAGGTTTTACCCTACTTTTTTATGAATTCCAAGTATTCTTTTAAAAGTTTTGCACTTTTTTTCAAAAAAATAAAAAATCTTATACTCGGCTTAGGTGACATGCTGTTATCGCATAAAAAACAAACTTGTCTGTTTGAAATCCAACGATGTATGATAAACTGTAAAATGTTCTGATAATTTATGTTTGATTTGAAAAGGTTACTATCAATGCTCTTTAGATTGCACTGCTCGAAATTTACATACTATATCGTGGCAATTATACTTATCTTCGGCCTTATCTCCACCCAATCAAAACATGCTTTTGCGAATCAAGAAAAAGATATTTTCGAACGTTTTCTAACACCTATGCCAAAATTTGAAGCCATAGATGAAAAGACCTTTATTAAACAAACAAAACCAATTCAGGACACGCCTTATGGCGAAAAAGTTCTGGCATATTCCATGCGGGTCCCCCAAAACTGGACCAAGGGTGATGATAGAAGTTCCAGTAACTTTATACTGAGTAAGAAGCTATTCCTCGAGCTTGTTTCATATCATGGGAAACCTACGATTATCGGACGAAGCCGCGTTGAGGTACAGGCATTAAATCTGGAAGAGAACCTAACGGCTGTTCAGTGGTACTTTAAATTCCTTCTGGCTGGTGGTTACACGACAGAAGGCCTCGTTGCACACAATGACAATAAAATTGAATCATTAAGAGTTGTAACAGAAGATAATTATTCATACTACATGCGTACACTGGTCACAATCAACGGCGAAAAGATCATTATGGTGCGCCACTATGTCCCCGTCCAAATCATAAAACAACAAGGTGCAATGCAAGAAAAAGTGGTTTCTTCGTTTAAACTAACACATGAGATCCCAAGAAAAGATGTGGCAACAAGTTCATACAAATTTCTTGATGTTGCCGAAGCATTTTATCCAGAAAGCTGGGAATCTATTGCGAAACCATTACGCTCTGCAGATCGCATGGAAGCATCACTTGTCAACATCAAGAAGTTCAAATCAGCTACAAACCACTCGCGATCCAACAGAATGGAAACCCTAACTGAAGGAACCGTCGATGTTCTTCTTGTCTCATTTTCAAATCAGAGTTCCCTTTTAGATGAAATTGAGCAATATAAGAAATTCTTTGAGACAAAAGGAGTTCTGCTACACGAGAAAATTCCCAATAAAAAGAAGTATAGCTATCATGAAAATATCGATTTTGCCCTAACGGAAGTCTATCGCGGGGCAGACAGTACAAACAACCTGAGTGAATTTGAAATTTGGTTTACGGTTATGGTCGGAGGGAATTACTACTATTTCATAACGCTACTAACGCCATCACGTAATGAACAATTCACCACATGGGCAGAAAACACACGTAGTTACGAGCTTATAATCCAGCGGTTTTCACCAATGTCAGGGGCATTCCTGTCGAGGGATTAAGTTAGATGCCCTCTAGAAAGAGGTGTGTTCACCACTCGTCTTATGTTTACCCGGAGTAATACATGCTGACCTCGATCGGATGTGTTGTCATTTCATAACGTTCCAACTCTTCTTGCTTCAGAGCTGTGAACGATCCAAGAAATTCCCTTGTAAACACATCCCCCTTCAAAAGGAATGCATGATCCGCTTCTAAGGCATTTAAGGCATCCCGTAGAGAATGACAAACATGTGGAATCTTTTCCAACTCACCTTCCGGTAAAGTGTAAAGATTCTTATCCATCGCTTCACCCGGATGTATCTTATTTTCAATACCGTCCAAACCGGCCATTAACATGGCAGAGAATGCAATATACGGATTAGCCATAGGATCAGGAAAACGAATTTCAATACGTTTAGACTTTGCCCCCGCGGAAATCGGAATACGACACGCCGCCGAACGGTTCCGCGCAGAATACGCAAGCAGAACAGGCGCTTCATATCCCGGAGTAAGGCGCTTATAGCTATTTGTTGTCGGATTGGTAAAAGCATTTAACGCGCGTGCATGTTTTAATACCCCACCGATATAATAAAGCGCGGTTTCAGACATATCGGCATAGGATTGCCCTGCAAATAATGGCTTGCCCGACTTCCATATAGATTGGTGCACATGCATTCCTGATCCATTGTCACCATTAACAGGCTTGGGCATAAATGTCGCACTACGCCCGTAACTATTGGCAACATTCTTCACCGTATGCTTATAAAGCTGCACGTTATCGGCAGAGCGTAACAGATGATCAAATTGAATCCCCAATTCACATTGGCTTGGCGCAACTTCATGGTGGTGCTTTTCAACATTAACGCCCATGCTTTCCAAGACTGTAAGCATCTCACCGCGAATATCTGATAAACTGTCGACCGGACTATCCGGGAAATACCCCCCCTTCATATCGGGTCTATGCCCCATATTACCTGACGGATAATCGCGCCCGGCATTATACGGACCTTCTTCACTATCCAGACGATATGTCACATGTGAAGGCTGAATATTAACCTTAACATCGTTGAAGATAAAAAACTCAGGTTCCGGCCCAAAATAAGCGGCATCACCAACGCCGGATTTCTTTAAATGCGATTCAGCAGCTTTCGCGATAGAACGCGGATCCAGAATATAAGGTTTATTCGTTATTGGGTCATAAACATCACAGAAAACCTTGATTGTCTTTTGCGCCGCAAACGGATCATATGTAACGCGTGATATATCCGGCTTTAACAGCATATCTGACTCATTGATATCCTGCCATCCTGCAATAGACGAGCCATCAAAATAGATACCGCCCTCAACAAGATCCTTATTCAACGTTGCCACGTGCTGCGCTGTGTGATGCCATTGACCGCGAATGTCTGTGAAATTGAAATCAATAAACTGGACATCCTGCTCCTGTACAAACTTTATAAGTTCAGCCGGCGTTTTAAATGACAATGCGTATGCGCTCACGTTAGATGACCCTTTGTTGGCAGATTAATTTCATACCAAAAGTCTTATCACGCGCATATTTTCTCGACAAGATAGTTTGTTATTTGATAGTTTGCCTTAAAATATGGGTTTATAAAAATAAACGGTGAAATAATGGGTAAAGAAGATCTTTCAAAAGGCATTGATGTTGACGCGGCTTTCGGTGGTACATCCACTAATCCGACAACGCCGCTCATAAAAACCAAAGTTATTATTGCAGATGATCACGACATGGTGCGCAAAGCGGTCAGGTTGGATCTTGAAAATATGGGAATTGACAGTGCGAATATAATAGAAGCCAAAGATGCTTTTGAACTTTTAACGCAACGCTGGTTTGACAATAAGCAGGAAACAGCAATCATCATATCAGATGAACAGATGCCCCCTTCAAACCTGAAAGGTTCTGACGCATTGGGTATGATTGCAGGCGAATGTGCAAAAGAAGGCCTTACGCCCCCGCTTATGATGTCACACACAACTCTTGCAAATTCAGGAAATATGGAATTTGACCAGAAAATAGCAGAGATAAATGCCATTCCCGTAAAAAAAGGACAGCTGCTAGAGCACACCCATCTTATCACCAGAACACTTGGTATTAAGCCGGACGATCATAAGCCTAGCGAAACGCCTGAACACGAATAATAACAATAAATTGCCCATGGCTTAAATATGGCCTTGACCTGAAAGCATAAAATATTATAAACAGTTTCTCACATTAACTGTGGCGACCGTAGCTCAGTTGGTAGAGCACTCGGTTGTGATCCGAGTCGTCGCGGGTTCAAGTCCCGTCGGTCGCCCCATTTTTCCTTCATCGAATATCCGCACAATTAATGCCTGAAGGTATTTCGTCTCCAAGTGATGCATCTTCATTATCGAATTCAATAATAGAGCCTTCTGTAGATATCTGCATAGCCTTAAGAACAGCCCCATATGTAGGCGATTGATACACCTTATCTTGTCGATACTCATCCCATGTACGAAATGGGTTATCAACCGGTTCAATCCACTTATGCGTGCCATATATAACCTTAGATTCGGCAAGATTAACCGTTGGGTCAATCCAAAGCTCAGCCTCTCTGAAATTAATCGCCAAATCCGCATAAAGATGAACTTGGATATTTGTGGTCTGATATCGCTCTTGATAATGTCTCTTCAAATAACGGGAAAATTGAACAACCGTATTTGGGCGCCATGTAATTCTATGACATTGAGGCTTTGTTAAATGCTCCCTAAGGGGAACAAATTCAATATATTTACGCTCTGGTACATAAACAACAAATGTTGCCGCGTATGTATTGCGACTGTTTAACATCATACGCCATGTGAACAGATCTTTATGCCCATACCACGCCACACGGAGATTAGAATCAATCAGGGCTGATAAAGGATTGAGCACCTGAAACATAAACCAGATACACAACACCCCTAAGAGAAAGAATCGCGGAATAATGATTCGCTTTGCCTGCTCTCGCCAAGATGCGCAAATCAGGCCGTATATCCGCTTAAGCTCCATTTCAAACCGCCGCGGCCAATCCGGTGCAAAAAACAAAAGAGTCGCACCAATCGTCATAAACGGAAAAATACCGATTGTTTTAAACAACATGCTGTTGCTTAGGTGGAAACAAACATACAGCGCAAAAACCCACAACCGCGTCTTACGATAAAACAGCAACGGCGCCCCGACAACATGAAGAAAAATAGAACCATATGCGCCAATCGCAATAACAGGATCGAAATAAAACAACCAGTTAAAAGGCAAATTATGCGCCCCACGATTCACCCAGGCATCTAACGGCTGTAAGAAGAGCCAGTCACGATTAATTTTCACCAAACCCGCATAAACAAGGATCACCTCTGTTTGCAGCTTGAGCGCCAAATATGCCCATACTGGCACACCATCTCTATCACTGGTGCTTTTCTCTTTGGTTTGGGATCGCTCCCGAAGGACGGCATCCACCGACCACACATGATTTGCTGGCATGAAGCTTAACAACCCCAGAAACAGCAACATCATGTAATAATGGTTTAGATAATACTCTGGAAATGCAAAAAACAGATACCCCACCATGACGGTCGCAACAGGCGCGGCAAGGCGGTAGAACAACCCAAGGACAATGCATAATGCAAGATAAGGCAAAAGTGTCACGCATATAGAAATCAGTGTGGCATCTGCCCTCACCCATTCGAAACCGTAATAACTGGCTTGAAACAATGGTTCTTTGTACTTCTCCGGGAATTTATGCACCGCATCACTGAGAAGTAACCCGCCAAGTATAATACGAAACACGGCAAGCGATGCGCCATCGCGCATTTCAAACAATTGATCTCGATAATGTTTAAGGTCTTGCATTAACAATGAGTCTTAGTAACTCTTTCATACACGCGCAAGTGCTTTTTTATTTACGAGGCAAAGCCACTGCCCTACAATAGAGTCATGGAAAATCGCCCCGATATTTGGATGCAATACTTCCCTGCCCCTGATCCGCATGATCATAAATACAAGCGCGGCCAAGTTGCCGTTCTTGGCGGCATACATATGACAGGGGCAGCATGCCTATCCGCAGACGCATCCGCACGTATAGGAGCAGGTCTGGTCACAATCATATGCCCCTGCCTCACATTATATCAACGTATCAAAACCGTTGACCCAGCACTGATTTACCGCTCTTTTCGCCCCTATATTATCGCTCGCACCAATACCGCACTTGATATTTTTATGACACGACAAAGGGATAAAGGCAAAGTGGTTGGTGTTATCGGCCCCGGCCTTGGCAATGAAGAATACGAAACCGTCCGTACTATTGTGTCACGTGCAATCTACACAGATTCTCCTATTGTACTTGACGCCGATGGATTAAACGCCTTTGCATCAGATATTGACAGCCTCCTTGAAACAATACTCTTTAACAATCACGTAATATTGACCCCGCATGAAGGTGAATTCTCCGCCCTATTCCCCGATTTGATACCATTTCTGACAACAGATCGAATACACGCCGCAAATGAAGCCGCGAACAGAAGTGGCGCGACCATTGTATTAAAGGGGGCGCAAACAGTTATTGCACAATCTAATCACGATGCGGTGATAAACCAAACAGCATCCCCTTATCTTGCTACGGCGGGGTCAGGTGATGTCCTATCAGGCCTTATTGCCGGCTTGATTGCGCAAGGTATGCCCGTATTCGAGGCATCTTGCGCCGCCGTATGGATACATGGGAAAGCCTCTCTCCATATTGGCGCAGGATTGGTCGCCAGTGATATTATCGAAAAAATACCATCTCTTTTATCGGAAATAACGAAAAACATCTGAGCCTTAAAATAAAATATTGATTCAATCCGTGCATAACATTAAGGAATAGAAGCCTTGATCTTTATTTTAGCAAAGAAACATATTACGATCCGCTTATGTCTGAGAATTATGCTGCTTCCGATATTGAAGTCCTTGAAGGACTAGAACCCGTCCGTAAACGTCCCGGTATGTACATTGGCGGGACAGATGAACGCGCCTATCACCACCTTGTTGGTGAAATTCTTGATAACTCAATGGATGAGGCCGTTGCCGGTCATGCCGACTGGATTGAGTTCAGCCTTGATGCCGGTAACATCATTACCATTCGTGATAACGGGCGTGGCATTCCTGTTGATGAGCATCCCAAGTTTCCGGGAAAATCTGCGCTAGAGGTCATTATGACCACCTTGCACTCCGGTGGAAAGTTCTCAAATAAAGCATACCAAACATCCGGGGGATTACACGGCGTTGGTATCTCCGTTGTTAACGCGCTATCCGATGATATGTGGATTGAAATTGCACGTGACAAAACACTTTATAAGCAAAGTTATTCACGCGGAAAGGTCACATCCGGTCTTGAAAATCTGGGGACAGTTCATAATCGCCGCGGAACAACCGTCTGCTTTCACCCTGATCCTGAAATTTTTGGCGATAAAGCCAAGTTCAAACCGGCATGGCTGTTTCAAATGCTCCGGTCTAAAGCTTACCTATACTCAGGTGTAGAAATCAGATGGAAGTGCGATCCTGACCTTATTAAACCCGATAGCAAGGTCACACCGGAAGCCGTCTTTAAGTTTCCTAACGGCCTGTTAGATTATTTGGACACCTCCTTGAAGGAGCGCCCGACAATTACAGATAACGCGTTTCATGGGAATATAAAGCTTCCGGATGAGGCAGGTCGTGTTGAATTTGCAATCAGCTGGCCCAATGATGATGATGGTTTTATCCATTCATATTGTAACACCGTTCCGACACCATCAGGCGGTACACATGAAAGCGGTCTACGCACTGCCCTGTCAAAGGGCCTTCGTAACTACGGTGATATGACCGGACAGAAAAAATCCTCTATTATTACTGCTGATGATGTCTTCTCAGGTGCGGCTATCCTATTATCGGTCTTCATCAAGGAACCCCAGTTCCAAGGCCAGACAAAAGAAAAGCTCGTTAATAACGATGTAACCAAATTGGTGGATACAGCCGTAAAAGATTCTTTTGATCTTTGGCTTTCCAAAGATCCGACATCCAGTACAAAACTTCTCAATGCGATTATTGAGAAAGCCGAAGAGCGTCAACGCCGTAAGAACGATCGTGCAACCGCACGTAAAAGCGCCACGAAGAAGCTTCGGCTTCCCGGGAAGCTTGCAGATTGTAGCCGTAGCGATGCAAATGATACCGAGCTATTCATCGTTGAGGGGGACAGTGCGGGGGGCTCAGCCAAACAAGGGCGTAACCGTGAAACACAGGCAATCCTTCCTCTACGTGGAAAGATCCTAAACGTTGTAAGTGCTTCACGCGATAAAATCCGTGCCAATCAAGAGATTCAGGACCTTGCACTTGCGCTTGGCTGTGGCATTGGAAAAGATTTTAATATCGATAATCTACGGTATGAACGCATTATCATCATGACAGATGCGGATGTCGACGGGGCACATATTGCGGCTCTTCTTGTGACATTCTTCTATACGCAAATGCGCGATACGATTGAAAAAGGGCATCTCTACATCGCCCAACCCCCACTCTATCGATTGGTTAGCGGCACATTAAGCGCATATGCCCGTGATGATGAGCATAAAGACGAGCTGATGCAGACCGTATTCAAAGGCAAATCGAAAATCGAGGTTAGTCGCTTTAAGGGACTTGGTGAAATGCCTGCCGCGCAATTAAAAGAAACAACAATGAATCCGAAATCACGCGTTTTATTACGTGTGACCCTTCCTGATGCTATGGCCGCTCTTGGCTTGAATACAGGAGAGATGATCGAGGAAGATGACGAACCGATTTCTCCTCCCACATCTGAAGTTGACGACCTTGTCGAACGTCTTATGGGGAAAAATGCTGAGTTACGCTATAAGTTCATTCAGGACAATGCTGAGTTTGTAGAAGATATTGATGTCTAGAACAGACATTACATAATGGAAAGCATGAAACGTACATTACTATCTTTATTTGTACTGGGTTGTGTTGCCTTAATCGGTGCATACATATACGCGCAACTATTCTACTTCCCCGAAAAAACAAAAAGTATGGCTATTCAGGCCTTACGCAACAACGGCTTTGGCACAATGAGTTACCAAAGCGTCTCACAAACACATAACGAGATCAAATTTCACAATGCCGCGCTAGATAAAAAAAGCCTTAGCACGATCAATGAAATTAGTATCAAGACCTTCCCTGCGATGGTTTTACTTGGCAAATCGCCACTTCAAAGCATCTCGATAACAGGTGTTAACCTTCTCGGTACAGAAGGAGATGACGGATCTTTGTCATTTAGCGGGGTTCAAGATAATCAGGATCTGGTTCGCTTTATACGCACCCAACCATTTACTGATCTTTATATTGAGGATTCTACCATTGATATTCTCACCAATGATTTTGGTGGTATACGCTTAAAACTTAACGGGCATATTAAAAAGTCCAACACGATATCTGTAATCACCGCATATTTGCACTCTACTCAAAAACACCTCGCCTTTTCTGCCAAGTTAAGCGGAGAGGTCGCCGAAGATTCAACAGTTTCCCTAACAGCAGATATAGAAAAACTCTCTGTCAAAACAGATGGATTCCATATAAAACGTGGTACAGCCAGTGCCGATTTTACATACGCACCACAGCAAAATTCTTTAAACTATTTCTCACAAGCAACTATATCTTCTGCGCTTTGGAACGATTTCCCCTTAGGCCATGCACAACTTAACATGAATAAAGAGGGAGACATTTTAACAATTGATGGAAAAGGGTCCACGCACGGACATGAGACGATTGAATGGCGTATCCGAAGCATCCAAACCTCAAGCGAGATACAACGCGACATCAAAATTATCCCTGAAAAAGTATCTGCTCTGACCAACTATATACAGCGCAACACCAATATTGTTATCACACCACATTCCCCTGGCTTCCTAGATACGCTACCGATATCCTCTATCTCTATCCATCATATGCTATCCCCTCATAATACAAAAACATCCAACGGTGTCTTTAACGTTAATATAGATAATGTGAAAAACCCGATAAAGCTGGCTGGTAAGTTTTCAATAAAAGACCAAAAGATCAGCGCCTCTTTAGACCCTCAAGACACGCCATTCACAATTGGTAATAACGATAAGAAAAATAATCTGAACGCCTCATTTATTTATAACATGGATGGAGCACTCACCTTAGACCATCAGAAAAATGGTTCTACGGTATTAAAATGGGCATTAAAACCACATATTCAGAGTGCACAAATAGATTTCGGTGCCCTATTCATCCAAAAGACTGATCGCTTTACCCTAAAATCAAAAGATGGAACAACTCAGAAGATTCCTTTTACCCTTCCATTAAAAACTCGTAACAACGGTAATCTCATACTCCATTTGGAGCCAATAGAAAAACCACATATAGAAGAAATAAATTTCAGTATATTTGACGGACGAATTCGAACAGAGACGCCTATCACGCAATCGGGGAACATCTCTTTAGAAAATGAATTATCTGTTTCTGACATTAATCTTGGCGCGTTATTCTCTCAAACTGGTTTTAATCATGTAAAAATCAAAGGGGAAATGGGCGGCATTATTCCGGTTAAAGTTAATGGAAAACATACCATGATTAATGGTGGTATCCTTCAAAGTCAGGAAGGCGGTGTCGTACGTATTTCTGAAGATCTGGCTTATAAATTTTTCCCCGGCAATACAACGGAAATTCTGGAAATAAGAGAAGCCCTCAAAAACTATCATTATGAGTACTTTGAAATTCGCCTTGATGGCAATATAACGGGTCGAACGATGACGACCTTAACCGCCCGCGGTCACAACCCTGATATGAAGGGGGAACCGGTCATTGATATCAATATGCAAGTTGAGACTCAGCTCTCAGAATTCTTTAAAAACATTCTTAAATAGGACTAAGCTTTTAAGGATAGTCGCAGTGATCGTATGTCACCTTTGCAAAAGACTTTGCACCTGCCGTCACGGTGAAGCGGTACTCTTTATCACCCATCACCATTGAGTGATACAATGGCAGCACACCTTTTTTCGTTTGCGGCTCTTTATTACGTCCATGGAACACAATTTCAACTGGCTGACCGGGATCGAACCACGCCTCTTTATCACCCTTTGAATTCTGTGCAGAGGCACCCTTTCCAGAAATAGATACCACACCACTTCCGATAGAAGCTTTACTGCTTGGCCCACTATATACGGGGGTAATAACCACAAAACGCTTACTCTGTGCATCACTACAATTTTGTGGCGGACGTGCAGATAGAATGACTGATTCCAAACGCTTAGGATCAACGCCCTTTTGCAATTGCTGTTTCAACAACTCAACTAAATCTGACATGGCGCCCTCAGAGAGCAACTCATCATAGCTTGCACGCAGTTGCTCAAGTCGCACCATTGCCGTTTGCGCTTCAGCGCGTAAAGCCGTCATTTCATCTTGTAAGGTTGTCTGTTGTTCGTTCAAGTCACGGTTTTGCTCTTGTAATATATACGTATTTTGTCGCGCACGCATCTGCCCCAACCAAAATCCTGCACCGACGGCAACACTGATAATAACTGTGAACAATATCAGACTTGTCATACGCTGAGCAGCTCTACGCCGATATCTGTCCCCCGGATCATATAAAGAAAAACTCATAAAAAGGTACCTTCTATCAACCGGTTATTCCTAAGACAAACCGAAATAATAATGCGCAACTGCAATATAAGTCACCCACATCACAAGGACAAGGGGCACGCCCGCTCGAATAAAATCTCTGAATTTATATTGTCCCGGACCCATAACCAACAAATTCGTTTGATACCCAATTGGTGATGCAAAAGAACAATTCGCTGCAAAGACAACTGTTACCGCAAAAATAAACGATATATCAAATTGCAATCCCTCTGGCACAGTGACATTAGATGCCAGATTCATTGCAATAGGCGTAAACAGGATTGCACACGCATTATTGGTAAGAATATTGGTGGTGATTGCAACGATCAGGAATAAAAGAGCCAATAAGAACAAGGGTGAATCTACAAATGGAGCACTCAAAATCAGATCAGCAATGTAATCCGCACCACCTGTAACCTGTAACGCGACCCCCAAGGCCAACATTGATCCAACCAATAAAAATATCTTACGATCAATGGCACGTGTGGCCTGACGGATATTAAGACATCCCGTACCAATCATCGCAACTGCCCCTGTAAACGCAGCAGCCGGAATAGACAACACGCCAAATGCCGCACTGCCAATTGTTGCCAGGAATATCGCAATTGCAATTGGTGCTTTGCCGGGTACAGGTAAATCTTTTTTTGATCCAGATAAAACAATGAAGTCCGGATTCTTACGTAGGTTATTAATACGGCTATTCGTACCCGCAACAAGCAGGACATCCCCTGCTTCCAATCGGATACGTCCAAGACGTCGTCGAACCACACGTGCGCGACGCTGTATCCCCAGAACAATTGTGCCGAAACGTTTATGCAATCCGATATGATCCAATGACATATCAACCATACGAGATGCAGGTGTAATCATAATTTGTGCAAGAACACGGGTTTCAGCTCCATTAAGTCCAGAACCGGTATCTTCGTCGTCTTCTTCTTTATGTGAACCAGCCATAACCTCGGCTTGTTCATTTGATAATAAGAACCCGGGGTATTTAGACAAAAGTTCTCCCAGAACACGTCTGGTAGCCGACACAATCATAATATCGCCACGTTGCACCTTATGCCCTTCAAACGGTGGAAGGATCAAATGCCCGCCACGCTGTATCAGGCGCACACTCATGTCTTTTAGTTCAGGAAACTTACCATCTACACACTTAGATCCGATCAGCTTACTATCTTCTACGATATCAAGCTCCGCAACAAATTCAGTTTCGCTACCGACCAGTTCATCTTTAATCGAGGCACGTTGCGGCATTGTTCTTGGCACAACCAATACCACA
This sequence comes from Alphaproteobacteria bacterium, assembly GCA_050633505.1. Taxonomy (GTDB): domain Bacteria; phylum Pseudomonadota; class Alphaproteobacteria; order Micavibrionales; family Micavibrionaceae; genus UBA1672. The sequence goes on from JBOEGQ010000004.1 coordinate 201,236, forward strand.
TAAACAAAACCAACCGCAGCCAGTATAGATCCGGGAATAAAGAAATCAAAGAAGCCAAGAGGCTCATGCCCGAGTTCAACCATCGTACTGGATACAAGCAAATTGGTTGATGACCCAACCAGAGTCATCATACCACCCAAGATAGCAACGTAACTAAGTGGCATCATCATACGTCCGGCAGGCGCGCCAATGGATTGTAACAGTGCCTGCATCACCGGAATTGCAATGATAACAAGTGGTGTATTATTCATAAACGCACTTAAAACCATCACGAAGATCAGAATTGCCAGAATGGATATCCATGCAAATTCTTTTCGTTTTAGAACAAATAAATTCGTTAAGAACCGCAAAGAATCCGTATGAATCATTCCTTGCCCCATAACCAATAAGGCAAGAACAGCAATCAAAGACGGATTAGAGAAGCCAGAAAGAATAGCATCGGGAGAAAGTAAATTATTACCGGTCTCATCATTGATTGAGAAGACCTGCCCGTACAATAAAAGAACGGTCATCAACAAGACACTGGTGACTTCCAGAGGTACTTTTTCACGGACAAAAAGATATACTGCACCCAATGTCAGGAACAGCATAAAAAACATATGAAATCCGGAATCTATCACAAAGCCCAAGGATTAACCCCTCTTGTTCCCATTCACAACAACACACGAGAACCGTAAATATACGGTCGACTGATCTTAAAAAGCAATAGTCTGAGGGAAATTACTCCCCGCTACCCCCAACTTGTACACCTGAGGTTGCGAGTTCACCTAGGTTCTTAAACCCTATGCGCAAGAAAATCTCTGTTGCGCTGTCACCTGATGCATCATCTGTCAAAGTTTTTTCTCCGATGATAGACCATGAAACACATTGCCCAATATAATCGAGCCCTAAATTCGCTTTTCGAAGTCCAGGATCATCACCTAAGTCATGACGCGCCGAACCAAACAGCCGCCACTGATCATCGATATAGTATTCAGCTGAGTTCTTGATTTGCTCACGGGTTGCGTCAATATCCGTCCCCTCTAAACCTTTTGCAAACAGGTATTGAGAGCTTAACGTTAACTTATCAAATTTTAATGTGGCATCGACTTCGTGGCGCTGCGATGACAGATTCTCATTATCCAACTGGAAACGGTAATCCAATCTATAATCATTCTGATAGCCACCCGATACACGCCCAACCAAATCGGAATTCTGATCGTCTAACCCAGACCCCTGACCAAACGGGTTGTCATCTTCATCAAAACGGTAACTTTGACCAAGAAATGCTTCACCAAAGCTACCCTCATGGCCATATAGCCCGCCTTTTAATCCATATGTCACATGTGTCTGGTCTTCTACACCATCAACACCGGGAAAACGGTTGGCCTCAAATAAGTTCAAGCTATCTAATTGTACATCCTGACTATCTTCATTAGGGATCTCGTCATCTCCCCCCAAATGTGGCGCAATTGTTATAGAGGCAACAGGCTCAAGAATAGCTTGCGCGCTTTCAAATGCTTTCACAACGGGATAGCTGGTCATAAAATTCGCATATGCAAAAGAGCGAACCTCATCAGAATTGTCGTCTGCCGTACCGTCACGATCATTAATGCGATAAAAAGCCGTCTGACCATGTAAATCAACAGTGGAGACAAACCCATAATCGGAAACCAGACGCCTTTTCCATCCAAGAGCCGCATAAAGGCGGTTTACATCTTGTTGGTCGTCATCACGTACGATTCCGAGAATAGATGCGTCTGCGCTCCACCGTCCTCCGAAAACAGGAATATCGCCCGGCTCCCCAAGGAAATGTGCTTCAATTTCTGGTAAGACATGTGGTTGGTCTTGCCGATTTTCTTCGATACGAACATCTTGGAAAGCTAAAAGTCGTGCTGCGGCGTAATTTCGGCCTGAGAAGCGTTCGGCATAGATTTCGTTCTCCAAAACATTATCACTATCAAAATCATATTGACGCAAATATTGATCATCCGATGTCACATCGATTTTCACACCGCTGCGCCATTTGTTATTAATATCCCAACGCCCATCAATTTCCAGATTACCGCGCAGCTCTCTATCCTGAATGACATCAACACCTGCGACACTGTCTGTGCGTTCGGAATACGTGAAGCTACCATTTGCCTTTAATGAGGCATCTTTCCACCTTTGCCGCCATTCAACAAGCCCCAAGGGCGCCTCATTTGTCATGGCAACAACACCAAATGTCGCATCTTTATCCGGTGCAATAGACCAGTAATAGCTGCTCTGTATAAAGGCACCAAGATCACTTTTATACCCTGCGGATGGTGTTAAAAAACCGCTTTTGCGCTTTACAGTATTATCAGGATGGGAGAAATAAGGGAAATATGCGACAGGCATCCCCTTCACCTCAAAACGTGCATTACGATAGGCAACTGTTTTTGTCTCTTTATCATGTTCCACCTCAGACGCACGTATCTGCCACAGTGGCACAATGTCCTTTCCGCCCTTACAAGTGTCACATGGTGTATAGAAAGCATCCTTCATCAATGTTTTTTGCCCACCTTCATGACGCCCGTTTGACGCCTTAAACCGTGAACCATCCGCCAAAAACGTTGTCAGCCCCTCGACAAAACCATCTTTCAGCGCATTGCTAAATTCCACACGGTCAGAAAGATGACGGTCACCCGTTACATCGGTGAATTCAACATTTCCTATGGCTATAACTTTATCATCTTGCAGATAATATATAATTTCATCTGCCTTTACCGTTTTGCCATCTTGTATAAGAATAACATCGCCACGCGCGGTAACCTTCTGTCCCGACTCATCATGGACAAGTCGGTCAGCCTGTAAATCTACCGGCGATTTACTGACATCCCCTTGTGCAAATGCAGGCACAGAAAGGGATAATAAAACAAGGGTCGGAAAAAGTTTAAATCTGAACATAAGGAATGATAAAATCCTATTGTGAAAAGAATCCATAGCGTTAAGTCTTTAAGGTAATGCACATAAAGTCAATGCGCATACAAACCTAGCGCAAAAGATACTCACAAATCAAATTTTGAAAAAATCTGGTACTTCATTACCAAATCCACTAACGCCTGTGGAATTGTCATCCTCTGAGTAGCTTTGCTTTTTCTTATGCTGTGGCGGTGTTGCCTTATTCCGCTTTTCATTGGTACCACGCTTACTTGTACCCTTTTCACCTTTACCATCGGTCTTAGACTGGGGCTTTTCAACCTCAATCACCTTAATATCGTTACCAATACGCTTAAGAACGGCAGATAACTGCTTATCATCATAATCCGTTACAAACATCCACGCACGCCCAGTCTGCCCTGCACGCCCTGTACGACCAATACGGTGTACATAATCATCAGGATTAACCGGAACATCGTAATTAAAGACATGTGAAACACTATCAACATCAATTCCACGCGCGGCGACGTCACTACAAACAAGAAGGGTCAATTCACCATTTTTAAACTTCGCCAATGTTTCCATACGTGCAGATTGCGCCATATCGCCATGCATTGCCGCCGCCTGATACCCTTTATTGATCAGCCACTTGCTTAAGCTATCCACATCACGTTTACGGTTACAGAAAACAAATGCGGTTTGAACCTTCTCATCCTTAATAACTTGATCGAGAATAATGTTTTTACGTTTAGGGGCAACGCGCACCTGAAACTGTTCAACAGTACTGGCCGTTGATGCAGGAGGGGCAACAGCTACTTCGCGTGGATTACTCAAAAACTTCGCTGTAAGTTTTTTGATCTCCGGTGCCATTGTCGCAGAGAACAATAATGTTTGGCGCATTGGCGGCAATTTTGAGCATATCTTCTCAATATCGGGTATAAAGCCCATATCAAGCATACGATCTGCCTCATCAATAACCAATATTTTTATATCTGTCAGAAGGATATTACCGCGCTCAAACAGGTCAAGAAGACGCCCGGGTGTTGCAATCAGAACATCAACCCCACGTTCCATAATCTTAATTTGCTCCCCCATAGAGGAACCACCAATGAGCAATGCCTTGGAAAGATTGCAATGCTTGCCATATAAATCAAAATTCTCTGCGATTTGAGCTGCAAGCTCACGCGTGGGAGAAAGGATAAGAGAGCGCGGCATTCGTGCTTTTGCACGCCCCCCTGCTAAAATTTCGATCATTGGCAAGGTAAAACTTGCCGTTTTTCCGGTTCCTGTTTGTGCCAAACCAACAACATCACGTGCCATTAGCACATGGGGAATTGCCTTCTCCTGAATAGGAGTCGGCGTCTCATAGCCACAGTCCTTAATGGCTTTTAAAATCGGTTCACTTAGGCCTAAATCCTCAAAAATCATAAATGTTTTTTGTCTTTCATATTTCTTTTCGCCCTAAGAGCTATTATAAAACTCTAAGAAAAGCAAACATAAGTTGGTATCATGTCATTAAAAATCGCCATTCAGATGGATCCTATTGGTCAAATTGATATAGATAAGGACAGTACTTTTGTACTGGCTTTAGAAGCACAAAAGCGCGGATACACCCTTTACCACTACTTACCATCCGCATTACACATGGAAGATGGCGTCGTCACGGCAAGAGCCAATAAACTCACACTGCGCCGTGAACATGGCAACCATTTTACACTGGGTGAAGATGAAATCATTAGCCTAAGGGACGATATTGATATTGTTTTGATGCGTCAGGATCCGCCATTTGATATGGGGTATATAACCGCAACGCACATGCTCGACCATGTTACAAACGACACATTGGTGTTAAATAATCCACACCACGTTCGTAATGCCCCCGAAAAGTTGTTAGTAACATATTTTTCTAATCTGGCACCTGCAACTCTTATCAGTTCAGAGCGTCGTGCCTTGCTCGATTTCTACGAAAAGCACGGCAATGTTATTCTCAAGCCTCTTTACGGCAATGGCGGTGCACAAATATACCATATCGACGAAAACAGCTTTAATCTCAACTCCTTACTGGACATGTTTGAAGAGTTTTATAATGAACCAATCATCGCCCAGAAATACATTCCTGAGGCACGTTTAGGGGATAAACGCATTATCCTTATTGATGGTGAACCTGCCGGGGCAGTCCTACGCGTTCCCGCAGAGAATGATGCACGTGCGAATTTTCACGCTGGCGGGTCAGCCCAAAAAACCGAGTTAACAAAACAAGATCTGGAAATCTGTTCTGCAATCGGGCCAACTCTAAAAGAACGCGGTCTGGTCTTTGTCGGCATTGATGTTATCGGCGAATACCTAACAGAAATTAATGTGACATCACCAACCTGCCTACAGGAAATTAATGCCCTGAATAACGTATGCCTAGAAGCGCAGCTGTGGGACGTATTTGAAGAAAAGTATAAGGCACTTAAAAATGGATAAGCACGATTTGGAAGAAGGCCTTGAATTCTCACCACGTTTTGATGATAACGGCCTGATTCCCTGTATTACGACATGCACGAAAACCGATGATGTCCTCATGTTTGCCTTTATGAATGAACAATCACTTAGGCTTAGTATAGAAACAGGAGAAGCACATTACTGGTCACGTTCACGCAGTTGCCTATGGCATAAAGGCGCGACAAGCGGTTATACACAGCAGATCATACAAATGCGCACTGACTGCGATCAGGACTGCATATGGATCAGTGTTAAAGTCAACACGCCCACCACAGACAGCAGAAACGAAACGGCCTGTCACACAGGAAGAAAAAGCTGCTTTTACAGAGAGATAGAGATTAAATCTGAAACAAAAGATAAGGCAAAAATGCGTTTTATTGATGCCGAGAAACTATTTAACCCTAAGGATGTGTACAAAACATCCTAATGGCTATGTCCATGATGATGATGCTCTGCTACTGGCTGATTAGAATCAGTTTGACCTTGCCCATAATGAATAGAAAAATAGATCGCAATATTCATAAGAAACAGAAACGTTGCGATTTTTAAAACTTTGGACGCTCTATTTTTCTTCGGCTTACATGAACCGTGCGCGCACCCCGTATCATGACAATCCAGTTTCTGACTTATGACATGAATTGCCCACCCAAGGATTAGAACCACACCGGACGTAATAATAATCGGCAGTTCCCATTCATGCATGGTGTGATGTATCGTTTCAATCCACAAAGGCATAACACCGATCATCCCCATACCAATTAAAACGGAGATAACCGTAAAGACACTCGGCAAGACACAGCAGAAGACATGGCTCACTTCTGATGCAACAACAACCCAGGAAAATGCGTTTTGTATACGTTTCACCTGCACCTTTTTTGATCCTTTTAGAAAGTAGAACTCCCTTTTACACATCTATAATCTGAGATGCAAAGAAAATATGATATATTATATCATAACCTTCATAAATTAAGCAGTAGAACAATGATCTGTATCATATGCGGCGTCAACAAGGTGCATTTCTGCGGTTTTGCGCCCCTGCCATTCATTAATGGTCAAACGCCCTAAAAGGTTAAAAGGCTTCGTTGCGCCACCTAGCAACGCATCGCCGAACTCAGTTCCTACGCTTTTAAACGCCATGGCCTTTACCCGGCTTCCACCTTCCCAATCACTCACCATTACACGAATATGGCTCTGCCCAAGGACATCGGCCTTATGCACACGCACATTTTGCAACATAAACAAAGGCTCCGGATATTCCTGTCCGAAAGGCCCCATTTTATTTTGCAGCACTTCAACTAAATCAGTAGTGATTCCCCTTACTGTCAGTATACCGTCAATATGTGTTTCGACATTGATATCTGCACCATTCAGCTGTTGCACGATATGCGCACAAAGAAATCTTTGTAGCTCTTCCAGCTTCTCCGGTAAAACAGTAAAACCACCAGCCATTGCATGCCCGCCGCCTTTTTCTAAAAGCCCTTCATTACGTGCATCAATAAAACTTTGTGCAATATGAATACCGGCAATAGAGCGCCCCGATCCACGCCCCTCTAACCGGCCATCCAGGGATTTTGCATATGTGACAACGCATGTCGGCTTTTGATATTGTTCTTTCAAACGTCCTGCAACAAGCCCACTTAATCCCGGGTGCCAATCTTCATGAGCAATAAGGATCATTGGGTCATCCTGCATCCCACGCTCTTCAATCATTGCTATTGCTTGCTGTTCCATTTCCTGCTGAATGGCCTTACGCTTGTCATTACAGTCATTCAGAGTCCATGCAATATTCTTGCATTCTTCAAAATCATCCGAGCTTAAGATTTGCGCACCAAGGTCTGACTTGTGCACTCGACTACCTGCATTAATACGCGGGCCAAGGACAAATCCACAATCATATGTACTAATCGGGCCTGATATTTTTGCAACATGCATCAACGCAGCAATACCGACGTTCAAATCACCTTCAGGTCGCGCGAAACCCGTACGCACAAAAAGACGGTTTGCGCCTGTTAGTGGCACCATATCACATACCGTCCCCAAAGCGACAAGATCAAGAAGCTGCTTCAGATCAGCCTCTGGTCGTCCGCATTTTGTATAAAACCCTCTATCCTTCAACCGATTGTTAATTGCAACACAAGATAAGAGCGTCACACCAACTGCCGCTAGCATATCAAGACCGGATTCATCATCTTTCCTCTTTGGATTAATCAGGTGCCAACATGCCGGAAGTTTTTCCTCTGCCTCATGATGATCAATAATAATAATCTGCAATCCAATGCCCCGACCGGCCTCAATCACATCAAATGCGGTCGTACCACAGTCAAGAATAAAAAGGATGTCTGCGCCCTGCTCTTTAATAGACTTCAATGCATCAATATTAGGCCCGTACCCCTCCGTTAAGCGATCTGGGATATACGTTGATGCAGAAATGCCCACGGCCTTCAAAAAGCGATAAAGAACCGCGGAAGATGTTGCACCATCGACATCAAAATCACCAAAAATTGCAAAACTTTGACCATCTTCTATTGCAATGGCGGCATCTTCCGCCATATCTCCCATTCCCTTTAACGAAAAAGGGTCAGGAAAATCGTTTTTTAAAGTTGGCTTTAGAAAACGTTCAACATTTTCAAACATGACCCCACGCTGACACAATAATCGTGCCACGATCTCAGGCACACCAAAGCGTTGAACCAATAATGACACATCATCAAGCGCCACCTCAGGAAGACACCAGCGCGCCTTTTTCAAGGATTTCTCTACAATATATTCAGACATAATCATATTTTCTCTTGATTCTCTATGAAACACAAAAGAAAAGTTGCATCGTTTGACACCTTAAAAGGATCACTTATAGTATCTCTAAAATAAGATATTAGAGGGAATACGAAACAATGAAAACATCGCCCTTACAAGGCATAGAGAGCGTGAAGGTCACCGTGCACTTTGACGATATTTCAGCAAAAGAGGCCCTAAGCCTTGGTCGAGATTTTAGAAAGATAAGTAAAGATATGGGGCTTTACGTGGCGCAACCAAATAAATTTGATCACCTCCAATATACCGATTTGCACTTTCGTGTACCGGAACAACCCGATGGATGGGAGAACACGTTTATAACAGCCCTAGATCTGGCAGTGAAACGACGTGGGTGGATAATGGATGATCAAGATGACACACCAACGGTGGTCACCTCTACACCTGCTTAATAACTTGAAAATCTACAATCCTTAAATGGACTGTATCCAGTCTTTTCTTTTAAAGTTATGTGTTGCCTCGATCCGGCGTACAGTTCCCGACTTAGAACGCATAACAATTGTCGATGTTTTTGCACCACCGGGATAACGACGCACACCACGAAGCATTGAACCATCTGTTACACCAGTTGCGGCAAACATGACATTATCACCTTTTGCAAGATCATCTGTTGTATAGATCGCATTTAGATCAGAGATCCCCCAACGATCTGCACGTGCGCGCTCATCATCATTACGGAATGTCAGACGCCCCAACATTGCACCACCGATACACTGCAACGCAGCCGCAGCAAGAACACCTTCCGGTGCGCCACCTGATCCAACATACAGATCAATACCGGTATCCGGATCTGTCGTCGCGATAATCGCACTTACATCTCCATCACCGATCAGATTAATACGTGCACCTGTTTGACGCACATCTGCGATTAATTTCGCATGGCGTTCACGTTCCAGAATACAAACGGTCAGGTCATTAATATGGCCGCCCTTATCCTTGGCTGCTTTATCAAGAACATCACCAATTGGTGCATCAAGGTCCAGAATAGCCGGATTAATACCCGGTCCAACAGCAATCTTATCCATATAAACATCCGGTGCATGTAAAAATCCACCTTCATCTGTCATTGCAACAACGGCAAGCGCATTTGGCCCACCAGCCGCAGTGATGTCAGTTCCTTCTAACGGGTCAAGTGCAATATCTACACGCGGCCCCTTGCCATCACCAACCTCTTCACCAATATAAAGCATTGGTGCTTCATCACGTTCACCTTCACCGATAACAACGCGACCTTGTATATGTAGTGCGTTTAACGCACTACGCATGGCATCAACAGCAACTTGATCCGCTTCTACTTTATCACCGCGTCCGACTTGCTTGGAGGCCGCCAGCGCGGCTGCTTCTGTAACGCGAGCAAGTTCTAGCGCAAGATTACGATCCATTAGAGTGTCTTCATTATATTCTGTCATTGTTCTGCCTTGCTTTTCTTTTAAATTCTTAAGTTAACGAACGTGATATTCATATCTCTTCTATACGCATTAGACAAGGTTCTTCCACTGTCTCGGGTAAACCTTTAATCTTTTCAAGAGCATTCAATATATCGGAATGAGCCGCCTCATGCGTGGTAATAACAACATGAACCTTTTCACCCGGTTCACTACCGCCATGTTGAACCATTGCCTCAATCGAAATATCATAATCTTTTAAGATTGTCGAAATATCGGATATTGCACCCATTTGATCTTTAACATTAAGGCGTAAGTAATAGCGTGAAGATGTCTCTTTCAGGTCAAGCCATTGCGCAAGCTTTAGATCTTCTGCCGCCACACCAAAAGTTGGAACTTCAATTCCACGGGCCAGATCAATAATATCGGCCACAACAGAGGACGCAGTTGGACCTTCACCTGCACCTCTACCGGTCAAAAGTGGCGTATCAACATAGTCCGCCTCAACGTATACTGCGTTAAACACATCTTCAATTAAGCCAAGTGCGGAAGATGCAGGAACAAGGCAAGGCTTTACCATTTGTATAACCTTACCATCTACATTACGTGCAATTCCCAAAAGTTTGATGCGATAACCAAACTCTGTGGCATATCCAATATCCTCTGCCGTAACTTTTGTAATTCCTTCAATATCCATTGCATCGAAATCAGGCTTCGTACCGAAAGCAATAGACGTTAGAATACATAGTTTATGCGCCGCATCGATCCCCTCAATATCAAAAGTCGGATCTGCTTCGGCATAGCCCAGCTCTTGCGCATCATTCAAAACATCAGAAAACTCACGCCCCGTCTCACGCATTTGAGTCAGAATATAGTTACATGTCCCGTTCAAAATCCCGTATACGGCCTTAAACTCGTTCGCAGAAAACCCCTCACGCATTGCCTTTATAATCGGAATGCCTCCCGCAACAGCCGCTTCATAAGCAACAGATACAGAGTTTTTCTCAGACAAAGTGGCCAACTCAATACCATGATGCGCAACTAAAGCCTTGTTCGCCGTAACAATATGGCGTTTATTTTCAACAGCGTTAAAAACAAGATCCTTAGCAATACCTTCAGATCCGCCTATCAACTCAATAACCGCATCAATCTCAGGATAATTGGCAAGATCTGCCGTATTATCAACCCATTCAAAACCGGATAAATCAACACCACGATCTTTCTTGCTACGCGCGCTTACAGCAACAATTTCGATCGGACGTCCGGCACGTTGCGCAATGACTGATGCATGCTGCGTTAAAATCTTTATAACACCGACCCCGACAGTTCCCAGTCCGGCAATAGCAATACGAAACGGCTTATCCATTATCTTTAAAAGTCCTGTAAAAAGTTGAAATATGGTCTTAGCGTGCTTTGCCCTGTCTTTCAACCCATCACATCATAATATAAATAACTTTTGTAATTCAGAAATATGCAGGCTTGCTTTTTGCATGGTTCTGGCGCACAAATACAATCAAGAGGATCGGGATCATGACAGCAAAAAAAGCATCAAATACCAAAGATACAGACACGCCGAAATATGGACAAAATGCACCTATTCCTGATCCTGTTACACTAGGTAATGCGCTGCTTGAGGCCTATGAAAAGGCACAGCCCCTCTTTGAACAATATATTGATAAATACGGAAAACCTGAAACAATCGAAGAATTATCTTCTATCAATTTTGATCCACTAAATATCCGTAATGCATATTTGGATTTTCTGGATCGTATTGCACAAGACCCCAACAAGTTTTTAGAAATTCAGGCACAATATGCACAAGACTGGATGAGCCTTTGGCAAGAAAGCATGAAGAAGTTCATGGGTGAACCAACGGCACCTATTATAGAACCAGAGGACGGGGATAGGCGGTTCAAAGCACCAGAATGGCAAGAGAGTGCCTTGTTTGACTTTATAAAACAATCATATCTCCTGACGTGTCGGCATCTTGATCGCACGGTGAGTGACATTGATGGTCTTAATGATATCCAAAAAGAGAAACTTCGATTCCAGACAAAGCTTTTCACCAGTGCAATCTCCCCCACAAACTTTGCACACACAAACCCGGAAGTGATTAACGAAACCATAAAAACAGGTGGACAAAATCTGGTTAAGGGTTTTGAAAACCTTATTAAAGACCTCGAACGTGGGAAGGGTGAGCTAAACATCAGCACCACAAATTATGATGCATTTGAATTGGGTAAAAATATCGCCGCCACACAAGGTAGTGTGGTCTATCAGAATGATTTAATGCAATTGATTCAATATGCACCGAAAACAAAGGCGGTACATCAAACACCGTTATTGGTCGTACCACCATGGATTAACAAATATTATATCCTTGACCTATGCCCGCAGAAATCATTTGTGGAATGGGCTGTTGAACAAGGACACACGGTCTTCATCCTGTCATGGATTAACCCAACAGCAGAACTGGCACAAAAACAGTTCGAAGATTATATGAGTGAAGGTATTCTAGAAGCCTTAAATCAAATTGAAGAGGTCACAAAAGAGGCAGAAGTCAATGCTGTCGGCTATTGCCTAGGGGGAACTCTACTTGCTTCAACGCTTGCATATCTTGCAGAACATAAACAACACAAACGTATTAAATCGGCAACGTTCTTTACAACTCTACTTGATTTTGACAAAGCCGGGGATATGAAGTTATTCCTTGATGATGAACAGCTAGATCATCTTGAACGTCAAATGGATCAATACGGCGTGTTAGATGGCAAAGAAGTACAACGCACCTTCAGTTTGATGCGCTCTAATGACCTTATCTGGTCTTTTGTCGTCAATAACTATCTGATGGGAAAAGAACCCTTCCCGTTTGATTTGCTCTATTGGAATGATGACTGCACCAACATGCCTTCTGCAATGCATCGTTTCTACTTACGTAATATGTATCGTGATAATAAATTGGTACAAACAGACGGAATAACATTAAAAGACACCGCCATTGACCTTTCTAAGATTAAGACACCATGCCATTTCATTTCAACCAAGGACGATCACATCGCCCCATGGAAGGCAACGTACCAAGGTATGCAGATATTAGGCGGTAAAGACAATGTCTTTACATTGGCTGCTTCCGGGCATATTGCCGGTGTTGTCAACCCACCATCAAAGAACAAATACTGTTATTGGACAAATGACAAGCGCCCTGAAACAAGTGATAACTGGTTCGAAAATGCATCTCAACATGACGGATCATGGTGGCCGTTTTGGGGCAAATGGGTCAAGGAACACGCAGGAACCAAGCAAGAAGCGCGAATCATCGAAAGTTCAATTGAACCTGCACCTGGAAGTTATGTTCGGGTTAAGGCTTAAACATTCCTCTTATGCTCTTGCCCTAACTCTACATAATGGGGCGCAGACCATTTGATATATGCAATTTCTTTATCTGTTAAATCGCGCATATATTTGGCAGGAGATCCCGCCCATAGCTGCCCTTTTGGGATACATTTACCCGGGGTTAGAAGCCCGCCTGCAGCAAGCATTGCGAACCCTTCTACAACTGCACCATCCATAACACAGGCCTTCATCCCGACAAAACCGAAATCCTCTACTGTACATGCATGTAAAACAGCCGAATGCCCAACTGTTACATCACTTCCGACATGTGTCCCTTGAAAGTCCGTGGTCACATGGATAACTGTGCCATCCTGAATGTTTGTGCGCGCACCGATTTTAATATCATTAACATCGCCCCGTAATGTACAGCCATACCAAATACTACTATCTCTACCAATGCCAACATCACCAATCACAGACGCAGACGGCGCAATAAACGCCGTTTCGTGGATTGACGGCACAACACCATTATAAGGGAAAATAAACTGAGACACGTTCTGACCTCGTTTTCTATTTCTAATAATCTTCTTCTATTTCACCTTGAACAGGTGCAAGACATACAGATTGCAAGCCGTTTACATTGCCTTGATAATAATTAGCACCCCAACCAAAGGGTTTAACAACTTCTATAATGACCTTTGTTGTTCCAAACGGAATATCGACGCCCTGACGCACCCCAACCTTGGAAACAACCTGTATCTGGCCTTTATCCTGATCACGCACCCCTAATGTAAGAATACCGTATAAGGTTCCTTCGTTATCCATAGGCTTAAACACCAATGAGTACATATACCCCGGATTAGGGACATCTACGGTACCATGGACCTCTGCAAAGTGTGATTGGTTACTGGGGTGCATATCATCAGATATGAAATCCAATTGAAAATTATCACTCCCACAAAAGGAGTATTGCGCAAAGGCGGGAGTTTGCGGAACAAAAAGCAGAACAAGAAGAATAAATAATCGCAACATAAATCGCAGCATAAACAAAAAACGCCCTGATGGAAAGCATCCAAAGGGCGTTTAATAATCTTATACGTAACGTAGAAAAGCCGTTTATTAACGCTTCGCCCACTGCTTCGTACGACGCGCTTTGTGCTTACCGACTTTCTTACGTTCAACAATACGATCATCACGTGTCATCATACCGGCCTTCTTCAGTGCCGGACGTAGTGCCGGATCAAAGTTTTCAAGAGCGCGTGAGATACCATGACGAACTGCACCAGCTTGACCGGAAAGGCCACCACCTTTAACAGTACACATAACATCAAATTTACCAACACGATCCACAACCAAGAACGGCTGGTTCAAGATCAAACGGTGTGTCTGACGTGCAAAATAGTTTGTCTGGTCTTCATCATTTACAATGACCTTACCTGAACCAGGTTTGATCCATACACGTGCCACGGCATCCTTACGACGTCCAGTACCATATGCACGACCTAACGCATCAAGCTTCGGCTCTTTCTTTACAGGGGCATCAGCAACGGCCTCTGCCTGATCTGAAGACGCAGTTTGCTCAACAGCATTACCGATATCTTTCAAATCTGTTATTTTCTCTTCTTTTTTATCAGCCATAATACTGCCCTACCTTATCTTTTATTCTTCGGGTTCATAGATGCAACATCCAGAACTTCCGGTTTTTGCGCTTCATGTGGGTGCTCTGTCCCTGCATAAACACGCATATTTTTGTAAACCTGACGTCCTAAAGGCCCTTTAGGAAGCATACGCTCCACTGCCTTTTGTACAACGCGCTCAGGATGGTTACCATCCAAGATTTGACCTTTTGTACGTTGCTTAATCCCACCAGGATAGCCCGTGTGCCAATAGAAGATATCGTTTTCACGTTTACGACCAGTTAGGTGAACCTTATCAGCATTAATCACGATTACATTATCACCACAGTCAACATGCGGTGTAAATTCAGGTTTATGCTTACCACGAAGACGTAGGGCAATGATGCTTGCCAAGCGACCAAGGACAACACCTTGTGCATCGATAATAACCCACTTCTTCTCAACCTCAGCAGGTTTTGCAGAATATGTTTTCATCTTATTTAAACTTTCATTTTTCTTATATTAATAAGTTGATGGACTTATAGCGAAACAAATGCACATCTGTCAACGTTTTTATGAACAAAAACAGCATATTAAATACGGGGTATCATAGCACCCCGTCCCATTGAAAGAAAAAGCCTTACCCACTTAATTCAAGAAAAACGGCAAGACTTTTTATCAAATTATAAAAGATTAGAGGCACAACGGCATCTAATCAGCCTATTTCACCAATCTTGGTACAAGCGGCGCAAAGGTTAACTTCAAATGGTGTGTCGGCTCTACCCCCGTAGAATCAGCACGCATCATAAGATTCTTATCAACCAGTTGATATCCGGTGATAAGCTCCTTTGTAAGCTGATCACGCATATCCTTAACGGGAACTGACACAATAACCCCATCTTTTAGATTTAGATTAAAATGAGAAGCCCAGTTTCCCGCATCATCGCGTGAGGCCTGACCGCCATCTTCCCCATAAATAATTACCTTCACCTCGAGAATATGAGGATGAGGTAAAGATAACTCACCTTCTGTACTTTGTTTCAGAACCTGAGAAACCGGTGTCGTCACCTTATCAACATATGTCGTTGCACCATACGCCCCGAGAATCGCACCACCTGACTGTGCCTGTGAGACAGGAGATGACATATCGATATATTCAACAATCAATACACGCCCCTTTAAATCAGAAAGCTTAAACTCTTCCCCTGCCTGATTAACCAGATCAATATCCGGATATTTCTGATTCATTTTAGGAGGCCATAGACCGGGTAAATTTTTATTCACCGGCTCCCCTTTACGGAGCGCCTCATAAATCTCACGTTTTTCTTTCAAAATTCGCTCTATTTCTTCCGGCGGTTTTTTATTCGCTTCAATCGCAATACCTGATAAGCAAATCAAACCAACCAACAACACCAACAAAGTTCGAATGGCATAAGAAATAAACTTTTCTACTATTTTAAAATCCATAACGTCAGGTCTTTCACGAAAATTCTATTTGGCAAGATAAAAACAGTCACAAACTGTGGCAGCTTTTTACCTTTAAAGATAAACATAAAAACATTATATTCTCAACTATGATTGAGAAACTTATACAAAACGGCATTATAGATGTAAAAGATGTAGCTTTGGTTAAAGACTGGAGCAACAAGCACAACACAAATATTGTTTTCCTGGATGCCACTTTCGTCTTGCCGACCTCTGATATTAATATAAAAGAAGACTTCATAAAGCAGCATATCCCCGATGCCCTGTTTTTCGATATCAAAGCAGTGGCAGACAGCACATCCGACTTGCCACACATGCTTCCTCCAGCGCGTGTTTTTGAAACCGCATTATCTGGCCTTGGAATCACCAATAACGATCTTATTATTGTTTATGGTCAACACGGCATGATCATGGGACCGGCACGCGTGTGGTGGATGCTTAAAGGTTTCGGCCACACAAGAACCTTGGTTTTAAATGGTGGTTTACCGGCATGGGGGAACACAGACCTCCCTATGGAAAATGGTGAACAAAGAAAGGTAAAGCCGTCTAATTATACGACGCATCCCTTTGACCACAATAAAATCATAGATATGAAAAAACTCATACAATTAGTAGAAAAACCCGACACACAAATTATTGATGCAAGACCATCTGCGCGTTTTTCCGGTACATCTCCTGAGCCACGATCCGGCATGCGAAGCGGACATATCCCAAACAGTATAAACATCCCCTGCTCTCAGATTGTCGATCAGGACGGAAAGATAAGGTCTTATGATGACATTAAAAATCTGTTTTTAGATTCTGGAATCCACCTTAATAATGAACCAATTATCACCACCTGCGGCAGTGGCATCACCGCATGCGCCCTTAGTTTGGCTCTATATTCTATCGGACATACAAATGTATCTGTTTATGATGGATCATGGAGCGAATGGGGACTGGAGGCATCTCCAACACCCGTAGAGAAATCAACGTAAAGTATGTATAGAGCATTACAGATAACGGAAGTAATAGATCGCATATCTGGAACGTATCAGATAGCTCGCATTGTACATTTTGGTCGCACCTTTCGGTCACACCATGCACCTGTTACGTTTAACACGTTGGAAAATATAAGGAATTAAGAATAATGGTCGGAACGAGAGGATTTGAACCTCCGACCCCTAAGCCCCCAGCTTAGTGCGCTAACCAGGCTGCGCTACGTTCCGACATTAAACAATATATATGAGTTTCTATAGAATAGTATCGAGCAGATCAACGAAAATTAATCACGTTTTTTAATCATACCACGCAATTGACGCAACTCTGTCAGAACAGAGCGCAACACCTCACGCTGATGATCATCAAGCCCTTGCATTACACGTTCTTGTGCAACTTCCGGCTCCATTCCGCCATCTGTTGCATCGTCAATTGCCTCACGTGTTAATGTCGGATCTTTCGGAGCATCGTTTGAGAAGTTCGCAATAATCTGTTTTTTGCCAACTTCGCGCAACAACTTTTGCACACCTTTGATCGTATAACCTTCTACATAGAGTAAATGGTAAATTGCCTGTAAAAGAGAAATGTCTTCAGGGCGATAATAACGACGCCCACCGCCACGCTTTAACGGTTTTACCTGAGAGAACTTTGTTTCCCAGAAACGCAATACATGTTGTTGTACATTAAGTTCGTCTGCAACTTCACTGATCGTTCGGAATGCCCCGGCTGATTTTTTGCGCCCTTTGCTACGTGCGCTGGTCTGAGCAGCTTGTGCCTTCTGTGTGCTTGGTTGTGTCTCAACAGGATTCCCAGTTAATGGCGCCGCCTCTGTACCTTGTTGTACATCATCATACACATCATTCTGGTTATCTTTTTGAAACCTCATAGCCGCAAGCCTCTCTTTTTAAATTATCACAGGTATTAACCTACCCTTTATTCACACGCTCTTTCAGAACATGAGACGCCCTGAACACCACAACCTTACGCGGAGAAATAGGAACCTCTACCCCTGTTTTCGGGTTACGACCTATGCGCTCCCCCTTCTCACGGATAGAAAAACTTCCGAATGATGAAACTTTGACATTTTCGCCCTCAATAAGGGCAGAAGATATCTCGTCAAGTACCGACTCAACAAGATCCGAAGATTCGTTACGGGACAACCCGACCTCTTCATACACAGCCTCAGCAAGATCCGCGCGGGTAATCGTGCGACTTTCTTCCATGTCATAACTCCATTTACTTATATAGTTTAGACTACAGTGCAAAAGCGTATTCGTCAATTGTCACGACAAGAATAACCACAAAAAATGATTCAAATCAGTATGTAAGACGGATTTATTACTCTATTTTTTTTATAACTGCACCAAGGCCGATCCCCATGTCAGGCCACCGCCCAGCGCCTCAAACAACACAAGGTCGCCATCTTTTATCGCATCGTTCTTACGTCCATAGTCATATGCAAGCGGAATAGAAGCCGCAGATGTATTCCCGTGATCCTGCACAGTCATAATCACGCGATCCATATGCATTGAGAGTTTTTTAGCCGTTGATTCGATAATACGCGAATTGGCCTGATGCGGTACCAGCCAGTCAATAGCATCCACCGACATATCATTCGCCTCTAATGCAGCATAAACAGCCTGAGACATCAAGTTAACGGCATGTTTAAACACCTCACGACCATGCATAACAATCTTACCACTTTGCCCTGTCGTGCTCACCCCACCATCGGTATATAAAATATCTTTTAGATTTCCATCCGCGTATAGGTGCGTAGATAACACACCAGATTTACTATCCTCAGGCGTTTCACGCGCCTCAAGAACCATGGCACCTGCACCATCACCAAAAAGCACGCATGTCGTCCGATCTGTCCAATCAAGAACAGAACTCATCTTCTCTGCACCGATTACCAAAACACGCTTTAGCTGACCAGCCTTAATAAAGTTATCTGCCACACTTAGAGCATAGACAAATCCGGTGCAGACCGCCTGCACATCAAATGCAATTCCAACCGGTACACCGAGAGCCGCCTGCACACGTACCGCAACCGAAGGAAACGTTTGATCCGGCGTTGTTGTCGCCACGATAATACCATCAATATCTGTTGGGGTCAGCCCCGCATCATCTAACGCAGCACGCGCCGCCTCGACAGCCATATCAGATGTTGATTGATTTTCTGCAGCAATATGACGCCGTTTAATACCGCTACGCTGTACAATCCACTCATCCGATGTTTCGACAATCTTTTCGAGATCTTCGTTCGTCATCACGCGATCAGGTAAGTAGGACCCGCTTGATATAATATGAGATGAAATAGGCATATAATTCACGTTACCCTTTTATGATGATGTTTCTGCAGAAAGAACGGTTTCCTGATCAGTCAAATATGCAATGTCTTTTGCAACCTGTTCGATATACCCCTGTCGTGCAAGACGCACAGCCATGATAACAGCTGAAGAAAACCCAAGTGCATCTGCACCGCCATGACTTTTGATACACACACCATTCAGCCCAAGAAAGACCCCTCCGTTATAAAGCCGGGGATCCATCCTTCTCTTAAGAGACTTCAAAGGGAAATAAGCAAAAACAGCACCAAGCATCGCAAGGGGATTCGCCGAAAAAGACCGCCTGAAGTAATGCTTCATCAGCTTTCCGACACCTTCTGCCGTTTTTAAGGCAATATTCCCCGCATAGCCATCTGCGACAATAACATCCACAACGCCCTTAGTAATGTCATCGCCTTCAACGAATCCTTTATACTCTCCCGGGAAGTCTACACAAGATAGGATTTCCGCAGCACCACGCACATGATCCGGCCCTTTCATCTCCTCTGACCCGACATTTAACAAACCGACAGTCGGAGGACGTTCAAGTTTCTTATGCGCCTTCGCAAAGATAGAACCAAGTACAGCAAATTGCGCCAGATTTTCTGAGTCGACCAGAATATTCGCCCCCAAATCCAGCATAATTGTATCACCCTCTATCCCGGGCATTACGGATGCAATGGCAGGACGATGAATACCAGGAACCGTCTTCAATACAATCTTTGCCATCGCCATTAACGCACCGGTATTACCGGCAGATACCACGGCAGATGCGCGCCCGTCTTTAACCGACTCAATGGCCATACGCATACTTGTGCCCTTACTATTACGCAGTATGGCAGACGGCTTATCATCATTTTTGACAGTTTGATCTGTATGGCAAATCTCACTTCGCGAACGAAGGGCTTTATACTTATCAAGGTAGGGCGTCATTTGTTTTTCATCACCAAAGATCAAAAACATAACATCAGGACGTCCCTGAAGAACCATATTCAAGGCAGGTATAATTTCTTTGGGTCCGAAATCTCCACCCATCGCATCAACGGCAATCCAAACCATATTTTGAGAATTAGACTCAGGCGACAAAAATCATTACCTCTTCTAGACAGATGAAATGCCCTTAAAGCAAATTTCAACAAACAACGCAATGACTATCAAAAATCACCGCCCATAAATATGTGAAAAAGGGGCCAAACAGCCCCTGATCTAAATTCCTAACCACCGTCCCATACAATCCAGAACAAGTGGCCTTAACCGGAATAACCGAATACGCGCGCTTTACTAGTCGCGCTCTTCAACCACCTGACGGCCACGGTATGTACCGCTTTTCAGATCGATGTGGTGACGACGCTTTGGCTCACCGCTATTGCTGTCTTCAACCCAGTTTTCCACAGTCAATGTGTCATGAGCACGGCGCATATTACGCTTTGACTTTGTTGTTTTTCTCTTTGGTACGGCCATAGCCTTATCCTCTTTAAAAGTATAATCTCATTCACAAAACGAAACAGGGTAATAGCGAAAATATAACCAGAAGGCAAGGAAAATAATACAAAAAATATCGATATTCCCAATAAAAAGACGTTACTCGCCTTCGTTTTCTTTGGTCTTCCATTCTTTTAGTGCCGCAAACGGGTTGTCGTACATCCCCTCAGGGGCGCATTCACCCTCCTTATCCTGTTCAAATGCGGCACCTTCTACACGTGGATAAGGATTAAGAGCAAGCGAAAGATTTTGAACAATCAATTCCCCCAAATCAATTTTCCCATCAACAATCATTTCGGGATCTTCTTCCTCTTCTAACATCGGAAGTTCATCTTTTTCTTTTGGGCTTAATCTATCGCGTTTTGCCTTCGTAAAGGACACGGCCTTGTTCGGTTCCACATACCAAGTCGAAAACGCATCATGAAC
Source organism: Alphaproteobacteria bacterium (assembly GCA_050633505.1). Taxonomy (GTDB): domain Bacteria; phylum Pseudomonadota; class Alphaproteobacteria; order Micavibrionales; family Micavibrionaceae; genus UBA1672. Next base: position 222,449 of record JBOEGQ010000004.1, read on the forward strand.
GATTTCAGAAACCGGATCAGTTGTAATAACACAACATTGCTTTAGCTCTGCTTTTATATCCCCTTTTACATGGACATAGCGATTAACAGCATTTCTTTGCAAATACACACACGCCTTTAGCGAATCTATGGAATGAACTTTTAATCGTTTACACAAATTTTCAAGCACATCAGCGGGCGCATCAATTTCAATTTTTGTTTCCCTCTCACCAATCGGCGAAGAATCAATAAAGTGAGACCATTCAAATTCGTTTAATGTATCAGTCATTTTTCATCTCTTTATCTTCTTTGAAATGCACAACACCCTTTGCAATCGCGTGGTGATCTTGCTCTGCATTCTGTCTTATATACTGTTCAAAATCTTTAATAATGTTTTCATCAGGCAAATTGTTATCCTCTACAGTGCCGTACAGGTTACGTCTGAGAACCTCAGAAACAGATGAAGGCACGACACCTTCGATATTTTCCAACTCCCCAGGGAACAACGCCTCCTGATAACTGTGCATACGTCCGTTAAATGCCTTCATCATACGTTTCATATGCTTTGGAATGCCCATATCCCCTATCCCCATCTCACGCAACGTCTGGTCCATATTACGGAACGTTGTATCAAATACGGCCTGTGACAGTTTTTCATAGCTGCCCTCACGCGTTAAGGGACGGAGTATTAAGAATAAATGCAATAATAACAGGTCAAAACGCCCGTCAAACGTATCAGGTACACCATACCGTGTATAGAAGACTTCTTTCTTCGAAGAAGACAACGCAGCCTGATATAAAGCGGATGCAATTTCCTGCTTATTTCTATGTGTTGTGTTTTTTTGTTTGAATAAAAGGCCAAACATTGATTTTTGCTCTGTGCTTTTTTAAATTTTACCTCTAGAGTCGTCTTTTAAGACTAACCGATACATAGCATTATTATCAGAGAATACCATGCAAAAAATTTTAAAGACTACCATTTGTTGTTTTGCCTTCCTTCATATCACCGCGTGCTCCCCCGTTGTATCGCAACGTGGAAATATGCTTGGCGACCATCAGGTTACCGAAGTTACCGCAGGTGAGCACTCAAGGTCTGACGTTCTTTATATTCTGGGCTCCCCGACAACGCAGTCTACATTTAATACAGATGTCTGGTATTACATCGGCCAAGAAACAGAAAAACACGGTATTTTAGATGATGAGGTTGTGAAAGAACGTATTGTCGCCGTAACCTTCAATAAAGAAGGAATCGTTGAAACAATTGAGGATATCGACCCTGAACGTGAAAACATTCCCTATGCACGCGGAAAAACACCGACTCATGGGAATGAACTTACCTTTATGCAGCAGCTCCTCGGCAATGTAGGGCGCTTTAACGCCCCACAACAATCAAGTACACGCACCGCAGGTGGTGATCTGTAAATTAGATAGGTCTTTGCTGAACAACCTGAAGCAAAACATCGCTATCGATTTCTTTGCCCAGAATTTTATCAGTGACTTTATTCAAACGTTTCTTAATGATATCAACGCGTACGATACCACCTTGAAGCGCAGCATGCTTATGCAATGATCCATACATATCCTGAATATACGCATCTGTTAGCTTAGGACGTAAAAGCTTAACCTTTTCGGCTTCATTAACGGTCTCGACCTCAATGGAAACAACCATGCTGATAACCTGATGTACACCATCATTATCAACAATAGGCAGAACAAGTGGGTCCATTTTCACGTATTCTTTACCACCCGCCCCTTCGCTATCACTGCTACTCGCAGCATACGCGCCTTGTGGCATACCCAGAAATAAAAACGCAGATAATATAAAAAGTAAACTATAACGCATGTGCAAAACTCTTCTTTCTCTCAAATAACCCTAAGAAAGAGTTTAGCAAGAAAGTGTTAACAGCGTCTTAGACTTCAATAAAATTCGAAATAATTTCGGCAGCGGCATTATGACCGAACAAGAGCGGAAATCTTATCCAGCATTCCATTTACAAGTGCAACCTGTTGCTTCTCATAAAAGGCATGTGTCACATTAAGGTAATCATCAATAATAAGCGGCGCATCAATATCTTGATGTTCAAGGATCTCACACACCCCGCACATTAATATTGCCTTTAATAGTGGCTCAACCTCTTTATCCGCAGATACATTGGCCTTAACCAGTTCATCAACCTCAGCCAAACGGGAATCAAGGCTAACCAGTATGCGTTTAAACAAAAGGGACTGAGGTTTTGAAAGCGCCTCTCCATCGACATCAACCAAAGGCGCATGATCCAGATATTCCTGCACCACTTGACGCACAGGCTTCGTATTTTGCGTGTTTTGGTAATAGGCCTGCACCGCCATCAAGCGCGCGGATAATTCCTTTGTATCAGCCATATTTTCTTTATTCGTTGCCTTGCTCATCATAACACCATTTCTAAATAACCCGATAAGACCTTTTCAGATCAAATAAGTGTAATGCGGCACACGCCGCATCTGCACCTTTATTCTTTTGTGACACATCTGCACGAACCAATGCCTGATCTTTCGTATCACACGTTAAAATGCCATTACCGATCGGCATATTATATTCCAAAGCCAGCTGCATCAGACCGGATGCGCTCTCATTACACACAATATCGTAATGTGAAGTCTCGCCCCTGATGACACATCCCAATGCAACATAAGCATCAAACTTTCTATGATCACTGTCACGGGTCTCTTTACGAGATTGCCCAAGCTTTAGCGCCATGGGAATTTCAAGAGCGCCCGGAACTTCAACCACTTCATATGTTGAACGCACCTCATCTAAAGCAGCTTTCGCACCATTTAATAAATGCGAAGAAATCTCCTGATAATATGGAGATACAACAATCATAACATGCGCCATAATGCGCTTTCCTTATCTTCTTATACAGGTTTAAGAAATCTCGCGATGGCCAAGAATATGCAGGTCATACCCATCCAGCCCGATCACGCTTTTCGGCGTGTTCGACAGTAAAACCATATTCCGCACACCTAAGTCCAGTAAAATTTGCGCACCAATACCATAATCGCGCAAAATTGCCTCCTTATGAGACGGCGAGACGGTCTCCTTATTCGACTGCCCCGTCATACGATCTGATATTGATTTTGGATTTGGACTACGAAGCAATACAATAACCCCGCGTCCTTCCTCTTCTATAATGTCAATGGACTTGCGCAATGTTTCATCACCATCCATACCAAGTGCATCATTCAATATATTGGCCGCATGCATACGAACAAGAACCGGCTCATCCCCTTGCTTAATATCGCCTTTCACAAGGACAATATGCTCTGCATAATCAACCTTCGCGGCATAGAGGTGGGCCTTAAATGCACCTTTGTTATAAGCGATGAAGTCTTCTTCATGTACCTGTTCAACCATAACTTCTTTACGTCGTCTATAGGCGATAAGGTCTGCAATTGTGCCGATCTTTAAATTATGAAGTTGTGCGAAGCCAATTAAATCATCCAGCCGCGCCATGGTACCATCATCATTCATGATCTCACAAATAACACCTGCGCCACTAAATCCTGCCATCTTCGATAGATCAACCGCGGCTTCTGTATGGCCGGCGCGCACAAGAACCCCACCTTCTCGCGCCATAAGCGGAAATATATGACCGGGTGTTGCAATGGCCTCTTGTCCATTTGATGGATTAATTGCAGTTTGAATTGTCTTTGCACGATCCGCCGCAGAAATCCCCGTTGTAACCCCTTCTTTTGCCTCAATAGATACCGTAAACGCCGTGCGGTGCTGACTGTTATTACCGCGCCCCATAAGGTGAAGTCCCAAACGATCTACCATTTCCTCTTCCATTGGCAAACAAATAAGGCCGCGCCCTTCCCTTGCCATGAAGTTAATATTTTCAGGTGTTGCCATTTGTGCCGGTATCACAAGATCACCTTCATTTTCGCGATCTTCATCATCCACGATAATCACCGGCTTTCCATTACGCATATCTTCTATAATTTCATCAATAGAAGAGAGAATGTTCTGGTCATCCGCACTAAGACGGGCATCCCGTACATCTTGTTTTGACACGCTATTCTGGGTCATTTTTACACTCCACCATGCGGGCGACATAACGCGCCAACATATCTATCTCAATATTTATATGATCACCTGATTGTCGATCTGATAAGGTTGTTTCTTGCCATGTATGCGGGATGATATTAACACCAAAATCCACTTTCGTAACATCATTAACCGTTAATGATATCCCATCTAATGAAACAGACCCTTTTTCGGCAATAAAAGGCGCAAGCCCCTCTGGTATCAATATTCTAATACGGTAGGAATTGCCATCCGCCTCAATAGTTTCGATTTTGGTTACTGCATCAACATGCCCTGACACAATATGTCCACCCAGTTCATCCCCAACCTTTAACGATGGCTCAAGATTAACACGGGTCATGACCTGCCATGCACCAAGATTAGTTCGACTTAACGTTTCTTGAGAAACATCTACATAAAAAGTATTTTTTGACTTTTCCACAACAGTCAAGCAACACCCTGAACAGCAGATGGATGCACCAAGGGGCGTGTCATCAAGGTTCATTTTTGTTTCAACCTCAAAACGCACACCACCATCGCCACCCTCAACAGAGCGGATAACTCCGATATCCTGTATAAGCCCCGTAAACATTCTTATCCTTCTCTATATATTGGTCTGAATGTCTCTAACACATCCTGATCGAGCTGTTGAGTATTGATTTTAGAAAATTGATAACGATCCGAGAGATCCTCTATTTCAAAAGGTTCAAACAGCCCTTTTGCATCTCCCCCCAAAACATTTGGTGAACGATAGAGAAGAAGCTCATCACATAAATTTTGGCGTAAAAACGCACTATGAATACGCCTCCCCCCCTCAACCAAAAGACGATTGATGCCTTGTTCTGCAAGAACTTTTAAGGAATCATATACATTATGCACTTCAATCTGATGCATCTGAACACCTGCATCCTTTAAGATGTCATAGTACTCACTCTTTTGCGTATAGAATAACAAGACAGGTGTATTTTTTGCGGTCTGCACAACATTCGATGATGGGTGAAGGCGCATATAGGTATCTAAAACAACACGAGATATAGAATGTTCCACACCATCTAATCTGGTTGTTAGCATGGGGTCATCTGCAAGGATCGTATCAATACCCACTAAGATCGCGTCATGACGACTACGCAATTGGTGAACATGCCTCCGGGCAAGCCCTCCTGTGATCCATTTACTTTTACCGTTTGAGAGCGCAATCTTACCATCCAAACTACATGCAGCCTTAAGTGTCACAAACGGGCGTTTTTGCGTCATGCGCATTTTAAAGCCACTTATGACCTCATTACACGCCTCTTTACAAACATCTAAGGTCACTTGTACCCCTGCATCTTCAAGGATTACTTGTGCCTTACCTGACACACGCGGATCAACATCCTGCGTCCCTATAACAACACGTTTAATACCGGCGCGAATAATAGCCTCAACACAAGGTGGGGTTTGTCCATGATGCGTACACGGTTCAAGTGTGACATAAAGCGTTGCCCCACGTGCATCATCGCCTGCCTGCTGTAAAGCCGCGCTTTCCGCGTGTGGACGTCCACCATCAGACGTGCGGGCACGCGCAAGCACAACATCGTTTTTGACCACGACACAACCAACAGACGGATTTTCTGCCGTACGCCCTACCCCTCGGAACGCCATACCAAGAGCAGATTTCATATGAAAAATATCAAAAGGAAAAACACGTGACATGGCATTATGCCTTCTTTGTGCTGGTTTCTTTCAAATGACTGACCCGATTCAAAAAGTCATTAAAATCTTCAGGATTACGAAAGTCTTTATAGACTGAGGCAAAACGAATATACCCAACCGCATCCAAATTCGTTAAAGCTTCCATAACCAAAGCCCCGATTTTATCGGAAACGATTTCAGCCTCTCCTTGTGTTTCAAGAACACGAACGATTTTATCGGCTTCTTTTTCGATCTGGGTCAGATCAACGGGACGTTTACGCAAGGCAACTTGCATAGAACGTATAATCTTATCACGGTCAAAGGGTTGCTTACGCCCCCCTTCTTTTAAAACCGTCATTTCACGAAGTTGTAATCGCTCAAACGTTGTGAAGCGCTGCTCACATTCCGGACAGGAACGACGGCGACGAATAGCCGAATTATCCTCCGTCGGTCTGGAATCTTTAACCTGAGTTTCCTCATTTCCGCAAAACGGGCAGCGCATCAAACCTCTTCACTCACACTATGCGTCAGGGTAAATCGGAAAACGTTTACACAACGCTTCCACTTTTTCCTTAACTGATTTTTCAACTTCTGCGTTACCGTCCAGTCCGTTTGCCTTAAGTCCATCGAGAACCTCTGTCGCATACTGACCGACAAGTTTAAACTCTTCCACACCAAAACCACGAGATGTCGCAGCAGGTGTTCCAAGACGCACACCGGATGTTACCATAGGTGGAGCAGGATCAAAAGGAACCGCATTCTTATTACATGTCATGCCGGCGCGCTCTAACGCCTCTTCCGTATCCTTACCTGTCAGACCTTTTGGACGTAGATCCACAAGAACAATATGGCTGTCTGTTCCACCTGAAACGATATCACATCCACCAGCCTTCAAAGTTTCGGCTAATGCGCGTGCATTATCAACAACAGCCTGACCGTATTCCTTAAATTCTGGTTTTAACGCTTCACCATATGACACGGCTTTACCTGCAATTACATGCATCAACGGTCCACCTTGAATTCCTGGGAAAATCGCAGAGTTCAGCTTTTTGAAGATATCCAAATCATTTGTCAGGATCATACCACCACGTGGGCCACGCAATGTTTTATGCGTTGTCGTTGTTGTAATATGTGCATGTGGTACAGGTGACGGATATGTTCCCGCCGCAATCAGACCCGCATAGTGCGCCATATCAACAAACAAGTATGCACCAACAGAATCCGCAATTTCACGGAAGCGTGCAAAATCAATATGACGTGGATATGCAGATGCACCCGCAACAATCATCTTAGGCTTATGCTCTTTAGCAAGCCTTTCAACTTCATCATAATCCAGCAAAGAATCACTTTCGCGAACACCGTATTGAATTGCATTGAACCATTTACCGGACTGGTTCGGAGCCGCACCATGTGTCAAGTGACCACCAGCAGCAAGAGACATACCAAGAATTGTATCACCCGGCTGAAGCAAAGCCATCATAACACCTTGGTTTGCCTGAGACCCTGAATTTGGCTGAACGTTTGCGTATTTCGCACCGAATAGCTCTTTCGCGCGTTCACGGGCAATGTTTTCAACAACATCTGCAAACTCACATCCACCATAATAACGACGCCCCGGATAACCTTCCGCGTATTTATTTGTGAAAACAGACCCCTGAGCCTGTAAAACAGCCTTTGAGACGATGTTTTCTGATGCGATAAGTTCAATACCGTCTTGTTGACGTGTTAACTCACCTTGGATGGCTCCGAATACTTCAGAATCACGACTGGATAGCTCCTCTGTGAAAAATCCGTTATCATCAAAGCTCTCAATATTTTCTGCTGCATTACTCATGGTTTTCATTACCCTTTCATTAAAAAAACTATGTATTTACTGACAATTGGTCTACACGGCGCGCATGGCGGCCACCTTCATATTCTGTATTTAAAAATGCCTCAACGATGTCAAATGCGACAAGCTCTCCGATAATGCGCTCACCCAAGGCAAGGACGTTTGCATCATTGTGTTGGCGCGTAAGACGTGCCATCGTTGCATTGGTGCATAAAGCCGCTCTTATTTGCGGATAGCGGTTTGCGGCAATAGAAATACCAATGCCTGTACCACAGATAAGAATGCCACGTTCAACCTGTTCATCAGCAATCGCTTTGGCCATAGCTTGACCATATGCGGGATAATCAACCGAATCAGATGAATCAGTTCCAAGATCCAGAAAGTCTATTTTGGATTTGAAGTGCGCTTTAATTGCTTCTTTAAGCGCGTAACCACCATGATCACAGGCAATTGCAAGCTTTTCCATCTTGTGTCCTTTTGCGCTTTTTATCGTCACATTATTTAAAGAGACACAATATATAGTAGGAGTTGGTATAAGAAATCAATCCCTAAATCACACCCTTTTTACGCAAGACATATTCGAGACGTTTTAGGGCATTACGTTTTAGGATATTCTGCTGTGCATTTGCTGGCCCTTGAACAGAGACTTCGGTTAAGGATTGTGTATCCATAGCAGATATTTTCACAAAATTCCCGATTGGCGCATGGAACTCTATGATGATCTCTCTACCTTGTAGGGGATCAGATGACATTACGGACTAGAACCCACCGCCAAAGTTAGTTTGCTGCGCCCAAAAGCGCTCTAACATTTTCAAGGTTTTATTCATATCATCAAGGCGTTCATCTGTGATTTCACTGCCTTCAATCTGCTCTTCATGACGATCAAACATATCCGAGATCATCTTACGCAATTCAGCCCCTTTATCCGACAGACGTACACGGATCGAACGTTTATCATGGACGGAGCGTTCCTGAACCAAATAGTCATTTTCAACCATTTTCTTAACGTTATAGGAGACATTGGACCCCAGATAATATCCGCGAATAGTCAACTCACCGACGGTCATCTCATCCTCTCCGACATTATAAAGGATCATACATTGAACGTTATTAATGTCTTGAATATTCTTTTTATCCAATTCAACCTTCAACACATCCAAAAAATGACGGTGCAATCGCTCTATAAGCTGAATAGACTCGTAATAAGATGTTGTCACAATTTATCTCCAAGATATCTTTATCTAGTATTTATCTGATTTGCGGCGATCATAATTAAAGTTTTACGATTGCGCAAAGTGATTTTATATATATTTTAGGTTAAATAAACTTAAAAAACACATAAGATACCATTATGATCAACAACTTCTCTCCATCAAAGCGCATGCGTCGCCTTCGCCAATCTTCATGGGTGCGTGAAATGTGTCAGGAAAACCGTCTTCATGTTTCAGACCTTATCTGGCCAGTCTTTGTCTTAGAGGGAAAGAATAGGAAAGAGCCCATTGATTCTATGCCGGGGGTATACCGTCATTCTATCGACACATTACTTGAAGAAGTAAAACGGGCAAAAGATCTGGGGATATGTGCGATTGCCCTATTCCCCGTAATACCGGCAGAGTTGAAAACCGAAGACGGACAGGAATCGTTTAACCCTGATAACCTGATGTGCCGTGCGATTTGCGCGATTAAAAAAGCAGTTCCGGATATTGGCTTAATTACAGATGTTGCGCTTGATCCGTATACAAGTCACGGACATGACGGCCTTATTATTGATAATGAAATTGCTAACGATGAAACTGTTGAAATACTCTGTAAACAAGCCCTTGTACAAGCACAAGCCGGAGCCGATATTATCGCACCATCAGATATGATGGATGGCCGCGTTGGCGCCATCAGACAAGCACTTGATCACAGCACACATCACAACACCATGATTATGGCATATGCGGCAAAATATGCATCTGCCTTTTACGGGCCTTTTCGTGATGCGGTACAATCCTCTGGTTGCTTAAGCGGAGACAAAAAAACCTATCAAATGAACCCCTCCAATGCCGATGAAGCACTCCACGAGGTGGAACTGGACCTTGAAGAAGGCGCGGACATGATCATGGTAAAGCCTGGCATGCCTTATCTGGACATAATCAAGTCAGTAAAGTCAGAATTCGGCGTGCCAACATTTGCATATCATGTTAGCGGTGAGTTTGCGATGCTTCACGCCGCAGCACAAAATGGTTGGCTCGACTATGATAAAACACTCATGGAAACAATGATCGCATTCAAGCGCGCCGGGTGTGATGGCATCCTCACCTACGCCGCACCTGACATTGCAAAACATATATAAGGTTTTTCTATAATTTCTTGATTTCCAAGGGAAAATACGGCAAAATACGTATATTCCTTTATTTCTTGTGTATGTTTTTAACTTTCTGCGTACCGCTATATCTACGGCATGGATTATATCATATATAAACATGAATAAGTTCCATGCTAAGGCACAAGAGCAAGAATTGCTTGTGCCCTAAAAATAACGCTTAAGGAAAAAGTAATACAATGAAATTTGTCGGTATCTTACTTGTTTTCGTTTGTACTTTCGGTGGCTTGATTATGGCCGCGGGCATGGAAAAGGCCATGCACCTCCTAACAGGAATTATCCTACCGGCAACACCTGCTGAAACTGTAATTATTATGGGGTGTGCTATTGCGGCATTCATGATTGCCAACTCTATGGATACAATCAAAGGGACACTCAAATACTTCAGCGCGCTTGCAAAACCCTCTGCATATTCCAAAGATGACTATATCGAGCTTCTAAGTATGCTTTTCATGACGTTCAAATTGGCGCGATCCAAAGGATTTCTGGCTCTGGAAAAGCATATTGAGAACTCTCATGAAAGTACATTATTTTCTCAATTCCCAAAATTTCATGGTAATCATCATGCGCTTGAATTTATGTGTGATTACCTTCGAATCATCTCTTTAGGAAATGAAGACCCTGGCCAAATTGGTAGCCTGATGGATAAGGAAATTGCAGAAATATCCCATCATGAGCACCATCCCGGCCACGCGGTTCACCATATGGCAGAGGGTATCCCCGCTCTTGGTATTGTTGCGGCGGTTCTTGGTGTTATTAAAACGATGGCCTCTATTTCAGAACCGCCAGAGGTTCTGGGTAAGCTCATTGGTGGCGCCTTAGTTGGTACATTTCTCGGCGTGTGGCTTTCATATGCTATTGTTGGCCCTATTTCGCTCGCAATGACAGAAAAAGCAGATACAGAAGTGATGTATTATAAAATTCTGAGGATCGCGATTACAACCTTTTTGACCGGAGCCGCGCCACAGGTCGCAATTGAGTTTGCGCGAAAGACTCTTCCTCACAATGTACAGCCTAGCTTTGCAGAATTAGAGGAAATCCTGAACGAACTTCCTGCACCACCGGAGTAAACATGAGCGAGAACGCCCTTATTAAAATTGAGGTCATCAAACTCCCCTATCGTCATCATGGTGGTGCATGGAAGGTTGCTTATGCCGACTTTGTGACGGCGATGATGGCATTCTTTCTACTTATGTGGTTGTTGAATGTTGTTACAGATGAACAAAAACAAGCCATTTCAGATCATTTTAGCCCAAGCCACCCCGCAGTTTCAGATAGAACCAGTGGTGCAGGTGGTGTTATGGGTGGCCTAACCATGTCCCCCGAAGGCGCCATGGCATCACAGAAGAATCCCCTGATCCCGATGCAGGTGACGCAACAACGCAAACGAGGCGGTGACGTCAAATCAAAGGTCAACAACGCAGAAAAAAAACGTGAAGAAGCCGAACAAAAACGTTTCGAAAAAGCCGCTCAGAAAATTAAAGAAGCCATTGAAAAGAATCCTAAGCTTAAAAAACTAAAAGACAATGTCCTCATTGATATTACACCGGAAGGTCTTCGTATCCAGATTATAGATCGCGATGGCGAGACTATGTTCCCCTCAGGCAGTGCACGTATGTACGGAAAAACGAAGCTTTTATTGGAACAAATCACTGAGATTGTATTAGATATGCCAAATGAAGTCTCCGTTCGTGGACACACAGATGCCGCACGTTACGCCCCCGGTGCAACATATACGAACTGGGAACTTTCGGCAGACCGTGCCAATGCATCACGCCGTGTCATGTTGGGTTCAAAAATGCCAACAGACCGCCTGAATAATGTCATGGGCAAAGCCGCAACAGAGCTTCTTATTCAGGACAACCCACTTGACCCTCGTAATCGACGAATTACCCTGATCCTTTTGAAAGAGGCAATCACAAATCCTCTTCCACCTGAAGAATATGATGAGGATGATGCACCTTTGGAAGAGCTAAGTGAAGAACCACCTTCTTTACCATCTATACCAAACAACCCGTATACAAGAACGCCTGGCGCGGTTGAGTTCCCTTAAAGGAACACTTGTAAAAGTAATCCCAAAAAGATAATTACGGCGAAGAATAAAAGGTAAAAAACCGAAAAGAAGAGCGCAGCCGTAAACCGTTTCATTGCTAAAAAAATTGCCGCAGATGCCACAGAAAACAGCAACAATCCCATATATACAATGATCTCGGGGTCGTGCTCCCAATTATGATTGTACGTTTCGATAAAGTTATCTGATAATCCAAAGGTGGATACAAATAAAACACAGAGCAGCATAAAATCCAATATCAGGAAAATATATGCCCATATTTTACGTTCCATATTGTTCTCTAGAACTTATAGTCAAATCGATTGCTCTTTGGGAAACCATTTGGAGGCAGACGCCCTGCACCCGCACGTTTTCCAATCCATGGGGTTATATCGTCAACTGTCGTGGAACCTGAACCGTACTTATAAGACAACCCCTCTTCCAAATTGAAACTTTTCGCATCAGATAAGCCGCCATCCTTGAACTTCTGCAAGATAACACCTTTACCCTTACTCATTTCCGGAACATCATCAAGTGGGAAGACCAACATCTTTCGGTTCTTGCCTATAACAGCAATATGGTCATCATTATCATCAATATAACGACAGATTGCCGCCTCTACACTCCCCGAGACATTAAGAATCTGTTTCCCTGTTTTTGTTTGTGCGACAACATCATCTGATCGAACAACAAAACCACGCCCATCTGTAGAGGCCAATAAGATTTTCCGTTCTGGTTCATGTAGACGCATAATACAAATATTTGCATCATTGGGGATATCCACCATAATTCGCAACGGTTCACCGAATCCACGACCAGACGGCAATTTGTCACACCCTAAAGTGTAGAAACGTCCATTCGTGGCAAAGATGACCAACTTATCTGTCGTTTGTGCCTCAATAACAAACTGTCCCCGATCACCCTCTTTATATTTAATTTCTGCAGGTTTGTGCCCGTGCCCCTTCATGGCCTTGATCCAGCCTTGCGCGGAGCAAATCACGGTAATCGGCTCTTTCTCAATCATTACCGCATCCAAATCAACTGCGATCGGCTTAGGTGCAGAACCAATAATTGTACGGCGCTTACCAAGGTCAGTTTCAGGGCCGAACATTTCCTTAAGATTGGCAATCTTCTTCTTAATTTTTGTCCATTGACGCGCCTCTGAACCAATTAGTTTTTCAAGTGCATCACGCTCTTTCGAAAGCTCATCATGCTCACCACGAATTTCCATTTCTTCCAATTTATGAAGTCGACGTAGACGTAGGTTCAAGATTGCTTCAACCTGCGTCTCTGTTAGGTTGAATGTCTCAATCAGACACTCTTTTGGTTTTTCTTCAAAACGAATAATGCGGATCACTTCATCAACATTTAAGAAAACAACCAGATAACCTTCTAATACCTCTAGGCGATGCAAAACCTTTTCCAAACGAAAACGAGAACGACGCACCAAGACTTCCTGCTGATGATTCAACCAATTTTGAAGCGCCTCTTTCAGGTTCATAACCTTTGGCACCAAACCGTTTTCAAGCACGTTAAGATTCATATTGAACCGTGTCTCAAGATCACAACTACGGAAGAGTGCCTCCATTAAGATCTCTGGCTCAACATTACGGTTTTTGGGAACAAGAACGAGACGCACATCTTCTGCCGACTCATCACGCACATCGTCCAAAAGCGGGACTTTTTTGAGGTTGATCAAATCTGCAATTTTTTCAACCAACTTTGATTTCTGAACCTGATACGGAATTTCACTCACAACGATTTGGTACATCCCCTGTTTCAGGTCTTCTTTTTCCCATTTCGCACGAACCCGAAATGCACCTTTCCCTGTTTCATAGGCACGCACAATGTCTTCTTTTTTCTCAACTAACGTACCGCCTGTTGGCATATCAGGCCCCTGCACAACATCAACAAGCTCTGCCACAGTTGGGTCTTTATCAAGCATAAGTTCCATTGCTTCACAAAGCTCTGCCACATTATGAGGCGGAATATTCGTGGCCATACCAACCGCAATACCACTTGACCCGTTTGCCAACAGATTGGGGAATCCCCCCGGCAAGACAACGGGCTCATTCTCTGACCCGTCATACGTTAAACGAAAATCGACTGCATCTTCTTCAATTCCATCAAGTAGTAAAAGAGCAACGTCGGTTAATTTTGCCTCTGTATACCTCATCGCGGCGGCATTATCGCCATCAATATTACCAAAATTCCCCTGCCCGTTTACCAAGGGGTAACGTTGCGCGAAGTCTTGTGCCAGACGCACCATCGCGTCATAAACCGCCGTATCACCATGCGGATGAAATTTACCAATAACGTCACCAACAACACGTGCAGACTTCTTGGGCTGCTTATCCGGGTTCAGCTTTAGTTGATACATCGCGTACATCAAACGACGGTGCACAGGCTTCATCCCATCACGTACATCAGGTAGAGAACGGCTCATAATCGTTGACAGTGCATAAGAAAGATATCTTTCAGAAAGAATCTCGCCCATTGGCTGATCGATAATGTCATTGGCTGCAGTACTGTTATCCTGAGGCATAGATATCCCTATTCAAATCTTCTGTTTTATTCTTTTTACATCCTGATGAGCCTTCTGTTTTGGCAAACTGTTCAGAAAAACGCAAGCCTAACCTGTATCTTGCTTCAGGCAATCCACGATTATGATGCGCAAAAACCCAATGTTCAAAGAAATACTGGGTCATCGCAATCCCCTGTATTATGTTCTGCATATCCACACCTCCTCCAGAAGGCGCCAAAAACTTTGGTAAAGGAAGTAGTTTATCCTTATACGGTTCTCCTGCATCTGAACTTACAGCGCGCCCGGTTTTGGGAGATACATAGGATAGAGCCGTATGGTCTCCCCCTCCCGCACAACGTGTCAAATCAAGAGAAAAGCCAAGTTCCTTCAACAAGGCAATTTCCCACATGATATACCCCGCCTCCCAGACATCTCCATCAAAGATATCCAATAACGCAAGAAAACCATGATACAGGCTTTTGCCACCCTCATTATCCGGCAAAGCTTGATCACATAGAGCGCACGCAGACTGAAGAGCTGCAAGCTTTAACGCATCATGCATAATACGCGCCGCAGTAGAACGCGAAAGTTCCACAGAAAGAGCACCCAAACTTTCTGTATTACGTGCCTGCCAATGTGCATCAACAACACTACCGACCTCTAAGGTTCCGCGGTTCTTTTTTGAAAATGCACCACGCACATACCCTGTGCGTCGCCCATAATCAGGCGTCAACACAGAAACGATCGCACCACTTTCACCATGTGGGCGTACAGATAATATAACTGCCTGATCTTGCCATTGTTCCATAAGAGGTTATTATCGCGTTTTGTTTCATATGATTCTAGGTCAGGGTTAAAAATAGATGCGAACTATCCCCAAGTCCGAAATATTTGCACTGTGTAGAGCTGCCTTTGAAAAAGTCGGCATGACTGATCGTGATGTGGTGAACACGATCTATAACCATCTCATGCAAAATGAAATATCCGGCAAACGCTCTCACGGATTACTTAGAATTAAGTGGAGTATTGACTACATCAAAAAACATGGCCTGCCTGAGGCAAAGCCTGAACTAATGCTTGATGCAGGTGGCCTTGGTATTGTTGATGGAAAAAATAACATCGGGCTTGTTGCTGCACAATATGCAGCAGAATGTGCAATAGAAAAAGCAAAAGAACACGGAATCGCATTTGTCGGTGCACGCAATCATTTTGGCACCACAGGAACAATGAATTATTATAACCGCCTATTCGTCGAGCATGGCTTGATTGGTATTGCCGGTTGCAATTCCTTGGCTATGGTTTGTCATCCAGACGGATTTAATCCTGTTATAGGAACAAACCCAATTTCCTTTGGTATACCAAGCGCGAAAACACCGTGTGTTGTCGACGTTACAACGGCGCAATGGGCATATGGAAAGCTTCTGGAAGTTTATAAGTCAGGAAAAGACCTGCCCAACGATGCCATAATTAACGCAGATGGTGAACCATCAACCAATATTAAGGATGCGATGGATGGGGCTATGCTTCCAATGAATGGATATAAGGGCTTTTCCATTGGTTTGGCCATTGAAATATTAAGTGGTGCACTCATTGGTGCAAAGTCAGGGCGTAATGCTGTTGCGGGGAGTGACGGCATATTCTTTATTACAATTAATCCGGATATGCTGGTTGGACAAACACAATTTGAAGAACATGTTGAAATGCTTTTACAAGAAATAAAAGCATCCGATCACCACGCAGAAATCGAAGACATCCTTATTCCCGGAGAAAGATCCTCTTCTCACTATCAAATACTTGCAAAGCAGGATGATATAGACATTATTGATACCGTTTATCAGGACTTAAAGGAACTCGCCGAATGAAAAGAAAAGTAGGCATTGTCGGCGTTGGAGCAATAGGCAGCGCCGTTGCACGTGCATTAAACAATGGAATTGATGGATTTGAATTATGCTGTATATCTGACCCTGTTGTTACGGATCACTTTGGCGCAAAACGCACGGATATCGAGAATCTTGTGAATGAATGTGACCTTATTATCGAATGCCTACCTGCAGATATGGTTCCGAAATTGACCCGGATAGTATGCGCAGCAGGAAAAGATATTATCTTTATCAGTAGCGCAGCATTGCTTCTCTACCCTGAAATTATGCAATCCTTACAAACCTCTGAAAGCAAAGCATACCTGCCATCTGGTGCTTTATGTGGTCTGGATGGAGTTCGTGCAATGATCGAAATGGGTATTACCTCATCAAAGATCGCATCAACAAAACCTCCAATGGGGTTTGGCGGAGCTCCGCATATTGTGCAAAACAATATCGATTTATCGACGATCACTCAAAAGACTTTATTATTTGAAGGGAATGCACTGGATGCATCAAAAGGTTTTCCCGCCAATGTCAATGTCGCGGCAACATTAAGCCTGGCCGGAATTGGTGCTGAAAAAACGCGTGTAGAGGTGTGGGCAGATCCATCTGCGACGGGCAATATGCATGAAATCACCGTTGCAAGCGAATATTCCACACTTGTTTCCCGTATTGAAAACATGCCTGACCCGGCAAACCCAAAAAGCTCCGTCCTTGCGGCGCAGAGCATTGTCGCAACCTTACGAAATATGAGTAACTCAATCATTATCGGATAAAGACAAGGACACAGTAATGCCCCTTCCCCTAAAACATTTTTATATGATCAGGCACGGACAAACCATCGCAAACCGTGCACAAGTTATGGCCGGAAGCGATGACTCCCCTCTAACCGATTTAGGGCGTGAACAAGCCAAAGCGGTTCAAAACGTGGTTCAGGCATTGGACATTAAACCAAACGTCATTGTACATAGTAATCTATCCAGAGCCCGTGACACAGCCTCAATCATCAATGAGGTTCTTGACCTTCCAATGTATGAAGAGCCCAATGTTGCCGAAATTCATTGCGGTGATTGGGAAGGTAAGCCGTGGTCAGAATGTGAAGCCTTACTTGATGGATGGCCTACACCACCAAATGGTGAAACATTCACAGAGTTTTGCGAACGTATTAGAAACGGTAAAAAAGAACATATAGAGCGCCATAGCGGCCCTATTCTTATTGTTTGTCATGGTGGCGTTTTTCGAGGGATGGGCGGAATTTATGGCCTGAACACCCCCGGTATATTTAGGAATTGCCACTTACATGAATTTCATCCTGATCCAACGAACGATCACTTCCCATGGAAAGTGCATGCTTACGACTATGGCACAGAACTAACGCGTGAGCCTGTCTCAGTTTTTCATGATAGTAATATATATACCGGCTAAGCAATATTCCTGTATACAGTTAGAGCCTGATGTGTATCCCGTACATCATGCACACGTAAAATATCAGCACCTTTCTGCATCGCATGAATAGCCACGGACAAAGATCCGGCTAATCTCATTTTAGGGTCACTTTCACCAGATAAGGCACCAATAAAGCTTTTACGGGATGCACCAATTAATACAGGACATCCAAACGCCTTAAATCTATTAATATTCTGCAAGATCAATATGTTATGATCCAACGCCTTCCCAAAACCAATACCGGGATCAAAAATAAGACGCGAAGAGTCAACACCATGCTTTGCACAGCGCTCTAAAGTCCCTTCAAAAAAGGCGCAGATTTCATCGACAACATCATCATAATGCGGCGCATCTTGCATATTCTTGGGGGTTCCCTTCATATGCATAATGCAAACTGGTACATCATAATCCGCAAGAACAGAAATCGCATCGGGATCATAAGACAGACCACTTACGTCATTTACAAAATTTGCACCGCTTTCAAGCGCCACACGCATTGTTTGTGCATTACGCGTATCAATCGAAATATACCCTGCTTTTCCCCTTAAGCCTTCAATGACCGGAATAACACGTTCAAGCTCTTGCTCAATCGAGACCATTTCCGCATTAGGGCGTGTCGATTCTCCGCCAATATCAAGAATATCAGCTCCTTGCTCTAACAACATTAAGGCATGATTGATGGCACAGTCCGTATCATGAAATTCTCCACCATCAGAAAAACTATCCGGTGTTACATTCACTATCCCCATGATTAGAGGCACTTGCAGCCCATTTTTACATTTTTGGATAATGCTCAATCTCTTTCCTTTTCACTGTTAGATGAGTGTACTATTTCCGATACACTCTATCTCTTGGCCACTTGGCATCTCATCTATCATTGCCTCAACCGTCATATCAAGTACAGGGTGCACCCATTGCGGTGCAACTTCTTGCAACGGATAGAGAACAAATGCGCGCTCATGCATACGAGAGTGCGGTAAAGTTAAGAGATGACTGTCTAAAACCTGATCGTTATACGCCAATAAATCAAGGTCCAGAACACGCGCCGCATTACGCGCATTACGCACGCGTCCGCTCACATCCTCAATACCGGCAAGGGTCTTCAACAAGTCACATGGTGATAAGGAAGTGTCAACATGACAAACGGCATTGCGGTACCATGGCTGATCAGAAATCGGAACCGGTGCCGATTTCCAAATATTCGATGATTTTATAATGTGAATATGATGATGTTCCAAAAGTGCACAGCATTCGGATAAAGTCTTTTCCGGCGTGCCATAACGACTATCCAGATTTGCCCCAAGCCCCAAAAGTATCACGATGTCCAGCTTCTCACTTGACCAGTATCGACGTGGACAAAGTTACTGCGTGGATAGTATCCAACGCCTCCGGCTTGCAGGCTTTTTGCAATATTACGAATTTCCCGTGTACTTTCATTGAGCAAACGAATATCAACTGCCTGACCATACATATGGAAAGAATTTGAAGCCACACCACGTGTATTACGCTTTAACATTGCGTTGGTTTTAGGACTACGGTAACCGGATAAGATCTGGTATGGATCTTTTGCTCTTAGTCTACTATGAATAATCGACATAATATCAACGACATGCGGGTCCATCGGAAAAACTTCTTCTGTTCTGAAATCACGCATAACGTAGTTTAACCGTTCAAACGCCTCAGGCAGATATTTATCACCAACCCGATACACACCTGAGAAACTTTCACCAGTATGGGCATGACGGAATGAAATCTTCCACGCTTCGTTCTTACTACTGGCAAGAACATCACGTGTTAGCAGAGACGGAACAGCCGCCGACGCAACACCAACAAGCCCCATTTTCAGGAAATCACGACGCTGTTGCACCATTTGTTGATCAGAATTATCTGTCGTAAAAAATCGTTTTAACATACAGGCCTCAAAAACAAAGCAGGAATACACGAAAAACTGTGAATTCACGCACGAGTTAAGACTTCCTACATGAATTGACAAGATGAGTAAAGAAAGTTTTTTCATCGTGTTTTATAATAGAATTTAAAAACACGTATTAGAATTAATCCACAAACTGAACAATTCTAACATCATTATCGCCTAATATTGAGAAACCGTCAAGATTTTCTATAGCTTGCGTCAAAGTCTTATCACGGTCGTATATGTCCATACCGTAAACAATCTGATTTTTATCCCCAACCCAAACCGTGTAGTACAACATATAAACAGGCATTCTTTCCTGTGTATAAACGTCTGTCATTTCACCCTTTTTAAGCGTGTCATCTATACGATCATCATTCCATTTACGGCGCGCCTCTAAAATAAATGACGCAATTTTATGTGGTTCTTTTAACCGTACACACCCTGAAGACTTTGCCCTATCCGTACGAAGGAACAGGCTTTTGTCATTTGTATCATGTAAATAGATATTATACTCATTCGGCATTAAGACACGAATATACCCCAATGGATTATGCCCACCGGGAACCTGTACCATTCTAAACCCGTGCAAGTCCGCTTTTCTCAATGCACTCCACTCAACAACAGTCGGGTCAAGCGTCGGAGCATTCTTTTCATACCCCTCATAAAGCTCTATCCCTTTATCAGAGAGGTATTGAGGGTTCTCAATTAACTTTGGCCAAATATCCTCTTCCTTAATTGTAGGGGGTATTGTCCATGTTGGGTTTAACCGCACACCATGAACTGTTGTAATGAAAGATGGTGTTGCGCGTTTCTTGCGTCCAACAACAACAGGCATTTCATGTACAACATCACCACCATCAACCGCCCATAGTGTTGCAGATGGTATATTTACAACAATAAAGCGCTCTGGCTTTTCATCATGAACCCAGCGCAACCGCTCCATATTCACAACGATTTGGTTAATCTTATTATAAATATTATGATTAAGTGCATGAAACGTCTGTGGCCCAACAAAACCGTCTGCTTTTAGGCCTTTTTGATGTTGGAAACCTTTTACCATCTCTGTCAGTTGGGGATCATATAGATACGGATCAATCTCTCCTTCAACCTGATCATCGAGAACACCACCCAGCTTCGTACGTAGCTGTGGGATGACCTCATAAGACCTTCCGGGACGGAGAATATGTTTAGAGTACAAAGGAGGCTCTACTTCCAAGCCTTCAACCTCTCTAGCTTGCTCCACCAGAACAGCCAGTTCTTTTTTCAAACGCTGATAAGTGTGCCCTTGCGGCTCTATACTTAATAAAAATGCTTTGATCTCGTTTTTATGTTCCGACAGAAAAGTGAGAGCACCCTCTTCTGAAATCTGTTGCTTCCAGTCTTTTGGTCGAAGCCCAAGGGAACGTGCATTAACACGCATACCACTAAGATCTTGTGAATATCGGATATATCCATCCGTCAGAGTAAGCTCTAGTGCAAGTGATTCCTCCTGCGAAAACCCGCCCCATGACTTTTCATCCAATAATGTATCGATATGTTCAATATGATAACGCTTTGGATTGAGCCCATGCATCCATGACAAACGTAAGATATCAATAAGATCATGCCCGTCTTGTGTCAGGTTGTTCTTTTCGATCCAGACAGGGTCACCTTCGCGCGCCAGATAAAACGCATCGACAGCAGATTGAGGAAGCGCTTCAACTTCCGGCGCCTGCGCACGCGCAGGCAGTACCGCATGAATACTGCACAAAAACACCACTATAAAAAAAGAAAAATATCGAATGACCATCAAACAACCAAAGAAAGGGAGAATTTTAAAACTGCCCCTATCATTATGCTAAAATATTTAAGAAATCCTATAAATCCACAAATGTATGTGTCTCTTCTTTCGCACCCGGGTGCGTCACTGCACCATCACGCGCAGGACCAACAAGTTGAGCATATTTATAAAGAGCCCCGGAATTATAGTTTGTTTTTCTAGGCTTCCAGTTTTCTTTACGTTGTGCCAACTCTTCATCCGACAACTTCACATCAAGCGTCCCTGTTTCCGCATCAATACGAATGATATCTCCATCCTGAATCAAGCCAATAGGACCTCCAACTGCGGCCTCCGGCCCGACATGTCCGATACAAAAACCGCGCGTCCCGCCTGAAAAACGACCATCCGTAATCAAGGCAACATCGCCGCCCATTCCCTGCCCATATAATGCAGCAGTTGTTGAAAGCATTTCACGCATTCCCGGACCACCCTTGGCGCCCTCATAACGGATAACCAGAACATCGCCCTTTTCATACTCACGATTTTGAACGGCGTTAAAACATGCCTCTTCACCATCAAAGATACGTGCGGGTCCCTCAAAAACTAACTCTTCAAGACCGGCAATTTTTACAATCGCACCCTCAGGTGCCAGATTACCCTTCAAGCCAACAACACCACCTGTTGGATGGATCGGATTTTTAACCGGGTAAACAACATCCTGATCTTCTGGCAAGCGAACCCCTTCAAGGTTCTCAGCCAACGTCTTACCCGTCACCGTAATACAATCACCATGGATATATCCATTATCAAGCAACTCTTTCAAAACCACACCAACACCACCAACGTCGTACAAATCCTTGGCCACATATTTACCGCCGGGGCGTAAATTGGCAATCAATGGCGTGCGTTTAAAGATTTCGGCCACATCAAATAGATTAAAGTCGATACCCGCCTCATGTGCCATCGCCGGCAAGTGAAGCCCTGCATTTGTCGAACCACCAGTCGCAGCCACAATCGCAGCCGCATTTTCCAGTGACCTTCGTGTCACAATATCACGTGGCAAAGGCCCACCATTTTTAATCAGATTGACAACTGCTTCACCGGAGGCCGCCGCATATTCATCACGGCTTTCATATGGTGCCGGCGCCCCTGCAGAGTTTGGTAGAGCCAAGCCAATTGCCTCAGACACACAAGCCATTGTATTAGCCGTAAACTGACCACCACATGCACCTGCAGACGGGCATGCAACACATTCAAGTTCATGTAGCTCCTCATCCGACATTTTCCCTGTCGCATGCTGCCCGACCGCTTCGAACACATTCACAACATCAACATCTTTGCCCTTATACTTCCCCGGAAGGATCGTCCCACCATACATAAAGACAGATGGCACGTTCAAACGTATCATCACCATCATCATACCCGGAAGAGATTTATCACAGCCGGCAAGTCCGACAAGCGCATCATAACAATGCCCACGCATAGTAAGTTCAACTGAATCTGCAATTACCTCACGCGATACAAGGGATGAGCGCATCCCCTCATGCCCCATCGCGATTCCATCTGTAACCGTAATTGTCGTAAATTCACGAGGCGTAGCACCCGCACCATCCACACCTCTTTTTACGGCTTGTGCCTGACGTGATAAAGCAATATTACACGGTGCAGCTTCATTCCAACATGTCGCAACACCAATAAGAGGCTGGTGAATTTGTTCTTCTGTCATTCCCATAGCATAGTAATAAGAGCGGTGCGGAGCGGACTTTGCCCCTTCCGTCACATAACGACTAACCAGCTTATTTTTATTCCAACCATTGGGGTGTGAGCGATCTTTATCAGACATGAGCTACCTACTTCATTTTTTCATTTTCATTCGGAAGGCAACAATGAACAACTTTAAAGAAAAAAACAAGACACGATATGGCTTTAACAGAGTTAAAACACACAAAACATTCAAATGATTAGCTTGGCTAAAAACAGTTCAAAAAAGGAACCCACAAAGATACGTCAGTCAGTCTTATAAAGACTTCTTCCCACGTCTTTGATTCTTCTTTTCTTTTTGCTCTTTTTGTTGACGCACTTCGGCTTCGGCCTCTTCATTGCCTTCATCAGCCAGAACCATTTCGTTATAATATTTACGAAATTCATCTGCATTACCGATATAAGAAACACGGATCAAACGCTGCCCGGTTCCCATGACAACAACATTCGCATATCCGAACATATGTCCGGGTAACATACGTTCCAGATCAATGCTTTCAATCTTACTAAGGCGGATATCAACCACATCCATTTGCAACAAACCATAACGCGCAAGCACCCGTTTATTCGTAATAGCAAGGATCAGGAAGTGCTGTGTTAATATTGCGATACAAAGCATAATAGCCCCGACAACCGCCAATAACACACCCAGAACGGAAACATAAAACCATAAGATTACGGCCAAAATCAAAACGGCAATGGACTTCCAATATATTGCCCCATGCAATTTCGCACGAAGCACCACCTCTTCACCAGACACTAAAACTTTTTCAATTTCAGCATCCTGCACAGACTTTAATGGCCTTCGCTTTGGATTAGATGCCTTCGCAGTCGGCGCAGCAGAAGCCCCCTCCGCCTTTGGCTGCATTCCAGTTTCGGTACTCATCGGGTTTTCGCCTCCTCTATTCCGCGACGAAACGCAATAGGGTCTTCAATTGGCGGAAGAATAACTTCACCAACCCCCATACCACGTATCATTACGCGCCCATAATTGAAAATACGTCCAAGTATCGGCTGTAACACATTGACTCCCTCAATACGATCGATACTTATTTCTCCAACATGCCGTGCAATCAACCCCCGTTTATAAACAAGACGTGTATTTGTTACCGCAATTTCGGTTGTCGCCTTGATAATCATCATTTGTGCAAATTTAACAAGCCCCAGAAGAAACATAAGAAAAGCAAAAAGCCTTATCCCCGGATGAATAACTTTAATAGAATCAAAGAAGCCCAGCTCCTCAGGTAACTTCCCCATAAGGACATATGCCTTCCAAGACATCACCATCACAACAATCGCCAGAATAAGTCCCCAGAAGATAGATAGGAAAGAGTTCACCGTATACATCCAGTGAAATTTCCCAACGCGAACAAGTTCTTCATCAGGACCTAATGATTGTTGTACATAAAGCATAAATACTCTCTTTCCAGACACTAAACGCCATGCAATTCATACAAGAATCACAATACACACAGATATAGTATCCGTCTTACCCTCAGACTGCAAGTTTGAAACGCATTGAAAAATAAGAGTTTACACAGTTTTTCAAAGACATTTAACTACGCCTCGCCCCCCTGCAATAATCACATTAATCGCCTAAGGAAATTCCCAGAGAACGAGCTGTATGTACAAGCATACCTTCTGTCTTTACAACATGGCATTCTTTAATGGCATCCTCTATCGCGACATCAATCACTTCACCATGACGCCAAGCAACCATGCGCCCATATTTTTCCTCAACCAGCAAGTCCACGGCCTTTACCCCAAACGCAGAGGCCAGCAACCTGTCATTATATGTTGGCCCAGCCCCACGCTGCACATGACCAAGAACAGTCACACGGGTTTCAAACCCCGTCGCCTCGGCGATACGAACACCAAGATAATCCCCTATCCCGCCATACCTTGTCTCTCCACCATGATAAACAACTTCATGCTTCTTACCATCCGGCGTACGCACAGCCTCAGACACAACAACCAATGCAAAGTTACGCCCACTTTTTTTAACCGACTGAATTTTTTCTGCAATTGCCTCTACAGAATACGATATTTCAGGAATCAGGATAACATCCGCGCCACCGGCAATCCCGCAATTGAGAGCAATATGCCCCGCATCACGCCCCATAACCTCTAGAATCATAACGCGATCATGGCTCGCCGCCGTCGGCTGCAAACGATCCAACGCCTCTGTTGCCACGGCAACGGCTGTATCATAACCTACTGCAAAATCAGTCATGTTGACATCATTGTCTATCGTTTTGGGAATACCAACAAAATTAAGACCACCCTGCTTTACAAGACGATTTAAGATATCAAAGCTTCCGTCACCACCAATACCAATGATCGATTCAACATCAAGCCCCTTTAGCGCTGCAATCAGCTCATCCGAGCGATCAACAACTTGCCCGTCATCCATCTCATAGGCAAACGGATTTCGGGAATTGGTCGTACCAAGAACCGTTCCGCCCATACGCATAACCGTTCCGTCAAAATCATCCGGTGACAGCATCCGATAACGGGGTGGTGTATCCAATAACCCCGCCGTTCCGTTTTCTATACCGATGATTTCCCATCCAAGACCATGTGCACGCAGTACCGCCGCACGCATAACTGCATTTAAACCTGCACAATCACCACCACTTGTAAAAATTGCTATACGCTTAGACATAGTTTTTTTGCCTCACTTTATTGTTTAACGACCCGATAGAATCACATGAACGAGGTCAAAGAATACACCAAGCCTACATGATTTCAAATGATGCAGAGCACAAACATAATAAGCATTCATTTTTTCATGTCCAAACAATGGATTATATGATAGTATTAAGTTCTGCTTTTAAAACTGACTATCGATGGCACAACACTAAAAAGAATTATCTACCATGCAAGAAGACCAAGAAGAGCTCCGCCAGAAACTCGCGGAATACAGAGTTGAACACACTGCGCTCGACGAACTCATTGAAAAAGTTATGGATAGCGATACCCCCGTTAATCTGCTCCATATGCAACAGCTTAAAAAGAAAAAGCTATGGCTGAAAGATATGATTCAACAAAT
Organism: Alphaproteobacteria bacterium; assembly: GCA_050633505.1. Classification (GTDB taxonomy): domain Bacteria; phylum Pseudomonadota; class Alphaproteobacteria; order Micavibrionales; family Micavibrionaceae; genus UBA1672. The sequence goes on from JBOEGQ010000004.1 coordinate 248,732, forward strand.
TGAGAGTGCCTTGATTGATGATATTATTGCATAGATTTTTACGCGGATAAGCTTTTTTATCCTCTTGCTTCCCACTCCTCTTTTTCCTATAACACCCTTATGACACATACAGATAAAAACCCGCTTGTCGGGGTTATCATGGGATCTCAATCAGATTGGGATACTATGAAAGAGGCACATGATATTCTTCATACACTCGACATTCCGCATGAATGCCGTATCGTTTCTGCGCATCGCACACCAGAGCGCATGTTTGAATACGCGAAAGAAGCAAGGGATAGAGGAATCAAAGCAATCATTGCAGGCGCCGGTGGTGCGGCGCACCTGCCCGGTATGGTCGCAAGCCTGACCCCCCTGCCTGTTTTCGGCGTCCCCGTAGAAAGCAAAGCATTAAAAGGAATGGATAGCCTTCTTTCAATTGCACAAATGCCTGGTGGCGTTCCGGTCGGTACACTCGCCATTGGCAAGGCTGGCGCGAAAAATGCAGCCCTTATTGCCGCATCCGTTCTGGGGACATCAAATCAAGATATCATGGAAAGACTGATTGAGTATCGTAGTACACAAACCAATAGCGTTGCAGAAACACCAACAGATTAAACAAATGAACACACAAATCACACTTGGAATACTTGGGGGCGGACAGCTTGGCCGGATGAGTACAATGGCTGCTGCTCGCCTTGGGATTTCTGTGATCATATTCTGCCCGGAAGAAAATAGTCCTGCATCCCATGTTGCCAAAGAAACTATTGTGGCTGCATACGATGATAAAGAGGCATTAAAGAAATTCATTGAAAAAACAGATGTCATCTCATATGAGTTCGAGAACATTCCCGTTGAAACAATCTCATATATAGAATCGTTAAAACCCAAATCAATCTTTCCTGAAAAAGCATTATTGGATGTGTCTCAGGATCGTATCAAGGAAAAGAGTTTCCTAAACGAGAATAATATACGCACTGCCCGATGGTCTCCTGTTGCGACAAGAGAAGACATTGCATCTGTACTCTCTGACTGGAGGGCTGACAGCTTTATCCTGAAAACTGCACGTTTTGGTTATGACGGTAAAGGGCAAATAAAATGTGATACCAAGGGTTTCGAAAACAATTCCGAGCTCAATTTGTTTTTAGAGAACACGAAAAAACAAGACCTCATCATGGAAGAGGTTGTCGACTTCTCTTGCGAAACTTCTGTAATAATAGCACGAGATAAAGATGGAAAAACAGAGGTTTATGGCCCAATGCTCAATGAGCATAAAAACCACATCCTTCATAAAACCTTTATACCTGCAAACGTATCGAAACATGTATCAGATCAAACATCTGAGATCGCAAACGTTATTGCAAACTCTGTTAATTTACGCGGTGTATTGACCGTTGAATTATTTGTCCTGAATGATGATCATGTGCTCGTAAATGAGATTGCCCCACGCACACATAACTCTGGCCATTGGAGCATCGACGCATGTGCGGTGTCTCAATTTGAAAACCATGTTCGCACTGTATGCGGCCTTCCGGTCGGTTCATCCAAGCATCATAGCCATGCCGTTATGCTGAACCTGATTGGTAATGATATAAACCAGATACAAGATCACATAGGTGAGCCAAATACATGTATCCATTCATACGGCAAAGAGACCGTCCGGGACGGACGGAAAATGGGACATATTACGTTTTTAAAACCAATAGACGATTAAAGCCAAACATTTAAGGAGCTTAAAATGAGCGAAGCTGTACAAAAAATAGATAAAAACACACGGGTTGAAAGCGACTCCATTGGTGAGATTGAGGTTCCGGCCAACCGTTATTGGGGCGCACAAACTCAAAGATCTATCCAGAACTTTAAAATCGGCGGTGAGAAAATGCCTGCCCCTCTTGTTCGTGCACTTGGTATTCAAAAGAAAGCCTCCGCACTATCCAATATGGCATTAGGTGTTTTGGATGAGAGCATCGGAAACGTCATGGTTCAAGCAGCAGACGAAGTTATTGACGGAACATTAATCGAAGAATTCCCACTTGTTGTATGGCAAACAGGTTCAGGTACACAAAGCAATATGAACGCAAACGAAGTCATATCTAATCGTGCCATTGAAATGTTAAATGGAGAGCGTGGAAGTAAGTCCCCGGTACACCCGAACGATCACGTTAATATGGGCCAATCATCCAATGATACATTCCCAAGTGCAATGCACATTGCCGCAGGTGAACAGGTTCACCATGAACTTATTCCTGCGCTTGAGCACTTACACAATGCACTGGACGCAAAAGCCAAATCTTATGCTGACATTGTGAAAATCGGTCGTACACACCTTCAAGACGCGACACCACTTACATTAGGGCAAGAGTTCTCCGGCTATGCCAAGCAAATCGAATACGCCATTGAACGGGTCAAAATCACATTGCCCCGTGTTATGCAGCTTGCCCAAGGGGGAACAGCTGTTGGAACGGGGATTAACTCTAAAAAAGGCTTTGCTGAAAAGTTTGCCGAAAACGTTTCTGAAATTACAGGGCTCTCCTTTGAAACGGCAGAGAATAAGTTTGAATCACTTGCCGCACATGATGCAATGGTCGAACTATCCGGTGCATTAAATGTGATTGCAACCAGCCTCATGAAAATCGCCAATGATATTCGCCTGCTAGGATCAGGGCCACGTTGCGGTATTGGCGAAATTTCTCTTCCGGCGAATGAGCCAGGCTCATCTATTATGCCCGGCAAAGTCAACCCGACACAGTGCGAAGCCCTCACAATGGTATGCGCACAAATCATGGGTAATCATGTTGCCGTTACTGTGGCAGGATCAAATGGCCATTTTGAATTGAACGTATTTAAGCCTGTCATGATTTATAACGTCCTACAGTCAATCCGCCTAATCGCAGATGGATGTCACAGCTTCACAGATAATTGTATTGTCGGCATTGAAGCAAATGAAGCACGCATTGATAAACTTTTAAATGAAAGCCTTATGCTTGTAACCGCCTTGAACCCTCATATCGGCTATGATAACGCCGCAAAAATTGCGAAAAAGGCACATACTGATGGCTCAACATTACAAGAGGCAGGTCTTGCCCTAGGTCTTCTGACTGAGGAGCAATTCAAAGACTGGATTAAACCAATTGATATGATTAAGCCAAGAGATTAAAAAGTCTTTTAAGGTTCATAGATATAAGAGCATGTCCCGAAATGATAAAGAAACGATCCATTCGCATTTCGGGGCATGAAACCAGCATCACATTAGAAGAAGAATTTTGGGATGCACTAAGGAACATTGCACAACGACACGGTAAATCCTTAAACCAGATTATTTCAGATATTGATCAAGCACGAGAGACCAACAATTTGTCCAGTGCGATACGAATTTTTGTTCTAAAGACACTCCAAGAGTCTTTACCGGAATAAGTCACCAATAACATCTTTAATCACATCTTCTGCAACATCTTCTATTGTTGCAGGTTCTTTTTTCTTTGGCTTAACATTTTTCTGTGTCTCTGTACCTTGCTCACCAGACTTTTTATTATTGTCATTAGATGCACCGCCTAAATTATCCGACAGAATTTTGTTAAACTTCCGCTGTACTTTTCTATTCAGGTAATCGTTTAAGACGCCTTGACCAAATGTTTGACTTGGATTATCCAATGAACCACTAAATGACATCTTAAATGGTTCAACACGATCATCTTCATTTTTGACACTAATTTTATGGTTTGTATTTAAAGTCCATTGAGGCAGGTTAATAATGCCTGTTGTTTCTACCAACGCTTCGGGGCCATCTAAGTCCATCTTGGTCATGTTAACTTGCCCTCTTTCAATGCGGAACGCACCATCTAACGTATCAAAATGTGTTTCGCCTCCCTTTGTTGTTCCCTTCCAAAGTCCGGTTAAAGTATCACTTAACTTCGTATCCTCTGATAAGGCGCGCGCAAAGCGCGTCACATCAACACCATGCAGGATAAGCTTACTTCCGTTAACGCTGCCGTTTCCATTTAAATCATGGATCAACGCAGCCGGACTTGCACCAGAGCTTTTTAAGGTCATATCCAACGTTCCCTGTCCGCTTACATTCACGACTTGCTTACCAATTAACGTTTTGGATAACTGCCCCAAATCTACGTTTTTAAAAGAAGAATAACTTTGGAAATAGACAGGTTGCCTTAGCTTCTCTTGCGTCTTAACAGAGGCATCTAATGAAATTTTACCGCCGAAAACACCCGCCTTAAGATCATTAATTCGAACTTCGCCGTTTTGTAATTTGAAATCCATAGCCACATTTGAAAGCGGCCAAACACCATAATGAATTTTCTTTGCCTTCAAATTCAAATCCAAATTCACGCCATGCAATGCCTGCACGTCAAGAGCCTGCTTTGACCAACGATCGCGAGATTGTGATTGCTTCTTCTTTCCGTGTGACCCCGTACTTTTATTCATTACAGATGGAATAATAAGATTACCAAATGACAACGCCCCTTCTACTGAAGGCCTCTGAGATGAAAGCTTTACTTTCGTATTCCCTGTTACAGACACACCTGAGAAATCACCTTTAATTTCTTTAAAAGCATATACATCGTGTGCATAATCCAATTTTGTATAGAAGTCCAATGACTTGGTATATTGTGAGCCATCAATTGATATACCACTCAGATCTTTTAAAAATCTTGCCATATTCCCATGCTTCACCTGTAGCTCCACATCTTTCATCACCGCCTTTGTCAAAGGACGTTCAACCTGCCCCTTTAGCAGAATGTCAGCATTCAGTGCACCAATATTCGCCGTCATATCAAGCGCATCTAAATCTCCTGAAAATTTCGACTTAATAGTGACACGGTTCAGTGCATCAGGCATTTTACCAAAGTCCAAGTTAAGCGCCTTTAAGGTCGCTTTGGCATCTTCTGTACGAAGGTCTACATAAGACGAAACGCCACGCCCTTGCTTTAAATCCTTCACCTGCATTGACAGTTTTGCTGACGATCCGGCAAAATTCTTAATTGATAAATTCTTTACATCCAAACCATTCTGTAAAATCTTCGCCTCAAGTGACACACCATTCAACATGTTTTTCTGCCATCTCGCTTTATCTGCTTTTACAATCAAGTGTAAATCTAATGGCAATGCCACAGAAGCCAAACTGCCCTTTACCGTCTCATTTAGCGAAGCACCTGAGTTGTTATTTTTACCCGTAGGGGCAACGTCAGCACCTGTTAAACCATCAATATCTAGCGTTGGCGTCGTAACAGATAATGTAACATCAGGACGCCCTTCCGGTTTCAGAACATATTGCCCATCAAAATGGATTTTTTGCTCTCCCAGTTGAACAAATGATCCATCTCCACCAAATGATCCTTTTTTGCCTTGGAGACTTGCAACAGTCTGTAAAGAAACAGTACCAAATGGCACTGCACCGGTCATAAGCTCTTGTAATACGACATCGGATATTGTCTTGATATTGATAAGCACCGATTGCTTTTCCAGATCACTAGCAAGCCCCAGTTCAAAACGCCCGGAGCCAAGATTAGCCTGACATGCATCACACTTGATCGACCGTGCATCTGCAGAAATCAAACCAGACAGAGAGAAAGGCAGCCCTTGTTTCAATAAGCCCTTCATCCCATAAGAGGATAGACTATCAGACACGTCATTTAATGAAACGTTGAGCTTTCCTTGCGCCGAGGTATCATCATCAAATGATAAAATACCATTATATTTAACTTGAACTTTTTCAGGCTCAACTTGCACACTCACATCGACATTCATCGCTTGATCTTGCCTGTTATATGCACCGACATGCGTCTGAAAAGTCAGTGCACGCCCATTATTAAATAAAGAGCCTTGCGCCTTAACATCACCACCCAGATACGGCATACCCAGATCAATGTTTATATTAGAAATCGTTTCCACGTGCTCACTACGCTTATCAACGTAATGAAAGCTTCCTTCTTTAATCCGAACATCAGACAATGAAATTGAAGGAGCGGAATTCCCTGCCCCTTCTTTGGGTGTTTCTGTCTCACCTGAGGTAGATAAAGCTTTCAACTTATCTGTATAACCTGAAATACGACCATCTTTCTGTATTTCAAGGGTAATTTTGGGTTTAACGAGGGTAAGTGAAGAAACGGAAACCTCCCCACTGATCAAGGGGAGTAAATCTACACTTACATCAAGACGCTCAAAAGAAGCAACTGGATCATGCATCTCATTTTGAGGGTCAAAGACCGAAACATTATCAACCATAAAACGTGGAGAAGGAAGCAGAGCCAAAGATACATCGCCATCTATTTGCAACTCTAGGCCAGTGCGGTCCCGAACTTCATTTAAAGCATGATCCTTATAGAGGTTCAGATCGACAAACCCAGGCAGAAACACAGCAGCCCCAGCCAGTATTACAACAAAAGCAACAATGACAAGCAACGCACGCTTCATAATAGCCCCCTCTTCATCTTTAACGGTTTGGATTGAACCACTCTACCGCGATGCAGAAAAAGAGACAAGAGCTTGCAAAGCTTACGCCATATATTGTCCACCATTTGCAGAAAGTGTTGCGCCTGTAATAAACGCAGCTTTTTCAGATGCCAAAAATGATACAAGCGCCCCTATCTCTTCGGGCTGGCCCATGCGCATCGCCGGAATTTGGCGTATAATACTATCAAGTACTTCTTGAGGCATTGCAGATGTCATATCTGTTGCAATGTAGCCTGGACAAATTACGTTAACCGTTACATTCTTTGCCGCAGATTCTAAAGCTAGCGCCTTTGTAAAGCCAATCATACCAGCCTTTGCCGCCGCATAATTTGCCTGTCCAAACTGCCCCTTCTGTCCATTAATCGAACTAATATTAATAATGCGCCCGTATTTACGCTCTCGCATTTGCAAGATAATCGCACGGCACATGTTAAAACATGATGTCAAGTTGGTCTGAATTACAGAATCCCAATTTTCCTTTGGCATTTTATGTAAGACACCGTCACGCGTAATCCCGGCGTTATTGACCAAAACACCGATCTCTCCATATTCTTTTTCAATCGCATCAATTGCGGATTGGCATTGGTCAAAGTCGGAAACATCAAACTTTACAGTTTCACATCCAGTTTCGTCTTTGAATTTTTGCGCAGCATCTTCATTTCCCTGATATGTTGCAACAACCACATAGCCATCATTTTTTAGAGATTTAGAAATCTCCATACCAATCCCGCGCGTTCCGCCCGTTACAACTGCAACTTTACTCATAACTCATATTCTCCTTTTTCAATTCGTACAAAACCACGTATATTCGGGTTTATCGTTCTACACACAAGGCAATGCCCATGCCGCCGCCAATACATAGCGTTGCAAGTCCTTTTTGCGCATCACGGCGTACCATTTCATGTAATAAAGTTACCAGAACTCTCGTCCCCGAAGCACCGATCGGATGCCCCAGAGCAATCGCTCCACCGTTTACATTCGTTTTATCCGGATCAAAGCCAGTTTCCTTCAACACACAACAAGCCTGAGCCGCAAAAGCCTCATTTGATTCAATCAAATCAAGGTCAGAAACATCCCAGCCAGCCTTTTCAAGTGCAGCAGCCGAAGCCGGAACAGGCCCTGTCCCCATAACCGCAGGATCCACACCACGTGTTGCCCAAGATTTGATTTTTGCAAGCGGTGTCAAACCTCTTTCCTTTGCTTCACTCTCACGCATTAAAAGAACAGCTGCGGCACCATCATTAATACCCGATGCATTCGCAGCGGTTACCGTTCCATCTTTTTTAAAAGCCGGACGTAGTTTTCCAAGCCCTTCTGCGGTAACACCGGCGCGTGGGAATTCATCTGTATCAAAGGTAATTGTTTCTTTTCTCTTCTTCACTTCTACAGGTACTATTTCATCTTTAAATTTCCCTGCATTAATCGCATGCTCTGCTTTATTTTGTGATAATGCAGCAAAACCGTCCTGCTCCTCTCTCGATATGCCATATTGTTGTGCAATATTTTCTGCTGTGTTTCCCATATGGTAATCATTAAAGCTATCCCACAAACCATCAAGTATCATGGTATCTCGCATTGATGCGTCACCAAATTTCACTGCTTCACGCAAATGCATGATATGTGGAGATAAGCTCATATTCTCTTGCCCACCGGCAACAACAATATTCGCATCACCTGCCTGAATACTTTGAAGTCCCAGTGCAACTGTACGTAGACCTGAACCACAAACCTGATTAATCGTCATGGCAGTTGAGGATTGAGATAATCCGGCATTAATTGCCGCTTGTCTTGCGGGGTTTTGTCCACATCCTGCTGTAAGAACTTGCCCCATCAATGCTTCATCAACATCATTCGAGTTAACACCAGCCTCATCCAAAACAGCTTGTATTACTGTTGCCCCTAACGTACTGGCTGGTACAGTAGATAATCCACCACCCAGAGTACCTATTGCTGTTCTTTTTGCTGCAACAATAACCACAGGATCACTCATTGTGACATTCCTTCCATTCCATGACTTTTATAGATATTGATTGCAAGATATCGAGATTAGAGAAATTTTCAAGCCCCAATAATAAAGTCTTTGCATTATTTTTTTTGCAGAAAATCACATATACGCGCCCATACTTGACGCTGTGCATGACGACCAACAATAAGGCCAATGTGACCACTTGAAAGCTCTACCATTGATACATACTCCGGTAGGATGTTTTCTGTTATTGCAGCGGCACTTTCAATGGGAACAATCTTGTCTGATGAAGATGCCAATATAAGGCACTCTTTTTGAATAGCCTCCATATCGATACGCTTCTGCCCTATACTCCACGTGCCACAATAGGGCCTGTTATCTAAAAACCACTCTTGAATACAGTGTTGCGCAATATTCCCGGGTAAAGCCACACCATTATTTAACCAATCCTCAACAGAGACAAATAACCGAGCCTCTGCGCTTTCCTGATCCATATCTGAGAATCTCATGAATTTTTGAGCCGCCGCTTTTGGGTCAAGAACCGCAAATAATGACTGCACATATTCAGGCGGTAACAACGATTTCTCTTTTATTACAGGTAGTATAGAAAGGGATGATACACGCGCCAAACGCGCAAATTCAAACGATGGTGCATGAAAGTTCCACGGGGCAGCCAGAAAGACCATGCGCCTTATATGATCCGAAACAACGTGATGTGTTCCAGCCAGAAGTGTCCCCCCCATGCAATATCCCATCACATCAACAGGCTTTCCTTCTTTTTTCGAAACAAACTGTATTAATTTTGAAAGCCGATCTACGACGATATCTTCAATTGTTAAATCCGGCTCTGCTGACAGATCCCCCCAATCAACAAGATAAGTATCAATTCCATTATTAACACACCAACGCACAAACGATTGCTCTGTTGAAATATCCAATATATCAGAGCTATTAATCAAAGACGGAATAACGATAAGTGTTTGCTTAAGACTTAAGGTATCGCGGCTCTCTACAACAGGCCTCAACAATCGTGTTTTCCCGGATTTCCAAACAACATCAACCGCCATATCCGGGCGCGAGAAAGGATGTTCTTGATACATCTTTATTCCGCGCAAAACATCGACGGTTTGGTCTTGCGACAAAGAGAATTGTGCATCTAAAGCATATTTTTGTATGTCTTGCATGTTTGATGCAACCATACCAAGATGTACAGGCAACGGGTGCGGGCCTCTGCGCATTACGGCATCCTTTTTACAATTACAGAATAATGCAGCATAAAAAAAATATTGCAGCTTGGCTACTGAGTACTTTTCTTTTTGCATTTTTTGTGCATAATAGTTCTCAATCCCCTTGCGTATATGTTTTACAACCACAGAATTGTAGGTGCAATATGTCTAAAGCAAAGACTGGTACAGATGAACCGACTATCATCAAGAAGTATGCAAACCGTCGTTTATACGACACAGGACGGAGTAGCTATGTCACCCTTGATGACTTATGCGAAATGGTTCAAGAAGGTCATAACTTCAAAGTGATTGACGCAAAAAGTGGTGATGACATCACACGTAGCGTTCTGACACAGATTATCGCAGATCAAGAATCTGGTGATGAAACCCTTTTACCTACGAATTTTTTACGCACACTAATCGGGTTTTACGGCAACAACATGCAAACTATGCTTCCCGGATATCTTGAGCAAACAATGAATGTTTTTGTTCAAAACCAGGAACACATGCAAGATCATATTAACAAGTCCTTCGAAGGGATGCGTAATATGAGCGGCATGGAAAACATGTTCCCACAAGCACCGAACCTTGAGGAAATGACACGTAAAAACATGGAAATGTTTGAGCGTGCAATGAAAATGATGCCTCCATTTAACATGGGATATAATGCCCAAACAGAAGAAGAACGCACGAAGAAATAAAGCGCGTTCTTTTTGAGAGATAAGAGCAGGCATCCAAAAGGTTGCCTGTCTTTTTTTATGCGTAAAGCTCGACCTCATTTAATTTAGAGCTACTAGCGAGAGGATAACGGCTTAACCTCAACCGCCAAAAGATCCTCAGGAAGGATCAAAACCTCATCCTGTTGAGGAGTCTGCCCTTCATAACTAATCAGCGTGCCTTCTTTATCAAGCAGAGGAAGAACCTGTTCAACCGGTGGATACGCCGTTTCAACATATGACACAGAATTATCTTTTGTTGCCACAATTGCCGATACAGCCTTGTCTTTTGAAGGAGAATGCCCGACCTTATTCAAAGATGCATTGGCCACATACATATTTTCTTTGCGGCTACGCTCTTTTTCCAATTGCGCCTGTAAGGATATGTTTTCCTCCTGCAATGCGATGACAGAATGCTTCTGTAAAAGCAGGTCTTCTTCCATATTCTTTAATGTATCATTCAACTCATTCATTCTTTGTTGGGAAGAGCGCTCATTATCACTTACCTGTCCCGCAGTCAGATCAAGACGAGCCTGAAGCTCTTGATTTTGAACTTGCAGTTCAGAAATGGTGCTCTCTTTTTTCTGAATATTTACAGTCAGTTGCTCTTCGCTCTTCTGATACTGGCTGATTTTATTATCAATGGTCGTATTGGTACTTTCCTGCAATGCTAAAACTTGATCCTGATATTCTCTGATCTTCGCACGATACGCGATAGCATTACCACGTTCCTTCTTAAGCTCTTGCTCTAACAATACATTTCTCTGCCCTAAGCCATCGATTTGCTGTTTTGTTTTTCCACTTAAAGATGTTCCACTGGCATAGGCGGCATTATCCTGCTTTAAATCACTGACAACATCCTTCAGCCCTTCAAGCTTCGCGATATATGCATCCCTGTTGGCAACCTCCTGCCTCAAAACATCATTGAGTTGGAATAAATCCTGAGATGTCTTACTGTTATCTTCATGAACTCTCTTCAGCTGTTCCATTTGCTTTTTAAGAAAGTTATTTTCATCAACCATACGTTCCGCTGTTCTCGCGGCGTTATCAGTCGATTTCAGCACTTCATTCTGTGCGCGAATTGTTTCACGTAAGCTCGCATTTTGTGACTTTAACGTATTGAAATCATTTTTATTAACAGTCGGTTTTACATTCTTCGCATTTTTAAGCTGCGTTCTTAATGTCTGGTTCTCCTGCTGGAGTGCAGAAAGCTGCGTTTTGTGTCCTTGCTCTGCAATAGATTTTACGTTTGCACTTTGCTCTAAAACTGAGAGCCTTTGCTGTAGCTCTTTATTCTGTGCCTGCAATATATAAAGCTTTTGCGCATAGTGATCCGCGGATGAGGCCGAACTGACCGATTTCTTATTCGCAAGATCTGTCAGACGTTTATTTTCTTCAATTAATGCCTGAATACGCGTATCATATGTTTTATCATTTTGCGCGACAGGGGCATTTTTAAGGCGGCTAACGCTATTACGAAGCTGTTCATTTTCTTGCTCAAGCTTTTCAATCTGAGCCCGCAGATAAACCGCACCTTGCTGTTGTGCGCGTATAGATTCTGTATCCCACTGCACATTATAGAGCAGCGTGCTGCTTTCATTTCGGTAATCCATAGCGAATGCAGACCCGGAAACAAAGCTTAAAAATATAGAAGAAATTAGAAGTTTTCGCGCGCCCATGTGTTACGCCCCTTATTGTATGTCGGGCACTATACTATTATGACAATTTTTCTTTTTCAAGAAAAAATTCTCTATAACAAAGACCAATGAACGGATTTCACACTTTTCCCACATATATATACACAACTTCATACACACCCTGATCGTACCTCAATTATTCCCCCGAAGAAGAATGCGCCAAAGAAGCCTCAAGAAACGGGTCAAGCCCCCCATCCAAAACAGACTGTGACTGTGTTGTTTCAACACCGGTTCTTAAGTCCTTTACCATTTGATACGGATGCAACACATAGGAACGAATCTGGTGTCCCCACCCGATATCTGTTTTCTCACCATGTTCCTTCGCTTGATCTTCCGCCCTTTTTTGAAGCTCCTGCTCATATAACCGTGCCTTTAACATCTGCATGGCTTGATCTTTATTTTGATGCTGGGACCTTTCATTCTGGCACGCTGCCACAACACCGGTTGGAATATGTGTAATACGCACGGCACTATCCGTTGTATTGACGTGCTGCCCCCCTGAGCCACTGGATCGATAGGTATCAATCCGTAGATCTTTTTCCTCAATCTGTATATCAATTGTATCATCAATAACCGGAGAAACAGACACAGAGGCAAAACTCGTATGACGACGTGCACTAGAATCAAATGGAGAAATACGCACCAATCTGTGAACTCCTGTTTCGGTCTTTAACCAACCATAAGCCTGATGCCCATCAACTTTGATCGTTGTAGATTTAATCCCTGCTTCTTCCCCTTCGCTACGCTCTAACGTTGTATAACGGAAACCGCGACTATCGGCCCAACGCATATACATCCGCAAAATCATTTCAGCCCAATCCTGCGCCTCTGTCCCACCGGCACCTGCATTCACCTGCAAATACACATCATTTCCATCAGCTTCTCCTGAGAGCAAGCTTTCCAGACGTTTGCGGTCTGCGGTTATCTGTAGAGTTTGGAGAGCCTTTTCAGATTCACGAACAAGATCCGCATCCCCCTCCTCTTCGGCCAGTTCAATCATATCTGTATGATCATGGACAGCCTGTTCAATCTCACGCACTGCGTTAATGCTATTTTCAAGATGGGTGCGTTCGCGCATTAATTTCTGCGCTTTAGAGGAATCTGTCCATAAGTCAGGATCCTCACATAGGGAGTTCAGCTCTTCCAGACGTTTTAAAGATACATCCCAGTCAAAGATGCCTCCGAAGTAAATCCAAAGAACTTTGAATATCACTCACGATGGCTGTAATTTCCGCACGCATACCCTAATACTTCCTTTTCAATAATAAAACAGCGTCCCCCCTATAAACACTATAGAGATAAACACAAAGGAGAGTACTGAAAATAAAAGGCAGAAATCAAGCCGCTTTATGCGCCGTTGGCATATTATCCGAAGAAACAACCTTATCCATATATTTCTCACCGGAAATAACACACTGAACAGCATGGACAAGCTTATCGCCAATATCACGATAACGAGTCATTGTTATAAGGTTCTTACTTACCACGAACTCAGGCGCAGCACATCGTGCACCGACACTTTTCGCATTATCACAAAGCGCATCTCTGGCTGCGATAGAATAGCCATCGACCAAATTTGTGCGCATAAGGATATCAACCGCATAATTATAGGCGACAACAGGCTTTCCCGTCTCAATAAAGGCTGAAACAAATGGTTTTAAGTTACCGTCCAGCTCCAACTTCTCAATACTTCTCTTACCACCGGGCAAAACCAGAATATCATAATCACTTGCCTGCGCACTGGATAAGTCAGAATCAGGTGCATAATCCTTACCCCAATTCGATTGCATCGATACCTTTTCTTCGTTCCAACCACGAACCAGATCTGTCTTTACTGAAACAATACGACATGTCACCTGCATCGATTCCAAAACATCCAGAGCCTGAAGGAACTCACGCTCACAGAATCCGTTGGCAACAACGAAAACAGCCTTCAAGCCTGATAAATCTGCATGTGACATTAATATAACTCCTTCAGTGACTACTCTTTCTCATAAAATTACATAAATGCATTTTTTGTGCAATGCAAAAAAATATTTAAGTTATGAAAAAGGTGGAAAAGTCGGGTTTTTGGTAGAAAACTATTCAAAATCAAAAACTAAACTTTACTTTTTAAGCGCTAAACGATAGAACGGTAGAGTATTGATTCAGAATCAAAACATGGTTGCGGTGATAAAATCGAACCAGAATTGCATAAAGCGCGTTACTTTTTTAGGGAGCAAAAATATGAAATCCGTGCGTAATCTTGTTTTAACAGCCGGCATTGTCGCACTCGGCGGCTGTACAATGTATGATACTTACAGCGAAGTTGATGCACTAAACGAAGCAAAACCTGTCGGCAGTCCTTTTACACAGGCATTGGCCGGAGAGTATAAAAGCTTCGCAAATAGTGAACTAAACGACATGTTTGACTACCCTGATGCGTTGCATTTTGCTCGTAAAGGTTTGGCTGCATCAGCTGGTGAAGCTGTTATGCCTGAACCGGTAAGTGACTGGAATCTAAGTGAAGATCACATTAAGGAACTGGCTGCGGCACGTGGAAGACTTGTTGTGACGTATGATTTGGGTGCACGTGAAATCGCACCGGCAACAGCAGCTTTGGCACAAGCCAAGTTTGACTGTTGGATTGAGCAACAGGAAGAAAACTGGCAGACAGAAGAAATTTTGAGCTGTAAAAAAGGTTTCATGGATGCAATATCAGAGCTTGAGGGTCTTGTTCAACAAGCTCCAGAGCCGGTTGAAGCACCAAAAGCAGATGAACCTCCTCCAATGGTACCGGAAGAAGCAATGTATCTTGTCTTCTTTAACTGGGACTCATCTGAGTTAAGTGCCGGCGCGTCTAATGTGATTGATGCCGTGGCAACCGAGATTGCAAAGAACACACCATCTCAGGTTAACATCAGTGGTCACGCAGATACATCCGGTGATGCAGAATACAACAAGCGTCTTGCATTCAAACGTGCAAATGCCGTTCGTGATGCATTAATTTCCCGTGGTGTAAATGCAGATATCCTTTCTGTTGAAAGCCTTGGTGAAGAAGAGCTTCTTGTTCAGACTATTGACAATACTCGTGAACCAGCTAATCGTCGTGTGAACATCACCTTCGAATAAAAATCACTGAATTTTATAGAATTTAAAGGAAGCGGGATAATTTTCGCTTCTTTTTTTATGCTCTTTGCTTTGTTTGAACAATATTCTATACTTTGCCACGATACCAATAAAAGAAAGTAAACCTTTGGATTTTCGTCCTATTCTCTATATTAACGGTGTTTTTCTATCCATCCTATCACTCAGCATGATTTTACCGATGCTGGCGGATTTCTATTTTGGATATGATGACTGGAAGGTATTCTTTATTTGTATCATCATCACCGCCTTTTTTGGAGGTGCGCTTATCTTAGGGACAATGGGCACAAAATTTAACATCACCACACGTCAGGCCTTTTTACTTACAAATACAACATGGCTAATTTTGCCTACATTTGGGGCACTACCATTCTGGTTTTCTTCTCTTGATATGTCGATAACAGACTCCTTTTTTGAATCTATGTCAGGCATAACGACCACCGGATCGACCGTTATTACCGGTCTGGACTACGCACCGGCAGGTATTCTGCTCTGGCGTGCCATTTTGCAATGGCTGGGTGGTATCGGAATTATTATCATGGCGATGTCTGTCCTGCCGTTTTTGAAGGTTGGTGGTATGCAAATCTTCATTACAGAATTATCCGAAAACGAAAAGGCCCTCCCCAGAACAGCGCAGCTGGCAAACTCTATCGCCTTGATTTATGTTGCTCTTACAATTTTATGTTCTCTTTGTTACATGCTTGCCGGACTTGAGATTTTTGACGCAGTGGCACACGCCATGACAACAATTGCGACAGGTGGGTTTTCAACATTTGATGCATCTTTTTCACAACATGAGCATGTCGGTCCCGAAATCGTTGCCATTATTTTCATGGTTATGGGTGGGATTCCTTTTGTTCTCTACTTAAAGGCAATACGGGGGGATGCAAATCCACTTTTTAGTGACACACAGGTTAAGTGGTTCTTATCTATCCTTGCGCTCGCAATTCTAATAACAACGTCATACCTTTACACACAGCAGAATATGGGTCTTGGTGAATCATTACGAAAATCTGCCTTTAATATTGTGTCGATTATGACCGGAACGGGATATGCCAACGGGAATTATAATGCCTGGGGTGGATTTGCCGTAAGTATGTTCTTCTTTCTGATGGTTGTTGGCGGATGTGCGGGTTCAACATCGTGCGGTATCAAAATTTTCCGCTTTCAGGTATTACACGCAGTAACAAAAGTACAGATCAGTCGCCTATTACATCCAAATGGCGTCTTTATCCCCCATTACAATGGGAAACCAATGCCTTCAGATGTTCCATCCTCCGTTATGGGGTTCTTCTTCATCTATGCATTAGGGTTCTCATTTCTGGCCATTGCCTTATCATATGTTGGACTTGATTTCATAACGGCGATGTCTGGCGCTGCGACATCTATATCAAATGTTGGTCCGGGATTAGGAACCATTATTGGCCCATCAGGAAATTTTCAATCTTTACCTGATAGTGCAAAATGGATTCTAAGTGCAGGCATGCTATTAGGGCGGTTGGAGCTATTTACAATTCTTGTGATGCTATCGCCTCACTTCTGGAAGACCTAGGATAGCCTTCAAATTACGTTACCAATCATTCTGATTATAAACGCAAAGTCTGATCTAACGCCGTAATAACCGCCGTATCAATATCTTTAATCAGCTTATCCAATGCAGATCTTTGCGCACGTTCCCGATCAATAACAGAGGAAAACTCCGGGATATCAACAATACGGTACGCATGAAAGGACATCGTCTGGTCTTTTCCACTAGTGCCGCGTTTGATAAGTTCAACATCAGCAGAAATCTTATATATGTCACGCTTACCAATGCCAAAGAACGCACCAGCAGAGTTCCCTGTCTCTTTTTCTTCATATACGACAGATACACGCCTGATCACGACATAAAGCTCTCCATCTGTGCCTGATGGCTTGAGGCGATGATTGAAATACCCGAATAAGTCTTCGACAGGATCTAAAAAGAAGTGCTTATCCACGTCTTGCGAAAGGGCCGCCCTATCACCAAGTACATCATAAACGGCAACATCCACAAGCCGAGCGTTTATATGCTCAAACGTTCGTTGTGCTAATGGTAAGCCCTTATCACTTTGAGAAGAACTACACGCGCCAACAGATAACGCCAACATGCAAACACAAGTCGAGAAATACTTTTTAGACATAAAAGCCCCACATTATCATCAGGTAAGAAAAAGAGCCGAACAGCCCCTATGATTCACGCATTTTCATTTTACGCAAAATATCTGTTTTTTCAAAGCGATAAGACTTGCTACAGAATTCACATGTCATTGAGACATGCCCATCTTTTGTAAGATATTCGATATCATCTTCAGTCATTGTGTATAGGACATTTTCGACGCGTTGCTCATCACAACGACACCCTTTATGCACCGCTTGACGATCATAGACGCGTATGCCCTCCTCATGAAACAACCGGAACAGCAATGTATCCGAATCCAAGGAAGGATCGAGAAACTCATCCTCAGTACAGCTATCAAGGAGGATCATCGCACGGCGCCAATCATCCTCATTTAGATTTTCAACCCCCGCCGTCGGATTTTTACCGTCTTCCGGCATATGTTGAAGCATAATGGCGCTTGCACGCCATTGACCATCGCGTTGCCCAACCGCCATTTTTATACCCGTTCCAATTTGCTCTGACTGATTGAAATAATGCTGTACACAATCCGTCATAGATGCGCCTTTAAGCTCTACAATCCCCTGATAACGCTCTGCATATTGTCCCTGATCCACTGTAAATGCAATATGTCCTTTCCCCAAATATTGAGCCAGATGGTTTTGCGCACTTTCAACGGTTTTAAGTGCAGAAACCTGTTCACGCGATGACTGAAAGCGTTCTTCATCAAATGAGGCACAGCCACGTATAACACCTGCACTCGTCACATCTGATACGAGCATCCGTAAAGGCCCGTCACCTTGTGCCTGCAATGTGAATATCCCCTCATATTTCAGCATAGAAGACAAGCAAAGAGATAGCGTTATCGTCTCAGCAACCAAATGAGATATAGGTAAGGGATACTGATGCGCCTTTAAGATATCATCCAACTCTCCCCCCAGACGGACGATACGCCCGCGCAAATTGGAGGATTCCAACTGAAATGTTTGAGAGAAATTATCTATAGTCATTATGATTTTATCTTATATCCGGTCTTTATCATACGGTAAGACAATAAGGCCAATAAGACATTACACGTCATTAAAACCGCAATACCAATACCGATATGACTATCAGCCTGACCAATAAAACCATACCTAAATCCGTCAATCATATAAAAGAACGGATTAAAATGCGCAATTCCCTGCCATACCCCCGGGAGAACTTCAATATTGTAAAACGTACCAGACAGGAAGGTTAGAGGTGTCACAATAAAGTTTGTTACCGCGGCAATGTGGTCAAATTTATCAGACCATATTCCTGCTGCAATCCCCAGACTGCCCAGCATAAGCGTACCTAATAAAGCAAATATAAAAATAACACCTATTGAATGAATATGTACTGGCGCAAAGATGCTTAAGGCCAATGATGTACACAGACCAACGACAAGCCCCCGAAAAACAGAACCAACCGCATAACCAATAAAAATTTCCATTGCCGACAGAGGAGGCATAAGAACATCAACGATATTTCCCTGCACCTTTGAAATAACCAATGAGGAGGATGTGTTCGCAAACGCATTTTGCACCATCGTCATCATAATCAATCCCGGTGCCAAAAAGGCCATAAAGGAAACACCGTTCAATTCACGCCCAGCGCCCCCAAACGCCAATGCAAAAATAGTGTAGAACATTAATGTTGTAACCATCGGGGCAACAATTGTCTGTGTGTAGACACTAACAAAACGTAAAACCTCACGCCTTATTAAGGTATACAGGCCAATTTTATTTATACCTGTAATTCTTTTACAATTTTCTTTATTCTTGGATAGGCAATCGGTCATGACTTCTCAACACGCATATTTTTTGGAGTTTCTATTCATGCACCACCATAAATCAGATACGACAAAGATCAAGAAGCAAAACCATATGAACGGTTCAAAGAAGGGACAAAAGCAGGGAAATCACCAAAAGCGCAGCCCTAAAAAAATAACCCCAACCTATTTACACAATTCGGGGCTATATTATCTTGAACGGTTTTCCGCCAGTAAATCACATTTCATTACGGTGATGAGCCGCAAAGCGAAGAGATCCTGCCTTCACCACAAAGATCAGAATTACGACGAATGCGTCATAATGGTTAAAGAACTGGCAGATAAATTTGAGAATCTAGGCCTTCTTAATGATGATGTGTATACGAATGCACAAATCACATCCCTAAGGCGTAAAGGGTTATCGCGTAACGGTATTGTCCAGAAGATGCAGATAAAAGGCATTTCAAGAGATAAAACGATTGGCACACTGGAAGCACTCGATCAGGAACATCATGAAACAGAGCATGATGCAGAACGGCACGCTGCCCTAACTCTTGCAAGGAAAAGGAAAATCGGGCCTTACTCAACCAAAGAAAAACAAGATGAGAATCTTCAAAAATCTATGGGGATTTTTGCCCGCGCAGGATTTTCGTATCATATTGCAAAATCAATATTGGAGATGACATCTGAAGATTTGGACGTATAGGCCTTTTTTACGCGTCCTGCTTTGGCTCTGCCGTTCCATCTTGTGTATTCGTGCGTAGAACACGATCAGACGGAAAGACGAGCGTAAGCGTCGTACCAATACCTTTTTCAGACAAGATCTCAACGCGACCGCCATGTGCCTTCATCATGGCCTGAGCCAAGGGTAAACCAAGCCCAACTCCGGCGCCGGCACGATCAAGAGCATTATCCACCTGACCAAATGGGGAGAGAGCTTTATCAATCTCTTTGGCGCTCATCCCGATACCTGTATCACTTATAGACAAACGGAAACTGCCATCCATATCATAATTGGTAAACATCGTGATACGTCCGCCACTTGGCGTATATTGAATGGCGTTTGTATAAACATTTCCAAGAACCTGTTTAATAGAAAGCTCTTCACCACGTAAAACAGGCATATCACGCACTTCATCGGTAATTGAGATCCCCTTCTCCTGAACACGTGATGCGTATAAATCCATACATCCAGCCAGAACATCCTGAGCAGAAAACTCTGATTCTGTAAGCTCTCTGTTACCGGCTTCAATTTTCGAGATATCCAGAATTTCATTAATAATTTTCAGTAGTCCAACACCGCTATCATGAATATCTTCCACATATTCTTTATACATATCTTGCCCCAGCGGCCCCATAACCTCATTCTTCATAATATCGGAAAAGCCAATAATTGCGTTCAACGGCGTTCTTAATTCATGGCTCATATTCCCGATAAATTCAGTTTTTGCGCGGTTGGCCATATCAGATTGAATTTTGGCTTCCATAAGGGCAATGTCCGCCTCTTTCCTTTGCGTGATATCTTCCATTGATCCTTCAAAATACAGAACATTATTCTGTTCATCTTTCACCACACGAATATTTTCACGCACCCAGATTTTTGTTTTGTCTTTTTTCGATGCTTCGGTTTCATATCCAAAAATTTGGCCTTGGCTAATCAACGCCTCAACGAACTGACCTCGATCAGGGCTATCTGCGTATACAGTCCCTTTTGCGTTTTTAATCATACGCAGCATTTCTTCCGGGTTTTGATATCCCAGAATACGAGCCATAGCCGGATTCGCACTTAAATATATTCCCTCAGGTGTCAGCTGATACAAACCACCAGCCGCGTTTTCAACAATTGTTCTATACTTCTTCTCCGCCTCGGCCAACGCTCTTTCTGCGCGTCTTCTTTCCTCAACGTCAGTGATTGTTCCAACCGCACGCAATTTCTTATTTTCATCCTGACGGATCATCGAAAAAGCAAGTTCAATGGCGCGGAACGTACCATCAGAAATCCGAATACGGGTAAAGCTTCGATATGCTTGCTTTTGACCTTTGATAAGTTGCTGAAACTCTTCCCTTTGGCGTTCCTGATCTTCAGGATATAACATAGAGAACAGATCACTTCCTTTTGATCGTTCGATTTCGAAACCTGTGACTTTTTGCCATGCAGCGCTCAAAAATAAAACTTGCCCGTTAACGTCTGCCTCAAAGATAATGTCACTAACAGAATCAATAATCGCCCGGTTATCTTTTTCTGCCGTAACCAAGGCACTGTTTAAGCGCTCCCGCTCTGTAATTTCGGCCTCAAGCTCTCTATTTTTTAATTCTAATACCGCATTCACATTTGCCAGTTTTTTAGACTGCTTGTTGTTGCTTCTGATAAATAACGTTCCAACCGTTGTTAAAACACCACCAAAGAACAGAACAATGAACGGAACCATTTCCAGTAAATACGCATCTCTGTTTTTGGAGAACTCCAAAACAACCTGCCACTCACTATCTCCGATGAAAAACCCATAATCCTGCTTCAGACTTCTGTCACGCTGACTTACAGAATCATCTTCTCCTGTGTCATCCATATGATAGATACGGCGTCCATCCTGTACCTCTCGTATTGTGAAGCGGGATACAGAATCATTTTTCGCCATAAACCCCTGATCAAACAACAAAGATGCCCGCGTGACCCCAATCACAATACCTAAGTTTGAATTTTGCGCTTTTACCGTTTTTACAAAGGCAAAAGACCGCACCATAGTTTGTGGGTCTGGTGTTTCTTCAACATAATCCATCCCGGGGAATTCTGAAATAATACGAAGACTCTCATTCGCAAAGAACCCTTCCATAACCAAATGCGTGATGAGATCTTTATCCGGCACCATTTTATAATGCGCTCTGGGGATGAGCTGGTGCTGCGTTTCCGAAATAATTTTATATTGCCAATTACCCGGACTTTCCTCATAAACCCAGACGACCTGATCGAAATGATTTAAATTAGGTACATTGCGTCGAATTTGCGCCGAAAGTGCATCTTTGTTCTGGCTTTCAGACAGTAAAATGATACTAGTGACAAGACGCATTGAGTTTTCAAGGTTAGAAATCCCTTCAACCAGAGCGCTCCCAGCGCCTTGCGATGTCCTTTTATATTCCTCAACAGACATCGAACCAATCATGTAATTAAAGACAAAAAACGCCGTAATTGTGATGATTGCACCATTTATAACAACAATAGATTGCGCAATACCAGATGTCAGCCACACATCGCGGCGCCTTTTCGAAGGCGCATTTTTGGATTCTCCAGTATGCAGTCGATCTCTCTTCATTACCGTATATAATTCACTTACCTAAAAGAACATTTACACCATTAAGGACAAATAAAAACTATTATTACTTAAAACAAGATGATGTAGACTGATTAATAAACTCCTAATTATTGCAGTTTTTACTCCACCCTGTACTTTCCCGGATAGCACATATGTTAATTGTACCATAAAAGATACAAAAACTCCGCTTTACCCGTTACCTAGCCATAGAAAGTGAAAAAGCATGCAACAGCATGTAGCCTACCTTTGATTAGAGAAAACTTAAATACACAAGACAGAACAATCCCAAGGAAAATCAAATTTATACGCAAAATCTTATGCGGGCATGCGCATATGGACAGCAAGTCCCCCGTGAGCACTTTTATCCAGCCAAATTTCTCCACCATGTGCATGAATAATATCCATTGCAATCGGAAGCCCAAGCCCAACACCACCCGTCTCAATATTGCGTGACCCGTCCACCCGATAGAATGGCCTGAACACTTCGTCATATAGCGTCTCATCAATACCAGGGCCATTATCTTCAATAGTCAGCGCAACCATACCACCATCGGCATGATCCAATGTCACCCAAATAAAGTCCGCATATTTTAATGCATTGCTCATAATATTCCCGATACAACGCTTAAACGCCGTAGCGCGTAGAGAAACATAAAGAGATGAAATACCATTTACATTCAGAGAAACATCTTGTCCCTGCCGTTTGATAGATACAGTAACCTCTGAAAGCAATGAAATAATATCAATGAATTGCGCAGTTTCCCGCCCCTGCCCGCGGACAAAATTCAGATACCCTTCAATCATTTTCTCCATGTCTTGAATATCGCGCTTCATATCATAGATATCGGGGCTATCCCCCATCATGGAGACCTGAAGCTTTAGCCGTGTCAAAGGCGTACGCAAATCATGAGAAACACCGGCCAACATATCTGTACGTTGTGAAATCTGCCGTTGGATTCTGGTTTTCATATCTAAGAAGGCCTGCCCGGCCTGACGCACTTCTTTTGCACCCTCTATCTTAAAATTCTGGACATTGCGCCCCTTACCAAAACGTTCTGCAGCCAATGCAAGGCGACGTATAGGTCTGATCTGGTTACGCATAAACAACACGGCTATCAACAACAATATGGCAGAAGCACAAAACACCCAAATCAAGAAAATATAGCTTGTCGAAGAAAACAACCGACGCTGAGGCAGGGAGATGTTTAAGACCCCATCATCCATTTGTACGCGCACTTCGACCCATCGTTCATTAAAATCAACATCAACAAGAAAAGGATTCTTAACAGCTTTGGACAATTCACGAATCATCGTGTCCTTAATCATTGCCTCCCAACCAATCGACGATCGACGGACCCCGACATCTTCAATTTTAAGCGCTTCACCCTCTTCATACGTTACCAGCAATTCAAGATTTTTTTCCGCAAGAATCGTCACATTGTCTATATCGCCCATCTTTGCAACTTCAACAATAACGGCAATCTCTCCAGCCACAGCATATGCAAGGCGTGATGTCATTTTGCTCCAATGACGATCAAAGAAGATCACTGTTGAAAGAATTTGGATAAGGAAAACCGGCGCAACCAGAATCAACAAAGAACGCCCTAAAAGCGTTTGAGGCATCAGTCTTTTAACAAGACCACGCTGTTTTTCTCCTGATGTCTTTCTATTATTGTTCATCACTTAGTCTTTATAAATCTTATTCCCGTTCCGCACGCAACAGATACCCTTTACCACGAACAGTCTGTAGGTAACGTGGAGATTTTGTGTTTTCTTCCACTTTTCTGCGTAAGCGTGTCATCTGCACATCAATCGTGCGCTCTCCCGTATCAATTCCGCAACGGTTGGCCAACTCCGCACGTGTCACGACCTCCCCACTTGATTCGATAAGTGCACGAAGTAGATTTGCCTCAACCATTGTCAGGCTTACAACATCATCCTCACAGGTAATTTCATCATATTGGGAATCAAAGCGCCACTTCCCGATAATGTAAGATTTACTTTTAACGGTCTCTTTTCGAACGCGCCTTAAAATTGCACGAAGACGCAAAACCAACTCTTTTGGTTCAAACGGTTTCGGTAAATAGTCGTCTGCACCAGCCTCCAGACCGTCAACACGATCTTCAACCTCTCCCAAAGCAGTTAACAACAGCACAGGAATAAGGTTACCGGAATCCCGTAATGCACTGGTAAATTCCATTCCACTTTGTCCCGGCATCATAACGTCCACAACCAATGCATCAAAATCAAAACGCAACATCATATCTTGCGCATCCTCTGCATCCTGCGCCGTTAACGCGATAAAACCATGCTCATGCAGATACCGCGAGACCAGAGAACGAATCCTTCTGTCGTCATCCACGACAAGAATATGTTCCTTTTCCACCTGTTTTTCTTCGTTTCCTGCCATAACTGCGCTTTACACAAAATTATTTTTCAAATATAGCTAAACTTTCAGCGAATGCCTGATACATCCAGACGTAAGGATAAAAGAGCATTATGATGAACGCAATATAATAAAACGAAAGGCTTTGCAGTACTATGTCATTCATTCCATTTGATGAACGAGACGGGTTTATATGGATCAATGGAACTATGGTTCCATGGAGAGACGCAAAAGTGCACGTGTTAAGCCATGGAATGCATTATGCCAGCTCTGTCTTCGAAGGAGAGCGCATGTATGAAGGTAAAATCTTCAAGAGCCTTGAACACTCTGAACGCTTTCACAATTCTGCAGAAATCTTAGGCATGAAAGTGCCTTATTCTGTTGATGAGTTGGAAAGCGTAAAATACGAAGTTTGCAAAGCCAACAATCTGAAAGATGCCTATATTCGCCCTGTTGCATGGCGCGGCGGAGAGCAAATGGGCGTTTCTGCCAAACAAACAAAAACACATGTCGCCGTTGCCGCATGGGAATGGGGCACTTACTTTGATGCAGAAAAACGTGATAAAGGGATTACCCTTAAGACGGCACAATGGCGTAGACCTGCGGCAGATACCGCCCCATGCCATAGTAAAGCCGCCGGCCTTTACATGATCTGCACAATGTCAAAGCACGCAGTCGAAGATGAAGGGTTTGATGATGCCTTGATGCTTGATTACCGTGGTTATGTCGCCGAAGCATCCGCAGCCAACTTTTTCGCCGTTCAAGACGGGGTTTTAATCACTCCTACACCTGATTGTTTCCTAAACGGTATTACCCGCCAAACTGTTATTGATCTGGCAAAGAGTCATGGTGTCACTGTTGAAGAACGCCATATCAAACCAGAAGAACTTGGCTCTTTCCAAGAGATTTTCGTGACGGGTACCGCCGCAGAGGTTACAGCAGTCGGTCAGATTGATGAGCATCACTATACCGTTGGCCCTGTTACAAAAATGCTAAGGGATTCTTACGAAAAATTAGTGCGTGCACATACGACATCAAATTTGACACAAAGCGCCTAAACTCTTATACTTTGCCTAATAAATAAAAATAACACCGTATGATGGTGTGTGATAAGAATGTTTAAAGGGTGAAATATGGCTGACCAGCCACAATCAGATCAGGTCGAGGATAACACTACAACTGTGCAAGGCGCAGACCCTTATGCCGATCTAAGAACGGAATTCCTTGAAAAGCCCGATATTTTGGATGTTACGGCACAGAAGGCACAGGCCAATGCCATTATCAAACATGCGCAAAAACATCTCAACGTAGAAAATACAGATTCGTTATACAATCGGGTCAATCCGGATGGTTCACAAGACGAGGCGCTATATGTCAATGGTGATACCGCCTATGCATTAAAATCTGCGATTTCCAATCTTCAGGCAAATAACAGTGATTTGATCGGCATTGGCGAAGACTTTGGACGTGGAGAAGTTACAAATAATACGGTAAAGTTCCTCGATAAACTCATCCAAAAACAAACCGAAAAAATGGGAATCAATAAAGATTCACTGAATGAAACCATGATTCACCTAATGGCGGTGGAGAATGGCCTTGTCTCAGGTTCCCCTACAGAAGATGAGCAAACACTTGGTAAGCTCCTATCGTTGCGCAATATGACAAGCCTAATGGCAAATGGGCGTTTATCCAGCGGAAGTTATTATGGAGACGATATTCCATCCGAAAAACCGTGGGAAATGCAACCGGATCTTGACAATGACCCTGACCGTTTCTTTAACCCGGAGACATATCAATCTCTTAAAGCAACATTTAGTGTTGATTCCTCTGTCATCTTCGCAGAGGGCCTCTATGAAGATCCACAACAATATCAGAAACTCATCGACGTTGCAGAGCGACTTGGAATTGACCCAACAGAGCAACAAACACTATCGATCAATCAGGTTGGTGAAATCGCAAAAGAAATGATGGTTTATGAAGCCGAGAAAAGCTGGTGCATTACAAACTCCGGTGAAGATTTTGATCCAACAAAGATAAATGAAGCCATACATAATGGCACCTTCCTCCCTCACTTGGATGATTTGCTACTTGTTGAAAAGGGTCTTGGCGTTCCTCCTGAACTACAAGACACATTTGCAAATGCAACGCCTGAGGAAATATTCCGTTTAGAATTGGATCATTCTTCGGATCTTCAGAAATACAGATCACAACAATTTGCGGAATCTTTTGGTTCCATCCCGGACAGTGCCATTGAAAAAGCAGCACAAATCTATATGCATGATTCATCCGGCAATCAAGTTGTACCTGAAGAAGAAGGCAAAGCTTTTGTATCTGATTACATGCAATCGCCCGCACAATTTTTCAATCACAATAGACTATCTTCATCCCATTTGGCGCCTCAAAAGTCACCCTATGAAATGGATAGGGATAAATATTTGGAAACCATTAAAAATGGTGAATCATGTATTAAACCCGAAGAAGAATGCATCGTGAACCCAGAAGATGGCGGCGGATGCCGCACAGCATTTGATGGCAATGCCGCTAGTGATCAAGATATCGATGCAGAGATTACAAGTAATCAAGCCGATACAGGCTGCATCGTGAATAATGAATGTTCTGTTGTATCTGAACTACAACACACCATCGAAACAGAACAAAAACAGCAAGCCGAAGCAAACATATAGCTGTATAGAAACCTAAACGTTAAAACGGAATAAGATAATATCACCGTCTTGGACAACATAGTCCTTACCTTCTTGACGCATTTTACCTTGGTCTTTTGCACCGACTTCACCGTTACATGCGATATAATCGTCATAGGCAATCGTTTCTGCCTTAATAAACCCTTTTTCAAAATCGGTATGAATAACGCCTGCCGCCCTTGGTGCAAGATCACCAATATGGATCGTCCATGCACGTGTTTCTTTAGGACCTGCTGTAAAATAAGTCTGTAATTTAAGTAACTTATATCCCGCGCCAATAATTCGGTTCAACCCTGGTTCAGATAATCCCATTGTTTCTAAAAACTCAGACTTTTCTTCATCTGTTTCAAGCTGTGCAATTTCCGATTCGATGGACGCACAGATGATCACACTTTGCGCACCCTGAGCTTCGGCCATTTCCTGAACCTTTTTGCTGTATTCATTACCGTCAACAACATCATCCTCGGCTACGTTACAGACATAAAGAACCGGTTTTGCCGTAATTAGCTGCGCAATCTTTTGCCACTGCGCCTCATCGTCATCAGATGGCTGTACTGTTCTGGCTGGAAGCCCTTCATCTAAGGCGCTTTTTATTTTCTCAAGAAAGTCGTTTTGCGCAATGGTTTCCTTATCACCAGAACGCGTTTTCTTTTTTAGGTTCTCGATTTGCTTTCCAAGGCTTTCAAGATCGGCCAGCATAAGTTCCGTTTCAATTGTTTCAACATCACGAATAGGGTCAACTGAACCTTCAACATGATGAATGTCATCATCTTCAAAACAACGCACAACATGAATGATTGCATCTGTTTCACGAATATTAGACAGGAATTGGTTACCAAGCCCCTCACCTTTTGAAGCCCCCTTTACCAACCCCGCAATATCAACAAACTCTAATTGTGCCGGTAAAATATTTGCAGATCCGGCAATAGATGCGATTTTGTCAAGGCGCGCATCCGGAACAGAGACACGTCCCACATTCGGTTCAATTGTACAAAAAGGGAAATTGGCTGCTTGCGCCGCTGCGGTCGCGGTCAGCGCATTAAACAAAGTTGACTTACCGACATTTGGCAAACCAACAATCCCACAATTAAATCCCATAACATATTCCTTTCAAATCAAACCGTTTCATTAATAAGCCCATTAAACGCACCTATTTTTTTCCAACCTTATCTTTTATCAAAGCTTCATAAGATTTTGGATCTTCAGATATTATTTCAGAACTACCTTCTGCCATATATTGTATCAAGTCATCAACCCAATCTTTTTCGCTTTTTGCAAAATCACTTAGTACATAATTGCTAACTGCGTTTTTATGTTCGGGGCGACCGATACCGATACGCACACGCCAAAAATCAGGTGAACCGGATTGCGCCTGAATTGACTTTAATCCGTTATGACCTGCATTGCCCCCGCCGCATTTAATACGTACTGCACCTGCATCAATGTCTAACTCATCATGAAACACAATGACGCGGTCTAGCGGAACCTTATAGAACTGGGCCGCTTTTGAAACGGATAACCCCGATTTATTCATATATGTTTCGGGCTTCAACAAGATAACCTTATCACCAGCAATTCGGCCTTCAGACATTTTTCCTTGGAATTTCGATTTAAACCCTGAAAAAGACGGATACTCTTCTGCAATAGCATCAACAACCATAAACCCGATATTATGGCGGTTACCTTCATATTCCTTACCCGGATTGCCTAGTCCAACAAACAACCACATATCTTCTTCCTGTTTTTCATGAAAAAAAGAGCCTTTCGATAAAGGCTCTCCCTTAATAGTCTTTAGAAGCTTTTGAAACAAGCCTGACATAACAGAGATTACTCTTCTCCGCCTTCGGCTTCTTCTTCTTCCGCAGGCATATTATCTTCAGGTGCTTCTGCATCAGCAGCATCATCTGCTTCAACTTCTTCCGCTGTCTTCGGCGCAATAAGAGTTGCAATTGTGAAGTCACGATCTGTAATTACAGGTGATGCACCTTCTGGCATATCTGCATCAGATACCTTAACAGCATCTCCATGTTCCTTACCTTCAAGGTCAACGACAAGTACATCAGGGATGTTTGTTGCCTGACAAGAAATCTCAACTGTATAGCGAACAACATTTAATGTTCCCTTTTGATCAATCGACGGACATTTGTCTTCATTGATGAACTGAACAGGCACATCCACCGCGATTTTCGTTTTCTTGGTCACGCGTAAAAAGTCAACATGTTCAACAACATCTGTCACAGGGTGCAACTGAACATCACGTGCAAGAACAAGATGTTTTTTACCGTTAACATCCAAATCACATAATGTTGTGTACATTTGGCCTTTGTTGTATTCAACATTGGTTTCGTTTTCAGATAGAGAGATCTTCACAGGTTCCTTGTTATCGCCGTAAATAACTGCAGGTGTTCGTCCCGCACGACGTAATGAACGAGCAACCCCCTTGCCGGCGCGTTCTCTCTCTTCTGCTTGTAAAGCATAGTTCTTTGACATTACTATTTTCCTTCATAGTTTAACGTTATTATCGGCCTCCAGGGGTGCCGATACTTCTACACTGTAAAAGTGCACGCTAGATAAACCAAATTCAGCGGTTTTTTTCAAGTATTTTTTAAAAAAGATATGACTTAATCAAAAAGCTGAGATATAGAGCGCTCTTGATTTACACGGCGTACCGCCTCACCGATGAGAGGAGCAATTGGTATTTGTACGATATTATGTGCATCCTTCATTTCTTCAGTTGCCGCAATACTATCCGTAATGACAAGCTCTTTAAGAGGGGAATTCTTAACACGTTCTACAGCCGCACCGGATAGCACACCATGCACAACATAAGCATGAACCGCCTTTGCACCTTGCTTTTCTAATGCAACGGCCGCATTACATAGTGTACCACCAGAGTCTACAATATCATCAACAAGAATACAGACTTTATCTTTAACATCTCCAATGACATGCATCACCTCAGAAACACCGGCCTCTTCTCTTCTCTTATCAATAATGGCAAGATCCGCATTGATACGTTTTGCCAACTGACGCGCACGAACAACACCGCCCACATCTGGGGAAACAATACATATATCTTCGCCCTTAAATTTTTCATCAATATAAGGCACAAAAACAGGCGCGGCACTTAAATTATCCAGAGGTATATCAAAGAACCCTTGGATTTGACCTGCATGAAGTTCCAACGTTAAAACACGATCTGCACCAGCAGCCGTAATCAAATTCGCCACTAGCTTTGCAGAGATCGGCGTACGGCCGCCTGTTTTGCGATCCTGACGTGCATAACCAAAATACGGAATAACGGCTGTGATGCGTCTGGATGACCCTCTTTTAAGAGCGTCAATAGCAATTAGAAGCTCCATTAAGTGATCATTTGCCGGATAGGATGTAGACTGAACAAAGAAGGTATCTTCTCCGCGGACATTCTCCATAATCTCAACAAATATTTCTTTATCGGAGAATCGCTTTATCGTGCACTGGGTCAACGGCACATCTAAATAAGAGGAAATAGCCTCAGATAAAGCCATATTAGAGTTACCGGAAATCAATTTCATGATGTACCACCCTTGCCGTCATATATTTTTAAGTCATAGTAGGCGCACTATAAGAAAAGAAATATAAAAATCAAGAATTTAATTTCGTAATATTTAAGACTTTATAGCAATAATCGATATCTGACGCCCATAATCAGGATCCCCTTTATGGACACTCCTTCTATAACTAAAGAATTCTTTTTCATTCGTATACGTATCTATATCCAACAGGGAAACGTTTTGAACTCCTGCACGATAAAGACGCCATGCACAATAACCAGACAGATCAAATTGCGCCCTTTCATCTTTTGCACCGGGGTGAAAAAAGCGCTCACACGTTTCATCACTCTTGATAAAGTTTTCAACAAAATCGAAACCAACTTCATAAGATGCTTTAGAGATACATGGCCCGACGCAGGCTTTAATACCATCGATCAGGGCTCCGGCCTGCACCATTGTGCCAACAACATTATCCAACACCCCTGACAAAGCCCCTTTTGACCCTGCATGAGCCGCACCAATTACGGGCAGGCCGTCACAATCTTCGCCATAGAATAACACAGGTGCACAATCTGCCGTCACAACACTTAATGCCAAGCCCTTTTTACGTGTAACAAGGGCATCGCCTTTAAGGCGCTCTTGAGGGACATCTTCTATCAAATAACATTCTGCTCCATGGACTTGATAAGGAGACACCACTTGGTCAGATTCAATTCCAATATGATGCGCAACAACACCCAAATTATTGCGCACAATCTCACCTTGATCATCAGAGCCTGCCCCACAATTAAGTCCATGATACACGCCAGAGCTTTGCCCCCCCAATCTCGTGAAAAAGCCATGTTGCACAGCCTCATTATTTTGGAAATTATCTGCAGTATAAACCTTAATCATTACGCACAAAACCCCGCAGCATTAAAATCAAACCCCTGATAAAAACAACAAACCTTAAACAAAGACCCCATTTCTGAAGAGGATGTTAACCTGTGAAATGACGTGGTTATATCCTGCACAATTTTTTCTTTTTGATCTGCAGGACACGCCTCCTCAGCACATTTTTTTAAATTTTCCGCGCGATGCTGCATACCTATATCACACAAAAACTGTCCTTGATTGATAACAGGGAAAGTACAGCAATTCATTGACTTTGCTGCGGACAAGACCGCACAAAAATCAACATGTGCCGTGATATCACATTGTCCAACATGTGAAAGGACAGATGCATATTCATGATCTTGAATTGCCTGAACGGTATCCCCCTTACATAAGGAAGTATAGCCGTAATCAACAAGCAATGCTGCACCACCATTGGCAGAAATGCTGCGCGCACATTGCGTCGTAAACTCATATCGAGCCGGTGACACTTCATATATTTCATGAGAGATGGTTTTATCAGGTAATAAGGACATAAGATCTTCTGATGCGTTACTCCATCCAAAGGAGAAACCTCCGCCTTCCTTTAAGCGGATATCCTTTTGCTGCCAACCACAATCAGTGCGCATTAGATGTTCAACAGGTAATGCATCTAGAAATTCATTCCCTATAATAATGACAGGAATATCGCCTTGAATTTCTGCAACATCATCCCACCACTTCACATTATATTCTTTAAGGCTCTCTTCCTGCTTTTTGCGAAGAGTGCGGCTATTCTCAACCAGATTAATATTCACGGCATCCATAAAGTCATGAACCTTCGACACACCTCTTAATGCATCCTTCATAAGCGTGCCACGCCCCGGCCCACATTCTATCAAATTAAATCTCTCCGGCTTTCCCATTTGAAACCAAGTATCCACGACCCAAGCACCAATGACTTCTCCAAACATCTGGGACACCTCAGGTGCAGTAATAAAGTCACCATCGACACCGAATGGATCACGCTCTTGATAATAACCATAGCTAGGGTGACATAAAGCATGCGTCATAAACGCGCCAAGCGGTATCGAACCATGCGCCTTAATATGCTCTATCAGGAATACTTCTAATTTATTCAACTTGGTCATCTGTATTATCGTACCTAGGTAACGCACCTTGATGAGCAAAAACAACCAACATGGCACCAATAAACAACATCGGTAAACATAATATTTGCCCCATAGAAACCGTACCACCAATCAAACCAATATGTAGGTCCGGCTCTCTTACAAACTCAATCAATATTCTGAACAATGCATATCCGATCAGAAATACACCAGACACAATACCAGCCTTAATGTCTTTAATACGAGACACCAAAAATAGAATGATAAAGAGAACAATCCCTTCTAAGAAGGCCTCATAAATTTGACTTGGATGACGCGGTTCATTGTGCCCCGGAAAGACAACTCCCCATGGCACAGATGTAACCCGACCGTAAAGCTCCGCATTGATGAAATTTGCCAAACGCCCGAAAAACAAGCCAATCGGTGCTGCCATGCATATAATATCGGACAACTTAAACAAGTTTACCTTATGCTTGTAACTATACCCCCAAAGCGCGCAAACCATACCAAGAACACCACCGTGGAATGACATACCACCATTCATAACCATTATAATCTCTAATGGGTTTTGAAAATAATATCCGGCATTATAAAAGAGTACATAACCAATACGCCCCCCCAGTATAACACCGATAACAGCCCAGCTTATAAAGTTATCGATATCTTCTTCATTTGGACGATGAACCGCATCTGAACGTACCAAAAGCAAGCAATATTTCCACCCTAATAAAAATCCGGCCAAATACGCCAATGCATACCAACGAACCGGAAATGAACCGATCCAAAAGGCAACGGGGTCTATGTTCAATGATAAAAAATCCATAATTAAGTGCTTAACGCGAATAGGTGAAAAATAAAAGTACTATACGCAGGCGCGAAGGCTTTTATACAGTCTTCTTTTTCTATAAAAACACACTTAGACATTATCGTCTGGATAAGAATCTAAAAACAAACTTATCACCTTGCATTCCTTGAAAATTCCGTGCTAAGACTCTGGCCTTAATTGGGAAAATTAGAACATGTCAAAACGAGAAAAAATACTCGATGATATCGCGCAAGTTGCCGGTGGAGCAATTGGTGCAGTGCATAGCGCAAAGAACCACGCTGGAGAAGTTGTCAGATCTGGTGTTGACGCACTTGCGCATGACTTTGATTTGGTTCCACGTGATGATTTTGAAAAGCTTGAATCTCTTGTTGTTACCTTACGGGAAGAACAAGAAAACCTTAGAAAGCGCATTCATATATTAGAAGAGCAACTCACTCAGAAGTAAACCTTATCGACGCATATACGTGTCACACATATAGCATTACAAAAGTTTAAAGGGATATGAAATGAACGATCAAATAGAACTTCACAATGACATACAAAATAATCCTTTAGACTGCGTTGAAGATATATTGGACTCCCATAATTGGATCTATAGCCGTACGGCGAATGAAGAATTAGTCGTAGATGTTAGTGGCAAAGATTGCCATTACCGCCTGACCTTCCTTTGGCAATCACATTTAAATGCACTTCAGCTTTGTTGCCAGTATAATCTACAGGTTCCTGAGACCAGTTATGCGGCAGCTGCAACAACGATTTTGGAAATGAATGAAGCTTTATGGATGGGGCACTTTGAACTATCAAAAGAAACAATGGCACCACGTTACCGTCACACATGTTTCATAACGGCAGATAAAGGTGAAGATGCCTATAATTACATTGAAGATCTGGTTGACGTTTCCCTGACCCAGTGTGAACGCTTCCAACATGTCTTCCAGATTCTTGCCCATTCCGGTTCAACTGACACACAAACACTATCTTTAGCCATGATGGAAACACAAGGTGACGCATAATGAAATGCGTTGAGTATACAAGATGCCCTATTCTATAACACTAATCGGATGCGGAAAAATGGGTGAGGCCATGCTCCGTTCATGGTTTAACTTAAACCTTGTCTCTCATATCCGTATCATTGACCCAAATCCAATTTCAGATGATCTGATCAATACACCGGAAGTCTCGTACCAATCATCATATGATAATACCCCTATATCAACAGAGTTTCTGATCCTTGCAGTAAAACCTCAAATCTTAAAAGAAGCTTGCACAGGTTTGATGCAGAATGTGACACAAGACTGCACCATTATTTCGATCGCAGCGGGGCAAACTTTAGAAAATCTGGAAAACCTTTTCTCATCCACGACCCCTATTGTTCGCGTCATGCCAAACACCCCCGCATCTATCGGTAAGGGAGTCAGCGTTGCCATTGCAAACGCGGATGTTCAAGAAGACAAAAAAACAGCCATCACTAAACTTTTAGAAGCTTGCGGGCAGTGTCATTGGCTTGAAAATGAAGGCTTAATGGATAGTGTCACCGCATTATCCGGAAGCGGTCCCGCCTATATTTTTTACCTAATCGAAGCGCTCGCGGAAAGTGGAACAGAACTCGGCCTACCCACAGAGATGGCCATGAGTTTGGCACGTCAAACCGTGATAGGAAGTGCAGCCCTTGCAGAACATACGCCAAATACACCAGCAGCAACACTACGAGAGAATGTGACAAGCCCGGGAGGCACAACACAGGCAGCACTTGAGAAAATGATGGATGGGCGTTTTCAGACATTAATCAATGAAGCATTAATAGCAGCCAAAAACCGCGCGAAAGAATTAAACCAATAAAAAAGAGGTCTAAGACCCCTCTTCTTTCCACACAATAAAAGATATCTGCTAACGTGTTGTTCCCAAGCCAATATCCTTGGCTAGCTTACTTCTACGTTCAGCATAATTCGGAGCGACCATTGGATAGTCCGCAGGCAGTCCCCAACGTTCTCTATAATCTTCCGGAGTCATATTATACGCCGTTTTCAAGTGACGCTTAAGCATTTTCAGCTTTTTACCATCTTCAAGACAGATCAAGTGATCCGGAGTAATTGAACGTTTAATAGGTACGGCAGGTTGTGGTCTATCTGCCGCAATTGCCGCATCAGAGTTAACATTCGACAAGGTCTTAAAGACCTGATCAATCATAGTTACCACATCATCAGGAGCCACTGTATTATGAGAAACGTACGATGAAATAATTTCCGTCGTTAACGCCAACAAATCTTCGCGACTTACTTCTTCACTCATTTTCTAATAAAACCCTCTTCTTGCACACTATACATAGTATGCCCTGTCAAAAATACAATTTCAGGTGTTAAAATACACAATTCTAATATGAACACAAGCAAATATAATTATTTATATACTAAACGTTATTCGGCTTCTAAACCAATGGACGCTGTACCCTCTTTGGCATACTAACATCCGGCGGCCTAATATAGACCGGAGTACAAGAATAATCATCCGCTTCCTTTTCCTTATACATTTTTGCAGCTATAAACGCAATCATAGGTGACTGCGGCATTTGTAGTACCTCTGATGTTACGGACTCGGGGATATCTCCCCCTTTATTAAGACGATCAAACGCATCTCCCAATATTAAATACCGCCCTTTTTTAAGGTCGAGAATGTCTTTAAATTCTTCCGCTGTCAGAGCCATTTTATCAGAACAGGCATGTTTTGTTTTTGCATTAAAAACCTGCACATAAAAATCCGGCCTCTTTGTTTCAAGAACAACGGCAATATAGTCATAGGAATCAATATTACCCGTGTAACTTTCCAAGACAGCTTGAAACGTACACACCCCAATGACCGGGATACTCAGTGCAAGCCCCAAAGACTTTGCCGTTGCCATTGCGATCCTCATACCAGTAAATGCACCAGGCCCCTTGGTCACAGCAACTACATCTACACTCTT
Organism: Alphaproteobacteria bacterium; assembly: GCA_050633505.1. Lineage (GTDB taxonomy): Bacteria > Pseudomonadota > Alphaproteobacteria > Micavibrionales > Micavibrionaceae > UBA1672. The sequence continues at coordinate 285,535 of JBOEGQ010000004.1, forward strand.
ATAGCTGTATCCAGATTTATCCATAACGCCATTCACCATCGGTACAAGCAATTCGGCCTGCCCCCGCATCACATGTACATCCTCATGTGCGAGAACCAATCCTTTTTCGGCATCACAAAGCGCTGCTGAGCAGCCATTCATTGCGCTATCTATTGCCAGAACAATCATCTCATTCCCTTGCATTAAAAGTCAGGTGAAGGGCGTACTTCCACAACTTCGGGGATATAATGACGTAACATGTTTTCCACCCCCATTTTCAAAGTAGCCGTTGAGCTTGGGCAACCGGAACAAGCCCCTTGCATACGCAAATATACAACACCATCTTCGAATTTTTCAAAAACAATATCTCCACCATCCATGGCGACCATCGGGCGAACTCGTTCATCAAGTAATTCTTTTATCTGAACAACAATCTCATTATCTTCTACCGTACCTGACGTTTCAGCACTATTTTGTAATTCAAAGTCAGGTGCTAAAATCAACTGGTCTGTTGATAAGTGTTCCATCAATGCCGCCAAAATCATTGGTTTCAGCATAGACCAATCTGTGTCACTTGCCTTAGTTACAGAGATAAAGTCCTCTCCCAGAAAGACACGAACAACACCGACAATACCGAATAAGCGCGCGGCGACAGGACTCTTCGAAGCCTGAGAAGCGTCAGAGAAATCAATTGTTCCTTTCTCTAGAATTTTCTGTCCGGGTAAAAATTTGACAGTTGCAGGGTTTGGTGTGTCTTCGGTTTGTATAAACATCTGATGACCTTTCGATTATTCTCACATCTATATACCCCTTACTTACAAAGGGCAACGTGAACCGTAAAAGTTTACATTTTTATGTAAGGTGACCCGGGATGATCATTAAGGGAACAGGAATACGTGATACCCCCTTGCCTGAGAAATACGTCACCAACGGCCCCGGATTTGAAGAGTGCGCCGAAGCAGCCAAAATGAGTGATACAATATTATTGTTGTCTTCTAATGTTTGAACCACAATGTCACTACAATCCCCCTCTTTGATAAACACCATTGGAACGGTTCCTGTTTTATCTTTCACAAGGCCTGCTGCATCCCATATAATCTGTTCTGCCTTCTGCCGCATTTCCTGACGTACACGATCTTCAATATTCTGCCAGTTTTGAACAAAAACCTGTTCAACAACATATAACAGAGCAACATACCCACCTTCTGCATTTGCAAACTGGCATGCATAATCAATCGCCGTTGTGAGCTCTTCTGACTCATCCACCACGATCAGATAAACACCCTTTCTTTTACCAATTTCATCTTTCCTAGTCATACCTGGCTCCCACATATTAGAGGTATTATAGCACATAACCTACTTATGGTCTTACCCTTAACACACTGACAAGCCACCCTGAAAACATTGCCAGAAAAATACAGAATAAAGCATAAAGCACACTATACTGATTGGCACTTTCAAATAAAAAAGCATTCATGCCAACTTGCTCTACCTTTAAATACGTCACTTCACGCTCTGCCAACTTACCATCTTTAATAAGATAACTGCGAATTTTATAATCACCGATAGATGCCGAAGGGGGAACATCAAAACTAACACGAAAGAAATTTTCATTAATAAAGATAAACGGAGCAGGATCAGTAAAATACGCTCCACCATCTTCCTTTTTCTTCAAAAACGCATCACTAAATCGGGATATATCCTTCACAGATTTTGAATTTTTTGTCTCCACCCGCGCAAAAAGGCCATCATGACCAATGGCATGTTGCATCATCAATGCCTTGGTCTCATCATTTATCTCTCTTTCGCTTATCGCAAAATGATAATAGCTAGGGATATCAGAAAATGTGACGTAATGACGGTTCACCCATGTTCCAAGTACGCGAGCCTTTTCCCAAAGTGTCACGTCTTTTTCCGGGCCTTCAATCACAATCGCAACGATTGAATCCTTATCTCGTCTATCACCAAATAATTCAATAGAGGAACCGGTAAATCCAACAGTAATATCAACCTGATCTTGTGCAACTTGTACAGCGAACTCTTCATCTGCCGAAAAAGATGCCGAAGAGAGGGTCACAAAACAAAGAAAACAAAGCAATGTATATAAATACTTCATCACCGCACCATCATCACAAAGAGATTAGATGGCTCTAAGAACAATTGAATTGCAAGTTGAGAGCAAACCCCCAAGACAAGAAGAGCCAAGATAATCCGTGCACGCGCCCCCGTTACCTTCTTAGACGCCAGAACACCGATCTGCGCACCGATCACCCCCCCGATAATCAGAAAAAATGCCAATAAAATATCAACACTCTGACTAAGACTGGCATGCATTACCGTTGAAAAGGCACTGATAAATATAATCTGAAAAAGCGACGTACCAGCCACCAACAAAGGTGGCATACCTAAGATATAAATCATCGCAGGAACGAGAAGGAAGCCCCCACCAACCCCCATTGTAGAAACGAGAAAGCCGCTAACCACGCCAATCCCCCCCGGTACAAGCGCACTAATATATAACTTTGACCTAGGAAAACGCATTTTATACGGTAATTTCGAGATTAAAGATGGTGATTTTAGGCGATTAAACTCTGATTTAACCGTTTTCTTACGAAAAACTGTAAACATGCTCTCAAAAAGCATCATTACCCCGATACTACCGAGCAAAACAATATATAATAAAGAGATAATAAGGTCGATCTGCCCTATATATTGAATAAATTTGAAAAATATAATCCCAAGGACAGATCCCATTACACCACCAACCAGCATAACAGTTCCAATCATAAAATCGACATGCCCTCTGCGCCAATACCCCATAACGCCGCTTACCCCGGATGCGATAAGCTGGCTCCCTTGTGTACCAACGGCAACGGCAGAAGGAATCCCCATAAAGATAAGCAAAGGCGTTGTAAGGAACCCTCCCCCAACACCAAAAACCCCTGAGATAAACCCGACAAACGCCCCTAAAAAGAATATAGCCTCTACAGCAATACTCATTTCAGCAATAGGCAAATAGATCTGCATATTCCTATGCTTTCCCCTAAAAAAATAACAGACAAAAAGGCCTCACTGATAAACGAGACCTTTAAAAAGTTATGCTTTATATAAGAAATAAAGCGATGAGGACGTATAGTTTATTAAGCATTAAAACTTATATACATCCAGCTGATTTGGCCCCTGCACTTCCACTTCTTCTTTTGTGAAATCGCGGTAATGTCCCTGCATACGTTCATGCGTGACCTTTTTGAAGTTCATGGATTTGGCGACACTCAAAAACGTCGGGCGCCATCTGTGATACACAGATTCTTCCGCAGAGCACTCAAGCACATAAAGTTGATCATGATACAATGAAGCAAACATCAACGCACGTTTACGTACAATGGCACTTTCAGATGTTTCATAAAATGCCTCAGACACACTGGCATGACCAAATCCCAGCCCGGCATTATCCTTAAACATCTCAACTTCAACGTTGTTAAAGTCGCTTAAATAATTATCCCAGAATTCAGAACTCACTTCCAAACGTTGTATTTCAGGATCAAAGTCACCCGGATAAATCACAAAACGTCTATCGTTATTAATGCTGACGCGACATTCAGCAAATGTGTTATGCCCCGCGCCAATCATTGTCAATTTATCATCCGGTTTTTGATTGTTCACCTTCTTCCAGGAATCAGGGAAAGATACTGAGAAACGCTCAATACTGTTTTCAATATAATAGACTTCTGCCTGTCCTTTTGACGGTAAAGACAAGGCAAGAGAACAAAATGCCGCCCCGACAAGAAATGATTTCAAAGAAAAATTCATGATTTACGCTGTCCCAACTAAGTTAACGCCTCTTGCATTGTGCTATTTTAAGGCAGAAAATGCAAATAACTTGTTAAAACCTAACATAAATTTGGCGTACAAAAAACTTCTTTATCCATAAAACCCCATTATTTTCTGCACATCTGCCAAAATAGGGGAAGCAATTTCACGCGCCTGTTCTGCACCCGCCTGTAATCCACGGTCTATTTGCACAGGATCATTCAAAAGTTCGGCCATACGTTTTGTTATAGGCTCCAGATGTGCAATGGCGACCTCGGTAAGTGCCGGTTTAAAGAAACCAAATTGCTTTCCTGCGAATTGTGAAAGTACCTCTTCTTTATCAATATCTGCTAGTGCCGCATATAATGTAACAAGGTTTAGAGCCTCAGGGCGCCCGTCTAAATCCTCCAAACGCTCCGGCAAGGGATCTGCATCTGTTTTTGCCTTTTTGATTTTTTTGGCAATCATGTCTGCATCATCGGTCAGGTTAATACGGGTCATATCCGAATCTGCAGACTTGCTCATCTTCTGAGATCCATCACGTAAAGACATGACGCGAGGGGCTGGCCCGGTAATAACCGGCTCTGGCTGCACGAAGAAATCCGTTTCATACCGCGTGTTAAACGTTGCCGCCAAATCACGCGTCAATTCAAGATGTTGTTTTTGATCTTCACCAACAGGAACATGGGTCGCATTATAAATAAGAATATCCGCAGCCATCAACACCGGATATGCAAAAAGCCCAAGCCCGGCGCGCTCTTTATGCTTTCCTGCCTTATCTTTAAACTGCGTCATACGCTCAAGCTTACCCATCTGTGCCATAGTGGCAAGCAACCACATAAGCTGCGAATGCTCCGGCACATGGGATTGAACAAAAAGAGCCGATTGATCGGGATCAATACCCGCCGCCATATAAGCCGCCGCAATTTCACGAGACGCCGTGGCAAGCGATGCAGGATCGTAATCTGCCGTAATTGCATGCAAGTCTACAACACAATATAAACACTGTGCGTTCTGATCTTCTTGAAAAGACACCCAGTTCTTTAATGCCCCAAGGTAGTTACCTAAATGGAGCTGACTGGTTGGCTGCATGCCTGAAAGTATACGTTTCATTTACGACTTTTTCCTCTTTATAACTCTCATAAGATCTGATCTGCGTACAACGCCTAACGATAAGATCAGCACACCGTAAATCATTGCACCGGAAAAGATAATACCGCCCAGTGCACATATCTGTATCCCGAAACTTTCGTGGAACAAATACGGCTTTAAAAACGCGGCGAGTATATACACGCCCGTCCCCATTATGCAAGATGCTACCACAATTCTTGGCGCGTTTCTGATAAAGGTTGCATCAATCTGTGCAGAGGGATGGTCTTTTAACGCACGCACATGCAAATAGAATTGTAGCCACCCCGTAACACCCGTTGCAAGCGCAATTCCAACCACACCGATAAATTGTATTAACACGATACTAAGTGCAATGTTTAATAACGTCGCAACAACTGAAATACGCACAGGAGTTGTTGTGTCTTCTCTTGCCCAATGTGCAGTCGAAAAAACCTTAATCGTAATATACGCAGGCAATCCCAATGCATAAGCCATCAAGACACTTGATGTAATCAGGCTATCCGCAGCGGTAAAAGCACCACGCTCAAACAATATCGTAATAAGAGGTAAAGGGATCACCGCCAAGGCAATCGCTGCCGGTAGCGCCAACAGCAAACAATATTCAAGTGCCCGATTAAATAAATTGGAAGCATGTGTCGTATCTTCCTTTGTCATAGCCCTGGATAGCATAGGCAACAAAGCCGTCCCGACTGCAATGCCAACAACACCTAGAGGAAGTTGATTTAAACGATCAGCATAATAAAGATAAGATATTGATCCGGTTTCTAAAAATGATGCCATAATAAGATCAGCAAACAGATTCACATGTACGACCCCTGCCCCAATTACGGCAGGCCCCATCAACTTTAATACTTTGCGCACATCTGCGTTAAGTTTTGGTACTGCAAACGTTAAACGCACACCAGCACGATATGTACACCCCAATAAAAACAAGAATTGTAAAACGCCCGCACCTAAAAGTCCCCATGACAGGGCATGCCCTGCTGTTTCAAAATGCTCGCTCACCAATAACGAAACGATAAGACTTATATTAAATAGAACAGGCGCAAACGCAAATGGTGCAAAACGATCCAGTGCATTTAAAACGCCCCCCAAAAGAGCCGTTAACGACATTAGTAATAGGTAAGGAAAAGTAATGCGGGATAGCTCTATGGCTAGAGGAAAGCGTAAAGGGTCATTTGATAACCCTGGTGCAATAGCTTGGATCACGTAAGGCATCGCAAGCAACGCCAAAATCGTAAATACAGATAAAAAGCACAGCATCACCATAAATGTATTGCTGGCAAAAAGATCTGCTGTCTTTCTATTTTCGATCTCAACTGTTTTGGAATACAACGGAACAAAGGCAATGCTAAATGCCCCTTCGGCAGTAACCCGACGAAAGAAGTTTGGCAACTTCAACGCGATAAAGAATGCATCAGCAATAGGCCCTGCCCCAAGATACGCTGCAGTTGCTATGTCACGCACGAATCCTGCGATACGTGATAATCCCGTCATTCCTGCAACAGTAGCCATAGCTTTTACAAGTTTCATATGTTAGGTACTACCACTATATAAGGAGAAAAAACAGCATGGATAATCCAGAGAAAGAATGGTTTGGGGAAAAACATGTCTCCCCCGAAGAAAAAACAAGCGGTGTTATTGGTGTTTTTGACAGTGTTGCTGAACAATATGACGCCATGAATGATGCCATGAGTTTTGGCATACATCGTATCTGGAAAGATCACCTTATACGCCTTATCCGTCCACGCGCCAGTATAGATGGGCGCCCTGTTGACTATCTTGATGTGGCCGGTGGTACTGGTGACATTGCATTTCGTATCCGTAAAAAAATCGGTGATGGAGCGAACATCACCTTATGTGATCTTAACGATAACATGTTGAGCGTTGGTAGAGACCGCGCCATTGATAAAGGCTGGATAAGCGATTTTAGCTGGGTCACGGGCAATGCAGAAGATCTTCCCCTCGAAAACAATTCCATTGATATTTACACCATCGCCTTTGGCCTACGTAACGTAACACGTATAGATAAAGCCTTGGCAGAGGCGCATCGCGTTTTGCGCCCGGGTGGTAAGTTTTTCTGCCTTGAATTCTCACATGTGCAACCTAAAATCTTGGCAAAGGCATATGATATCTATTCATATAACGTTATACCCCGCATGGGCGAAGCCATCGCCAATGATAAAGACAGTTACCAATACCTCGTCGAAAGCATCCGCAAGTTCCCAACTCAAAAAAAATTGGTACAACGCATACAAAATGCAGGATTTCAACGAGTGAAATACAATAATTTATCCGCAGGAATTGTCGCGGTTCATCAGGGTCTTAAGACATAAAGAGAACAAGATAACCCCCACAAATTTCAGTAATATATGCTTTTTGTTTGACAGATAAAGCATCAATCGTGCATTATCCGGCAATAACAACATTAAACTAATATGACAAATCAGTGAGAAAGGCTGCAGATATGAGCAACTTCACGAAATCAATTTTTTATTCAACAACCGTTTTGGCTGCCGGACTTGTAGCTATATTCGCAATCTATAACAGCACAGCAACACAAGACGGATCATCCGTTGCGGGACTAACACCAGCGGCAGGAACAGAAACCGAAGGTGCAAGCGATATTGGTATTAACTTTGGTGAAGCATTAGACGGAGCAGCAGCGATTGCAAAAGATGCATCTGAAGGCGCGATGGATATCGCCTCTGACGTTAGCGAGACAGCTGGCGATGCAATAAACAACGCAGCAGAAGTTGCCGGACAAACTGCAAGTGACGCTTCTGAAGCACTAAGCGGTATCGCAACAGCAGCAGGTGATGTTGCGACAGACGCTGTTGAAGCAGCAACCGACGCTGTTTCTGATGTAACTGCCCCGGCGCAAGACGCACAAGAAGGCGTGGAAAATGCAGTAGAAGAAGCCGCAATTGATGAAGTACAAGACACAGCAGCAGAGGCAGCGGAAGCTGTTGAACCTGCAGCGGAAGCAGCCAAGGATGCACAAGATGCTGTTCAAGGTATCACAGGTGCACTAACAGAATAATACGTTACAATCGTATACAGTTTCGAAACCCTGCCCCGTGCAGGGTTTTTCTTTCTTTACACACATAATCAATAACGCGATAATAGGCACATGCTAAATGATAAACGAATATTGCTGATTATCTCTGGTGGAATCTCTGCCTATAAATCTTTGGAACTTATCCGTCTAATCAAAAAGGACCAAGGGCGCGTTCGCTGCATCCTCACCAAAGGGGGCGAGCAATTTGTAACACCCCTTAGTGTTGCATCACTATCCGAAGAGAAAGTTTATACAGACCTATGGTCTCTAACCGATGAAACGGAAATGGGGCATATACGCCTAAGCAGAGAATGTGATCTCATTATCGTTGCACCTGCAAGTGCCGATTTAATCGCAAAAATGGCTCATGGGTTGGCCAATGATTTGGCATCAACAACATTACTGGCCTCTAATAAGCCTATTATGATTTGCCCTGCCATGAACCCCGAAATGTGGCACAATGCGGCGACACAAGACAACATCGCATTGTTAAAATCGCGTGATATACATGTTATCGAACCCGACAAAGGTGAAATGGCATGTGGTGAAACAGGCACAGGGCGCCTGCCCGAAGCAACAGATCTATTGAATTCTATAGCTGATTTTTTTTTTGAAAGACCATTAAAAGGTAAAAAGGCACTCGTGACGAGTGGCCCCACATATGAACCATTAGACCCGGTTCGTTTCCTTGGGAATCGTTCATCAGGTAAACAAGGTAACGCCATTGCAGAAGCACTTAGAGATGCCGGGGCAGATGTGACCCTTATCTCCGGTCCAACCAACCTTTCACCTCCATCAGGCATTGAAACTATCCATGTTGAAACCGGTAAAGAAATGCTACAGGCATGCCAAGAGGCTCTACCAGCAGATATCGCTGTTTGTGCCGCCGCTGTGAGTGATTGGACTCCTAAACACGTCCAAGGGCACAAAATAAAAAAACGTGACAACGCCACCACACCAGATTTGGCACTAGAACAGAACCCTGACATCTTGAAAACCCTCTCCAACCACCCGAAATATCGCCCATCCCTTATCATTGGCTTCGCCGCAGAAACAAATAACCTCATTGAGAATGCACAAGAGAAACTAACGAAAAAAGGATGTGACTGGATTATCGCAAATGAAGTTGGGCAAGATAAAAAAGGGCAGGAAAAGACTTTCGGTTCCGAAGAAAATCAAATATATTTGATCACACCTCAAGAAACAAAAAAATGGGCACGATGCAGCAAGAAAGACGTTGCACTTCGTCTGATAGAAAAAATAATCAAGGAAAATAAGAAACTATGACACACTATAGTGATTTTAAAAATGAAGACGATATTGAGGTCGCCCTGAAACCTCTGGATCATGCGGTGGGGTTAAAACTTCCGACTTATGCAACCAGACAATCTGCTGGAATGGATCTTACAGCCGCACTAGAAGAAGCTTTGGAGCTTGGATCTGGTGAAAGAGCCCTTATTCCAACAGGATTATCCATCGCGCTACCTCTCGGGTTTGAAGCACAGATTCGCCCACGATCTGGCCTTGCCTTAAATCACGGCGTTACCGTCTTGAATACTCCAGGTACCATTGATGCCGATTATCGGGGAGAAATTAAAGTGATCCTTATCAATCACGGACAGGAACCATTCACCGTGCAACGTGGCATGCGTATTGCCCAGATGGTGGTCGAACGCTTCACACACGTCAATTGGAAAACCGTCAATGAACTGGATGAGAATGAAGAGCGCGGTGAAGGCGGCTTTGGATCAACCGGTAAAGATTAATTAAATATTGTGTGCCCTTAACCATGTCGCAGCCTGCTTTAAAAGAAATACAAGAAACATCAGACCTGCCAACGCGTGAGGAAAAAATTGGTGTGTACCTCTCACAGGGGCACACACCAATGATGGCACAATACCACACCTTAAAATCAGAACATCAGGATTGCCTTCTATTCTATAGAATGGGTGACTTTTACGAACTCTTCTACGATGATGCCATCACTGCTTCAAGGGTTTTGGATATCACCTTAACCAAACGTGGAAAATCAAATGGTGATGACATCGCCATGTGCGGGGTTCCATTCCATTCTTGTGAGCCATATTTGGCAAAACTCGTAAAATCAGGTCACAAGGTTGCCATCTGTGAGCAAACAGAGACACCAGATGAAGCAAAAGCACGTGCAAAAAAAGAAGGGAAAAGCGCATCAAAAGCGCTCGTCAATCGAGAAGCCGTCCGCGTTGTTACGCAAGGAACACTAACGGAAGACAATCTTCTTGATGCAAAAAACAACAACTATATATGCAGCATTTTCGCACAAAAAAAGACCTTTGGAGTCGCATGGCTAGACCTTTCCACCGGTGATTTCAAAACACAAGAAAACACAGAGGACACAGTGCGTGCAACATTAGAACGTATTGCACCAAGTGAAATCATATTACCCGATACATTAATAGAGCAATCACCAGATCTCTTTATGCACTATAAGCATAAAACATCACCTCTACCTGCAAGCCTGTTTTCCTCTGCAAACGCGTTAAGCAACCTAAAAAAAATATATAACATTGAAACAATAGACAGCTTTGGACAATTCTCAGAAAACGAAATTACTGCTGCTGGCATTCTAATTGATTATATATTTAGAACGCAGAAAGGGCATTTACCGCATCTTTCATCGCCACAAAAAATATCTACCGGCTCTATTATGGAGATTGACGCATCAACCAGAAAAAGTCTGGAACTAACGCGTACATTATCAGGAGAACGTAAAGGCAGCCTTCTTGATACAATCGACTATACTGTCACCAGTGCGGGCGCACGGCTGCTTCAATCTTGCTTATCCGCCCCACTATCAGTCGCGGAGCAAATCAATCATAGACTTAATCGTGTTGAATGCATGCACAAAAACGATGATTTACGCACAATTACACGTGAGTTTTTGCGCAGCATGCCTGACATGGAACGCGCCCTATCTCGCCTGACAATCGGACGTGGCGGCCCAAAGGATTTGTGCGCAATACGCGACGGACTGCAACAAAGTGAGGTCATACGCGCCGAATTGCAACATGACAACGACAGCAGAGAAAAGCTGCACAAAATATTAACCAGCCTCCAACAAACACCAGAAGTAAATGCCTTACAAGACACCTTATCCCTGGCATTAGAAGACTGTGCACCTCTCCTCGCTCGTGATGGTAACTTTATTCGCACCGGGTACTCTGCCCCACTTGATGAGCTACGCCTATTACGTGATAACAGCAGAAAATTGATTGCAGCATTACAAGAAAAATATAAAAAGCATGCCGCGGTAGATGCACTCAAAATCAAGCATAACAATGTACTTGGCTTTTTTGTAGAGGTGCCGGCCAAACGCGCCGACACCTTAATGCAAAAGAACGAAGATAATGTGTTCATTCATCGTCAGACAATGGCAAATGCAATCAGGTTTACAACTGTTGAGCTTGCAGAACTTGAAAAAGACATCACCTCTTCTGCAGATAAAATTATTGCAATAGAACTTGATATCTTTGAAAAAATATTGCGAAAAACAGAGGCTGTTTCCAATGAAATATGCACAATTGCACGCAGCATTTCTAAAGTAGATACAACGTGTGCACTGGCTGAGCTATCCCGTGATATGGGCTATACAAAACCGATTGTTGATAGCTCACTGCAATTCAACATACAAGGTGGACGTCACCCTGTTGTCGAAAAGGTATTAAAGAAAGAAAGTGCAGCATTTGTTTCGAATAACTGCAATCTCGAACCGCAGCAAAAACTATGGCTTCTGACCGGACCAAACATGGCCGGTAAATCAACATTTCTTCGCCAGAACGCTCTTATCGCCATTTTAGCACAAATTGGCTCTTACGTTCCTGCGGACAGTGCACATATTGGCGTGGTAGATAAGGTGTTCAGTCGCGTTGGCGCCTCGGATGACCTTGCACGCGGACAATCAACCTTTATGGTAGAGATGGTCGAAACCGCATCAATATTGCACCAATCAACGCAGCATTCCTTGGTTATTCTAGATGAGATCGGACGTGGAACTGCAACATATGATGGTCTTTCTATCGCCTGGGCTTGTGTCGAGTATTTACATGAGCAAAATCAATGCCGCGCTATTTTTGCCACACATTATCACGAACTAACCTCATTAGAACAAAAGCTCTCAAAACTCATTTGCTATACGATGCAAATCAAAGAATGGGAAAATAAAATCATCTTCATGCACAAAGTCAAACGGGGAAGTGCCGACAGATCTTACGGGATACATGTTGCGCAACTTGCAGGTATTCCTGACCCCGTTATCCATCGTGCGGAAGAAATTCTGAATACATTACAATCGAAAAACAAAACACCTTCCGCATCAAAAGCCATTGATGACCTACCCCTGTTCACTTCCTCTGAACCACAGCCAGAACCAAAGCAAAAATCGGCTGTAGAAGAAAAATTATCCAAAATAGTACCGGATGAGCTAACACCACGTGAAGCTCTTGATATTCTGTATACGTTAAAATCCATCACTGAATAAAATTAAAAAAAACTCCCTAAAGCATAAAAATTCATGCATACTACTAAGGTGGTATTTTCTAAATTATGTATAAGAATCAAACGAATGAGGCAAAAATGACCGTCCTTGTAATAGATGATGATGAAACAATCACTACGCTGGTTAAAAAGACATTGGAAAACGCAGATATCACTGTCATTACAGCATCTAGTGGTAAAGAAGGGTTAAATATTATCAAGACCATGCCGCCAAATGCCATTGTTCTGGATAGGAAAATGCCTGAAATGGATGGAGACGAAGTTTTGCAACAATTGAAAAGTAACGAGCAAACCCGTGATATCCCTGTTCTTATGCTCACATCCAAGAATGCGATCACAGATGTATCCGAATGCCTGGAAATGGGTGCAAGCGATTATATAGTTAAACCATTCGATCACAGCAACTTAATTGTCCGTGTGAAGAATATCCTTAGATAAGGTCTCACATCATATAGCTGAAACTAGTGCGTTATTCTGATGCACACACAGATCGGATTGCATCAATAAGCGTATCTGGCTTATAGGGCTTTTTCAGATAGCCATTGATATTATCCCCCAGAGATGCACGAACCTTATCTTCTTCAAGACCTGTTACAAAAACAACGGGAATATCCTTGAGACGTATATCTGCCTTAAAATTCAGTAAAGACAACATCCCCTCCATATCTGGCATCATAAAATCGACAAGAATAACATCCGGGGCAAAGTCACCTACACCACGCAATGCGTCCTCTACAGAATTATAGCTTTGCACATCAAATCCACCATCTTTTTGCAAGAAAGCTCTTGTTACTTTGCATATAATATCATCGTCATCGATATGAATAATTCGAATCATTCCACCCACTTTTTTCAGTAATGTAGCTCTATTATTTGAATTCTTGTATAGATTTCGTCAAGAATACCTTTGCATTCTTAAATAGTTCAGGAAGCTGAGCAATAAGTTTTTCTAAAGCATCCTCAGAATTCGGATCCAATGTTCCGGATTCACATAAACTTTCTATTTCTTCAGAAACTGATGACACTCGTATTACCCCAAGAGACGCACTAGATGATTTTAATGGATGAGCAGCATCCGCAACGGCATTATAATTTTTCGATTGAAATGATTCACGAATAACATCAACGTAATTTGAACTATTTTTGATATAGACTTCGACCAGATCCACAACTTCCGTCCCCATTGCGTCTTTTACAATATTGAACGTATCCACATCGAATTCTTCTACCATGCTTTTTCATCTCAGTTTCTAAGGGAATATTACCGTAATTACATTCTTTACTTACAGCGCTTTATATTCTATTACAGGCACATAAAAAATACATCAAAATAATTTAAAGATTGTTTCAAACATGACAAGCACACAGACACCAATCGAAACAGATGCCGTTATTATCGGGGCGGGACCTTGTGGATTATTCACCGTTTTTGAAATGGGGCTTTTAGATATGAAATGCCACCTCATTGACATTCTGGATCGCCCAGGTGGTCAGTGTGCAGAGCTTTATCCAGAAAAACCAATCTATGATATCCCCGCATATCCAACCATAACAGGGCAAGAGTTAACAGACCGCCTAATGGAGCAGATAGAACCATTTGATCCTGTGTTTCATTTCCAACAAATGGCAGAGAAACTTGAAAAGCTTGAAAATGGCAAGTGGCGTTTAACAACCGATATAGGTACAGTCTTTGATGCAACATGCATCATTATCGCCGCAGGCGGCGGTAGCTTTATGCCGAAGAAGCCACCCATTCCGAACATTGAGGCATTCGAAGGCACCGGTGTCTTTTATGCTGTACGCAAGATGGAACAATTCAAAGATAAAAACATCATCATTGCCGGGGGTGGTGATTCTGCTTTGGATTGGTGTTTGAACCTGCAACCTGTCGCAAAAAGCGTCACATTAATTCATCGCCGTGATAGCTTTCGCGCCGCACCAGACAGCGTTGGAAAAATGAAAGAGCTTGTTGCTAGCGGAAAAATGAAATTTGAAATTGGTCAAATTAAAGAGCTCATCGGAAATGATGGTGTGTTGAACGCCGTTAAGGTGCTGGACGCGCAAAAAGAATTCAAGGAAATAGAATGTGACTGTGTCCTGCCATTCTTTGGTTTAACCATGAAACTGGGCCCTATTGCGAATTTTGGCCTGAACCTACATGAAAATCTTATTCCAGTTGATACAGAAAAATTTGAAACATCAGAGAAAGGCATATTCTCTGTTGGTGATATTAATTGGTATCCGGGCAAGCTAAAGCTTATCCTATCCGGTTTTCATGAAGCGGCGCTTATGGCGCGTCAGGCCATTAAATATTGTAAACCTGATGCAAAAGTTCGCTTTGAATATACAACGTCCAGTTCATCCTTACAGAAGAAGCTCGGCGTTGATGATAAAGCCGCCTAAAAATACAACAGGCGCATAGAACATCGTCTTTGCGCCTGCCTTAATCCCTAGTATCAAGCTTTACTTAATCTTCAATTCCATCAAACAGGACACTGGAAATGTAACGCTCTGCAAAGGATGGGATGATCGCCACGATTGTTTTACCTTTGTTTTCCGGCATTTTGGCAACTTCACGCGCCGCCGCAAATGCTGCACCGGAAGAAATACCGCATGGTATCCCCTCAAGACGGGCAATTTCCCGCGCCGTTTGCACGGCCACATCACTATCGATACTGACAGATCCATCAATAACGTTTGTATCAAGAATAGACGGAATAAAGCCTGCGCCGATCCCCTGTATTTTATGTGGCCCCGGTTGCCCACCTGCGATAACCGGACTTTCTTCCGGTTCAACAGCATAAGTTTTAAAGCTCTCCTTACGCTCTTTCAAAACCTGTGATGTACCAGTTAGCGTACCACCGGTACCAACGCCGGCGACAAGAATATCAGCCTTACCATCAGTATCATTCCAAATCTCTTCCGCCGTTGTTTCACGGTGAATTTGCGGATTGGCCGGATTATCAAACTGTCCGGGGGAGAATGAATTATCGTATTCCTTCAAAAGCTCTTCCGCCTTTGAAATTGCACCAGACATTCCCTGCTCCTTGGGTGTCAGGACAAGCTCTGCTCCATAAAACTTTAGCATTTTACGGCGCTCAATAGACATACTTTCAGGCATGGTTAAAATCAAACGATACCCCTTACAAGATGCCACAAATGCCAATGCGATCCCTGTATTACCGGATGTCGGTTCAATCAATGTTGTTTTACCCGGCTGTATATCGCCTGCGCGCTCTGCCGCCTCAATCATGGCAAAGCCAATGCGATCCTTTACAGAAGCAACAGGATTGAAGAATTCAAGCTTCGCAAGAATCTCTGCCTCAACGTTATATTTTTCCATGAACTTGGAAACACGCACCAACGGTGTCGCACCAATTGTATCCAGAATGTTATCATAAACACGCCCGCGACTTTCCGCATTAGGCTTTAGCGCATCACTTTGACCTTTTATTGCTGCAAAACTCATTTTATTCTCCTTATCAGATAACACTTATTTATTTTTAATCGCCTTCACCGGGCTCAATGCTGAAATCGCTTTCAAACTTCCCTTGCTTATCCTTCATGTCCTCTGCCTCTGGCATAGGCTCCTTCTTCACTGTCAGGTTTGGCCATTCCTCAGAATACTTGCGGTTCACCTCAAGCCAGGCTTCAGCCTTGTCATCTGTATCAGGTAGAATGGCTTCAATCGGGCACTCAGGTTCGCAAACACCGCAATCGATGCACTCATCCGGATTAATAACCAACATATTTTCGCCCTCATAAAAACAGTCAACAGGGCAGACTTCAACACAATCTGTATACTTACAGCGGATACACGCATCAATTACCACAAAAGTCATTTTCTATACTCTATCTATCTTTCTTCTTATTCTTTCGTGATCTCTTCCAACCATACGCCGATCACAGTAAATCCCAACAAAGCAGAAGGCAACCGATTTCGTGCAAAAATCGCCTTAAGAAAGTCATAGAAAAAGCGTTAATATCAGGAATTCTTACTCAGGAAATTGAGGCGGAATGATTTCAGCATATCACTTAGACTTCCTCCCTTTTCAACATCCAAATCTTCAGGGTCTATCTTTTCACGCTCATCTTCTTCGAGCTCTAACGAAACACGTCCGACAAGGTCATCTAAATTGATGCTCTGGCAATGATGCTGATGCAACTTAATCATAATGCCTTGCTCTTCCGATCCAAAATCGCCATCAACCCAGACAAGATCACGTGCAAATTCAAAGAACTGAAGACGGTCTTCTTCTTTTTCAATACCATCGAACATATCTTCAACATTCTTGGCATTCACAATATCGTCTTTTAGAATGGCTGTTTGCTCTTCCGAGAACTTAATATCTTCAAGGATTTGCGCCATAAACTCAATTTCTTCGTCGGTCACAACATGATCGGCATGCGCAACAGCAAACAAAGTTCGCCACATATAAAACTGGCTTAACTCAACACCTTCAACGCTTTCTTCATCACTCATAGCACAGACTCCCTAACTATACTGTGCGAAATATACCCAGCGCACCACTATAAGAATAGATTAAATAAACAAAATATATAAATCATACACAGCCCGTTTATAACGAACATGATTCATTATACAGCCTTCTCATAGAAGGAAACAATCCATAAACGAAGAAATAAAACACAAAAGTTTCAATTGCTCTCTTCCCTTGTTTTTGTTAGATCATTGCCCATGTCTAAAAATGAATTGCATATTATAGGTGCCGGTCTGGCCGGTAGTGAGGCCGCATGGCAGGCCGCCAATATGGGTGTTAACGTGATTTTGCACGAAATGCGCCCGCATACTAAAACAGATGTACACCAAAGCGAACATTGTGCAGAGCTTGTCTGCTCTAACTCATTCAGATCAGATGATGCACAATACAACGCTGTGGGGCTTTTACATGAAGAAATGCGGCGCTTAAATTCCCTTATCATTAGAGAGGGTGATAAAGCCGCAGTCCCGGCAGGTGGCGCATTAGCCGTCGACCGTGATATCTTTTCGCAAAACGTCACACAGACATTAGAGGCACATCCGAATATCACTATCAAGCGTGAAGAAATTATAGAAATACCGCCTGAAAGCTGGGGCTCTGTTATTATTGCGTCAGGACCTTTGACATCAACACCTTTGGCAGAATCGGTGCAATCCCTTACAGGGGTGGATCACCTTGCATTCTTTGACGCAATTGCGCCAATTGTGCATCTAGATAGTGTAAATATGGATCAAGCATGGTTCCAATCCCGATATGATAAGGCAGGCCCGGCGGGAACAGGAAAAGATTACCTCAACTGTCCATTAACAAAAGAACAATACGAAACGTTTATTAATGAATTGAAGAATGCCGAATATGGTGATTTCAAGGAATGGGAAAAAGACACTCCGTATTTTGAGGGATGTATGCCAATTGAAATCATGGCTGCACGCGGTGACGAAACCTTACGATTCGGTCCGATGAAACCTGTTGGTCTGACCAGTCCGCACCAAGATGAAAAACCTTATGCAGTAGTTCAACTTAGGCAAGACAATGCATTGGGAACACTGTATAATATCGTTGGGTTTCAAACAAAAATGAAATACGGTGAACAAACACGTGTCTTCCGTATGATACCGGGATTAGAAAATGCAGAGTTTGCACGCCTGGGAGGCCTGCACCGTAATACATTTATTAACTCCCCTAAATTACTCGACGATGCTTTACGCCTAAAGATCAAACCACATGTTCGATTCGCAGGGCAAATAACAGGATGTGAAGGATATGTTGAAAGTGCCTCTATCGGCCTGCTGGCTGGACGGTTTGCCGCACAAGACATATTAAATAATGACATCCAAAGACCACCTGAGACAACGGCTCTTGGTGCATTGCTGAACCACGTCACAGGCGGCGCAAATGCGGAAACATTCCAACCAATGAACATTAACTTTGGTCTTTTCCCTGTACCGTCCGATGATCTTTTACGCCCGAAACAAGACAATGGAAAGCGTCGGAAACTAAAAGGCAAAGATCGTAAGGAAGTCTATACCAAACGCGCATTAAATGATCTGGAGAATTGGATTGAACAAGAATAATTCCCCCAAAGAGCTTATTATCCTATTACATGGTATATTACGCAGTGATGCTGATATGCTCCTGCTTCAGAATTTTTTTAAGAGTAACGGGTATGACACGCTCAACATTCGCTACCCTTCTCGTGAAAAAAGCCTAGAGGCATTAAGTGATTTCGTGCATGACAAAATTTCAAAATACCCACAATATAACACTGACACACCGATACACTTTGTCACTCATTCAATGGGCGGTCTGATTGCCCGTTATTACATCACCCGCAGAACGCCTAAAAACCTTGGTAAAGTCGTAATGCTTGGGCCGCCGAATAAGGGAAGCGAATTTGCAGATTGGCTATCAGAGACAGAAATTTTGGCCCCTGCTTTCCAAGCTATTTACGGGCCTGCAGGGCAACAAATGACAACCGGTTATGAACATATCGATGATGATATCACCTACCCGCTTGGCGTGATTGCAGGCAATGTTTCGATTAACCCCTTAGCACCATGGATATTAAACGGAGAACATGACGGTATTGTCGCCGTTGAGCGCACAAAAATAGATGGCATGTCAGATCATATCGTAATGTCTGCAAGCCACTCTTTCATGATGTTCAACACAGATATAATGACACAGGCGCTCTATTTCATTCATCATAATGAATTCAACCGAAACGCAAGCTGATCCCGTCATTACTCCACCGGAACACCGGGAAGTCTTTTTGAAGGTCTGATTGATAAGGATGATTTTACCGACGTCACATTTGGTGCACTGGTTAAACTTTGAGTCAAAAATACCTGATATGCATCCCAGTCTTTTGCGACGACCTTAATTAAAAAGTCAACATCTCCGGCCAACATGTGACATTCCCGCACCATAGGGAGGCTATGAATATATTCTTCAAACGCGCTTAAGTCTTCTTCTGCTTGGCTTTTCAATTTTACTTGCGCAAAAATGCTTACCCCAAAGCCTAACAAGCTGTGGTTCAGATTCGCAAAATAGCCTTGAATATATCCGGCATCTTCCAATGCACGCACACGGCGTAAGCATGGTGGCGCAGATATACCGGCATCCTTGGCCAAAGTCACATTTGTAACTCGACCATCTTCTTGTAGTCTTCTGAGAATTTTTCTATCGATATTATCCAGTTTGGAGCGCTTCATTATATACAATACCTGACTATTTTTTCGTTATTTATATCCCAATCCAGTGATCAGCATCGTGCTTGCAATTGCGATAGGGTTGTATAAGATTGTCTTGCACATTATTCAAGTGCTTTTGAAATTAAATTACAAAAAAACATGCAAAGTACAAAACCCCCATCATCATGCTGGATCATTACAGAAGGCCTTATCGGCACAGAAAACCAGTGTATTGGTGTGGGGCAAGCCTTAGGCATACCCTATGATGTAAAGCGTATTTCATTAAAGCAGCCGTGGAAAACTCTGTCACCCTTTCTCGGTCTAGAAACGCAACACAGTTTCACCGAACCACTCACACCACCGTGGCCGGATCTTCTTATCACCAGTGGCCGAAAAAGTATTGCCGCATCACGATACATCAAAAAACAGAGCTCAAAAAAAACCTTTACCCTTCATATTCAAGACCCACGAACATCAACGGATCATTTCGATCTTGTTGCTGTTCCTGAACATGACCCAACTCGCGGTGATAATGTTATAGTGACCCGCGCCAGTCCAAATAAAATTGCATCTGACCTCCTACACAGTGCAAAGCAAAGCTTCCCCCTTTTTGAAAATATTTCATCTCCACGTATAGCGGTTCTTATTGGTGGAAAGAGCAAAGCATATGACATGGGGGAGAAAACATGTACCCGCATCATTGAACAACTATCAGCCCTAGAAGGTAACTTGATGATCACCTGCTCTAGACGCACAGGCGAAGAAAACTATAAGCGGTTTAGAGATGCTTTGGATACTCCTGAGAATTTCTTTTGGGATGGAACAGGAGATAATCCGTATCTGGGATTGCTGTCATGGGCGGATTATATCCTTGTCACCGCCGATAGTGCATCAATGATTTCGGAAAGCTGTACCACGGGAAAGCCTGTCTATATGATTAATTTAGATGGTGGTGCAACACGCATTCAAAACCTTCATACAAACCTAATACGTGATGGCGTTTTAAAGGTATTTGACGGCATCATCGAACCATATTCTTATGAACCTCTAAATGATGCACAATTTGTCGCAAATGAAGTTAAAAAGCATTATGAGGCCTTTACTCTGTCATATACATGATTAAGATGTCCTGACACCATTTATAAAAACAGAGCGTAAAATGACAGATACTCACCATACCAAGGTTCTTATCATCGGTTCCGGTCCTGCCGGATATACTGCGGCGATCTATGCTGCGCGCGCCGGGTTAAAACCCTTACTTGTCACCGGGATGGAGCAAGGAGGACAGCTTATGATCACAACAGAAGTTGAAAACTATCCTGGCTTTGCCGATGTTATTCAAGGCCCATGGCTTATGGAGCAAATGAAGCTTCAGGCGGAACATGTCGGCACACAGTTAATTAATGACTACATTACCGACGTTGACCTGTCACAGCGCCCTTTCAAAGCCACAGGTGATTCAGGAACGGTCTACACAGGCGAAACCATCATCATTGCAACAGGTGCAAAGGCACGTTGGCTAGGCCTTCCGTCTGAACAAGAATTCCAAGGCAGAGGCGTTTCTGCATGTGCAACATGCGACGGGTTCTTTTTCCGTGGTAAAGAAGTTGCCATTGTCGGTGGCGGAAATACCGCCGTAGAAGAGGCATTATTCCTGACGAATTTCTGTTCTAAAGTCACGTTAATTCACCGCCGTGATACTTTACGAGCGGAGAAGATCTTACAAAAACGCCTCTTTGAACATGAGAAGGTAGAAATCTTATGGGATCATACCGTAGAAGAAATAAACGGTGATACAACAGGCATGACCGGTTTGACGATCAAAAGCACCAAAACCGGTGAAACAAAAGATCTTCAGAAAGACGGATTATTCGTCGCAATTGGTCATGACCCGGCAACAGAGCTTTTCAAAGGAAAGCTCTCTATGGATGATACAGGCTATCTCGACACAGCGGCAGATTCCACGGCAACATCTGTTGGTGGTGTTTATGCCGCCGGCGATGTTACAGACCATACATATCGTCAAGCAGTCACCGCGGCAGGCATGGGATGTATGGCTGCACTTGAGGCTGACCGTTTTTTAACAGCGTGTGAAGAAGACGGCAGTAACGCGCAAGCCGCCGAATAATAGTAAAAGGGAGTTTAAGGGGCTATGGATTGGGATAAACTACGCATATTCAAAGCAGTGGCCGAAGCAGGAAGCTTTACCCATGCCGGAGAAAACCTAAACTTAAGTCAATCTGCAATCTCCAGACAAATTGGCGGATTGGAAATAAGCCTAGGCCTTCCCCTATTCCACCGACATGCACGTGGCCTTGTCCTGACAGAACAAGGGGAAATGCTTTACCAGACAACGTGTGACGTCTTTGATAGATTACAACAAGTTCAAATGCAACTTACCGATTCACGCGTGCTACCGGAAGGGCCGCTTACAATTACAACTGTTGAATTTATTGCATCGACATGGCTTGCCCCACATATTGCAGAATTTAAACATAACTACCCAGATATTCAGCTGACAATGCTATTAGATGATCGGGTTTATGACCTTGCCCGTCGAGAGGCCGACGTTGCAATTCGCTTACAAAAAGCAGATCATAGCGATCTGATTGAGCGTCACATGACCCAAATTCATTTCTCGTTATGTGCCTCAAAAGAGTATCTTGAGAACATGGGGCAACCGAAAACATTAGATGAATTCAAAAATCATGTCATGATTGGTTACCCGCAAAACATGCATACACCGTTTTTAAAACCAAACTGGATTTTTAATAAACTGGATATCAATGTTTTAAATAATCCAAATGTTATCCTTATTAACTCTATGCATGCCAGATATACGACTGTTAAGAATGGAACCGGCATATCTGTGCTTCCTAGATATATTGTAAATCAAGATCCTGACCTTGAAATTTTATTCCCAGACCTTGAAATCCCTGCTGTTGATATGTACTTCGTTTATCCGCAAGAACGTAGAAACTCAAAACGTATTTCCGTCCTAAAAGACTTTCTCTTCAATCAGTTAGAAGAAATGAAAGATTAATTGGAATACCCCCGCAGAGCATGAAACAAACACATAGCCTGGCACAATAAGCTATGCATTTTTCGCATGGGTATATTGCGCAAATTGCGTTTGTTCTATTTAGGCATACAACATATAATTGTTATAGTAGTTAAGCTACTAAGGGATCTCCCACTTTAAAGATCCTTACGCCTCTAGGCGTAAAACCTCCCTGTTCAACTCGCCGGATCTTTTGGATCCGGCTTTTTGATTCTAGGGGTACCCCTTTCAAA
Source organism: Alphaproteobacteria bacterium (assembly GCA_050633505.1). GTDB lineage: Bacteria > Pseudomonadota > Alphaproteobacteria > Micavibrionales > Micavibrionaceae > UBA1672. The sequence goes on from JBOEGQ010000004.1 coordinate 308,538, forward strand.
AGGCCGCAATTATGCCGCCTTCGCTTCACCTTGTAGTGCAGCACATGCGCGCTGAATACGATTACACGCTTCTGTCAGGTTTTCAGTACTTGTTGCATAAGAGATTCTAAAGTAAGGCGAAAGCCCGAATGCCTCTCCGTGTACGGCGGCAACACCTTCGGTCTCCAACAGATATGTGACAAAGTCTTCATCGCTCTCTATCACTTTACCATCAGGTGTCGTTTTACCAATTGTCCCGGCACATGACGGATACACATAAAATGCACCTTCCGGCTTAATACATTCAATTCCATCCGCAGCATTTAGCATATCGACAACCATATCACGGCGCTCCTTAAACACACCGTTACGTTCAGCCAAGAAGGATTGATCCCCTTCCAAAGCCGTTAGTGCAGCAGCCTGTGAAACAGATGACGGGTTAGAGGTACTTTGGCTTTGAACCTTTGCAATGGCCTTGATTAAGTCTTTCGGCCCCGCAGCATATCCAATACGCCACCCGGTCATCGCATAGGATTTTGAAACCCCATTACACGTTAAGGTACGATCATATAAGGCAGGCTCTACCTGTGCCGGTGTGCAATATTCAAAACCGTCATAGACCAGGTGCTCATACATATCATCAGTCATGATATAAACCTGCGGATACTTAACAAGAACATCTGTAAGCGCCTTTAGCTCTTCACGCGTATATGCACCACCAGTCGGGTTAGATGGTGAATTAAAAATAAGCCACTTTGTTTTAGGTGTAATTGCCGCTTCTAATTGCTCGGCCGTAAGCTTGAAACTATTTTCTTTAGAGCACTCAACCGTAACAGGCGTACCTTCTGCAAGTAAAACCATGTCCGGGTAAGACACCCAATACGGAGCAGGAATAATCACCTCATCTCCCGGATTAACTGACGCCATTAATGCGTTATAAAGAACCTGCTTACCACCTGTACCGACAGTAACCTGATCGCGTTCATAGCTAAGGTCATTATCACGTTTAAATTTTGCGATAATGGCATCTTTTAACGCAGGCGTACCATCAACGGCAGTATACTTCGTTTGTCCGTCTTTGATTGCGGCAATGGCCCCCTCTTTTACAAAGTCAGGTGTGTCAAAATCAGGTTCACCTGCACCAAGACCAATAACATCACGTCCAGCCGCCTTTAGCTCACGTGCTTTATTTGTCACAGCGATAGTTGGTGATGGTTTGATACGACTTAAACGATCTGCAACGATAGACATAGATAACTCCTGCTTAAAACAATATATCTTTAAAAACGGTTCGGATTTCATCACCATGTAAATCATTTAAAGGGTCAAAATCAACCCCTTCTTTTTCAAACCACGATTTTAACGGTGCAAGAACCGGATCAGAAAGTGCATCACGCATATATGCTTGCAAACGGGGAATATGAATAAGATAGGAATCTCTGTTTTGTTCTGCTGCCAACTTAATAAATAATCCAAGAACGCGACCATGGAATTGTGTCCCCAAAACACGATACCATATCAGGAAAACGTCTTTTTCCTCTTGTGACATATCAGCGCAATATCGCGTTATCATTCGGTGTCGTAAGTCTAGCGGAACATCAATGCGCGCATCTTCCAGTAAATTCACCAAATCATAGGGCAAGGGAGCATTCATTGCATCCTGATAATCAATCAATGCGCACCGATTGATTTCCGTCTTATCATCTTGAAACATCAGATTTTCCAAATGAAAGTCACCATGAACCACACCTCTCGGGCAAGGCGGCAGAGCCTCCATTATCTCATCCCACACATTCAGATATGCATGTGTCAAACATTCAGGGGACTTTCCCCCTCTCTTAAACGCAACATAATAATCGATAAGTTGCCTACGGTTTTCATAGATTTTACTCTCTTCATATAAAAGTAAACCTCCAGAAGTATCATCCCGAACGGGTATAAGCTTTTTCAATACATCCGTTGCACATTCATAAAGCGCACCCTGCCCCTCTATTCCCGTTTTCAATGCCTTTCCAAAAGATACAGTTCCAAGATCTTCTATAACTGCATAGCAACTTTGTTCGTCCAAATCGTATATCTCAGGCGTTTTTATTCCTGCCTGACTTAGGCATCTTCCCACCCCTATAAAACGGCGCAATTCTTCACGGCTTTTGTTATCAGGATTTGGATAAAACATCACAATAAAGTTACGCCCGTCTTTGACACCGCGAAAATATTCCCGTGGAGAGACATCACGCGGTAATGCATCCAATGTTGCAACACCAACCTTATCGGCAAGATCTTTTGGACTCACACCTACCTCACTTATTTTAATTATAAAATGTTGATTATTTATCTGTATCTTTACGGCTTATAATACGATTTGATGCCATTTTCTGGATCGCTTCGATATGCTGCTTTGATGCAGCTTTACGCTTCACAGGCGATGCAGATTGTTCATGCCCGAAAACAGGCACATCCGTTGATACAACCGCACGTAATAAGTCCATACCAAAATCATCATCTTGTGATAAAGATTTCGCCTCCTCCGGATAGCGCGTTTCGATTTCCGCACGTCCTGAAGCAACACGTTCTACCTGATAAGAGACAATCCCATCCAGGTGAGGTCTTGCCAGAGCATAAAGCAATGCCGTGTCATTACGCGCCCAGCCTATGATCTGTTGACGTGCAAGAGCCAAATTCCCATCATGCATACGTAATGCTTCTTTTATTTTACTATCTGCATATTCTCTGGACATTTCTAATCTCCTCTTGGGAAATGATAGGCAATAATTGTGCCATAAACAAAGTGAAAAGGCCAAACAATTCCCCTTTTCCTCCGTAAGTTGCAAAAATGTATAAAACACTATAGAACAACTCCCTCAATAAAGTTTTACGGAAATACCATGAGAAACCGCAGGCAAACACGCAAAGCTCTTCGCAGTCTATCAAGGCGCCGACGGGAACAGTGGGAAATGACGAGCACTCCCCCGACCGAAGAAGAGCAGAGCTTTCAACAGATCTTAAGTGCATGGCTTTGGCCACAAGCGGCAAAGTCAGAAGAAAAAACCACGCCTGACACCCAAAATACCCATGATACAGAGACCGGATCTGAATTAGAAGTTGAACCGGATTAACTCAATTCGGAAAGTTCCTTCATCAGGGTACGAACCCCGCGAATACGCTCTGCTGTTTTTGGCCAACTGCGCACCGCTGATAACTTTTGATCAGGGCGAATTTTAACACTTCCGGCTTTACGTGCAATCCATTGCATCAATGCGTCTACGTTTGGTGGTGCGTTTTTATGAAAGGCGATAACCGCCCCCTTTGGCCCGGCGTCAATCTGCGCAACACCTGCAATCTTACAAAACTGTTTGATTTGCAGTATTTCAAGCAGGTTTTCAACTTCATCAGGTAAAGCACCAAAACGATCAATCATCTCTGCTGCGAATGCCTCAATATCATCTTTATGAACCAAGTCATTTAAACGTCTATAAAGGCTCATACGGACACTTAAATCCTCAACATATGCCTCTGGAATAAGAACAGATGCCCCAAGATTAATTTGTGGAGACCATTGATCTTCGACAACATCATCAAGATCGGTGATTCCGGCCTTTGCCGCGGCAACGGCTTCTTCAAGCATCTGCTGATACAATTCAACGCCAACTTCACGTATATGACCCGATTGTGCGTCGCCTAATAAATTCCCTGCCCCGCGTATATCCATATCGTGAGAGGCCAACTGAAACCCGGAACCAAGCGTATCCAGAGTCTCCATAACCTCTAACCGTTTTTGCGCCTGCGGGTTTAATTTCACGTTTGGCTGATACGTTAGGTAGGCATATGCACGTACCTTCGAACGCCCGATCCGTCCGCGAATCTGGTAAAGCTGTGACAAGCCAAACATATCTGCGCGATGCACAATCATTGTATTGGCAGAGGCTATGTCTATACCGCTTTCAATAATATTGGTTGCTAAAAGAACGTCATATTGTCGCTCATAAAAAGCAGTCATGCGATCCTCAAGATCAGTGGCGCTCATTTGCCCATGTGCCTCTACAACCTTAACTTCAGGAACAATCTCCGCCAGCATATCCTTGATTTCCTGAAGATCCTTAATACGGGGTACAACATAGAAACTCTGTCCTCCGCGGTAATGCTCTCGCAAAAGGGCATCACGTATAACAACCTTATCAACCGGCATCACAAATGTTCGAATAGCCAAACGGTCAACAGGCGGCGTTGTAATTAGGCTCATTTCCTTTACCCCTGTCAGGGACATCTGCAAGGTACGTGGAATTGGTGTCGCCGTTAGTGTAAGGACATGGATATTATTTTTAAACTCTTTAAGCTTTTCTTTCTGCTTTACACCGAAGCGCTGCTCTTCATCAACGATCAAAAGCCCCAAATTATCAAACTTCAAACTTTTCGCAAAAAGAGCATGCGTTCCGATAACAATATGCGCCGATCCATTCGCCAGATTATCCTTTGCACGCTTAGCAACCTTTGACGATACCATACGGGATAGCTGCTCAATCACCACACCGGTTCCGGCAAAGCGTTTTTGGAAATTATTGTAATGCTGACGCGCCAACAAAGTTGTCGGCACAACCAAGGCAACCTGCACACCTGACATTGCGGCAACATAGGCCGCACGCAATGCAACCTCTGTCTTACCAAAACCGACATCACCACAAACAAGGTGATCCATCGGATATGTTCCTGCCATACCTTCCAATACAGACGCAATGGATCTTGCCTGATCCTCTGTCTCGGTATAAGGAAAGCGCGCGGCGAACTCCTCATATATCTCATTTGAAACGTTAAGAGAATCAGCTTTCTTAAGTTGACGCGCGGCGGCTATCCCAAGGAGTTTATCCGCCATTTCCATCAAGTTTTTCTTGGCTTTTGCCTTACGCGCCTGCCATCCTGCACCACCAAGCTTATCCAGTTGAACTGTTCCCTCATCAGAACCAAACCGTGATAGAACATCCAAATTCACAACAGGGATATAAAGACGGTCGCCACCGGCATATTCAATTTTGAGGCAATCATTGATACTTCCCGCTGCTTGAACCGTTTCCAGCTCAATAAATCGTCCAATACCATGATCCACGTGAACAACAAGATCCCCCTCATCTAGGGCGGAAACTTCGCGTAAGAAATTATCAGCCTTGCGTCCCTTTTTTGCCTTACGTGCCAGGCGGTCACCAAGGATATCCTGCTCTGTCAACACCAGAAGGTCAGGCAAAGAAAAGCCATGTTCCAAAGACAGAACACATAATGCAATCTGATGTGACTTAACCTTTTTCAGCTCTTTAAAGTCTGTAATTTCAACAATATCTTTAACAGACGCACTTTCCAACAACCCTTTGAGCCGCGCCTTTGAACCGTCACTATATGCCGCAATAAGACACTTATGCCCAATGTTTTGATGGTGCGATACGTATTTCCGAACCTCCGCAAAAACATCACCGTCGGGCATTGCACGGATATCTGAAAAATCACGCCCCTTTCGCCCAGTTTGATCTTCAAAACCGGACTCATCCGGTGCACCAAATGCAGAAAAGCTCTGCGCTGATACGGCTATATCCAGCCATTCCTGTGACGTTAAATAGAGCTGCTCAGATAATAGCGGGTTATATCCACCACCTGATATTGGGCCACTTTTCTTCTTTTCTACACCCTGAAGCGTTTTACGCGCCTGATAAAAATCCAAGATTTGATCAAAGCGTTCAACACTTGCGCGGCGCACATGCGGATCAAGAGATATTTCACTCACAGAAAGGTAATCAAACACCATTTCCATTTTTTCGTAAAACAACGGTATCCAATGCTCCACCCCGTTATAATGACGCGCCTCACTTACCGCATTATAGAGCGGATCATCCTTTTGCACCGTCCCGAATGCACCACGATAGGCAGAACGAAAACGCGCAATAGACTCCTCATCCATAAAGAATTCGGTGGCCGGTTGCATTGATAGAGACGTTAAAGAATCTTCGCCTCTCTGGCTTATCGGGTCAAAGTATTTAATGCCCTCAACTTCATCGCCAAATAAATCCAATCTAACCGGCTGTTTAAATCCAGCCGGATATATATCGATAATTCCTCCGCGTATGGCGTAATCACCTACATCGCGTACCGTATCATTCCGTACATATCCGTTTTGAGATAGGAACAGTTGCAGCGTTTCAAGATTAATACGTTCACCAACATTTGCGGAAAAACTTGATTCCCGTAGAGTGTGCTGAGGCATGACCCGTTGCGTCACCGCATTAACACTGGTCAATAACACACGTGGATAACGCTTTTTCTCATGCTCCCATTCCAACAACTTTGTAAGGGTAGAAACACGCTGTGCCACGACCTCATTATGCGGGGAGACACGGTCATACGGTAAACAATCCCACGCGGGGAACAGAAGAACCTCAACATCAGATGCAAAAAAGGAAAGCCAATCTGCCAAAGCATGCAAACGCGTATCATCCAGTGCAACATGAATAAGCACGCCATCTTTGGGCATTAGAGCACGCGCCTTTTCTGCGATAACACATGCATCAACGCCCTCAGGCACACCATAAAGAACGTGCCCGTTATCGCTTTCCGAGAAAGGCTTTTCTTCTATTTGTTCGTTACTGTGCAAAAAACACCTCGTAATACGCTAAAATAGTTGTTTGCTTTCGATTGGCTCTTTATATATAGGTTTCAGTCTATTTCAAGGGACATAAAAATTATGAGTGCGAGTAGCAAAGTCATGAGCGAAACAGAAACAGTGGCCAATAAAGACCTTCTTAAGGGTGCGGTTCACGAAAACAAGATTACGAGCAAACGCGGCATTCAAGAACGCATGTTCACATTGGCATTCAGTGGCTTTGTTTATCCACAAATATGGGAAGATCCGGAAGTTGATATCCCGGCAATGAAAATCGATGAAACATCAAATATTATGACGATCTGCTCAGGTGGTTGTAACATGATGAATTACCTGACAGAGTCCCCTGCATCAGTTACTGCGGTTGATCTAAACCCCGCGCATGTTGCACTTGGCCGTCTAAAAATTGCTGCACTAAAGCACTTACCTGATTATGAGAGTTTCTTCCTGTTTTTCGGTTGTGCTGACAGTCCTAAAAACATAGAGAACTATAACAAATATATCGCACCAAATCTTGATAAATTCACACGTGACTATTGGGATGGTTTTACGTTTCCACACGGCAAACGCATTAACCTATTTAAAAAGAATATCTACCGTTACGGGCTTCTTGGTAAGTTTATCGGCATGGTTCACCTCGTATCAAAAGTATACGGTAAGAACCCGCGTGATATTTTAAAAGCACGCAATATGGATGAACAAAAAGCCATATTTGATCGCACATTAGGACCTTTATTTGACAAGAAATTTGTGAAACTTATGTGCGGAAAACCTGAGTCTCTATATGGTCTCGGGATACCCCCTGCACAATTCGACGAACTTAATGAATCCGCTAAAGGTAATATGGCGAACCTGTTGAAAGCACGCCTAGAGCGTATGGCATGCCAATTCCCAATAGAAGATAATTACTTTGCATGGCAGGCCTTTAATCGTGGATATGACCGCGAAAAGAAACAAGCTGTTCCCCGCTATCTCAAGCCTGAAAACTATGAAAAGTTAAAAGCCTCAGTTGAAAGCGCAAAAGTGGTGCACACCACAATCACAGAGTATCTTGATTCACAAGACGCGAAGAGCGTTGACTGCTTTGTATTCCTTGATGCACAGGATTGGATGAATGATGAACAACTTAATGAGTTGTGGTCTGCCGTTCTTCGTGCAGCAAATGACGGTGCACGTGTTATATTCCGTACCGCTGGTGATGTAAGCCCTCTAACCACCGGATTAGATAAAGATAACTTATCTCCATGGGAATATGATGAAAGGCTTGCTGCACCTAGAAATGAGCAAGACAGGTCCTCTATATATGGCGGATTTCATACATATACTCTAAATCGTGAGAAATCTGCAAAAGATGAAACCGAAAAGAAGGCAGCCTAAAAATAATGACGTCACAAACAATTATGCCCGATACACAAAACAGCGAAAAAGAAATCAAGAAAGACATGGATAACATGTATCGCTGGACCAGGCATATTTATGACATCACCCGAAAATACTACCTTCTTGGACGAGACCACCTGATTGCCAATCTTGCTGCAAAAGATAACCAAGTCGTTTGTGAAGTAGGATGTGGAACGGCACGTAACCTCGTTAAAATCGCGAAACGTTATCCAAATGCAAAGTTTTACGGACTGGACGCATCAGACGAGATGCTGAAAACGGCGCAACATAACGTTGATCATGCAAACATGCACAATCAAATCACATTGAAGCAAGGGTTTTCCCAATCATTCCATCCAAATGACCTGTTTGAAATAGAGCAGCCCTTGGACAAGATTGTATTTTCTTACGCCCTTTCCATCATTCCACCGTGGAAAGAGTCAATTGACCATGCGATTGAGCTACTCCCATCCGGTGGAGAGATCCATATCGTAGATTTCGGTGGACAAAAACGCTTGCCTAAGCCTGTGCGCGCTTTTATTTTTTGGTGGCTTCAGAAATTCCATGTTTACTATAAACCGGAAATACTGCGTTATCTCAAAAAATTGAACCGTGCTGATGTCGGTTCATTAGAAATCAAATACCTATATCGTGGATACACATACCACGCCGTTTTGAAGAAGAAGTAACCGTACGAGATCCGTACACTTACACCCGAAATTTGACCAATGACACCCTATTGTTGTATGGATGAAAAATACAACAATAGATAGAGAGTGTGTCATCATGTCTGAATCAAGAAACATTATTACGTGGATTCTCGGTGGAATCCTTATACTTCCTACGCTGAACGGCTGCACATTACTTACCGATGAAAAATACGACCATTATTCCGGTCGTACTGATTATCGTTACACATCTGATAACCGCATTGATAATAGCACTGCCAAAGGATTCAGGAGTAAATTCTTCACCGAAAATGAACAAAGCTTAGAATGTATAAAGCCCGGTGAACTTGTTGATATACGCCTTCAAACCGTCATCATCGATCAAATAATCGAAAGCCGTTATAAAAAGCGTTTAGGAGACAAAGAAAATGAACTTGGTATTTTTATTAGTTTAAAGGAAACCCCTCTCTCACAAGTCAAAGATAAAGCAGAAGAACAGAAAGTTCTTAATATCGAAGATAAATTGGTTTATGCATCAACGCCAAGGCAAAAGAACAACAATATAAATGCAGTGAACCTTCTTGCTCATCGTTGGGAATATAAGGGAGGAGATGTAACTTTAACCTTAAAAGTTTTAGAATTTGATTCTAGCGAATTTCAAAAACTACACCCGATTTTAGAAACATTAGCAGAAAAAGCTGCCGGAGAATTCGCCTCTCTTATCAATGAAAAATACACACAACTCATTCACGATTTAGGCAAAGCTCTGTTATCCGGTTATGGGCGTGATGACCTCATCACATATTATAAAATGGATTTCTTAGGATGTAACACCCTCAGAAACACACAAAACCAAATCCACTTCTCGGAAGGAGACATCGTGTTCTTAAGGCACAGCCAAAACGACCCAAAAAATCAGTGGAACAATCTTGAGCTGACCCACGAGAAAATGCTGCAAATCAAATCGAATGGAGAGAACTTAGACAACAACGAAAAAAAATCAGAAGCAGAAGAGGATGCAACACCTAAAACAGGCAGCTATATCCCATCATACCTTGTCTTATCTGTGCTAGCGCGACAAGAATAAATATCACTTAAAGATATTTGAAAGGTAAGAGACATTAAGCGAAACGATGCGCCATAAGTTTTTCAAAGATTTGCATTTCTTGTACATCTCTTGGCGCATCTTCTTTACCAGTGATCCAGTTATACAGATCAGGGTCATTGTTACGAAGAAACTCATCATATTCTTGCAACTCACCTTCAGACATTTGAGGCACATTTGCACGCGCGAATGATCCGAGAATCAAATCCATTTCCTTCGTTCCACGATGATCCGAACGAAAAATCAAGCGTCTTCTTTTATTTTCTATTGTTTCGTCAGACTTTCCGGCAGGTTCCATATTCTTCTCGATCTTCGTAAGATTACAGTTTAGACTTAGTTATCAATAAAAACGATTTTAATTCCAATGAGTCAACGACCTTTTGCCCTTGATCCCCTTTTCAGACACATCACGACATTACCTGGTGTGGGACCACGTAATGCAAAATTACTGGAAAAACTTCTCAACGGACAAAAAGTCCTGGATCTTTTGTTTCATGCACCGGTTGATTTTATTGATCGCCGCTTTAGCTGCCCTGTCTCTGATTGCCCAAATGGCAAGGTCGTAACATTACAGGTTCATATAGACAAACACATCCCAAACAGCCGTAAATCTCTCCCTTTCAGAGTAAAGTGCCATGACCCGAGCGGTGAACTGACCCTTGTCTTTTTTCATGCAAAGAAAGGATGGATTGAAAAACTTGTACCAATTGGCGCAGATCTTGTTGTAAGTGGTAAGGTCGAATATTTTCAAGGTGCCCCACAAATTGTGCATCCGGATGTTGCCCCCCTTTCTGAACGTGAAACACTTGAAACGGTTGAAAGCATTTACCCCCTTACCGCTGGTATCACAAATAAAACCCTTAGAAAAACACAAAAAGCCGCACTTCAATCAATTCCCCCTCTTCCCGAATGGTTAGATAGCGCACATAAAAAACGCGAAGGATGGACAGAATGGCACATCGCCTTAAAGGCTCTTCATGAACCCCATAATATTGAGAACTTAGAGCCAACAGATAAAAAACGTATGCGCCTTGCCTATGATGAGTTATTAGCCAATCAACTGACATTGGCGCTTATTCGTGATCGGCAGAAGAAGAAAAGCGGGCGTGCCTTTCCTACATCAACGTCGTTACGCGAAAAACTTTTAAGTATCCTGCCTTTTGAGCTGACAGGGGCACAGAAAAGATCTTTGGAAGAAATCAATACGGATATGCAAGAGCCGACAAAAATGCTGCGGCTTCTTCAAGGAGATGTCGGAAGTGGTAAAACGATTGTGGCATGTTTGGCCATGTTAAATGCCATTGAAAATGGCGCACAAGCGGCACTGATCGCACCAACAGAAATCCTTGCACGTCAACATAGTGCAACCTTAAAGCCTCTTCTAGATTCACTTGGCATTAGACATGTCGTATTAACAGGGCGAGATAAAGGCAAAGCGCGAGACGTTATTCTTCAACAAATCAAAAATGATGGTGCACAAATCATCATCGGAACACATGCCATTTTTCAAAATGATGTCGCCTATCATGATCTAGGGGTAGCGGTTATTGACGAACAACATCGTTTTGGTGTGCACCAGCGTCTGGAACTCTCAAATAAAGGCACAAATGCCGATATATTATTAATGACGGCAACCCCCATTCCACGCACTCTTGCCCTTACCGCTTATGGTGATATGGAGGTTTCAAAACTGGATGAGAAACCCCCGGGGCGCAAACCTGTGCAAACTCTTTTATTTGAAAATTCAAAGATAGATCACGTTGTTGAAGGGATAAAACGCAAAATCACAGAAGGCGTAAGAGTCTACTGGGTTTGCCCACTTGTAGAGGAATCCGAAACCCTCGATCTTGCCGCAGCAGAAGAACGCTTTGATATCCTAAACAGTTATTTTGAGGGCAAAGTCGGACTGGTTCATGGGCGAATGAAACCAGCCGAAAAAGATGACGTCATGGCAAAGTTCTCATCAGGAGAATTGGATATTCTTGTTGCAACGACTGTTATTGAAGTCGGTGTCAATGTGCCGGAAGCCACAATAATGGTTATTGAACACGCAGAGCGTTTTGGTCTATCGCAGTTACACCAGTTACGCGGACGCGTCGGACGTGGGTCAGATCAATCTTACTGTTTCCTGATTTACTCGGGCCCTCTTGGTGAAATTGCCAAGGAGCGTTTAAGCATCATGCGTGACACTGAAGATGGGTTCATTATCGCAGAAAGAGATCTGGAATTACGTGGCGGCGGAGATGTCCTTGGCACAAAACAAAGCGGCGTTACAGATTTTAAGATCGCAAATATCAGCGCACATGGCGACCTTCTCGCCGCGGCGCGAGATGATGCGCGCCTTATCCTTTCTAAAGATCCTAATTTAGAGAATGAACGTGGAAAAGCTTTGAAAACATTACTTTATCTCTTTGAACGAGATCAGGCCATTCGATATTTTCAAGGTGGATAGAACCACACAGCCTTTACTCTGCTGCATCAGAGTGTTTGGTCTGCTCACATTCATCTTCAATATTCAGTTCTTTTTTGATCTTACCCATTTCCTTTATGATGCAGTCAATCGTGAATGTTACATCCTGCATTTCCTGACGTGAAGGCATACCATATGCGCGCGCCTTATCATCACCGCCAATAACACGCGCAGGTATCCCAAGCGCCGTTGCACCATCCGGGATACTATTGGTTACAACAGAGTTAGAACCAACTTTCGCATGATTTCCAATTGTAATATCCCCTAAAACCTGCGCACCTGCACCAATCATTGCGTTCTCACCGATTGTCGGGTGGCGTTTGACCCCTTTTTGGTCACTACGCCCGACACCGCCAAGGGTCACACCGTGATAGATTGTAACGTCATCCATAATGACAGCAGTTTGTCCGATCACAACACCCGTACCGTGATCGATAAAAAAACCGCGCCCGATTTGCGCCTCAGGATGAATTTCAATACCTGTTAAAATACGAGAAATATTTGCAAAAAATCGCGCAAGCGTCCGTAATCCCAGATGCCACAGAACGTTGTTCATACGGTGAAAACACACAGCATGAAAACCGTTATACGCAAAAAAAACTTCAAGAAAAGTCGGGCTTGCCGGATCACGCGCCTGAATAGATTTCACCAAATCAAACATCATCACTCTCTACATCTTCACGAACTACTTTTGTCTTTCTCCTGTCAGGAGGTGTAATAATCCCCGCCGAGACGACAAGCTTCACCCCTTCTTCAACACTCATATCCAGATAAATCAGTTCCTTTTTGGGAACAAATAACAAATACCCGGATGTCGGATTTGGGGTTGTCGGAACAAAGACATTAACTGTTTCTTTGGTTGTATGATCCTGCACCTCACCTTGAGAAACACCGGTTACAAAACCGATAGACCAAATTCCTCTACGAGGGTATTCCAACATAACAACTTCACGAAATGCACTGGATTGGCTTGCCATTATTGTTTCAAATATTTGCTTTATTGCACCATAAAGCGTCCGTATCACCGGCATACGATCGACAATATATTCAGAAATCCTTAAAAATAACCGCCCAAGAAAGTTCGTTGCAAACCAACCGATCAGAACAAAACCAGCCAAAGCAATAACAAGCCCTATTCCCGGAATTGTTGTTCCACCATAGAGCGCGTCATACCACTCCCTTGGTAATAGTCGTGCAACGTTATTATCGACAACACTGAGGAATATATAAGTCAGATAGATCGTAATACTAATCGGGGCGGTAACCAATATACCGGCAAGTAAATACCCTCTTAGTCGTGCAACAGGCCCTCTGGCATTGGCGTTTAAATCTTCATCCAGTATCTTTTCCGAAGACGTCTTGTGTTTAGATGTAATCATCGCCTGTCCCAATCTGTTGCACAGGCAGCACTATGACCTGATATAGCCATCATTTCAACCACCTTTGCATTACAATTGTTGCGGCCATATCCCCTGTCACATTTACCGTTGTCCGACACATGTCTAATATACGATCAACACCAAAAATAAAACCAACAGCCGCCGGGTGTAATCCAATCCCAGTTAGAATGGTTGCAAGAACCACAATACCGACCCCTGGCGTGGCCGGCGTTCCGATTGATGCGCCAACAGTCGTAATCATTAATAAAACAATATCCGTATTGCTAAGTTCAACACCTGACACAACCCCAAACACCTGCACCAAAAATAACGCCGCAACCGCCTGATATAACGCCGTTCCATCCATATTAATGGTCGCGCCCAATGGTACAACAAAGCGTGCAATCTTCGGATCAGCCCCCATGTTCTCTTCTACACATGACAAAGTAAAAGGCATGGTCGCTGCAGATGATGAGGTTGAAAAGGCCAAAAGCTGCGCCTCTTTCGCACCTTTTATGAACCGAATAGGATCATACCGCCCGATAAGCATAACAATCAGTACATACACACATGCCATTGCAAGAAGTCCCGCAATAACCGTCAGCATATACATCCCCATTCCGGCCAAAGCCCCAACACCCAGCTTAATCATAATATCACAGAGCAAACCAAACACCGCAAACGGTGCAATTTTCATGGCCCACCCAATGACAGTCATCGCGATCCCCTGCCCCGATATACATAAATCAATAACGGGTTTTGTCGAGGCAGAAGGCATTGTCAGCAATGCAATACCAACAATCATTGCGGCAACAACGATTTGTAATAAGTTTCGTTCAACCATTGCACCGGGGACATTCACGGGAATAATATTGGAAATGCGCTGTGGTATTGTGAGATCTTCAAACGTTTTGACCTCACTGACATTCTGTAGAAGCATTTCTTCTTGAAAGTTTTGAACCAAAGATGGATCAATAAACGTGCCAGGCTTAATCACGTTAACAAGGCCGATACCGATTATAATCGCAATTGTCGTTGTCCCGATAAAGTACGCAACAATTCGCCAGCCAATCTTTTTTAGAAATTCAATTTCCCCACTTTGCGTAATCCCCAGAATAATGGAACAAAGAATAAGAGGAATAACAACCATCTGTATCATCCCTAAAAAGAAGACACCGGGTAGCTTCAACCAAGCTGCGAGCTGATAAGCGGTATCGGAGTCAACCAGTGCACCGCCATAGGGAGAAAGGAGAAGGCCAACGATAACACCAACCAACATGCCAATGAGAATTTTAAGCCAAAGATGTTCTCCAAATTCGCTTTTCACCTCATGAACCATATAATGCTCCTCCTTACAACGCCTTGTGAAAGGCCATCATACAAAAAGAAATTCATTGGTAAAAGGTATAAGACAAAAAGAGTTCTATTTCTCTGCTTTACTATTAGGAGGCAAAAGTGGTTCAAGAAGGTTCATATTGATGCGAGCCAGCGATTTGAGTTCAGATTGAAGGTTTTTTAACTCCTCAACCAAGTTTCCACCAAATCCGACAAACTCGTCTTTACGTTCCATAAACTCACGCGCGGCAATTTGATATTGTGTATTGGCTTCTTTCTTCTGGGTGCTCACCTGTGTGAAAGAAAAGTCATCACCCAAAGCCATGGCATTCGTTTCTGCCTCAAACGCATTGATAGATGCCTTTGTAAAGCCTATCATTTCACGAAGAGCCACCTCTGTATCACCAGAAAGTGTTGATGTTGAAAACGCAACGTTACTCATTATTCAATATACCTCAATAATTATCTGATAAAATCAATAATAGTTAGATTTAAGAGACCTGTTGTAACAGAGTATGCTGCTTCTAACTGCGTTTCTAATTCTTTTACGCGTGTAGAAGCCTCTGCCAAATCAACTTCTTTTAAGTCCGTAATGACACTATCAATTAAATTAAGCTCTTCCAAGCCACGATCAATTGCCTGATCAATTGCACCGGAATCCTGTGCAACACTTGCCTTTAATGTGGCAACATCATCAATTCCCCGTTCCAATAATCCAATTGCCTCAGTTAAGGCATTTTGATCATTCGGAGATGTGATAACCAAGTCTAATGCCCGTAAAATAAGTTCAATTGACGGGTCATCTGCGGTCTGTCCATAACTCACATTAAACCCGTTTGATATTTCAACAGAAGAAACATCGTTGTTCCCCTGATAATA
This sequence comes from Alphaproteobacteria bacterium, assembly GCA_050633505.1. Lineage (GTDB taxonomy): Bacteria > Pseudomonadota > Alphaproteobacteria > Micavibrionales > Micavibrionaceae > UBA1672. The sequence goes on from JBOEGQ010000004.1 coordinate 324,370, forward strand.
ACTGGTATCAACGGCAGATGGTGGCAACGCCCCACCATAAGAGGTTAAATCAATTGGTGGTGTTTCAGTCGCAGACCCGGAAAATACATAACGATCTCCCACACTGGAATTAAGAATCCCGGCAACTTGTTCCAACGTTGCCTCTGCACTTTGCTGTATTTGATCTGCTGTAACAGATAGCCCATTTAGTGCAGCCCCCAAATCCGATAAGAAACCTTGCGCAACATCAATGACCCCACCTAAAAGGTCAAACATTGTTTCAGTGCGATCAAAAGCAATTTGTGCGTTTTCGGTTTGCGTTGTCAGCTGGTTATAATCTGTTTCAAGATTTAAGAGCTGGTTCGCATCATCTGCAATGCCCTGATACGTATGTGATTTTAACCCAGTGGAGACCTGCAATTGCGCCTCTGCATAATTCGATTGAATCCTCAAATTCGTTTGGATCAATTGGTTAGTATGTGAAAAACTTGCTATTCTTGTAACCATAATTCATCGACCTTTCTTACCTGACCGAGCTAATCAGCGTGTCATACATTTCTTGAAGCACAGACAGTAGAGTAGCCGCTGCTTCATATTTTGCTTCTAAATCAACTAAATGTGCCATTTCCTCGTCAATATTGACCCCTTCTGCGTTTTGTAAGGAGGTCAATGTCTGCCCTAAAATCAAAGAATTTGTTGAGGATTCCTGAAGTGCATCACTTGCACGTCCGGCAACATCTGACATGATTTTATTCCCGTAATCACTCAACGACGATGTTAAAGCAGGGAAATTACCGGCTTGCGCAAAGGACACATTTACAAAGAACTGTTCGTTCAATTCCTTTGCCACTTCCCCTGCACCAGGTGCAACACCAAGGTCGCCAACAGCCAATCCGGCATCATCAGATAACCGTGTAATCCCCAGCGCAGCAAAGTCATCCTGTAAATACTGGCTCACCACAATGTCAGATGCGTCTTCACCATCATAAATATTATTTAAGCCGAAATAATGCGAAAACCCACGATTATCTGCCCCGACGTCACTATCTAATTCATTAATTGCAACACCTTCTCCTGCATTATTCGCAGCAATGACAAGTTCACCATCGGCGTTCAGACTGGCCGTTACATCAGGGCCAAGCTGCGCGTTGATATCATTAATCACATCACTAACTGTGGCATAAGCAGCAATATTAAGATCTGCATAATTCGTGACCACGCCTGCTTGATCCAAAACAGCAATACGAACTGAACCTGTACCGGAAAAGGCATCTGCCCCTGTAAGCCCGTCTAAATCACCGGTAAGTTGAGATTGTGGAGGGCTACTTGATCCTTGATTTGAAAGTGTATTTAACTGATCCATCAAAACAGTAGCATACTCATCAAGTTTGTCTTGTTCCTCCACCAAGGTTACATCGCGCAGTTCAACCAATGCACCTAACTCTCCACCCTTAACTGAGCCTGTAATATCAGTACCATTGAGCATAATGCCATCTAATTGCGCCGGATATGAAACGTCACCGGTTAAAGATCCTGCCGCCTCATATGATAACAGGTTCGGCTGGGATGACAGGAGCGAATACCCTTGCATATAAATCTGTAATTCATTGTTACTATTGATAAAATATTGCACATCTACGAGTGCCGCAAGCTCTTGAAGTGCGGCATTACGCTCATCCTCAAGGTTGGCTGGTGTTAACCCTTGCACTTGCGCTGTTGCGATCTGCTTATTTAATGTATCAAGTTCAATCACCAAATCATTAATGCGATCAACTGTGCTATCGATCGCTTGATCGGCTTGCGTTCGCAATGACTGCACATTTTGTGACGCATTACGTAGCTGACTGGCAACAGCCTCAGCATCTGAAACAACTTTGGACTTTAATGCATCATCCTCCGGCGTGACAGACAATTGATCAAGCGAAGCTGCAAAATCTGAGACAGACGAACTAATTGTTGTTGAGCCTTCTGTTGTACCAAGCTGATCCGATAAAAATCCAAGATAGTCGGCCTTCACCTGACTTTCTGCCGCTGCCGTAATGTCCTCGATAACTTCTTCTAACAAATACGGATCTGCATTTGCGCTCACAATAGTGCCACTTATCGGAACAGATGTTCCTCCGGCAGTTGAGTATTGAAGGTCATATTGCTTTCGCGTATATCCGGCTTTATCTGCGTTTGTTACGTTTTCGGAAACAACGCTGATCTGCACTTCTGCTGTATTGATACCTGCAAAGGTATTATATAAGGCATTGGTTAATGACATGTGCGCACCTCACATTCATCGACAATCGATAAAACGTTTTCAATTTGATGCGCATAAAAATAGATTTCGAGATTGGTGCGCACTTTTTCCTGTAAATCATCCATTTTGTCTACGAAATAGTTCTGCAACGTATCAGAAGACATTTGATCTTGCCCAAATAACGCCTCACAAACTTGATCTGCCGCCTCAACGAGGTTTTCCAACAGCTCTGCATTTTGCAACAACGCATCCGATAATCCAGATATATCTGGATCACTGTCAGGGGATAACTCAATTACACGATCACACAAGGCATCGAATTCCAGAACTTTGTTACCAAGGTCCGAAGCTTCTATCCTTTTTGTTAAAAGATTTTGCGATCTCATCTATCTCTTCCGTTTCGTCATGCCTTTACGGGCTGTATCAAGATAAGCAATACATGCTTTTGAGTTTTCCTGAACACGGGAAACATTTAATTTCCCCTGCTCAACATCCCCCTTAAGGTTTTGTATATGCTGTGAAATATAAGAATCTACGTTTTGCAAAAAATCACGTATCTCTTGTTCATCAGATGGGGGACAACCATCCATACCGGATCGAATATCAGAAATTATTTCCGAAAGGTTGGGACGGGTAATAAACTTATCCATCCCTTCCTTTTTATATTCTGCAATCAAATCAATAAGGTTGGTCATATTCCCCTCTTAAGACTAACGTACTGCGCCAATTAATGTTTCAAACATATCATCGACGGTACTGACGATTTGCGCCGCAGATGAATAGGCCTGCTGTGCGACAATCATCTTATTGAATTCCGTGGATGTATCAACCGTTGATAACTCGACTGATTCTGGAACCAAAGTACCTGCGGCACCATCTCCGGGAAGGCGTAAGTTCAAATTCCCTGCCTCTTCACTTTCATCATAAATGGACCCACCAACATTAACCAATGCATCCGGGTTAGAGAATGTTGCAATTGGAATTTGGAAGATCGGCTGTCGTACACCATTATCAAATACTGCAATAACCAGCCCCTCTTCATTGACATCTACACCTGTTAACTGACCAAAACGAACACCGTCTTGCTCAATACTGTTCAGTGTAAGATCCGCCGCACCGTCATCAGAAGAAAACTGTGTCAGATTAGAGAATGTATTATGTTCCCCTAAATTTACAGTAACCGATGTATCATTTGATCCGGTAGACGCCGTAAATCCAGTGAATGTCATTGTGAATTCAGCTGCATCTGTACCATCAATTTGGTCAATGGAACCATCTCCGTTAAATGTAATAACCTGAGAAGCCGGTGCAATGACTGCCGTTGCAGCAGATCCGGAACCAAGGCTGGTCTGGTATGGGTCTGCATACGTTGTTGTCCACTCATTTACCGCTGTTTTCTCGTACTGAACTTCAACAGTGTGGCTAACCCCTAGCTCATCAAAAACCTCAACTGTTGTTGTAAACGTATCAGCAATCGACGCGTCAGCCGGAAGGTTTAATGATATATCCACTTCTGTTGTTGAGGCGGCTGTACTACTCACAGCATCGAGGTCAACCGGTGCCAATGAGTTCAGGTCATCCGTACTGGCTGTTAGGACGTTTCCTTCTGCATCTGTCGGATACCCCATAAGGATCATGCCTTCATTATTAATAAGGAGGCCATCCTCATTCGTTTCAAAGTTTCCGTTACGCGTATACGTATAGGCAGATGACAACGCATCCGGGTTATCTGTGACGACAAAGAAACCACTTCCACTGATTGCAACATTTGTTGAAACAGCCGTGTTTTCAATCGTTCCCTGCTCTGTCAAATTTTTACCGGTTGCAAAGACAACACCACCGGTAACATTTTCACTGGAAACCAAAGATTCAAAGGTAATCTCGGTCGTTTTATAGGCCGTGGTACTCACATTCGCAATATTTTCAGACACAACTGCGATTGCCTGACTTTGGGCATTCAGCCCTGATACTGCTGCGTTTAATGCGCCTCCTAAGCTCATGATTTTTCTCCTTTTTTCTGTTTCTTTTATTCTATTACTTTAATTAAACATACAATGGCGTAAGACCATCGCTCACACCTTACGTTTCCACCCTCAATACATCAGAAAGTAAAAACGAAATTTCACCAGCAGTCAGATATGTCTGACCATCGTTATTTGTCCAAACGCCATCTACAACAACATGTGACGTAACATCTGTATTATAAGAATTACCGTTATTATCGACCGCACTCACGAAGAAGTAGAGCTGCTCACCCTCTTCCAGTCCAAGATCTGTCGTATCAAGCGTATAGCTCTGCGCCCCTGGTGCTGTGCTACCATCCGCCTCAAACACAACATTATTATTTGCATCCTGAATGGTGATATGGGCATCATCCGCCGCACCATCAATAAGGTAAGACCATGTCGCCTTACCATCTTGAACCGCAGAAGCACGATTCCCAAGTTCAACCTCCTGCCCGATATAAGAAAAGCTGGCTATCGTTGTGGTATCAGACAATAATTCCGTTACAGAGATAAGCTTTTCATTTGTCTCAATTTGCTGTTCCAATTGTGAATATCGGGTCAGCTGCGCCGTATACTCATCTGTATCCATCGGGTCTAACGGATTCTGATTCTGTAATTGCGTAAGAAGCAAATTCAAAAAGTCGATTCTTTGTTGCTCTGCATCTTCTGCGGCAATTTCAGAATCAGTTTTTGCGATGTTAATATCCGTACTTGTAATAATCGTCTGCTGATCTAATACTGAATTAATATCCATATTGATTTGCTCCTAGTGCATTTACCCATTCCACGAACAAGGCACACCAAACGGGGCGAAAAAAATTCATTTATTTTTAAAACTTTATCTGTACCTTATATATAAGGCCTTTTATTTGGCGCAGGAAAAAGACATATGAAAAATATTTTTATTTTTCGCGCCCTGTTTTTTTTTCTAGACCGAGTAAAGGTATAAGAGCTATAATGGTTCTTACACAGTTCGACAGAATGTTGAGCTTTCATAAATTAGGTAAATATAGAAGGAGATCTAAAAATGCCTACAATTGCAACCAATACAGCTGCCAACTCGGCTCTGTTTTTCCTAAACCGTAACTCTGATGCACAGTCCGCATCACTTGGTAAGATTTCAAGTGGTTCACGTATCGTTAGCTCCGCTGATGATGCTGCTGGCTTGGCTGTTTCGGATCAGTTACAATCTGACATTACGTCACTTCAAACAGCTGCGCAAACAACGCAACAGGTAGATTCCTTGTTGCAGATCGCAGATGGTGGTTTGTCACGTATTTCGGATATTTTGCAACGTGCAAAATCGCTGGCGACTCAGTTCAACTCCGGTACACTGGATGCGACATCTCAGGGCTTCATCAACGATGAATACACGGCCTTGGTAACAGAGATTGATTTGATTGTTCAATCAACACAATATAACGGAACTGCCTTGATTGACGGTACATTCAACCCAGCTGCTGTTGTTGTTGGTGTTAATGCGACAGACACAATCGGCTTGAACCTGACAACCGTTAACGCCGGTTCAGCTGCATTAACTCTTCCGGCAACACTTACTGGTACGGCGGATATCACTGCCATTGACGGAGCTATCGGTACAATCGGTAGTGCACGTGCAACAGTTGGTGCATTGACATCTACAGTTGGTTTCCAAGGTGAAGTGATCGATACACAGATCCAGAACCTACAGGCTGCAAGGTCGTCAATTTCTGATGTTGATATCGCCGAAGAGCAAACAAACTTTACGAACTTCCAGGTTCTTACAGAAGCTGCGATTTCAGGTTTGGCTCAGGCAAATCAGCTGAAGACTTCACTACTTGCACTTCTACGTTAATCCTTAACGTTCAAGGTAAAATAATCAAAAGGGTTCGTGAACCGTCTTTATGCCGGTTCACACAACAGAGGAAATATAATAAGGGGCGCCCTTTCTCCTTTTATCCTCGCCCTCTAGAGCAATAGAGATTAAGTGTATAGAAAGAGAGCTTGAGTAGTTATGGCAGACCTCGTTACATCAGGAACATCGACCTTCGTATCCGGAACATCCGGTTTGGATACGGCCACACTGATTGAGGTATCTGTACAATCAAAGACTGTTAAGGCAGATCGAATCGATATTGAGGTGGACGAGAACCAAGCCGAAATATCCGCCTATCAAGAATTAGAAACATTAGCCGAAGATTTTCAGGACGCAATTGACGCACTTGTCGTCGTCGATTCTCTTAATGCAGAAGATGAAAGCATTTTTGAAAATAAGACCGGTTTCCTAACCGCAAGTGATGGTACAGACGTTGCTACACTTCTGGATGTATCGTTGGATGACGGCGTTGCAGAAGCAGAATACGATATTGTTATCCTTCAAAAAGCTGAAGAAGCAAAGGTAACAGGAACAGCAGTCGTCGATGATACAGCCGCCCTTGGATATACCGGATCGTTCAACATCGGACTTAGCGGCGGATCCAGTGTGCAAATTGATATCACCGCGGGGCAATCCCTACAGGACTTGGCAACGGCCATTAACGCACAAAGCGAAACAAGCGGCGTTCAAGCCAGTATTATCAAAGTATCCGAAACAGAATTCCAACTCACCCTAACAGGCACACAAACAGCGCAAGATATCGAAGTGTCCGTCGTATCCGGTGATGATATTTTACAAAATATTGGCATCACAGACGCAGGTGGTGCCTTTACCAATGTTATTCAAAGCGCACAAAACGCAATCATTGAACTGGATGGCATTCAAATATCACGAGATGATAATAGCTTCGATGATGTATTGGACGGTGTTTCCCTACAAATAGAGAACGCCGCCCCCGGCACAACGATTAATCTTGAAATTACAAATGATACCGAGGGCGTAAAAGAAGCCATCGAAAACTTTGTTGAGGCTTATAACGCTCTTAGAAATTTCGTTGTTGCACAACAAACAGTAACCGAAGATGGTGCAACGGACGGAGCCTTATTCTCTAACCTACTCCTTGAAAACTTATCATTCCAAATTACAGACGTTCTTGGCGCATCATACGGGGATAATGGCATCATCGAAGGACTGTCAGATATTGGTATTACACTCACCAATAACAACTTACTCTCCATCGATAGTACAGAGTTAGACGATGCGATTTTAGACAATTTTGATGAGTTAGAATCCTTATTCACCTCTAATGTTTCCTTAGAAAACGACCAAATTGCATTACTGAACAACGATACAACAACCGCCAGTTTTGATTTCACCTTAGACATCACGGTTGATGGCGCAGGTGACATTACCTCTGCCGCAGTTGGTGGAGATAGTAGCCTGTTCACAATTGACGGAACCCGTATTATCGGCGCAGAAGGAGGCATATATGAAGGCCTCACCTTTTCCTACCAAGGTGGCGTCAGCGATAGTATCGACATCTCAATCGAGCAGGGTATTTCCAATGTTCTTTATAAAACTGTCGATGCCTTTACGAATAGTGTTGATGGACTGATCCAACAAGAGGTCTCAACCCTACAGGGACAGAACGAAGACCTTATTGCAGAGGCACAAGACATTCGTAATAATGCAGAAGATTTCAGACAGAAAGAAATCGCAAGATACGCCGCTTTGGAAACCGAAATCAACGCCCTTCAAAGCCTCTTAGATCAAATCAGAGCCATTCTAGGAACAAATAATGATGACAATTAATTATACAGAGATACAAGAACAAGCACAGAGTCAGGAGCAATACTCCGAAGCAACTGATGCCTATAGATCATCACACGTTAACACAATGAGTGGTTTTGACATCGTTGTTGAACTATATAAAGGCATCATCAAAAACGTCGAGCATGCAAAAGAATCATATAAAATCGGCCGCCTTGATGACATGTGCACTCAAATCGAAAAAACCAACAAGATATTAGTGGCTCTACAAGCCCACCTTAACTTTGACAACGGTGGAGAAGCAGCAGATACGTTAAATAATTTCTATAACAATACCTTTGCTTCTCTCGCACAAGTCTTGCGCAAACCGAATCCGGAAGACGAATTCGATAAAGTCCTCCGAAGCATTCAGCCCGTCTATGAAATATGGTGTAAACACGCCGTAAATGAAAAAGAGCATCCCACAAAATAAGTAATTCGAATATTGGTACGGTTCTTGCAGATCAATTTAGAAAGCAAGAACAGGAGTACCGACTTTGTATATTCGCGTAGAAAACACCGATTATCATCAAACCAAGCAACATAACGACGAGGTCAGTGACGACGACCTCCTCCATATGATTACGCATGGAGACAAAACCGCATATAACCTGCTTATCCAGCGTTATCTCGGGAAAGTATGGCGCCTGTCCTTTTCTATTTTAAAGAATGAACAAGAAGCAGAAGATGCAACACAGGATGTATTTCTAAGCCTATGGCAAAGCCTCGAAAACTGGGATAAGAACGGCAAGGCAAAATTTTCGACCTGGATCTATCGCGTTACTTTTAACAAATGCATTGATATTAAACGAAAAAAGAAACCAACCACAGATACGGATAGTATCGATGTCATGTCAGAGGAACAATCTGCCTACCAGTCAACATTGCAACGGCAAATATCAGATCGCCTAAACATCTTGCTTTGTACACTCCCCGATACACAAAAAGAAGCATTACAGCTCTACTATTTCAAGGAACTCAGCGCGATAGAAGTTGCCACGCAGATGAATAAAAGTGAACAAAGTGTCCGCTCTTTGCTTAAGCGTGCAAGAGCTTCTTTAAAAGACACAATCCAACGAGATGACCATATCCAAGCATGGGTTCCGCAGGAATTTCTAAAGCGTCTTGAACGAGAATACAGGGTATAAATTAATTTTGTCATATTATCGTAACCATGTTATAAACGTCCCACGGTTTAGAAAAAAGTGAGACATATCAATGACAAAACGGGGAAGTGACAATCCTTTCGTTCCGGCGAAACTGGACTTCAGTAAGGCTGCCGACGAAGATAAATTCTACATTTATTGCATACAAAATACGGATATCAACAGATATTACATCGGTATATCGCGCCACCCTGCCCGGCGTGTTAATGAACAACTAAAAAGTAAGCGTGAACTTTGCGATGACTGGGCACGTGTTGCACCATATGAAGCAGGTAAACAAAACGCCGAGAGAAGCTTTAAATTTAATCTCCTAAATGAACACGGATACCCGAACGCCTTTATCGGCTGCATTGCGGAGACTTTATATATGTTTGATATTACCGAACAAGGTGGTCAGATTTATAATCAAAACTTCTTTGGTGCACATCCCTCCATCGGTGATAAACGAAAAGCATTCGAAGCCATTGTTAAAATTGTTAATCCGGCACACGAATCATTGCCAAGTTCAGATGAGATGCAGGCCCTTAACGATACAATTCACGAAATTGATGATTACATCAGTCAAACAAATAATCAGGATATTATTAACACGGAATTTAAAGAAAAATTGGAAACGGCATGGGATGCCCATCTGGAACGCCTGAAAAAGAACGGTTTCGGGCGAAAGAAGGACAATGATTTTATTCCGGTTGTTTTGAAAAATTCTGTTCCGGTTCTTTATGCAAATGACAATTTAGAGAATGGCCTATCACCTCAAATATCTGATGATGCCGATATACCTGAATGCACCATCCCATAGAAAATATACAAGAATAAGAAGCTGGATTTTCATAGGAAATCCTCATATGATCGCCGAATGCTTACACATATCTCAATACGTGGTGCACGTGAACATAACCTGAAAAACGTGCAAATTGATATCCCGCGCGACAAACTTGTCGTGATTACGGGGCTATCCGGTTCCGGAAAATCCTCATTGGCATTTGATACCGTTTATGCAGAGGGGCAAAGACGATATGTTGAAAGCCTGTCTGCATATGCACGTCAGTTTCTTGAAATGATGCAAAAACCCGATGTCGATAGTATTGAGGGTCTGTCCCCTGCCATTTCCATTGAACAAAAAACAACAAGTAAAAATCCACGCTCTACAGTTGGAACGGTAACAGAGATTTACGACTATATGCGGCTGCTATGGGCACGTGTCGGAACCCCCTATTCCCCCGCAACAGGTCAACCCATCACCAGCCAAACCGTTAGCGAAATTGTAGATCGCATTCTTGATATGGAGGATGGAGCACGCCTTTACCTTCTCGCCCCTATTATACGCGGCCGAAAAGGCGAATATAAAAAGGAATTCAAAGAGTTACAGGCAAAAGGTTTTGGTCGGGTTAAAGTTGACGGGACACTATATGACATTGAAGATGTCCCCAAACTGGATAAAAAACTAAAACATGATATTGAGGTTGTTGTTGATCGTTTGGTCATTCGTCAGGACGACAAGGAATCCTTACAAAAACGCCTTGCCGATTCAGTTGAAACATCACTTACTCTTGCAAACGGCTTAGTTATTGCCGAAGACGCAAAAAGCGGGGAACAAACCCTTTTCTCAGAAAAATTCGCTTGTCCTGTATCCGGCTTCACCATCGCCGAAATTGAACCACGCCTGTTTTCCTTTAACTCCCCTCACGGTGCATGCCCACATTGTGATGGTCTGGGACAGCAAAACGACTTTGATATAGATCTGGTCGTGCCGGATAAAAGTAAATCAATCACCGAAGGTGCCATCGTTCCGTGGTCAAAGAACTTTGCCCCTTTTTACCAGCAAGCAATGCGTGCCGTTGCGGATCATTACGGGTTTGATGTTGATACACCTTGGCAAGATTTAAAGGAAGAGCACCAGAAAATCATGCTCTATGGCTCAGATGGTGAAAAAATATCAACCACGTATAAAAGTAAAAGCAAAAGCACATGGAAGAGTAATAAGCCATTCGAAGGGGTCATTAACAACCTTAAAAGACGCATGATCGAAACAGACAGTCATGCACAACGTGAGAAACTCTCTACATTTATGGTCTCTGTCCCATGTACATCATGTGATGGGCTACGCCTAAAAGAGCAGGCGCTATGCGTCAAGATCAACGGGTCACATATCGCAGAGATCGGCAACCTTGACATCAAAGAGGCACATAAGTGGTTCACATCCCTTCCAGATACATTGAATGATCAACAAAGCCAAATTGCAGAAAAAATTCTAAAAGAAATTGATGAGCGCTTAACTTTCCTGATTAATGTTGGGTTAGATTATCTGTCCCTATCCCGATCATCCGGGACATTATCAGGTGGCGAATCGCAACGTATCAGATTGGCTTCTCAGATTGGAGCCGGACTAACGGGTGTCCTTTACGTCCTAGACGAACCATCCATAGGCCTACATCAACGTGATAACAATAGGTTACTGGAAACTCTTAAACGATTACGTGACCTTGGAAACTCTGTTCTTGTTGTCGAACATGACGAAGATGCCATTCGTAGCGCGGATTACCTTATAGATATGGGACTAGGCGCAGGCATTCATGGTGGAGACATTATTGCACATGGCACACCTGAGCACGTCTTTAATCATAACGAAAGTATAACGGCACAATACATGCGCGGAGAAAGAGAAATCTCAATCCCCAAGAGCAGAAGGAAAGCTAAGAAAAATCAATACCTTGAAGTTATTGGTGCACGCGGCAACAACCTCAAAAACATCAGCGCAAAAATCCCCCTCGGCACAATGACATGCATAACGGGTGTGTCAGGCTCTGGAAAATCCACGTTTACAATCGATACCTTATATAGAGCCTCCAGCCGTACATTAATGAAGTCAAAGGAACAGCCCCTTCCCTATGACGAGATTAAAGGCTTTGAACATATTGATAAAGTCATCGATATCGACCAATCCCCCATTGGACGCACACCACGGTCAAACCCCGCAACCTATACCGGTGCATTTGGCCCGATACGAGATTGGTTCGCCGGCCTTCCAGAGGCAAAAGCACGCGGATATAAGGCTGGGCGCTTTAGCTTCAATGTAAAAGGCGGGCGCTGCGAATCCTGTCAAGGCGATGGTGTCATCAAAATCGAAATGCACTTTCTGCCTGATGTCTATGTCGAATGCGAGTCATGCAAAGGAAAGCGCTATAACAGGGAAACATTAGAAGTAAAATACAAAGGGAAGTCCATTGCAGATGTATTGGATATGAGCGTTGAAGAAGCCGTAGATTTCTTTGATGCAATCCCCTCTATTCGCGATAAAATGCAGACGCTCCATGATGTTGGGCTAACTTATATTAAGGTTGGACAACAGGCCACCACATTATCAGGTGGCGAAGCACAGCGCGTTAAACTTGCGAAAGAACTCTCCAAACGTTCCACCGGAAAAACGCTTTATATCCTTGATGAGCCGACAACAGGCCTGCACTTCGAAGATGTGCGAAAACTTATGGAAGTCCTGCAGAAACTGGTCAACCAAGGCAACACCATTGTGATTATTGAACATAACCTTGATGTAATAAAAACCGCCGATCACATTATTGATATCGGTCCTGAAGGTGGCGATAAAGGCGGAGACATCGTCGCAACAGGCACCCCCGAAGAAATATGCACCGCCCAGAAAAGCTATACAGGACTGTTTTTAAACAATATATTGAAAGAAAACACACGAACAGCCGCTGAATAAAATAGTTGCTATCTCGATGAGAGATATGTTAACCTTTACGTAATAGAAAAAATAATTGGGTTGTAAATTATAAGGAACGGACAATGGCAGCAGCAGATCCCGTTGGGAATGTAGCAAACGCGGCAACAGACACCGCTAACGGCATAATCGGAACAGGCAAAAATATTATCTCAGGCACATTTAGATATGTGGTAAAGCCTGCTGCAACGACATACGGTATACTGGCCCTATATTCCGGCTTGGATGGCGGCGTTAGTGCCCTCGCCAATTTAGGAGCAGAAGGCGCAAGCAGAATGGACATGCTCAAAGTTCCACTTGAAGGCCTGACTGAACTTACTGAAGATGCTGCAAATATCGCAGAAAGCATTTCCTCTTGGGGTACAGAAGCGGCAAACGACCCAATATTTGACGCACCAGAAGCCAGTTAAAAATCACCAATAACATTGTGAAACATACCCTCTTCCCTAATTGTTCGGAAATTGGCATTATCTAGCCATGCCTAAACATCGAATAAATGACGAACTCACAAAAGAGTTCAAAGAGAATCTGAAGTCCATTTTAGAAGAGCGCAAAGGACAAACAAACCCTAAGCGCTTATCCAAAGACGCAGGCCTAGGGGAAACAGCCGTACGCGATATCCTTCAGAATCATTCATCCAGCCCAAAACTAGAAACCATTGAAAAGCTTGCTAACGCCCTCAATGTACCAGTTTATCGCCTAATCCCTTCTATGGTTGACCACTCATATGCGCAAATCGTGGCATTACGTGAGGAAAACGAGCTTCTAAGAGATGCAACAGGTATTAAATACAATACGCGTGAAGACCTCTTAAAAGCTGCAAAAGAGCGCAAAAACAAGAAATAACCATAAAAATCAAAATTATAGACATTGATGTATAAAGTTTTACTTAAGCTTGATTTTGCTCGCCTTATTTTTGTGAAATTTCACATTGACTTTATCGTTAGAAAGTGTGATAAAGCACACATGGTGACCGTGGTTCACCTAGGCATCTTCCAGGTTCCCACACAAACACACACCGGAAGATGCCGCCCCTCTTTTAATTGCAGTGCAAAAATATACACAAAAACTATTGCGAAATTTTTACAGATAGTTATGATGCCCGCCACAAGTCGCCATGATCTCTTTGTGCCCCTGTGGTGGAATTGGTAGACGCGCCGGATTCAAAATCCGGTTCCTTCGGGAGTGCCGGTTCGACTCCGGCTGGGGGCACCACTTACAAAACCTTCTGCTTTATTACTCAGATAACACCTGTTGTGGACGCCTGATGGGATGTGCCTTAATTCCCCCCCATCCATGTGATCAGAATGAGGCAGGAAAAACCCACACGCCACAATACCTATCCTCTACTGATAAGAGGCAATAGCCGTGCGGCGCGATAACATCACCCTGTCTTATTGAACAACCAAAAAGTGTTTCATAGAAAAAACCGAACAAATTATGGTACCTTTCTTCTCTCTTAGTATAAGGATAAAAAATGAACCTAGCTTGGGCCTTACTAATCTGCGCCGGATTATTTGAAATTGGATGGCCACTTGGCCTGAAAAATGGCTACACAGAATCAGGAATGCATTGGGGCTGGATTGGCTTTGCCTGCATTTGCATGGTTATAAGCGGAAGCTTACTATTCTACGCACAAAAGACCATTCCCATTGGCACCGCTTATGCCGTATGGACAGGCATAGGTGCGGTAGGAACATTTACCCTTGGCGTCATCTTATTCGGTGACGCACTCAATACCCTACGATTAATGTCTGCTCTACTTATCGTTACTGGTGTAATCGGCCTAAAAATAGCTGCATAACAAATAACGACCAAGTAATAACACCACAAACACAACTCGAACACTCAAAAGTAAAACTGCATACATAAGAAACCAGAACAACTATTTGCTATTCTAAAGTATTTTTAAGAGCTTATACTGTGTCTTTTAGAAATATAACGTTTCAAAAAAGGTTGGTATTATGAAACACACATTCAAAGTAACTGCGTTGATTTTAGGACTATGTACGACAGGAAATTACAGCCATGCTCAAGAAAGCAGTGACTTTGAAGTCTCCGCCAATACTGGAATTGTAAGTGATTATGTTTTCCGTGGCATCAGCCAATCCGATGAAAACTTTGCCATTCAGGGCGGATTTGATGTCGGCCACACAACAGGCCTCTATGCAGGTGCATGGGCCTCCAGCGTTGATTTCAACGACGATGATGAAGCCAGCATAGAGATTGACCTTTATGCCGGATATGCAGGTGAATATGAGAATATATCCTATGATATTGGCGGCCTATACTATGCCTATCCGGGCGCAGACAGTTCGCTGGACTATGACTTCTGGGAGGTTTACGGCTCAGTAGGCTATAATTTCGACGTTGCCAGCGCATCTGTAGGGGTGAATTATTCGCCAGATTATTTCGGAAGCAGTGGCGACTCATTCTACACACATCTTGGTGTTGACGTTCCGCTTCCCCGTAACTTCACATTAAGCGGTGGTGTTGGCCATCAGGCAATTGATGATAACGCAGCATTCGGGACAGATGACTATACAGACTGGAATGCTTCATTAGGTTATGACTGGAAAAATCTTAACTTCTCCGTCACGTATCATGACACGGATCTGGATGAACCAAGCGAATGTGCCGATGGGTGCGATGCCCGCATCGTATTTGGAATCACCGCCGAATTCGGTATCCATTAGGCCACCACTCCGCACATATATTGTGCACCTCCTGCGTAACCACTAAAACCTAAAATCACACGGAGCCAAGGAATGCGCTTTTTAGACACAATCAAAATTTCAAAAAAACTGCCTGTTATCATTGTTGCCTGCGCCATTATTTCCGCGTCAATGATCGGCGCACTGTCTTACATAGAAGCAAAAGAAGCCGTCATTCATGGCGAACAGGCAAAATTGATTGCCTTAAAAGAAACGCGCAAAAAACAGCTTGGCGACTACCTTGGCTCCATTGAAGAAGACCTGACCTCTGTCGCATCCAACCCGTTCACGTTAGATGCCCTTATCGCATTTGAAGAAGGATGGGATGCACTTGGCTTTCATGGCGATCAAACAAAAATCCTACAAAGACTATACATCACAGAAAACACACACAAAGGAGGCGAGAAGGAAAAGCTTGATTACGCCAGCGATGGATCACCCTACTCACAGGCTCATGCGCAATATCACCCATGGTTCCGCTCCTTCCTTTATTCTCGTGAATACTACGACATTTTCCTATTCGATCTGAATGGCAACCTTGTTTACAGTGTGTTTAAAGAAGCTGATTACGCCACAAACATTAATACCGGTAAATGGAAGAAGACAGATCTGGGTAATGTTTACCGCGCAGCACGAAAAAGCGGTAAAGCCGGACAGAAGTTTTTCTATGATTTTCGCTCCTATGCACCAAGCAACGAGGTACCAGCCAGCTTTATCTCCACACCAGTGATCAACGAGCACGGCAGAATGCAAGGTGTTTTAGTATTTCAAATGCCGATTGGCCGCATTAACGATATTATGCAAGCCGCAGCAGGCATGGGAAAATCCGGCGAAACATATATCGTTGGAGAAGACCATTTAATGCGCAGCGATTCTCGTTTTTCCAAGGAATCCACCATTTTAGAAACCAGCGTTGATGGAAAAACGGTGCAAGCTGCCTTAAAAGGTGAAAGTGGCGTGGATATTGTTCCGGATTATCGTGGAATTAACGTTGTTTCGGCCTACACACCATTCGAATTTCTTGGAACAAAATGGGTTGTCCTCGCAGAGATCGATGAATCTGAAATGCTTAGCCCTGTCATCACTATGCGTAATCACGCCCTGCTTACCATGCTCGCCCTAGCAGCAATTATTGTCGCATTTGGTATGTTTTTGGCTCGCATGATTACACAGCCCATTTCCACCATTACAGAATCTATGGAAATGCTATCACAGGGGGACACAACCGTAGAAATATCAGAGAGCAACCGCCAAGATGAGATTGGAGACATGGCACGCGCCTTAGAAGTGTTCAAGCAAAACCGTATAGAGGCAAACCGCATGGAAGAAGCGCAGAAAAAAGAGCAAGAATTACAGCTAGAGCGTGGTAAAAATCTTGAAATGCTTACATCTGTTTTTGAAACTGATATTTCAGAACTTGTCGCCACCCTATCCGCCGCATCAACAGAATTGAGCTCAACAGCACAATCCATGTCCAGCATCGCTGAAAGAACAACAGAGCAATCATCCGCCATGTCTCATGCATCGGCATCAACATCGGAAAACATTCAAACCGTTGCCAGTGCCTCAGAAGAGCTTAGTGCATCTATTCGCGAATTAAGCCAGCAAGTGCAAAATACCAGCCAAGCCGCGACAACCGCAACGGATGACGTCGATAAAGCGTCCAAACAGATTGAAGGCTTACTCGTTGCATCAGAAAAAATTGGGGATGTCGTTAACCTTATCCAAGATATTGCCGAGCAAACAAATCTTCTGGCACTTAACGCAACTATTGAATCTGCCAGAGCCGGAGAAGCCGGTAAAGGCTTTGCCGTTGTGGCAAACGAGGTAAAATCCCTAGCCAGTGAAACATCAAAAGCAACAGAGCAAATCGCAGAAGAAGTCCAACAAGTACAAGACGAGGTTCGAGGTGCAGTTGAGGCGATTAAAAACATTGATAAAAAAATCCGTGAGGTTGACACATCAGCCTCCGCAATTGCCGCAGCCATTGAAGAACAAAATGCAACGACCGGAGAAATTACCCGTAATACCCAGACCTCTGCGGCCAATATGCAAGAGCTCAACGGTAATGTGAGCAATGTAAACGAAGCCGCCCAAACAACAGGAAGTGCGGCCAATGACGTTTTGAATGCCTCCAATGAATTAAGCAGCCAAACAGACAGCCTGCAGAAGAAAGTTGCAGAATTTTTGGAGAGCGTCAAAACGGCGTAACCCCCCTAATATTAGGAAAGTTTATTTTACCTATTGACTCCTGCATTTCCACAGGTTTACAATAATTACTATATTTGTAAATATTGGTAGTTATGTAAGCATGGACGAAACAGACCAAACATTGATCGGTGCCTTTGACGTATTCCTTCGATACGGCTACAGAAAAACATCATTGGACGATATCGCCCAATCTGTTGGCGTATCGCGGCAAACACTTTATCAACGATATAAAAACAAAGAGAATCTATTTAAATCTGCTCTTGAGGCTGAATTTGAACATTCCCTATCCAGATGCCGTGATGTAGCGAAAAACAGCACCGAAAATATAGAAGACAAACTGTTTGAAATTATGGATATATGGTGTGGAGAGTACATTACCACCCTTAGAGCGTCCCCCCATGCCGCAGAGGTGATGGAAGAGTCAGACGCACTGGTTGGTGACCTTTGTGAAACAAAAATGGAAGAGTTCACCGAAATCTTTACCCGTGTGTTAGAGGATAACGACCTGCCATCTCAAAAAGATGCTGGACTATCTCCCAGAAAAGTTGCTGACGTTATGCACTTCACGGCCAAGGGTTTATTTTATAAAGCCAAAGACTATGAAGAATTTGCAGAGCATATCCGTACCACCATATTAATGATATGCAGGCTATAACCTCCTCACAGAAAACAATAGACTTGCAAAATGCAATTGATTTACTTAAACCATTATAAAAAATAGAAAACCACGACTCCCGAAAGATAACTAGAAAGCCGGAACGATGACAATGAAGAACCTGAAAATTATAGCTTTTGCGCTTATTGCCGCGGTGCCTTTATCCGCATGTAATGACGCAAAAGACCAGCAGGCAGACCCTATGGCAATGATGATGGCCAATGGCATACCCGTACGTGTTGAAACCCCGCAATCAAGGACAGTAACAGAATGGGATGAGTTCACCGGCCGTTTTCAGGCCGCACAGCGTGTTGAAATTCGCGCCCGGGTTAGTGGGTATCTGGATAACATTCAATTTACAGACGGACAGATCGTACAAAAAGATGATGCCTTATTCGTCATTGATCAGCGCCCCTTTAAAATTGCATTAGACAGTGCGCAAGCGCGATTTGAATTTGCCAATAAGGAATTCAAGCGTGCAAGAAACCTACGCGCATCCAAGGCCATTTCCGAAGAAGACTATGACCAACGCCTTCAGGAAATGCGTATTGCAAAAGCCGATTTGGAAGATGCCAAATTAAATTTGGAATTCACCGAAGTTAAAGCCCCCTTCACAGGCCGTATCAGCCGTAATCGTGTTGAAGTCGGCAGCTTAATCAGTGGTGGAAACGATGGTGCGACGCTACTTACTACGCTGGTTACAACATCTCCTATCGAATTTTATTTCGAAGGCAGTGAAACAGACATGTTGCGCTATATCCGTGCAAGGGAAAAGGGAGAAGCTTCTGACGATCGTAGTACACCCTACCCTGTATTTGCAAAGCTACAAGATGAAGATAAGTTCTTACATGAAGGACAAATCAACTTTTTAGATAATGAACTAGCCCCAGATACGGGAACAATTCAGGTTCGCGCAACATTCGAAAATAAAGATGGCATATTAGAGCCGGGACTGTTCGCCCGTCTACGCATTGCCATGTCTAAACCAATTGATGCCGTGCTGGTTCCTCCGCACATCATCGGGACGGAACAAACCCGTAAATACGTCTATACACTGGATACAGAAAATAAAGCTGTTCGAAGTTATATAACCCTTGGTGGTTTAACAGAAGATGGCTTACGCATTGTAAAGTCCGGTATTGAAACAGATGTCCGCATGATCGTTGGTGGCCTCCATATGGTACAACCCGGCGCCCTTATTGCCCCAATTGATGCCAACGCAGCTAAAGAAATGCAGGAGACAAAATAATGAAACTTGCACATTTCTTCATTGACCGCCCGCGTTTTGCGGCCGTGGTATCCAGTTTTATCGTCATTTTTGGCCTCTTGGCATACTTTGCCCTGCCTGTTGCACAATATCCTGAAATTGCACCACCGCAAGTACAGGTCGTCGCAGCATATCCGGGCGCAAATGCCGAAACCATCGCAGAAACCGTTGCAACACCACTAGAGCAAGAAATTAACGGTGTTGAGAACATGATTTATATGTCTTCTCAGGCAACGAATGATGGTCGTATGACATTAAGTATAACATTCAGACCCGGCACAGACATTGATACCGCGCAGGTGCTTGTTCAAAACCGTGTTGCCGCCGCAGAACCACGATTACCAGAACCGGTAAGACGTCTTGGTGTTACAACGATCAAGAACTCTCCTGACTTTTTAATGGTCATCAACCTGTTTTCACCAAATGGCACATATAACCAGAATTTTATCGGGAACTACGCCAGTTTGGAGATCAGTGACAGATTAAAACGTGTTGATGGTGTTGGAAACTCACAAGTATTCGGTGCCAGTGAATACGCGATGCGCTTATGGCTTGACCCTGACCGAATGGCATCACTTGACCTGACCACCGAAGATGTCCTTGATGCCGTGCGCAGCCAGAATATTCAGGTTGCCGGTGGTACATTAAACCAGTCACCTGTCCCATCCCAACATGCCTTTGAGCTAACAGTTCAAACGCAAGGACGTCTTGCAGATGTTAACGAATTCGAAAATATTATCGTTAAATCAGGAAACAACAGCGCACTTGTCCGGTTAAAAGATGTGGCCCGTGTTGAGCTTGGCGCACGTGATTACGTTACACGTGGATATTTGGGTAAGACTCCATCTGTCGGTGTATTGCTTACCATGCGCCCCGGTGCAAATGCCTTGGAAACCGCCGCTCGGGCATTATCTGCCATGGATGAAATGGCACAAGAATTCCCTCAAGACCTGGAATATAAAGTCGTCTACAACCCGACAAACTATATCGCCCAATCAATTGATGAGGTCTTTACGACTCTCTTCTTGGCCATGTTATTTGTTGTTTTTGTTATCATTGTCTTTTTACAAAGCTGGCGCACAGCCATTATCCCCGTGATTGCCATTCCGATTTCTCTTATCGGGACATTTGGACTTATGCTGGCTTTTGGCTATTCCTTAAATATGCTTTCACTATTCGGCCTAATTCTCGCAATCGGTATTGTTGTGGATGACGCCATTGTTGTCGTTGAGAATGTTGAACGGAAGCTCCGCAAAGGCATGGAAATTAAAAAGGCAACCAAAGAAACAATGGATGAAGTCGGTACTGCATTGATCGCAACCAGCTTGGTTCTTGTCGCTGTTTTCCTTCCGACCGTTTTAATGGAAGGGATTACCGGTCAATTCTATAAACAATTCGGGGTAACCATTGCGGCCGCGACGATGCTATCAACGATAGTATCCCTAACATTAAGTCCTGCCATGGCATCTATTTTCATGAAAGACATGGGGCAGGAAAGTGGCAATGGATTACTCTCTAAACCGGCGCAGATATTCAATGCCATGATGGATAAGCTCTCTCATGGATATGGATTTATTGTTAGCAAAATCGTACGTATGGGCGTACTGATTTCTATCCTTTATCTGGGCTTAATTGCCCTGACCGGATACCAGTATTCCTTGATCCCGGGCGGCTTTATCCCACCTCAAGATCAGGGCTATACTATTACCGCGATCAATTTGCCCTCCGGCGCATCGTTGGATCGTACAGACGCCATTATTCAAAAAGCCACCGAAGCGCTCTTGCAAATCCCTGATGTTGAAGACACCGTTGCCTTCACAGGATTCTCAGGTGCGACATTCACCAATGCAAGTAACGCCGGGGCTATCTTCACAGTTCTAAAGCCACTAGGCACGCGTCGTGATCTTGATGCCATCATTAACGATATGCGCATGGCCTTATCCACGATAGATGATGCCTTTATCATTACCGTACCCCCACCTCCGGTTCCGGGCCTTGGTAATGCCGGTGGTTTCAAAATGATGGTTCAGGATCGTGGAGGTAAAGGGCTTCCTGCTCTGGAACAAGCCGCATGGACACTTGCTATGGCAGCAAACCAAGCACCGGAAACGACATCTGTCTATACGTTCTTTGAAACAACAACTCCGCGGATCTATCTTGATATTGATCGTGAACGTGCACGTCGCTTGAAAGTACCACTTCAGAACGTCTTTAATGCATTAGAGGTGAATCTCGGTTCATCCTATGTCAATGACTTCAACTTCTTGGGTCGGACATTCCGCGTAACCGCACAGGCAGATGCCCCATACCGCTTAACTGAGGATGATATCCTGCGCCTGCGTGTGCGCAACAGTGAAGGGAACATGGTGCCGATCGGATCGTTGGCAACAGTAGAAAATACATCAGGGCCACTTCGTGTACCACGTTACAACCTATACCCCTCTGCCGGGGTGAGTGGTAACACCGCATTAGGGTTCAGCTCAGGCGAAGCATTGGCGCGCATGGAACAGCTTGCAGAAGAAGTCCTGCCCGAAGGGTTTAGCTATGAATGGACAGAACTCGCCTACCAGGAGAAAGCAACCGGCAATACAGCCATTATGATCTTCTGCCTTGCGGTATTGTTCGTGTTCCTTCTCTTATCCGCGCAATACGAAAGCTGGACACTGCCTCTTGCGATTATTCTGATTGTTCCGATGTGCTTGCTTTCTGCCGGTGCAGGATTGTTAATCGTAGGAATGGATAATAACATTCTAACCCAGATTGGCTTGATCGTTCTGGTTGGCTTGGCGTCGAAAAATGCAATTTTGATCGTTGAATTTGCAAAGCAAAACGAAGACGACAACAAGATGGATAGATGGCAAGCGGCAACCGAAGCATCAAAAACACGCTTGCGCCCTATTCTTATGACAGCATTCTCATTCATTCTCGGCGTTGTTCCGTTGCTATTTGCATCAGGTGCAGGTTTTGAAATGCGTCAGGCCATTGGTATTACCGTATTTAGCGGTATGTTAGGCGTGACATTCTTCGGCTTACTCTTTACACCTGTATTTTACGTTTTATGTCGTAAGCTTGCCGGATTTGGGAAAAAGAAGCCGGAACAGATTATACAAAAGGATACAAAAAATGCGTAACATCTCATATCTTCTTTTAACATCTGTATGTGTACTCTCCTTATCGGGTTGTGCATCTCCCAGAGAATACAACACACCATCATCACCGGACGGGGTTGATGGCACAACGTTGACCAAAGAATATCATGGAGAGGCTTTTCAAACAAAAGACCCGATCATCAGCTGGTGGCAAGAGCTAAATGATGAACAGCTTAATACACTTATCTCTAAAGCCGCGCATCATAATAAAGACATTGAAATTACCGTTGCGAATTTAAAAGAGGCGCGTGCATTCAGAAAAGAAACGCAGTTCGATTATATTCCAACCGTAAGATCCAGTGCAAATTCAACCTATACCAGAGCAAGCGAGGAAACATCAGGCGCACTGGATGATCGTACATCCGAACTGTATAACGCGCGACTTGATGCCTCATGGGAATTGGATCTGTTTGGCCGTGTTAGCGCCGGCGTTGATGCCGCAAAAGCCAGAGAGCAAGCCGCAGTCGCAGACATGCATGATATGCGCATTATTATTTTCGCAGAAGTCGCCAGCACCTATATACAACTTCGTGGTTTACAATATCGCCTTGATATCGCACAGCGCAACGCGGGAAATCAAAATGAAACTTATGACTTAAGCGTTCGTCTCGCAAATGGAGGCAGGAACTCTCAACTCGATGTTGTTCGCGCGCAAACCCAATTGGAATTAACCCGCTCAACCATTCCCTCTTTAGAGGCATCTATCCGATCAAACATTAATCGTTTATCGGTTCTTACCGGACAAGTACCGGACGCCTTACAAGAACAGCTTTCAGAAACGCATGCCTTGCCAACAGTCCCACAAGTTGTGAATGTCGGAGAGGTAAAAGATCTGTTGCGTCGCCGTCCGGATATTCAACGCGCAGAAAGAAACCTAGAAGCCAGCATTGCAGATTACAATATATCCGTTGCCGATCAATTCCCATCAGTTAGCCTGATCGGTAATCTTGGCTTTGCCGCGACAAACTTATCTGACTTTGGCTCTTCTGCTCTTGTTTCAAATATAGGTCCAAGCATTTCATGGGCTGCCTTTGACTTTGGTCGGGTTAAGGCACGCATACGTCAAAATGATGCCCGTGCACAAGCCGCCTTGTCATCCTATGAAAAAACCATATTAGAGGCACTGGAAGACTTACAGACCTCCATGACCAACTTTGTAAAGGAAGAAGAGCGCCGCGCACGCCTGCAAAAGGCCGCACGCCTTAGTAAAGAGGCAGCCACTCTTGCCCGTAAACGTTACGAAGCCGGCGTAGATGCCTTTATTGATGTTCTAAGTGCCGAAGCCACCCTTTTGGAGGCCGAAGATACCCTTGCACAAAGCGAAATCAGCGCGGCCTTACAGCTTATCGCCATTTATAAGGCCTTAGGCGGTGGTTGGATAATCCCCACACAGAACAATGATGTCGACAATGAGGAAACCATCACGAAATAGTTGCCATAGGGTCTCGTCAAGGAAAGATAAAACTGCTATCTCATATGCATGAAAACGATCTCAGATATATTCAAGGAAATCGATGAGACGCTTACCAACCAAACCGTCAGTATTGGCGATTTGGTGGAGCATCTGCACGAACGTGGTTTTGGCTTTCTGCTTCTCATTCTGTCTATACCGATGGCGCTTCCTATCCCTGTGCCTCCCGGTATCAATATATTGCTGGCCTCCCCGCTTATCCTGCTAACAGCGCAACAAGCCATCGGATATCATTCAATATGGTTACCAAATTGGATAAAACAAAAAGGCATAAAACGCGAAAGCATGAGCGCCATTATCCAAAAGACACTGCCTTGGTTTAAAAAGTTAGAAAAAATCATCAAACCACGCTTGGAATTCCTGACACGTGGTATTTCATCCAATATTATTGGTGTACTGGGCTTGATTATGGCACTGACAATTTGCGTCCCCCTGCCCATGACCAATACGGTGCCTAGCCTGGGTATTGCCTTGATGGCGATTGGGCTGATCAATCGTGATGGTTTGGCCGTTTTGGCTGGTGCCGTGATCGGTTTTGCATGGGTTTGTGCCCTTACCATGATTATTGTGTTCCTTGGAACAGAAGGAATTGATATAATAAAGGATGTCATAAAGGGAAGTCTTGGCGCATGATCAAAACAATATTATCAACACCACGCATTGTTTTCGCGTTGATCACTTTATTATGTTTTGGCGCACTGGCCGCCGCCTTCATTGCCGAGGGAATACTCAACTTAGAACCGTGCCGGCTTTGTATATACCAACGCTATCCCTTTGCTCTTGGCCTTGTATTCGGCATTATCGGTATGGTTTTGCACAAAAAAGCACGAACGACCGTCGCCCTATTCCTTCTAAGCGCCATAAACTTTGCCCTTAACAGCGCCATCGCCTTTTACCATACAGGCGTAGAACAACATTGGTGGAAATCATCCGTGGAAGGTTGCGCGATAATTCACCTAGACGCACCTAAAAACCAAAGCATCCTTGAGAATATTATGAGCGCGCCTCTTGGCGACTGTAGCAAAATCCCATGGTCAGACCCAATATTTGGTCTATCTATGGCAAACTACAACATCCCGTTTTGCATGGGGCTGTGTATATTGTGTTTAATATCTACAGTCTTTGTTATGAAATCCCCAAAAGATTCATAAGCAATAAAACTGCAACAACTAAACCACCGTGAAAAATGAAAAAGCCAATAGATTGCTTTAAGCTTCGCTTTTTTCCGAAATCAAATAGATCATCAAACATAATACGCACCAAAATAAATTATGAAAATATAGTGCGTTTTTACGCGAAACCCGCAGAAAGTCAAGGGTTTTTGGTAAATTCAGCACCCCACCCCATTCCAAACAACCAAAAAGCCGATGCAACAACACCGGCTTTCAGATAACGAATAAAGCTTTTAACGGCTTTGATTACTTCCCTTTTTCAAGTGTGGTTAAATACGAAACCACGACCATTCCAAGAAGGATATCAACCTTATATGACAGATACGCACCAACAAATGCGATCACAACAGCCATCGTATCATTTGTAAGTTTCTTACCAGACAAAATCATACTAGATAGAATTAAGGTCCATCCTGTACCGACCATTGTATGCCAGTGACTACCTTCAAAAAAGGTTCCCACTGTGCCATCCACCATACCCAACACACCGAAATAGTGGCCCAGGAAGGTTGATAACCCAACCAATAAGACCGTATAAAACAGGAAAAATCCAAGGGCCTGCGTGGTTGAACGTAAATGTGCTAGATTAGTGATATGTGAAAACATAATCAGTCTCCTTTCTTTGCACGATGCGCAAAAATCCGTATTCCGAAAACACCATGTCTTCGGCCTTCTTTTTACGCTGGTTGATGGCAGACCTTGAAAACCGCTTTCCGTGGCATGCCAATTCTGTAAAAATCTTAATTTCTATTCTTCATGGGTCAGCTCACTATCCCAATAAAGAAAATCCCCCCAACTCTCATGCAAGAAGTTTGGAGGGAATTTTCGACCGCGATCCTGAAGCTCATACAGGCTGGGCTGCCTTGGCTTGGTTAACGGGATCATCCCTATATCTTCCGGCATTTTATTAGCTTTGTACGAGTTGCAACACCGGCACGCAGCCACAATATTCTCCCAATTGGTTTTCCCTCCACGTGATCGGGGAATAACATGATCAAATGTCAATTCATGTGTCCTAAACCCATCACCGCAATATTGGCATTCCCAACGGTCACGTAAAAATAAGTTAAACCTTGTAAACGCAGGTGTTTTTGTCGGTGCAACATATTCCTTTAGCGCCAAAACAGATGGTAATTTCATTTCCATATGCGGAGACCGAATTGTTCGGTCATATTCCGATATGACATTTACGCTACCTCTAAAAATGGCCTTAACAGCATCCTGCCAAGACCATACAGATAACGGAAAATAACTTAACGGCCTAAAATCCGCGTTTAATATCAATGCATGGCACCTATCTAAAGGCATCGTCTCAAGAGACGGTATTGCTGCGCTCATAAACACACTCCTCGCTTTACCGATTTCACCACAACCAACAGAACATCGGTTACAACAAAATACTCCTTCTTTCGGAGGCCTGCTGGTTGGAAGAAACCTTTAAAGGCCGAACAAGCCTCGCGCTCAATACCTATAGTATACCATAATTCCGTATGATTCTGCTTATGCGAAATAATATTTCTTTGCTGCGTTCCACAATTTTTTGCAGCGCAACAAGTGAGAATTGCTATATATCACTTGTTTATCAGCACCTTACAGAACACATCTGACATAAAGCAGAAAATTGTGCGCCGCATAAAAGCATACAGGGCAATAATCAATAAAACACCAAACCAGTACTATATTAGTACAGTTCCGGCTCATCCCCATTTTGTTTCAAAACAGGCTGTTGTGGCGATTCTATTTGATAATTAAGTGTCGTAAGCTCTTCTCTCAAAGCACCCGATTGAGGCGGAGGTTCTATCCCCATCGTTTCATCTTCCTTATCGGCATTTAGCCACTGATAAACAGAAGAAGGAAGATACACAGAATCAGGCGGATTAAAATCACCTCTTTCGACAGTATCAGTATTGTAAATTAATATTTTATGTCCTTCAAATTCATCAATACGCGGAACCTTTCCATTCACCCCAAGCAATACATCAAAGCGCCCGGGTGTAAATGGCAAATCCGCCATCAATTCAGGGTAATCTGAAATTTGAGGCGCAGGAGGGATTTTTTGCATTAAAGAGAATAGCTTTCCCCCCTGCTTACTCTCCATATTAGGTAGAATACGGTAATCTTTGCCTTTTTCCTCTACACAGAAATATGGATTATCTTCTAAAGTCAGGCTCTGCCCCGCCTGCATCATCTGCGTTTCTCCACCACGACACACAGATATACAAAATTCAATTTCATCCTGTTTATTCCGCGCTATGCTATGGCTTTTATTAATATAGAAGCTTTCTCCCTCATCAAGTTGTGCATGAAGGCCTTCGCTTAAATGTGCCTCAACGATTCGGCAAATTTCATCCATGACGCAATCAACGTTCTGTTTGTGATACATTGCGCGTTCTTCATATTCCTCAATCATGTCCAGTGTTCTACCCTGTGCGATAAAACATAGCTTAGCATGAGATGGCGCATTTTCGAATTGATCTGGGCGCTGATAATTATCGGGAACATCCACCCCTTGAGGCTTTAACGAATAAAATGAAATAGGATCCATCCAACCGCCCGCAAAAAGCATATTGCCAATTTTTTGTTGTTCTCCCTCATCTGTAATCAAAGAGGCGTCATCAGGCGAGAAATTCGTCCCATCATATCCGACAGGACAATACATATAGAGATCTAACTGCCCGTTTATTTGTGTCGCATAAACCTGAGGCGTATGTGTATACGCTCTGGGATAGGCCTGTTGTTCAGTATCCTTCACCTGAATAACTGGTGAGCTTAGCCCCGTTTTACGAACAAGCCCCGCATCCAAACTCTGTAAAGATTCAGTGATTTTCTGTCCGAGGTCTTGCTTAGACAGTCCTTTTGCACCGTTCGTAAATTCTTTTGTAATACCAATAACGGATTTATGTACTTGTAAAACGGCATTATATGATGCCCCGTTCTGATCAAGTTTATATATTTTATCGTCCACCATATACGCCGCCCTTATGGTTTAAACCAATATCTTCTTTAGAAAAGCTCCTCCGCTTTCAATACCGTTTTGGTCAATAGAATGCGTTAATCCGGGTGTTGTATGACCACTCACCGTAAAACCATGATCCTTTAACGTATTTTGCGCAAGATCCCATGCCTGCACCGGAACGACATCATCTGCCTCACCATGGATAAGATGAATAGGCATTGCATGCTTAATATCGTTTGAATTTTGCGCATTATCCCAAAGAAGCGCTCCGGAATATCCAAGAACACCTGCAATCTTATTTTCCAAACAAGGCGCGGTATATAAACTGGTCATTGTACCTTGAGAAAACCCCAATAAAGCAACCTTATCAAGGGGGATTTCCAAACGCTCTGCCTGCTGTTTAATGAACTCTTCAACCAAAGGGAATACTGATTCTACACCACGTAACATCACATGTGGATCGCGATCTTGTAGTGAAAACCACTGATAAGAATCTGGATATCCTGCAGGCACCATATCACATGCAAACGGCGCATCCGGTGATATGAAATGCGCATCAGGAACATATTGTGCCAAATACGGGGCAAGTGAAATTAAATCGCGCCCATTCGACCCGACACCATGCAACATAATCACCAACTGCCGTGGCTGTTGTGCCTGTGATTTATGTTCGTAAAAATTCGTAATACTCATGCATCATGCTCTAGCATAATTTCTTGGCAAAAGGTAGAAAAGAAGTCATACAAAGAGCAGGATAAAATAGGTCTGAAATTAAATGAATAAATACATCGCGCTCAGTCTCTTGGGAATATGCATTCCATCGGCATATGCTAACGCACAAGACAAAATGCCCGAAGACCATGGCAGTTATCTCACCTTATCTGTTGAAAATGATAAATTTGGCAATGGAACGGATCATTTCTACACAAGTGGTGTTCGCGCCACATGGTTTAATGACAAAACCAAAGCACCGGATATTGCCTATAAAATTGCAGAACAAATCCCAACCTTTAAAGTGAATAAAAGAACAGGCACGTATTATGCGATCGGACAGAATCTATATACGCCAGATGATATAAAAATTGCCTATCAACCGCAGGATGACCGGCCTTGGGCGGCTTTTCTATATGGCACAATCGGCCTAATTAATTTAACCGATAACGGCAAGAACCCAATGCATATTGATGAGGTTGAACTGACCCTTGGTGTGGTTGGCTCTCCCGCATTGGGAAAGCCGATACAACGGTTTATTCACAGTCATATAACAGACTCCCCCGATCCAAAGGGATGGGACAATCAACTTGATTTTGAACCCGGATTTACCCTGTCATGGCAACGCCGTATCCCCGCCGCAATCATGTATGAAACCAATTTGTTCAACGCGCGGATTGAACCGCACATATCCGCAACAATCGGAAATATTCGTACACATGCCGGGATAGGAGCCACAGCAGTCTTAGGATCATCAAAATTCCAAGATACCCCGCAACGTGTTGCCCCCTCCATTCCCGGAACGGGCGTGTTCTTGGAAAGAGAAGACAAAATAAATTGGCAGATTTTTGCCGGTGTCGAAGGACGCCTCGTTGGCAGGGATATATTTTTGGACGGTAATACATTCTCAAACAGCCATAGCGTTGATAAAAACAACCTTGTCGGAGACCTAAGTGCAGGGGCGGCACTATCGTATGGAGATTACAGATTATCCTATACACTGAATTATAGAACTAAGGAATTCCGTACACAAAACGATGAGAGCATTTTTGGCTCCCTCACCTTATCTAAAAGATTTTAGATCTCAGTCATTTAAGCATAGATTCGTGTCATATTTCTGTTACAATGTCGCGATTGACAGGGGAAATTTTATGAAATACGACCTTCTACATATCCAAGGGAAACCTTATGTTCTTGTCCCGTTACATGATTATCGGGAAATGACCAGCTCAGGCGATAATGCATCCCTACCGGATGAGATCCTTGATCAATTATCCGCACAGCAAGAGCACCCGATTAAAATCATTCGTAAGTTCCGTCAAATGACGCAAGCTGACTTGGCCGAGGCATCCGGTATATCTCGCCCGTATTTAACTGAAATAGAAACAGGTAAAAAAGACGGATCTATCCGCGCGATGAAAGCATTGGCAAATGCGTTGGATGTGAATGTAGGAAACCTAACCTGATTTTGGTTTAATCGTTTAGATTCTTTATACCCTGCGCCAAATCCTCAATAAGATCTTGCGGATTCTCATTTCCAACCTGAAATCGGATAAATACCCCATCTTTATCCCAGTCAGAACGATATGCATCCATATCTTGCGGCTGGATCAGGCTTTCATATCCACCCCAACTGCTTCCCACAGGAAAGAGTGTAAGCGCATCGACAAAACGCGCAATATCATCAAAGTTATATTTCGGATGAAATAAGACGCCAAATACACCGTTAACGCCTGTAAAGTCGCGTTTCCATATTTCATGCCCCTTGTTTTCCTCCAACGCAGGACAATAAAGCGTTTGCACCTCATCACGACCTTTAAACCATTCCAGCACAGGGCGCATATTTTCCTCGGCGTGTTTCAAACGCATTTCTAATGTACGCAACCCACGCATAGATAAATACAAATCCTCTGCCCCTGCGCACGCCCCCAAATTAACCGCGCAGTTTTTCAAGGTTTTATAATGTTCTTTCGTATCAACAACGGCAACGCCCAGATTCACATCAGAATGCCCGCCTAAATATTTGGCTGCAGATTGCACCGAAATATTTACACCATGGGATAAAGGCTTAAACAACACCCCTGCTGAATATGTATTATCCATCACCGTTAATACGTCATGCTTTTTGGCGACCTGAACAATCGCAGGGACATCTTGTACCTCAAACGTTGCAGACCCCGGGGATTCGAGATAGATCAACGCCGTATTCTCCTTAATCAGCCCCTCAATTCCCGCACCAATCATCGGATCATAATATTCAACATCCACCCCATAAGATTTTAATTGTTTATTGGCAAAAAACCGCGTCGGGGGATAACAACTATCAACAATTAGGACATGATCACCAGTCTTTAAGAAGGAGAGCAACGTTGTCGTAATGGCAGCCAAACCACTGGATGCAGTAACCGCGTGATACCCGCCTTCAAGTTCGGCAATTGCCCCTTCAAATGCATCACTAAGCGGGTTATTCACACGCCCGTAGCGAAATTTTGTCTTTGGATCAAGATATGCCGCCAGGTCCTCATATAAAATCGTTGATGTGCGTGCAATCGGCGGATTTACAACACCGAAATAATCTTCTGGCTTACGCCCTGCATGCATCAAAACAGTTTCTTTTTTCCAATTCTTATGGTCGTTCATTGTCTTTAAATCCGCTTACTAATTCTGTTGTATATTATAATTCTGATCATGATTTAATGCACCAATTGCACAACGCGCCTTACTAAGCGCATCGACATTCAAATTTGCCGTAATAAACCCGACACCTTCGCCTGCATCACTCAAAACCTCACCCCATGGGGAAATAATTAAGGAATGCCCATATGTCTTGCGCCCTCCCTCATGCGTGCCAACCTGTGCAGGCGCGATAACATAGCATCCGGTTTCTATCGCGCGGGTACGCAATAATATTTCCCAATGCGCCTGTCCCGTCGGAACAGTGAACGCCGCAGGTACACATAAAATATTGGCACCAGTCTTGGCTAAATCACGATACAAATAGGCAAAACGCACATCGTAACAAATACTTAACCCCAGCGTAAAATCAGAATTGATCGATGAAACAGTCGCGTTTTGTCCTTGCGCATAAATATCTGCCTCCCGATGGGCCTCACCTGTTTCAAGCTGAACCTCAAATAAATGGATTTTATCATATGTCACCTGCACAGACCCGTTTGGGGTGAATAGGAAACTACGATTGGCTATTTTATCATCAGAGACCTTCACCGCCATAGAACCGATAAGAAGATGGACTTCAAGCTCTTTAGCCAAAGCCGAAAAATACGGAACACCGGGATGGTCATCAGCATAGAATGATTGCGATAGCTTTTCTTTTCCGCAAAAACGAATGGAGTCTGTATTTTCAGGCGTCGCAATAAACGTTGCACCTGATGCCGCCGCATCACGTATAAGCGACGCGGCGTTTTCAAAGTTTTCATTCATATCAGGGCCACTTGTCATTTGGACACAAGCAGCACTCAAAGAATTAGCCATTCAAAATCCCGTCTAGCTTTCCCTTTTTATCAAGCGCATGAATGTCATCACATCCGCCATAATGAATATCGTTTACAAAAACCTGAGGTACAGATTTAGGCCCCCCGGTACGCGCAATCATTTTGGTACGCGCCGCATCATCACCCGTGATATTATGCTCTGTATATTCCACCCCTTTGGAATCCAATAAAGACTTCGCCCGCAAACAATATGGGCATGTGGTCCATGTATAAATTTCTATTTTTGCCATTTTTTCGTATTTCCTTGAACTTACAGGTTTAGAAACTATAGTCGTTTCATCAAGGATCATATCATGAGCAAAGAAAAAATATATAGTGCAGATCTTTTAATTATCGGCGGTGGCGTTGCGGGATTAACCCTTGCCAAGCTTTTAGGAAAAGAAGGCCTCAACATCCATATTGTTGAGCAAAAACCACCTTTGCCTTTATCCAAAACGCAGCTATCAAGCCGTACTGTAGCCTTGATGCAAAGTTCACTCAACATATTGCGTGGCGCTGGACTGGATGACTTTATTGAAAAATACGGCACAAAGATGAACGTGATGCGCATCATTGACGATAGCGCCTCCGGACAAGACACAATTACATCAGAGTTTGATTCATTTGATATCGGACTGGATTATTTCAGTATGAACATTCCCAATGACTTCTTACGCGCACGTCTGTTTGAAGATCTAAACGCCTTAGAGAATATAGTCATACATGAAACATCACTCCAAGATTTAGAGCATTCAAGCACATCCGTTATCGCCAATCTGGATAACGGTACAAAGGTCAAAGCCCCCCTCTTGATCGGCGCAGATGGGCGGAAATCTCTTGTTCGTAAAATATCTGGCATAAAAGTAAAAAAGAAACACTATGATCAAAGCGCCATAACCTGCATCATTAATCATTCCAGATCCCATAATAATAGCTCAACTGAATTCCACCGCCCCGGTGGACCGTTTGCCCTTGTTCCGATGCAAGGCAACCAATCCAGTGTCGTTTGGGTTGAAAAAACAGAAAAATCGAATGCCTTAATCGCCCTTCCTAAAGAGGCATTCGAACACGCGCTGCAACAAGAAACCAATGACATCTTAGGCGGTATTACCCTTGCCTCTCCACCACAAAGCTGGCCACTTTGTGCAATCAAAGCAGAATGCCTAACTGCCCCGCGTACAGCATTAATTGCAGAAGCCGCACATGTCATGTCCCCGATTACGGCGCAAGGGTTAAACCTGTCCCTACGTGATGTCGCCGCACTTGCCGAGACCATTATAGACGCATTACGCGTCGGATCAGATCATGGCGCAAAAGCCATACTGAAGAACTATGAACGCCGGCGATCTCTTGATATAAAAACTCGCACATGGGGCGTAGATAGCATGAATCAGATCGTCAGAACATCCAAGGCTCCTATAAAAGACCTGCGCCGCAATGTTTTAAAGGCCGTTGATCGATTTGGCCCAATCAGAACCATTGCAATGCAACACGGGCTGGCACCGTCTTTAGACCAAGGGCGCCTTACTCAGGGCGAATCCCTTTAATCCTCCTTAATCACACGCGCCAAGGTAAGAACGTAAACATGGGAAACCCCGTTCTCCTTTAAAACTCTGGCACATTCATTAACAGTTGCACCACTGGTATAAACATCATCAATAAGAATTACAGATTTCCCTGATAATCGCTTTATATAAGCAGGGGCAACATCAAAAGCTTTCCGAACATTCTTCGCACGCGCCTGCATCCCCAAATGCCCTTGAGATGCGGTAGAGCGTGTCCGCCTGAGCGCCGATGGTAAATCCTCAACACCGCAAGCCTTGGATAAGGCCGCAGACATAATGGCGGCCTGATTATAACGTCTTGATAAAAGCCGCCACGGATGAAGTGGAACCGGAATCAAATAATCTGCCCGTTCAAAAAGTACACCACCTGCCCGTGTCAACCACGGCACAAAACTAGAGACGATGTGCGTCTTATCACCATGCTTGAACCCCAAGATCAAATCACGGCTAACATCATTATACCGTAACGCAGTGCGCGCAGAATCAAATTCAGGCGGATAATCAAGACATTTCAGGCATTCCTCTTCTTGATGCCCTGTATAGAGAGGCACCCCACAGCGCATACAATATGGAGAGGAAACAAATTCAATCCCGGTCCAAGCCTTTGCAGATATTGTACCTTGTGCCTCAACAATATCACCGGTTACCGGACAGCGAGGCGGCAAAACCGTATCAACAATCTGTATAATACGCCTGCGGCCTTGGTCTAAAATCCTTTGCATAAGGGATATAGTGAACAGGAACCGTAAGTTTTTCAACAAATAGTTTTGCAATCAAAGACTTGTTCACTGTATGATGCATCGGTTTCAGTCTGGTATGATTACCTGCCAGATGACTATAGAATTATATGTGAATGGCTGATAAGACTCAAAACACTAAGCAAGCAATCGAGTATATTGAAGAAAGAAACTATCTTCTTCAAGATATCCCCTATAGCGATGTCAGAGAGGCGTGGTTTACTCTATCCCATCTTTTATTGGACGATGGTGCAAAAGTGCTGGATATGGGCTGCGGTAGTGGAGCACGGACCTATACAATGGCCGCCTTGAATCCAAGTATTAGATTCATCGGTGTAGATAAAAGTAAGAAAACCATTCGCGAAGCCAAAGAAAAATTCCAACTCCATAATCTGGAATTCAAGGTCGGAGACATCTCAGGAGATCTATACGACTCAGAATCTCTTGATGCCATTATCAATTCATTCACTCTGCATCAGGTTTTTTCGAATGCCCGATATAATGAACGTATCGTCAGCGACACACTGCGCAAGCAATTTAGCATGCTCAAAAATGACGGAACAATGTTCATACGTGACTATGCGAAACCGCCTGAGGGCACATTCGTTTTATTGGAAATGCATGACGAAGACAGCGCAGGAGAAGAGTTGTCAGAGCTTTGTGAAGCCGACCTTCTTGTCTGGTATTCCGAACATGCAAGACCCAAACAAGATCCGGGATGCGGTGGCTTCTTTTTAGAAGAGCTGCCCCCACGTTTCCCACGTACACGACTTTTCCGTTTGCCGTATAAATGGGCATATGAATTTATTATGCGCAAAGACAATCGTGATATATGGGAAAGCCACCTTCCCTTCGAATACACATTCTACACAGAATCAGATTTCAAACGGGAACTCAGGGCACTTGGTGCACGCGTGCAATACTCGGCCTCCCATTGGGATGAAGATTATATCCGCAAAAACTTTGAAGGGCATTTCCGCCTGATCAGCAATGCCGGAGATCAGCTTGGAGATCCACCAACAAGCTTCATCGCGGTTGCGAGAAAGCAACCCGAACGCGCAAGCCTAAGCGTTAAAGAGCGCAGGATCACGCCCGAAGAGAACGGGATACTCGACATAAAAACGCTGCGAAACCAAAAGGATGGAACACTCGTTGATGTTGTCACACGTAGCAAAGAAATTGCAGAAATCCTTCCCTATCGCATCAGTGACGAAGGGAGGCTTTATATTTTCCTTCATGATGGCGTGGTGCGTGGTATTACAAACGCCGTACGCCGCAGCGGATTGAATATTGACGGTCGGGAATGGTCTGGTCACATGTTGGAGGCCATCTCAACGGATTATAACAATATTCTTAAGCTTGATGAGATCACAGAGGAGAACTCTAATGAATTTGCAAAATCATACTTGGGGCTAAAAACAAAAAGAGACGCCACCATCGAAGCAGGTCCATCCTACTATCCCGACCCGAATTATATTGATGAGCGCGTACATAGTTACTACATCAGTGTTGATGGCGGGAAAAAGGTTTTAGCGCCCAAAAACACCATCCTCGAAACACATAAATTCCGTGAAAAAGGTGTCATCCGTGAGTTCAATGCACAAACTGTTTTGGATGCCATTACCGTGGGACTTATTCCGAATTCGAGATTGGAACTTCAAATCCTATCCCTTATGCAACATCTTGATATAAAGGCGGAAAACTGGATCAGCAAAGATATTAATATTGCATCAGGTGAAATCACTCAGAGTTTTAAAGTACGTGAGTTCCTTAGGAAATCGAGCAATAATGATAAACGTTTTAAAGAGGTAAAAGGTGCAGCAGGTCAATTACGCACCGTCAATTCCATCTTTGTTGAAGAAGGCCAGAGTCAGGGTGGACGCACCGGCTTATCATCCGAACATGTTGATTTTGTCTTGTCCGATGAAAAGACAATTAATACCGCCGTTATTCTTCCACTTACCAAAAGTGAAAAAGGCGACATTCACGCTGGCTTTTCAGTTAAACACATGCCGATCCCGCAACGTTTTGAAGGCAATGGGTTAAGTGTCAGCGCCCCGCAATACAATATTCCCAAAGAAATCAAAAACTATAAAATGCTAAAGCAATTTATAGCAGAGAAATTTGGTGTTACACCCAACATGGTCTTAAAACTTGGGGAAAGCTATTTCAGTCATGTCGGTATAACCCCGCAACGTATCCATCCATTTGCAATCGTTGCCCCACCAAAGACATTTACCGATCCGAATACACGTTTTATGCCTGTTTACCAATATATGCTTCTTTGGAAAAGCATATCGAAAGAACAACATTTCATGACAACGCTGGCGCGGGCGTATCGCTACTTGCCTGAACATATGAAACTACAAGCAAAGCGTGACGTGAAAATCATTCTGGATGATATCTTCAAAACAGCGCAGCCCGATTGGTCTATGCCTGCCTCTGTCGCGCCGACACCGACCAAAGAATTTAATGTTATTGATACCCCAACGCCGGAAGACATTAATGCCGAAGCAAAACAAAAAACGGTACAGCCTGCCTTGGAAGACAAAAAACCAAAATTAAAAGAAAAAAAGAAAAAAGAAAAAAGAAAAAAACGCCGCCTTGGCTTAGTTGCAAAGAGCGGAGAGGATCAATTAGATAACGAACACAATAATGATCCTGAGAGTCTCGAAGAAGAAAATAAGAAGAATAAAAAACCTGATGAAGGCATTGATAATACAGTCGATATCTCTGAAGGCGAGAATAACAAAAAAGAAGCAGCAAAGCATCTGGACCTTAACCTCATTGAAGATTTTGAGTCTGAAATCGAGGAACTCAGGCAAGCTTTGGAAGAAGAACAAGACAACAAACCACATCCTGAAGAATGGTAGAACAGAAACCACCTCAAGCGCATAACGATATTCTGATTTTTGACCGGGATCTGGTAAAAAAACGCAGAGAAAAGTGCTTAACCAATTTTTCAAACCATGATTTTCTCTTTCAATGGAGTCGCAATCAGATTCATGATCGGCTTATGGATGTGAACCGTACTTTTGAAACCGCACTCAATATCGGTGCACGTTGCCCAATCTCAAATAAACATGAAAAAATACGCGATTTGTTTGTTACCGATCTAACGCAACAGACCGCCCCCCAATCCGGCCCATATATACAGGCTTCAGAAGAGTTTTTACCAATTGCCCCCCAAAGCCTCAACTTGGTAACAAGCAACCTTACACTACACACTGTGAATGATTTACCCGGGGCACTGCTCCAGATACGTCAGTCCCTAAAAGAAGATGGACTATTTATCGCATCATTATTCGGTGGTGAAACACTTCATGAATTGCGCACCGTTATGACAGATGTGGAGCTTTCCCTCTATAACGGTATTAGCCCGCGTATCTCTCCATTTGCAGATAAGCCACAAATGGGCGACCTTTTATTCCGTGCAGGATACAACCTGCCAGTTATAGATTCGGAAATAATAACAGTTACTTATGACAATATTTTTAAGTTATTGCATGATATAAAAGGCATGGGAGAAAGCAACACAATATTAAAACGCTCTAAAACCCCAGTGAATAAACAATTCTTTATGCGCGTGGCAGAATTATACCATGAACGCTATGCCGAGGCAGACGGACGTATCTGCGCATCATTTGAGGTGATTTTCTTGTTAGGCTGGGCACCTCATAAATCACAACAAAAGCCCTTACGCCCCGGCAGCGCAAAGAACAGCCTTGCCGAAGCTTTGGGAACGACAGAAATAAAGACAGGAGATAAAACATCATGATCAAGATTGATATTATACCTGTCTATAGTGATAACTACGCCTATCTCATTCAGACACCAGACGGGACAACCGCCGTCATTGACCCTGGAGAAGCAGAACCCGTTATTGACGTGTTGGATCAAAGGGGCTTAACACTCAACTACATCCTAAACACACATCATCATTGGGATCATGTTGATGGTAACCCCGCCTTGCGCAAGCGTTATGACCTACAAGTTGTTGCACCGGCAAAGGAAGTAAAAAAAGTAGGACATGTTGATATCCCCTTACATGACGAGGATGTTTTTACTTTAGGCGATCAAAAGATACACATCATTGAAACACCGGGGCATACCATTGGTGGAATATGCTTCTACTTTCCGGCATCTCAAGTCGTCTTCACAGGAGATAGCGTATTTTCCATGGGATGTGGACGCCTGTTTGAGGGCACCGCCGCAGATATGTTTGCTTCATTTCAGAAAATAAAATCCCTACCCGATGATACATTAATCTATTGTGGTCATGAATATACAAAGGGCAATGCTGGCTTTTGCCTGTCCCAAGACAAAAACAACCCGGATTTGAAGAAACGTATTGAAGAGATAAAGCAGCTACGTGCGCAAAATTTGCCAACAATTCCCATTTCTCTTTCAATTGAGAAAAAGACCAATATCTTTATGAAGGCAAAAAGCGCGGATGAATTTGCCGCGCTTCGCAAGAAAAAAGATAGGTCTTAATTGGTAATCCTATTCACCTGATCCTTCAGGCTTTTGAGGTTTACGTGGTGTACGGCGGCGTTTACCTCCGGCCTTTTGGATAATTGGCTGTCCATCGCCATTATCACTTGCATCAGCAGGCGCGCCATTTCCCTTTTTATTATTTGCACGATGCGCAGGAATTGGCAGAGGCTTAGACGTCATTTGATCACGCTCACTAATTGCCAATTCAATTTCCAAACGTGAGGAAACTTTACGCAATTCATGAATAGCCGAACCCAGCCCTTCTTGCGCTTTAGAATCCTGTTTTTGACCGACCCATTCGTTATAAGCAGCCAAACAATTCTGAGAGGTTTCCTGCAACCGTGTTTGAATTTCATCCATAAAAAATATGCTCCATTAACTATATAAGTAAGTCTGTACCGTCATTTAAGCCGCCACTCTATCCATTTGTCGAACAGCGTGCAAGAAGATCGACAAGTTAAAATGTGACAATATTGTGGCAACCATTCAACAATACACAAAACATGTATAAAATGTTCAAAAAAACCTATTGAGAACCAAATACATTATTAATTTGTTGCGTTACACGAATAAAAGTCGTGCGCTTAGACAGCTCTTTTAAACGTGTTGCCCCGACATAAGTACATGCAGAACGCACGCCCCCTAGAATATCCTGCAAAGTCACAGAGACATCACCACGATACGGAAGCTTTACTGTTTTACCTTCACTGGCTCGATATTCGGCAACACCGCCTTTATGCTTTGTCATCGCGGTATCACTACTCATCCCGTAAAAGGTTACGAACTTCTTTCCGTTCTCTTCAATAATGTTCATCTCAGACTGATCATGACCAGCCAACATTCCGCCAAGCATAATAAAGTCTGCCCCTGCTCCGAATGCCTTTGCAATATCACCCGGCACAGTACATCCACCATCTGCACAGATCAATCCACCAAGCCCATGCGCAGCATCAGCACATTCTATAATCGCAGAAAGCTGGGGGTAACCAACGCCCGTCATTTTACGGGTTGTACAAACACTTCCCGGGCCAATCCCGACTTTCACAACATCAACACCTGCCAGAATAAGCTCTTCAACCATTTCACCGGTGACAACGTTACCGGCCATAATGGTAATATCAGGTGCCTGCTCACGTGTTTGCTTAACAAAGTCAACAAAGTGCTCGCTATATCCGTTTGCGACATCAAGGCATATTTTTTCAATTTTTCCAGGACGGCGCTTTAGAAATTCTGTCAATTTTTCCTGATCATCCTTCACCATACCAATACTATACCAAGTTGGAGCAGCATCATTGTGGTCAAAGTATTCTATAAGCTGATCAAGAGAGTAATGCTTATGCAGCGCAACACTCATACCACTTTGAGCCTGTGTGAACGCCTTGGCCATCTCAAACGTGCCGACCCCGTCCATATTCGCCGCAATAATCGGCACACCATCATATTTGCGTCCGCTCCACTTGAAATCGTATTGACGTGTAATATCCACATCCTTACGCGAACGCAATGTAGAGCGCTTCGGACGGATCAGGACATCTTTAAAATCAAGTTTAACATCTTCTTCTATTCGCATGTTTTTCCTTACTTTTACTTAAATACAGAATGAGCGGACTCTTGAGACTTTTTCTTGCGATCTATATCAACTTCAACACGTTGTATTTCCTCTCTCAGCGCAGAAATATAATCATTTAAATCTGAAATAGACATGTTCTCAAGATTACGTGGGAATTCAAATGTTTTAGGCTTTGGCAAATCATCGTCAAACATCCTTCACTCTACTCCCTTTATGGATGGTTTTCATTATAGCGTAAAAAGATTAAAATTGTTCCTGCATAAAAGCAAATACTATCCCCATTTCCATGGCAGAAAAAAAGCTGGTATTCTGCGTTAAGATGTCTTATATTCCTTCCCGTTCCCTATATATTTTGTATAAAAATCGCATTGAACCAAGGGACAGGTTCGGATGCCCTTTTATGTATTGAAAACGATCTTAAGGAGATAAAAAATGGCACAGGCCGCCGCACAAAGCACTTCATTGCTTATGCCGAAAGCGACTTCTGTTTGGTTAATTGAAAACACAGCGTTAACATTTAAACAAATTGCCGAATTCACAGGCATTACAGAGATTGAAGTTGAAGCTCTTGCAAATGAAGAAATCGGTAAAGGCCTTGTTGGTCGCGACCCCATAGATCATGGCGAACTCACTCAGGCAGAATTGGATCGCTGTGAATCTGATCCGGGTAAATCTCTAAAGGTTGCGAAACGTGACCTTCCAACGGTTAAGGCGCGCTCTAAAGGCCCTCGCTATACTCCTGTTTCTAAACGCGGAGATAAACCAGATGCAATTGCATATATTCTGAAGAACTACTCAGATATCACAGACGCACAAATTTGTAAGCTTGTTGGAACCACGAAACCAACAATCGGTTCAATACGTGAGCGTTCTCACCCGAACACACCGAATCTTCGCCCACGCCATCCTGCGGAATTAGGTTTGTGTACATATCAGGAATTTGAAAACACCTATCAAAAAGCTTTAAGAGCGGCAGGTAAAGATCCTGAAACAGTGAAAGCACAACGTGAAGCCGAGCTGGCAAAAGAACATCAAGTAGAAAGCGATGAAGAGAAAAACACTGGTGGTTTTGACTTCTCAAACTTCTTACCTGAAAGCTCTTCAGACTCTTCCGAATAATCATATATCGAGAGATAATATAAAAAGTCAGGGGAATTCCCTGACTTTTTTTTCGCTTACTTTAATCTTACTTATCAGCTGCTACACAGCTCTTTTCTCTTCGTCTTGAATTTCTTCTTTGATGAGAAGTTTTTGTTTCTTTAACTGATTTAAGTAGTAATCCGAGGTAGATAAGTCTCTTTGCTCTGATTCAACTTTTCGTGATAACTCAGCATGTTTTACACGTAGTGCCTCAATTCGTGAATTTGGATGAACATGATTTTCCGCAGTAACAGACATTGCGATCCTCCATAAGGTATTAAAAAAAGACTATATATATAGGATAAGGTATTTTTTTGTGGAAAAGCAATGTTATTTTTTTATGTATAATTATTCAAATACTTATCAACTACTCTTAAAGTATTTGAGGAATCAAAACCGATTCGACAACCTTTTAGAACCCTGCCCCGGGTAATGCAAGATAATCCATTTCCTCTGCCGAGCTTACACGCCCGAGAACCTCATTACGATGTGGGAAACGTCCAAATTTTTCAATAACTTCCATATGCTTTATCGCGTAATCATATGATAAAGGGTCATCATCTTGCATCGTTGCAAACAAGGACACAGCACGCTTTTGTTCTGTCAAATCTTCACTATGCATAAACGGCATATAAATAAATCTGCGTTTTACAGGAGAAAGAAGTGAATCAAAGCCCTTATGCAAGGCCTCTTTAACAATAAGCAGAACCTTCGCATCTGTTTCATAGGCCTTAGGCGAATCACGAAACATGTTACGAGGAAATTGATCCAACACAAGACATAAAGCCAAAACCCCATCCGCATCACGTGTCCAACTCGCACATAGATCTTTTCGCGCCATATCATACGTCACATGAAAACGTTCTGTAATTTCGGTGTCAAATGCCTCATTCTTTTGAAACCATTGCTGAGGTGCAGTTTCCTCAAACCAAAACTTCAAGATTTCTTGTTTCGTATCACGCATTGGTATCGCCCCTCACTATAGAAAAACACACCCTGACGAATCAGAGTGTGTTTAATATATCAATTCAACAGTCCACTGAACCAGAAATTTTTAATGCACGTCTGCCCAGATCTTCTTCTTCACCGCATACATAATACCAGCAAAGACAAGAAGGAATATAATTACACGAAAGCCCATTTTTTTGCGCTCTTCCATATAAGGATCAGCGGCCCATGTCAGAAATTGCACAAGATCGTGGGAATATTGCTCTAATGTTTCCGGTGTTCCATCTTCATAGCCAACCTGCTCATCACTCAATGGCGGTGCCATAGATATTTTGTGCCCCGGAAAATACGTGTTCCAATGTTGCCCCACTGCAAGGTCTTCACCATGCGGTGCATGCGCTTCATAGCCTGTCAGTAACGCATAAACATAATTCGGTCCATTTGCACGTGCCTTTGTAATCAAAGACAAATCAGGTGGTAATGCCCCACCATTTGCAAATTTTGCGGCATTATCGTTTTCAAAAGGCGAAACGAAACGATCACTTGGCAATGCCGGACGTTCAAACATATCGCCCTCATCATTCGGCCCATCTTCAACCGTATACTCTCTCGCAATGTTTTTGATTTGCGCTTCGTCATAGCCTAACGCATCAAGATTACGAAATGCGACACGCTTCATAGAGTGACATGCCGCGCAAACTTCACGATAGATCTTATAACCACGCTGCATTGCTGCTTTGTCATAAGTTCCGAACGCCCCGTTAAAGCTCCACTCCTGAGAAGGAATAGCCGGACCATCACCGCCAGCAGCAAAAACCGCAGAGACAGGTGTCACCCCAATGATAATCGCAGATAAAAAAGTTCTAACTAACATTACGTTATGCTCCTGCTTTTGAATTTTTTGCCAAAACCGCTTCATGAATAGAGGCTGGTACAGCGCGCCCCTTTTCGAAACGACTAAGAAGTGGCAGAATAATAACCAAGAAAGCAAAGTAGAAACCGGTGAAAGCCTGCGCCAACATCGTATTATCAAACTTTAGCTCAACAGGTGCTTTTTGCCCTTCCTTCAGATGCAATTCATGCCCGTGTGCAAGCTCTTCACAAAGATGAGAATCACCTAAACACGTCGATAAGTAGACCTTATCGGCAGGTTGAGATCCAGCATAACCCAGCACAAAAACACTGAATGTAAAGGCTAGAAGGAAGAATTTAAACCATGGGCGGAATCGCGCACTGCGTAAAGGATGATTATCCAGCCAAGGCAGTACAATAAGCAACCCAATCGAACCAAACATCGCAAGAACACCACCAAGTTTTGCCGGGATTGGTGCAACTTCCGCCGCGGTCATCGGTATACCTAAACTTTGATACGCATCACCAACAAAACCAAATAACGTCAGACCACCACCAATAGCTAAGAGTGCCACACCTTGGGCCTTCCCTAGATACTTCGGATTATGGCGCCAAATAAACTCAACCATGAAGATCGCAAGAAGACCAAGACCGGCAATCATGTACAGATTGATGTTAAATGTAACCGCACGCAAAATCGCATAGAACGGAAGGAAATACCATTCAGGAACAATATGAGGCGGTGTCACCAACGGATTAGCCGGAATATAGTTATCCGGATGCCCTAGTGAATCAGGTGCATAGAAAACGAACAACGCATAGATAATGATAAA
Source organism: Alphaproteobacteria bacterium (assembly GCA_050633505.1). GTDB lineage: Bacteria > Pseudomonadota > Alphaproteobacteria > Micavibrionales > Micavibrionaceae > UBA1672. The sequence continues at coordinate 369,108 of JBOEGQ010000004.1, forward strand.
CACCACCAGACCAAACGTATCCTTCATCGTATAGTAAGGGTGGAACGGTAACGTATCCTGAGGCCCTTTTGTATCAATACCTAGCGGATTATTTGATCCTGTAACGTGTAATGCCCAGATATGCAAAAATACAACAGCAAAAATCACAAACGGCAACAAGTAATGCAGCGCAAAGAAGCGGGTTAATGTCGGGTTATCAACAGAAAAACCACCCCAAAGCAACGTCACAATATGTTCACCAACAAAGGGAATTGCGGAGAACAGATTTGTAATAACTGTTGCGCCCCAAAGGCTCATCTGCCCCCAAGGAAGGACATAGCCGATGAATGCCGTCGCCATCATAAGAAGGAAGATAACCACACCTAAGATCCACAGAAGTTCACGCGGGCGTTTATACGATCCATAATACATGCCACGGAACATATGGATATAAACAGCAATGAAGAAAAATGACGCGCCGTTCATATGGATATAACGAATAAGCCATCCACCATTCACATCGCGCATGATACGCTCAACACTATCGAAGGCAAGCCTCGTATCTGCGGTATAATGCATGGCAAGAACAATACCTGTCGCAATCATGGTCATAAGCATGAACATGGCAATGGCACCGAAATTCCAGAAATAGTTAAAGTTACGCGGTGTTGGAAACACTCCGTACTCTTTATGTAACATAGTAATAATTGGCAGACGTGAATCGAGCCATTCTACGACAGGATTGTCAAATTCTTCGCGTGTTCCGCTTCCCATTATCTTAATTCCTATCCAATTTTCAGTGTTGTATCATTTAAAAACGCATATGGCGGAACAGCCAAGTTCTTAGGCGCAGGCCCTTTACGAATACGCCCGGATGTATCGTAGTGAGATCCATGACAAGGACAGAACCATCCCTCATAGTCGCCATGATTATCTGTTGTTTTTTGTCCCTGAGGAATACATCCCAAATGCGTACAAACCCCGACGGTTACAAGCCATTCAGGTTTTTGCACACGATCATCATCAGATTCTTTATCTGTTAAAGATTGCACATCAACTGCGCGTGCCTCTTCGATTTCCTCTTGCGTACGGTGACGGATAAAAACCGGCTTACCGCGCCACATCACCGTTTTCGACTGCCCGACAGCGATATCGGATAAACTAACCTCAACCGTGGCAAGTGCCAACGTATCCTTTGCAGGATTTAAAGAATTAATCAGCGGCCAAGCAGCAAGAGCGCCACCAACAGCGCCAAAAGCACCGGCCAACATCTGCATAAAGTCACGACGTGTTTCGCCTTCATGCGTGTTTTGTGTTTCTGTATCGGCTGACATTTCGTCTCAGAACCTTTTGTTGAATATTTATAAAGATAAACTTTTGAACAGTCTTTTAGACATCTCTTTATAATAGATCAAGCCCTAGCTTTCCAGTATAGAAAAGAAAATTGTGTTTTTATCCAAATAAGTATAGAAAACTTTGCGTAGTTAAGAATGCATATCAAAAACCAGAACGCGGGAAAAACCATGGAAATCGCATTATACCAACCTGATATACCGCAGAATCTTGGCGCGATGATGCGCCTTTGTGCCTGCACAAACACCGGGTTAAATATTATAGAGCCATGCGGTTTCCCCCTTGATACAAGGAAAATCAAGCAATCTGCCCTTGATTATTATGACCAAATCACATTAAAACGCTATGAGAGCTGGGATAGTTTTCTTGATTTTCGTCAAAGACAAACACCTGCTCCACGCATAATCCTTATGACAACCAAGGCAAGTAAAGCATATGTTGATGTGGAATTTAGGCCAAACGACATATTACTCGCCGGACGTGAAAGCGCAGGTGTCCCAGAGGACGTGCATAACTTAGTTGATGAACGCATTTGCATTCCGATGGAAACCGGTTTTCGTTCTTTAAACATCGTCAACGCAACATCGATGATTCTCGGTGAGGCATTAAGACAAACGAAATGGCAAAAAAATGACTGAAGCAGCATTAAAACAAAAAACACTTGATGAGCAAAAGCAAATCGCCGCCACATGGTTTCAAGATCTACAAGATCAAATCTGCAGCGCCTTTGAAACATTAGAAGATGAACTTAGTACAGGTTCAAAGGCAGACCTACCGGCAGGACGGTTTGAAAAAACAAAATGGGATCGCGACTCGGTGGAAACAGAGAACCATTCCGGTTCGACCCTTTTGGGTGGCGGGCGTATGGCAGTGATGCGCGGACGCGTCTTTGAAAAAGTCGGTGTGAATTTTTCACAAGTACACGGCACATTTTCCGAAAAATTCGCAAAACAAATTCCGGGTGCAGAGGAAAGCAACGGACAGTTTTGGGCATCGGGCGTTTCTCTTGTTGCGCATATGCAATCCCCATTGGTTCCCGCAGTGCACATGAACACCCGCATGATTGCCACCTCAAAAAGTTGGTTCGGCGGTGGTGCAGACCTGACCCCTATGTACCAAGATGAAACAGATACAAAGGATTTCCATGCGGCATTTAAACAATGTTGCGATAACCATGATCCGGCGTATTACCCCGAATTCAAAGAATGGTGCGACCGGTACTTCTATCTTCCCCATCGTGATGAACCACGCGGCATTGGCGGTATTTTCTATGATTATCTAGATCGTAAGGGGTGGGATGCCGATCTCGCCTTTACGCAAGATGTCGGGACAACCTTCAAAGATATATATTGCGATATTGTGCGTCGTTCACTGAATAAAGAATGGACAGATGAACAACGTGAACATCAGCTCATAAAACGTGGACGTTATGTAGAGTTTAATCTTCTATATGATCGTGGCACACAATTTGGCCTTAAAACCGGTGGAAATACCGAAGCCATTCTGATGTCCATGCCACCAGAAGTAAAGTGGCCATAAAAATTTGCATTTAATCGGAAACCTTATTATATTCGCAAAAAAATTTGGGGACAATAATGGGGTTATCCGATTGCTTTAATACCAATAATGCAGTTAATCGAATCTGTAATCTGGATTGGGAGAGCTTTAACGAAGATCAAATAGCCAGCGCGGCTTGGATGCTATATTATCTGTCTATTCAATTTCGCAAGAACCTTGAAACGGCAATGGAATTACACCCAAATGATCCCGCACTGCAGGAATTGGCAACTGAAGAGCTTCATACCGATAATCTTTCCCCCTTCCCAAATATAGCCGAAGAAGGTGAATGCCTTGATCATGATGAGTTCTTAAAACGAATTATTGATTCCTATCCAATGGAGCAAGAGAAAAAGCAATTTCTAACTGCCCTAGGCAATAAATATCTGGCAGAGCTTTCCCACATGCCTGATGAGGCAAAAACGATGCATCTCGTCAGTTTAGAAGATGGCGGAGCCTCACGAATATATCAAAGCATCCTAAATGCACCGACAGAGCAATGGGAATCTAATGAGATGCAAGCCTTTCACCATTTTCTCGAAAAACACGTTGCATTCGACAATCTGGAAGGGGAAGATGCAGGACATGGCGCACTTATCAGAAAGCTCGGTATGGATGATAGTATTGCACCAATGTATGATGTGCTGGCAGATTGCATGGAAGAAGCCATACACTTTGAATAAGGCTCTTTCACCATACATAATTGGTTATTTAAACAGTAGAAATACGATTTAAAAGCTCTTGCCGGTTCGGCATAAAATCTTGTTCAATCCAATCATCCTCTATCTTTTCCAGTACCGCCCCGACCTTAGGGCCCTTTTCCACCCCGGCCTTTATAATATCGCCTCCATTTACAGGACAGGTTGGAATGTCCCACCCTTGTACCAACTCCAAAGCACGAGGTGCATAACGGTTCATCACACGATCCTGCACCAGCTCCACCATAAGAACCTGCGCCGTTATATTTCGTCCAAACTTATATATAGAGCGCCGCACAGCCAAGTCGCATGAAAGGTCAGGCAAGCGCAGTGCACCATCAATGGCCTGCATGTCCTTTATAAAGACCTTAGGGAATAATATATATTTCCCCATCGTCTTAATATTTGAGAAATCAAAACCGGAAAACGCGAAAAGACGCGATGGTAAGGCTTGCAGACGATATTGTTTTTGAAATCGACATAGAGCAGAAAAATCACCTGCGTCATATTCCGCAAATTCAAATTCTTTCAAAACATCATACGAGAACATCGTTTTGATAACATCTTGTGGCGTATCACTCGCCATAATTTTAAAAACTTCCTGTGTAATACGCTCTTTAGAAAGGCTCTTAATCATATGCGTATTTTCTTCGCACGCCTTTAATCCCGCCTCATCAAAACCATCGGAGTACAGGGCAGAAAAACGAAAAAAACGTAAAATACGTAGGTGGTCTTCTTCTATACGCTTTTTCGCATCACCAACAAATCGAACACAACGACGATCAAGGTCATCCACACCACATTGAAGAGGGTCATAAATATTGCCCTGTACATCCATCAATAACGTATTGATCGTAAAATCACGGCGCTGTGCATCAACAGACCAATCAGGCGTATAATCAACAACCGCATGCCGCCCATCTGTTTCAACATCACGGCGTAAGGTGGTAATCTCGTATTTATACTCTCCGATAATCGCCGTAACTGTGCCATGTTGCAATCCGGTTGGAATAACACGAATGCCTTCCTTCTCAAGAATTTGTATCACGTCTTCAGGCAATAGAGGCGTTGCAAGATCAAAGTCCTCAATGTCTTTACCCAACAATACGTTTCTAACGCATCCTCCAACGAACAAGGCCTGTGGCTCTTCCGGTGGAATGTTTCCTTGTAAAATTTCGAACAACTTTTGCGTCTCGGGCGCACGCATCCATTGCTCTGGCACTATATGGCGACTAATTTTTAGGGACATTTATCTTTTTCGCTTTAAAATCTACATGCAATTCAAATGATAATCCGTATTATATCTTTACGCGATTCTTTTAGAAAGGGCTAAAACACATGACGACAGAGCAATTTAAAGCCGCGCAAACCACATTATCAGAGATCAAAGAAGCCATCTCTAGTGTTGTTATCGGGCAAGATCTTGTTATTGACCAAACAATTGCCACATTATTATCAGGCGGGCATGTGTTACTTGTCGGAGTTCCGGGACTGGCAAAAACCCTTTTGGTTGAAACAATTGCACAAGTTATGGGGCTTGGTTCCTCCCGTATCCAGTGTACACCTGACCTTATGCCTGCAGACATTCTGGGTTCAGAAGTCTTAGAAGAAAATGAAAAAGGAAAGCGATCATTCAGGTTCATAGAAGGCCCGGTTTTCACACAGTTCTTTATGGCTGATGAAATAAACCGCGCCTCACCACGAACACAATCCGCCCTTTTACAGGCGATGCAGGAAAAAGAAGTCTCCGTTGCCGGACAGGTGCGCGCTCTGCCCGTTCCGTTTCATGTTCTAGCCACACAAAACCCGATTGAACAAGAAGGCACATACCCTCTACCAGAAGCGCAACTCGACCGATTTTTAATGCAAATCAATGTTACCTATCCCAATGCCAAGGCAGAGCGTGATATTATTTTAAGCACAACAAATAACGATCGCCATGATATACGCCCGATGATATCTGCCGATGATTTATTATCCCTACAGTTTCTTGTACGTGACATGCCTGTCGGCGATCAGGTCGTTGATAAGATCCTTAATTTAGTGCGTAGCCTAAGACCTGGTGAAGATGCGCATACATTGGTGAACGAATATGTTACATGGGCACCCGGCCCACGTGGTGCACAAGGGCTTATGCTTGCCGCACGCGCACGCGCACTGCTTGAAGGACGCAATGCCCCACTTGACGAGGATGTCATACAATTGGCCGTTCCGGTGTTAAGACACCGTATGGCCTTAAACTTCAAGGCCAGAAGTCAGAATATCGATCTGGATCATTTGATCACAGAAGTTGCGGAAAGCATTTAATAGACATAAGTTTTCATACTATGCCAACAGCCAGTACAATATTAAATCTTCGCCATGATGCCGAACATGCCATATCGGCAATCCCGGATTTGTTTCTGGCTGCTGAGAAGATCTCCGCGCACATTATGCATGGTACACATGCACAAAGAAAATCAGGAACAGGTGAGCATTTCTGGCAATTCCGTGATTATCAGGAAACAGATTCTCCACAAAACATTGATTGGCGCCAATCGGCAAAAAGCGATCACGTCTATATTCGCCAACGCGAACGCCAGAATAGCCGCAAAACCTACCTTTGGTGCGCCACAGGTAAGTCCATGGCATTTTCTTCACATCCTAAACGGCAAACAAAACAATATACCGCACAGGTTATGACACTCGCCCTTTCGCTTCTTCTGCAACAGGGAGAAGAACATATCGGACTGTATGGAGATATAAAAACCGGGCGCGGTGAAGACAGGATCAATAAAATCATACATCGATTGGGTGAAGAAACAGATCGAGACGCAGTCTTGCCGGACTCTGAATCTTTTTCTCTTCCTGTACATGCATCCCTTATCAGTATAGGTGATTACCTCTCCCCAATCGAAGAAATAGAATATAGTTTTTCCAATATTGCACGCAGTGAAGGTAAAAGCCTGATTATTCAAGTTTTAGACCCTGCCGAACTTGATTTGCACTCCCTTAAAGGTCGCATCCTTTTTGAAGGGCACAGTGAGAATGAAAGTGAACTCATCAATAATGTATCGTCTGTGCAAGATGAATATAAAAAACGCATGCACGACCATATCGAGAAAATACGCTCACTTTGCCTCGCGCATAATTGGCATTACGTATTACATTGCACAGATACCCCGATTGAAAACACAATCAAGCATATATGGACAATGGCACATGAACAAAGGGGAAGCGTCTGATGTTTATGTTATCCAACCTCACTTTTATGCAACCTATTATCCTGTTTGGCCTGCTGTCTCTCCCTCTGCTATGGTATATTTTACGTGTTACACCGCCGCCGCCAAAGACGCTGTTCTTTCCTGCAACGCGGTTCTTAACAGGGTTATCGGCAGAAGAACAAACACCAAGTCAATCACCATGGTGGCTATTGCTGCTTCGTCTTATTATGGCCGGACTTGTTATCATTGCACTTGCACGCCCGGTTATAAACGCAGCAGATAAAATCCCCGGACACGGCGATCTTCGCTTAATCGTTGATAATTCATGGGCCGGTGCACAGCTTTGGGATCAGATACAAAATGCAGGGCAAGAGCTTATCAACCAGGCAGCGCGCGAAGGACGCGATATTTACATTCTACCAACCACAACATTATCAGGTTCAGAAAACCTTCAACAATATGGCCCATTAATCGGAGCGGATGCCTTATCCATATTACGGGGGCTCTCCCCTAATTCATGGCCGAGTGATTACGCAAAAATCATCCATACCTTACAGTCAGCAGAAAAAGGAACATCAATACATAGTGTATGGCTATCCCATGGTTTGGATGAACAAACACAAGCTGGTAAACGACAAAAACTTGTCAAACTTCTTCAAAATCATGGGGGATTGAATTACGTATCGCCTGACAATGCCTTGCTTCCTTTATTATTACGCCCTGCGACAAAAGTTTTAAAAGCAGAGGATATAGAAAAGCACGGAGATATTCGTATATCCGTTGATGCCCCACCATCTCTAAAGGAAAGTCTTCATGCCCTTATACAAGTGCATGGAGAGAAGAATATTCTAGATGCGCAAAGCATCGTATTATCCCCCTCTTCCTTATCTGAACAAGTCTTTTTTGACGTTCCAGACGCCCTTAAAAACAATATTACAAAATTCAAAATATCCTCGCGCAAGGGCGCAGGAGCGATACATATTCTTGACGATCAAAGTAAAAAGCGCTCTGTCGGTATTGTAACTCCAACCAATGAAAGTAATACAGCCCCACTGATCGAGGCGGCATTTTATATCAAACGCGCCTTAGAACCCTATGCGACTCTACAGAGCGGAGATTTACCAACCCTTTTACAAAGCGCCCCCTCTGTCATAATCTTGCCTGATATTGCGGCAATGCCAAGTGAAACACTCAATCAACTTGAACAATGGGTACAAGATGGGGGGCTGCTCTTACGTTTTGCAGGCCCCAATATGGCAAAAAGCCGAACACAACAATTTCTTCTGCCTGTACATTTACGCTCGGGAGAGCGCTCTCTTTCAGGCACCCTATCATGGGATGACCCGCAAAAAATTGCTCCATTTTCAGAAAACAGTCCGTTTTTCGGCCTTGAGCCCCCCCAAGACATTCGTATAAAACAACAAATTCTGGCAGATCCGGCGCAAGATTTAGATGGAAAGGTCTGGGCAAGATTAACAGACGGAACACCATTGATCACCGCAAATAATAAAGAGCGCGGCCTTATCGTTTTCATTCACACATCGGCCAATGCCGATTGGTCAGACTTTGCATTATCCGGTCTATATGTCTCCATATTAAAGCGTATTACCCAAATGGCGGGAAATATTCAAAATACGGCTAACACGCAAAACTTCACTACGCTTGACCCGCTCTTGGTCATGGATGGATATGGTAACCTCATCAGTCCCAAGGCCTATATAAAGCCTATCGCCCCTGCCGATCTACACACATTGATCCCAAGCGCACAACACCCACCTGGCTTATACGGAAACGGAAGCACAACATTTGCACTTAATCTTGGCACAAATTTGCCTGCACTCTCTCCGATGAAAAACCTGCCAATCAGCGTAATGAAATCGCATTATGATGATCAATATGAGTTTTCTTTTATGCCTCACCTTCTCTATGCCGCGCTGATCTTATTTTGCATCGACTGGTTCCTTATGATCTTTATTGTTGGTAACGGTCGCTCTATCCTTCGTCTAAGAATGACAAAAGCCATCATGATTACATCTATTATCGGCGTATCATGTCTATCGTCTGCATATGCCCAAACGGCGCAAAATGACGTAAAGTACGCAAAGGGCTTTCATCTGGCTTATATAAAAACCGGAGATCGAACGCTTGATACGCAAACACATAATGGCCTTGAAAATCTTGCCCAAATATTAATGATGCGTACATCTGTGGAACCCGAAGGTGTCGTAGGAATTAATCCGGAGAAAGACACAATGTCATTTTTCCCTGTTATCTACTGGGCCATATCGCCCCATCAAAGAGAGCCGTCTGACACAGCAATCCGTAATATTCAATCTTATCTGGATCATGGTGGCACGATTATCTTTGATACACGGGATAAAAATCGTTCACAAACAGCAATGAATAACACAGAGAATGCAAAAGCCCTGCGTATGGTCACCGCCTCATTGAACATCCCCCCCTTATCCCCTATCCCTGAGGATCATGTCCTATCACGGGCGTTTTACCTTCTGGATGGCTATCCGGGGCGCTACAAAGATGGCACATTATGGATTGAACAACTAAGCGCCAGTGGTCGTGATAATGTCTCCTCTGTTCTTATCGGCAGTAATGATTGGGCAGGGTCATGGGCCGATGCACAAATAGCCAGAAACGCATACAACGCGAATGCAACGCAGAGACAGCAAGAATATGCATTCAGATTTGGTGTTAATCTGGTCATGTATGCCCTTACGGGGAACTATAAAGCCGATCAGGTGCATATCCCCCACATTCTGGAAAGGTTACATCAATGACAAAAGGCCTTTCAACATCATTGCACTTTGCACCATTTCTTGAACCACTATGGCTGAGCGTTATTTGCGTATTCGGACTTGGCCTTCTGGTTTTTTCGGTTCTTGCCTATAAACGCTCTATTCTACCGCGTGGTTTATGTTTCACTGTGTTTATGATTATTCTTCTTAATCCTTCACTGTTGAAAGAAGAACGCGAATATATCAAGGACGTTGCAACCATCGTCGTCGATCGAAGCCATAGCCAAAACATGGGAAAGCGCGAAGAGCGTACAAACAATGCGTTGGCCTACCTTCGTCAAACTATTGATGTGTCACAACAATTCGAAATAAGAGTAATTGAAGCCCCACAGGGAAACGATATACAAAACAGAACCGATTTGTTTTCAGCCTTGGATCAGAACCTGTCTGACATCCCACAAAGCCGTAGAGCCGGCGTTATATTCATTACAGATGGACAAATCCATGATGTCCCAAAAGATGAGCGATTATATACACGATATGGCCCTGTTCACGCATTTTTAAGCGGTGAGAAAAAAGAAAAGGACAGGCAGTTAAAGATCCTAAATGCGCCTGCATATGGATTGGTTGGAAAAGACGTTACAGTCTCTTTCCTTGTTGAGGATACAAAGAATATCAATCAAAAATACGCCGAGGTAACCGTAACATTCCATGATGGTAGCAAACGCCATATGTCTGTTCCGGTAAATACAGAACAAAGCATTAATTTGCCCTTGGAACACCCGTCGCAAAACATCATTTCCCTTGAAACAAATGCAGTGAAAGATGAACTTACACGCGCCAATAACAAGAGCGCCTTGATAATCAATGGCGTTCGTGACCGGCTAAAGGTTCTTTTGGTATCTGGTGTTCCTCATTCGGGAGAGCGAACATGGCGAGATCTTCTTACGTCTGATCCCGGTGTTGATCTTGTTCACTTTACCATTCTACGTGAGCCTCAAAAACGTGACTATACCCCCGATAGTGAGCTATCCCTGATCGCATTTCCGTTTCGTGAACTTTTTGAGATAAAGCTTTACGATTTTGATCTCATTATTTTTGACCGTTATAAAGTCAACAACATCCTACCATCCCGATACTTTGATAATATTGCACGATATGTTGAAGAAGGTGGTGCATTTCTGGCTGCGACAGGCCCCAACTTCGCAACCAAGCGCTCTATCTATCGTACATCTTTGAAGAATATCTTACCGGGAAAACCGAATGAAACTGTAGAAGAACGCCCCTACACCCCGACATTAACAAATCTCGGCGGGCAGCATCCTGTCTCACAAAGTATAATTTGGAACAATAAAACGGTAACACCGAACACAACACCGGAATGGGGGAAATGGCTTCGGTACATTGATGTAGATGTTGAAAATGGTGACATTTTGATGAACGGCCCGAACAGCCGTCCTTTGCTTATACTTGATCGGGTTGGAGAAGGCCGGGTTGCCCAACTGTCAAGTGACCATATATGGCTATGGTCGCGCGGATATGACGGAGGCGGGCCACATTCCGAATTACTACGCCGTATTGTACATTGGCTTATGAAAGAACCTGAATTAGATGAAAGCAGCCTGAATGTGCATGTCCATAAAAATACCATCACCATCAAAAAACAGATTTATAAGCAAAATACCGATGAAACAATTGCGATGACCACACCAGAGGGGGAGCAATCACTCCTTACCTTGAAACCGGATAATTACGGCACAGTTTCGCATAAAGTGCGCGCTGATCAGCTGGGCATATACACTTTTTCGGATACAAACGGGGGACGCAAATTTGCCATTATTGGAGAGCTAGACCCACCTGAATTACGTGGCATCAAAACAACGGACGAGAAACTATCCCCCCTTATAGAAGAAACAAGCGGTGCGACAATCTGGTTAAGTGATGTAAAACACCCGACTTTTAAAAGCTATGCCAGTGCCAATCGCTATGGTGGTTCGGACTGGTTCGCGTTAAAACGAAATCAGGATTACAACGTGACAAGCGTTAAGAACATCACGTTGCTTCCCGAATGGGTATCAATGCTTTTGCTTTTATCTGCACTTATCGGGTTATGGTGGTTTGAAGGACGTAAGGTATAGGACTAAGCAGCATCTTCTAGCGAACTCAACACATTGTTGAGTGTGCTTGCAAGGCCAGTTCTTGAAACCGGTTTTCTAACAACCGCTTTTATTGCGTCGTATCCATGTATAATTTCCTGTATTTTATCTTCGCTATAGCCAGATAAGACAACGAATGGAATATCAGGTAAATCCATGTGAATTTGACTAATCATCTCAATACCCGTCATCTTGGGCATATTTTGATCTGTCAGGATTAGGTCATATTTTTCCGGATTCTCACGCACCATATCAAGACCATCCAATCCCGACACAGCATAAGAGGTATCATAGCCCAGCCGCTCCAACATCTTTAGAACCATTTCACGGACGTTCTCCTGATCTTCTACCAACAGAATATGCTTACGCCGCGCAGTCTCCCCACCTGCATGGCCAGTCTGGCGCATTCTGGATTTTATCGGCACAACAGATTGGCTTGATAACGGGAAATATAAAGTGAAACACGTTCCCTGCCCCAGAGCACTTTCCACAATCATGCAGGCACCGTGATTAACAATCACACCATGCACAGTGGACAACCCCAATCCGGTGCCCTTATCAACCGGCTTGGTTGTGAAAAACGGTTCAAATATATGCTCCATAATCACACGGCTCATCCCGCATCCAGTATCCCTGATTTTAAGACAGGCATAGTTCGTGTCACGTGCAACATGCCCCAATATTAAACGGGTTCTGCCATCATCCAAATCGTTAATAGACAAATACGGTGCCTCTTTGACATCTGGCAGTTCATCGCGCAGTATCCTTTCGATTTTGATGTCCTGTGCATGCATTGTATCAATTGAGAGATGTAGTATACCTTTCTCATCTTCCATCGCATCTTGGGCATTCAAACACAGATTCATCAGTATTTGCGATACTTGGGTAGAATTCCCAACAATTGGTGCTTGAGGCACTGAAATCTCGTGTTGTAACTCTAAGGTTTTCGGCAATGTCGCCTTTAGCATAGCAAATGCCTCATGAACTGAACCAACAAGGTCTAGCACCGATTGGTCATTATCATCACGACGAGAGAATGACAAAAGCTGATCCACCAAATCGCGCGCCTGAATTCCCGCAAGAAGTATATTATGCGCGAATTGATATTGCTCACTATCCTCATCCAGATCGTCTACTAAGAATTCAGCATAACCATTCATGGCGGCAAGGATGTTATTAAAGTCATGCGCGATTCCTCCCGAAAGTCGGCCAATTGCCTCCATTTTTTGTGCTTGGAAAAATTGCTCTTCTAACGCCTGTTTATCCTGCTCTGCCCGTTGTTTTTCAGAGGTATCCTGAATCGTTGCAATCATTCCGCCATCCGGCAATTCAGTCAGGGATATTTCGGTTTTTAATTCCGGTGCGTCCGATCTGTGCATTGTGAAGTCACCAAACCAATAGCCCTGCTTCTGGAGCTCTGGCGATATCTCATTTTTGAACACTTCATAATCCTGCTGAGAGAAAACATCCTTCCAAATACGACCGGACATTTCATCCTTTAAATCTGGGTCTACGCCCAGCATCATACATAAGGACTTATTCAAATACACAATGCGATATTCACAATCCGTGATAATAATACCGTCTTTTGCAAGCTCCAATGCCGCCAAACGATTTTCCAGGGATGATAATGCATCACGTTTTTGATGGTTTGCATCCTGCACCTTTGCAAGTTTTTCAATGTTTAATACGGCCATAGCCACACCAACAAAAACAAGTGCAATTAAGGACCAATATAGCGTTAATTCGGCCTCATGTGTTTGTTCCGAGAACATTGTCTGTTCAAAATTATCCAGAATAAAATCATGAAGCTCAGACAGTTTATCATGCGCATCCTCAATTTCATGGCGCAGCATCACAATATACTCTGTAGATGCCTCCCCTTCACCCTTTAAGACATTGATTTCATTATCAATATCATAAAGAAGAACCTCTACTTTATTAAGCAGAACATTATACCGCTGATACAAATCCATATCCGTTTCTGACAGCTTATCAAAGCCAGACTTCAGAACGGCAAACTCATCTTCAAGCCCTTTAATTTGTATCAAAAGCTGAGATGCTCGTTTTTTATCTACACCATTAAGAAAAATATCAAACGATTTTTCAAACACATAGAATTCGTTCTGAAAGGTGGTCACATCTTCCATATAATGCAACTGTCGTGTTTTTAGAGTAAAGCGGGCATCGATAATAGAAACACAGCTTTGATACGCCATAAGGCCAAGAAAAATAAGTAAGAATACCGGAAGATAATTCAGGGTTTTGTTATAAATCCTGTGAGAACGTGTCATTTATAAATACCAGATAATAAGAGTTAGCGCATACTCGAGATAGACTTGACCCCAAGCTCTTTCGCTCTTAGAGCCGCTTGAGTTCTATTCTTTGCGTTAAGCTTTCTGCAAATGCCTCTTACATGTAGCTTAACAGTAACAATTTGCAGATCAAGGTCGCGGGCGATTTCCTTATTAGACGCTCCATCTACTAAATATGACAGAACCTCATTCTCTCTAGGCGTAAAATGTACATCGGAAGGTACAGGATTCTCATTTGTCGCTTGCGTATCGGCATAATAAGACGGCATGAACACAGACTTTTTTCCCTCAGGAACAAAAACCTCACCAGCCACAACTTCTTGGATGGCCATCAACAAAGCCTTACCGGACATTGTCTTCGGAAAATAGCCAACAGCCCCCAATTCCAATGCGTTCTTAACATCCTGCTCTTCTGCAACACCAGACATCAGAGCAACACGTTGTGCCGGAAATCGTTCACTCATGACTTTAAAGCCGGTTAAGCCACCCATGCCCGGCATACGCAAATCAAGAATTACTAAATCTTGATCTGGGTTTTGCTCTAGTATATCAAGAGCCTGATTAAAGTCTTTAGCCAACGTCACACGTGCAGCAGAATCAGCACGTTCAATATATTGAACCAATGCGTCTCTAAACAGAGTATGATCGTCAGCGATCAAAAGTTTCATAAATATAAGCTCCCACACACACACTATAGGAAAACCCTACCTTCCTATACTTTAGAATATACACAATAACAGAAATTGAATAAGAAGACATTAATAATGCAAATTAATTATCGCTATGCTTTTCATGAAAAGCAATATGAAGATGCGCATTTGGTTGCCGTTGTATGTCATTTAACATCAACCTATAGATGTACACCCCTTCCATGACGCGCTGAACATAATTCCTAGTCTCATATATAGGAATAAGTTCAACCCAATCCAAGATATCTATTTCACCTTTTCGGGGGTCGCCAAACACTCTCAACCATGAATTAACGCGCCCCGGCCCCGCATTATACGCCGCAATTGCCAAAGGGTACTCATTATCATAGCGCTCAAGAAGATGGTGAATATAAAGGGAGCCAAGGTACATATTATACTTAGGCTTAGTCGTTAACCACGAAGAATTGTAACGTATATTCTCGTTTTTCGCGACATCACGTGCTGTTGATGGCATTAATTGCATAAGCCCAAGCGCGCCCGCCCTACTTTTGGCGCCTGGATCAAAAACACTCTCTTGTCGAATCAAGGCGTGAACCAATGCCCACTCAACAAATTTAATTTCCTCTAACTGTTTGGTAATCGTCGGGTATGATTGCTTGGTTAAGAAGAGCTCCTTCTTTGCAGCATTCTTTGCCACTCGAACTGCGGAATAATAATCTCCCCGCGCTGCTAAGGCCTCAGCCGCAAATCTATATGCTTTAGGTGTGCCTTCCTGTTTAAGGAATGCGTCCATAAAATCACCGGAGCGCTTCTTTTGTTCTGCTTTAAAGAATAAACGAGAAGTTTGAACCAATTCATTCTTTTCAAATACCCGACGATCAGATGATGACAGGCGCGGTAATTTATCTTTTGGTAATTCAACTTTTTTGGATAATGCCGCCCCGGCGAGTTGCCCGTAAAATGTTGTTTGGAATTCCGCGGCCTTTTTATACCACCCCTGTGCAGCAGCCTTTTGCCCCATTGCCTGCGCCGCGCGCCCCGCCCAATAAGAGGCACGCGCCTTACTTACAGGGGTTGAGACCTTATGATACATCGCAATAAAACGCTCATAAGCTTGTGTTGGTTTATTGGCAAAACGCAAGGCCAGCCAACCGGTAACCCATTGCGCCTGTGCATAAGGAAAACCATCTTTTTGTATATGTGCAGAAGCAAGTCTATATGCCTCTAAATGCTTTCCCTTTTCAAGAAGACGCCGCACCATAATATGACGTTCTGTCCACCATGCTTTACGATTATAAACCGCCTCACTATCGAAATCTTTGGAAAGGATCTCCAGTGCCCCGGCATCCATGTTCCGCTTACGCCTCCAACGCAATCGCTCATACAGCAATCCGGGATCATTACGCAGGTAACTTGGCACCGCATCAATGCGTTTTTTTAAACCGCTATCTTTATTCTGCGCCAATGCAATACGCGCATCAGCCAATGCAGGGTAGCCCTGCCCTAAAACCCCCGCAATACCGCGCGCGCTTTCGTAATGTTTCTTATGGAGTAAAGCATCAAAGCGTTTCTTATGTGCGTTGAGAGTCAAATACCCCCCGTATTTCTTAAAGATATAACGCTGCTGATCACGTGATGTTAGGGTGCTTGCCCACCATTCAGCCAAAAATGTCTGCGCTTGTGCCTTATGCCCTTCAATAATCAGGGCATCCATATAACGTTCCATCCCATATGGGGTTTGAGGGGGGAAATCCTTATACCATGCCAACACTTCTTGGTTTGACAGATCCATAGGCATAACACCTTCGGCACGCACAATCATCTTTCTCACGCTAGGCCAGTTCGGATTCTGCCGTATAAAGTGAGACAAGCGGATAAACAAGTGGTTTGTCCAATCCTTTTCCTGTGTATTCATCAGCAAATACCAATGGTAAATCTTACTCGCAAGCGGGTCTTTGCTTTTGGCGACAATTCTTTTCGCATAATCCCAGTTATCATCTTCGATTTTTTCTATGGCCAGTAAAGTCTGCTGCTGGGCATGCTTTGTCTGCAATCTGGTTACACCACTGTCTTTTGCAAGGCCGGGCTGCGCTATAATAAATGCAACGGTAAACACAGTGAAAGCAAAGCTCTTCTTGCAAAAAACAAAGTCACGCGATACATTAAGCGCCATTTTAAAAGCATCCATAGAAAGAGTTGTGTTATGTTTCACGGATCCATTACCGCATTGATTACCCCGTTTAAAGATGGCGAAATTGACTGGAAGTCTTTCGACAATCTGGTTGAATGGCAAATTGAAAAAGGCACGCATGCGCTTGTCCCCTGTGGTACGACTGGTGAATGTCCGACATTATCTCATGATGAGCATATGGCCATTGTCGGGCGTTGCGTCGATGTGGTCAAGGGAAGAATTCCAGTAATTGCCGGAAGTGGCTCAAACTCTACAAAAGAAGCTGTTGAATTAACACAACACGCAAAAAGCGCCGGTGCAGATGCTGCTTTGATCGTGACACCATATTATAACAAGCCAAGCCAAGATGGTATGTACGAACATTTTCGTGCCATTCACGATGCAGTTCCTATGCCTATTGTCCTGTATAATATTCCCGGGCGATGCATTGTTGATATGAGCGTTGAAACAATGAACCGTTTGGCAAAACTGGATAATATTATCGGTGTAAAAGATGCAACGGGTGACTTGTATCGCCCTCTTCTTACACGTCAGGTCATTGGCAAAGACTTCTGCCAGTTATCCGGTGATGACTGTACGGCTTTGGCATTTCTTGCTCAAGGTGGGGTCGGATGTATTTCCGTTATATCAAATATTGTGCCAGAAGAATGTGCAAACATGCAGAATGCTTGGGCAAATGGTGATTTGGAAACTGCCTATAAAATACAGGATTCTCTTTCTATGCTTGCACAAGATGTGTTCTGCGAGGCAAGCCCCGCACCGGTTAAATACGCGGCATCTAAATTAGGCATATGTGGAGATGAAGTACGCCTTCCTATTCTGCCAGCAACCCAGAGTGCGCGAGATAAAGTCGATGCTGCCCTTGAGCATGCCGGAATTAAGTGCACATAAATAACGTCTGTCAAAAAAATGGCCAAAAAGAAAAAAGAAAAAAGCGGCATGATTACGTCTGGTCAAGTCATTGCGGATAACCGCAAGGCGCATTATGACTATGAGCTTCAAGATACGTATGAGGCTGGTATTGCGTTGCGTGGGACAGAAGTTAAGTCATTGCGGCTCGGGCAGTGTAGTATTAAAGAATCCCATATCGCCCCAAAAGATGGGGAAATCTGGTTATTCAATGCCAATATTGCCGAATATCAACAAGCAGGCACACATTTGCAACACCAACCAACCCGCCCGCGTAAATTACTGCTACATAAAAGGGAGATTAATAAAATCCTCGGCTCTGTTGCACGTGAAGGCATGACGGTGGTCGCAAATAAGATATTTTTTGATGATAATGGACGTGTAAAGCTCGAAATTGCCCTTGCAAAAGGGAAAAAGACGCATGATAAGCGCGAAACAGAGAAAAAACGCGATTGGGGTAAACAAAAACAACGGCTTTTACGGGGAAAACACTAAAAGTATGAGCGTAATTAACGGGTTTCTTATCATAATTGGATTACTACTTGCCGGAGACATGATCTCTATGGCTCTTGACCTTCCCATACCCGGATCTGTTATCGGAATGCTCGCCTTACTCAGCATCTTGATTATAAGGAAATCCATCCCAGAATCTATAGGTACAAGTGCAGATAACCTTATTAAGTATATTGGACTTTTATTCGTGCCTGCCGGCGCAGGGGTTAGCCTATACCTAGATCTGATTATTGAGCAATGGCCTGTGATTATCCTTGCATCATTCAGCAGTACACTTTTAACTTTCTTTACGTGCTCTATCCTCTTTCGTCATTTAAAACAAAAAGACACAAGTCATACACATGAGGGATCACAATGATCTCTATTTTCTTATCCCATCCTTTGACCTCTTTACTGGTCACACTATCAGGTTTTGCCTTCTTTAAGTGGCTACAAGATAAATCAAATGGCAATAGCCTATTGAATCCCGTGGTTTGGGCAATCGTTATCTGCGTTATCTTCATCAAGATATCCGGCATTGATTATGCGACATACATGGAAGGTGTCTCAATCATTCACTTCCTTCTTGGCCCCGTGACTGTTGCCCTCGCCGTGCCGCTTTACCGTCTTATCATCGTCATAAGAAAGGATGCCCTAGCCATTCTGTGTGCAATCGGGGTAAGTTGCATCATCGCAGCATTTAGCGCAATGTTCATCGCCTATATGATGGATGCAAGCCAGGATATCCAACTGGCCATAACATCCAAATCCGTAACAGCCCCAATCGCAATTGAAATTGCCAATAAGATCAACACCCCTGAATCTCTTGCAATATTTTTTGTTTTTACAACTGGTATTCCCGGATCTTTGCTGGCTACATTTATTTTCAAAATGATGAACGTAAAAGACGAACGCACACAAGGCCTTGCATTAGGCACAACCTGCCACGGATTGGGGACAGCTCGTGCATTTCAAATATCAGAAACCGCCGGAACATACGCCATTATCGGAATGAGTATAATGGGAATACTATCCGGCTTATGCTTACCTGCGATTATCCTCTATTTATTGTAAAAGACAGGAATAAGACAAGACTGTCCATTATCCTTCATCATTGGCTGCATCAGATGTTTTATCTTCAGGCCCAGCCAACATATCATCAACAATTAAACCAGCATTCTCTCGAATTTGCTTTTCTAATTTTGCGGCCATTTCCGGATTTTCGCGAAGGAATTTTTTCACGTTTTCACGGCCTTGCCCAATACGTTGCCCATCATATGAAAACCATGAGCCAGCCTTATCAACCAAATTAGATTTTACGCCCAAATCAATTAATTCACCCAGTTTTGAGATCCCCTCACCATACATGATATCAAATTCTATTTGTCTGAAAGGAGGTGCCATTTTATTTTTAACAACTTTAACCCGTGTTTGGTTTCCAACAATCTCATCTTTATCCTTAATTGCACCGATACGGCGAATATCAAGTCGGACAGATGCATAAAATTTAAGGGCATTACCACCAGTCGTCGTTTCAGGCGATCCAAACATAACACCGATCTTCATACGAATCTGGTTAATGAAAATGACAATCGTACGAGAACGGGAAATTGATCCTGTTAACTTACGCAAAGCCTGTGACATCAAGCGCGCCTGAAGCCCCATATGACTATCGCCCATTTCACCTTCAAGTTCTGCGCGTGGAACCAAAGCCGCCACAGAGTCAACAACAAGAACATCAAGAGCGCCTGAACGTACGAGCGTATCTGTAATCTCCAAGGCTTGCTCCCCTGCATCCGGCTGAGAAATCAATAAATTATCAACATCAACACCAAGTTTCTTCGCGTATGCCGGATCAAGGGCATGTTCCGCGTCAACAATGGCACATGTCCCGCCAAGCTTTTGCGCCTCTGCAATAACATGCAAAGCCAATGTTGTCTTACCCGAGCTTTCCGGGCCGTAAACTTCAATAATGCGTCCACGAGGCAATCCGCCAATCCCTAATCCAATATCAAGGCCAAGAGACCCTGTTGAAACGGCCTCTACCTCAATCGGGTTATTGCCGTCATTCAATTTCATGATTGAGCCCTTACCAAATGCCCGTTCAATCTGTGATAAAGCAGCGTCTAGGGCTTTTTGTTTTTCGGCATTATTCTGGCTCATTTTTGTATCCTCATTCTCTTTACGGATTGGTGTCACGCTCATCTAACAATCTCCTTTTCGCATAGTTCACACGGATGTGCAAATATATTGGTGTCCCCACACACGGCTTATGCACACAAAGATGTTCCACTTTTGTACTCAAGTCAAGAAAAAAGAACAAAAAAGGAACGTATATTATTCAATACGCTTATTTCATACATAAATCATATGTCTTTTGAAGGTAAGAAACCGGATAGTTTTCCATCAATATACCATTCACCTCTAATCGCGGATAAGCAATCGAGATACCCGCCTGATTTGCCTTCCGCTCAAAGTGCGCATTCATATTCGGGTCGCGATCCAC
This sequence comes from Alphaproteobacteria bacterium, assembly GCA_050633505.1. GTDB lineage: Bacteria > Pseudomonadota > Alphaproteobacteria > Micavibrionales > Micavibrionaceae > UBA1672. The sequence goes on from JBOEGQ010000004.1 coordinate 389,870, forward strand.
AAAGTGTTCTTTAAACAGGATATTTTTCTGGTTAAGCTGCTCTCTTTTGAGCTTACACGCACCACACCACGATGCCGAATACATCACAAGCCGATCACAGCCAGAGGGCATTCTGACGTCCTCTGTCTTTTTACCAACCTCATAATGAGACATATAAAGAAACTGCACCACCAAAACAGCACCAATAAACGCGATCAATTGCATGAGGCTCTTAATCATATTTATTCACCTTCATCGCTCACTCAAGACCTCTTTGACCTTTTCCGCCAAGACTTTGAGTGTGAAAGGTTTAGGCAGGAAGTAAATCCCCTCCCCTAGGTGATCCTTTAACTTATCTTCCGTATAACCGGACATGAAAATAATTTTAAGCTCTGGGCTATGCTGGCGGATACGCTGTGCGAGCGTAGGTCCATCCATTCCCGGCATGACAACATCAGTGACAAGAAGGTCTATATTCTTTTGTCCTTCTTGTTCAAACAGCTCCAGAGCAGCATCACCATCAGCCGCACTGAGCACTTCATAGCCTTTATTAACCAAAGCACGTTGAGAGAAAGTACGAACAGCGTCCTCATCTTCAACGAGCAAAACACGCTCTGACCCGGTTAAATCAGCGGCAGTGACCTTTTGCACTTTCTCAACAACATCGTCTTCGACATCCTCATCCAGATCATTGGCACGAGGTAAGTAAATAAAGAAAGTCGTTCCCTTACCCACTTTACTCTTAATGTCAAGATAACCGCCTGTTTGACGTATGATACCGTAAACTGTTGCCAGACCGAGTCCTGTTCCCTCTCCCACGCCTTTGGTTGTGAAAAACGGTTCTAAAATACGCCCCATGTTTTCCTTCGCAATACCACACCCCGTATCACTAACTTTAATTAAGGTCCAGTGTCCGGGCGGCATGATTTCCTCAATGACATCTTTGGCTTTACGGTTGGTAAAGTTCTCTGTCGTGATGGTTAAGTGACCACCACCATCCATGGCATCACGTGCATTAACCGCCAGATTAATCAAGACCTGTTCCATTTGCCCTTCATCAACCTTAACCAGCCCAAGGTCGCTACCATGTACCATATCCATCTCAATATTCGCACCAATCAAACGACGCAACAGATGAGATAGCTCTGTCAGGATATCCGTAACATCGTGAACACGGGGACGTAGGGTTTGCTGTCTTGAGAAGGCCAAAAGTTGTCGTACAAGGTTTGCCGCGCGGTTAGAGTTTTGCTTAATCTGCATAATATCCCCAAAAGACGGATCACCCGCCTTATGCCGTAATAACAGCAAATCACAAAACCCAATAATCGCGGTAAGAAGGTTGTTGAAATCGTGTGCAATACCACCGGCCAGCTGTCCGACAGCCTGCATTTTTTGAGATTGAACAAATTGCTCTTCCAGTGACTTTTTCTCTGTAATATCGATAAAGTGTAAAACGGTCGATCCGCCATCACTAAAACGACGTGCATGGAATTGCGCGCTAATTGTCGCGTCCCCTTCCCCATACAGAGAAACCTCCATGGACTCAGCCAAGTTTTGCCCTTCATTCATCTGACGCATCGCATCCAAAACAGCATCACGGTCTTCATCCCCTATGAGAAGCTTAAAGTGCTTACGCTCAAGATCCTCCGGCTTTTTACCCATCATACGGGCAAACTGCACATTACAATCCTCAATCAAACCGTCGTTGTTAACAAGTACAATCCCCAAAGGCGCCTCATCATAAAATCGTTGAAAACGATCTTCTGATGCCTTCAAAGCGCGGCTCATTTCTTGCTCTGATGTTAAATCATGAACGACTGCACGTGTCCGAACCGAACCATCATCCGCGCGCATAATGTTCTGACTAATCGATGCAAGAAAGCTCTTCCCGCATGAGCTTTTCATTTCCAGTTTTACAAGCTGCTTATCTCCACCCTGATCGCTAAGATCATAAGGGTTACAATTCTCAGGCGCCTCAACAAGATAAGTATGAAGCGTTCCATGTTCCAAAATATGATTGAGGTCGTCACCAAGCCAACGCGCCAATGTCGCATTCACAAACACGAATTTCCCATGCTCATCCAAAGAGAAAAAACCAACCGGCGCATTATCTGTAAAGTCGATGAGCTTTTCACGTTCTTCGCGTACTGCACGATCCGCCGTATACTTCTCTGTCACATTATCAACACGCCAATGTATAAAGCCCGCATGTCCGGATACAGGCTGTGCTGTAACATGATACCAGCCCTCATAATCAATTTTATCACAATATAGCTCAATCGAGTCCGTAAGCCCCCGATGCGCATGATCGCATAACGTATTGAAGTGAAGCGCCGCCTGATCATTGCCTGAGAACATACCGATAAACTCTTCATATGTGAAAGTTTCACTTTCACTTGGGCACATATCAGAAAACTTTTGATTATAATATAGCGTATTATCCGCGTTATCGGTTATCAGCCGACCACCACGGGAACCTTCTAAAACCTCTCTTAAAAGGATTAATTCCTTTTCCTGCCTCGCCTGTAGGAATTGCGCGCGCCGCGCGACAAAGGCAACAATGGTGGTAATGACAAAGACAAGAACAGAGATAAGGATCGTCGCCTGATCAACATGCGCCATATGCACAACAAAAACCATCAGAACAAAGTATAACGTCATCACAGAGATAATGACTGTTGCGCTTAACGTCTTACGGTTTACGGCGTTTTGCCGCATGGCCTGACGGTTATGGTGGCGATCAATAAATTCGGAATAATCAGTTTTCATAGTCACAAATCATGACACAGCCCTTACCTGCCGACAAGCATACAAAGCACCGATTACGACTATAACCCAGAGATATTTTCACCTTTAGGCCATGTTACACTCCAACCCAGCGTAACTTTTGAAGCTTGCCCTGCTTTTAACTCCTGACGCCAACGATATACACCCTTCATATCATGAAGATCTGCTTCGTATCCTTTCGTTGTTTTTCCTTTTAACAACTCAATGCGGATACGCTGATCCTGAGAAACCGGTATGGTTTCAAGGACGGCGATAGAAACCGGACGTTTATGAAGATTTTTGATTTCTGTTACAAAACGTTTTTCCAGCACGTTTTCCTTGGCAATTAAACCTGCTTCGCTTTGCTTATTCTTCAATGTATTGCGGCGTACCGTCACATTATCATCAACACCAAAGGAGAGCTCTTCCACGTCATCCGGGCGAAGCATCGGTAAATGCGATCGACCGATAAATGCCTCATCACGGAACAAATTGACCTGCCCTGCCAAGATTGGTGCCTCACCTTTAAGTTTTGCCTTCACAACAAGGTAAGCTTCGCTTGAAATTTGCGGTTTAATTTGAACCTGAAATTTGTTTTCCGTCTCAAATGACCCAACCAATAACTTGGAATGTGTCCCATCTGATTTTACGTTTGCTAGCCCCTTGATTTTATACTCACTGACAAAACCATTTGTATTAATTTGAGCCGATTGCACGATGGCCTCTTCACGCACCATTTCCAATTCCTGAGGCGCAGCAGATAAAGCCACCGCATCCATCTCCATCATTTGTGCCCCTCCGGTAATATTTGCAGCAATATTGCCAAAGTTGTTACCACCGCGCATGCTCTTACGGGCGACGTGCTTTTGCAATATTGAAACCCAATGCGGATGCAAATCAGGCAAGCCCGTCCCGCGGTTTGGGCGCGCCGTAGAGAGTGTCAAACGAACATCATCCCAATCTTCACCCGTACGCTGCCATACTGAACCATACTGGATCAGCTCCATTTTACCGTTTTGTGTATTCAAACGAGCATCATAAATGGGGTGCCAACCGACCTGTGGTATTTGATAGCTCAATTCAACCGTTAAGGTCGTATCCGTATCAACTTCATAAGGAATAGTAACATCATATGTCTGCTTTTGCCCGGTACGAAGGGTATTAAGATCGTTTTGAACCTTTCTGATCGCCTCATCTGTTTCACGGACTTTGATATCCAATGCTAAAGATTTACGCGTTATTTCAGAAACTTTAGAAGCCAACCCATCTGCGGCCTTCGCCCATTCCTCAGGATTAAGTTCTAACTTTGCAATTTCCTCATTCTCACGTAGCGATGCCTGCTGTCCTATACTCTCCAAGAACCGTTTGGATATAGCCAAAGCCTGCTTATCAGCATTATAAATCTTACGCGTATCTTGAAGCGCAATGAGCTTTTTATGCAGCTCTTGCTCCTTAGGGACAACATACTCGGCAGAAGAAACACGTTTATGACTAAGCGCACCAAAAATCACTTTTGCAGTCGCATTTCCCTTGCTTCGAAGTGAATCCGCATAAATCGTTACGGGAATACCCTTTAGAACCAAGTTATGCGCACCTGCCGGAATTTCAACTTTTGCCACACGGGTTAATGTCGCGCGGTCATTATATACAACAACGTCACTAATCTTATGCTCTTCAACCGTGATATCCTTGGCCCATGCAGGTTGCACAACAAACAAAGCAGACAAAAGTAAAAAACGGTGCATAAAAATTCCCCTTTACAGTGTAAAATGCGCTACATTTATAGCATAAGCCTTTGTTAAAAAGCGAACGAGAAATACAGATAAGGATCAAAAATGAAATGCTGCCCTAAAATGATGTGCCTTCTTTGCATTGTCACAATCATCGCAAATATTGGTTTGATTCTTTTGGCGCTTTATATCTCCCAGTTTGCATATGGATCTGAAAGATTTTTTGCACTGATTTTGGCAATTCCGCCATTACTGTCACTGATTGTGATAAGAAGTAAAGGTGACAGAGAAGAACGCCTGCTTAAGAAACGCATCCGTAAGGCTTTACTTAGAAAAGAACTGGATGAGCTTAAGCAATTTGATAAAGAGCAATAACCACTACGTCCATTTACGCCCTTTAATCTTAAAGACATAAGATATAATTTCTGCAACCGCTTTGAAGTGATCTGTCGGAATCATTTCGTCGATTTCCACTATGTCATAAAGTGCACGTGCGAGCGGTCTGTCTTCATATAAGATAATATCATGCTCCTTCGCAACCTCACGAATACGCATCGCCACATCATCAATACCCTTTGCAACGACAATAGGCGCGGCATGTTCTTCTGGTGCATATTTCAGTGCAATTGAATAGTGCGTCGGGTTTGTAATAACAACATCCGCCTCCGGTACAGCCTGCATCATGCGTTGTCTTGCGCGCTGCACTCTGAGCTGTCTCAGCTTTGCCTTAATATGCGGGTCACCTTCAGATTGCTTATGTTCATCCTTGATCTCTTGGCGGCTCATACGCATTTTTTTGTTATATTCCATGCGCTGATACGCGAAATCTGCCGCGGCGACAAGCATCAAGATAATCAAAATTCCAACCATCATGCGCGCCAATAAAAAGTGCAACTCATCCATAACTGAAAGTATCGGCATATCTATCATATGCTCAAACCGGTCGAAATACGGGTAGATAATAACAGTTCCGATCACACCAACAGCACATAGCTTTAAGATACCTTTGACGAACTCCACCAAAGAGCGCAAAGAAAACAGTCTCTTAATCCCCTTGGTAATGGAGATTTTACTAAAATCCGGTTTAATGACTTCTGGTGCGAAAAGAGGCCCCACCTGTAGAAACGGTGCAAGAAATGCCGCGGCAACAAGCAAAAGAAACGGGAAGAACATGACTTTCAAAACCTGCCACATCCCCTCACCTATAACAAAGGCAACACCGCCGGGCAATTGTGGCATATCATGCGCGTTCTCCAAATAAGTGCGCATAATATCCTGCATCTGTAGCATCATACTACTGCCGAGCATCAGAATAAGAACCGTCCCCGCACACAGCATGACCCAGCTATTCACTTCACGGGAAAGAGAGATTTGGCCTTTTTTCCGCGCCTCTTCCAATTTTTTCGGGGTGGGCTCTTCGGTTTTTTGTGAATCGTCGGTTTGGTCTTCTTCTGCCATATCTCTATTCTACCCTAAATTGGCGATGCCCCGTTAGAGAAGAAAAAGAAAATTGCCGCCTCATACTGCTCTGCCCAATAATACAGAACGGCGGTTAACACCAGAATAAGCAAAATAAACGATAAGAGAATTTGCAAAGGCAAGATCACCATAAAAACTTGTAATTGGGGCATAACACGGGACATAACCCCCATGCCTGCGTAAATCAACAACGTCATGACAATAAATGGCATAGAAAGCTTTATCCCGATCATAAAACTGTTCGCAACAGCTTTTGAGATCACTTCTGCCATCGATCCTGCATCAGGCATCCCGCCAATGGGAAACATTTTGTAACTGTCCATAATACCGACAATCAATATATGGTGCATATGTGTTGCAAAGACAACAACAACCCCTGTCACCATTAGAAATGCACCGATCAAAGACCCTTGCGTCGCCAAAGCCGGATTGAGAACCTGTGCATTTGCCAGACCTGATTGCATGGAGATGATCATTCCACCTGTATCCAATGCCATCATGAAAATACGTGCAACAGATCCGATCAATAATCCCGTCACCATCTCAACTAAAATTAAAAACACCAATCCATGCAATGCCGGAATGGCAGATGGAACGTAAGGTAAAATCATTGGAAACAACACAACAGAAAGCCCAAGAGCGAAGCTAAGCCGTATATGAGGGGATACATATGTGTCGCCGATCCCGGGCATAAGCATAATCGCCGTTCCAAGCCGCGCGAAAACAAGAAAAAACGCCAAAAGACTACCTGATAAGAAAGCATCAAGTGCACTTTGCATTTTATCTTACCCCTCTTATATGTTGAAACAACATTATTGCTCTGACTGCGAGGCGGCGCCGGATAATCCGGGATCAACGCCACCCGATACGATCAAGTCGGTTAACTGATGCGTAAAAATAATCAATGTATCAGCCATCCACGGTAAAAACAGAAACATGGCGAAAAAGATCGCCATAATTTTGGGAACGAAAACCAATGTAATTTCTTGCACCTGTGTTAAGGCCTGTAGCAATGCAATCGCAACACCGACAAACAAACCAACCAATAAAATTGGTGTGCTGATCTGCATGGTGACCAGAATTGTTTGACGGGCAACTTCTATAACTTGGGATTCATTCATGTCTGATATCATAGCAAAGCATCCGGCACGATAAAATGCTTAAAGCCTATGCAGGATCATTTAAACCACATAAAATAAATTGCGCTTTCAGGGCAATATTGGTAATTTTCGTTCTTATTTCTAAGGATTCGGATACTAAAAATAATGCTCATAAGCTTTCTAATCTTCTTTTTCCTGTTTACTAGCGTTGGGATTATCTCATCTCTATGGCGTCGTAACACCATTGAGGATTACTTTCTGGCAAGCCGTGATATACCGGCATGGCTTGTGGCACTGTCGTTTGGCGCCACAATATCGAGCGGAGCAACATTTATAGGGTTTGCCGGACTTGCTTATAACAGTGGCATTATGGCCGTGTACTCCATCGCCGCCTTAACAGTTGGTGATTATGTCGGATGGCGCATTGCACGTAATAAAATCAGACGTAAAGCTCATGAACGTAAAGCACATACATATCCCTCTCTCATCGGAAAGTTAGGGGATAAGGATCAACCAATCGTTACATTTATTGCCGCCGTTCTTACCGTGTTCTTTCTTGGTACGTATTGCGCGGCGCAACTTGTCACCGGTGCAAAGGTAGGAGTTAGCCTGTTTTCTTGGGATTATACGATTTTTGTTATCCTTGGCGCGATGGTATTACTGGCATATTGCTGGTCTGGTGGAATACGTGCATCCATCTGGACAGATGTTGTGCAGGCCGTCTTAATTATCATATCTTTAGCCATATTAATCATCACAGGATTGCATGAAATTGGTGGCTTTCAAAAATTATGGAGCACATTGTCAGAGATAGACCCAACATTGACAAACCCGTTCCAAATGAAATTTATTGCCCTTTGCATTGGTTGGTTTGCCTTTGGCGTTGCCATTTTAGGCCAGCCACAGCTCATGGTACGGCATATGGTCGCGCGATCTGATGCGGATCTGATTGAGGCCCGACGTGTTTATTTCGCATGGCGTTGGTGTGTTTTACTCCTCGCCTGCCTGAGTGGTATGATTGCACGCGTTCTCATCCCGATTAGTGACGGATTTGACCCTGAACTTTCAATCCCCCTACTTTGGCAAGATTTACTTCCTCCTGTGCTGGTTGGGCTTCTCATTGCAGGTATGTTTTCCGCAACAATGTCGACAGCAGACTCCCTTCTTTTATCATCGTCATCTGCCCTAACCCAACATATCATTCCCAAATGGCGTGATTCTTATGTTTTCGCGCGGTTGGGAACTGTATTCGTTATTATTCTGGTTGTTGTGATTGCTCTGATCGCAAGTGAAGGTGTGTTGGATCTTGTCATTTTGGCATGGGGCGGCCTGGCATCGGCTCTTGCCCCGATTATCATTGTCCAGCTATTAGGCGCACGTCCTTCTCAAAAATTATGCCTTACAATGATGATAAGTGGATTTACGACCATGCTAATCTGGCGTTATGGCTTGGGATTACATAAACAACTTATGGATCTGGTTCCGGGAATGGGCGTAGGATTTACGATTTTTGTCATTGGATATATGATTGAAAAGAAGACACGGTTATCAGATAATCAGCCCCCTTCTAAATCTGAATAGGAATATAACTATTATATCGGCATACGCATAATATCTTGATACGCGTTAATAACTTTATCCCGCACAGCTGTCACTGTCTGCAACGTTAATTCCGCCGATGTAATCGCCTGTACGACATCTGTTAAATCCGCCTCACCAGCGACAGCCTTCCCGGCCATGGATTCACCGGATTTCATGGTATCAATTGATTTTTCCGCGCTATCCGTCAAGAAATCAGAAAAGCTCGGCGCACCTGTCTGACCGGCGCTTTGTACCGGGTCGTTCTGTGCAAATCCGCCGACATTACCAACTGCACCACCAATACCGCCTGATATCCCTTGCGTATTAGAATATGCGTTAACCACAGCATTCGGATTAATTCCATTAACAGCCATTTTTAAGATCCTTTCTTAACACCTTTATCATAGCGCATCTTTAAGAGCGCAGCAATTCCACTGTACGATTAATAATAGCACGTGTTTGTTCAATGACCCCTAGATTAGCTTCGTAGGAGCGCTGCGCCTCGCGAATATCCATCATTTCCATCATCGTATTAACATTTGGCGTCTTAACATATCCTTCTGCATCTGCCGCGGGGTGATCTGGCATATATTCCAATGCAAAGGGAGATTCCATATCTTGTCCGATATCATCAACCTCAACCAGCTTAATCCCCAATTCGCGATCCATTTCATTTTTAAAACTAATGGTTTGACGACGATAAGGATCAGATCCCGGTGTTAATCCGGTTGTATCGGCATTTGCCACGTTTTCCGCAATAACGCGAATTCGTGTTCCTTGTGCGCGCATTCCATTTGCGGAAATTGAAAGTGCATTGACAATATCACTGCTCATATTATTGCCCTCCTACCCTTTAGTTATTATCCAAAGCAATACGGAACAAGCCGACCTGCTTTTGATAGATGTTTAACATTAATGTGTAATCCATCGCATTTTTAGATGAATCAATAAGCTGTTCTTCCAAAACAACGGCATTGCCCGATGGTGTTACTTCATATGGCTCTTTATTATCACGCATTTTTACATTCACAGTTTCCCCTTTTGCACCAAGGTGCCCCTCATCCGTTGCAGCCAGAGAAACATTACGAACTGAACCAGCATCTTTTAAGAATGAAGAAAAATCTGCTTTTTGAATTTCTTGTGCCTGATATCCGGGCGTATCTGCATTCGCAACATTTTGCGAAATCACATTTTGGCGCTGCCCCAGATAATCCATCTTCGCGCCTAGTGCCTGCATTAGTCCAATATCTTGTATCGTCATGACGTTCTACCTTGTATAATACGTATCCGATACAAGACGATGCAGGAATTATGCCAATGAGTGACGGATATGATGACGGGTATAAGGCTGACAAAAAAAGAGGCTTAAGCCATTTAAATATAAGAGAAATCCCTAAAGACAAGACAGCTGTTGCCTTGAAAGGAACAGATGGTGGGAAAAAAGTGCCGCGTATCGCCGCCGCAGGACGTGGTAATATTGCCGAGCGCATCTTGCAACTCGCCTATGAAAACGGAATAAAAGTCCGAGAAGATAGCGATCTGGCGGAGCTTCTCGTCTCCATCGAAGTCGACAGCCCCATTCCATCAGAAGCATTCATGGCGGTTGGTGAAATTTTATCCTACCTCTATCGTGCAAATGGTCAGAAAGATCCCTTTAACACCATCTTAAAGGATGATACATAAAAGCCATGGACGATACGACAACGATAACAGAGCTCCCCGAACTTATACGCCTATTGCTTGCATTAGGCTTTGTTCTTTGCCTTATGGGTGGCTTGGCCTTTGTTTTAAAAAAAATGGGCCTTGCGCAGAACCCGGCGATGAAAACAGGTGAGAAAAGGCGTTTAAAAATCTTGGAATCTTTGCCTTTGGATGCACGCAGGCGCCTTGTGATCCTACAATGCGATGACACGGAACATCTGGTTATCTTGAATGCCAATGGTGAGACCATCATCAAAACAGATCTTGTAAGTTCTGTGGATGGATCCAGGCAGAATGATAAGAAAGCCTAAGTTTTTTTGTTTTCTTGAGCTATGATGCATTCATGCAAAAACACCCTAAATTAGAAATAGCGCGTTTTCTAAAAAAGCACCTTGTGTTATGGGGCGGTTGCTTTGCTGTATTGGGGCTATGCGCCGTATTTGCACCGGCATTTGCACAAAATATTTCCATTGATCTGGGAAGTGAGGGTGACGGAACGGTAACAGGACGTGTTATACAACTTGTTGCGCTTTTAACCGTTTTATCGTTGGCGCCTTCTATCCTTATTATGATGACATCATTTACCCGCATTATTGTGGTTTTGTCATTTTTGCGAACAGCTATCGGAATACAACAAACCCCACCGAATACGGTTATGATTTCTCTGGCTTTGTTCCTGACATTCTTCATTATGACCCCAACATTTGAGGCAGCCTATCAAGAAGGCATATCTCCCCTGATTAATGAAGAAATCGACGAGATTGAAGCGTTTGAGCGTACAACAACACCATTTAAACGCTTTATGTTGAAACACACCAGAGCAGAAGATTTATCTCTTTTCATCGAGATGAGTGAAACAGGCCCATATGATGAGGCAATAGAAGTTCCCATTCACATTGTCATCCCGTCTTTTATGATTTCTGAGCTCAGACGAGCATTTGAAATTGGCTTTATGATCTTTATGCCGTTCTTGATTATCGATATGGTCACTGCCTCCATCCTTATGTCCATGGGTATGATGATGTTACCTCCTGTTTCGGTATCATTACCGTTCAAGATCATATTCTTTGTTCTTGTCGATGGATGGCATTTAATTGCAGGTTCTTTGATACAAAGCTTTACCATAGTCGGCAGCGGATAGCCCCACTACATTTACTGATCGCCCTTGCGATAACTATCCAGAAAATCTTTAAACAAATCAACTTCTGAGACCGCAGATAACAATGTCTCACGACTTGCCAATGTACTTGTACCACTTGGTCGTGTAATGACCTCAAACTGATTTGCCTTATATTTGGACACCTTCATTTGTTCCAGATATTTAGAGCGCATATTCATCAATGCAACACGATCACCATCAAGACTTAAAGCAATGGCACGGTTAAGAATAATATCGGCTTGATCACGCGTTATCGTATCATCACGTCCTATATGCTGATCAATTAAAACTGTATTCAAAGAATCTGCGGCATCGTCCCAATAACCGGCCTGCCATGCAATATCTGCCCGTAACCTATGCACATGCATGCTCTCAGGCACGCTTCCCGCAAGTTGTAACGCCTTATCAAATTCCTTATTTTGTGAATAAGCACGGATTTTAAGCAACTCAATTTCTTGTCGATATTTCTTACGTTTATCCAAATCAGCAAGCCCATCAGCCGTCAAGTGAGCCTTACCAAGCGCATCCATAGCATCTTGCGGAGATTTATCAATCAAATGAATCGCCGCAAGCCGAATGGCAATGCGCACTTTATCATCGCCTGATAACCGGTGATCAACCTGATATTTTAACAAATCAGTTGCCCGATCCAATAAATCCGCATTCACAAGCTTTTCCGCCAGCACTTGAACCAACTTATCCCCGATAGGCCCAACAGGTGTCAGCTCGCTAAACTGTTCATAAAGCGCAACAGCATCAAGGGGAGAAACACCTTTTAAATCATCCTTTAAATAAAGGTCTGTAAACGTTTGCGTCATATCACTGGTAATGCGGCGCGCCAACACCCCATCCCCTGCGATAGAGGCCGCGTCCCGCATTAGGCCAAGCCCCTTAACGTAGTCTTTTCTTTTGAAATACGCATTACCAAGCCAATAATTAACTTGCGCCTCTAACTCATCCCCGCGCCATGCATAACGAAGCCGTTCCAGACGATCAACTGCCTCTTCTGTATCAATCTTCTTTTGGTTCATCAGCAGAATTGTTAAGGCCAACCCCGCCTTTGTACGGTATAGATCATCTACATCATCCGTCAGAACCTTCCAAACTTTTTCTGTCTTTTTCTCGTTCTTCTTCTGACGATATGCCTCGCCTTTTAAATATTTGAGATAAGCCCGAAAAGGATCAGGAAGATGCGCACTACGATGCTCTACCATTGCGATTAACTCATCTGCACTTTTAATATCTCCATCACGTAAGTTCACCTCGGCCAATACCAGTGCAAGCCTGTTGCCGATATTATCCGGATAGTTATAAAGCGGCTTATAGTGGTCAGGTAGAATATCCGCGGCCTGTTTCCAGTCTCCCAAATCGGCAAGAACAAATGATTTCCAATATTTAACCTCATCTTGCTCTTTTAAATCTTTATGCAGAAAATCATCTAGCGCGGCTTCGCTCTTCCAATCCAGAGCATTCGCCACCCCCCGGATCGCCCGAAATTCTGCACTACCGTCAAGACCTGGAAGTTCCAGATTGGCATATTGAAAATACCCCAAGGCCTCTGCCCCATATCCATGCGATAAGAACATACGCCCCAATGCCAAGAGATCCTCAATCTTACGCGCCGGAGATTTCTCATGCAGACCTGATAATAATGTATTCTCATTATGCCCAACGTCTTGAGAACTTCCCAACTGCCATTGGTTAAATTTGAATAAGGCATTATGGTCATCTTTTTTTATTGAAGAGTGCCCATCATCTTTCCCATGACCTTCAGAATGCCCTGTATGTGCATTTCCGTGTTTGGCCGGATCTTTTTGTCCATGAGAACTGCCTGCCTTTTGCTTCATATAAAGGCGTGCTGTATCCGTATCACTACCAGAGGCGAGAGATAATGCAGATGCTTTTCGGTAGATTTCCACGCCACGACTGGTTTTGTGAACCTCAAGATCATCCACCTTTGGCACAATTGTTAAGCCAATAGGAGAAGGCATAACATCGAATTCTATAAATGATTGTGCATCCCCGCCAAATTGGCCGGCATCTTCAACAGTTACAACTTTCAACAACTGCCCCGTGACTGGATCAACAACATCAAGAATTTTGCCGACCTGTTCCAACGGCCAAACAAGTTTCATATCCCCATGATCACCATGAACATAAGACGGCATCACCGGCTTTTCAGGTTTTACATCCTGCCCCATCACAAGAGTCCAGAGTAGCCCACCATCCATCCCCTTCATGCGCAACTTTGTGTCCGGTAAAGACATTTTATATGCCGTACCATCATCAACACCAACTTGCGTTAATGAAGAAAAAATATGGGGTGTCGGGCTACTTAAACTTGGTACAAGATAGGGTGATCTACCATCCATAACAAACCACAAATCCCCATAATATTCAAAAACAGCGACATCAACAGCCTGCGTAGAACGCAACGAAATAATATGGTGTTTTTGCTCTACATTCTTTCTTAAATCATCATGATTTAGCCCTCTGGGCTTGGCATGCTTAGTCACTTTTTTATGCTGCTTTTTCTGTGCCTTATGCGTATCCTTCTTCTCTTCTTCTTTATCCGGATAAGGGCGTTCAGGTAAATGCTCAGGAACTAAAACAATCGCCGGAGGTGATGCGGGCATATCTTTTTTCGCGCGATCACCGGGATTAGGCTTTACCGATTTTTTAGGTTTAGTTGATTTATCCTCAACAGGTTTTTCTTTTACCTGCTTCACTTTAGTAACTTTTGAAGAGGTGCTCTCCTCCCCTTTGGAATCATACACATCAAGAATAAACTTCTTGCCGATTTTAAGATCTCTGACTTCACTACTCGAGGGAATTGAGAATGACAGGATAAGCGGAGATTCTGATATAACTTTGACATCCCTTATATTCACAAGAGCATCTTTATCAAAACCGGACAGATCAACCGCAGAAGCCCGACTAAAAGTAATCTTAAGCTGGTCTTTCTGCGCACGGTCTACTGTATATGACACCTGAGTAGGCCACTTTAAAACCACGCGTGAGTAACCATCCCGTGCCGAACCACGCATTGGAATATTATCCTGCGCAAGAAGTGAAACGGGAAGTAGGCAATACACAAAGAAAGATAGGAAAAGGAGATATCTTTTCATACCCTATACAATGCCATAGCAAAGCCCGTCTATCCAGTGAAAAAAGACAGAAAAGGCAACCAAATAAATTGTGAAATACGATTGAATTTACTCAACATCAAATGCATTCAGACGCATACCGTCATCGTTCATCAGCACAATATCAACCCGTCTGGAAAGATCATAACGTTGCTCTATTTCCATATCTTCAGGCAATTCATCGAAACGTGCGCTCGATAGCCCACGAATTGTAACCTCCCGTCGATAACCAACATCCGATAAAACCGCAGCAACAGACGCACTACGCGCAAGGGATAGCTCCCAATTTGTGAAATACGGGCCGTTATTCCCCTGAAATGGTCTGGGGTCTGCGTGACCTGCGACTTCAACGCGGTTCTTAACCCGTGACAGTACACCACCTAATACAAATAGAACTTTCTTCCCGCCAAGTTGAATATCCGCGCTTCCCGTTTTAAAAAGTAAATCAGAGGGCAAAGAGATAATCAGTCGATCCGCATTTTGAAAGACGATAATATCCTCTACGCCCCTTTCCTTAAGAGCACTTGCGACCAAGGCTTGCAAATAACCAAGATCCAGAGCACGCGACTGATCTATCCGATCGATACTAATCACATCCTGACTTCCTGCATTAAAGTCTGCCCCGTCAAAACGACTTAACTTCGCAGTCAATGCGGCTGTAATTTCTTCCCATTTATCTTCCTGTGGAACTGACATCGAATAAAGCAAAACAAAAAATGTCAGCATAAGCGCCATCACATCCGTAAACGTAATCAACCACAAGGGTGCCTTTGCCCCCTCTTCATCGTCATCATCCGCAATCATGGGAAAAGGTGATGAAGCCATTCGTCCCTCAATAAAATCTGACACCTCATCTTCTACACCTTCTTCAGGCTTCGCATCCCGCAGAAGAGATTCCGGTATATCATCTTGATTACTCATCACGCTCACCATTTCGTTTAATGATTTGCGCCAAATCAAAGACTTTATAACGGTAGAAGTACAGATCCATATAAGATGGATCACCTTTTGCCATGCCTGCACTTATCATCTTTTTGGGCATGCCTGCACGCTCTATCGAAAGGGCAAAGTCACTTATCAGCTTAAGATCATCTTGAAAATCTTTTGCATTGTTCCGTAAGTATAAAGCGGGCTCTTGTGGCACATTAAGCACCATATCCATGCGATAAGGTTGGCCGCCATTCTCTGATCGCAACATTGTTACCATTGTCGGCAAAAAGGCACCACGTGTTCCGATTGCAACCTCGGAATACGGAATAGACGGAAAATCTATCGCGTTTTCAAAACGTCCAACAGGTACACGCACATGCATAACGCTACCCAATCGATTTCGTTTGGCTTCAAACCCGGAAATATGCGCATTAAAAACACCTTCAAGCGCCTCAAGCGTATCCCCTTCTCTTTTCTTATTCAAAATATCACTGACATCAAAAGAAGGAGAAGCATCTGCCGGGATGTCCTCATTAGAGAACGTCATTGATAAGCTATTCATAACCGATTGAGATCTATGCTCATCAGGATCAGACACTGCATTCAAAACGATAAAGAATGACAGCAACATAAGAAATAAAGACAGGGATAAGAACTGATTGGCCATAAGCACATCCGGTTTATCGAAAATCGTGCCGTAAGTATAACCAAGAATAAGAAAAAAAGCGATAGATCCCTACCGCTTTCTCTATAAGCTTTATGTACAGATAACGTTTTTAGTGCCTACTCATCAAATTCAGCTAACAATTTATCAATGTCATCTTGTGATATTGCCTGATCGGTAAGTTGGGGCCCGTTCAACAAACGCTCATCCCCTTCACGTTCATCTTCTTCCGGAATTTCATCGTGATCAATTCCAAGGGCACCGACAAGTTTATCGATTTTATTTTCAATATCCTGAAACGTTTTGATCACCTTTGAAACGCGTTGTCCGGTTATATCTTGGAAAGAACACGCCTCATAAATTTTCATGACTTCATTTGTGATCGAATCGCCTGCCTCACCACCTGCGGATGCGGCCTGTTCCTGTATCACATCACAGCAATCCATAATCGTGCCTGTGGCCTCAGATGTTGCCGAAATAATCGCATCCAGTTCATCCGTCGCACCGGGGATATGCTTTCCCTTAATATCGTTTGGCCGAACCATACCAAGTTCGGTTCTTGTTTCTTCAATAACAAGCAGCAAATCACGCAACTCTGTTAAAATTGCATTGAGTGAGACTTGTTCATTTTGTCCCACCTTATCAATAACAGAGGAAATGATCTTAACTATACGCTCTCTCTTATTAGAGTTCTCCTGAGCAGGTATTCCGGACATATGCCCCCCTTAAAATTCGTATCTAAAAATATACCAGCGCGCCTAGAATTCACCTAAGACAGCGGTGATTTTTGTTTTCAATGTCTCGGCATTAAACGGTTTCACAATATAATTGTTTACACCGGCCTGTTTTGCCGCAATAACATTTTCGGTTTTGCTTTCTGCCGTTACCATGATAAATGGCACCGTTTTATAAGACTTATCAGAAGCGCGAACCTGCTTTAGAAATTCAAGCCCTGTCATCGGTTCCATATTCCAGTCAGAAATAACGAGCCCATATTGCTTGCTTTTTAATTTATCATACGCCTCAGAACCATCACTTGCCTCGTCAATGTTACTAAACCCAAGCTGCTTCAGAAGGTTTTTGATAATCCTAAGCATCGTCGCATAATCATCCACGATTAAGACGTTCATATTCATGTCAACGGCCACTTTAATCTCCTTTTACCATTTCAGATACCCTGTCAAATCAATAAAATACGCAGAAATACTCAAACAACACGCCCCCTACATCGAAACGCGAAAATGTATTATGCCCCCTAAAGGTTAATGTATCGTAACCAAATTAAGAAATCAGAATACCACAAAGATATACGCGAACGCGCATGATGCTTATTCTATACGAAGTACATAATAAAGTGAAACTTAAAACGAAAATCGTCTCATGTGATTGCGATTTGATCCCTTATCTACACACATGGGAATTCTAACCTCGGAAGAGCTACAAAACCGGAAGCTTTTTTTCCTCTGCAAGCATGATTGTCACGCTCCTCGCACGCTCAGGATTCATCGCGGCCAGAATTGGTGAAATTTTTCGTTCTGACATTTTTGATAAGACAGAAACCAGAACATCAATATCCAATGTATCGAAAATACGCGCGGCATCCTTTGGCTTCATCCCTTCATAAATCTTAACTAAGCTTTTGATTCTTCCTTGCTCTTCTTCTTTTTGCTGCCCCAACAGCCCTTCTATTTCCTGCTTTAAAGTATTTAATTCCTGATACTTACGATCAAGCTCCTGCTCCGCTGCTTTTAATAATGCCTCACGTACATGGAAATCCTTTTCCATTTTATCAAGCTGTGCCCGGCGCGACATAAGATCTTCAAACATTTCCATCTTCACATCGGATAAATCAAAATCTGAATCACTGGCATCGCGCCATTCCGGCGCTTTCGCAGCATGAGAGTCGACAGCCTCAACCTCTCCATGCCCTTTCATCTCTTCCTCATGATGCTCTTCGGTCTTTTCCTCTTCCTGCGCAGCATAGGCACGATCGGAGATACTCGATATACCAACAACAACTTCACTTAACCGCACAGAAAATGCGAGAAAAGCAACAATCACAAAGAGCGGTAAAACACGAAGACCTCTAAACATATTTATTGGCCTCCACGCGATAGGTTACGCTTTGTATTGCGCAATGCCTCGAACAGATCGCGCTCCGCCTGACTTTGAAGATTTTCAGGCATAGCATCCTCATCTTCTTCACTTTCAGTATACTGATCATTACTTGCCGAGCTATCCAAACGACTTCCTAGGCTCTCTACACCTTCAAAGTCACGATCCTGTATCATAAAAGAAGGTACCTCATCATCAACAGTATCTTTTTCAACTGATTTCAATGTCGCAGCATAGTTTTGCGCCTTATCTTCCTGCACTTCTTTGGATGACATTTCACCACGTGTTTCGGAGGCATGCGGAACAGGTGAGCTAATCTTCTTACTCTGTCTTACTGACCGCCTAGAGCTGGTCTTTCCTGCATTACGCCTTGTTTCAAAATCAAGGTTTTGTGTTTTTTGGGCAATCTCACGGTTTTGCTCGGCCAGCTTCTCAAGGCGTTTAGCCATCCCTTCACCCGCCTCATTGATAATGGTCAATTCATCAATCAATGCGCGTGACTTTAACACAAGCCCCCCCAAGGATTCAGCCTCTTGCGAGCCAACCTGTTTCAAAGAATGGATAGAACGCTCTGCTTTATCAACCCCCGACAGAAGATCGGAAATAACCTTATCAAATTCATGTCTGTGCTTTTTAAAGTCCCGTAAGCTTTTCGATAATTGCACAACGTAGACAATTGCCGCCCCCAGAAATATAAGAACAACAATATCCAAAATCAGTGCAATTAACTCAGTATTCATAGATCCCCTTCATCTTGCTCCGGCTCAATATAATTCTCTACACGTACGGCGATATTCCCCTGCCTCTGGCCGACAGGCCCCTTAAACATCGGGAAGTGCCCCGCGCGCAATTCCAGAAAATCACTTGTCGTTGTATTCAATACAATCTGATCTCCCACCTTCCAGTTTAGCAGTTTTCCCAATGGTACCGCCAATTCGCCTAAAACTGCCTGCAGCTGAACATCCGTTTTATATAATTCCTGCGTCAAATGGCTTTCCCAGATTGAGTCACGTCCGAACTTCTCTCCCATGAACTGCTGCAAAAGCAATGCACGGATCGGCTCAAGCGTCGCATAGGGAACGAGAATTTCCATACGTCCGCCACGCTCTCCCATATCGATCCGCAACCGTGCAAGTACACAGGCATTGTTGCTTTGTGTAATGGTTGCAAATCTAGGGTTGGTTTCAATACGATCCAGGTTAAAACTCACCGGAGAGAGCGGATCAAACGCAGATGACAAATCTGTCAACGCCACATGAACCATCCGTTCAACCAATTTACTTTCAATCGTTGTATAAGGACGCCCTTCCACACGAATGGAAGATTCACCTTTACGCCCCCCTAAAAGAACATCAACGATGGAATAGATCAGCGCACTATCCGTAACCATAAGCCCGTTATTATCCCATTCCTCTGCCTTAAACACAGACAGCATCGCAGGCAACGGGATAGAATTCATGTAGTCGCCAAAACGCACCGTAGAAACTTGATCCAGACTAACTTCGACATTATCGCTGGTTAAATTCCGCAAAGATGTCGACATCAGGCGAACAAGGCGATCAAATACAATATCCAGCATCGGTAAACGTTCATAGTTCACCATCGCCGAATTGATCAGAGCCATAACACCAGAGGTATCGCCATCCCCCATCGTGTCATCATCAAACCCTAACAGGCTATCGATTTCTTCTTGATTCAGAATACGGGTGCCACCCTCTTCGCCGTCCTCCCCTTCTTCATCCCCCATCACAGGGTCGTCGCCATCAACAGCAGCATCAGCCGAGGCATCGACACCTGCATCGTCACCTTCATCTGCCATGGATTCCCATTCATCCATCATGGCTTGCTCTTCAGCGCTCATCTGTGCGAGTTCATCATCACTCATTTTAATCTCTCGACTCTTTCCTACACGGCATATCTCAAGTCATATACAGCCTTTTGAATACTTACGACCTTATATATATCAAAGCAAAATACATGCCGTTTTCAAAGATATGTACAAGAAAACCTCTATATCACCCTATTGTATAAGAATTTCCTGAAAGAGAACATCTTTTACTTTCACGGGATCAACGGCTTTATTCACACGCCATAACAGTTCCATCTGCAATCGGTAAATTCCAGCCGAGCCCCTAAGATCCCGAACACGCAATTCACGCAAATAAGTCTGAAATTGATCAATCACACGAGGCAGAACGGCTTCGACTTGTGAATACTCACTCGGGTCTTCCAATTCCAGCTGCACTGTCAAACGTAAGAATCTCGGCGTTCCATCTTCCGTATTCAAATTCACAATCATTGAAGGAATAGCAAGAAAAGCAGAAGACCCGCCGCCCTCTTCACCATGTCCGTCATCACCGCCATGCCCATCATCCGCGGCATGACTGTCATCACCATGATCGTCTTCTGCGGCGTGCCCGTCGTCACCGTGGCCATCATCACCATGGTCGCCATCTTCACCTTCGGCATGCTCGCCTTCTTCACCTTCTGCTTCGGCTTCTACACCCAACAAAGAATCAAGATACCCCATATAGTAAGCACCACCGCCACCGCCGCCAATCAACAACAGAGGCAAAAGGATCATTAGGATTTTTTTAAGTCCACCCTTCTTTTTTCCTTCTTCGTCTTCTGCGCCATCGTCTTCTACCTGATCATCTGCATCCGCCATGAATTAAGTCCATCTATATTTTTTATATTAATATTGAAACCAAGAAACGCATTAAAGTTATTCCAAATGATTATAGAGCAAAGAATTCCATCCGTCTAACCATCAGAAAAGACTATCAACACCGTTTTTTATCAAATCCCCGACATATCAGGAAAAATTTTCCGCATTCAATAGGGAAAGACAGAGCCTTTATACACCGCCCTATCTAAATACAGAGACATAAAAACACAAAAACCGTTTGTTTTCAGTGCCTTAAAAATATGGCACGGCATATGCATTGTGCTAGGAGAATTTTTTGCATAAGGACACAAACAGATGGAAAACAGCATCTACCTAGGATTATCCAAGCAGGTTGCACTAAAAACCAACATGGATATCGTTGCAAACAACATTGCCAACATGAACACCAGTGGTTTTCGCGGGCAAAACACGCTGTTTGAAGAATATATATCAGATCCGCGTTATGGTGATGATGATTTATCCTTTGTATATGATTACGGTCAATACCAACTGACTGACTCCGGCCCGGTTGAGCGGACGTCTAACCCCCTTCATGTTGCATTAAATGGCCCCGGATTTATGGCGGTTGAACGCCCCGATGGCACCACCGGATATACACGTGACGGGACATTCCAAAAACACGCTGATGGGACACTGGTTACATCGGCAGGATACCCTGTATTAGGGCAAGGCGGCCCTATCGTAGTCCCCGAAAGCGCAACTGAAATCATTATTGATGAAACAGGTATCATATCAGATCAAGGCGGCCCTATCGGCACCTTGCAAATTGTAGAGTTTGACAACGTACAAGAACTCCGCGCCTCCGGTAACAATCTCTATGTTACAGAAGGCGCTTTCAGACCTGCCGAAGAAACGCAAGTACGCCAAGGCTTTCTGGAAGGATCTAACGTTAATTCCGTCGTTGAGATGACCCGTATGATTGAAATTATGAGAGACTTTCAAAGCACCTCACGCATGCTGGAAAATGAGCATGAACGCCTGCGCGGGGCCATACAAAAACTAACAGAGACATAGAATAAGACTTAATAAAGAGGAGTAAAAATCATGAGATCATTGGATATCGGCGCAGCCGGCATGATGGCACAACAGTTAAACGTAGATGTTATATCCAACAACATCGCCAACATGAATACGACCGGATACAAAAAGCAACGCGCGGCCTTTCAGGATTTAATGTATCAGAATATAGACCGCCCGGGAACGACCTCATCCGATGCGGGAACAACGGTTCCATCCGGATTGCAAGTTGGCTTGGGTGTGAAAACAGGTGCGGTCTACCGCATGCACGCACAAGGGCCGATCCAGATCACAGAAAATGAGTTGGATGTTGCGATTTTAGGACGCGGTTTTTTCCAAGTTGATTTACCCAGCGGAGATACCGCCTACACACGCGACGGTACACTTCAGTTGAATGAGAATGGTGAACTTGTCACATCGCATGGCTATACCATTGTACCAACCATAACCGTCCCAACAGATGCCACCAGCATCGATATCAATGCAGAAGGGGAAGTTTTAATCACCCTGACCGGTGCAACTGCACCCACGAATCTGGGGCAGATACAAATGGCAGACTTCATAAATCCCGCAGGATTAGAAGCCATTGGTAACAATTTCCATCTGGAAACCGCGGCTTCCGGCTCCCCTCTTACCGGGATCGCAAATCAAGAACAATTCGGCCCGATTGAACAAGGCGCTCTGGAATCATCCAACGTTGATGTTGTCACTGAAATGACAAATCTGATTTCCGCACAACGCGCATATGAAATGAATTCTAACGTGATTTCAACCAGCGATGAAATGCTACAAACAATGTCTCAACTGAGATAAATTCACACACACTAACGAACGGATAAGAAAGGGAAGAGAATGAACAAAAAGAAAACCAAGTCATTATTGCTATTTCTGACGGGGCTAAGCTTTTCCCTTCTTGCCACGCAACAAGCAAAAGCCGTTGGCCTGAAAGAGCATAGCATCATCACCGATAACACAATTAAGTTAGGGGATTTATTCTACGATCTTCCCCGCAACGAAGATCGTGTTCTGGGCGTGGCTCCGCGCCCTGGGCAAGATATGATTATCAATGCACGCACTCTTTTACGCATTGCGGTGGCACTGGATCTACAATGGCGCCCGTCAAATGCGAATACACATGTGACATTAAGACGCGAAGCAACCGTCATCAGATATGAACAAATCGCACAAACACTCAGCACGGCATTACAAAGCGAAGGGGCATATGGTGACTTTGAGATCAGTATCCCAAATCAATATCATGAAATTATCCTGCCGATTGAGCATCCCGCAGAAATGGATATTACCCGACTGAAGTTTGATGTTGCACGTAATAAGTTCGAGGCAATAATTGCCGCTCCATCCGCCGAAAACCCAATACAAAATTTTCATGTACAGGGGTACATACACCCCGTAATCGAAGTTCCGGTTCTACGGCAGAATATTCAATACGGTACATTGATCAAACAAAGTGACTTGGATTACGTAAAGATCAGAGAGCAAGCCTTTACAAAAGATACAATCGCAGACACAGAGAAACTTATCGGCATGACTGCACGACGCATGATCGTTGCCGGACGCCCTATCAAGAAAGTCGAACTTGTCGCACCACTGGCCGTCGAACGTGGTGAACTTGTTACCTTATCCCTAAGCAATGGCATGATAAATATCACAACACAGGTTAAAGCCCTTCAAAATGGTGCGAAAGGCGATGTTATCCGTGTTGTCAATTTATCCAGCAATAAAACACTTCAAGCGCGCATCACCGGTGCAAGCTCAGCCGTTGTCTGGCAATAAACATTTAGAGCACAACCACTATGAGGTTTCATAAAATGCGTAAAATAACAGGAACAACACATAATATCAGACTGCTAGGCCTTGGTATCCTTGCCTGTACAATGCTTGGCGGTTGTTCAACAGTTGATCGTATTTCAAAGGTCGGTGAGACACCCGAAATGACAAAAATCGCAAACCCGATGACCAATCCGGAATATCAGCCCGTCAGCTTACCCATGCCCTCTAAAAAAGCCAGCAAGCCACAGAAAAATTCCCTATGGCAAAGCAATCGCACAACCTTCTTTGAAGATCAACGCGCCAATGATATTGGCGACATCATCACCGTTTTGATCGATATTGAAGACGAAGCCACACTGGAGAATGAAACAGAACGCACGCGCACAGGTGCGGAAAATGCCGGACTGGATAGCTTCTTAGGGCTGGAACAATCATTAAACCGGGTTCTGCCAGAGGCCGTAAACAATGCAAATCTTGCAGACTTTGACTCAAACTCCACACATAGCGGAACAGGATCAATTGAACGTGAAGATGAAGTCAAACTTCGTATGGCTGCCCTTATCATGCAACTTCTTCCAAATGGAAATATGGTTATTCATGGAAAACAAGAAGTTCTTGTTAATTTTGAAAAAAGAGTTCTGCGTATTGATGGTGTAATCAGACCAGAGGATATTTCGGTAGATAATACAGTGTCCTATGACCAAATCGCCGAAGCCAGAATTGTGTATGGTGGAGAAGGTCACATCACAGATGTCCAACAGCCACGATACGGACAGCAAATCTACGACATCATCTTCCCATTCTAAGAAGCCCCCTATCCATCTGCCGATGCTATACATATCGTATCTTTTGTTGAATTGAAATTTTCACAATGCTACAATATGAAAAAACAAACATTAGGCGTGATAAAATGGGACTGGTTAGCAGATTAGATGCAATCTCCAACGATGTAGGTTCTACAACAGACATAGATGATCTTGAAGATCATCTCGGCGCTCTGTCTGTGTTTCTTGATGAAGCACAACAGACAGAAAGCACCTTTCTAGGGATCAATCCAGGTGTCCAAGATGAATACAATCTTAAGCCTGAAGAAAGTGACCAAATCGCAAAAATCGGGGCAGAGATCCTTGGGAAAGCTGCAGAATTACACGCAGAAAAAGGCGGGTATCGCACATATTTTGAAGCCAATCTAGATCTTGTTGAAACTGTTTCAGGTGAAATGAGACGACTTGGTGAATTGGGAAAAATGGTCAATGAACTCGGCCATAACACACACTTTACCGAACAAATGAAAGAATCCGGGGCATCCGCCTATATGTTCTTTGATGAAATAGAAGATAGAATCGGCGTACAGACCCCCCTTGATTTTGCAGGAGATACATCAGGCACCATGAACTTGATGGATGCACATGTCGAAGGGCTAAAGCAATTCGCAGAGACAGGCAGCAAAGAATATTATAAACACGCAACATACGGAATTGAGAAATTCGGACATATGATGCGCGCTGATACGATTGATAAACTCGCCGATATCGGAAAATGCCATTCGGAGGTTGTGAAATTGCGCACTATGGCGGCAATTATTGATGGCTTTCAGGCACATAACCAACCTGATGATATATTCAGCCTTGCCCATCCTGAATTTGCCATTGCAGATCCGGAAGGATATCCCGAAGTAGCAGAATACAGAAGATGGCTAAAAAACGATGATCTGGACTCCTATTTGGATGAAGTCTATGTGGAAAGCATTCGATCTGGCGCAGATATGCTTCGCTACGCACGTGAAGAAGACAAAGAAGAAATGGCCAAGAACTATGTCTTTGCCATTGGATTCCTTGAAAGGGCTTCAGAGCTTAACTTATTAAGAGTTTCCTCAATGGAACGAGGAGCTATGCAACGGGATATAGAGCGATTCAAATCAGAATTGCCTGACAGCGTACTCTATCCAAAATCACCTGACGAATTATCACAGACCGCGAGAATAGGACACGATAATGACGATCAGGAAGCGCATATAGGTTACGATTAACACCGCAACCTATATCAATCTAGTTAATCATCACGCTGTGTTTTTTCCATGCGTTCATGACGCTCTTGCGCATCAATACTTAATGTCGCGATTGGACGTGCCTTAAGACGGGCGATATTGATCGGCTCACCTGTTTCTTCACAATATCCGTAATCATCTTCATCAATTTTACGCAAAGTTGAATTAATCTTGGATATCAACTTACGCTCTCTATCACGCGTACGAAGCTCTAATGCATGATCTGTTTCTTCAGAAGCGCGATCCGCCATATCCGGCTTTTGTAGCTGCGTCCCTTGTAGAGTATCACTAATCGTAGACTCAGATTCGCGTAAGAGTTCCGCCCGCCATTCAATAAGTTGAAGGCGAAAATATTCCTTCATTATAGGGCTCATAAACTCGCCCTTATCTTTCTCCGGGTCATAATCTTGTGGAAGAGTTACGCTATTAGGTGTTTCCATGTTCATTCATCCTTGCCAATTGACACAACTTTCTATTTTAGCGGTGAGACTATAATATTCTTCTGGCTTAAAAACAAGATATTTAGATATCTACGCCTTAGGCCTTATCCAATGCGACCCTCATTTTGGCAAGTTCCACCTGTGCCCGTAAGTCAACTTCATCCATTAATGATGTTAATGCGGGGTCCTCAACCTTATCACGATGGGATGCAACAACATCGGCTATATCAACCATATGTCCGACTGTTAAATCCCCACACAACATCTTGATGCGCAGGTTTTCAAGCTTATCCAATATTGTATTCGCACGAACCTTCACACGTTTCTTGGCCGCCTTTTGCAACGGGTCTTCAACCTCTTGCACTGCCAACAGAGCGTCCAGCTGCGCGATTGATTGCGTTGCTGATGTTTGCGCCGTTTCATCGGCCCCACCGGAAACAAATCGACTAAAATCGACATCACCACCATCTTGGGAGGAAGACGTTTTTTTGGGCCCCGAAGCAGAGCCGGATTTTCCCGAACCGCCAATTTTCATAGATGCGACCTTTCTTGAGATACTTATAAGAGTATACCGTATAATCATACGAATCTGCATAAATATCTTACGCGTGCTGCGCATTATTTTTCAAGCGGGCAAGATTTTCCCACCTGACTATTAAAACAGGACAGAAGTTCCTGCCCCCTCATTATTCACCCTCTACAATCTCCCTAAATCCTTTAAAAAAACTGGCACAGTTCTCGCAAGATAGGTTTTGAGTTTCAAAATCCTCTTTGAAAACACGTTGTAAAAGTAAAGTTGAGAGTAAACAGAGTAACCCAAAGGCATCAGTATGTGTAAGAAAAAGCAGAGTAAACACATATCACAGAGAACCCACTTACCATTGTCACTACGGGCAACCGGATTGATATTGGCAAGCGGGTTCCTGATGCTATTCCCTGCCTATGACATAGAGGCGAAAACATCCCGTATTAAAGACATTGTAGATATTGAAGGCGTACGTGAAAACCAACTGGTCGGATATGGTCTGGTTGTGGGATTAAATGGCACAGGTGACGGTCTAAACAACTCTCCTTTTACAAGACAAAGTTTAATAGCAATGCTTGAACGTCTTGGCGTTAATGTCAAAGGGGAGAATGTAAATACAGGAAATGTCGCCGCAGTTATGGTCACATCAACCCTCCCCCCCTTCACAAATCAGGGATCTAAAATTGACGTAAACATTTCTGCCCTTGGTGATGCAAGCTCCCTACAAGGTGGTACATTACTTGTCACCCCATTAGTCGCGGCAGATGGTGACGTATACGCCGTCGCGCAAGGTGAGGTAAATATTGCCGGCTTCTCCGCAGAAGGTGAAGCAGCCTCCCTCACACAAAACATTCCAACAGCCGGACGTATTCCCAATGGTGGTATTGTTGAACGCGAAATTGACTTCAAACTTGAAGAACTTCAACATGTGCGCCTTGCCTTACGCAATCCGGATTTTACAACATCACGCCGCATTGCGCAGGCCATAAATGGGTTTACAAATGCCCCATTGGCAAAAGCAGAGAACTCTGCCAGCGTCGTTTTACGTCGCCCCAGCAATTATGACGGAACAATTGTTGACCTTATCACGGATATCGAACAACTCCCCATTCAGCCAGACCAACCCGCCAAAGTTGTCATTAGCGAACGATCCGGAGTTGTCGTGATGGGGGCAGATGTCCGCGTCAGTAGCGTTGCAATTGCACAAGGTAATTTGACCTTAAAAATAAATGAAACCCCCCAAGTTTCGCAAGCCAATCCATTCGCAGACCAAGGTGAAACTGTTATTGTTCCCCGCACAGACGTACAGGCGAATGTTGGAGAAGATGTACAGCTGGCCGTATTGGACTCTGGCGTGACATTGCAAGAACTGGTTACCGGCCTGAACCAGCTTGGCATGAAACCGCGTGACATTATCACAATATTACAGGCAATCAAAGCCGCAGGCGCCCTTCAGGCAGAAATTGAGGTAATGTAATGGATAGCAGCTTAAACGCACAAACCAGCCTCTTAACCAGCCAGATCGGCCAAAGCCTCCCTTTGGAATCTGCAACCAATGCAAAGAGAAGCACAGAAGACATCGATCAAATTGCCCGTGAGTTTGAATCCGTATTCATCTACGAAATGATGAAACCGATGTTCGAAGGAATAGATGTTGATCCGGTATTTGGGGGCGGTAAAGGTGAAGAAATTTTCCGCGGCATGATGTTGCAGGAATACGGAAAAAATATTGCCAATAAAAACATCACCGGTCTGCAAAACCATGTTCAGGCAAAACTAATAGAATTGCAATCAGAGGGTCAATAAAACAATGAACGCGCAACAACAGGCACATAACAAAACACAGACCTCCGCTTTTCCGTTAGAAGAGCTAACAGAACTTAGTCAAAAGCTATTGGATATTGCACAAGAGGAAACCCAGAGCCTTACAACGGGCGACATCACCTCTTTTTCATCCCTACAAAGAGAAAAAGCCCCCCTGACACAGCAATATATGCACTTGTCACAGGCCGTACGGGTAGATGAAAACCTCTTAAATAATGCAGATAAGAACACTTTAAGACAGCTCGAAACTTTACAAAGATCCCTTATGGATCGGGCACAGTCTAACAATACGTTGATTGACAAAACTATTCACAAGAAAACATCCGGCACAGGTGCAACACTTTTCGCAGCGCAAGAAATCGGACAAGCGCAGTCAAATCAACAAAGATAAAGAAAGGCAGATAGAATGGCATATCAAAACACATACACTCCCCCACAAACTCCTGCACAACGGACTGTTCCATCAACGCCGTTGCCTGGTAATGCAAACGCCGCATTGGAAAAGGCAATCTTGTCTATGCAATGCCTTCATTCTATCTACAAAGAAGAAAACGAACACCTAAAGGCCTCTGACAGCAAAGCTTTCATGGATCTGCAGGATAAAAAATATGTCGCGGCCATTGAATATGAAGACATCGCACGCCAAATGATGGAACGCACCGAAGAGATCAAGGGTGCAAGCCCTGCCCTGAAAGATAAAATAAAACAAATGCATGAAGAATTTACGAGCTTAAAAACTGAAAATTTGGAAGCTTTGGAACGTATGCAAGGCTCTGCCAGACGTTTGGGTAACACACTCCGCAAAGCGGCCATAAGAGCCACAGAAAAGCAATGCACAAACAATTACACTGAAACAGGTGGAATGCAAAACAAAGCAAAACAACAGCGCGTTTCATCCGGCATTAATGAAACGGCATAGAATAAAGCGCAAAGCACCATATAATTTAAGGTAATTAAGATATGACATCAGACATTCTAATACCCCCATCACCCGAAACAGCGCACCAATCAGTGCGCGCCTTGGGAAACAACTTATCTCAGACATCTGGCGATAGCACACCTGCCAATGACGAGACCTTTGCGAATATTGTAGAAACAGCGACAAAAGCACAACAGAATGCAGAAGCAAACCCGCCTAAATCACAAGAAAACAGTGAAGTCTCAACAACATCGCCTTCACCACTTTCCCAGACAACAGAGAATGCGCTGTTCTTTACATATCGGACAGATGCACAAGCCCCTGAAGATACCACACAGATAGCAACCGACCTTACCGGCCAACATTCCGGTAACACCAAGACACCCATCGATCATTTGGCCGCCTTAATGAATACGGTTACCCCCGGATATGAGCAGCGCAATTTAGACAACGCACAGCGCACAGACCAAATCGTTACGACAGAGGAACAATCGGAAACGCCTGACTTGAACTCATTGCTTTCCCTACTCCCGTCTATAAACACCGAAAGCAGTGCAGATAAAAGTAATCTGGATATCGTTCAAAGAGCATTAAGCTCTCAAAACAATTTCAACATATTGCTAAGCGATCTGTCCCCCGATGAAAAAGCAGAAATACAAGAGCTTATTGCGAAATTCTTAGATGGAACTTTAAATACAGAAGAGCTGGAAACCCTTGAAA
The DNA here is from genome assembly GCA_050633505.1 of Alphaproteobacteria bacterium. Classification (GTDB taxonomy): domain Bacteria; phylum Pseudomonadota; class Alphaproteobacteria; order Micavibrionales; family Micavibrionaceae; genus UBA1672. Next base: position 420,193 of record JBOEGQ010000004.1, read on the forward strand.
TTCTTGCATCACAGATCATAGGCATCACCGCACCATCATCAACATCTCAACAAGGCAGCAAAACAGAGGTCAGAGCACAAAACAGTGATCAATTTCCACTCCGCAATGATCTGCAACAGCAGCAAACAACACCTGCCGCACCTTTTGCGCGATCAGGGCAAGAGCAACAGCCCTTAACAAACGGTAATGCAGCACCCCCTATCACAGACCAGCCAAAAACAGAGCAGAGCCAATCGACACTGCCTCCCTTAACAACAGCTGAGACAAACGAAACATTCAAAGACGCCCTTGCAAGACGCGAAACATCAAGCAATGCAGGACAACAACACCCCCAGCAAACACAAGTGCAAAACCAGACACCACCACCTGCTGTGGCACCACCGACACAAGAGACCGTTTCCCTACTATCAACAGATGAGGCTGTATTCAGCATGACCGAATACGGGTTTAGCAATAAAGCCCCACTACAAAGCACCTTGTCACAAAATGTCACACAGGCACCAAGCGCCACTGCGCTACACCCGGCAACAAACATGGTCTCAGCCACCATTCAAAAAGCCGTAAAAGCCGGTGAAGATACAAATATCCGCCTTATGCTTGACCCGCCTGAGTTAGGGCGTGTTGAAGTTAAAATGAGCATTGATCAAGATAACAACTCCAAAATCGTATTAACGGCAGAAAAACCGGAAACCTATATGATGCTTAGGCGGGATGCAGATATGCTGGAACGCGCATTAAGTGAAAACGGCCTTGATACACAAAGCGAATTGAGCTTTGAAATGGCAAAAGATAACCAGATGTTTGAACGACAAAATCAAGATGATGAGACATCATCGGGAACAAACGGCTTTCATGATGACGAACCGGAAATCATCGAAACCAAAATGGATTGGAATGTAGACCCACAAACGGGCCACATTCACTATAACATTATGGCATAGCCTGTTTCAGGACATTGAGTTTTAGGACTTTGCTACCCTGCATCCTTAACCCCTAACGCTCAGTGTCCGAATACACCGCCTTGCGCGGTTGGGGGATTCTCTTTTGAATCCCCCTCTTTTTATGACTTTTCCATTTAAAAACAGAAATGTACATCAGAATGAACATATAAAGTTCTGGAAAAACATATTCATATCCGCTAGAACACTTGCAACCGAAAATATTAAATTATGAACTTTTAGGTTTTTTTCACTTACCGTGCTAAAATTAAGCCTTAGTGATGCACGTTTTGATAGAATAATCAATCGGAATGCCTGGAAAAGGAACTTGAGTATGCCATCAGAAATCGGCAATCCGCCGCCCAAAAACACTATTTTAAAGCTAAAACTCTCCTCTCCGCCTCAGGCAGTGTCAAAGCCTGATACCACGGTCAAAAGCACACAAACGCCGGTTCACACAACACAACAACCCAAAGAAGTTGTTGCACAAAGCCTTAACACGCATGCTAATAAACTTAACACCCTCTTGGACGGGATTTCACATTCCGCACAAACATTGGAACACGCGCAAAAGCAAATATCAGACATCAAAGATACACTTACAAACCTACAGGATGTTTTAAACGATGAAAACGCATCCCCTTCATCTCACGAAAAACACTACAGGGAAGCAATCAACCATATCAACGATGTCGCCAGCACATCATCCCTGAACACCAATTTGCTAAATGGCGGGTTTCTTACAACAACGTTAAGCGATGAAACACAAAGCACCATCAAAACATCAGGTGCATATTTAAATGCACAGGGCTTAGACTTACCAGAGTCCTTAAACGATATACCACAAGCCCATAACGACATTCAAAACGCTTTGCAGCACATCTATAACTTCCGAACACAAATTAATAATGATCTGACGATTATCACAGATCAGAAAAGCTTTACACAAAGCACCATCAATACAATAGAAAACGGTGTCAAAACCTTGGACAAAACAGATAGATCAGAGGAATCTGCGAACTTAATCGCTTTACAGACAAGACAAATACTAAGCCATAGTGGCAACGTGCCTTTGGCCGCGCGATCCCAACAAAGTGTCCTTCGACTTTTCTAAAACGCCAATGAGGTAACATGTTAGAGAAAAAACCTCCTAAAAAGGACAAAATTATGCTAGGTTTCTTTAAACCCTGCATTTGGAATGGAAAGAGAAAGGAAGAAGTCCATGGCTCTTGTTATTGATCTGAAACCTCAGGAAAAAATTCTGATTGGCGAGGCTGTCATTACAAACAGCACACAACGCACCAGATTACACATTGCCGGAGATGCCCCAATCATTCGTGAAAAGGACATCATGCAAGAGGAAGAAGCCAACACACCTTGTAAACGTGTCTATTTTTTGATCCAGTGCATGTATATTTCCAGAAATTCACAAGACTATTACGAGCCATATTTCTCGGCTGTTCGTGACATTCAAACCGCCGCACCCTCTTTCGCCTCTCACTTCATGAAGATAAACATACAAATTATCAATGGTGCATATTACAAAGCAATGAAGTTGACCAAAGCCTTAATAGAAGAAGAAAAGGAGCTATTGGGAAATGCAACCGCCGCCGAATAACTCTCCCCACGCAAAAGCAACAGGTATCTACGATACCAACGCAAAGGAATTCTCGCAAAACCAGCGGGAATTAGAGGGGAAAATTCTACTTAAGTCTAACAAACGCATCCAAGAAATTATGGATAACTGGGACGACACCCCCAAGGATACCTTGGAAGAAACATTGAAGTATAACAGAAAAATCTGGATGCTTTTTTACGATACTGCACGCGAGAATAAAGAAAGCATGCACTCAAACGAATTACGGAACAATATATCAACTCTGGCAGATTTCATTTTCAAACGGGAGATCGAAATCCTGTCCAACCCGCAAAAAGAAAAACTTGCCGTCCTCATCAGCATCAACAAACAAATTGCAGTCGGCCTGATGACACCTGTGCAACAAACAGAACAATAAACAGCTTTATATAAAAAACAGAAGATCTATGCGTTCAAACTAACGCTGGACTCGACAGGTTGAACTGATAACTGCGCCCCGGCAGAGAATGCGGCAGTCGCGATTTCAGGAACAGGTAAAGTATTACTGGAAGGCGCCAAAGCTTCTTGCTGGGCATTTTGAACAACAACAATCGCTGATGGTTCAATAGCGGGAGCACTTTCCGTCGCCGCAAATGCATTTACAAATTGAGCTTGCCTTTGCGCCTGTTGCAGATTTTCTGCTGCGATTGAACTATCAATATTAACCTGAGCAGGTACCTGAACCTGAACATCTCCCGTTGCCGTATCACGCAGAACAAGGATAGCCTTGCTCGTCGAGGAATCAATCAGTGTATACGGACTTACAAAATATTCACGTGACGGCGGCGGCGCAACCCTAACGGGTGCAGACGCAACGACCTCAGCCGCCGAAAGACCGGCTGGCGAACCTGACACAGAAGATGTACTTACGATATCGACCATAAGTGTATCCTTAACCTTTAATGTTAATGAGCTGCCCTAAATAATCCAAGACAGTCATACTACCCTACTATCATGTTACATAACAAAAACTCAAAAGTCAAGATTGTAGCGCTGACGTATAAGTATGACCAAAAGTCAAGCACTCTAAAACAATGATGATTTTCATACTGGAATCAGATGATTAGCAAATAAAAGTGATATTCTTATTTGCCAGAATGAAAAAACTACAGTAGTCTGTGGTGAGGTATGTGTTCGTTCGAATCATGCTCTCGTCTTGTATACTCAATTTGTGCTATAATGCTTCTGCCCGACCTTTCCTATTATGGGCTTTTACGTAACAAAAAGGTGATAATGTGAACAGCTTTGTCTCAACCTTACAACAATTAGGACCTGCGCGACTGGCCGTGATGGGTGCGATTGTTCTTGGGCTGTTGATGTTTTTTGTATTCATCTCAATGCGTGTTACTACGCCGGAGATGAAGCTTCTCTACACAGATTTATCCTCTATTGATTCCGGCGCTGTGGCGGCGAAGTTAGAGGAAACCAGTATCCCATATGAAATGTCATCCGATGGATCACGTATCATGGTACCGGGCAATGAGGTCGGTAGAGCGCGTATGCTTCTTGCTGCAGAAGGTTTGCCAAATGGCGGGTCTATGGGATATGAAATTTTTGATACCCAATCAAGTTTCGGGACAACAAACTTTGTTCAAAACATTAATCAGGTCAGAGCCTTAGAAGGAGAGCTATCCAGAACGATTAACTCTCTGGAACACATCAGTACCGCACGCGTACATATCGTGTTACCACAACGCGAATTATTCAGCCGTGAACGCCGAACCGCCTCTGCCAGTGTGTTTCTGGGCATTCACTCCGGCTCAACAATAGGCAGACAACAAATTGCAGCCATTCAATCGCTTGTCGCGTCAGCAGTCCCGAATTTAAAGGCATCTGATGTTTCTGTGATCGACAGCAACGGCAACCTCCTGGCAAAAGGCGGGTCGGAAGATGACTCATTAATGTCCATGAAAAACGAAGACTTGCGTCGTAATTACGAAGCTCGCCTTCAAAACAAAATTGAAGAACAAGTCAGCCGTATTGTAGGATACGGTAAAGTTACCGCCGTTGTTACAGCTGAAATGAATTTCGACCGCATCAGCACAAATGAGGAACTCTACAATCCTGAAGGACAAGTCCTCAGATCTTCACAGACATCGCAGGAGAACAGTTCCGAAACAGAAGCCTCATCATCGGACGATGTTTCAATTGGCAATAACCTGCCTGGTGTGGGTGGCGACCTTCTCTCCGACGGCGGACCAAGCGCAGAAAACAGCAGAACCGAAGAAGTATCAAACTATGAAATCAGCAAGACAATACGTAGTACACTTCATGAATCAGGAGAAGTGGAAAAAATATCTATCTCTGTCCTTGTCGATGGGCGATATACAACTGATGAAGAAGGCGTGAAAACCTATCAACCGAGACCTCAAGCCGAATTAGATCAAATCGAAGCACTCATAAAACGCGCGGTTGGCTTTGAAGATGATCGGGGCGATGACATCGAAATTGTAAACCTTCAATTCGCAGAAGTGGATATCGGTGAAGACATCGCGAATGAGCATCTACTCTTTGGTTTCCAAAAAAGTGATCTGATTGATGCCGCCGAGATTATTATTGTCGCCGTTATGGTCATTTTAGTCGTACTCCTTGTTCTTCAGCCAATGGTTAGTAAGCTTATGAGTGCGGATATGGGTGGACGAAATGAAATGGACCCGACACTACAGCATGACCTTCTTGCCGCCTCCCCCGCCAATCCTGCACTTGCCCCACCGGGCGCGGGAAATGCCCCCCAAATAGGTGCTGACGGCCAACCTCTCGCCATTGGGGCAAGCGCAATCGGGGAAGAAGAGGATTCCTTAATTAACGTTGATGGCATTGAAGGACGCGTCAAAGCATCCGCAGTTAAAAAAGTAGAAGAAATCGTTGAAAATTATCCAGCTGAAACAGTCTCTGTAATCCGCAGCTGGATGACGCAGGAGAATTAGAGCCATGAACATGCGCGTCAGAGATGATTATCGCTCACTCACCGGCCCGGAAAAGGCCGCAATCCTCGTCCTCTCCCTTGGAGAGGAACAATCCTCCCTTGTTTTCAGCCATATGGATGATGATGAAATTTTGGAATTATCCCAGATCATATCCGGCTTAGGAAAAATAGGCCCCAACGTTGTTGAACGATTGCTCATGGATTTTGTTGAACAAATGAGCGCGACAAATGCGATTGTCGGATCACAAGACAGTACAGAACGCCTCTTGCAAAAAGCAGGACTTGGCGGTGATCGTATTGACATGATCATGGAAGAGATTCGTGGCCCTGCCGGGCGTACAATGTGGGAAAAACTAGGGAATGTTAATGAAGAGATTCTCGCAAATTTCCTTCAAAAAGAATACCCGCAAACCGTGGCTGTGGTCTTATCAAAAGTAACAACCGATCACGCCGCCCGTGTTCTTGCCATCCTGCCTGATGGCTTTGCACTTGAGGTCATCAACCGGATGCTCAAGATGGAAACCGTTCAAAAGGAAATTCTGGAAGAAGTTGAAAAAACCTTACGTAAAGAATTCATGTCAAATCTGGCACGCACACAAAGACGTGACAGCCATGAACTTATCGCTGAGATTTTCAACAATATGGAACGTGCCACTGAAAACAGGTTTATGGAAGAGCTTGAAAAGGTAACACCGGATGCCGCAGAAAAAATCCGCAGCTTGATGTTCACATTTGAAGATCTTCTTAAGCTGGACCAAGCCTCTATACAAACCGTTATTCGCGCCGTTGATAAGGAAAAGCTACCACTTGCCTTGAAAGGAGCCAGCGAGTCCTTAAAAGAACTGTTCTTTGGCAATATGTCGGAACGTGCGGCAAAAATTATGAAAGAAGATATGGGCGCGATGGGGCCTGTAAAACTTAAAGATGTTGAAGAATCACAACAATATGTTGTGACCGTAACAAAAGACCTGGAAGGCAGAGGCGAAGTTGTCATCGCGGCTGTTGGACAGGAAGAAGAAATGATTGAATAAGACATGGATGGACAGCCTTTTTTCTTTGATGAAAATATTTTCGATGATGATGCCGGACGAAACGACCCAAACAAGCCGGAATACACTGCCGCGCAAGTAGAACAAATACGCCGCGAAGCATTCGAAGAAGGTAAATCAACAGGCCTAAGAGAAGCACAACAAAGCAAAATTCAACAAGCTACTGCGCTACTTCAAAAAATAGAGGCAGAAACAAAACATCTCTTTTCGGAAGAAGAAAAGCGAAACAAAACTTTCGAAGCAGAGGCCGTGCATCTTTGCCTTTCCATACATAAAAAGCTATTCCCCTACTCTACAGAAATTTTTGGTGTAGAAGAATTCAAGAAAACCTTGCAAAAGTCATTGGCAGAGCATAACACACCGGAAAAAATCAAGATTGAGCTCCACCAAACAATGAAACAACAGATAGAGGACTTTATCCGTGAACAAGCAATAGATCTGGATAAAACCGTTACCCTGACAACGCCTTCAACACTATCTGAACACGAATATCGTATCTTATGGCCGGAAGGTGGTATCATCGGCGATAGAGCCCTTATCGCCGAAAAAACATTCTCACTTTTAAAAGAGGCTCTTGCAGAGAAAGGCATTAACGTTCATGATGAACAGACCTCACAAGACGATCAATCCGGTGACATAGAAAAGCCGAACGACGATATATCATTACAGGAGCAATCAAATGGCTGATGATACAGAAGATGAGAACACAGGCGAAGGCACAACTGGGGAATCCAGTGGTGGTTCCAGTGATTTGAACCTTAATGAAATAGAAGAACCGGCTGAGCTACAGAATAAAGATGAGCAAGAGTTTGAAATTGGTGAGCCTATGGCAGGTGACGTTACCGCAATCTACGACATCCCCGTCAATGTATCTGCGGTGCTTGGCCGTTCAACAATGCAGGTTAGCCAGCTTTTGAAACTTGGGCGTGGCGCGGTTGTTGAGCTTGACCGTAAAGTCGGGGAGGCCATCGATATCTACGTTAATAACCGATTAGTGGCCCGCGGAGAAGTCGTCGTTGTCGAAGATAAGCTTGGCATAACCATGACGGAAATTGTCAAATCCGATAGAAGCTAACGCATCGTCTTCATTAACATTAAAAGAAACTGAAAACGCATAGAATATGGCAGAAGCAGACAAGAAGAATAAAAGCGACGTAACCCTTCCTAATATTAAGGTTCCTGTTGCCGGGTCTTATCCTGATTTTGTGACAATCTTGGGCCTTCTTTTTTCTTTCGGCCTCATTGCCACTGCGGTTGCACTCGGTCAGAGTAAAGCGAACTTCTTTAATGTCCCATCCGTTTTAATTGTATTGCTTGGAACCCTTACAGCGACCAGTATTTCATATTCCGCATCAGAACTGACCCAATCACTAAAGATTATCTCCACATGCGTGTTTAGAAAAGTACGCAACCATAAAGCCCTCGCCAAAAGCATGATGGGCATTGCCAGTGTGGCACGTAAAAAAGGCCTTCTTTATCTTTCGAATTACGAAAACCAGACAAAGAATGAACCCTTTTTAAATTATGCGCTTGGTTTGGCTGTTGACGGATATGGAGAAGAAGATATCTCAAGGATCCTGCAGCAGAATATCGACACCATGCTGGAAAGAGGCAAGCGCGCCGCCAGTGTTTTACGCCGCGCATCCGAAGTTGCCCCCGCGATGGGATTGATTGGGACATTGGTCGGACTTGTGCAAATGCTGGCTGATCTTGATAACCCGGAAACGATCGGTCCGAAGATGGCTGTTGCCCTTTTAACCACATTTTATGGCGCAATTTTAGGGACTGTTGTTATGTCCCCTCTCGCCGCAAAAATTGAAAAGAATGTTTCCGATGAACTTCGCATTAAAACAATGGTATTGAGAACAGTTCAATCGGTTATAAAGCAAGAAAACCCAAGGGCACTGGAAATGATGATAAACAGTCTCCTCCCCCCTTCAGAGCGCATCCGTTATTTCGACTAACAAAGGCGTAAATCGCCAACCACCATTAATCGTGGGTTATCAGATAATTGAGCACGGTGAACAAAGGCTCTTCTTTCCTTTTTCTTTATCACTTTATCAATAAAGTCATCTACAGAATTAGATGGCTTATTGCGCACACGTGCCTTCCAAATATCACCTTTATGAAACTGAAAAACTTCCGCATCAGAACGACAAACCGCATCATGCCCCAGTATCTTAAGAACATCATCGTTCTTCACAAATTGCGTCACCGGATCATTATAGCATGTCATGTAGCGATCAAAGTCTTGCTCCAACCCGTCAACATGAAATGCGTATGTATCTTTATGCTCTGTATATTGTCGTAATAAACGCATATGTGTTCGTGCACCTGCGGAATAAAAAAACTCCATATCCGACAGAATAATATCAACACCAGCCTGTAAGTTTTGAGCATCCAATGTTTCACGAAATTCAAGAAGCAACTCACGCTCACTATATTTAATGAAAATCTCTTGTTCATCCAGATCAAAGTATTCCGCCATGGCCTGCGCAAGAACGTCAAAATCTCCACCTAAACGCCTTGGATACAAGACAACATTGGCACGCGGCGCAAAATCTTCATTTAAAAATGCGCATAAATCATCAACGACCTTTATTCGGTCATACCCTTCTGGTATATAATTCACATGTACCATAAGGTGGCATTATAGTTTGAAAAGGTTTCTACATCGTGAAGAATCTAAAAAACTTTAATTCATTGTGTAAAACTCTGTTAGGAGCATGACTTTAATATGCGTTTAATGATTATCGGTCGTTTGGACGGCCATATCTCTCAAGCTGGTAAAATCGCACTTCAACGTGGCGCAAAAGTCGTTCATTGTGAAGATATCGAACAGGCCATGGGCGCTCTGCTTAACGGGAAAAGCGCAGATCTGGCCATGGTTGATGTAAAGCAGAAAATCGGTGAATTCGTAGAAAGCCTGAAGAATGAGCGTATCCATATGCCAATTGTGGCCTGTGGAATTGGCACAGACGCAAGATCGGCTGTTAAGGCCATACAACAAGGTGCAAAGGAATATGTCCCTCTTCCACCTGATCCGGAACTAATCGCCGCGGTTTTAGAAGCCGTAACCGAAGAAAATAACGCAATGATTGCCGATGACCCGTCCATGAAGGCTGTGGTTTCTCTTGCAGATAAAATTGCACCGAGTGAAGCAACAGTTCTGATCACGGGAGAATCAGGAACAGGTAAAGAAGTGATGTCACGCTACGTCCATAATAAGTCAAAGCGTAAAGAATCCCCTTTTATCGCGGTGAATTGCGCAGCCATTCCTGAAAATCTATTGGAATCAGAACTATTTGGCCATGAAAAAGGTGCCTTCACAGGGGCATCGTCGCGCCGCATTGGTAAATTCGAAGAGGCACATACAGGCACTTTACTGTTAGATGAGGTCAGTGAAATGCACCCTCTATTACAGGCAAAATTCCTTCGTGCTATCCAAGAAAAGGTAATTACACGTGTCGGGTCAAATGATGAATTAAAGGTTGATGTGCGCATTATCGCAACCTCAAACAGAAATTTACAAGAATCCGTTCAAAAAGGTGAATTTCGTGAAGACCTCTATTTCCGCCTGAACGTTGTTAACATTCCCTTACCACCATTACGAGACCGCCCATCTGATGTAAAACGTCTTTCACAGTTTTTTGCAGATAAATATGCGGAAACAAATGGTGTTGAGAAAAAAACGTTATCCGCACAAGCAGAACAAAAATTAATTTCCTGCCGTTGGCGCGGTAATATCAGAGAGCTGGAAAACACGATGCATCGCGCCATTTTGATTTCTGTCGAACCGGAAATTGAGGCAGATGCAATCTTCATTCAAAGTGAAGGATTTGGCGAAGAGCCTGCCGCAGCACCCGCACAGAGCGCACCAAGTCCAACTGGCGTATCCGGTGCAAAGCAAGAACAATCGGAGCAATCGCCAGATTCCGCCGTACAAAACCCGGGAGCTGTAGAAGGAATAATTGGGCGAACAATCGCCGATGTTGAACGAGAAATGGTCATCAATACATTAGATCATTGCCTTGGGAACAGAACACACGCGGCCAATATACTCGGCATATCTATTCGCACGTTGCGAAATAAACTAAACCAATATAAAGATGATGGTATTGAAATTCCTGCCGCTGGTGGGGGCTAACTTTTTTCTTGCACTTCTTTATGAAAAAGATATAGAGTGCGCAAACTTTTTATAAAAATGAAATTATAGGTGATCATTATGGCTGGATTTAAAATCCCGGGTATGGACAAAATTACAGATGCTCTCGGCGGAAAAGATGCTGCTGACAAGGCACAAGACGCGATAACAGGAATTGCAGGGTCTTTATTCGGCAAAAAGAATAAAGGTGATTATCCATCTTTAGAATACATGGAAAACTCAGTCCGCAATGATATTGGACCGATTATCAACAATCTAAATAACAGTATAGTTCAAGATTCTTTAAACGATTACGGCATTCAGACTCGTAAATACGGAAGCGACATCAATCAGCGCGAAGGCATAAGAGTCATGGCGGATTTATCACAAAAAATGCTCCAGAGAGGACATCTTAAGGCAGATCAAATCGCACCTGAAGCCATCAACAACGCAAAGCAAGCGCTTAAAACTGTATTTGGGAACGATTATACAAGCTTGGGGCCACATAAAGAAAAGGCACTATCCATCTTCGTTGGTGCAACAGATAGCCAAAGAAGCGCTGCGATGGCGCATGTTCTTCCGATTAAGATTGGCGCGGCTGATGCGGCAATTGAAACGGATAATGCAACAGATTACAGCCAAATCACAATTGATCCTGACACAGGCCGTATTAATGACCCATCCGGTCGTTTTGATACAGCCACGTCGGAGAAGCAAGAAACTTTCGCCTACCAAGAAGTTATCGTTGATACACCTGAAGCAGGTTAAAACGTAACTGAGACGAAATAATTTTTAAAAGGCCGTGTTTATCGGCCTTTTTCTTTTTCTACACCACCTATAAGCATTTGCATGTTTTACAGGCCACATGTAAGATGAAACAGAGCTCTTGGCGCAATCCGCGCCAATCCATACCTGTTTCACCCGTTCAAAGATTCTCATGGCCGATAACCCGTTAACAGCACAAAATTCCACAGGATCGATTAACTTTTTACGTGCCGATCTTCTTTTTGCATTAGGAATCGTCACGATTATCCTTTTCATGCTGGTTCCCATGCCGACTATGATGCTTGATGGTGGCCTCGCAGTTTCTGTGACAATTTCTGTCCTTATCCTGATGACGGTGTTATTCATCCAAACTCCGCTTGAATTTTCCACATTCCCAACCGTTTTATTGATTACAACGGCAATGCGTCTGGGGCTGAACATTGCCTCAACGCGTTTGATTTTGGAACATGGACATGAAGGTCGTAGCGCGGCAGGTGGCATTATTGAGGCCTTTGGTACCTTTATTATAGGAAGCAGCTACGTCATTGGCGCGATTGTCTTTGCCATTCTGGTCATCGTTAACTTCGTTGTTATCACAAAGGGTTCCGGTCGTATTGCAGAGGTCGCGGCGCGTTTTGCCCTTGATGCTATGCCCGGTAAACAGATGGCCATCGATAGTGATTTATCGTCAGGTATGATTACCGAGGACGAAGCAAGAGATCGACGCAAAAGACTAGAATCAGAGAGCACATTCTTCGGTGCAATGGATGGTGCGGCAAAGTTTGTACGTGGTGATGCTGTTGCCGGTCTATTGATCGTCTTTATCAATATAATCGGCGGTATTATTATCGGCACGTCTATCCAAGGGATGAGTTTGGCTGACGCGGCGTCGAACTACACGGTTCTAACCATTGGTGACGGGTTGGTCAGCCAAATACCGGCTCTGGTTATTTCCGTTTCTGCCGGCCTTCTCGTATCAAAGGCTGGTGTTGAGGGATCAGCCGATCAGGAACTTTTTATACAATTTAGCCGTTACCCCAGTGCATTGGCGATGAGCTCCGGCCTCATGTTTGCATTGGCATTGGTTCCTGCAATTCCCTTTATCCCCTTCTTTGTTATCTCTGCTATAACCGGGGGACTTGCATATTTTGCCTATCAAAATAATCTTGCAAAAGAAGAAAAAACGGCAACCGCACTTAGCGGCCCAAAAGCCGGTGAAACAGATAGTGCCAAACCCGCAGAAGAGCCAATTTCAAAAGCCTTGGCCATGGATATCATCCGTTTGGAATTAGGCTATGGCCTTCTCCCTCTTGTTCAAGGTGATGGCGGAAATAAGCTTACCGATCAAATCAAGGGTCTCAGACGACAATTAGCCGAAGATATGGGCTATGTTCTCCCCTCTGTACGAATACAAGATAATTTACAATTGGCCTCTAATGAATATGTTGTCATTATCAAAGAGATAGAAGCCGGACGCGGTGAAGTACGCTCTAATATGATGCTCTGTATGGATCCATCAGGCGCTGCGATTACTCTACCGGGCGAGAGTACAATTGAACCTACATTCGGCCTTCCCGCGATGTGGATTAGTGAACAACACCGTGAGGAAGCACATTTTAAGGGGTATACTGTCGTTGATGCACCAACTGTGATTACCACTCATATCACCGAAATGGTGAAAGACAATATGCCTGACCTACTAAGCTACGCGGAAACACAAAAACTGTTGGATGAGTTACCTCAAGAATATCAGAAACTCGTCGCAGATGTGATCCCGGCGCAAGTAACCGTTGGTAACCTACAACGCATTATTCAAAACCTTCTGGCTGAACGTGTTTCCGTACGTGATCTTCCAACCATATTAGAGGGCATTGCAGAGGCCTCCGCCTATACCAAGAATATTTCACGCATCACGGAACATGTACGCTCTCGCCTTGCACGACAACTCTGTGATTCCAATTCAGACCATACCAGCACCCTGACATTACTTACGTTATCTCCCGACTGGGAACAGGCCTTCGTTGAATCTCTTATCGGTGATGGGGAAGAAAAACAACTTGCAATGATGCCAAGTAAATTACAGGATTTCATCACCGCGGTACGTGCCAAATATGACAATCTGGCGCAACAAGGCGTGTCCCCTGTCCTTTTAACGTCTCCTGTTATTCGACCATATGTACGTTCCGTTGTTGAACGATTCCGCCCGCAGACTGTAATAATGTCGCAAAGCGAAGTGCATACAAAAGCAAAAATAAAAACTGTCGGACAGGTCTAAATCCCTATTCAACTTCACTCATGAGAATTTCTGAGGTGCAAACAGCATCACCAGATTGTATGATATTACTGCTGTTTATAAAAACCGTACTATCACAATGCATAAGCTGCTCAGACTTAAATTTAGCACTACGCCCACCGACGCTTCCATCCAAAGGCAGAGTTAGCATGTAGATTGCGTGCGATGTGTCCTTTACCCGCGCGGAACGACCGTCTTGTGCAATATCAACTGACACAATTGTACTTTTTAACTTAACAGGATACCCAGCCTTATAGCCAGCTTGTGTTGCTTGTAAAACCTTACCTTTACTATGGGTAACCGTTTCTTTTGCAGGCTCTTGTCCCTTAATATATGTGGTCGCATTTACAGTAATTTTCGCTTCATCCCCTATATGCTTTTTGAAAAATGCCATTGTCTCCTCCCCCCCTTTTAACTGCACTTTCGTACTTACATCATAGTATTCCTGAATAGAATCCCTTGTTAAACGATCCGCAGCATAAGACGGTAATGCCGACACCGAAAGACATGTACAAACAAGCAATAAACGAGAGGAAACACGAAACATACCAATACCCTTTTTCAAAAAATGATAAAATTTTCTTAGGAACTATAGCATTTTTTTGCTGTTATGCTCTAGAATAGTGACCTTAGACCACTTATACTAATAGATGATTCGAGTATAACTTTCCATGCGCCTTAAAACTTTTCACGCAGATACAATGACCGAAGCGATGCAGATGATACGAGACAGTATGGGCGAAGAAGCCATTATTGTTGCGACAGGTGAAGAGCCTACAGGTCGCGGTGTACGTGTGACAGCCGCGGTAGAGCCGCCTGCCTTTGAGATCGGGGAAGAAGGCATTGCCAGTGGTAATAGTTGGCTTCAATATGATGATGAGCACGACGAAAATAATATTGCCGAGGAATTAACCGAGGTTATGCTGCGTCACTGTGTTCCCGAGGACGTAATGGATCACATGATCTCATGCGCGACCGTTATGGGCTACGACGATATTGGTGTCGCATTGGTTTCCACTATTGAGGAATTATTCACTTTCCGTCCTCTTCCTTCACGCAGTTATAAAAAGCCGATTATGATGATCGGGCCACCGGGTTCGGGGAAAACGTTGGCCGTGGCAAAATTAGCGGCACGTAGCACATTAAACAATATGAATGTTGGAGTTGTTTCCACAGATACCGTTCGCGCAGGTGGTGTAGAACAATTACAAGCCTTCACAGATTTGTTGAAAATTAACTTACAAAAAGCCCAAAATACGCAAGACCTGCGCATGATTACAGAAGAGCTTGTCCCGCATAAGGATCAAGTCATTATTGATACGTCCGGTCTTAACCCCTTTGATAAAAGCGATGTAAAGGTCCTTGCCAAGATTATAGGCTGCATTGATTGCCGCCCTGCTCTGGTTCTGCCGGCTGGTATTGATGCCGATGAAGCCGGCGAGATGGCACGTGTCTTTGCAACAATCGGAGCAACAGAGATTATTTCCACCCGCGTGGACATCGCACGTCGCCTCGGTAATCTGTTATCTGCTGCGCATCAAGGAAGCTTAAGCTTCTCTGATTTCAGCGATACACCAAAAGTGGCACAAGGTTTGAATGCACTTACCCCAAGAGGTTTGGCAGAATTATTAATGCCACGCCTGTATCAATCTGAAAAAACTGCTATAATGGCCGAGAAAACCGGACATATGCGGGCGAAAAAAACAGGAATTTAAAACAATGAGTGAACAATCTGCCAGCAAATCCACACCATCAACCGGACACCCGACGTTTAAACGCGGATCAAACGTCATAGCGGTGGCCAGCGGAAAAGGTGGTGTCGGAAAAACATGGTTTTCGATTACACTGGCGCATGCGCTAACAAAAATGGGGAAAAAGGTTCTTCTCTTTGATGGTGACCTGGGCTTGGCGAATGTCGATGTTCAACTGGGATTGATGCCAAAACGTGACCTAAATGATGTTATTCGCGGACGCTTGGGGCTAGATAAAGTCATACAAACATATGAAGATGGTGGATTCGACATTGTTGCCGGACGTTCCGGGCAAGCATCTCTTTCTGCTTTGCCAAGCCAAAGGCTTGGTCTGTTGCGCGATCAACTTATGGAAGTTGCATCAAGTTATGATGTCGTCATTGCCGATCTTGGCGCTGGCGTTGACCGTACAGTGCGTATGCTCTCTGCAACGGCAAGCAGCACAATGCTTATCACAACGGATGAACCGACATCCCTGACAGATGCCTATGCCTTTATCAAACTTGGTAATGCCGCGGGCATGTCGAAAAACATCAACATCGTTGTGAATATGGTCTCCAGTATTACAGAAGGTGAGAAGACGTACAAAACCCTCTTAAAGGCCTGTAAAAATTTCTTACGCCTCTCCCCGCCATTGGCCGGTATGGTTCGTGTCGATCCAAAGGTAAAGGAAACCATTCGTAGTCAAACACCGATTCTAATCCGCTCACCTAATGCAGATGCGGCTCTAGACGTTGAGAAAATTGCAAAACTCGTCTGGCATAATGTCCAAAATGCACAGCGCCGCGCCGCAGAAGCATAAAATTCATTCTTTTCTTATATTTTTACGCTACACTTATATATATGAGTGACGGCGGATTTATAGCACCACCTGTTTTAAGCCAGATACCGACGGCAGAAAAAAGCGCACATAGCGTAATTGCCGTTAAGATACTGGAAATTCCTGCTGCCCTTTCCAATCAGAATGCCCCCCCATCACTTACGGGAAAGATTCTTCAACACTTATCCGGAAACAATGCCGTGATCACAACACATCACGGAAAAATAACCGTGAAAGCGCCGAATATCGTCAAAATACCAGTAGGCGAATCCATTCAACTCACCATTAATACAACGGATACAGGCACACCAACGTCAAACGCCACGTTGGAAATCAATAAAAATCACGTCGTGCAGCCAAGGGAAACCGCAACGGCCGTACTAACCACGACAACCTATAAGCCCGATATCACAACCAACCAACTCTTACACGGACAACCAAAGCACCTCGTTGTTCAAACAAGTACACAAGATTTACAAAACCTTGTGCCCGGCACCAACAACACAACACTTACACAATTAAGAGTGCCGCAAAATCAACTCATATTAAACACACCCCATATTAGTGAATACACCGCAAAAACAGCAGATGCCGCCCCCCTGATCACCACAGGTAAAATAACCCCGTCACCGCAACAACCCAATATACAAAACACCTCAGCAGGCCATAATTATATCTCTTCGCAAGTCAACCTTACCCATCAACCGGCACAAACAAAGCCGGTTACCTTGACCTCTATTTCAAACACGCAAAACAGCCTGGCTGCAAACATTAATACACAACAACCAATCGTACATTCCCATACGATTCAAGCATCTCCTGATAACATATTGCAGACGAACAGGCCGCCACCCCCTCCACAGATAAAGCCCAACATCACACAAATACAGGTAACACAGGTCAGAGAACAAAGCGCACCTCCGCCCCTGACGCAATCACCAGTCACGACAACGAATCAACCTCTCCGCACCATTCCTGATGGACGTGCAGGAGAAGTGCGTGCGACAGTTATCGGCTTTACAAAAGAACAACATTTCCCTGTGCTTCGCATTGATACGCATACAACGCAGTATACATCACCACAACGACAGCAGCACATCACACTACAAAGCACTGTACGTGATCTGTCATCGGGTACAAAAATCACCCTTATTCCAACGTCACCCCCTTCTGCCTCGACCGCGCCAACACAGAGCATTGCGCCCATCACACCACCACCACCACATAGCGCATTTTTTCTAACCCCTGAAAGCTGGCCTGTTATGGCAGAACTAGAACAAAGCCTTCATCAAATTGCACCGCAGATCGCGCAGAATTTCCATGCAATGATCCCAACACCTAGCACTCCAACACAAATGAATGCGGCCAGTTTGTTCTTCCTCGCCGCGATACGAGTAGGAGATATGCAAGGATGGATTGGTGAGAAGGCTCATAATACCCTTAGCAATATGGGTAAAACGGACGTTCTTAATCGAGCCGGTAACGAATTCCTTACCATGATGCGTATGAATAATGAACCCGTATCCCAAGAATGGAAAAGCCTTCCTCTGCCTATAGCATGGCAAGATGACATCCAAAAAACCGTCATACATTACCGTAGGGAAGACACATCAGAACATGACGAATCCATTCAAGGCGGCAACAAGACCCGCTTCATTATGGATCTAAACCTCAGTCAGATTGGAGACATACAGATAGACGGCCTCTTTTCCGACGCCATGAATAATAACAAAAATTTGGATCTGATCATTCGAAGCGAGCAACACTTCAGCAAAGCCATGCAACTTCAGATGAAAGACCTTTATACCACAGCAATGGAGAATTCCGGCTTGGCCGGCGCATTATCTTTTCAGGAAAAAACAGAAAAATGGGTGAATATTGCCTATGACTCGCGACCGGAATACGAACAAAATGTATAGAGCTGATCTACTCTAATCCTTTCTGTCTCGTAAAAATCCATTGATTGCCGCTTCATCAAGGAAATCCATTTCCTTCTTCTCTATCTCTGCAAGATGCTCTGCCTTACGGCGTTCATCAATAATTTCTATTTTTTTCAAATCTCCGAATGCTTCGCGCACATCGTCTTGTGCTATCGCAATTCTCTTTTCCAGTTTCGCGCGCTTTTGATCAAGACCTTCAAGTTTATTATCAACATTTTGAGAATAGGATGCGAAGAACCCCTGTAACATTGGATCTGCCTCTTTTGCCTTTTCTCGCTCTATCGCACGCTGTGTCTCCAGACTATCCCGCTCTATCTGCAATTGGTCTGCCTGCTTATATAGCTCAGACAGCGCCTTCTGCTTTTCTTCAACCGTATGCCTGCGCACACGTATCAGGGAATCCAGATCAGCCATGAATTTTCAACTCCTGCACGCGTTCAATCACAAGATCAGACGGTAGATGTCTTTTTCTGATCTTGATCATCTCCTACCCCCCACGTGCATTCGCAAGGATCAGGTCAAGCTGTTTAAACCCTTCTGCAATTCGGGTGCTGTCATCCTTATTCTGCGTCAAGAATGCCTCTATTTTCGGGTAAAGCTTAATCGCCTCATCGACAGCCGGGTCACTGCCCTTACGATATGCACCAAGACGGATAAGCTCAGACATATCCTCATATGTTGTAATAATTTGTTTCGCACGTCGTAAAGTTTCATTTTGTGGCGGTGTAATCGCCCCCGGTAAAGAACGAGAAACAGATTTCAGTACATTAATCGCAGGATAGCGTCCACGATCTGCAATCTCACGCTCCATAACAATGTGCCCATCAATCATACCACGCACAGCATCCGATACGGGTTCATTATGGTCATCCCCCTCAACCAAGACAGAGAAAATTCCCGTAATAGATCCTTGATCGGGGCCTCCCGGCCCTGCTCGTTCTAATAGTCTGGCAAGCTCTCCAAACGTTGTGGGGGGATAGCCCTTCGTTGTTGGTGGTTCCCCTGCACTTAAGCCAATCTCACGCTGCGCCATTGCAAAACGGGTAAGGGAATCAATCATACAAAGAACGTTTTTACCCTGATCCCTAAAATATTCCGCCAAAGCCAAGGTCGTATAGGCCGCCTGCCGACGCATCAAGGCGGGTTCATCTCCCGTTGCAACAACAACGACAGAACGCGCAAGCCCGTCTTCACCAAGATCATCCTCTATAAATTCCTGCACTTCACGTCCACGTTCCCCGACAAGGCCGATAATTGATACATCCGCCGCTGTATATCGCGCCATCATAGACAGAGACACGGACTTTCCGACACCCGAACCGGCAAAGATACCCATTCTCTGCCCTTCACATGTTGCCAAAAACGTATTAACCGCCCGCACACCAAGGTCAAGCTGCTTCCCGAGCCGTTGACGAGAATGCGGGGGTGGTGGCTTATTACGTAACGGCGCGGCAGTAACACCGTGCGGTAATCCCCCTTTTCCATCTATCGGATCAGCCAATCCATTCACCACACGTCCAAGCCAAGCATCTGACGGGTAAATCGCCGGTGCACTTTTTTGCACCACAGCAACACAGCCCAAACCAACACCTTCTAGCGTCCCAAACGGCATCAATAGTGCCTGTCCGTCACGGAAACCAATGACCTCACACGGAATATCGACATCCTCAGACGGACGTAAATGCACCATCGCCCCAATCGTAAGAGAAGCGCCAAACCCCGAAATTTCGACCAAAAGTCCAAGAATTTTCGTAACACGGCCAAAGACCTCCCGCTCAGGGATAGAATCAACAGCGCGCTCAACTTGTTTATATAAACGATCCATCGCAAAAGGCCTTTCGATTTTCATTATTGCTATCCTACCGCGATACGATAGCAATTACAAAAGATTGAACAACACAGGGTAATATATTCAAAAAAATAAATATAAGGGGGAAAACAATTTGTTAACCTTTTTAATATTTGTTAATATATTTGTTAATAAAGGTTAACGCTACACTATGTAGCTTAAAAACATCAAAAGGATTAAAACATGCGTGTTCTTTTAGTCGAAGATGACAGCTCAACATCAAAAAGCATCGAACTTATGCTGAAATCAGAAGGGTATATTATCGATGCAACCGATTTAGGCGAAGATGGGCTAGATTTAGGGAAAATCTACGACTATGACATCATCATTCTGGATCTTATGCTACCGGATATGGATGGATACGATGTATTAAAAGCCTTCCGCGCCGCAAAAGTCGAAACCCCTATTCTCATTCTGTCCGGTTTAACTGAATTGGACAATAAATTGAAAGGCCTTGGCTTTGGTGCAGATGACTATCTTACAAAGCCATTTGATAAGCGTGAGCTTGTTGCCCGCATTCAGGCCATTGTCCGCAGATCACAAGGACATGCACAAAGCATCATTGAAACAGGTGAGGTAAAAGTTAACCTTGATACCAGAACAATCGAAGCAAGTGGAAAGCCCCTGCATCTAACCGGAAAAGAATACGGTATTCTTGAACTTCTTTCCCTACGTAAAGGCTCTACCCTAACGAAGGAAATGTTCCTAAACCATCTCTATGGCGGTATGGATGAACCGGAAGCAAAGATTATTGACGTCTTTATCTGTAAGCTCCGCAAAAAACTGGCCGATGCAACTGATGGATCGAACTATATCGAAACCGTTTGGGGACGTGGTTATGTTCTGCGTGACCCGCATGAGGATAAGAAAAAGGCTGCAAACGGCTAAACCTATCTGAAACCAGATTATTAATAAGTATAAAAGCACGAAATATACCGCGTGCTTTTTTCTTTTGCCTCTTCACCTTCTGTTTCTTTTCAACTAATGTGTCGCGCATGGATATTATTAAAAACAACATTGCCAATATTTTAACCATTAGCAGGCTTTTCCTTCTTCCTGTTATTATTGCCCTTTTCTATGCAGAAAGTAGTTGGGGAGGTTTTGCTATATGGCTTTGCCTATTCTTCTATATCATCGCCTCCATAACAGATTATTTTGATGGATATATTGCAAGAAAACTAAATCAAATCAGTGCATTCGGGACTTTTCTTGATCCAATATCTGATAAAATTTTTGTATCCAGCCTTTTAATTCTGCTTACCGCATTTGGGAAGATTGATGGACTATGGCTTATTTGCGTTATTCTGATTTTTGCACGTGAATTTATGATCTCGGGACTGCGTGAATTTTTAGGCCCTAAAAACGTCAAGGTTCCGGTAACGCGTCTTGCGAAATGGAAAACAGCCACGCAAATGCTAAGTTTAGGTTTTTTGATTATTGGCGGCTACGCCCCCTATGCAAAGGAGTTAGGACTTGTTCTATTACTACTGGCGACAATCCTAACACTTATTACCGGTCTGTCTTATATGATTACAGGCTTCAGACATATGAAAGATGAGACAGAAAAAGATGCTTAACCTTTATAAGATTGTGCGCCCGGCGCTCTTTAAAATTGATCCTGAAACAGCACACCAAATGACAATAAAAGCTTTACGCAGTGGCGCTTTACGCCCGTGTAAGCACGCGCATTCCGATATATTATCTCAAGATATTTTTGGCCTGTCTTTTAAAAACCCGGTTGGAATGGCCGCTGGTTTCGATAAAAACGCAGAAGTCATTGCCCCCCTATTAGAGCTAGGGTTTGGCTTTACAGAGGCCGGAACAGTCACCCCCAAACCACAAGGCGGAAACCCGCGCCCACGGATCTTTCGTGAACCGAAAAGCGGCTCTGTCATTAACCGCATGGGTTTTCCCAACGGGGGCTTACGCATTTTCAAACCGAACATTGAAGACTTCCTGAATAGCAATAACCGCCCACATGGCGTTATCGGCATCAATATCGGTATGAACAAGGAACAAAGTGATCCTGCATCTGATTATTGTCATTTGATTAAAGAGCTTGCCCCCCTTGCCGATTACCTAACCGTGAATATATCCTCACCAAACACCCCGGGATTGCGTAATTTGCAACAAAAAGAGGCATTAAGTGAGCTAATAGAAAGAATGCAAAACACGCTATCAGAAGTATGCCAAGATAACGCCCCCTCACTTTTAATTAAGCTGGCTCCTGATCTGACAGAAGAACAGCAAAAAGAAATCGCAGAAACTCTAGTACATGCAAAAATAGACGGCATTATATTAAGTAACACTACACTTGACCGTCCGGACAGCCTACCGAAAGAGTTTAGAGAACAAACCGGCGGGTTAAGCGGCACATATGTACGTGAAAAATCAACGGCTGTTATACGCAACTTCTATAAATTAACAGATGGCAACATCCCCATTATCGGCGTTGGCGGTATCTCAACAGCAGAACATGCCTATGAGAAGATAAAGGCCGGTGCTTCACTCGTTCAACTTTATACGGGTATGATTTATCAAGGCCCCGACATTGCCAATCAGATTAATGCCGGCCTCATTGATCTTCTGGAAAAAGACGGATATAGCTCGATCAAAGATGCCATTGGGGTTAGCGCAAATACCTAATAGGCACTATTTTCCTTTGGCACACCTAAATTCTGGCATCGTATTTGCAACTCATTATTTCGTGTAACAATGACTAATGAGATATACGAAAGAGTATGATGCAAAAACACAATAACAATACAGGTGCAGATTTTTCAAGCGAGCTTATCCCATCCTTCCTTTTACCGGAACACTTGATAAAAGCAGAAGAAAAATCCAAGGAAAATCAAAACGTTATTGATATATCTGCCAAACAAGACACCCGACAAAAACATAGTCGGTTGGTCATACGTGACAGCCTCTATAACGCCGTAGAATGCAATCATATCGACCTATTTATGCAGCCTATTGTTACCCTGCCCCAGCGCCGCACAAAATTTTATGAACTTTTTGGCCGCCTTAACATCAAATCAGGTAACTTTTTACCGGCTAAAGACTACATTTCTCTGGCTTATGAAGAAAACATGATTGCACCTTTGGATACAATTATCCTATCACACGGCTTAAAAACGCTTCAAAAGCATAAAACACACGATGCAATTTCGTATTTCGTCAATATCAAACCATTCATATTGCGCAATCAATACTTCATGCAGGAACTCTTATCTTATATTTCCAAAAATAAAGCCTTGGCAGAGCGGTTGGTTTTTGAGATTACCGCACAGGACTTCCTTCACCTATCCCCTGATGAATGCAAAGTCATGCGTGCCCTTGCACAGATTGGCTGTCGTTTTTCCATTGATCATGCCCCTACACTTCCCAAAGATATAAAATCTTTGCGCGCACATAACGTCAGTTTCATTAAAATTGATGCACAGACCTTGAAGGAAAAAGGTGAAACCGACGAAGGGTTTGAAGACCTATTGAGTCGAAAACACACCCTGTATGTTAACGGCATAGAAGTGATCGTTCAAAAAATTGAAGATGAGCAAGCCCTGCTAGATTGCCTTGATTACGAGGTGAATTTCGGGCAAGGATATTTGTTTGGTCGTCCCGATTTTGAAAGCGTGTATCGCTAAAAATTACATTATCCCCGTTTACAAAATCCTGACGTTTTTTATACGTGACTTTCCCCGCTGCCTTGATAAAATGCCCCAATTCGAAATTAAAGGGGATATCTATCATGTACCGTCGGCTTCTCACTTTACTTATACTTATATGCACGACACTTCCATTGTCCGTATATGCCGCCGAAGAAGCCAAACACGCCGTTGCCTTACATGGAGAAGTAAAATACGCCCCTGATTTCGAACATCTTGACTATGTTAATCCAGATGCCCCCAAAGGCGGAACGCTACGCCAACATCAAATAGGGACATTTGATTCATTAAACCCCT
Source organism: Alphaproteobacteria bacterium (assembly GCA_050633505.1). GTDB lineage: Bacteria > Pseudomonadota > Alphaproteobacteria > Micavibrionales > Micavibrionaceae > UBA1672. The sequence goes on from JBOEGQ010000004.1 coordinate 444,266, forward strand.
TTATTGTCAAAGGTGAACCTGCCGCAGGGCTTAATTTCCTACGTAGTGGTCTTGTTTATGAAAGCCTCATGCAAAATGCATGGGATGAGCCCTTCTCTCTCTATGGTGTGATTGCAAAAGACATCACAATTGCACAAGATAAATCCTGGGTTAAATTTACCTTACGTGATGAGGCAAAATGGCATGATGGTGTTTCTATTACTGCCGATGACGTTATCTGGACCTTTGAGGAATTAACACAAAAAGGAAAACCCTTTTACAAAGCATATTGGGGGGATGTCGAAAACATAACAGCCAGTGAAGATAAAAAGTCCGTTACATTCAATTTCTCCGTTAAGGGCAATGCAGAACTCCCCCTTATTATTGCGGAAATGACAGTCCTTCCCAAACATTACTGGACTGCAGAAGGACGGGATTTAGGAAAAACAACGTTAGAACCACCACTAGGGTCCGGCCCTTACAAGGTTGGAAAAGTCGAATCCGGCCGCTCTATTGAATATGTACGCAACCCTGATTGGTGGGGTAAGGATCTTCCATTTTTCAAAGGCATGCATAATTTTGACCGCCTTATATATGACTATTACAGAGACGAAAATGTCGCACATGAGGCATTCCTTTCTCAGGATTATGATGTAAAGCTCGAAAACATTGCGCGCATTTGGTATGAATTATATGATGTGTCAGAAGCCAAAGCACCTCACTTGGTGAAAGAAACGCTTTCACATAAACGCCCCTCAGGCATGGGGCAAGCGATGATTTACAACACGCGTAAGCCACTATTCCAAGATTCCAAGATTCGAGAAGCATTAGGCTATGCTTTTGATTTTGAATGGTCGAACAAGCAATTCGCATATGGTGATTATATACGCCTGCAAAGCTATTTCGATAATTCAGAGCTGGCCTCTTCCGCCTTACCAAGTGAAGAAGAGCTTATAATTCTAGAGCCGTTACGTGGAAAAATACCTGAACGCGTCTTTACGCATACTTATAAAGCCCCCGAAACAAATGGTTCGGGCAATGCGCGCACCAATATCCGTCAGGCGATAAAACTTTTGGAAAGTGCCGGATATAAAGACCTCAATAAGGATGGAATACGTTTTAAGATACTAGAAGACGGAAGCAAACATCTGCTAGAATTTGAAATACTGCATTACTCCAACACATTTGAACGCTGGATCTTGCCATTTGTTAAGAATCTTGAGCGTGTTGGGGCAAAGGCCACTTTTCGTGTTGTTGACCCCGCACAGTTCCAACGCCGCGTAGATAGCTTTGAATTTGATATTATTATAGGCGGTATTGGTCAATCCGACTCCCCCGGTAATGAACAACGCGAATATTGGGGATCAGATAAGGCCGACATAAAGGGCTCTCGCAATTATATCGGTATTAAAGATCCCATAATTGATGATCTTGTCACACAAATCATCCATGCAAAATCCAGAAAAGATCTGGTAACGAAAACGCATGCTCTTGACCGTATCCTACTATGGAATCATTATGTTATTCCAATGTGGCATTATCCTAAATGGCGCATCGCCTCTTGGGATAAAATCAAGCACCCGAAAACCCTCTCAAATATCTCGCCGCTCATCACATCAACGTGGTGGTCGAAAGATGCGGAAGAACAAAAATAATGAAATTTGCAATTGCAATTCCTGCCCGCTATGGCTCCACCCGCTTTCCGGGTAAACCTTTGGCAAAAATCGCCGGAAAAACGATGCTGGAACGTGTTCTACATGTCGCAAAGATAGCGGCTGAGCCCTATGATGCATCGATTTTCGTCGCAACAGATGATCAACGCATTCGTGACCACGCGACAGAGCTTGGCGAAATGTGCTTTATGACACCATCTGGCTGCCCCACTGGATCAGACCGTGTGTTATCTGCAATTCGACAGCTTAATAACTGGCCGGAATTTATCGTAAATCTACAAGGGGATGCGCCCTTCACCCCCCCATCAATTATTCAGAATCTCTTTCAAGCATTCGAAGAGAATAACCACTTAGAAGTTATTACTCCCGTACATCGCCTTAGTTGGCACGACCTTGACAGATTAAGAGCCAAGAAAAAAACAACACCGTTCAGCGGAACCACCGCCATTATTGATGAGAATGAGCGCGCACTTTGGTTTTCCAAAACAATTATCCCCTCCATCCGTAAAGAGGAAGAGCTACGCCGGGAGATGGACTTCTCCCCGATCCATCAGCATATCGGCTTATACGGCTTCCGGTCTGATGTTCTTGAACAATTCTGCCGCCTGTCTGAGGGCACATATGAAGCGTTAGAGGGGTTAGAACAACTTCGTATGCTGGAAAACGGAATAAAGATCCAGACAGTTTCAATGGATATTGAAAAAGGCATGATCCAATCCGGCATCGACAGCCCGGAAGACATTGCACGCGCCGAAGCACATATCACACAATATGGAGAGCCTCTGGTATAAGTACACATGACAACATTAGTGATCGCACGCCATGGAAATACTTTTACATCGAAAGACACACCAACACGTGTTGGAAAGCACACAGACCTTCCCCTCGTTGAAAAAGGTGTGCAACAGGGGCACGCCATTGGGCAATACCTAAAGGAGCACGACATTATACCTGATGTCGTCTATAGCTCTACCCTACAACGAACACAACAAACAGCAAAACATGCCTTGGATAGCGCGGGTATCAAGCTCCCGATTTATGCACTTGATATTTTTGATGAAGTTGATTACGGCCCCGATGAGAACAAAACAGAAGAAGATGTCATCGCCCGTATCGGACAGGATGCAATAAAACAATGGGACACACACGCCATTGTACCCGATGGATGGAAAATAATCCCGGAAACGGTTATCGAGAATTGGTTTGGCTTTTCTAACCAAATAACCAAAACGCACGATACAGTCACGAACCAAGTCATGGATATTCATGAAACTATTTTGGTTGTTACATCGAATGGAATTGCACGATTCGCACCACACATCACTGGAAACTTTGAAGAATTTTCACAAAACCACCCTCTTAAGCTCTCTACAGGTGCGCTCGGTATTATGACATTTTCTGATGGAAAGTGGCAGATTTCGGGATGGAACATAAAACCCAAAATAGAGCAATAGAAAAAAACTTATAAAAACATTTGCTTTTTAAAAACCAAAAGCGGTACTATCTTTATAAGGTTGAAAAACAACCAAAATAAAAAACAAATAAAAGCTATAAAAAAGCAATATATAGCGTGGGGTTATAAATATGTTACCAGATGAAATTTACGCCAGTAGTGCCTCTTCATCAAATTTCAAATATTCACATCCATTAAACCATATGCCGGTTGATGACGGTTCAATGCGCGCCCGGTTGGCATATGATTTGATGAGCTTTATGAATCGTTCTGATTGCCACTACTTTATCAATGCCGATTTTCTGTCCGATTACAGACCGGATCAAAGCGAAGATGAAATTGATATCATGATCGTTGATGGCTTTTACAAAGAGGCAGAGCTTCTTGCTGATAAAAGACTTGCAGAAGACCCGGACTGTGACAAGACACTATTCCAAAAGGCATTTATACAACACCTTAGACAAGAATATGAAAAGCTTTTAGAACGTGAAGATAAGATCCTAAAAAGTGATCCAAAGAACGTTAATGCCCTTATCAACAAGGGGTTTGCCCTTGCAAACCTGAACCGAGAAGAAGAAGCATTAAAAGTTGCGGATAAGGCACTGAAGATCGACCCTGATAACTTAACCGTTCTTAGTAATAAAGCATATATCGCAAAATTACTTAACCGCGATGACTTGCGCGATAAGACACTGGCACGTGCCTATAATGTATCATCTAAACATCGTATGGAACAATTGGCGAGAGAAGAGTCTAAGCTATTACGCGACTTTGATGCCGTGTTCATGGAGATTTCAACGCCATCGACATTCCAGGAATTCAACCAACGTAGTGGTTCTGCACGATCAAAGATGGTGCATTAAAAAACAACAACTTACAGGTCCTGCACAAAACAAAATAATGTAAGCGAAAAAAAAGCGGCGTAAAACTTCTTTACGCTGCTTTTTGTTCATAGACAGAAAGAGAACGCCTTCCTATCATATGCGCTATGGCTTCTTATATCCTTAAACGTTTGCTTTTGATGATTCCGACATTGCTTGGCATTATGCTGATCAGTTTTATTATCATTCAATTTGTTCCCGGCGGGCCGGTCGAGAAAATGATTGCAGAGCTACAGGGACACAGTACCTCTGCGACATCACGCTTTACCGGTGGCGGTAGTGATATAAGTAATTCCACCACAACTAATGCAGCAAGCGATCAAAGCTCAACATACAAAGGCGCACAAGGGTTAGACCCTGAATTGATCGCAGAGCTAGAGGTCATGTACGGCTTTGACAAGCCCGCGCACGAACGCTTTATCATGATGGTCGGCAATTATCTGACATTTGACCTCGGGGAAAGTTATTACCGTGATGTCGGGGTTCTGGAACTGGTTTTGGAAAAAATGCCTGTATCAATCTCGTTGGGGCTTTGGTCAACTTTAATCATCTATCTCATTTCAATTCCTCTGGGCATCAAAAAAGCCGTTAAAGACGGGCAAGCGTTCGATGTCTGGACCAGTGCTGCCATCTTTATCGGATACGCCATTCCCTCTTTTATGTTTGCCATTTTATTGATCGTTCTGTTCGCCGGGGGGCGATATTGGGATATATTCCCCTTACGTGGATTAACATCCGACGGATGGGATGATATGACGCTTCTACAACAAATCTACGATTACGCATGGCACATGGTTCTCCCCACTGCCGCGATGATAATCAGTGGCTTTGCCTCCTTAACCATGTTGACCAAAAACTCATTTTTAGATGAAATTGGCAAACAATATGTTTTAACCGCACGATCAAAGGGCCTCTCAGAACGGCAAGTCCTCTATGGGCATATATTCAGGAATGCAATGCTTATCATCATTGCCGGATTTCCTGCTACATTCGTTTCTATATTCTTTACCGGATCTCTTTTGATTGAAGTCATTTTCTCTCTCGACGGGTTAGGCCTCTTAGGATATGAGAGCATAATCAACCGCGATTATCCCGTGGTTTTAGGAACTCTTTATATCTTCGCCCTTATGAGTTTGATCATGCATCTGATACGTGATCTGGTTTATGTTCTCGTCGATCCCCGCATTAATTTTGAAGGGGGACATTAGAAAAGTGACCAGCAAACAGGCAAATATCGCAGGCGTTGTCGCCATTATGTTTTGGGCTTCTGCGGCTCTGTTCTTTAGCGTCACTAAAGACATCCCGCCCCTATTACATCTATCATTAAATTCATTATTTGCAGGCCTCGTATTCCTTCCTATCTGGCTTTATAAAACGCCAAGTATCAATGGTTTGTTAACCCGTTTTAACATCCCGTTAAAAACGATTCTTCTGCCTCTTCTGGGTTTGGGGCTATACCGAATATTGTACTATTACGGCCTGACTATGGCACCAATCGCAGAAGCCAATCTGGTGAATTATCTCTGGCCGGTTTTCATTCTGATTTTTGCATCATTCTTACCCGGACAGACTCTTAAGCCCCGTTTTATTATCGGCGCGGTTTTTTGCCTATTTGGCCTATACCTATTGCGCATTAATGAGGGGTTTTACGTTCCCTCATTCCAAATGGGACACGCAATTGCCTTTCTGGCTGCGGTAACATTCGGCCTTTATTCTGTTTTGACAAAACTACAGAAAAATTCAAAAAGCGATGCCGTTCCTGTCTCGGCAATTTACTGCGGGCTTATTGGCCTGTTACTACACATGGCAATCGGAACATCATGGGTTATTGACCCCATCGCCCTGGCGGGGATCTGCGCCTTGGGCATGTCGGCGGGATCCGGCTATTTCTTATGGGATATTGCAATGAAGCACGGTGATATTCACATGCTTGGCATCTTATCATATTTCACGCCTCTTTTTTCAACCGTACTTCTTATATCTTTTGGTTACCCGACCTTAACCCATAATCTTAGCATCGCGGCATTATGCATTGTATTTGGAACATTATTCGCCGCGCAAGATAATATAAAAAGCGTTGCCAGAGATATAAAAAACCGGAGTGTATCATGACGACATCTCCCCTAACAAAACGCCGATTAAAACAGTTTCGCGCAAATAAACGAGGGTTTTGGAGTCTTTGGCTTTTCCTTTTCCTCTTTGTCTTTGCCATTTGTGCAGAATTCATTGCAAATGATAAACCGCTGTTGCTTCAATATAACGGGCAGATTTACGCACCGGTTCTATTCACATATGCGGAAACAGAATTTGGCGGTGATTTTGAAACAGAAGCAGAATACAGAGATGAATTTGTTATAGAGCTTATCGAAGAAGAAGGAAAAGGTTGGATCCTATGGCCCCCTATTCCATTTTCATACGATACAATTAACTATCAACTGTCAAAACCTGCACCAACCCCACCTGATGCGGTAAACTGGCTCGGCACAGATGATCAGGGTCGTGATGTTGCCGCACGTATGATTTATGGGTTTCGCATCTCTGTTTTATTCGGCCTTATCTTAACATTGGCAAGCTCTGTCATCGGCGTAACTGTCGGAGCGATACAAGGGTATTACGGCGGAAGAGTCGACCTGATTTCCCAACGCATGATCGAGGTTTGGGCCAGCCAGCCACAGCTTTATATCCTCATTATATTTGCAAGCATCGCCACCCCCGGGTTTTTCATGCTGCTATTTATCCTGCTTTTATTCAAATGGATTATACTGGTTGATGTGGTACGTGCAGAATTCCTGCGTGCCCGTAATTTTGAATATGTACGCGCAGCGCGGGCGCTTGGTATTTCCAATCCGATGATTATGTGGCGCCATGTCCTGCCGAATGCGATGGTCGCAACAATCACATATATGCCATTTATTTTGACTGCATCGATCACCTCGTTAACGGCACTGGACTTCCTAGGGCTTGGTATGCCACCGGGCAGTCCATCTCTGGGAGAGCTTCTTGCACAAGGAAAAAATAACCTACAAGCTCCATGGTTAGGGATATGTGCATTTATGTCTTTGGCCGTTATGCTTACCCTTCTCACCTTTATCGGAGAAGCTGTGCGTGATGCCTTTGATCCAAGGAAAACGACCCTTTAATACGATGCGTGATGCCTTTGATCCAAGGAAAACGACCCTTTAATACGATAAGTGAATATTTTCCAGTTGACATATCCTGCCTAAATATGGTTTTCATACCCACATGACTAGATACGCAAACACAAAACTTCGACGACGACGACGCTAGAGATCATCTCTTGCGTGGGTTTGTGATGCGCTTTGCCATATCCCCCCTTATTTTTTATATGATCTCTTGAAAATCAATTGCTTGTGCCCTTGTATTTATACGGCTTTTGCGGCATTTTACGAATAACAAAGTTAAAGACCAAACACATGACAAAAATATTAATTGATAAAATCGGCTCTATTACTAAGAATTTGGAGCTAAAACACAAAGAAAACATTATAGACGACCCTACGGTTTCCCTATCTTGCGAAATGGGTGCAGTCATTGCCGCCGAAGTTTTAGAAGATAAGTCCGTTTATAATGAATTGGAACTGCCATCGGGCAGAATGTCCAAGTTAAAAAAAGGTGATATTATTGCCGTTGCCCTTGGGCAGCGCATGGCATTAAAGGGGTTCGTCGGGGTCTTACCCTCTTCCTTAAAAGCCGGAGATATCATTCACTTATTAAACTTTGGTGGTGTTGCCGGTGAATGCACCAGTGCCAATACAAAAGAGGTTGGCGATCCACTTCGTATCCGTGTACTTGGCGGTGTTTCCCGTAAAGGCAAGCAACTTAATATCAATCAAAAGACCTTGTATCAGGCCACTGATTCGTTAAAAAGCGATATCCCCCTTATCATCGTGACAGGTACAAGCATGGATAGCGGTAAAACAACCGTTGCAACAGAAATCATCAAAACCCTGACACGGATGGGCATGAAACTGGCAGGTACAAAATTAACCGGTGTTGGTGCGCTTCGTGATTTATATAAAATGCAGGATTATGGTGTTTATAACGCCGTATCTTTTGTTGATGCAGGTATCCCTTCTACAGCCAATATTGACGATAAAACGATAGTAGATGTAACCCGTGGTGCCCTAAATTATCTTAGTAAGGATAAGCCAGATGCCATTATCATTGAATTTGGTGACGGATTGATGGGGCGTTATGGCGTGAATGCAATTTTAGAGGCACCGGAAATACAGAAAAATGTCCGTTTGCACATCGGATGTGCTGCTGATCCTGTTGGTGCCATTGGCCTTGCAGAGGGATGCGCGGAGATTGGCCTGCCCATTGATGTGATGAGCGGCCCTGTTACAGATAACGAAGTTGGTAAAGCCATTATAACCGATGCACTTAACGTACTGGTCTATAATGCATTTAACCCAACAAATGAATGGATGGATTTGGTGATATCAAGATGGCTACACGAATATCAATTATCGGCATAACCGGCTACACAGGACTAGAACTCCTACGCCTTGCCTGTGCGCACCCGGAAACAGAAATTGTTCACGTCACGTCACGTCAACATGATGGCGTTGCCATTGGTGATGTTTATCCGCATCTGGCGCATCTGGATCTCACGATCAGCAACCCTGACTTGGACAAGATTGCACAAGACAGTGATGTCGTGTTCTTATGCTTGCCCCATAAAACTGCTCAAGACACCGTTGCTGCACTTTATGGTAAAGTAAAGATCATCGACTTGTCCGCTGACTTCAGATTAGATGATGTCCAAACATATGAGAACTACTACAATACACCGCATAATTATCCCGACCTTCTGGATAAGGCCGTATACGGTCTGCCTGAAATTATTGGCCATGAATTGATCAAGAATGCAGATATCATTGCAAACCCCGGATGCTTTGCCCTGCTCTCCCAAATTATGTTATTTCCCTTTGCAAACAACATACAACAAGCAGACATTATGGCCATTACAGGGTCAAGTGGCGCAGGAAAATCGCCGAGTGATGGCACACACCACCCAGTAAGAAACCACAATTTGAAAAGCTATAACATCAACAAACACAGGCATATCCCCGAAATATGCCGTAGTGCGAAGATCAATGAAAACCAGTTAAACTTTGTACCGACATCAGGCCCCTTTACACGTGGTATCTTCGCAACAGCCTTTGTGAAAACAACGGCGCCATTTACACCTGCCGAATTCTACACAAATCAACCGTTTATCCGCGTACAAGATCAAGTCGCAATTGCCAACGTTGCCGGATCTAATTTCTGTGACCTGAATATCACGCCTGTTGATGACACGAACTTTATCGTGCAAGGAGTCATTGATAACCTTGTGAAAGGTGCCGCGGGCTGCGCTATACAAAATATGAATATTACATGCGGATATGATGAAACACTTGGCCTGACGTCTCTTGGCCCGCTTTACCCTTAAGGATAAAATAATGAGCAAAAAGAATAAAACCTTACCAGATTTTTTCATCAATGCGTTTTACGAAAGTAAGTTCCGCGATAATCTCTTTATTGTCAAAGCCAGTGGCAGTGTCATAGAAGATGAGCATGCACGCAATAATCTGATCGCAAATATTAGAGAGCTTACCCTTCATGGTATTAAGGTCATTCTGATTTATGGCGGCGGGGAAATGATTGATGCCGCAGTAGAAAAACGTGGCATTGGTGTTAAACGTCAAAATGGGCGCCGCGTTACAGATTCTGCTACACTTGATATCATCAAGGAAGTTATTGGCGGTCAACTATCTCTTAGCATTTATGAGGCAATGCAACATAATAAGCTGGAAGGACTGTCTTTTAACGCAGTTCCTGCGGATTGGATGCATGTTGTTTTACGCCCGAAAAAACCAATTGATTATGGTTTTGTCGGTGATATTCACGGGATTAACATCCGCCCTATCTTGCGCCAGTTAAAAGTTACAGGTTTTATCGCCTGCCCTTGCCTGTCCATTACGGAAGATGGTGCCCTATGTAATATCAATGCCGATACAATCGCGACAGCACTTGCGACAGGCCTTAAGGCAGATAAACTCATCTTCATGAGCAATGTTGACGGTGTGAAAGTCGATGGTAAAACCGCGATGATGATCAGTTCCGGCGACATTACAGGACTGATTGATGATGGCATCGTGACCGATGGCATGAAGGTAAAAATGGAGAACTGTCTTGGCGCGTTAAACGCAGGTGTAAAACGCATTCACCTGATTAACGGCCTGCGTGATAACGCGCTGCACAAAGAAATATTCGAATCTGTCGGCCCGGGCACAATGCTCTTGCGCAGTGAAGAAGAAGAAAGTTACATGAACGAAGTCGAAGTCCAAAAAGCCATTGGAGGAAAATAAAACATGACCAATACAACTGACATTATAAAACAAACCGAAGACATTCTGGTCAAAACCTATAACGCACAACCTGTTGTTATGGATCGTGGTGAAGGCGGATATGCCTACGACACAGATGGTAAAAAATATTTAGATTTTGCAGCAGGTATTGCGGTCGCTTCACTCGGGCATGCCCACCCGAAAATGCTTGAGACCATTAATAAACAGGCTGCACGCATGATGACATGCCAAGCCTCTTACGCGACACAGGAAAAATTAGAAGCCGCACAAATTCTAATCGATAACAGCTGTTTTGACCTTGTATACTTTTCCAACAGCGGAACTGAAAGTGTTGAAGCCGCGCTTAAATGTGCACGCAAATGGGCTTATGAGAATAAAGGGAAGCATTGCAACGAGATCATTTCCTTTAAGAACGCATTCCACGGCAGAACTTACGGATCGGCAAGTGTTACAGAAAAACGCAAAACACAACCATTCTTCGACCCGTATCTTGATGGTGTACATTTTGCAGAATTCAACGATGTTGCCTCTGTTACAAGCCTGATTAACGACAATACCGCAGCCATTATCGTGGAACCTGTACAAGGCGAAGGGGGGTTAACTCCGGCTAACCCATTCTTTTTGGCAGATCTACGTAGATTATGTGACGCACATAATATCTGTCTGATTTTTGATGAAATTCAGGCTGGTATGGGGCGTTTAGGTACATTCTTTGCCTACCAATCTTTTGAAATCGACGGAAACATTGTTGAACCGGATATTGCCTGCCTTGCAAAAGGTATGGGCGGTGGCTTCCCTGTTGGGGCTATGGTCGCTAAAAAGGCATATGGTGACGCAATTTCAGTTGGTACACATGGAACCACCTATGGCGGAAACCCCTTGGCCTGCGCCATTGCTGCAACAGTCATGAAAGAAATTCTATCAGATGGGTTTCTTGAAAATGCAAATGCCGTATCCGAATACCTAATTGATGGCTTACAAAAACTTCAGGCTGCATCCAATAAGATAAAGGATATCCGCGGCAAAGGGCTGATGATCGGAATTGATACAGCCTTTAATATAAAGGACCTGCTTGCGAAGCTACAGCAAAACGGCATGATGGCTACACAAGCCGGCAAGGCAACATTGCGCCTTACACCACCTTTGAACCTGACCATGAATGATGCATATGAAGCATTACAAATCATTCACCAGACACTAACCGAGATGGAATAACGTCATGAGCGAGACCGCAAGACATTTTATTAATTTGCCGGATATTGATGCCGACACACTAAAAAACATCATCAAAGCAGCACATGCATTGAAAGAGCAAAAGTTCTCTCCACCTCAGATTATGGAGGGGTTATCTCTGGCTATGGTGTTTGATAAGAAGTCCACCCGTACACGGATGAGCTTTGAACTCGCCATGAAACAACTTGGCGGTCATACACTGGTGATGAGCATGGATGAAATGCAAATTACCGGCGCAGAAAGTATTGAAGATACCGGCGCGGTTCTCTCACGATATGTTGATGCAATTATGATCCGGATGAGTGACCATGACCGTATGGAAGAGCTGTCCAAACATACAACAATTCCTGTTATTAGTGGTATGACAGATCACTCTCACCCATGCCAGATTATGGCCGATATTCTCACTATAGAAGAAAAACTCGGGAATATTCAGGGCAAAAAAGTCACATGGTTCGGGGACTATAACAACGTTTGCCAAACATTTGAGCAAGCCGCCCCAATTTGGGATTTTGAACTAGTAATCTCAACCCCTGAGGATCTACAACCTACAAAAACAGGAGCCAACACATCCTACTGCGTTGATGCAAGTCAAGCGGCGAAAGATGCTGATGTTATTGTCACTGATACATGGGTATCTATGGGACAAGAAGGTAAGGCCATCGAAAAATTCATGCCTTATCAGGTGAATGCAAACCTTATGGCACAAGCCAAAGATCATGCCATATTCATGCATTGTATGCCCATCCATCAGAATGAAGAAGTTACCCCTGAGGTTTTGGCTAGTGATGCCTGTGTTATCTATGATGAGGCAGAAAACCGCCTGCATGCCCAAAAGGCCATTTTGGCATGGTGTTTAGACAATGCAGGCGTGCAGCTTCAAAAGCCTTTAGGGTTTTAAGGCAAAGTAATGGATACAGATATCCATGAACGAAATAAGCGCGTAGAGGCAGATAAAGCGTGGGAAACGTCCTCTACAAGGCGCATAATTATTGCGATTGTAACATATGTTGTTGTCGGTTTTTATCTGGATTTGCTAAAAGTCGATTATGCGTGGCTTCATGCACTTGTGCCGGCCATGGCCTATATGCTATCAACACTCTCGCTGACATTTGTAAAAAGAATATGGATTAAAAAAATCTACAGAAAAAAGGACTAAAGATTATGAGCAAAGGTAAAATCGTACTCGCCTATTCCGGTGGTCTGGATACATCAATTATCCTAAAATGGTTTATTGAAGAGGGATACGAGACAATCGCCTATATCGCGGATGTCGGTCAGGAAGAAGACTTTGACGCTGCGAAAGAAAAAGCATTAAAGCTTGGCGCTTCAAAAGTCTATGTTGAGGATCTAAAAGAAGAATTCGTCCGCGATTATATTTTTGCCGCGGTTAAGTCTCAGGCAATTTATGAAGGGCGTTACTTGCTTGGTACATCTGTTGCTCGTCCGATCATTTCAAAACGCCAAATCGAAATTGCCGAAAAAGAAGGCGCACAGTTTGTATCTCACGGTGCAACCGGTAAAGGAAATGATCAGGTTCGTTTTGAACTATCCTACTATGCGTTAAAACCGGACATTACGGTTCTTGCCCCATGGAAAATGGATGAATTTTTGACACGCTTTGAAGGTCGCCAAGACATGCTGAATTATGCGGATCAATATGGCATTCCCGTTTCTGCAACACGTAAAAAGCCATATTCCGAAGATGATAATATGCTTCATATATCTCATGAGGCAGGTGTTTTGGAAGATCCGAATGCCGCGGCAGATGAAGATGTTTATTCACGCACAAACGGCAGCGCAAATTCACCTGATACAGCCGATATTTTGAATATTGAATTCGAACAAGGCATCCCTGTAAAGGTTACAAACCAGACAGATGGCAAAGAAGTAACCGGCGCAGTTGCCCTTTTCCAGTATCTAAATGAACTGGGAACAAAACACGGTATTGGTCGTCTGGATATGGTTGAAAACCGCTTTGTCGGTATTAAATCCCGCGGCGTTTATGAAACACCGGGTGGTGAAATACTGTATAAAGCGCACCGTGATTTAGAAGGTTTGACACTAGACCGCGAAGTTATGAAGATTCGTGATCAGATGTCCTTGAAAGTAGCTGAGCTGATTTACAACGGCTTTTGGTTCTCACCTGAATTTGACCTTCTTATGACATTCATGGATAAAGCACAGGAAACAAACACAGGTACAGTGCAGATCAAATTGATCAAAGGCGTTGCCTACCCGATTGCACGTAAAAGCCCAATCGCGCTTTACGACCCTGAACAATCATCAATGGATGTTGAAGGTGGTTATGATCAAAAAGATGCCGATGGCTTCATCAAAATCAATGCAGTACGCCTAAAAAACAACACAGCCGTACATGGTAAACCATTAAGTGAAAAACCTAGTAAGGCTGCTTAAAATGGCAAAAATCACCGCTGCTGTATCTGCAAGTCACAAAAAAGACGGTGTTGAATTCCTTAGCTTGGAATTCGACATCGATACAGATGGCTGGTATCTGTACGGTCATAGTGACCTGACCACCCCTGCTCTATTCGATCTATGGAATATGAGTGAGGAAGATGCAAAAGAAATGGCCGAAAATGACTGGGGAGTTGCCACATCAGATTGGAATGACGCCGATGATGGCTCAAACGTTATCGCACGTGATGCCAATGGTACGCAGCTGCAAAATGGTGACACAGTTACACTGATTAAAGATCTGGACGTTAAAGGTGCAGGTGTAACCCTAAAACGTGGCACGACCGTCAAGAATATCTCTCTTACCGATGATCCGGAACTTATCGACTGCCGCACGAAAGAGGTTAAAGGCCTTGTCCTAAAAACTTGCTTTGTGAAGAAGATTTAAACAATTAAAACACGTATTATTTGTGCAACGCGTAATTTTTTCTCGCAATATTTTATCAACTTCGTTATGTCCTGAACAATACATGGAATATACGGAGTTTAGATTATGGATATACATACGATTTACGCAATAGTTGGCTTCCTTCTGGCGGCTTATGCTGTTGTCGGGAATGACGCGGTACAGACTCTTGGGACGTTCATTGCATCCAATGTCAAAATTGTCAAATGGTACTGGTTGTGGCTTGCTGCATCTCTTGTTCTCATTGCTACGTTAAGCTATGGCTGGGTGGTTAATGGCGGAGATATTTCATTCGGCCGTTTAGAAACAATCCCCCCTATGAAAATTCAGTGGTATCACGCAGCCGCGCCTCTTGTTTTAGTGCTTCTTACCCGTGTTGGTATTCCGGTTTCAACGACCTTTCTTGTTCTTTCAACCTTTGCAAGTACCCTTATTCTGGAGAAAATGCTTGTTAAAAGCGTCATAGGATATGGTCTGTCTGCGATTATCGCATATGCACTTTGGCTTGGCATCTCTCGCCTGATGAATGAAAAATACAATATGGTAAAAAAAGAAAACCGATTGAAATGGCGGATATTCCAATGGGGCGCAACAGGGTTTTTATGGTATAGCTGGCTAAGCCATGACATGGCAAATATTGCTGTATTCTTGCCACGCGCCCTCCCCCTTTGGATGTTGTTCGCCGTTATGACAGTATTGTGTGCCTGGCTTGGGGTTATTTTCCATGGTCATGGTGGAAAAATACAGAAGGTCGTTTTGGAGAAATCAGGAACACGTTTCGTCCGCTCCGCTACGATTATTGACTGTATTTATGCACTTATTTTGATCTACTTTAAGCAAATGAACTCTATCCCAATGTCTACGACATGGGTTTTTGTTGGCCTTCTGACCGGGCGTGAACTTGCGATCGCAACAACGTACCGCGACACCTATAAGGCCGGCTATGTGTTTCCACTTATCGGTAAGGACTTCTTGAAAATGATGATTGGTCTTGGGGTTTCTGTTGCTTTGGCGCTTTCCATTCATTATATTCTTGAGCCTGCAGCAACATAAACAACGGATATCATAGTATGGCAAAAGAAAATTCAAACCAAATGTGGGGCGGACGCTTTGAAGAAAAGCCATCCGACATCATGGAACAGATCAACGCCTCAATCAGCATCGATAAACGCATGTGGCGACAGGATATCCGCGGCAGTATTGCGCACGCCACTATGCTTGCCAAGCAAGAGATCATTACCAAGGATGAAGCCGTACAAATCGTCAATGGCCTCAATAAGATTGCAGAAGAAATCAAAAATGGCGAATTTGAATTCAAAGCATCACTTGAAGACATTCATATGAATATAGAGGCGCGCCTGCGTGAACTTATCGGTGATGTGGCGGGCAAACTTCATACTGCACGATCCCGTAATGATCAGGTTGCAACAGATTTTCGTATGTGGACCCGTGACGCGACCGATGAAATAACCCATTTGATTGAAGACCTGCAAGATGTATTGGAAGATCTGGCAGAAAAACATCATCAGGATATTATGCCTGGCTTCACCCACTTACAAGCCGCACAGCCCATCACGCTTGCTATTCATTTAGGGGCTTATGCCTGTATGCTCAACCGTGACAAGTTACGCTTTCTTGATTGCCGCAACCGCTTGAATAAATGTCCACTTGGTTCTGCGGCACTCGCCGGAACGCCATACCCAATTGATCGAGACTTTACAGCAGAAAAATTAGGATTTGACCGTCCGACGCATAATACAATGGATGGTGTTTCCGCACGTGACTTTGCCAACGAGTTCCTATTTTGCGCGGCACAAACAGGCCTGCACCTTTCCCGCTTAGCCGAGGAAATCATTATTTGGGCAACCCCACAATTCAACTTCATACAGCTTTCAGATGCATGGAGCACAGGCTCATCCATCATGCCTCAAAAGAAAAATCCAGATGCGGCGGAACTTGTCCGTGGCAAAACTGGCCGTCTAAACGGTAACCTGATCCAAATGATGACTGTGTTAAAGGGACTTCCTCTTGCCTATAATAAGGATCTACAGGAAGATAAAGAACCTGTATTCGATAGCTTTGATAGCATTTCCCTATGCCTTCAGGCGATGAAGGGTATGTTGGAAAGTGCCACCTTCAATACAGAGGCCATGCTGGAAAGCGCAGAGATGGGCTATACCACCGCGACGGCCTTGGCTGATTGGCTCGTGATGAACTTGGGATTGCCTTTCCGTGATGCACACCATGCAACAGGTGCAATTGTGAAAATGGCAGAAAATAAAGGCTGTAAGCTTGACGAGCTTGACTTAGCCGATATGCAGGCCGTAAACGCAGCAATAACAGAAGACATATACTCAGTTCTTTCCGTTAAGAGAAGATCATAACCGTGCAAGATGACAAACCCACACCATCACAAAGCTACCTGAAAGGTGCGAACTCCCTCACACCAAGCCATACGAACCTATGGGAGAGGTTCGGCTATGAGGACAGGCAAAAAGCCAGCAATTTAAATCAAGAATATAGTGGTGGCGGTGGAGAAGGCCTTGTCGAAATGATGCTCAGCTTCTCAGAAGGGAAAACATGGCCAAAATGGAACGCCCTGTTTTTTGCCGTGTGCGCACTCATCTATTGCTATATGCACTCATATTCTATTCTTGGGTCTGTTCTGACCGTTGGTTTTTCCGCGTTTTGTGGTTATGCCATTATCGGTATCGCGGTCGTCGGTGTCGCCCTTGGCATTATGTTCTTGATGATTTACCTCTTTGCCACCATTGCGGGATGGCTGTTTTGATAAGATACTGACGTACTCGCAGCACTCTTAAAATTAGCGTGAAGTTAAAAGAGAAACCACAGCTAAAATTTTTGACTTTTTAAGTATTGAGAAAACATAAAATGACGGTAACAATCTATCACAATTCGCGCTGTTCAAAATCAAGACAAACGCTTGACCTTATTCGGGCGAAAGGTATTGAACCAACGATCATTGACTACCTGAACACTGCGCCCTCTTTCGACGAGTTGCAAAACATCTTTACATCTCTAAATTTGGACAGTGCACTGCCCATGGTTCGTACAAAAGAAGCCGAATTCACACAGGCGCATTTAGACAAGAATAGTAGCAACAAGGCTCTCCTCAACGGAATTGCAGAGTACCCAAAGTTATTGGAACGTCCAATTGTGATCACAGAAAAAGGAACGCGGATCTGCCGCCCACCTGAGCTCGTCAACGAAATTCTATAATCACCTTCGCGAAAAAGAAAAGCGCATCAAATATATGATGCGCTCAATCCATATATTTATAAAATAATACCTGCCTTATTGTGGCGCAGAATTCCCACCACCTGATGCAGAGTCATCACCCTCGCACGGATGGTCACTGGCCACTGATGTACCAGCAGAATGCGCAGAACATGCATTTGGATAGGTATGATTATCACATCCACATACCGGCTTGTATTCTTGTGTACACACTCTTGGCCTTGCACGACATACCCCCGGGTAATCATCATGCCCACAATTTGCGCCAACCGGATAATCACAATATTGCGTATCTGAACAATCCTGTCCTGTAAAACCGCCACAAACACTTGGCGTATCTTCCGCCATGGTCGGGCTTACCCATACAAAAGCACCAAGACAGAAAAAGCCAAAAACCATAACCGTACGTATAATAAACTTCATAAAATCAATACCTATAATTGTTAAACACATGTCATTGATTACATAGTTTATAATCCGTGCATAGGCATAAAAATGAGTTGATTTTTGGTTAAAATACGCACATCGCCCCAGAACCTAATAAACTAAGATATCGGGTGGCACGTTAATCAAACACCATTGTAGTCAGCAAAACGTTCCACCTATGCCTTACAAATGATTCTCTCCCGTACAACAAACGAGGGGGACATAAGAAAATCAAGATAAGGAAATCCGACGATTTCCTATGAAATGCATGCTATGCTCGTCTTATTATTTTCATGTAAGCTAGAAAGTTAAACAGTGTGGCCAAACATTAAAAACCTGTTCTTCGTTCTGATCATAATTGTGGGACTTTCATGCCGTTTCCTCTATATGCACTATACAAAACAGAACAGCCTGCCGCCAGACAATGCACATCAGATTCCATATTGGCAGGAACCTGTACAACGCAACATGAGCGGTAATAAAGGAATACTTTTTGGCGCAGGGCAAATCCATTTCAGGGCAAAATACAACCTAACTGCTCGTGTTTTAGGAAAGAAATATTATGAGGATGGAAAATACGGAAGAATTGCCCCACTAGATCTGGCCTTGGGATGGAAATACATGGCAGAGCCACAGATATATAAAGACATGACATTCATCAATGATGACAGACAATATTTCTTTTCCGGCAAAGCCTCCATTCCGACACAACAGGTCTATTTAAACAGCGCCAATGTTCATATCATCCCCGCAACAGAAGATGTCTGGAAAGAGCTGGTTGCGTTAAAAAAGGAGAACATTGTTACACTTGGTGGATACTTGGTCGACTATAACGAACGCACCCACTCAAACTCTTTTGTTCAAACGTGGGAAATAAACACCTCTCTAACCCGTTCGGATAGAGGTAAGGATTCATGCGAAATCATCTATGTTACAGATATAAAAATTGAACAATAAGCCCCATATTAATTCACCTGTTTGGGACTTTGCATTGCCAAATCCAGCGCATGTAAAATATTGACAGTACCTTGCATAATATCTTTCTCATGCGTCCATATATAATCACTAACATCAACAATACCTGCCCCTGCAATAGCCAAGGCACCACAATTATCATTCGTAATGTGATTACCACGCGCAAGACATATAATTTCACTTTGTGCACTAAACCAGCTAATCAATGATGGATCAGCCGCTAAAGAGACATAATCAGCCTTCTGCTCTATCGCATTTTGTGCATCAGAACGACCATCACAAACCAGACCAATAATCGCCTTATCCCCCAGCGCAGAACGAACAGAGCTAATATCACCGACCCTATCCAACAACACACCATCGGCACCGAAAGAGTCATGAGATTTATAAACCACAGCCACCATCCCGTTATCCTGAATAATTGGGATGATATCCCGAAGGCGTTCTTCATTCTCTTTCGAATACAAAAGCTCTACCACCACCATATTCTTTTCATAACCAGACCCACGATTAACGGCAAAGGCAAGTTTACGAACCTGACCGATAACATTCAACATGTTCGAAAAGTCATCTATCCGCACATAAATTCCACATGGTGGGCTTCCAGCCTTGTCGATGCTCATTGTTTATGGTTTCCTTAAATCATCGTAATATCAAATACAGTGTGCTAATGGAAAATATCCTGCAAATCAAGAACCTTCATGTTGATTTCAACGCTGGAAAGAGATTCCACGCTGTCAAAGGCGTAAGTTTTGATATTAAAAAAGGGAAAACAACCGCGCTGGTTGGTGAATCCGGGTCGGGAAAATCGGTAACGGCTCTGTCTGCTATGCGCTTACTTCCCTATCCTATTGCCTCACACCACCCTGATTCTTCGATCCTTTTTAAAGGGGAGGAACTCTTGGATAAAGGTGAAGGCTATATGCGAACAATTCGCGGACAGAAGATCGGAATAATTTTTCAAGAACCTCAAACAGCCCTAAACCCCCTCCATACCATTGAAAAACAAATAATTGAAATCTTAAAAATACATCAAGGTATGGCAAACGAGGCTGCACAAAAACGTGTTCTTGAGCTATTAGATTTAGTCGGGCTTCCAAGGCTAAAAAATCGCTTAAATGCCTACCCGCATGAACTTTCAGGCGGACAACGACAGCGGATCATGATTGCCATGGCACTGGCGAATAATCCGGATGTTCTGATCGCAGATGAACCGACGACAGCTCTTGATGTTACAATACAAGCGCAGATTCTAGAGCTTTTGCAAGATTTGCAGAAGAAATTAAATATGGCGATATTGCTGATTACACATGATTTATCAGTGGTTGAAAAAATGGCAGATTATGTATGCGTTATGCGTCATGGTGAAATCGTAGAACAAAAAGAAGCCAAACAGCTTTTCTCACAACCTGAGCATAGCTATACTAAAAAGCTTCTTTCAACTCGCCCGCAAGGACACGTCCCACCTGCCGATAAAAATGCAGTGCCACTTGTTAAAGGCAGTGGCGTAAAGGTGTACTTCCCTCATAAGAAAAACTTCTTCGGCAAAATAACAGAACATGTCAAAGCCGTTGATGATATCGATATCACCATCCAACGCGGACACACATTGGGTGTCGTTGGAGAGTCCGGCTCAGGTAAGAGTACATTGGGACTTGCGATCCTGAAACTTTTACCCGCGAGAGGCACATTATATTTCGGCAATGACAATATTTCACATTATCAGCAACATCATATGCGCCCCTTAAGAAAATCAATGCAAATCGTTTTTCAAGACCCATATGCATCCCTCTCCCCACGTATGAGTATCTCCCAGATTATTGGTGAAGGACTACAGCTACATCGTCCGACCCTATCCGTAGATGAACGGGAAGACTTAATTATTAAGGCCTTAGAAGATGTTCACATGTCTCCCGATGTGCGCAACCGCTATCCGCATGAATTCTCAGGTGGGCAACGGCAACGAATTTCAATCGCACGTGCCATGATATTGGCTCCTGAATTTGTGGTTCTAGATGAACCGACCTCGGCGCTTGATGTCTCTGTACAGGCTGAAATTGTTGATTTATTAAGAGAGCTACAAAAGAAACACAATTTATCATACATGTTTATAAGCCATGATTTACGCGTCGTACGTGCCATGAGCCATAATGTTTTAGTCATGAAAGACGGTAAAGTTATTGAACATGGCAGTGCCCAAGAAATTTTTGACACACCAAAAGAAGATTACACAAAAATGCTTCTGAATGCGGCGATGAATTTAAAAGCATGACCGCTTTTTGATTTTTTCCTTTGCTTTAAAACCCAAAAATGTTAAGACTTTCGCAACTCCTAGTGGGTTAAACTTAATTTTAAACTATTTAGAAAGAGGTGAGCACTGTGGTCAGTGTGAACGTACGTGATAACAATGTCGACCAGGCTTTGCGTGTTCTTAAAAAGAAGATGCAACGTGAAGGTATCTTCCGTGAGATGAAGCTTCGTCGTCATTACGAAAAACCATCTGAGAAGAAGGCACGCGAAGAGTCTGAGGCTATTCGTCGTTGTCGCAAGATGGAACGTAAACGTCGCGACCGTGACGGATATTAATATTTTCCGCACTCGGTCTTAAAGAATACAAAAACTGCTGTCATTTTACCGTGACAGCAGTTTTTTTGTACTTATATTTATTGTACAAGATATGCTAGAATAACGCGTTACTGATAAAAAGGCATTGTCATATGATCAAAACACCATTGATTCTCACTTTATTCGCTTTTCTGTTTACCTTATCTGCCGCCGTTGAATCACATGCACAAAGCAATAGTGCAAAAAATAAAGGCACAGAATGGGAATATCATGAATCGATCACAGGTGTTTTTGAAACAAAATTCCCTCAAAAATATAAATATAAAATATTTCCTTTTCAATTTAACCAAGACACTGTTGCTTTTTCCGCAGAAATTGCATCAACCCTTGACGGGGCAACGGGTACAAAGGAAAAAAGCATCTTAATCAAGTCTGTACAGACTTTTGGTACCGAACTCGCCGGAATTACCGCAAAAAAAGCATTACAAAGAGCCGCAGACAGATATGTCAGATCCGCAGAATCCATTGGTGGTGCCGTCATTACCAATGAAAATATAAAATTCAATGGGTTTCTAGGAAAAAACATCTATATATCATACAGCGATAAAGGCGAAAAAATCGGCCTGCGTATTATGATTTACATGACCAATTACGCGAAAGTAGAGCTTGTTCTAACAGGACCGGCAAACACGATGTATTCCTATCGCTCCGACGATTTCTTTAACTCAGTCAAACTATTTGACGGTGTTACAAAGCTCTCTAAAGAAGATCAACAAAAAGGATTGGGCTTCGGATGGGATGAGCATATATCTCCGAATAGTGTGTTCACCGTAAGACTTCCACCAAAAAGCTCGGACTATACACCTGAAGCACCGAGATTTCATGCAACGCCCTCACAAGAAAAAATGAGTTTTGTAATCGTAGATCCGGTTATTAACGAAAATGTATTCTACAATGTGGCATCCTATGTTGGAAAGAATTCTTATAAGCGAGAAAGTGCATTAAAGGCTCTATTTGCCAATCATGTATCACGGTTTATCGAAAATGCCAAAATGAGTGACTTAAATGTTGAGCAATTCGAAGAAGATGACGGAACACAGGTCATAAGAACAAAAATCATTATTACCCCAAAGAGAAGTCTACCCTACATCAATGCGATCTTTTTTGAGATACGTTACAAGGGTAATACAATGGTAATCCAAGAGTTCTTATGTGGCCCAAAACATAATCCTTCTCGTATCCATCACACCATGTTTTCTCAACTAAAATTCCATCCTGAGAAATACAAACCGATTCAGCCTAAGGCAAAGAAAATACCAGAAGAAAAAGAAGAAGAGTCTACCGAAAGCCAATAACATTCCTCAAATACAAACTTTATAGCTTTTGGTTCTCCAGCCAACCTCTTTCATCTTCTGATAAATATGGCGATAGCTTCTCTAAAATATCGCTGTGATATGCTGAAAGCCACTGAATTTCAAGATTTGTGAGCATATCTTCTGCAATTAAATCCTTATCAAGTGGCGCAAGTGAAACTGTGTCAAAATAGAGCATCCCATTAACAGTATCTTCTTGCACAAGGACAAGGTTTTCAATGCGAATACCGTATTCCCCCTCCTTGTAATACCCCGGTTCATTAGAGATGAGCATACCGTTTTCAAAGGCAACTTCACCACGTGGGGAAATATTGGCGGCATCCTCATGCACACAAAGATAACACCCGACACCATGCCCGGTTCCATGCCCGTAATCTAGCCCGACCTCCTTTAACGAAGCGCGCGCCAACGGATCAACATCTTTGCCAATTGTTCCTTTTTTGAACTGCGCACAAGCAAGAGCTATATGCCCCTTTAAAACTCTGGTATAGTTTTCCTTCATTTCCAAAGTCGGTTCCCCGATAGAAACTGTCCGCGTGATATCCGTCGTACCCCAGTGATATTGCCCACCACTATCGACCAAAAGTAATCCCCCCTCCTCTATCATACGGTTACTTTGTTCATTTGCGCGATAATGAACAATCGCGCCATGTGCGCCGAACCCTGCAATGGTTGGAAAACTGGTTCGGATATAGGAAGGGTGCAATGCCCTAAACTCTTCTAATTTCCTCTCAACCGACAGCTCTGATAATTGCTCATTACATGCCACATCATCTAACCATTTTAAAAAACGAACCAATGCCACACCGTCATGGATATGAGTTTCACGGATTGCAGATTGCTCTTCTGTCGTTTTAATCGATTTTGGGGTAATACAGGGATCTTTTTGATCGTATATGTCATTCAAATGATGTGTAAACCAAACAGGACACGAGGCGCGATCCGTCCATATTTTAGAAGATCGCACGGATTCTATATGCGTTTCCATCTCGTTCAAATCTACGATACGAATATCATCACCAAGCGCATTTAAAACATCGGGGGAAAGCTTATCAAGGTCTACAAACCAATCTACTGTGGCATCCTCATAGAGCAAAACATATGACAAAACCAACGGCGAGTATCCGATGTCATTTCCACGCACGTTTAATAACCAACAAATAGAATCGGATACAGTCAGTAAACAAGCCTTACAACCAGCTTCTTTGATAAGCGTAGAGATCTCTCTTCTCTTTTCCAAAGAAGACATGCCCGCCACCTGCTGAGGAAATAAGATAACAGACTCTTGCGGCTTGTCGGGCTGATTAAGCCATATCTGATCAATCAAATTCACTTGTAACGGGATCAGTTCAACATCCCGCTCCTCTAGCTTTTCACGAATCGCATCAATCTGCTTTGGCGTGTAAAGCCACATATCATAACCAACTTTGGCCCCTTCCGGTGCATGTTCAAACAGCCAATCCCCTACGGAGACATCCATAATATTCTCCGTTTGATAAAGATCACCGGGCACCTCCTGTTTTAGCTGAATAGTGTAACGGCTATCACTTAGAACGACGGCAACACCTTCCAGAATAATTGCGGAAGCTGCACTACCGGTAAACGCGGTCAGCCATTTTAAACGTTCTGCATACGGAGCGAGGAACTCACTCTGAAACTCATCTGTTCGCGGTAAAATATATCCTGACAAACCATGTTTTTTTATTTCTTTTCGTAATGATACGAGTCTTGCTTGATATTGATTGTGGTTTTCTGGCATGTTGAGTCCTTATTCTGTCAACGCGGATTTATTAAGGATAGATATATCTCTATGAAAAATACAGCGCATATTATTGTTTTCGGCAACGAAAAAGGTGGATCAGGCAAGTCAACAACGGCAATGCACACAGCGATTGCTCTTTTACGGCTGGGCTATCGTGTCGGTACAATTGATCTGGACGCCAGACAGGGAACATTAACGCGGTATTTGAAAAAGCGCTTTGATTACATCACAAGAGAACGAGAACACCTGCCAAGCCCGGCCCATATGGCAATCGACAAGTCGCAGAACGAAACCGTCTCAGAACAAAAAGAAGAAGAAGAAGCCTTCCTGACTATGGCACTGGAAGAGCTTGGAATGGTTTGCGATTTTATTATCATAGATACTCCCGGAACGGATAGCTTCTTAAGCCGCCTCGCACACAGCCACGCCGACACACTGATCACACCAATGAATGACAGTTTTATCGACCTTGATCTTTTGGCTGATATCGACATGAAAAACTATGATATAAAAGGGCCTTCTATTTATTCAAAGATGGTTGCCGAGCAACGTCAGAAGAAAAAAGAACGTAATGGCGGAAATATTGACTGGATTGTCATGCGTAACCGTATGACGCACTTAAACACCAATAACAATAAAATCATAACGCGCCTTTTAGATGAGATTTCCAGACTTGCACGATTTAGAATGGCCCCGGGATTTGGAGAGCGTGTTGTATTTAAAGAATTATTCCTAAAAGGCCTTACGCTTTTGGATCTAAAAGAAGAGCAAGATGGCGGCCTGACCCTGTCACAAATTTCCGCGCGTCAA
Organism: Alphaproteobacteria bacterium; assembly: GCA_050633505.1. Lineage (GTDB taxonomy): Bacteria > Pseudomonadota > Alphaproteobacteria > Micavibrionales > Micavibrionaceae > UBA1672. The sequence continues at coordinate 469,915 of JBOEGQ010000004.1, forward strand.
GAAGTGCGTAACCTTATCATAACAATTAAGCCAGAGCATCTAAAAGGACGTGTTGTTCCAATCGAAGAACAAGAAAAAAAGAAAAGAAGAGCATAACATGCCCTATCTCATTTTTTTATTTGGTATACTTGCAAGCTTATATGCGCTGTATCGTTTCTTCTTGAAAGCCAACCCTGACCAAATCAAGAAATTATTCCGAACTGCCATTATCCTGTGCTATGGCATTATTATGTTATATTTTGCACTCATAGGGCGCATGATTATTTCCCTTACCTTGCTTATTTTATTCATTCCTTTCGTTATCTCCCATTACCGTGAAAAACTAAGAGATCAGAAACAAAAATCATCAGAAAAAGAAAACGATAACACCGAATAAATTAAGCTCAGCATTTCCTTGCAATGCAGCATGAAACATGGCATTCAATCTATGAATTTTACGACTTAAAAGGGTGATATCCGAATGACGAATACAAATTTTAAACCTGTAAAAACAGCGGTCTTTCCGGTTGCAGGTCTGGGAACCAGATTTTTACCTGCAACAAAGGCAATGCCAAAGGAAATGCTGCCGATTAACGACCGCCCGTTAATCCAACACGTTTTTGAAGAAGCACGTGAAGCAGGTATAGAAAAGTTTGTTTTTGTTACAGGCCGTCATAAAAACATGCTGGAAGAGCATTTTGACTATCAACCGGAATTAGAAGCAACACTCGAAAGCCGCGGTAAAGACAGTATGCTGGCCAAGGTACGCGACTCAGAAATGCCGGCCGGAAAGCTATTCCTTACACGTCAGCCAAAGCCATTGGGCCTTGGACACGCGGTATGGTGTGCACAAAATATCGTTGGTGATGAGCCTTTTGCCGTTCTTCTACCCGATGATATCGTTAATTATCAAAAAGGATGCCTATCTCAAATGATTGAGACATATAACGAATATGGCGGTAATGTTGTTGCGGTTAAAGACGTGCCACGCGATCAAACATGCAAGTACGGTATCCTTGATATTGGTGAAGAAAAAGGCAACGCGGTTTCCATCAACGGCATGGTTGAGAAACCAAAAATTGAAGACGCTCCTTCAACCTTATCCGTTATCGGACGTTATATCCTTCAACCGGAAATCTTTACGCATTTATCTCAATTTGAACGCGGTGCAGGTAACGAAATCCAGCTAACAGATGCAATGGCAAAACTACTTGGTGTACAGCCTTTCCATGGCTTACGCTTTCAAGGTGATCACTTCGATTGTGGAAGCCGTCTAGGCTTTATCGCTGCCAATCTTGCATATGGCCTAAAAGATAAAGAAATCGGCAGTGATGTCGCAGAAATCCTAAAGGGGTATGCATAATATGGGATATTCATTTGATCCGACCATCCTCCGTGAATATGACATCCGCGGGCAAATTGGTAAAAACCTTTCTAATGATGATGCCTATGCACTTGGCCGTGCTTTCGGGACATATATCCTTCAGACAGAAGCAGAAAATGACACATGCTCTGTTTGTGTTGGATATGACGGACGGGAAAGCTCCCCTACTTTAGCAGAACATCTTATCAACGGTCTGAAGGATACAGGAATCGATGTTACCTCTGTAGGTCTTGGCCCCACACCTATGCTGTATTTTGCTGTTAAACATTTGCAAGCCACAGCGGGCATCATGGTTACCGGATCACATAATCCACCGGACTATAATGGCTTTAAAATGACCACACAGAAATATCCGATTTTTGGAGAAACAATCCAGAAGATCGGTAAAGTCTCTGCATCAGGTCAACTTAAAAGCGGAGACGGCTCTGTCAAAGAATATGATATAAAGCGCGAATATGTTGACCGCCTTATGCAAGATTTGGATCTTAATCGCGATATGGTTATCGCATGGGATGCCGGAAACGGCGCCGCGGGAGAAATCTTGCAGATGCTAGCAAAGGAAATTCCGGGAACGCATCACCTGCTATATGCAGATATAGACGGACAGTTCCCTAATCATCACCCTGATCCGACAGTTGATGAAAACCTTGTTGATTTACAAGCCCTTGTTGCGAAAGAAAAATGTGATTTGGGTATTGCCTTTGATGGTGACGGTGACCGTATCGGTGTTGTCGATGAAAACGGTACAGTATTACGTTGTGACATTCTTATGACGATTTACGCACGTGAAGTTTTAAAGAACCAGCCAGGCGCATCCATCATCGGCGATGTTAAATGCTCTCAGGTTATGTTTGATGAAATCAACGCCATGGGCGGTAATGCCGTGATGTGGAAAACCGGTCATTCTCTTGTCAAAGATAAGATGCGTGAATTAAGCGCCCCTCTTGCGGGCGAGTTAAGTGGTCATATATTCTTCGCCGATAAATATTACGGCTTTGACGATGCTTTATATTGTTCTGTGCGTTTGCTAAACGAGTTATCAAAATCGGATGGTGGCTTATCCAGCTTAACAGATCACCTACCAAAGCTACATAATACGCCGGAAGTGCGTTTTGAAGTTGATGAAGCAGAAAAATTCGACTTGGTTCCTCGCGTATATGAAAGCCTGAAATCCGAAATCGCAAATGACGACAGCATCGCGCTGGATAATATCGATGGTGTGCGTGTCTCCACGCCGGATGGATGGTGGCTCTTACGCCCATCCAACACACAAGATGTCCTTGTTGCCCGCGCAGAAGCCAGCAGCGCAGAAGGCCTAGAGCGCCTAAAAGAAATGGCAGGTGCACAAGTCGAAAAATTAGGATATAGTATTGCTTTCTAATATATAGAGGTGGCTGCATACACAAGCCACCTTTCTTTAAGAAAGTGAAATGACTATGTTGGATTCGGATCAAACCAAAATTCTTGAATTATTGGCATCTAAAATTTGCCATGACTTGATTAGCCCAGTTGGCGCAGTATCAAATGGTATAGAGATTCTAGAAGAACTTGGCCCGGATGCAGGAGAGGAAGTCACTGGTCTTATCGCATTTAGCGCATCACAGGCAAATGCAAAATTGAAAACCATGCGAATGGCCTATGGGCTTGGTGGATCAGATAACAGCATCAAAGCAGAAGACGTTCATAAGATTTTCGGCGAATATATTGAGGGAGAAAAACGTCTGTCTCAGGACTGGGATCCTTATGCGGGTTTTAACGCCGCACATAAAAGCGGATTCGCAAAAATCCTATTATGTGGGCTTATGCTTGTCACAGAAGCCCTGCCAAAGGGTGGTATTTTACGTGTACGCCCAGACGGCAACGAAGTCACACTAATCGAAGGTGAAGGTGAAGGAGCACGGTTTCGAGACTTCTTTATCGACGCGCTCCATAACAAAATTGATATGGATGATATGGATCCAAAATTCGTACATCCGTATGTGACCGGCCTAATGCTACAGCGCTATGGCTTTCATTTGGATGTAGACGATACAAAAAATGACATTATTTCCTTGAGATTAAGCCTGTCTAATGTATCCTGATTATATTCCAAGGGGGTAACTAACTATATTAAAGTCCCTTTGATCCTGCGTTTTTCTGCGTACAAACGTTTTTGAATAAGCACCTCCCTAACAAATCCTTAATATTTCTGAGGCATTGTTAGAGCACAGAGGGCGCATCATAACGTTGATTTCTTTAATTACCGCATGGCAAACACCATGCCTTTAAGAGCTTAGGGAAAAGGATATGGATGATCTTATTATCGAGTTTATAGCCGAAACAAACGAAAGTTTGGAAGAACTTGATTTGGATCTGGTTAATCTTGAGCAAAATCCAAATGACAAAGACCTTCTTAGTAAAATCTTTCGCCTTATGCATACAATCAAAGGAACATGTGGCTTTCTTGCCCTGCCTCGCCTTGAAAAAGTTGCACACCACGCAGAAAATGTTCTAGGGCGTTTTCGTGACGGTGACCTCGATGTGACACCGGGATATGTTACCCTTATTTTTGAATCAATCGATCAAATCAAATTTATTGTCGGAGAGATTGAAGAAACCGGAGCCGAACCAGAAGGAAGCGATGCCGACCTGATTGCGCGCCTTGACGCAGCATATGAAGGAAAAGAAGTCTCAGGCGATGCCTCTGCGGTTGGTTCATCATCACCGGAGCCTGCAACGACAGAAACAAAAGACGATGACCTCGATATACAGATTATAGAAAAAAGCGCCGACGACCTGCCTCCCGGTGAAGTATCCATCGAAGAGTTGGAGGCCGCATTTGCCGCCGCGCCGGGTATGGATGGTATCGTTAACCCGGCCGATCAGGAAGAAGAAGAGCAGGAAACCACAGCACTGCCCCCGATCCCCAAAAAAGAAAAAAACGAAACAGTACAAAAACAAGCCAGGAAAAAGGCTGTTCAAACGACACAATCTTTGCGCGTCAATGTTGATGTTTTAGAAAACCTTATGACCATGGTTAGTGAGCTTGTGCTTACCCGTAACCAACTATTACAGATTGTCCGCGCTCACGGGGAAACAGAATTCTCCGCTCCCTTGCAACGCTTAAATCATGTGGTTTCAGACCTGCAAGAAGGTGTCATGAAAACCCGAATGCAACCAATTGGAAACGCATGGTCAAAACTGCCTCGTATCATCCGCGATCTTAGTATCGAGCTAAGCAAAAAAATCGAACTGGAAATGAAGGGACAAGACACAGAACTCGACAGGCAAGTTCTGGAAATGATTAAAGACCCTCTGACACATATGGTACGAAACTCTGGAGATCATGGAATCGAAAATCCTGATGAGAGAATCGCCGCAGGAAAATCTGAAACCGGTAAAATTGTTTTAGAGGCCTATCATGAAGGCGGACATATTATCATTAAGATCTCCGACGATGGTAAAGGGCTGTCCGAAGAAAAAATTAAGAACAAGATCATTGCAAATGGTTTAGCCACACCAGAAGAGCTGAAAGAAATGTCAGCACAACAGGTACAGCAGTTCATTTTCAAAGCTGGTTTTTCTACCGCCGAGGCTGTGACCGCCGTATCCGGACGTGGTGTCGGTATGGATGTTGTCCGAACAAATATCGAAAAAATCGGAGGTTCTATTGAGCTTAAATCCGTAGAAGGACAAGGCTCTACATTCACAATCAAAATCCCTCTCACATTGGCGATTGTTTCTGCCCTTATCGTTGAAGCATCAAGTGAACGCTTCGCCATACCGCAGCTCGCTGTGCGTGAATTGGTTATGGTTTCTCAACATGGTGACAACAGAATTGAATACATAAAAGGCTCTCCTGTATTTCGTTTAAGAGATCGTTTACTCCCCCTTATTTCTTTAAGCAAAATCCTGGGACTTGGCGGAGACCCTAGCAAGGATTTAAGACAAAAAGACAAGTCGAACGAGATATCTGAAGAACTAAACGCAGATGCAGGTGATTCTGATAACACCACGACTTCTCCCGTTCAAACAATGAGTCTGGAAGATTCTAAGCGTGACAATCTTTACATTGTCATTGCACAGGTTGGTGGATATGAATTCGGAATTATTGTTGACCGCGTCTTCGACACAGAAGAAATCGTGGTTAAGCCAGTCGCCCAGATCCTTAAGCATTTGGATTTATTCTCCGGAAATACAATTCTAGGTGACGGAAGTGTTATTATGATTCTTGACCCGAATGGCATTGCAAATGCAACGGGATCGATTGATACATCTGAGAACAAAGATGCTGAACATGCGATAGGCAGCCTAAAACCGGATACAGAGAAAAAGACGCCTCTCCTGTTATTCAATACCGGAGACAATACACGCAAAGCGGTTCCTCTCTCGCTTGTCTCACGTTTGGAAAATGTTAAATTTGAGAATATCGAGTATTCCAGTGGACAAATGATGGTTCAATATCGCGGATCCCTCATGCCACTTATTCCATTCAATTCGTCCGTACAAGTTGGGGCTGATGCCGAAAAGCCGGTTTTGGTTTTTGCGGATAATGTTCAATCAATGGGTATTATCGTTGAAGAAATTGTCGATATTGTAGAGGAGCACATCAACGTACAGCTTAGCTCTACACAAGGCGGACTATTAGGAAGTGCGATCATTCATGAACAGGCAACAGACGTAGTTGATATTGCCTTCTTCCTTAATAACATCAATCGTGACTGGTTCAAGGATCATGATGACACCCCATTCTCAATGGATGAAGATGTCACCAACAATACACAAGGGAAAAAACGTGTTCTCCTCGTTGATGACAGCCCGTTTTTCCGTAACATGCTTACACCACTTTTAAGTGTTGCGGGATATGCCGTCACAACAATGGAATGCCCCATCGACGCATTAAAGCTATGTGAAGACGGGCATACATTTGACGCCATTATCAGTGACATAGAAATGCCCGACATGAACGGCTTTCAATTTGCACAACATGTCAAACATGAAACGAGTAAGTGGTGCGACACCCCCATGATCGCCCTATCCTCTCATGCAACACCTCAGGATATAGAGCATGGCATGAAAGTCGGTTTCAATAATTACGTCGCAAAATTTGATAAAGACACACTTTTGAACACTTTATCACAGGCGCTTGCCGCCCATTAAACCAAAGGGAAGGTTAGAAAACATGCAAGAGAGTGCAGAAGTGCCAAACGGCAACACACAAGATTTTCTTACAATTATGATAGCGGATCAACGCTTTGGCATTCCTGTGTTACAGGTGCAGGATGTTCTAAGAGAACAAAAAGTAACAAAAATCCCACTGGCTCCAGACGAAGTTGCCGGTTCATTAAACCTTCGTGGACGTATCGTGACAGCTATCAATGTCCGGAAACGCCTTAACCTTCCTCCAAATGAAGGCGAAAGCCACAGTAGCATGAGCGTTGTCGTTGAACACAACCATGAACTGTTTAGCCTTGTTATCGATAGAGTCGGTGATGTGTTAAGCTTAGACAGAAGCCTATTTGAAAAAAACCCCGGAACTCTGGATCAGGAATGGCGAGATATTTCCAACGGAATATACCAATTACAAGAAGAACTTTTAATAGTCATGGACGTACCTAAACTTTTGGAAGATGTTGGAAAATAAAGTACATATAATGAAATAAGCCTTGTACGGTTTAGAGTTTTTTTATACTTTTGAGTTAGGCTTATAACCGTAAGAACCATAATAAAAATTTAGTATTCTATTAAGAGGGTCAAAATGAAGTCTTGTTTAATTGTTGATGACAGTCGCGTTGTACGTAAGGTTGCAAGTCGAATCGCTCAGGATCTGGGATTTAACTGCCGTGAGGCTGAAGATGGACAAAAGGCATGTGATGCCTGCATAGAGGCAATGCCTGATGCAATTATTCTGGATTGGAATATGCCCATTATGAGCGGTATTGAATTTCTGGAAAGACTGCGCCAGATGGATAACGGACAGCATCCAAAAGTCATCTTCTGTACAACAGAAAACGACATATCCCACATACAACGTGCAATGCAGGCTGGGGCGAATGAATATATTATGAAGCCATTTGATAGCGAAGTCATTGAATCAAAATTTATACAGGTTGGACTTCTTGACAGTAACTAACTATTTACGTCATACAATAGAGTGGATGAATATTCACCCATCCTATCAAACAAAAGTACACACGCATAATGAACACATTGCCTAAAATTAGTGTCGTCCTTGTTGATGACTCAAGCGTCATAAGAGCTGCTCTTTCACGCATACTTCAAACAGATAGCGGTATCGAAGTCATCGGTTCCGTTGTTAATGGCGAAATGGCCGTTTCGATAGCGAAATCGAAAAAGCCCAACATCATCATACTTGATGTTGAAATGCCGGTCATGGACGGATTAACGGCTCTCCCTCAGATTTTGCAACATTCCCCCGACACAAAAGTTATCATGTGTTCCAGCCTGACGGCAAAAGGTGGTGATATCACAATCAAGGCCATGGCATTAGGGGCTGTTGAATGTCTTGTAAAGCCAAGCAGCGCACAAGAAACCGGCCCGGGCTCCGCTTTCCAAACAACACTCATAAATCTGGTCAAAACACTTGGTGGAACACGCCATGCGACAAAGGAGCTTACCCAACCGCCGTCATCTTCAGCAACGCCATCTAAACTATCTCATGCGGATATCTCTGCCGTTGCACAAAAAAGAAATCAGGGCACAATCATACTAAGGAATGATCCATCTGATTACTCCGGTGTCCCTAAGATCCTTGCTATCGGAAGCTCCACTGGCGGCCCGCAGGCTTTGTTCAAAGTTGTTGAAGACCTTGGAACCTTAGAAATTCCGGTTGTTATCACACAACACATGCCGGAAACTTTTACAAAAATTCTCGCAGACCACCTGCAACAAAAATGTGGTGTGCAATCTCACGAAGGAGCAGATGGCATGCCCGTTGAAAACGGACACTACTATATCGCGCCAGGTGGGAAACATATGTTATTCAAAGAAAGAAACGGACAACTTTTCATCAAGCTGAATGATGGCCCGGAAGAAAATTTCTGCAAACCTGCCGTTGATCCAATGATGCGCTCCCTTATTGAAATTTACGGGGAAAAGATATTATGCGCAATTTTGACCGGTATGGGGCAAGATGGACTTCTTGGCGCACGGGCACTTGTTGAGAATAACGGACGCGTTATTGCACAGGATGAGGCAAGTAGTGTTGTGTGGGGTATGCCCGGCGCAGTTGCCACCGATGGAATTTGCTCTGCCGTCATGCCATTGAATGACATTGGAGGATGGTTAAAAAGAGCTGTCTCATAGACTTTTTTTGCATTAGGATACACATCATGAATATTGCTGATTTCGACATATACCAAGAGCTACTAAAAGAAAAGTCTGGCCTTGTTCTGACACAGGACAAGGCGTATCTGCTTGACTCACGCCTTAGCCCCGTTGCCAGAAAATGGGGATTCGATAATATTGCGGCGATGACACAGGTTCTACGGGGTGTACCCCAAAGGGATCTTATAAATGATATTATCGAGGCAATGACAACAAACGAGACATCTTTTTTCCGAGATACAAAGCCGTTCGACATTTTCAAGAACATTGTCATGCCGTATTATAAAAACTCAGCTCCCAGAACAATCCGTATTTGGTGTGCTGCGGCATCTAGCGGGCAAGAGCCCTACTCTTTGGCAATGACAATTAAAGAAGAAGAAGCAAAAATGCCTGGCTTTCGCTTTGAAATTCTGGCAACCGATATCTCTCATGAGATACTTCAGCAAGCAGAAGAAGGAATATACACTCAATTTGAGGTACAACGCGGCCTTCCTATTACGCACCTTATGAAATACTTCACACAAAATGGTGACAAATGGTCCATCAACCAAGATATTAAAAACATGGTGAAGTTCAAGTATTTCAACCTTTTGGATCCAATGTCACTTTTAGGGACATTTGATGTGATCTTTTGCCGTAATGTACTGATCTACTTCGATCAACAGACGAAGAAAGACATTATGGAACGTCAAAATACAATTATGGCTTCGGACGGCTTTTATTTCCTTGGCGGCGCTGAAACGGTAATTGGTATAACAGATTGCCTAAAGACAGTACCTGATTCACGTGGCCTATACGCAAAGTCTGAAAGCGAGCATATCAAGGCAGCCTAGAGTTTTGATCACCCCAAAACATCTCACTTGCGTGTTGTTATATTTGTGCGTATAGTCCGCGCCGAATACTGACACAACAACCGGACGCGATACCTCATGAGCAACACCATTACAGATCCTAATGCCATTCAGATTAAACGTGCCTTAATTTCCGTTTCTGATAAGAGTGGTATCGAAGAATTTGCCCGTACCTTACACGATACATACGGTGTTGAAATCCTCTCAACAGGCGGAACGGCTAAGGCTCTACGTAGTGCTGGAATAACTGTCACAGACGTATCCGACCACACAGGATTCCCTGAAATTATGGAAGGACGTGTCAAAACGCTACACCCCAAGATACACGGCGGTATCCTCGCAAAGCGTAATGAAGAGAGCCACATTCAAGCAATGACAGACAATGACATATCCTCTATCGATATGGTTATTGTTAATCTGTACCCATTCTCTGAAACGGTTAAAAGCGGCGCAGCCTTTGCCAAATGCATAGAAAACATTGATATTGGTGGCCCTGCGATGATCCGCGCCGCAGCTAAAAACCATGATCATGTTGCCATTGTTACCGACCCTGAGGATTACGATCGTGTTTTACAAGATCTGGAAACACATAAAGGTGGCGTCACCTACGCGTTGCGACAAAAATTGGCATTCACAGCTTTCTCATGGACAGCAACATACGATTCAAATATCTCCGCATGGCTTGCCCGACAAACAGAAGAAGAAACACCACGTCGTATCAGTTTCTCCGGCACATTAAAGCAGAAATTACGCTATGGCGAAAACCCACATCAAAGTGCAGCACTGTATCTAACTGATGAGAATGAACGTCCGGGCGCCGCACGCGCGACACAGGTACAGGGGAAAGAGCTTTCCTACAACAACCTAAATGACACAGATGCTGCCTTTGAACTGGTAAGTGAATTCGATGAGCCAACCGTGGCCATCATTAAACATGCAAACCCATGCGGCGTGGCAAGCCATAACGATATTCTAAGCGCCTACCAAAATGCCATGCTTTGCGATCAGGTGAGTGCATTTGGCGGCATTATCGCACTTAACCGCCCGCTTACAAAAGATTTATCCAGTAAAATTATTGAACGTTTTGTAGAAGTTATCATCGCACCATCCATAGAGGGTGATGCAATTGAGGTGCTTAAGAGCAAGAAAAACATCCGCGTTCTAACCACGGGTACAATGCCTGATCCACAACAAAAACGCCGCATGGTTAACCGTATTGCAGGCGGTCTTCTTGTCCAAGAGTCAGACAACATCCTTTTAGATAAAGCCGAGATGAAAGTCGTCACTGACCGTGAACCAACAGAACAAGAGATGAACGACCTTATGTTCTCTTTCCGCGTTGCAAAACACGTTAAATCTAACGCCATTATTTACGCAAAAGATAGTGCAACAGTTGGTATTGGCGCCGGACAAATGAGCCGTATCGATTCGTCTCGTATTGCAGCATGGAAAGCAGAAGAAGCAGCGAAAGAAGCAGGATGGGATAGCCCGCTTACCCAAGGGTCTGTTGTCGCGTCGGATGCATTCTTCCCATTTGCAGACGGTCTGATTGCTGCTGCTAATGCCGGTGTAACCGCAGTGATACAGCCTGGTGGCTCTATTCGCGATCAGGAAGTCATCGATGCCGCAAATGAGCGCGGCCTAGCCATGGTCTTCACCGGTATGCGTCACTTCAGACATTAAGGAATTGATCATTAAAAGGTCTTTTCCTTAATCTTTTGCAAAACACAGATCTATATCCATAAAAAAAACTTGCATTCCGCTTGCTCGATCGCCTATACTTCTAGTAACTAATTAGAAAAGGCACAGAAAATGTGCTATTATATAAGGTGATAAGAGGGAAACGCATGAAACGTTATCCAAAAAAATACGATACGATTGTATCTTGTGCTTTGCGCGCAGACTGTCTGCTTTTGATTGAGAAAGGCAGGTATAATCATGTGGCTTAAAGCACTATTCACCATCGTTGGTGGGGGTACAGCTTGGTATAATCGTGATGAGATCATTCAAGCCGGTAAAGACACTATTGATCACATACAAACAGAAGGCATCGTCGAATCCACGAAAGATGCCGGCAACGCTATTGCCGAATCCGTTGGAGATATGGGCAGCTTTGTAGATAAAACTGGCGACACCATAACAGGTGGCGTTGACAAGGTCACAAGTGCCTACGATAAAGCATCAGAATTCGCAGACACATTGTCCGGTGACAATGAAGGCGGCATCAACTGGATGAAGTGGCTTGGAATCGGTGGTGCAACTGCCGGAGGTGGCTGGCTATTGAAAAGCCTGTTTTCCGGCAACAAAGATGAGAACGACAACGGTAGTAGCTTTCTTGGCGGTGCGGTTAAGGCTGCCTTGGTATTAACTGTTGTTGGCGTTGCACTCAATTATGCATTAAAAGCAGCAACAGGCAACGGACTAACAGAAACCTTTGCCAAGTTCACCGGCGGCGATAAAGATGGCGCCCCACAAATAACAACAGGTCAAAAGCACACAGGTCAAGAAGTCCAAGAATCGTTTGGTGGCTTTGGTAGTGCCTTAAGCGGCGCAAATAGCGGCGCTGTTTCATCGGCTAAACCTCCACAGTTAACATCTATTAATACAAATGCGACCGTTCCTGAAAGTGTTGCCTCTCAAGTTGCAATGAACGACAGCATAGATGCGGATAAATTCACATCAAATGGTGAAAAGCCTGCAATCTTCAACATGAAAGCTGTTGCGGCGAAAGCCCCATCATCACAAACACCAAAAGTGTTTGGTGGACAACCAGAAGAGCATTATGAGGTCGGCTAAATATAGCCTGCCAAAATCATATAACCTTATCTAATTACAGATAAAATAAACGGAAGATACTTTATTATATGGGTTGGGATATCGGAAGAGCATTAGGAAACGCAGGAGAAGGCATAGCTGAAGGCTTTGCTCATCTGGGTTCTGTGCTTGCCGGAGGCGCCCTTAAGCTTGCAGGTGTTGAAGCAGGCGACAACCACGTCATTAGTGAAATCTACCGCCGTTATGACACCGTTATGACACCCGTGATGGATTACGGAGTTCCCATTGTATCGACTGCCGGGGAATTCGTTTATGAAACAGGCGCATATGCCGCAGCAATAAGCCCGCTCGGCGTTGCCGCGCACTCTTACGAAGTTTTCTCAGGTGATGACCTTCCGGACTGGGCGGGCGGAGGACTTGCAGATCGACACAGAAACGTCGGCGAATTCGTTACGTTTACAGTCACTGAACCTTCAGAATCTCTACCCTATATAGGGCAAGGCCTTGCCAATGCCGGGGCAACCTTCGTCGGTGGTGCAGGCGATCTGGTTCAAGGTGTCTGGAACATTCCAACCGGCACAATCACCGGAATATACAATTTAGGTATGGAAGATGGCAAAGAGGTCGAAAATCCGGTCTATTGGGGCGAAAGCGCATTTGACACTATAAAGGCAGCCGAACAACTCGTTCACTTCGTTGATGTGCAAGACCGCATTAAAAATGAAGAAGGTGACTGGATTGACAACCCACATGCCGGACATCAACGTGCCCTACTCTACGGAAGCCAAGGTGTTGGTGAGTTGGCTACATTCTGGGCTGGTGGCTGGGCCGTCACTGCCGCCACAAAAGGCAGCTATGTTGCCATTCGTGGACCACAATGGGCACAAAAGGCCATAGGTAGCGCCGATGAGTTCAAGCATGCCGATATGGCACGCCGCACAACCGAAGCAACACAAAAAGTTGAACAAACAGCCAAACAAGCCGAAACAGCCAAAGCACATTTGGCATCTATTCAAGGAGCCGAAGGCTCAACAGCAGAGGCTATTGCACACGCGGAAAAAGCCCTTGCACAAGCAGAAAAGCAAGCAAGAGGCGCCGAACGCGCCCTGGAAAAAGTAAACCAAGATGCCGCCCGACAAGGTGTTGCACAGAATAACGCCACAACAACCGCACAAACAGAACAAACAACACAAGGTGTAAACGCAACAGCAAGTGAAACAGCGCAAACCGGTGCAAAAACAACGACACAGAATACAACGACAGCAACCACCGCCACAGAAAACAGCACGGCGCAGGTTGCTAATGGCTCAAACGCCACAGTCAGCTCAGGGGCCGCTACGGGTGAAGCCGCGCAAGTAACGAATGTCGGAAAAGTAACAACAGCGGACACAACGGTTCAGGCTGCAAATGAAACAACAGCCCTTATCACAACGCGGGGGCAAGCCTTTAAAGAAGGCGCTAAAGTCGGTGCATATCAGGCGCGTCATTTCTACGACCCCCGTTATTCCCCCATAATAGAAGGATCTGCCGTTGTTGTTGCATGGCAACTTGGTGTCCATTTTGATCAAAAAGCCGCCGAACAACGTCGCGCACAAATCGAATCCATAAACACTAATGATGTTACTGGCGGAACAAAGGGGGTCGAAACGGATGCATCACGGGAAGAGCGCCTTCAGAAAATGATTGAGTCTGGTGACGCGGCAAACAGCCCACAGCATACAAAACCCGGGTTTTCAGACGCGTCTGCTAATGTGGCACGCCCCAACACACTGGATTCGAATTTCAACGACCAATCGACCAACCAAGTAAAGCAAATTCCTGCGGAATTCATGTCCTTTATCCCAATTCAGGATCAACAAACACTTGAAGAAGTTGAGACCTCTTTAGATAAAACGATCAAGTCCCTTTAATTCCCTATTATTCGGCTCTGTAATGCCGAATGACTATATATTTGACATCACCCTATCGGATAGGGTAATATGCTGGTAAAGCTGATAAAAAAAATATATTTGGTGATAAATCCAAGGGGTGTACAGTTTGGCTATTAATGCTTTCAGACAGTTAGATGAATTAAATGCAAGCGCGAAGATTGGCGAGATAGCGTCAAACCTTCCGAAGGCGCTTGAATCCATGCTGCAGAACCCTGAGGTTGCTGCAGAAATTCAGGACATTATCAAGACAGCAACCGGTAAGCAAGGAATTGCGGATCGTGTTGAAGATCTACGCGATGACCTTCGTAAAACAGCCTTAGACGGTGGTGATCTCGAATCTGCACGCTTCATGAAAGACAACAGATTCTTGGAACTGATGGAAAAAGCAGTTCAAGAAGAAGCCGCAAAAGGTGAATTTAAATCACTTCGCTATGGTGTAGATGAAATCACCGAAGCGCGTATGCAAGATCTGAAATCAAGATTTCCAGAAGCAGAAGGATATTTTGATGACTTTGCAGAAGCAGTTGCAGAGCGTAAAGCCTCTATCAGTGACTATGTTAATCACCTAAGACGTCAAGATCTGGATGCAGGTGTTTCTCAAGATGTTGTCAATTCACGTATTGATGACCACATGAGACAAGCACGTAGAGCATGGGCAAATTCACACAGAACAGTGGCAGAAGCTCCATCCCCTGCTCCCGCGCAACAAGCTGCACCAACACAAGCGGCAAAAACCGATGAGACTACTACTCAGGCGGCGCCAAAACAACAAACAGCAGAAGCTTCTACCGGTGGCGCAGCAAACGATGCCGCCTCTCAGGTTGATGAAGCAGCCGAGACAGTTACACAAAACAGTGCAAAATCTTCTGATGAAGCAGTCGCTACGGCAGATGAGGTCGGGGATGCTTCTGGCGTTCAAAAAACAGATACCCATAAAGATGCATCAAAGGCCGATGGTGCTGTTAAGGCGTCTAATGATCTACCGGAGATGGACAAGCCTGAGTTTAACGGTAAAGAATTAGACCCGTTCAAGCGGATTGCACGAAGAAGTACAAACCCTCTGCACCTCTTCACAAACTGGGTGCCAATGGTTGCGTATCGCGTTCGTTCCCAAGGTATCACGCGCCCTGTCATCAAAGCGGTAGATCAACAGATGCAGGATTTGGGGTTGATCGGAAAAGTTGAGAATGGAAAACCACAAAAGGGATCCATCCACCAGCTACACGATAATATTATCGAAAAAATAAAATCAGGCGATCACGAAAACATCCCTGCCCTGCTAGACAACTTCGCAGAACAAAATGCGAAGGAGCTTGCACATTTCCGTTCATCTATCGCAGATATGCGTAAACATGTTGAGGAAACCTACGGATATAAAGATCCTGCATCAGGAAATATTGTTGGATCGGATAAGTCCACAAAATATTACGGACTTACACAAGATCAAAAACTAACAATGTTAAGTCAGTTTGATGTTTGGGACAATATGGCGGCTCAACTCCAAAATGGTGCTTCAGGTACCATGATTGAAGACATCAATTATATGCTCGGTCGTATGCACGAGCCTAAGTTCGACATCGGCAGCATTGAAAACAGTTTAACCGGCCTTACTTTTGTTCAGGAACAGGCAAATAATGCATTTATTCGCCTTACTGACCACTTGCCACAGCAAGCACGAAACCTGCCCGATGCGACAGATGAGCAACGTTTCAAGGCAACGGGACAAGTTAAAAGGATGCTGGAAGAGCAAATCAATAACGGGTTTGTTTATAGGCATCAACATCAATATGCACCTGTTACCTACAATTACCTTGCAAAAGACGATAACAGAGAAGAGATATGGCAGAATCAGTTCCTTGAGAAATACTCTGCACGTAACGAAGCTGATGGAACCCTTAAAATCAACTTGATCGATGGTACATCTGATCCGGCCGCAAGAGCATTCTCAGAACAGCTTATCGTTATGTTTGAAAGCAGAGGTGCTGATTTTGCGCTTGACGGTTTACGTGACCTTCACCGTTTGACTCAGCCTTGGGCACCAAAGGGCGTTGCCGATGAATCACTTGACAACTTAAGAACCACACTAACGCAGCCCCGCCTTCACCAAGATATGCATAGGGATGGGTACGGTGCGAATAATTTAGATTATCAGAACTTTGCTGGCACAGCAGGAAATATTGTTGCATCTAATGTTTCAGGCCGAAATCACAACTACTTGTTTGGTTTGTACGGAAAATTTGTTGAACAGAACCGTCAGAATCAGCATGCCGCAACGGTGAGAATGTATCCCCTTGTTGCGGGAACAAAGTTTTCTGGACAAAGCGGCCTATCCAAGCCGGGTGAAATTCTAAGGAATAATGTGTTTCTTTATGGGCCATTAAACTCTGCTACGTTCTGGCTAGGATCAAAGTCGGTTAAAACACAAAAAACAACATCTCTTGGCGGCCAAGCAACCGATTATGGCGTGAAAAAGGTTCAGTGGAGAGATGAAGCCACCGAAGGACGTGGCGCAATTGCCCGACGTGCTGCTGTACGTATACTTTCGGGTGGTTTGGTTAACGATATTGGTGCGTTAGATGGCGGTATCGGCATTAAACGTGCACGCATTACACCGACAAAGTTAGGATACCTTGGACTGGCCGGACTAATGACTTGGGGCGCAGGTGAAGCTCTTGGGAATGAAACAACGGCAAAAGCCGGACACGCAGTATGGGACGGCAGTTCTTTCCATGTTAGCGCCGGATATGGTGCAATTTTTGGCGGCGGAAGCACAGCCAACGGACAACCGGCTGCACCACAAGGCGCTTCTGCTGCTCAAGGCCAACAACAACAGGCGGCTGCTCCGGTAATGGCACCATGGGGTTCAACGCAGGTTGCGTCCACTAATACAGAGAATATAAGTAAGATTCATGATGCTTCAAAAGAAAATCTGGAAAAGATCACCAATAGAATCCAGGAAAATAGCAATATGCTATCGGTTTTACCGGGCGTAACCGATCCTGCTGATCTCTATGTCGGTAATATCTTTGATAAATACAGAGATGATCTAAAGCAATATGCGCAGTATGTTGAAAAAACGTTAGATGACCAGATCAATAACCAGCAGGCTCTTGGCCTTACAGATGATCAGGTACAGCAATTAAGAGATCAAAAAGCCTCTATCCTTGGTAATGGAACAGCAAGAAGCCAAATACAAGAAGTTGAACAGCTTTTAACCGATTATGAAACGCAGATCATGGCGGATGCGCGAGAAGCACACAATGATATTCAAATGTATAATTCTTCAATACAGAGCGTTGATAAAACCACTGCTATTGATCTTTTAGGTAAGCAAGTTGCTGCTCTTAATAATTTTGAGCAGAAACACGCTTTGGCCAATAATGAGGTTGCAACCTTCCTTGGTATGCTTAACGGTATTAGAACGGCAAATGCCCCTGTACAGGGCCCTAGTTCATTTTTACCTGCGGCACCGGATGCTGCAACACAAGTCGAAGCGGATGTTATTGCATATGCACAAACAACGCCTCTCGCAGATACCGATTTAGATGGCACTGTTACTGATATTGAAAAAGCAGCAGCAGAACTACGCGCAACGAAAGCCGTTGAAGCCGCTCTAAACGCCGCAGATACTGATGGGAATAAAATCATTTCACGCGGTGAGTTATTAGCAGCAGAACAAGCAGCATTAGCCGCGGTTCAGGCCTCTACAGATTCTGAAATTGATCGCATCACCAAAGACCTTGATGCCGATGGTGATGGTACGATTACAGATCAAGAAAGACAAGATGTCAGAGACCGTGAAGCAGCGCGTGTTGCTGCGGAACAAGAGGCCGCACGCCAGAAAGAGGCTGCGGAACGTCAGGCAGCAGCAGATGCAGCTGCGCTAAAAGCTGCAAAAGACACGAATAATGATGGTGATGTTTCAGCGGAAGAAGAAACAGCCTACACAGAAAAACAAGAAGCAATACAAGAGCGCAATAAAGAATTCGTTGAAGCGATTGATAAAAAAATCTCAATTGCACACGGTTCAAGCGGTATTAACGCCGATTTGAAGGCCTACAACGTTGCGCGTACAGAGTTAGGTGAAGTTATCCCTGCACAGTTGCAAGAGATCATTAACCACATTCGTTACGACGATCCAAATAAAACACCGGAACAAAAAGCGGAAGCTGTTCGTCTTGTTAACAACATGAAGGCTACAATTGCACAAAGCCATCAGGAAATTGCAAGCAGCTTTGATGAAGCGAAGGCTATTCACCTTAAAGTTAATGGCGCAGATGGTAACGGCGGCCTAATTCAGGAACTCAAAGACCTGAAAGATACAGCCAACCCGACTCAGGTGCAAAAAGACCGCATCAATCAAATCGGACAAGAGCTTGAGCTTCTGGCAAAGCAAAGCCAGAGGGTTCGTGAACATGCGGAAAAAACGCATGCATCATCTCTGGAAGCATTGGGAAGAAATAAGGACTATCAATACTTTAACAGCCTTGGCGGTAAAAAACTGGATGACCTACTCCTAAACGTTGATGGTGGCCAGCCTGGATTTATGTCACATATTTTCGGCAAGGGCGGATCTGGCGTTATATCAAAGGCCGGTAGCTGGGCTGGTATTGCGAAAAACCGACTGAGTGCCTTTGGTGACTGGTGGGGCGATGTAAAACGTGACGCAGATAGCAAGAACGAAGCAATGGCCTATACAGGTATGGAATTAGGCTTCTATGGTCTGATAGGTTGGACTGCGTTGAATAAAATCCAAGACTGGACAGGTATGCCTGGTTGGATGAAGTGGTCAGCGATCGGTTTTGGAGCCATCGCACTAATCGGACGTTCTGGTGGAATGATGACTGATATGGGGGCAAATAAAGGCCACCAGATCACATCATCACAAAACGTTGCGCAAAGCTTTAAAGCAAGTGATGCAGAAAGACAGGCACAGGTTTCGACAACAACATCTAATAGATTTAACGGTCAGAGTGGCGCTGCGACTGCGGAAACACAAAGAACAGCGTCTCACCTCCCTACGGAAGGCCTCGATACTGATAAAATCCAAGTTACAAACGTGACAAAAGATGAATTAATGCACGGCACAATAAAAGCTTCTGATGTGACTGATAACACAGTCGTACAAGACCCTGATGGCAGCATGCCAGAGCAGTTGGTATCATCAACTTCTTATGGTATTTCAAACACAGGATCCGGAACCGGTAATCACCTCGATACCAGCTTTATCAAAGATACAGCGAACTTCATCTCTCCTGACGGAGATGAGTATCAGCTGGACCCTGCACTATTCGGCAAAGGTGGCGCTGCGCACAACGCATCAGTGACCGTTTAGTAGACAATACCGGAGGCGATTCGCTTATGACTTCCCTTAAGATTGGTGTGATGTTATGATTTCGTTAAGTGTTCCGTCCTATACTGGCCTTGAATACTTCTCTAACATGCCATTTCTGGCGGATTTATTAATGAGTGACGAAGAGCAAAACAACGATATGGGCGTCCATACTCCACCAAGTATGGGAAGAGACTGGGGCTCCGGCAGCGGGTCTGGCAGAACACGCCTATTCGATAGCGCAGAAGAATTCGACATTTATTGCGACCGTGAAAAGGGTATAAACTATATCTTTCACGGTAAAGAACTGGGCTGTACCATTGATTTTCTTGAGTATGACCATGATACTCAATGCATTACCGTCCATACAAACGACCGACAAAAACTGGATCTTGGCGGAAAAATACAGTGGCTTGTCCGCCCCTATATTGCAAAAGAACAAAATTTGTTTATAATCCGAACTGAGAATGGCAAAGCCATCGACGGCATTCAAGTCCATTTAAAAATCAAAGATCCGGAAATCAAAAAAGAATCTGAAAAATCCCTGAATTAAGGAAAAAAAAAGAGAGCTTTTTTTAGAAAACCATTATATAATAAATTTAAGTTAGAAAGAAAAACGGGATGACAAGTGAACACGTAGAAGATGGGGGAAAGGAAACTGGGTCCCTTATTGACTTTGTCTACGGTGTTACAGATGAAAGTAAACTCCAGATAGAGGTCGCCGTTAAAGATGATGGACGTTGTGCCGTATTCTATAACAAGCCCTTTAAAAATGAGCTTTCATGGTTAGAATTTGACCTAGAAACATGTCGTTTGGATTTTGTACTTGATGATGGTGAAATCCGCAATATTGGAATGCCTTTGACGAATAATATGGCAAAAAATATGCAAAATACTCATCAAATGTTAATGGTTTTAATGGATGATGAAACGGGTAATGCAAAGGAAGGGGTTTATATTCCTTTGATTATTCACAGAAATTAAAACCGGAAATATAATAAAAAGATCTGCTAAAGCAGGCGGTTGAAAAAACTTAAGAAATGAAAATATTAAGGAGTGAAAATGAAATCGGGATTTAACAGCATCGTTGACGTTAGTAATGCACGACAGGAATTTGCATCGGCTAGCTGGCAGAAGATGGAAGTCGATATTAACGGAGTTACAGCCCTGCAAAGTGAAAGCACCGCAAACACAATGGGCGGTAATGAGTTTGTTGCTGGTGGATTTGAGCCATAGGCCTCTTATCTAAAATTTAAGAATTTATAAACAGGCGTGCACTCCCCGCCTGTTTTTTTGTACCTTCTTCGTCCCCTTCCTTAACCTAGTCCTGCTCTATTCCCTGCCCTGCGATTTAAAAACAGACTCACTATGGCACTGTTTCTCGCACTCTTTGCCGTATATTTATAAAACAGAAACACATTTCAAATGATTTGGCGTTCAAGACAATAAACCGACTGCGCCTCAATTCCGTATCGCAAATTATTGCAATCACCGTTTAGAGTGCCCGCCTTTAGTCCACGCTGCTCACCATTCTGAAATCGCCCCTTGCAAATCTATGCGCAGCCCAGTAAAACACAGGGCATGAGCACAAAAACAAAACCGTTGGATCAAATCCGCAATTTCGCCATTATCGCCCATATCGACCATGGGAAATCTACTCTTGCCGACCGCCTGATACAAACATGTGGTGGTCTGGAAGAACGTGAAATGGAGGAACAAGTCCTCGATAACATGGATATCGAGCGTGAGCGTGGTATTACAATTAAGGCACAGACGGTACGCCTTGAATATACGGCGAATGATGGAATTACCTACCAGCTCAATATTATGGACACACCCGGCCATGTTGACTTTGCCTACGAAGTGTCACGATCTCTTGCATCCTGCGAAGGTTCCATTCTCGTTGTCGATGCATCTCAAGGGGTTGAAGCACAGACCCTCGCTAACGTCTATCAGGCACTTGAGAACAATCATGAAATTGTCCCGGCCATTAACAAAATTGATTTACCCGCTGCAGATATTGATCATGCAAAACATGAAATAGAAGACGTAATCGGCTTGCCCGCAGACGGCGCTGTTCCGTGCTCTGGAAAAACCGGAGAAGGTATCGACGCATTACTAGAGGAAATCGTCACGACCCTTCCCGCTCCATCAGAAGGCGATGCGGAAGAGCCTACGAAAGCCTTATTGGTTGATAGTTGGTACGATATTTATCTGGGCGTTATTGTTCTGGTTCGCGTCATGGATGGCTACCTTAAGAAGGGGCAGAAAATCCAATTCATGAGCAACGGAGCAACCCGTGAGATTGACCGTGTTGGTATGTTCAGCCCGAAAAAGGTTGAGCTCGACGCGCTAGGCCCCGGCGAGATGGGCTTTATCACCGCATCCATTAAAGATATTAGCGAAACGAGTGTTGGTGACACAATCACTGACTTTAAAAGACCTTGTACAAATGCACTTCCCGGCTTTAAACCTAGTATTCCAATGGTATTTTGCTCTTTCTATCCGGCAGATGCCGGGGATTTTGAAAAGCTGCGCGATTCTCTTGGCAAGATAAAGTTAAACGATGCTTCTGTTCATTATGAAATGGAAAGCTCTCAAGCCCTAGGGCTTGGTTTTAGATGTGGCTTTCTTGGTTTGCTGCATATGGAGATTATACAAGAACGCTTAGAACGTGAATTTGATCTCGACCTCATCCCCACTGCACCAAGTGTTGTATACAAAATCAATCTGACAAATGGCGAACAAATCGATCTCTACAACCCAGTGGATATGCCCGATATTGTCAAAATTAAATCTATAGAAGAGCCATGGATTAAGGCCACGATTCTTGTTCCCGATGAATATCTCGGTGGCTTGTTACAACTGTGCCAAGACAGGCGCGGCGTTCAAATAGATCTAACTTATGTTGGTGGTCGTGCGATGCTGGTCTACCGTCTACCGCTCAATGAGGTTGTTTTTGATTTCTATGACCGACTTAAATCCATTTCAAAAGGCTACGCCAGCTTTGATTATGAATTGGACGGATATGGAGGGAATGATCTGGTTAAACTGGAAATCCGTGTCAATGAAGAGCCTGTCGATGCCCTAGCCATGATCGTACATAGAGAAAGCGCAGAGGGCCGTGGACGCGGCATGTGTGAACGGTTAAAGGATCTTATTCCACGACAAATGTTCAAAATCGCCATTCAGGCCGCAATTGGCGGGAAGATTATTGCCCGTGAAAATGTCTCTGCTATGCGTAAAGACGTTACAGCAAAATGTTACGGCGGTGACATCTCTCGTAAGAAGAAGCTCCTTGAAAAGCAGAAAAAAGGTAAGGCAAAAATGCGTGCCTATGGTAATGTACAAATTCCACAAAGCGCATTTATTGCGGCTCTTAAAATGGGAGATGAATAAACGTGAAGAATTTTGTACTATTCACAGTGACATTAACAATGCTCTCGGGCTGTGGATTTGCCGGACGTACCTTGGGCACAGCAACGAAAATACTAACCTCTCCAATCAGCCTAACTGAAAATGAAAGCACCCTACCGACTGAAACAAAAGACGTTTCAATCGCGCATGCATACACAGAATAAATGAGAATATGATTAAAAGGATCCCCGGCCGCTAAGAGGGAGTGTGTGGGGGAGGAGATCAGCAGCCAGGGACGAGACGGTTTATATGCCTCTCATTTCATAAAATCAACCCTTAAAAAAAATTATTTTCATTTTTTTCACACAAGAATATGATTTATCCAACACCGTGTAAAACCGCCATACATAAAAAACCACTAATATACGAGAAAACATAACAAATATTTTCTTCACTATATTTTTCGATACTTCTCTATTCCCCCTTAGAGCATCATAACCTATACATATAGAATGATTCGCATTACACAGGAGGTATTGTTATGGCTGTAACCTTATATAAGTTCGGTGCACAATGGGGCATTACCGATCCCAGTCCGTTTTGCGTTAAGCTTGAAAGCTTCTTAAGGCTCAATAACATAGAGTTCACACTTGGTGATTTTGATATTAAAAGCACCCTAAACAAAGCACCAAAAAAGAAGATGCCATTTGTTGTCTTTGAAGATGGCCGAAAAATGGGTGATTCGACCCTGATCATTAACCACCTATCTGATGCAAACAGCATTGATATGGATGCCCCCCTATCCGCAGAACAAAGAACCATATCCTATGCCTTTCGCCGTATGCTGGATGAAGGGTTTTATTTTCCTGCTGTATACTCACGATGGGCAGATGATATCGGCTGGAATGCCGTCATGCCGATCTTTTTTGATGGCCTCCCCAATTTTCTAAAACCTTTGGTCAGTGGGAAAATACGTAAAGATGTGATCAAAATGCTCAACGGTCAAGGCACTGCACGCCATAGCAAGGATGAAATTTATACTGCCGCAGAAAGAGATTTGCAGGCACTCTCAAACCTGTTAGGCGACAATCAATGGTTTTTCAACACAGATCAACCAACACTTCTCGATATATGGACACATGCCTTTGTCATCAACTGCATTATCCCACCAATTGAGACCGATTTAAAAACACGATCTTTAAAGTTCACAAATCTTTGCGATCACGCCCATAGATTTGAAAAGCTTGTATATAAAACGGCCTCAGAAGAACAAACAGAAGCAGAATAAGTAACCATGGACACTCTTTGCGAACGGGCATTAGACGTACTGACATGTGCAAACGCCAAGGATAAGGCACATAAAACACGTGCCCACATGCGAGATTGGCAAGAAGCAGAAACACACAAGATAGGTCTATCTCAAAACCTCAAGATTCGCCCTGCTCGCCCGGAACATCCGGTATTGCTTCCCGCGAGCGAAATGCCAAGAAGAAGAAAGGCAGGCACAACAAAATCTAAAATCGCACTTTTACACGCCATTGCACATATTGAACTTAACGCAATTGATTTGGCATGGGACATCATTGCCCGATTTGCAGGGTATGCGGACGACAACACGCCAGACGGATTTGCCCTACCGCACGCATTCTTTGAAGACTGGCTAAAAGTTGCAGATGATGAAGCGAAGCATTTTTTGATGCTGGAAGAGCGCTTAAACGATTTCGATGCATGTTATGGCGATTTACCCGCCCATGATGGCTTATGGGAAGCCAGTGAGAAAACCGCAACAGACTTCGCTGCACGCCTTGCTATTGTCCCCATGGTTTTAGAAGCACGCGGCCTTGATGTAACACCGGGCATGATCGAAATGATGAAACAACAAGGTGATGATAAGACCGCCGAAATGCTTAAAATTATCCATGATGATGAAATCACCCATGTCCGTGCAGGAACACTCTGGTTTGAACATTGGTGTTCTCACCATGGTCTGGATATCGAAACACACTGGCAACATTTGGTTTGCACCTATTTTGATGGAACACTAAAGCGCCCCTTTAATCACCCAAGCCGTGAACAAGCCGGAATGATACGCGACTGGTATGAGCCGCTTGCCGATATAGACTATACACAAATGAAGAAAATGAAGACGTAATTTACTTGCACTCACCAAAGGTGCACGCCTATGATATTGCCATGACAGCAACACGATCAAAATCAAGACAAAACAATCAACCGGCCGAAGATTTAAGCCGCATTGACGATTCCAGATTTAGTAAGGAATTAGACCTCCTTATCAAGGAGTCTGAGGAAATGCGCATCAACCGCATGAAGCAACACCGTACACGCGGTTTCATTGCGATGAATTTGAGTATCTTATCTGTCCTGATTGGTGTTGGTGCTTGTGGTTGGTACTTCCTGATGGAAGCGGACTTCCTATTATCGTTCGTAGCTCTAATCACCTCACTTATTCCACCGATCTTCTTGCATTTCTGGGCTGCCACGCCAATTAAAAGCTATAAGAAAGAACATAAATCAGTTTTCATGCCTAAATTGGCAAAGACCTTAAACGGTTTAAGCTTTTACCCTGAACGCGGGGTGAGCTCCAAAGTTATTGACCGCCTTGCCGTTATTCCCGCCTATGATGAATATAAAGCCGAAGATTGCTTTATGGGAACATATAAGGGAGTGAAGGTAATTTTCTCTGAGGCGCGATTATACGCAAAAAGACACCCGGAAGACCCTATCTTTGACGGTATATTTGTTCTTCTTGAAACACCACAGGATGTTCTTGACGGGCACACCATCATTACAGCCAATCATAAAATGGTGAAAAATTATGAGACTTCACGCTGGAAAGACCTGTCGAAGGTTCATGTTAGTGTCTCAGATCCTAAATGGGACAAATTTGAAATATTCTCAACAAAACCTGAGAGTGCCGAGCTATTCGTTGGTGACCGCCTTTTGAAAGAGCTGGCCGAAGCCGCAGAAATATTCGATAACGCGCCCATGACCGCAGTTCTATTTAAAAAGAAATACGTCTTTATGATGATCCCATATGCACATGATATGTTTGAGGCATCAGACCTCTTTGTACCTGTTGCCACCAAAGCACAAGCCATGCAGTGTAAAAAAGAGGTTGAGCAACTTCTTGAGATTATCGATGTATTCGATTTGTATGAACCAGTGCAAACTGCACCATAATATACAACCTTATTGCGAATACCAAAGTATGAAAAACCATTCGTTTTCAGATGAATATAGTGTTTTCTTAACAACTGCTCTGCTATACTGCATATGCAATTAATTCAGGGAGAGTTGCGAAAAATGTCAGAACCCGTCCAAAACAGCACATTACAGCCAGAACAAGAAGATATATATCAAACGGTAGACACCGTTAACGTACAGCTTGAAACACTTGAAAAATTTATTGCTCGTCGCTTCGATGAAATTTCAATGGAAATCAACGCAACAGCGCAACAGGTTGATATGGCCGAAGATGGCATTATCAAGCGCTTTGCCGAAATCTTAGAAGTCCTTGGCGCAATTAATTACAAAGGCACAGGGGAAAGCTCCGCCAATACAGGTGTTGAATTAGAAGCCGTTATTGAAGATACGGAAAACGCCGCAAATAATATTTTAGATGCTGCAGACCGAATTGTCGATTATGTCAGCGACACACATGACTGGAGCAACCCAAAGGTTCGGGAAGATATGCGTACTCGTATCCAAAATGATATACAGGAAATCCTAATGGCCTGTACATTTCAAGATCTAACCGGACAACGTATCCGCAATACATTGAATAACCTCCAGAATATTGAAGAACGCCTTAGTTCAACATTCGAACGACTTGGAATCGAAGTCAGCCCACGTGATGATGCCGTCGCAGAGAAGGTGCAAAAGGCCGCTAATCAAGATGAGGTTGATGCCTTATTCGGCAGTGAATCTGGTGAAGATTCCGGCGAAACATCGTCACAAGGCGACATTGACGGAATGTTTGACTAGAAAAACAATCTCATTTTGCAGAAAACTATGATTAAGTCACTGCATCTTTGACTTCCCCCTATGCCTTTACCTCAAATCTGATATATAGAAAAGTCTAGTATGATTATAAAGTAGGATCAGATAATGGAGAATATTATAAAGCGGCATGATATTTTTGCCCTTATTCTTGTTTTCTGTATATCTACGGTCCCCCTTCTATCCGTACATATCCCAAGAGCTCTGGCATTTGAGCCAATTGTCTTTTCTTGTCTGCTTCTCATATGGGTTAAATACGTTGAGAAAACCCCCATTCGAATCAACCGATTTTATACGATATGCGCCATCTGTGTATTTTCCCTTTGTTTAGCAAGTGTGGCTTGGTCGCTCAATCCGCCCGAAGCATTAAAAAGAGTAGCCAAAATTTTTGCTATCTTGGCCGGGGGCATTATCCCGATTAGCTTGGCATATTCAATCGAGGTAAAAAGGCTATCTCCCTATTTATGGATATTCCCGGTCTGTATCACACTTGCCTGCGTATTAAGCAGCGTTGAAATCCTTACAGGAATGCCTATATACCAGCTGCTACATAATCCATCTGCAGATACCGGTATTAACACCTCTGTCCTGAACAGAGGTATCCTAACGATTATATTCTCATACCTCACGTGCTTATTTTTTATAAAAGGAATAAAATACGACAAATATTTAACCGCAATAATGTCTTTATCGGTTGTTATCATGCTCTGCCTGACACAAAGCCAGTCGGCGCAACTTGCCTTTGTCATAGGGATAGCAACTTTATTCCTGTTTCCCGCGCGCCACGAACTAAGCTATAAAGTTCTGCCACTTATTATTACCTTGGGTCTTGCCTGCTCCCCCCTCATTGTGCTCATGCTGTTTCACTTCCTTGGCACCTCAGGGCAAGATATGCTGTGGCTGAAAGATGGTTACGCCGGTAATCGATCAGAAATCTGGAACTTTGTCATGGAATATGCCCTCAATAATCCATGGTATGGATACGGGATAGAGGCTACACGCTTTGTTGAGTATTTTGAGCACGATCACATCTACCATAAAACAAACACTGTCTTACATCCTCATAACTTCGTTGTTCAGCTCTGGATGGAATTTGGTCTTATCGGCATCGCCTTTACCTCTACCTTATTTTTTGCGATATCCCGTAGAATCAGTATGGCCACCTATATACAAAAGAAGCATATAACATCTCTATATATTCCGTTTATCCTGATCGCCTCTATTAGTTATGGCATGTGGCAAAGCTGGTGGCTTGGTCTTATTGTATACTTGATTATGCTATCGATCCTTATTACACGCACTGAAGCGTCAAAAGATCAGCAAAAAAATATTAATAATTAACGCCAAACCTGCACTCTATGTATTGGTAAGGTAAGAGAACTCCTCACTTTTAAAAAAATTTATGACCCAGGGCGCATAGTATCAAATACTGCGCCCTTTTCTATTCCTGCACGTAACCTATTACTTTTATTGAAAAATACGAGATATATAAAATTTTATATAAATTTTATTAAAGTATTCATTAAAGTAAAAATAAGAATTACTTCGATTTTTATCTATAATTAAAAAATCTTTTACTTGCTCCGCCTAATATGAACTTAACAAAGGGGCAATTAAAAAATGAGACAAGCACTTAATCAGGACAGTCAAAGACAGCAGATCATCGGCATGATGGCCGGCCTTATGCAGGAACTGCAGACACTGGCTCCCCACCCTGATCAACCTCAGAATAATGGCCCCCTCTTCATCAAATGCGATCCTAACATGAAAGCTGCAAACGACCATGATGGTATGCTTGGCAGCATGATGATGGAAAGCCTCCTGGGGACAGCTTTCGCGGATGCGGTGTCCGAAGCTTTTGGAAGCTGTGCCCAGGAGATTGGTGAACAAGTTGATATCTCAAACGCTATGGAATGCTATAGCGAATACATGACAGATATTGAAAGCAGCACAAAAAAAGCTGCTGCACACGGTCAAGGCACAATGGCACGCCTATCTGGCAAATCAATTTCAAGCAGTTTCAATATGCGCACAACAATCAGCCAAGACATGCAGGCATTCATGGATGACTTACCACGTCGCATGAAAGTTGAGCGTAACCTAGAGTACTATGCAAAGCAGCTACAGACACTAGATATGCCTACACCACAATACGATGTTGCCGCACCACGCTTTGCTGCATAATACCAATAAGATTTCTTTATAGGCCCTTCAAAATATGCTATCCTACACAAGGTGTTATACGTATTTTCTAACACAATTGGTTTAGATACATACTGGGGTAGAAATGAATATAGACGCGTCTTTGCTACGCGAGAAGTTTGTAATTCAGGAAAACAGGGAGATTCTGAACGATTCTGATCGTCTGGATTTTCATGCTCCGAGTACGCGTATGCCCATCAGCCTTCAGGCAGGAGAGCTTCCCCCGGAAAAATTTATTATTCGCACCCATAATATGCATAGCTGCGTTCGGATTGTCGGCGCGATCATTAATAATTATGAGCGCCACGGCCCCATTATGCCCAGAGTAAGGTCAATCGACTGGGAAGAGCTCTGGGATAAATCTCTCAGCAGCTATGAACGGATATACAATAAAGAATACAATCGCGTTTCCATCTACCACACGGGTAAAACAATATTTTCAGATGGGAACTACCACTCCTTCCTTGATATCATTGAAAAATGCGATGCCTTGAACAAGGGAGAATACGCACAGTCTGTTAAATTGGCTGAAAAAGCATTCCGCGATGCCGGGAAAGAAGTCACCATTCATTACGACAGCAACGTTGCCCTTATTTCCGTCGTCCAACAGGTCGAAGGACGATGCAGCATGGTCTTAAGAGGTGCTGGTCAGACAACAACGTTCAACTATTCTCTAAAGCCTGAAAAACAAAATGAACGCATTAATACCGTTCAGGTTTTAAGCTCTGCCGCAGATTTCCTAGAGGGCGTACAACTCGCCTACCTTATCGGTTTAAATAACGAAAAACTTAATCAGGGAATTATAGAGAAGTATTCAGATGAAGACCGGCAAACACAACATGCACGCGATCGTCTGGAAAAACTAAGAGCAAAAATTGACAGTATGGAAAATAGATACCACGTCCGGTACCGTCCTGAACGTCCGGATTTTGGCTATCTCATTAGTATTGCTGAGAAAAATGCGAAAAGTATGAATCTATCTTCATCGGATGATGAAGAAGAAGTTTATATTTACTAAAACTAATATTTACATATTTTTTGACAGGGGCGTTTTTTTTCTATAAAACCGCCTCAAACTAGTGATACAACGAATATATGAACATTTGTCCAGAGTAGAGTTATGGCAAAAAGTTTTAACAAGAGCGGGCATTCAAGCAGTTATACAAGAAGTGCGAGCATATGGCGTCGCAGAGGCTCCGTTCGTGGAAATAACGTACCCATTCGGGATAACATCACCCTCCAGCAGACAACTATTCGTCAGCAGGTAGAAGCTCAACAACAAGAAACCAAAAAGCAACCCGACCCACCACCTAAGATAGAGGTGAGTAGCGTTACGTATGATCGTGGCTTGACTCCATGGCACCATATTGAATCAGATAATAGCGGTTTTATCGCCCTGCAGGCTTTATCTGCTATTGGACTTGCCGGGGTTGGTTTAACCGGTGATTTTGCACCGGCAGAAAAAAATGCCTTGGTACAAACAGGCGCAGGAAACGCCACGCGAAATATCGGTTGGTTCGTTCTTACATGTGGATTCAATGCAGATGAAGGCCTACAAAGCAAGCTTCTAAACAGCAAAGCCGCGAACAAATATCCCGAAACCGCAAAAGTCTTGGCAAAAGCAATACCAAGCATCAATCCATTATCTAAAAGCCTTGGAAAAATTGCAACTTACCATTCATTCAAAACATCAAAG
Source organism: Alphaproteobacteria bacterium (assembly GCA_050633505.1). Taxonomy (GTDB): domain Bacteria; phylum Pseudomonadota; class Alphaproteobacteria; order Micavibrionales; family Micavibrionaceae; genus UBA1672. The sequence goes on from JBOEGQ010000004.1 coordinate 500,768, forward strand.
GCAATGAAGGCCACGGCAAAGCTTATGAAACCGACAAATTCCAAATGGGATCTTGAGGTATTAAAAGGTACGCGAAAGTGGATTCTGGATCAATCAAAGACGATTGAACGTTCTTCGATGAGCCGCCGTGATCGGATCAACAACTACACCAACAACCCAATTGGTCGTGAAATTTTTGAATCCCCTATTAATGCTGCGTTTCTTGCATTGGGAACTGGTGTACACATATTTCAGGGGAAAATGGGATGGGATATGTATCAGCATTCCGGCGACCTAAACGGTCACCTCATAGGTGCAACTGTCGCGGGGGCGGCTTATGGCCTTATGGCGGCGCACCATATGAAAATGATGCCCAGACTGCGTGAGGCCTATAACAATCACAAAGAAAATCCAGAATACACATGGAATGACAAAGCAAGACACCAAGAACTCGGTTACATTGCACGCGGCCAATATGCGCAGGATGCCTTATTTACATGGGCACCCCCGATCCTTTTAATGGCAAAAGGCGGTGCATATATGTATGAGATGACGCATATCCACCATTGGTCTTTGCCTGAAAAAAGCCTTGAGGAAAGTATTGCGGCCATCCCACCTGAAACTTTTGAAAGCTTAAGCGGCTTTTACAACGCCATGGTGACAACCGATTATTCCAATGTCGCAACAGCCGGTGCATCACTTCTTATGCTTGGTGTCGGCGCCGTCTTTACAAAAAGCGCATGGGACGAATTTGAAGAGCATAACGGGAAAAAGGTGCGCTATATCGCAGATAATTATATTAATGCACCAATTAGCAAACCAACACGTTATGTCACAGATAAACTGGAAAAGACATTAACCGCCCATACACCTGACTGGATTCAGGATGGGTGGTTCTCTAAAATAAAGCCTGGATTGGGATATGTGCTTCCATCCGTATGGTTCTATGACAAGGAAGACTTGGCAAAAAACCCCAAGAAGAAATCATCAGCCTCACAAGCAGAGGACGAAAAGCCTAAACCAAAGCCTAAAGACGTCAAAGAGACGGTTGTTGAATCCATGTTACCAACAGCCCAAAAAATGGAGATCACCGAAGAAGATTTCCGTAATGGAGAGTATGCACATCTTAGAGAAGATGATGATCCAACAGATGATCTCGACGATGATGATATTACGCCGGAGGAAAAGCGCAACAGATATGAAACAGATCCTCCGGAAGTACTATAAGCGGTAATATCAGGCGGCTAACTGTCGCAATACGTAATGCAAAATACCACCGTTACGGTAATATTCCAGCTCATCCAGTGTATCAATACGGCATAATAACGTTGTTTCACGCGTCGAACCATCCGGATAATGCACTGTCATCTGAATATCCTGTCCCGGTTTCAAACCATCTGAAACACCGATAATATCGAACCTTTCATCCCCTGTTAAACCAAGGTCATTACGGTTTTCATCCTTGAACTGCAAGGGTAAGACCCCCATTCCGATCAAATTCGATCTGTGAATACGCTCAAAGCTCTCCGCAACAACGGTCTGCACACCAAGAAGGCGCGTTCCCTTTGCCGCCCAGTCACGAGAAGATCCCGTACCATATTCCTTACCCGCAATAACGACCAATGACTGTCCCTCAGCCTGATATCGCATAGAAGCATCATAAATACTCATCTGCTCACCTGTTGGAACATGTTTGGTATAACCACCTTCAACACCGTCTAACATCTCATTTTTAATACGGATATTGGCAAATGTTCCACGTGTCATCACCTGATCATTCCCACGGCGTGATCCATAAGAGTTAAAGTCCACAGGGCGTACCTGATGATCTGTCAGATATTCACCGGCTGGCGCATCCCTTTTAATCGCACCAGCAGGCGATATATGATCCGTTGTGACCGAATCTGCAAGCTTCGCCAGCATATACGCCCCCTTAACATCATTCACATCATCTGCCCCTTTACCCATACCGGCAAAAAACGGCGGGTTACGGACATAGGTTGAGCTATCCTGCCAGTCATATGTTTGACCGCTTTCCGCGCCGCCAATTTCCTGCCATTCCTTTGGCCCCTTAAAGACATCGGCATAGCGCTCTTTAAACATTTCGGATGTCAGGCACTCAGACACGGTTTGTGCAATTTCTGCATTAGATGGCCAGATATCCTTCATATAGACATCATTACCATCTCGATCCTGCCCTAATGGCTCATTATACACATCAACACGCATCGAACCTGCCAATGCATATGCGACGACTAACGGCGGTGAAGCCAAATAATTTGATTTTACATGCGGCGAAATGCGCCCCTCAAAATTACGGTTACCAGAAAGAACAGAGGTAACATTTAAATCACCCTCTTCCACCGCAGCCGCAATCGGATCAGGCAATGGCCCCGAGTTACCAATACATGTTGTACAGCCATAACCAACGGTATTAAAACCAAGTGCATCCAGATCTTCTTGTAAGCCCGCCTTTTCAAGATAGTCTGTGACCACCTGAGATCCCGGCGCAAGAGATGTCTTTACCCAAGGTTTGACCTGCATACCAAGTGCACGTGCCTTACGCGCGACAAGACCTGCACCAACCAAAACAGAAGGGTTAGACGTATTTGTACAGCTTGTAATCGCGGCGATAACCACGTCACCATTATCCAATGTATGATCCGCACCCTTCACCTGCACAGATGTATCTTCCGGGCATAATTCTCTAAACGCCGCCTTGGCATCTGATAAGGCGATACGGTCTTGCGGACGTTTCGGCCCTGAAATTGCAGGTTCAACATCACCAAGATCAAGAGACATCGTTGTTGTAAACTCAGGATCTGGTGTATTTGCATCGCGCCACATACCCTGCGCCTTTGCATAGGCCTCAACCACATTTACACGATGTTCATCACGCCCTGTAAAACGTAAGTAATTCAACGTTTCTTCATCAATCGGGAAAAATCCACATGTTGCACCATATTCCGGCGCCATATTCGCAATTGTTGCCTGATCAGCCAAAGACAGATTATCAAGACCATCACCATAGAATTCAACAAATTTACCAACAACGCCTAGCTCTCTCAGCATTTGAACCACACGCAACACAAGGTCAGTTGCCGTTGTCCCTTCTTTCATTTCACCGGTTAGCTTAAACCCAACAACCTCAGGGATAAGCATTGATACAGGCTGGCCAAGCATTGCAGCCTCCGCCTCAATACCACCGACACCCCAACCAAGAACGGCCAGACCATTCACCATTGTTGTATGTGAATCTGTTCCAACCAATGTATCAGGATAAATAACAGTACGATCGGGGTTCTGATCATCCGCATCCGCCCATACCGTCTGTGCAAGATACTCAAGGTTCACCTGATGGCAAATCCCCGTTCCCGGTGGCACAACACGGAAATTTTTAAACGCGCCCTGCCCCCACTTCAAAAACTCGTAACGTTCACCATTACGCTCAAACTCGCGATCTACATTGGCTTGGAATGCTTTTTCACTACCGAATTCATCGACCATAACAGAATGATCAATCACGAGATCACAAGGTACAAGCGGGTTAATCTTTTCAGGGTCACCACCAAGAGCAACCATAGCCTCTCTCATAGCGGCCAAATCAACTACCGCAGGCACACCTGTGAAATCCTGCATCAAAACACGTGCCGGACGATATGCAATTTCATGCGATGATTTCCTATTCGCAAGCCATTCCTGAATCGCCTTTACATCCTCAACCAAAACAGAACGGCCATCTTCATGACGTAAAAGGTTTTCAAGCAATACCTTCAACGTATAAGGCAGCTTTGACACGTCGCCGATCTCTTTGGCGGCCTCTTCCAAGGAAAAGTAGTCATATTCTTTATCATCAACGGTTAATGTTTTACGTGCATTAAGTGTATCTTGCCCGGTACGTGCCATTATAAAAGCCCTCGCCTTAAAAATTATTTCTTATTTTTCAATAAACTCGAGTCGGTTTGCCCCAAAGGATAGTCCCAAAAGAGTGTACATCATTACCTGCAATTTCTTAACAAGGAATTTACGTGCATACATTTTTTTGCAGTTGCGAAGAAAGTTTGCGTTATCCACAGTCAAAACCCGCTAAATATAAGGAATAAAACCATTATTCAGGAAAACGGCATAAGAATTCCATTTTTTCGCCATATTTGTTTGTCATTATAACCATAGATACAAGAGGGCAAAATTTACTTTCTTCCTCAAAATATCCAAATTCGCTTACTTACTTTATTCATACCGCTGCTTCCCTCAAGCAGCGGTTTTGATTTACAGCCTCTTTTCTTTTTTTTCTTGTGGCCAAGGTGTAACTTTCCTAAAGTCTTGCCTCATCCATCATGATGTGCATTTGATTAAAAGGAAAAAGGCGCGGCATATGACACAAAAAAGACGCACAACCGTTGTTCAGGCAGGAATTGGCACAGATAAGGCCTATAAGTCCGTTATGCCGCCTTTATATATGTCATCAACCTTTGAAATTGAAACAATCGGTCACGCCCCCGAATACCAATATTCACGCACCAAAAACCCGACTCGTCAGGAGCTATCCAATGCATTAACGGAGCTGGAGCAAGGGCTTGGTGCCTGCGTGACCTCCTCAGGTATGGCGGCACTTACATTGGTTGTTCACTTACTCAACCCGGATGATTTACTCATTGCGCCATATGATTGTTATGGGCGCTCTTACCGTTTGCTTTGCGCACTATCAGAGAAAAAACATTTCAAGCTGAAGTTTATTGACCAATATGACAAAAAGGCCATTGATGAGGCCTTTGCCGAAGAAAAGCCACGTATGGTTCTGATCGAAAGCCCGTCAAACCCTGTTATGCGGATCGCAGATATTGAATATATCGCAAAGCAGGCTAAAGAGTGTGGTGCGATAACCGCAGTTGATAACACATTTCTATCTCCTATCTTGCAGCAGCCCTTAAAACACGGCGCGGATGTTGTATACCACTCAACAACTAAATTCCTAAACGGGCATAGCGATATTGTCGGTGGATGCGTCATCACAAACAACCAAGACATTCTGACAGATCTTGATTTTTGGGCAAATTCTCTTGGCGTTATTGGCGCGCCTTTTGATTCCTATATGACACTGCGCGGTATGCGTACATTGGAACTGCGTGTCCACCGCGCACAGGAGAATGCGCAAAGAATTGCAGAATTTCTGACAGGTCACAACGCCGTTAAAAAGGTCTATTATCCCGGATTACCTGACCATATCGGCCATGATACTGCAAAGAAACAGCAAGAAGGTTTTGGCGCAATGTTAAGTATTGAGGTTAATGGTAATTTAGAGAACGTCAAACACCTCGTTGAGAGCTTAAACCTGTTTAGGCTGGCACAATCTTTAGGCGGAACGGAAAGCCTTATCAACCATCCGGCCACGATGACACATGTTTCGATGGGCGAAGAGGCGCGCGCAAAGGCAGGCGTAACAGATCAGCTTTTGCGCCTTTCTATCGGGGTGGAACATATCGATGATTTGACTCATGATCTGTCACAGGCACTGGATAAAGCGATATGAACCGCCTGATTTATGTTCTGCCATTTATAACATTATTCTACCTTGGCTATGCATATTTTCAGGAGAAAACAGAGCGCAGTACCCCCCAAATGATTGAACGGGTTGTGCCCTATTTCGAATACCCGGAAATATTATCCAAAACGGGAAACAACACCCACCTTTCAAATTCCACACTGGCGAATAAACCCATTATGATTAATATCTTTGCCAGTTGGTGCCCCACCTGCCAATTGGAACATGATCAACTTATGGCTCTGGCAGAAATGGATGCAGTCGACATATACGGCATTGCGTACCGCGATAAAGAATACATGGTCGAGATTATGATGAAACGTGACGGCAATCCATATAAGCGCATTGCACTGGATGAAAAAGGCACCTCAATTCATGCCTTTCAGGCCCGCGGAACACCGCAAAGCTATATCATCGATCAAAACGGCATAATTCGATACCATCATAAAGGCCCGATTTCGAAGAAAACACTATATAGCCATATCCTACCCGCTATTGAAAAAGTGAGCGGATCAGGCATAATAAGTAACTAATCATGATATATATTATTCCACTCACCATTATCAGTTGGATCTTAAGCATTATCGGACTAAAGCATCTGCGTGCATCCCGTCCGCTTGCCTTTCACGCCTTATGCATTCTGATCCCGTCCACAATCGCCAGTATAGGGTTTCTAACCCTTCCTCCACCAATGCAGCAATCAACCCTCCCCCCCTTGGATCAGGAGATATTGGACGAGGGCGCAACAAACAACTGGAACAGCTCTGAACAAGCATTACGTGATCAACTGGTGAAAGCTCCGGATGATATAAACCTTCTTACAGAATTAGCAGGGAACCTGATTGCACAAGAAAAATTTGATGAGGCCATTACCCTTTTGGAGAATGCACTTGAAAAACAAATGCATGACGACCTGTCGCTACAACTCTCTACAGCCTATTTTGCAAAAGGTCTTCTGCATGCAGAAAAAAAGAATTACGACACGGCCCTCTCCCTCTTGCGTCAGGCACATGCAAAAGCCCCGTCAAACGCGCCTTTTCTGCCTGATATCCTGCATTTCGTGAAAATTATTGAGAATCAAAAGAGCCCGCCGATAGAGCAAACCGAAGAGATATCTCATGATATAGCTATAGAAGAGCAAACGGTTTTAGAAATCACGCCACCAGAGTAAATTACTTTAACCACTTACGATAAAATTCACCCTTCTTTGCTTCAAATGCAGGGCATTCATCATCTACACTTTCATATTCTTCAAGAGAATCAACCGCTCTTTGACGCTCTTGTCGTTCAATACCAAGCTTTTTATATTCCAGTTCCAACACCTGATGGACAACACGCTGCATTTTCCTTTGCACATCATTCATACGCTCCAGTTTAAATGGCCCGGCATCAAATCCACGGGATTTTAATGCCTCCATCAGCTTGCCTCCCATTTCGCGGGCATATTTATTGACAACCTCGCGATCAACCCGCACATGTTTCAGCTCATGATTAACAACGGCCTTACGCATGCACTTATCTCTATAGATTTCCTTGGCCACAACAATTGTCGGGTCAATATGCAACTCAACCGTGATATCGCTATACCACGTGCAGCCATATCCAGCCTTCGCGTTACCAGCCTGACCAAATTGTATTTTATGGCTCAGTTGAATTTGCCCCTTCATAAATGCCTGTGTAATAGTTGTTCCATGAAAACCATACGGATCGACCGTATCCGTGCTATAGCTTTGAAGCTTCTTCAAGCTTTGACGATAGTCGTATTTGACGTCCTCAGTCCGTGGAATAATATTAATTTTGGCAGGGGCATGATCAGGACATTGCGGCGTATAACCAGCCAAGACAATCAAAGATGATAAAGTTACCGGATCTAAACCAAGCATAAAACGCTTCCTCTAATTGTATAAGCCTATATTAAAGTTTAACACAAACTTTGATTTTATCACTAAAAAGGATATAAACGATTAAAACAATTTATAGAAACAGGTCGTATAATCATGTTTATCATTGCAACTCTTATCTCCTTTGCCATACAGGTTTATATTCTTATCATCGTGGTGCAAGTTGCCTTAAGCTGGTTAATCGCATTTGAGATTATTAATGAGAAAAACGATGCCGCACAAAACCTGACAGCCTTAACAAAACGCTTTACTGATCCTGTTTACACCCCTATCCGCAAATATATCCCACCGATTGGTGGAATAGATATTACGCCCTTGGTTGTCATTATTGGCTTGCAATTGTTGGGTGGACTGCTTATTTCACTGTTATACTGATATAAAATAGGAAAACCATGACACATATTATTGATGGTAAAGCCGTTGCAAAGGCTTTAAAAGACGATCTCGCACAACATGTCAGCACAATGGATAAAAAGCCCGGGCTTGCCGTTATTTTGGTTGGCGATGATCCTGCGTCACATGTTTATGTCAGAAATAAAATTAAGGCCTGTGAAGCGGTAGGCATCCGAAGCTTTGAAGCGCGCCTACCTGAGAAAGCAACACAAAGCGAAATCGCAGCAGAAATACAAGCCTTCAACGATAATAAGCATGTACATGGCATCTTGTTACAGTTGCCGGTTCCAGATCATCTCGACTCAGATGCCCTTGTACAAATGATCGATCCGTCAAAAGATGTCGATGGATTAAGCTTTATCAATCAAGGGAAACTCATCGCAGGCGATAAAACCGGTTTGGTTCCCTGTACACCTCAAGGATCTATCTTGTTGATCAAATCCGTGGAGGAAAACCTAAGCGGTAAACACGCCGTGGTTATCGGGCGCTCTCTTCTGTTTGGAAAACCAATGGCACAACTTTTACTTCAGGAGAACTGCACCGTCACAACGGCACATTCCCGCACACATAACCTTGAAGAAATCTGTAAACAAGCCGACATTTTGGTTGCCGCTGTGGGGCGTGAAAAGATGGTGAAAGCAGAATGGGTAAAGCCAGGAGCCATCGTGATAGATGTCGGTATTAACCGTATGGACAATGGAAAATTATGCGGTGATGTTGACTATGAAGATGCACAGAGCATTGCAAGTGCCATTACACCCGTCCCCGGAGGCGTCGGACCAATGACAATTGCCTGCCTACTTGCCAATACCGTAAAGGCAAAGACGCGCATATAATCATCATTTATTTGAGAGTTTTTAGAAAATATCGGCTTAATAAACCATCATCGTGAATGGATGATACCCGCGGATTTCTTTAAGTTTTGTCTGACGAACAACCAATGCGTTATAAAAAGAAATACGCAATTGGTTCACCTGAATGATAACTTCTGGATAATATAGCTCATAAATTGAGGGGTCTTCGTATATCTTCATAAGAAGCTGCTCATTAGAGTCAACCCACGCCGCCAGAACGATCAAAAATGTTGTCACTATTGCTTTATTTTGTTTAAAGGCCGTCCGCGTTGCAAAAGAGACTGTTTCATCATTACTAATAATTTCATCTATCTCTGCAACCTCCTTGTCCAAGTGCTTTTTCCAATAGGTTACAATAACACGTGCCTTACGGACATTTTTAATCTGCTGAATCAAATATTCCTGATCTGTATAAATCTTGGAATTACCAACGCGCGCCATATAACGACGAATTCCATACCCATAATGATCGAACTCAGGGGCAAGATCTTTATTTATGCCATGTATTAATGTGTCGACACGCTGTTCAAAATTATTATATGCGGGCACTCTACGAAAAGCGACTTCCCCAAGATTTGGCTCAACTGGTTCCTTATCGTCACTATCGATAACGACAGATGTCGTAACCATCTCAGGCATCACAACGGGATCATAGCTGGAATCAAGACTAGGCAAGATATCACCGTCTCCTTGTGCAGATAACGGAGATGACGGCACAAGTACTGAACAAGTAAAAAAAGCCACAACAAATAATAATACGCGCATTACAACACTTGTCTCTCTAGGTCCCTAACAAACAATTAAGTATCCTAACAACATCACTCCCCTTGTGCAAGAGTATATCCACGTTGCCCGTCAAAGCTATAGAGGTTTTCAACTTTTACAAAGTCCAAATCCAGACCTTTAATACTACTTAACTGATTAAGAATAATGTCATGTGTTACATTCAGCCCTATAAAGCGTAGGCACCAATGATCCGAACAGAAGGTATCCGGGTGACCATTTGGCCATACCTTCACACCGCGATTAGCGATTAACTTTAACTTCAAACCATCAACAACAACGGCATCTAAAAGATCTGCCAAGGCATCAGGCGCCCCTTCCCAATCTAAGAAGATATCTGCACCAACCAGCTTTTTATCTTCCTCAACACGAGCCTTCAAAGGTGGTAGATTAATCCCCTCTCCACCGCCTTGACCATAATCGACGACCTTAAATGTTTCAGGTTTTTGTCCCAAACGCGCGATCACTTCATCTGCGAACTCTTTGGTTCCGACCTTTTTCTTGCTCAAACCCTTATCATAAATATCACCTGTATGAACACCATCTTCCAATGTTTTGAACCATGCATTATGTACTTTTGCCGCGATATCATTTTGTCCGATATGGTTTAGCATCAAAACAGCCCCCAGCAGTAAACCGGACGGATTTGCGATGTTTTGCCCTGCGATATCGGGGGCACTACCGTGTACGGCTTCAAACATACCAAAATTTGTGCCTATATTGCATGATCCACCCAATCCGACCGATCCTGTAATTTCAACAGCAACATCGGAGATAATGTCTCCATATAGATTTTCTGTAACAACAACATCAAAGTCATTCGGGCTATCTGCAATACGAGCAGTACCAATATCAATGATATAAAATTCTTGTTCTATATCCGGGTATTCTTGTCCAATTTCATCGAACACCTTATGAAATAAGCCATCGGCCATCTTCATAATATTGTCTTTGGCCATACACGTTACCTTTTTACGACCATTGGCGCGTGCATATTCAAAAGCAAAGCGAATAATACGTTCTGATCCCGGACGGGAGATCAGCTTAATTGATTGTACAACGTCTTGTGTTTGGCGATGCTCTATCCCTGCATAGAGATCTTCTTCATTCTCACGAACAATAACCAAATCCATATCTTTAAAGTTTGTATCAACATAAGGGTGGTACGACACACAAGGGCGCACATTCGCGAACAACCCCAAAGACTTACGCACTGTTACGTTTAAAGATTTAAATCCACCACCCTGCGGTGTGGTAATCGGTGCCTTCAAAAAAACCTTTGTTCGGCGTAAGGAATCCCATGAGCTATCCTCAATACCGTTCATCACCCCACGTTCATAAACGGCTTCACCGATATCTATTTCTTCAATATCCAATTGCGCACCGGCAGCATCAAGAATACGCAATGTTGCCTCCATAATTTCCGGGCCAATACCATCACCACGTGCAACTGTTATCGGGGTTTTGCTCACAGAGTCTCTCCTTAAAAGAAAAATTTTGATTTGAAATAAATACACAACAAAGAATAGCGAGAATACACTACGTCATTTTCCAACAGATTTCTAGTGTTTGCAGCGCAACATATCAACGCAAATATAAATCAGTGCCAATCGAAACCTTCTCCCTCCGGCAAGGAAAAAGACGGGTCAATCGCATTCTTCATATTATAGATTTCCTGCATCAATTGGCTGGTCGAGCCTGTATATAGCTCTGCAATATCCAACAATGCAAGTGCCCCCTCTTTTGGCATTGCACCCTTTATTTCATCAACATCTGCGAGCTGTTTAAAATTATACGATGGCATGCATATATTCACAGCCTTAGTCATTTTTCCAATCTGCGGATCATCTAATGCCAAATCAATCAGCCCCATAATGATATCATCACCCAGAATATCCACACTCAAACTTTCTTCGGCTTGTTTTACAACCTCACAAGCTCTCCCCCAGTTTTTCTTCGCAATTTCCTCTGCAATACCCATAATTTCAGAAAAAGACTCTTCCACAATATTAGGATCATCTGTCTCCGATAACATCTCTGTTAAACCGCTTAACGCTTGCTCCATTTGGATCTCTGTATCAAGTGGTAAAGTCGAACCTCCACCATAAAACGGAAGAACAGTATTCTTATCTGATGGTTTTTTCATTCTATAGACGCTCTCACCCGCATATTATTATATATTTTCGAGAAAACTATCAGATTTAACCCTCTTTTCTCAAGGAAATTCATTTATTCCAGAAAATAACGTCTTTTACAGGGGGGATATTCTTTTCCTCACTGCGTTTATAAACATAAATACCAAGAACAGATAAACCAATCCCCCATATCGCACTTAAATTACTCATAGCGGCTAAAACAACACCAGCCTTATCCGTTTCAAAGATAATGACATAGGCAATTCCAAACATTTGCGCTGCCCAGGTCAAGGCCATTAAATACCCGAATGTCGGGCGCATGCGGCGCACATAACTATCCTCAGAGGCAACCTCCGCACGTAAAGACTGATTAATTTCAGATAGTGTTGTCTGGTAGTTTTGAATTTCTAATTCCGCCATTTTTTCGGTATGACGATTGGCCTCGGCAAGCTGCTCTGGATTTATCGCCCCACTTTGCAGTACTTTCCCGACCTTATCCAGTGCATCGGATGCATTTTGCGCGGCCGGATGCTCTAAAATACTTAATGCTCCCCCGACAATAGACACAAGCACAGGTAATCCCACCTGCGATAAAAATGCAGAGATCATATATCTTCTCCTAATTGTAATTAAATTTATGTGTTCTTTTTAACAGCCAGATACGATGCCAAAACGATTAGAATGCCCCCCGCAACCATTTTCATGGTTAACGTTTCACCCAATAGAAAATAAGCAAAAATCACGCCGTAAAGCAGCTCTAACATTGTTGAAATACTAATGATCTTTGCCTCGACATACCGGGCAGAATAAATATAAAGCGCATGTGCAAAAGCCGTACAAATCACCCCGTTCAAAAAAACATATAACCAATCGATTGAGCTAACCGGTTCTGACATCCATAAAACAATGGGCAATGTCAAAAGCGCCGCGACAAAGCACTGATAAAATGTGAGGTTTACCGCAGAATAGCTCTGTACATACGCCTTATGCAGTAAAAGAATAAAGGAATAACTTAAGCCCGCCGCAATCCCCCATAGCGCGCCCAGAACATAGCTTGACGGAACATCCATATCATACGGCACGACAAGCCACACCCCAATACAACACAGGCAAGCCACACCGATATCCCATGCCTTTAGCCTGCCCTTAAAAAAAACAGGCTCCAGCAAAATTGTAAAAATCGGAAATGTTGAAAAAGTCAGTAACCCGATTGCAACACTGGAGAGCTGTATCGAATAAAAAAATGCATACCAATGGAACGTAATCAAGACACCGATCAAAATGAACACGAGACCATCACGAAGACTACGCGGGAGAATGGCCTCTTTTCTGTATTTTAAAAATAGTCCCAGCGCAATCGATGCAAACAGAACACGGCCAAACACGATAAAAATTGCAGACGTGCTCATGACTTTCCCGAGAAGCCCTGTAATACCAACCAGAAAAATCGAAATATGCAGCCCAATCAGAGCCTTGGTTCTCTCATTCATAGCTTGAGCTATAGTCCATACCGATATAAAAATCCAATATATTCCCATCGACTTACAGACATTAAGACACAAGCCTGTAAAACAAATGCGCACCAATATCCGCACATGGCTTTTTCCCCTTTGCCCAATATGGTTTAATCGCCTTTGTGTGGTAATGCGTTGCGCCTTCGGTGACATCACCTTCTAACGAACCAATCACAGCCCGCCGTGCAACACGCATGGCACTGGCAAAATACAAATCCCCCTCATCAACGGATGAAAGCTTTTTAAAATTTGGATCAGACCTGTTCCAACATGAAAATTGATACGGCTTTTGACAAACTTGAATAATATTATTCCCCCACCAAAAACCGCCTCTACTTTCTGCAATACGCGCACGATTGAGAATAACATTGGCAACGGCCTCCATTCCCTCTACGCCCTCACCGCGTGCCTCCCCCCAAAGGGTACGAGCCAACACATCAATTGTCATTTCGTTATAGAATGCTTGTGATTGATTATTTTCATTCAGACGCGATGAATCGCCTGAGCCGCCTTCAATGGCGACCAGCCTTGGTCGTTTGCTCATTATTTTCTCCTTAAAATCTATTTTCTGTTTCGAACGCTGGTTGCTTCTGCTTTTAATGCTGTTTGATCCAACTTCTTTTCAATACGTAGTAAATGACCAACAAGCCGCCCCTCTAACGCACGTAAATCTCTTTGTGATGCATATGTCTTTGCAACCTCTAACTTAAACGCATGCAAAGCTTCACGCAGTTGATCGCATCGATGGTCTAGCAATCTCTGCACATCATCTACTTTACGTCCTGTATCTCCGCGCACACGCCAAATCATCCATAACAATCCGGTCATCGCAGGCAAATCTACAACGGTGATCCACCACATAAGATCATTTGATATTTCTGTCATTTTCCTATCCAGTTCACTGCTTTGTTACTTTCAAACTTTAAAATCACTTTGCGCCATTTGAGGTTTTCCACCGCGCATCCAGCGGTGCTGCCCTTGGCTATAAACACGCTCAAGCCGATCCGGGTGCTGTGACAATGCACCGGCCACTGCATCCAATCCATCATCATGCCCTTTACTGGTTTTAGGTCGCCACTCACGCATCTCCATGAAGAACGGTGTCTTTTGTACGCTTTCTTGAACATAGAGACGCTTTGCCGCCATCAAGGCATCCAACCCTTCTATAATGCGTATGGCTTTAGGCTTATTCGAATGGCATTCATATACCCGTGCAGGGCAATGCTCTTTAACAAGAATATTACGCAAAATATTAGGTAAAAACCGTCCAATTCCATTCATTTCAATGGCAATAGAGGGCACATAAAATCGCTTTAAAATCTCAGAGACAATATACGCCTGCTGGCTGGCTTCATCCATTTCACTATGTTCATCAAGGCGAATATATTCCAGATGGTGTAAGTAGTAATTCCCATCATCATCAGAAAAAACAATGGCAAGGACGCTATTATCCCCTCCTGCTTTTCCAAAGGCAGGATCCCACCACGCCGACACACCAACCATTTTACGCATCCCCAAAAACAGAGTGTTCAAGGTTTTGTCATATATAAGATCTTCATTATAAATTTGTAAAAGATCAGGGTTTAAGTGCCCCTCCATAATATTTACAAATTTCAACATCATCTGGGAGGCAAACTTGTTAGGCCCTGTCGCCGTTTTTATTTGTTCAATATCTGACAATGTATAGCGCTCTGGCCAAATACTTTGCCCCTCATTATCTAAAATTGGTAAAGTAAAACGTGTAAACCCGTCCAGATACGGGCGTTCCTCCCCAATTTCATGACGCGCGACATCTGCATAAATTGAATAATAATCATGCGGCGTCCCGACATAAAGCTGCGTCCCGCCAGCGGTCAGAACATAAGATATTTCTGCAAGTCGTTCCCTTAAGTTCTGGCGCTTTTCCGCGCTGTCACATGTATTGGGTACCTCAACATCATCGCAAATCACAATATCAGCCCTGCTGCCCGTGATATTCGCACTGATCCCTTTCGCGATCATAGATGGATCACGTAATTCTAAATCCCGGGTAATTGTAAAACGGTCTGACGCCCATTGATCTGCATTTTTAGGACGTAAAACAGAGGTCAATGGGTGACGTTCTATAATACGCTTAACATTGCGCACCATTTTTTTTGCCAACGTCAAATCCGCAGCCAGAACAAGAATTCGCAAATTCGGATCACGATATAACAACCATGCTGCAAAAATACCAACCAAAGTTGACTTTCCCGCACTACGAAATGCCATTAATAAAAGGCGCTTATCTCCGATTGCCCATCGGTTTTCAAGCCAGCTTGCAATTTTTAAATGTAAAAGCGGTGTTTTATAGTTCTGCTGTTGATTCCACAGCACCAAAAACAGGCGGAAATCCGCCTGTGCCATATCTTTGTCTGTCATTGAAAAAACCTATTTATTCTAAAGAAAAAGCCGTGACCTGAACATTTCGATCTTCATAATTATTCACCCCACCACGTGCCATGAGATCAGATTGAGGTACCATACAAATACTTTCGGCGCGTACTCCTGCTTCTTGCATTGCTTTAGATACTTCTGCAACGCGCTGTAAAGAAACCTTGAGCTTCCCCGCCGCGCTTCCCTCCCTATCTGAGTTTCCAACAACCAAGAATGCAACATGATCCTGATCCTGATATGCAGAAAACCTTTGATCAAAACCAGATGTACCGGATGCAGGATGGATAGTATTTTCATTAAAATAGTAAATGGATTTTAACCGCAAATCATTTGGTAAGTTATTACCAGAAGCATGTGTCGTCCATTTATCCCATTTTTCTTGATCAATCCAAGGGTCCCGTTCATTAATCTTAGGAAAGGAATCAGTGCGCGATAACTTGAATAATTCATCCCGTTCAATATCAGTTGCCCCGCTATAACATTGGAAGGTTGCCCGCATTTCACGCAACTCATACGCCAAATCCTTATCAGCAATAGGTTGCGTTTCAGGCATGGCTTCATCGTTGCCATGGCCACATCCCCAAAGCGCAAAACAAACCGTTAAAATCCCAGCGTAGCGATAACTCATATTATATAAATAATGCACTTGCACATTATATGTCAAATCATTCCGTGCAATTCCACTCACCAATCTCGGCTTGCGCATTTTCGATCAGGCTCTGTAAAAGCTGATTATGCTCTACCCCGTCATTTTGTTCCGACTTCTCTATAATCTCATTGCCAAGCTTTAAGAGCAGTTGAATATGCACCAAAGAGATCCTACAGGCCTCCTGCTGCTTTTTAATATCCGGGTAGGATGTTTCTATTTTACGTGAAACTTGCCTGTAATGCGCAAGTGCCGTTTCCAAAGCTTTTGGAAAGAAACGCTCCATCCGTGTTCGTGTTTCTTCCCGAAGACTGGTCATTGTGGTCATTGATATTCCTTAACCTAAAATAATTCTACGTTGCACCAATATGTATTAGTGGAAGAACACTCATCATAACTTACTAACGATGTGCCACGCCCCGCCATCCGAAACCACTGTAATGGCATCATATTGCGATGAAAGAGGCTGAGCAAAATTATCAGGGCCTGATCCCCCCTGCTCACTCACCGTGATGACATTTGATGAACCGTCTGTTTTCTTAATTGTAACAGTTCGTCCGATCGCCGCCGCCGCATTTGCGGGGGGAAGGCGCGCAGTCATTACCCCGCCAAAGCTGGATAAAAGATACGTATCAACGGCCATGTCTATATCATATGTTCCCGACCCGTCGAAATAACGCGTATTACCAGCCGATCTGTTTGAGGCAATCACAAACCACTCTGCCCCGTTTGAAAGCACCATGACATAGTCATTTTCCGCGCCAAGGAAAAAGTCCCCACCATCTGGACCGGAACCTCCACCTTGCTCACCCACTGTCATCACATTGGAAGAGCTATCTATTTTCTTTACGACCATCATCGCACCTGTTGCATCGCTTGCAAGGGGAAGTTCAACGTTCAGTGCCCCACCGAAACTAGATATCAAATGAATAGAATGCGACGCATCAAGACTGACCGTTCCACTGGCATCGATATATTCTGTGTCAAAACGCTGCAATGTTGCATTCATGTCCGTAACACTGGTTTTCTGTAGATAGTTTTTATTCGGATATCCTGCGTTATAGGCACTATATTGCCCACCAGACAAATCCCATATCGCCGCACCATCACTGACAGACAGAAGGTTATAGATAGAGGTTTCAACAGACCCTGCCTCCAATTTAATATTAGGCACGAGATTATTGCTCTCTGCATATGGATTAAGAAGTAAAGTCTTGTCGGAATTTGCGCCAATGATAAAGCACCCCTGTGCCGTTCCCTTTACATTTGCCTCACAATCAATAAAGGCATTATTAAATCGCCCATCCTCAATAAAGAATCCTGCGCCCGATATATCCGCCCCTAAGGAATACGCGCGGCAAGCATGAAACTTATTGGCATTGGGCGTATCTCCATTTCCACTTTTGGTTAGATGGAACCCATGCACCGCCGGTTGTTCCACCAAAACACGTGCGAAGTTATTCCAATAACATGGATAATTCGTATCTTCATATCCGTCTAATTGTACCCCGATATTCGGTGCAACAATTGTGATATCTGAAACAAAGCTTTGAACCACAGGGCGTGTCAGGCCAAACAATTTCACCCCTATATCACCGCTTTCAATACGAAAATTCGACAAATGGCAATGATCCTCTACAATTTCAATAACATTAAAATTATTGCCGGATGCTTTCAACACTGACTTTTGCCCCAAGCCGATTAAGCTTTGCCGTGCAGTAAGACGGATTGTTGAGGAAATCAAATATTCCCCTTCCGGTATATAAACCACATTATGCGCGGACAAGGCATTCTGGAATGCCAATGTATCATCATTAAGCCCGTCACCAAATGCGCCAAAATCTTTAACTGACGGCAAATCAGATAGCTTATCAGATGTGGTTCTTGAAATTGCCCCCGTACCGGAAGCGAGATAATCCGGCGATGCCATTGCCCCCTCCAAGGAGACAGCAATCGGATTGCCATCCCCATCAAATCCCAAGGCACGATTAGAACGACTGGCACGATCCGGTAAAACGGTACCCGCCGGGTTTTCCGTATCCGCATAGCGCAACATCACATCATTCTCACGATTAACCTGCTGAAGTGCGGCGATCATATAGTCCAGTTCGTTATTGATACTTTGTGCGGAAAAATCACCACCTTCAATAAAGTCGGTGACACGTTCAATCGGCAAGTCACGCACCAATGTTATAATTGCCCCACTTTGTGGAGCAACGTTAAAGTCAATACTTCCTCCTCCATTTTCCCCTGCGCCATCAATGGTAAAGCCACTATTTTGCTTTGCCCCATTAATATAAACAGCCAAGTCTTCACTGGCAAAAATTGGAAACGGATAGCCATATAGCGTTTCTGTCCCGTTTGCGACATAGCGTATAATCGGTGTTATATCGGGCATTTTTATATGCTCACTCATGTATTTCTCCTAATTCAAAAAGTGGAAAACCAAATAAAAAAAGGCGCTAATCAGCGCCTTTCATGAAATATTCTATTTTAAAAAACCAAGGATTAATGCAGCCCTGCCGTATCAGTAACACAAACCTCATCCTCGAAATCAATAAACTCATTCTCTTGGGCAGAAACAACGACTCCTGCCCAATGCTCACTACAATATCCGTAAGTAAAATACTCACCCTGCTCTTCTTCAACCTTCTGCAAAGTTTCAAAAGAACCATTCAGTATCATTGTATTCTCACCTTTAAAGAATACAGAGATATCCTTGTCCTGCGCCACCTGTTCAAAATTCGCCAAGAATGCAGCATTGCTCAAACGGTTAATCTTCTGCTCTTGCTGCAACGGTGTTTCAGCAATGGTTTGATAATTTTCAATAACCAGAAAATCATGATTGTTCTGATTTTCTTCTGAAGACTGATCCAACAATACATGTTGATTAAATTTCTTGTTCATACATTGATCCGTTTTATACATACACCCAAATAAAGATGACGGATCATAATCAAGGTGCATCGGGAAATCAAAACAAATCACCAATAAGGCCTGTAAGGCCGTTCACTTGGCTCTGTTCTTTCAACTGTTCACGTTGCAAAACGTTCAACTCTTTTTCTTGCTGAACCTGTTCATCAACCGCCTTCACTTTCAATGCATCCAGCGCCTCTCTTTGTACTTTTTCTTCCTCGGACTCTTCTGTAATCCCCAGCAATACAGCCTGAGATGATCCACCCCCCGCACCAACACCTTGCGCACCGAAATTGGCCCGTTGACGTGCAACAGAGCGCTTTAACGCATCTTTGCGATCTTGCTCTGCGACACTCGCATCCAGAGCAATACGGTCTTTTTCACGGTTTGCATCCTGTGTTAATTGCCGCTCTTCCAATGCCTGCTGTTGTTCCAACTGCTTTAAAGACTGGCTTGACTGCGCGGACTGGGTAATGCCACCAATCAATGCCGTTGTTAGAACCGTAGATAAAGCTCCCATTATTTTTTCCTTTCAAAACAAAAAATTATATTATCAATATGCCTATTAATCGTTCACCTTGATTTCAGATGAAACCGATAACAATTCAAACGGTAACGGCACCGTTTGTTCAATCCGCCATAACGGTTTCGTGCCATCTTTCTGCCATCCCAACGCACGCACTTTGATATCCCCGCTTACTTTGGGTAAAACGGAGCTTAGGATTTCATCCTCCCCAAGCTGTTTCAAAGCGATATTTTTAAGTCCACGCCCAATATCAAGGCGTAAAGCCGCCGTTTCTTGTACCCGAAAGAGTGCCTCAACCAGACGCACTTTCCGTCCTGACCCGACACTCCCGATTTCATTAGGTGGTAGAGGCTCTACGATATGTGTGAATGGCAGCCCGATTTGCACTTCCTGCGCCGAAGCATTTAGCGTCACTGACCCGCTCTGCACCTCCAGGTCAGGGTGCACCGCGCCATCCGAAACGATAGAAACAGATTCCCCATCAAGATGTTCAAGCCCCGACCATGTTTCTATCGCCGTTTCAGCCCCCCCCGACAGGGCAGAGTCCAGATAAAGTGCCTCATCCAAAACTTCGATAAAATAAGCACCTGCACGTTCAATCAGGAAATAAACCTCATCTCCCACCACGGATACAGATCGTGCCTTCCCATTGGTATCATGTAGTGTCCACGCCGACACCTGTTCAGACCGAAAAACCGTTAGAGAAGCAAAGGCACCGTCATCACGAACAACAAATAACAAGCGGTTACGCTGATCATAATCCTGATCCACGGGTGTTTTAATCACATGACGTGAAAGCAGCGCCAAATCATTAGAAACATACGCATCTTCTAAATCTGTATAGAGATACTCATGCAATTCACGTCCCGAACGCGCCATATATAATGTTGCCCCATCCACATTAACCGGCGGAATATAGCGATCTATTCTTGAACCTATGCGTGTTTGGCGGCTGATCTGTACGGAAACGGGGGTCAATGGATCACCTGTTACCACCCATTCTGCACCGGATGTAAAAACCTGCAAATGACGAGAGGAAAATATACCTCGAATGGCATTCACCTGATCAGATAAAATGGAAAATTCAATGGCCTCATCATCCAGACCTTCACCCAGATCAAAATTATAAAGATCTCCGGACTTGGAAAGCCATAAACGGTTCGGCAAATCACGAGAGCCACCGATCACAAGGCGATCCTGATGAAAGGCTGCTGTAACCGGATAACCATGCACCGGACTAAACGCTTGCTCAAACCAATCAATTGTCGGATCTGTATCAGGAATGTAAAAGAACTCAGGCTCATCTCCGCCCGGATCATCAGGATCATACGCATCATTCGGTTTAGGGATCACGGTTGCACTCACCACTGTCGGAGAATCAAAATCCGTAATTAAAACCTCTACCCCCTGCACACGAAGACGTGTGTTCTCATGCCCAGATTCGAATACATCTTGAGATGCTGTAAGGGTAATATCACCACTTAACCCGCTTGGCGTTAACGTTACTTCGGATGCCACAAACTTATAATATGGCTGATGACGGATATTCTTATCCGTAAAAAACACCCAATCTGATAACGCCCAATTATCTACACCTATACGCACCAGTTTTTTCGGACTCACATCAGGATGCGTTAAAAGCAACGTATCTGCACTTTGTGTCCATGCAAGCTGAGAAATTTGAGACAAACTCCACGGCGCAGGAAGGCTTGCCTCTTTCACACCACCGGAATAAATATCAATTTGATAATCCGTGATGACGAGAAGCGCGGTTTGCTGCGTATTGAATTCAAAGGCAATAAGCTTGCCATCGCCAGGTGCACTATCAATATAGCCAAGACCAAAGCGGCGTTTCACCCCACCTGTCGGATTAATAAACACATTGCGTAACGTTAACGCGCCATTATCATAGGCACGTAAATCTCCACGCCCCAATAGCTCACTCGACACTTCACCGGCTGTGAATGTCGTTTTTACATCTCGTATTCTAGTCATACCTTTTCCCTTCCCCGCTTAATCCCTGACATGGACAAGTGTGAAATCCTCAATTTTATTTGGCGTGTCTTGCTGTGCATCGATTTGACGCGCCCGTGCGAATTCCCGTTCTGCCATAGAAAACATAGCCTCCGACCGTGATGTATTTTCCGTCACCGGAATAGTAAACTCCGCCGCCAGACGTACCATTAAGGCCTGATCAAAAAACGGTGGAAAGCTCTCCTCTGCCGGACGATAAATATATGTAAGAATCACTTCGGAAACATCAGCATGCAACACATTACCAATGACACGATACCCTAGCCCACGACCTCGTCCGCTTGCCCCCAAACTAAGAGCGCGCAAGAAATCATTCGGAAGTTGAAACGCATACGCATAGTCGGCCAGAGGATCTGCTTCCAAGCG
Source organism: Alphaproteobacteria bacterium (assembly GCA_050633505.1). Classification (GTDB taxonomy): domain Bacteria; phylum Pseudomonadota; class Alphaproteobacteria; order Micavibrionales; family Micavibrionaceae; genus UBA1672. The sequence goes on from JBOEGQ010000004.1 coordinate 522,772, forward strand.
ACTAAGTTGCACCTGCCCTGTTGCGAAACTCCACGCATATGCAGATAGGAGTGCATCACGCGTCTGCCCGTATAAAGCACCAGCAATTTCACTTTCTGCGGTTCCGTCATCAAAACCGCTAATAGGCGCCGCCCCGACTTTTATTAAGGCACGCGCACATAATCCTATATCGGATAAGGCCATTATATCTCTCCTTTTTCATTAATATACAAACAGGATGCCCGAAGTACTTCAGACATAAAAAAAGCCCCGTTTAAAAAAGCGGGACTTAAATCTTTTATAGCTATTTTAGAAGTTGGGTTTCTAAATAGGCGCTAACCCCAGCTCTTCACGTGCATCTTGCACAGCTGCACGTTTTATTGTGTCTTCATCACGACTAAGAACATATGATTTCTCAACAGCACGTACAGATGAAGAAACGTCCGGGATACTCGTCCCTTTCGCAATTTTGAAACGCAAATCATTTTCAGACTGCAAGGCATCAAACAACCCTTGCAACGTATCCGCAGCCACAGCTTTCGCCATAGCCTGCCCATCATGTGATAAGCTATATTGGTTATTCTCATCCAAGCGCAGTTTCATTGTTTTACTTCTTGTTCGCTCTGTTCTGCGTATTGTAAGCTCGCCGCCATGGGTCATATCAAGGTGAACTTTAACACCTTGCTTATCTTGGAAATCAGTTGTCAAAACACCCCTTGCCATCCCGTTTTCATCAACGATGTTTCTATCCTGTAAGGGACGCATAACACGATCATGGAACAAATTATTTATCCCTTCGAGAGCAACTTTAATCCGTCCGTCATCGGTCTTGGGTGTTACTGCATACGGTAAGTCGACCAAATCCTGTTGCAAGAGTTCCTCTAGGAATTGCGCTTTCAAAGCCACTGTCCCACGTGATAACTTCAGATCATCAATCAGGCCAGTTGTACTATCTCGTTCTGCAACCAATTTCACACCAACATCATTAATCACAATTTTGTCTTTATCGATTTCAAGGCGTTCCGAACGACCTGAGGGCGTTTTTACCATTGTAGATACAGGAAATTCCGGCTCTCCTGCTTTAAAACGTGATGAAACAATACCATTCAAAATACCGATTGTACGATCTTGCGCTGCCTCTAACCTTGCCCGCGCTTCTTCTCTTATAGCCATCTCGCCACTCCTGAATTCATAGATACCCAAAGTAATCAGGGGCGGAAAATATATCATCTACGCAAAAATTTCAACATATTCTGTAAAATATGGTGCACCCCTAATTCTAAGATCAGGGATGCACCCATTCGATACCATCTCTATGCGGCAAAAGGCGGGCCTGTTTCAGGTAAGAGGAGGAAATGCCGCTTTTTCACTGAACAACCTTTTTACACATGCGTTTAGCGCGCTTATACGGTGTGAGGAAAATTGACCACGCGCTATACAGCACTACACGTATGCAGTAACTGTAACGCTGCTACCGTCATTTGTGCTTACGACATAAAAAGCGGTCGAAGCACTACCATCGGTATCGATATTCGCAATAATCAAATCATTTTCACGCAGCATATCTGCCGCATTATTGAAGTATCCTGCGCCTTCAATATCGCTATCTACTGTTGTAAAATGCCATAGTGTAAAGTTATTTGCATACGCAAGAACACTTAGATCAGAAGCTATAAAAGCCATTGATTTTCTCCTAAAAAATTAATATTGAAATTTCAGATTATTCAGAGCACTTGATTGTGATAATCCCGCTCTCATCAATCAAACCGGATCCTTGGCTCATCATGTTATTCACAAAATGCGCCGCACGATCACCATGCCAACTGACATCCGTCTGGACATCACCTGCAGCCGCGTGACCAACAGCCGTTTTGTGATAATAGAAACAAGAACGCTCATCACTGACATCAATCGGTAATCCCGAATGCGGAATAAAGACTGTGCCTAAGAACATTTTAGCCTGTGTGATTGTTGCAAACGGTAATTCCTGCGCACCAATATATTCTGCATTCACGAATTCTTCGATTGAGAGCAAATCACTCCACTGTTTCCAACCGACAATACAATAGCGCATCCCATCATCCGGCACATCGTTCTCACCAAATGTTTCAAAGGCTGAAAGAATTTTGTCTTTGGTCAAACCAACACTTCCTGCCGCAATCGTATTTAAGGATGCAGCATCAAGAGCGTTTACAATCAACTCATCTGTTTTACGACCAAGCGCATGCGCACCGGCATTTGCAATGACCTGACGTTCATCAATATTCGTTTTCAATTCATCCAGACGATCTACCCAGTCCCCTGCGTAATAGTCGGACAAAACAACCTCAATCGCAGAATGGTCAAGATTCATCACCGGGACCATACCGTGTGTTGACTTTGTGCTTGCCGTTCCTTTACCGACCTTTTGAAACACTGCGCTTGATCCGTTTACGTTGGAAATAGTCCGCACAGTATTACGTAGTTTGGAGCCCTGACGCTGATACGCTTCATGGACTTCACGTTCAAATTGCTTAATAAATGCCTGATCTATAGTTGTGGACATAATTATACCTCTTCTTCATGTTAGAGAAAGTTTTAAAACGCCTGCTCTTTGGTTATCTCTACGGATCCGTTACGCAACGAACCGCATACCACAAGGCCAAAGGCAAACAACCGAGAAACAAAAAAGGCGTGCGCTTTCAAAAAGGCACGTTATCTTTTCTGCTTTAAAAAAATTAATTAAGGCATTAATATATATAGTATATCCTTAGGATATACCTAAGGTATGCAACAGCATATATAATAAGAAAAAAAGCCTATTCCTTTGTTATTTTTACACAGATTTTCTATGTATATTTTCTAAAATAGTGCTCTTTGCCTTAATTTCGCCAAAAATGAATATTAGATTAAGTTAATAAAATATTAAGGAAAATAAATTCATGTTTGGTAAAGTTATCTCATCGCCGATGCGTGACGAACGCACTTTAAACGAACATAGACGTCGCCAAAATGCCCGTCGCAACGATGATCGTTGTGTCACAATCATTAACGGCCAGATGTATCCGGTTGAGAACTGGAGTTCTGGCGGCATGTTAATCACGGCGGATGAACGCCTCTTTGCCAAAGAGCAAGATTGCGTCTTCACTCTTAAATTCAAATTACGTGGCGAAATCATAGAAATAGATCACAAGGCCACTGTTGCCCGTAAAAGCCCAAATAAGGTTGCTTTACAATTCCTGCCATTGACAAAAGATGTTCAGTCCGATTTCCAAAAAGTTGTTGATGATTATGTTGCACAACGTTTTGCCGAATCACAAACACGACAATAAAACGTTCAAAGTTTCGGGGCACAAAAGCCTTCCTCTACACAGTAGAAGGAGGGCTTTTTTCATTCCCGATCCATTTTAAGCTCCATATAGGTTCTTAAACCCTTGTGTAACCTTTGCGATATGCGTCGGGTCTTTATGCTTCCAATATTTAGGATCTCTCATCATTGATGCGAGTTCGTTTTCTTCAGCACCAGATACATCATTATTACCTACATCCTTATGCAGGTTCGGCTCTTCCCCCTTCATCATACGATATAGAGCAAGTACACCTTCATAAGAACTGGCCATGCTATCCAACACATCTGCACTCAACGTCTTATTACCAAATGCGTACAACTGACGTGCGACAACCTTCCATTTTTCCACACCGCCAAAATATTCTATAAGCCTTTCGACCTCACGATCGGCTTTATAATCCGCAGCCATTTGTCTGATTATCGGGATCAGTTTTTCTTCTGCAAGGTTATAAACCTCCTGTGCTTGATCTTGTGTAAAGCCTTTCTCATACAGGCGTTTATTAACATCTGTATCTGCCGTGAACAAACTATGGTCACACTCAATACAATATTCCTCCGGGGATTTCGGAACAGTTGGAAGCTGAGACATTCTTTGCTCCAACGCCTTATAAGAACGCGCCATCATCTCGATATTGACTTGTCCTGTTTGCGGATCTTTGAATTTCTCGGGGATCTCGCTATTTAAAAGATTTTCATCATGCATTTATATACTCTCCTTATAATATTGAATTTTGGTTTACCTAAAGCGGGTGCTTACCCCGATCAATTAAGCGAAGTAGCGTTGCGACCAAAGCACGCTGCCCTTCGACATAACGCAAATGCCCGTCTTGAGCAGATGCACCAAGCACACGACAGAATGTAATGTCCTGCAAATGTGCTAAAACTTTTTGTCCATCTTCACTGGAAAAAAGCCGAGCGCATACTTTTTCAATCTCACGCAGTTCCTGCGCTGTTCGGGATGGAGGCCGGTAAATGATTCCTGTGTTATTTAAATCAGGAAAAACATCTTTGTCATTCTCACCCTTGCTAAACATCACTCCCCCCTCCCTGTTGTATTGCAGATTGAACTAATCCCTGTCCCAGCGCATTAAGCGCGGCACTTTCCTGCGTCACATTTTTCTTAATCAAATCACTTGGCACGGCCAGAGCTTCACCAAGGAAACGAGCAGCAGCAGGAAAATCAACACTGGATGATGCTTCTGGTCCCATCGCAACAACTGAATTAATCCAACTGATCGTATTTTGGATATTGCGTTGCCCTTGAGATCTAGCAAGAGGCGAGCGATAATCCACCTGTACCAAGCGCCCGTCCAAAGATATATCCGGCACTTCTCCACGTCTGCGTAATATTGAGAATGCCCGTTTAATAAGTGGTGTTAAAAGCTCTGATTGTAAGCGCCCGTAGGTAGCCCCTAAAAGTAAGGACATTTCCGCAGAACGCTCAAGCACCTCAGTTGCACTCATCCGCGGTGCATTAACCGGAGCCAGCTTATCCGTCAGCAATGCACGACGAATACGGCTATGCAAACTATCGAGAACCAATTGAGATACATCAAATTTCCCCGGCATCGTTAATGGCTGCAAGCCTTTTGAACCAATCGCCTTGGGAATAATACTCCCCGGTGTTAGCTTAATATTCGCTGGATTTAAAACGCCATCATCATCAGCCTGCCAAATACCTGTGACCGCAATTGATGCATTTTTTAAAATGAGTTCAACAACCTTATTTGCTGTTTTAATATCAGGTAACGCCTTCATAACAGGAGAACGACCGTAAACCTCACCAGGGGACTTAATCCACCTGAAATTAATGATAGGTGACTCGTTGAACTGCCCTGACTGCAAAATAATATGATCTTGTGCGCCATAGGACAGAAACGCGACATAATCATAGACAAGACCATTCGGAATAACCGCTTCCAGAACATCAAATCTTTTTTGCGCATCCCTTGATGCTTCCTTTAATAGGTCTGCCGGAAGCTCCGCAGATGGATAACGCGCGCTTAATTGCTCAAACGTCATATGGATTGTCCGAAATGTGCCGTCCAAATAGCCGGAAGCTCCCTCTTCTAACACCACATATTTCAAAGGGTTAGAGAAAAAACGAAATGCGGAAAACTCTCCGGGATCTGCCTCTTCAAATGATAGAGATGCGGTTCCCCCGACAACCAAGTCCAAATAACATTGGTGGATTTCAACTGCAAAATTCGATCGATCAAAATGCGCCTGAATTGTTTTTGCCGCCTGCTCAAGAATTGGTGAAAGACGATCTGCCTGTTCCGCGGACATATCGGGGCCGGGCTTTAACCCAAACCATTGAGACCATGTAGGCGTTAAGTTTCCAAGCAAACTTGCCGCCAACTGATCTGCTGCATCCATTGCCGTGGCATCATATATATGGTTGGTTCGTGCATGTCCCGTAATAAGCGTATCTGTAAAACCACCACTTTGCGGTAATGCATGATCGTAACAATCCTGCCACAGATTCAGCCAATTATCCCTTCGTTGCTTCACAGTGTTATAACGTTCAAGCAGTCTTTCAGCATCTACAGAATCACTGTGTTTTAAAGATCCTTTATTCGTATCTGTAATCATAGCTTCCTCCCTATTCTCCTAATAGCGTTTTACGCTGTTCATTATTATCTTCATCTAAGAACCCCAGAAAGCCTGAAGAGACCGTACCGGAGCGCCCTCTATCACGTGCCAAAAGGTTTTTTTCCCGTGCATCAGAGGCCACTTTTTCCGTTTCTGCCCCAGATAATGTGCCATCATTCTGTTCTTCATTGCTATCTTCTTTAACCACAACCTTCTGCGGTTGAGGAACGGTCGGAGTTGATGTAAAGCTTCCCATAAGATTTCTCCTTTTCATGTAAATATTGATAAAGTTGCCATGGCGTAAAAATCGTAAATTTGTGAACGCCCAAAACACGTTTACAAACTTCAACACATGTAAAAAACATCGGCGGAGCACTGCACTTTGGTGGTTCCTCAACACAAGACGTAACCTCGACGACATCGTGCCCCATATCGGAAAAATACGACGAAAAATCAAAGCTCTTCGGTATATTATCAAGGGACTTCACCGACATATAATGCGCCATCGGATCAACACTGATCCATTGCTGCCCGTCATGCATAATGACAAAACAATGCCGGTATCCTGGCTTTAGAAATGACAAAGCCTTAAAATCAGTCTGGTTGGTAAAAACAACCCAAACCCTCTTCTCGCTTTGCATCTTTACGCCCTCATTTCCGGGAATGCATAATCATGACGATCCGATACAGGTTGCAAACGCCGAACCCAACTTTCCTGAGGAATCAGGCCTTTTTCTTCAAAGACTTTCTCCATTCTTTCCATGGCCTCAGACCAAAGATAATGCGCGCGCTTTTCTTTTACACGGCGTGAATCAGGTGCCATCATTCTTTGCCCATAATGACGTAACACCAGTAAATGATCGCGCTGTATGCGGCGTTGCCTATATAACCCATCAATAATTTTCAAAACATCGACCGGTTCGCATGGGCGCTGCGAAGCACCGTAACCAGCAGTAATTTGTGCACCATCATTGCGCGCAGATTGTGCGGAAATAAACCAAAACCATACATCTTCTGCTGTTTCAAATAGAATCGTTTCTGCCCCATCCGTCATAGCGGTTGTTCCCTCTTCTTTTGCTAATATGAAATATGAAAGTGTGTATGTGCTTTTGCCTGAAAAAACACACAGTTGTTCCCTTTATGTTCTCTTTATGCCTCACACACTTTCGGAAGTCAAGAGAAAAAATAAGAATATTTTCCTGTTTCTTTTTTCGCACGATAATGGGACTACTATCCTACTTAATTAAAACTATAGACATTTTTAGGATCCATATATTCATGTTAACCCACGACCAAATCTGGACAGGTATTGACCGTCTCGCCTCATCTAAAGGATTTTCTCCATCAGGCCTTGCAAAAAAGGCGGGGCTAGACCCTACATCATTTAATAAAAGCAAACGCCACAGTCCGGATGGTAAACCCCGCTGGCCCTCTACAGAGAGCCTTTCAAAGGTTCTTGCGGTTACAGATTCAACCATGTCAGATTTTATTATACTTTTAGATGAAACACCTTCTGCCACGATCACTCCTGATGAAAAAGCCCAGATGGCATATGATGCCGCCCAAGCCTTGATCGAGACAGAATCTATCTTATTCAACGCAAAGGAACCTTTCGTTCTAAAATCCGGCCGAAAGAGCCCCGTATACATTGATTGCAGGCGTTTAATTTCATTCACACAGGAACGCAATCTTCTTATGAATCATGCCGCACACTTAATCGCAGCAGAAATCGGACTTGATAAAGTCGATTTGCTTGCCGGGGGGGAAACCGCCGGAATTCCATATGGTGCATATATTTCGGATCGACTCCATAAGCCAATGATCTACGTCAGAAAAGAGCCTAAGGGCTATGGCCGTATGGCGCAAATAGAAGGATTTATGCCCGAAAAGAATGATCAAGGCCAAAAGCCAAATGTCATGCTTATCGAAGATTTACAAACAGACGGCGGCAGCAAGCAAGTTTTTATCGAGGCCTTAAGAGATGCCGGAGCGAACGTAAAGCATGCATTTGTCGTCTTCCATTACGGTATTTTTGAAGCAAGCAAACAAAATATGGAAAATTTAGGCATTACCCTGCACGCCCTAACAACATGGTGGGATGTTTTGGCTGTTGCAAAAGACAAAAAATATTTTGATACAAAAACATTGGAATCAGTAGAACAATTCCTAAATGATCCTGTACAATGGCAAAATGACCACGAATAAAAAGAGCGTTTAAAACATGAAAATACATTTTCACGCCTCAGAAAATCCACGCCCTCAAACCGCTTTAAGAGAGCTCAGTGAGAAATATGAACAGCATAACCTCGATGAAGCTGATGTCGTTGTGGTTTTAGGTGGAGATGGTGCAATGCTGCGGGCATTACACAAATTCACAAATATCAATACGCCAATTTTCGGCCTTAACCTTGGGACATTAGGCTTTTTATTGAATGAGTATAAAGATAAGGATCTTTATAGCAGAATTGAAAAATCTCAAAGCTATGAAATCCACCCCTTACGGATGAAAGCAACTGACATAAAGGGGCAAGTGTTTGAAAAACTAGCTTATAACGAAGTCTCATTGATACGTGAAACACATAGCTCTGCCAAAATTATGGTTTTTGTAAATGACGAAGTTCGCATGCCCCTCTTGGTTTGCGATGGCATTATGGTTTCAACACCCGTCGGCAGCACCGCCTACAATTCATCTGCCTCCGGTCCTATCATTCCGTTAGGTGCGAATGTTCTGCCCTTAACACCCATAAGCGCATTTCGTCCTCGTCGTTGGCCGGGCGCATTAATTCCCAATACGTCTTGCGTACGTTTTGAGATCATTCGACCGAATGAACGCCCAGTTAGCGCCTCTGCCGATGCTTTTGAAGTGCGTGATATTGCACATGTCGACATTTCCGAAGCCAGAGATGTTTCCGCAACATTACTATTTGACCCGGAAAACCATCTTGAGGAAAGAATCTATCAAGAGCAATTCGCGCCATAGTCACAGAAAATAACTTTACCTCACTTAAAATTGATATATTCTAGCGAACAGAAGCTTTTCTGATTTCTTGTTTTCCATGATTAGGTGCAAAATGACCTCACAGATACTTGTTGCCGAAGATGATCCACTAACCTTACGGATGATCGAAAAAACACTAACACAAAGTGGATTTGAAGTAACAACGACCCTTAATGGTGACGATGCAATAACATTAGGCACAGCTCAACAATATGATCTGGTTATCACAGATATACAAATGCCCGGAACAGAAGGAATCGAAGTCATATCCGCAATATTAGAAGAGATGCCGGACACGAAATTTATCGCAATCTCATCTCTGGGACGCACCGGTTTTACGAGCTTTTTAAAGATTGCCGAAGCTGTCGGTGCACAAAACACATTGAAGAAGCCCTTTACACCGCAAGACCTTTTAGAGGCCGTGAAGACTTCCGGTATAAAAAAGCCGCACCCCAAATAAAAGAAACACGGCTTTTCACATAAGAACTAAACCTTGCGAGGTTTGCCCTTCTTTACATCACGCAGACGGCGGCGCTCTGCCAGCTCATTCTCAATCTGCCCAAGATTTTCAACAAGGTCTTCATTAATGCTACCGCCTGTAACGATTCCACCCTCAGGAATAAGACCTAAGCGCTGCGCCACATATTGATAACCTTCAACCAAATCGCCCAAATCTTGACGGAAACGATCCTTATCGAACTTCTCATTGGTTTCCACGTCCCATAGGCGACAATTATCTGGTGAAATTTCATCCGCAAGAACAATATACAACTCACCATGCTGTCCCCAGATCCGACCAAATTCCAATTTAAAGTCGACCAGCCTTAATCCGATCCCGGACAATAAACCATTCAGATAGTCATTCACACGCCAAGCCATGGCAACCATCTCTTCCAGCTCATATGGATCTGCCCAACCAAACGTTACAATGTGATCCTCACCGACAAGTGGGTCGCCAAGCTCATCCTTTTTATAATAGAACTCTATCAGAGGCTTTGGTAGGATTTCCCCCTCCTTCAGTCCTAGACGCTTACACAACGAACCTGCTGCAATATTACGGACAACAAGCTCAATCGGAATGATTTCAACGCTGCGTACCAATTGTTCACGCATATTGATAGACCGAATAAAGTGTGTCGGGATTCCAATCGCCTCAAGATTCTTCATCAAGTGCGCAGAGATGCGGTTGTTCAGAACACCTTTGCCTGCGATCACTTCATGCTTTTCTCCATTAAATGCCGTTGCATCATCTTTAAAATATTGTATTACCGTATTGGCATCTGGACCCTCATACAGAATTTTTGCCTTGCCTTCATAGATCTTTTTGCGTCTGGCCATAAATATATCCTTAAAATTTTATGTTTCCCTACATATAACAATGGATTTCCCAAGATTCAAATGATAGAAATCATTTTACATTATTTTTTGTGTACGCTGTGGCGTTTAACTTGAAGGAGAAACAGTCATGACCAGTTTTGACAATCGTGAAAAAGCATTCGAAACCAAATTTGCACATGATGAGCAACTGGACTTCGCAATAGAAGCACGTGTATCTAAGCTTTATGGCCTTTGGGCCGCCGAGAAATTAGGTTTGAGCGAAGCTAATGCACTAACTTATGCAACAGAAGTCGTCTCTGCAAACCTAGAAGAGCCAGGTTTTGATGATGTATTGCGTAAAGTGCGTGCAGACTTTGACCAAAAAGGCCTTGAGATCTCCAATCACCTGATGGAAGTGGAACTTAAAAAAGCCATTGATGAAGCAAAAAAGCAAGTGATGGCCGAAAAATAAGACAAGAGAGGTACTTCCGCATGGCAATGGATGCAGCAGTAATTGAAAAAATGATCCGTGAGGGCATCCCCGATGCCACTGTACGTATTGAAGACCTACGTGGTGATGGTGATCACTATGCGGCATATGTAACATCCCCTGCATTTGAGGGGAAAACCCGCGTACAGCAACACCAAATGGTCTATAACGCATTAGAAGATAAAATGGGCGGAGAGCTGCATGCACTTGCGTTGCAAACATCAGTGCCTGACTAATAACACATCAGTATAGAAAGTAAGAAAATGGAAAATATTCTCTTTGATCGTATCCAAAAGGACATTGATGACAATGACATCGTTCTGTTTATGAAAGGTGATGCAGTATTCCCGCAATGTGGATTTTCCGCCATGGTCGTGCAAGTCCTATCCCATTTGGGCGTTGCATTTAAGGATATTAATGTTCTTGAGGATAATGAACTGCGCCAAGGAATCAAAGATTTCACCAAATGGCCTACTATCCCACAGCTCTATGTAAAAGGTGAGTTTGTTGGTGGATGTGATATTATTCGTGAGATGTATGAAGCTGGCGAGCTGCAACAGCTTATGCAAGATAAAGGCATTAAAACAGCCGCCTAGAACACCTATGATCCCCTTATCGGAATAAAAATACGCGTAGAGCCTTAGAAAGAGGCTTTACCGCGTAACTTTGCTATGCCTGTACACACCACATGACATCATAAGCCCAAACCCGATCAAAGCAGCCAACATCGATGTACCACCATAAGAGACCAAAGGCAAAGGCGCACCCACAACAGGGATTAGACCCATCACCATTGCAATGTTAATAAAGACATAAAGCGAGAAGTTTACACTCACTCCTAATGCGAGGTATCTACCGAAATTATGCTTACACCGAAGGGCCGTTACCAAACCAGTTACGAAGATTAACAAGAATACACAAAGCAAAAGTAAACCACCGAAAAGCCCCCACTCCTCAACCCATAGCGTAAAAATAAAGTCTGTTTGCTTTTCGGGTAGGAAGTTCAAATGGCTTTGTGTTCCTTGCAAGAATCCTTTTCCTTCAACCCCTCCGGAGCCAATAGCAATTTTGGACTGCGTGATATGGTATCCCGCCCCCAATGGATCACTTTCAGGGTTTAAAAAAGTACGCACACGTTGCTTTTGATATTCATGTAAGAATTGCCAAACTATAGGCACACTCACCGCCGCCATAACAATGGCACCAATAAATAACCAGATCGGAGCACCAGCCATAAAGACCATCGCCGCACCAGCCATAATAATCATCAAGGATGTTCCTAAATCAGGCTGCAACAACACCAATGCAACTGGTGTCATAATAAGGAAGGCTGGCACGATAAGGAAAGTCAGTCGTCGTGCTTGCTCTGGCGTTGCACCGTGAAAATGGCGCGCTAAAGCCATTACAACGGCAATCTTCATCAATTCAGACGGCTGTAATTGTATCACCCCAAGGTCAATCCAGCGCTGCGCACCCATACCCACACGTCCTGTAACCTCCACAATAATCAAAAGTGCAAGCCCGAGAAAATAAATAGGCCATGTCAGGCGGTACCATAATCGGATATCAATTAGCGCAATCACGATCATACCGAACGCACCAACACAAAAACGTATGATGTGCCGTGATGCCCAAGGAGGATCCATCGTACCACCTGCAGCAGAATACAATGAAGCCACCCCAACCCCAGCAACACAGGTAAGAAGAAAGATGAGCCAGATATTAAGTTTGGCGAGGCGTTGTGAAAAACTTAGATCATTTTCAATAAACATACCTTTACTGCGCCCCGCTTTCTTGATCCGAATCAGCACGCAAGGTACTGGCCGCTGGATCGCGATTTTGCACCTCTTCTATAAGCTGCTTCGCCAACGGTGCGGCTGCACTTGATCCACCAACCCCATGCTCAACAACAACAGCGCAAACATATCTGGGCTTATCAACCGGAGCATACCCAACAAACAATGCGTGGTGGCGTTGTGTCCACGGCAAATCCTCATTCTTAATTCCCAAGGTTCTTTGTTCTTTCGTAATACGCTTCACCTGAGCCGTTCCGGTCTTACCGGCCATTCCACGCCCATCAACATCTATACGCGATGCATAAGCCGTTCCTTTTTTTGAATTTACAACACGATCCATACCATGCCTCACCATATTCAAATGAGTTTGAGAGACACCTTCAATTTTATCCCAGACATCATCGCCAAAAAATTCAGATCCGATATATCCGGTAATCCACGGCTTAACGGCATAGCCACCATTCACAAGGCGCGCAGTCATCACAGCCAACTGCAAGGGCGTGGTAAGAATATGCCCCTGTCCGATACTGGAATTAATGGTCTCACCCGGCTGCCACTTACGACCGAAACGTTTGCGATTCCATACCTTATCCGGCATGAGGCCCGGCTTTTCCTCCGTTAAAGGAAAACCTAATTTGTCGCCAATCCCGAACTTTCGTGCCATCGCTGCGATCTTATCAATTCCGACATCTGTCGACATTTTATAGAAATACGTATCGCATGATTGCTCCAACGCTTGAAACAAATCAACGCTGCCATGTCCGGCTTTTTTCCAACAATGAAACCTATCTGTTCCATATTCATAATGTCCGGGACAGAAAACGCGGGTATTTTTATTAATGATCCCTGCTTCTAACCCGGCTAAGGCGGTTATCATCTTAAACGTTGATCCAGGTGGGTATTGACCGGATAAAGCCTTATTCGTTTGAGGCAATGTCGGGTCATCCATTAAGATTTGCCATTCTTCAGTGCTTAACCCACGTACAAAAGCGTTCGGATCAAAGGACGGGTGAGAGGCCATCGCGTAAACAGCACCGGTTTGTGCATCCATAATCACGGCAGATGCACTTTTATGTTGTGCCAAAACCTCTTGCGTAAAACGCTGCAACTCTCCATCAATCGTCAAAGTGACACGATCGCCCGTTTGTGCATTGTGCCGTTTTAGCTCACGCACCTCACGGCCAATGACATTAACCTCAACCTCAGAAGCCCCCTCTCGACCACGTAGTTTTGGATCATAGACCTTTTCTATTCCTGTTTTACCGATTTTAAAGCCCGGTAATTTCAACAATGTGTCTTTCGGATTTTTATTCAAATCCTGTTGTGAAACGGAGCGTACATAGCCAATAATATGCGCGGTTGCTTCACGATATGGATAGCTCCGTATCTCACCTGTATCAATTGACAGTCCGGGCAAGTCCGTCAAATTCACCTCTATTCGCGCCACCTCTTCCCATGTCAGATCCTCTTTAACGATTAAAGGAGCAAACTTTGCACTACGTGATTCCTGCTTCATCACATTACCAATTTGCTTATCACTCAGATCAATAACCTTTTGCAAAGATTGCAACGCCTCCTGCACGTTTTTCACCTGCTCCGGCACAATAGAAACACGGTAATTCTTTATATTAACCGCCAAAGGAACCCCAAAACGATCAAGGATCTCCCCGCGCAACGGTGCCAGCATTTTGATATTAATTCGATTTTTATCTGATAGTGTTTTGTATCGCTTACCTTGCGCAACCTGCAACCACGCCAAGCGTCCACCCAAAACGCATAGCGCAACAAATTGCAGCCCCCCAATAACAAAGGCGCGGCGTGAAAAGATCTTTTCACTATAATCATCGTGATACACGAAGCATCCCTTACATATATAAATACGGTTATTTCACTGCACTATATTGATCCGGCACATCCGGCAAGACCTTATGTGCCAACATCAACATCAGAACAATAAGAGGAAAGCACAAAACGCCACTTCCCCACATTAATAAAACAGGCATAAACGGAGGCCATGAAAACTGTATCAGACCAAACAGCCCCCACTGTAAAACCAAAGCCACACAACTCACCAATACAAAACCAAGCCATATCATTAGAAACGGCTGCCCCGTCAGGAATAATCTTTGCTGAGACACGACATGGCGGATAATCAGGAAAATAAGTGAATTTAAGCCAACAGGCATTGCACTTAATAAATCAAAACACATACCCAATATAAAAACAGCAAAAGGTGGAATAAATGTCGGACGATAAATAGACCAATAATAAATTGCCATGATCACAAACGGTATCTCAACAGAAGCCGACAATGATAGAGAAAATGGCACAAGATTAAGCACAAACAGCACAAGGAATACTGCGTAAGGAACACATAGGCGTAACACCATACTGAACTGCTCTGTCCACATTTTTACACCCTACCTGTTTGTTTCATCTAAAAGGTCGCTTTGTATAATACGCACAATATGCAAACGATCGAGATCTGAAAAAAGAACAACCTCCATAACATCATTGGAGGAAATTCTCACCCGGCCAATCGCGATTCCCGGCGGAAAAACACCACCATATCCGGATGTAATGATACGCGCACCTTGGGCAATTTCACTATCTTGTGGCACGTGAATCAAGTGCGGCTGGTTCTCATTCGTTCCTGCCAGAATGGCATGATGCCCCGTATCCTCAACAACAACAGGAACACGAGAGTTCATGTCTGTAACAAATAAAATACGCGATGTATCCTCGCTCACTTCAACAATTCTTCCTAAAAGCCCATCACCAGAGACAACGGTATCCCCCTTTTCAACGCCGTCGGCCTCCCCCGCCGTGACCAGCACGCTTTTCACATACGCGTTACCCCCATCAGAAATAATACGCCCACTTACATGCGTACGCTGCTTCTCAACAGGCATATTCAAAAGGCTCCGTAAGGATTTGTTTTCAGAATCCAAAAGTAAAGCAACTTGATGCCATTCTCGAAGCTTTTCATTTTCCTGTTCAAGCCTCAAATTATCAGCCTGCAACTGCGCCAGATTTGTAATATCGTGTGAAAACAGTGCCAATTTTTGAAAAGGAAGACTAACCATAGAAAGCATTGGAGCAAATAAATCAGAAACATTTGTTCGTGCAAAATCAAAGGCACTGGGACGAATAGCCGATATTGCCATCAAGATAACAGATAGAATCCCCAAAACCACAGACGAAGAAGACGATCCGTCTGCCAAAGATGGCATTCTTTTGGAAAAACCTCTGTTTGTCACACACTCTTTCCACGTTATGAATTATAAAAGCGTTCTGACCTAATTAAATACGCTATTAATACGTCCCGATCAGAACATGACGCAATGCTTTACCGGCTTCCAACGCATGTCCCGTTCCAAGGGCAACACAGGAAAGCGGATCATCTGCCAATGTCACGGCCAAGCCTGTTGCATGACGCAAAACAAAGTCAAGATTAGTTAACAACGCCCCGCCACCGGTCAATACGATCCCGCGATCTACAATATCCGCCGCCAATTCCGGTGCGGTGTGTTCAAGAGCAACTTTAACGCCCTCGACAATTTGTCCAACAGGCTCTGCCAACGCCTCGGCGACTTGGCGTTCTGTCACAATAATTTCCTTTGGCACACCATTCATCAGATCACGTCCGCGAATTTCCATTGTACGCCCCTCGCCATCTCCAGGCACACAGGCAGAACCAATTTCCTTTTTGATACGCTCAGCCGTACTTTCACCAATCAATAGATTATGAACGCGACGAATATAAGCAATGATAGCTTCATCCATTTTATCGCCACCAACACGGACAGAACGGGCATATACAATCCCACCAAGAGATATAACCGCGACCTCAGTCGTTCCACCGCCAATATCAACGACCATGGAGCCTGTTGCCTCAGTTACCGGAAGGCCTGCCCCAATCGCGGCAGCCATTGGCTCTTCAATCAGACCAACTTCACTTGCTCCGGCGCTCTCCGCTGATTCTTGGATCGCCCGTCGTTCCACCGCAGTGGAACCGGAAGGAACACAAATAATCATTTTAGGGGAAACAAAGGACCGGCGATTGTGCACTTTACGAATGAAATGCTTGATCATCGCCTCAGTCACCTCAAAATCTGCAATAACACCATCACGCAAAGGACGTGTCGCGACAATCGTCCCGGGTGTACGGCCAAGCATTTGCTTTGCTTCGTTACCAACTGCCAGTGTATGCTTTTTCCCGCCCACAACAGAAATCGCGACCACGGAGGGCTCATTCAGAACAATCCCCTGATCCTTTACATAGACCAGTGTATTTGCGGTTCCCAAATCAATTGCCATATCGGCAGACATGAAACCAAAGAGCTTAGAGAACATATAACCGCCCACCTGTGAGAGTTTTCAAAATTGATACTATAATTCAGTGATGCATAGCATATAGCAGATCAAAAGACACAATGCATCCCCCGATCTTGTTTGATATATAATTTTCAACAAAAAACAAAGCCGCGAGAAAAACTCACGGCTTTATACCAAAAAGCTACACGCAGCAGCCAGCAGAAAAACAGGAGATTATCCTATCCCTGACGCGCTTTAAAGCGTGGATTCTTTTTGTTAATTACGTAAACACGCCCTTTGCGACGAATAACACGACAGTTACGGTCACGATTTTTTAGTGTTTTCAGTGAATTAGCAACTTTCATTTCTCAAATTCCTGCTTAAAATACTTATTGAGCGGCGAACATAGCGAGCGACCAATAGTTTTGTCAAGCATTCTCTTGAAAAAACATTGTAAAATTATCATATATAATCTGTAAAACTTTACGTGTTCCCCCTTCACAAGAAGGAACAAATCATGCATTCTACCCCATACACTATAGCTTTAAGGAAAGATAACCGTGGGTCTACATATATCAATCCCCAAAGAAACAGCAGAACATGAAAAACGTGTTGCAGCCTCACCGGAAACCGTAAAAAAACTTATACAACTCGGTTGCACCATCACGATCGAAACAAATGCGGGCACGCATTCTGCGTTTTTAGACAATGCATACAAAGAGGTCGGCGCAAAAATTGCCAAGACATATGCAGACACAGTCAAATCGGCAAATATCGTTCTGAAAGTCCAAGCCCCGACAAAAGAAGAGCTAAAAGATATTCCGAAGAAAGCTTTGCTGATCGCCATGCTTGCGCCTTTTTCAAACAAAACAATTCTCAGCGAGTGTGAGAAAGCTGGCATAGATGCATTCTCTATGGAATTTGTCCCTAGAATTTCACGGGCACAGAGTATGGACATCTTATCATCACAATCGAATCTGTCCGGCTACAAGGCGGTATTAGATGCGGCAGAGCATTATGCTCATGCTTTCCCGATGATGATGACTGCTGCCGGTACGGTTCCTCCTGCCAAGGTTTTTGTAATGGGCGCAGGTGTTGCCGGGCTACAGGCCATTGCAACGGCGCGCCGTTTGGGCGGTGTTGTATCCGCAACAGATGTAAGACCGGCCGCAAAAGAACAAGTCGAATCACTTGGTGCAAACTTTGTGGCCGTTGAAGATGACGAATTTAAAGAAGCCGAAACCGCCGGCGGATATGCAAAGGAAATGTCAGCCGAATACAAAGCGAAACAAACAGCCCTTGTAGAGGAGCATATTGCGAAGCAGGATATCGTTATTACAACGGCACTTATACCGGGACGCCCCGCACCAAAGTTGATCAGTGCATCAATGGTCAAATCAATGAAACCGGGCTCTGTCATCGTGGATTTAGCGGTTGAAACCGGCGGTAATTGCGCATCATCAAAAGCCGGTGAAGTCGTCACAAAGCATGACGTCCATATTGTCGGACATTTAAACGTGCCAAGTCGATTGGCCGCAGATGCATCGGCTCTATACGCGAAAAATCTGTTTAACCTTCTCAAAATGCTTATAGATACAGACAGCAAAAAAGTAAGAATTGATTGGGAAGATGAAATTGTCCAAGGTGTTTGTATGGTTAAAGACGGCACAATCATCCATCCATCTTTTGCGAAAGAAACAAAGACCAAAGATAAGAAATAATAAGGTGAGTGTAAATTATGGCAGAAAAAGAAAAAACATTAGGCGAGAGTGCAAGCGACCTTGTTGAACGTCTGCAAAAAATCACTGATGAAGCCTCTGATTTAGCAATGGAGGCCAGTACGGTCTTATCAGAAACCAGCGCCCATTCAGAGCCATTCATTATCACGGGACTAACCGTTTTTATTCTGGCATGTTTTGTCGGGTATCATGTGGTGTGGCGCGTTACACCTGCACTTCACTCACCACTTATGGGAATTACAAACGCCATTTCATCCGTCATTATTGTTGGTGCCGTCATGGCCGCAGGAACGGTCTCAGAATCAGGGTTTTCAACGTTTTTAGGGTTTTTAGCCGTAGTATTCGCCTCTGTTAATATTTTCGGTGGTTTTATTATTACCAAGCGCATGCTCCATATGTTTCAAAAGAAAGGATAAACCATGATTTACACACGCATTATCCTATTATTCACTTTTATGGTTCTTGCTTTCCCGGCGGATGCGAAAGACCGATTAAGGACACGAACAGGTGATGTTCTGATTTACCGTCACGGCCTTCCGGTTGATGTCGAGATCAAAGACAAAAAAATCATAATGAGGCGCATCATAAAGGCCTTCAACAAAAATACGGCTGACACGTCGTCTCTTTGGTATAAAAATGAGGTTGAGAGATCGGGCGAAACACTTGAAGACAAGTGGAATACCATTAAAGAAGGATCTTATTTCTCTCTTGTTCCGCAACATAAAGCCCCCTCGAATGGCGCAAAGAAAAGAACATCATCCAGAGGACGTAGTGATATGTCTGAAGTTGTTATCGAAATTATAGAGGAATCAGGAAGACCATTCTTTGGCATGGCACTTGCGACATTTGAAGATGGTGAGATACGTGCCTATAATATTCCCGGCGAATGGCTCACCCATGTCTATTGCGTTGATGTGGCCGGAAAATATATCCCGTCTCATTACAGCATTTTAACAGAGAAATACGGTAGCGCAGATTATGAAGACACGGCGCTTGATTGTATTACTATGAGTAAAAAATAGAAACGATAAAACTTTGCCTGTTTGTTGATATACAAAAGCAGGTATGAGACGTAGAACATAAATTATTAAGGTAAAAGCATGACAACTTTTTCATCCCTCGCATATCTGACTTCATCGGTCTTGTTCATTCTGGCTCTACGTGGCCTATCTCATCCAGAGACAGCACGACAAGGGTTAAACTTTGGAATGATCGGTATGGGGATTGCCATCTTTACAACCTTATTTACAGATCAGGTGATCAGCTGGACATGGATTGTCTTGGGTATCGCACTGGGTGGAGCAATCGGAACGCATATTGCCCGCACGATTGAAATGACCGCCCTACCCCAGCTTATGGCCGCATTCCACTCACTTGTCGGTTTGGCAGCAGTTTGTGTTGCTGGTGCCGCATTCTATAACCCAGAGGCGTTTGGAATTGGCACAATGGGCAACATAAAAACCGCAAGCCTGATTGAGATGTCCCTTGGATTGGCAATCGGCGCCATAACATTTACAGGTTCAATCATTGCATGGGGTAAATTGAACGGCACGATATCGGGCAAGCCCCTCACCTTTTCCGGACAACATAAAATTAACGCGATACTTGGGTTGGTTCTGTTATTTATGGTTATCATGCTTTGCTGGACAGGACATGCGTTCTGGTTCTGGGCAATTGCAGGTATTGCCCTTGCACTTGGCGTATTGATGATCATCCCGATTGGTGGGGCAGACATGCCTGTTATTGTATCTATGCTTAATTCCTATTCTGGATGGGCCGCAGCAGGTATTGGTTTTACCTTGCATAATAATCTTCTTATTATTACAGGAGCCTTGGTCGGGGCATCAGGTGCTATCCTTTCCTATATCATGTGTAAAGGCATGAATCGCTCGTTTCTGAGTGTGATATTAGGCGGCTTTGGCGGTGATGAACAAAGCGCAGCAGGTGCGCAACATGATGAAAACAGGAATGCCAAAATCGGTGCAGCCGAAGATGCTGCATATATCATGAAGAATGCCTCAAAAGTCATTATTGTCCCTGGCTATGGTATGGCAGTCGCGCAAGCACAACATGCCTTACGCGAAATGGCTGACATATTGAAAAAGGAAGGCGTGGACGTTACATACGCAATTCACCCTGTTGCAGGACGGATGCCTGGCCATATGAATGTTCTTCTTGCCGAAGCCAACGTTCCTTATGACGAAGTATTTGAAATGGAAGACATCAATCGTGATTTTGCTCAAGCTGACGTTGCTTATGTTATCGGGGCAAATGACATTACAAACCCCGCGGCAAAGAATGATTCGACCTCTCCTATTTACGGGATGCCAATATTGGATGTTGAAAAAGCAAAAACAGTATTGTTTGTAAAAAGATCAATGGGGTCAGGTTATGCCGGTATTGATAATCCGCTATTCTTTGAAGACAATACCATGATGCTTCTTGGGGACGCGAAAGCAATGACCGAAGATATAATAAAGGCGATAGAATAATACTTGTTATTATTTCGATAGTTTGCCGTATTTCTTACCGTTCTGTTAATAGTTTTCACGCATATTGATCTTACAGAACGTAACCACAAAGTAATAATAAGAATTATCTATGAACAAGCGTGCAGAACCTCCCAATCTAGAAGAACGCTTCCTTGAGCCTCAAGGATGGAGATGGCATTCATTTAAACGCAATGAAAGAACAATACGGTTTGGCTCTGTCTTCCCGAAAGATAGTATTCCTGATGCTGTCGTTGTATGCCTACAAGGTGTAAGAGAATTCTCAGAAAAATACTTCGAAGTTGCCCGTTGGTGCAATGACCATAATTTGGCATTCTGGATGTGTGATTGGGTTGGTCAGGGAAAGTCACAACGCTACCTCCCTAATGCGCAAAAGCGCCATAATCACAGTTTTGATGATGACGTTAAAGATTTACAAGCCTTTGTTCTCGACTATATAAAGCATTCAAGTGTTCATCCGGATAAGGGGCGAATCCCTCTTGCAATGCTTGCACACTCGATGGGCGCAAATATTGGCCTACACCACCTACAACAATATCCAGGCACTTTCGAATGTGCCGCACTTACCGCACCAATGATCGGAATCAAAGCCTTTGAAAAAGTCCCCTCTATTCTATCAACACTTGCTACATCTGTTGTTAGTATTTGTGCGGGGACGCGTTATATCTCTGGCGGTGGTGATTGGAAGAAAGGGCAAGAACACATCATTCTTTCATCTGATCAAACAAGGCACATATTGCAAGATACATGGTTCGAACATGATTCTGACTTAAGATGTGGCGCTGTGACGTTCGGTTGGGTACACGAAGCCAATAAATCCTGCTTGAAAATTCAAAATCCATCCGTACATAAAGAAATCAACACACCTTGCCTTTTTGGCATGCCAGCGCATGAAAAACTCGTTGATAACAAAGTTGCTAAAAAAACCATATCAGGAATAGATGGTGCAAAAGTAGTAGATTATCCAGATGCTTATCATGAAATCCTTATGGAGAATGATACAATAAGAGATGATTTTTTAGAGCATTTCTATGCCTTAATTAAAGAAACGATAATTGATCGTCCAGAAACCTTGAAACCTTTCTAAGAACAGGGCAATATACATACCGTTAATGATAGGAGCCATCAAAACATGTCAGAATTAAACAGAGAAGCAATCAGACTGAGTGACCGTATTTTATCTGCGCTTGAGCTTTCATTGGAACAGAATGATCTGAAGATTTCAGAATTATTGACGCGAGCGCTTGAGCATGCAATGACGCGCAATACAGGTGGCGGCGAATTTGTAGAGCGCCGTGATTATCCACCTGAAATCGAAGCCGCGATGAGTAAGCTTTACGTATTACGTGATGAACAAGAAGCCGTTTAAGGCTTCTTTTTTTATGACATTATAAGATCCAGCCATTCTTGCTCACTTAAAACCACAACATCTAAGTCCTGCGCTTTTTTAAGCTTGGATCCCGCATCTTCTCCTGCAATGACATAATCTGTTTTCTTAGAAACTGATCCAGAAACCTTGGCACCAAGACTCTCTGCCTTTACCTTTGCCTCTGCTCGCGTCATCTGTGTCAAAGTTCCGGTAAACACAACAACCTTACCTGCCACAACACTCTCCCCTATCTCGGGAGCGTCATAAACTTGTATATCAACTTGATTTTTCAACAAATCCAACACTTGTAAATTATGATCTTCTGCAAAGAAAGTAATCAAATCCTGCGCGGCAGCAGGGCCAATATCCTCAATCGCGATAAGATCGGTGAAATATTCACTCCCCTTATCCTGTGCAACAATCATTGCATCCTGAAAGCTTTGGAAATCACCATATGTAGCGGCCAGCCTCTTGGCCGTTGCCTCACCAATTTGCCTGATACCTAAGGCATATATAAAACGATTCAGTTCAATCGATCTTCGATTATTAATGGACTGAAATAGATTCTTTTCAGACAAGTCCCCCCATCCTTCACGCGCACGAATCGGTGTCAGACTACCTTTATTCCGATCCTCCAATTCAAAGATATCTGCCGGGCTCTTAATCAAACCATCATCCCAGAACGATTGAATGATTTTATCCCCTAAACCATCCATATCAAACGCAAGGCGTGATACAAAATGTTTCAGCCGCTCAATTGCCTGTTTCGGACATGTCAGCCCACCTGAACAACGACGGATAGCTTCGCCCTCCTCCCTCATTGCCTGTGCACCACATTCGGGACATGTATTTGGATACTCAAACTCCGGTGATGCGGTCTTGCCACGTTTTTCTAAAACAACTTTAACGACCTGCGGAATAACGTCACCGGCACGCTGTATCACAACGTAATCACCAACACGAATATCTTTGCGTCTGATTTCATCTTCGTTATGCAACGTCGCATTTGAGACAACAACCCCACCAACCGTAACGGGTTCAAGACGCGCAACCGGGGTTAAAGCACCTGTGCGCCCAACCTGTATATCAATGCCCTCAATACGTGTGGTCGCCTGTTCTGCCGGAAATTTATGCGCCGTTGCCCAACGAGGAGAACGACTGATGAAACCAAGGCGTTCCTGCCAATCCAGCCTGTTAATCTTGTACACAACACCATCGATTTCATAATCAAGATCAGGACGTTCGTTCAACACATATTGGAAGTTATTCATAATATCATCAACAGAACGACATAGAGTATACGGAGTTTCCGGTATTCCCCATTCAATTAGTTTTTCCCGGATACCTTCCTGCGTTTGTGCAAAACTTTCTGAAACATCCCCAAGAGCATACCCAAAGAATCCAAGGTCACGTTGCGCCGTGATGAATGAATCTAGCTGACGCACTGAACCAGCCGCAGCATTACGAGGGTTTGCAAATACATTCTTCCCGTCTT
The DNA here is from genome assembly GCA_050633505.1 of Alphaproteobacteria bacterium. Lineage (GTDB taxonomy): Bacteria > Pseudomonadota > Alphaproteobacteria > Micavibrionales > Micavibrionaceae > UBA1672. The sequence goes on from JBOEGQ010000004.1 coordinate 546,705, forward strand.
CTTCTTGCTTTTTATTAAGGACATCAAAAGCCTTCCGCCCCATATAGATCTCACCGCGCACCTCCAAGATATCAGGCACCCCCGATTCGGTTGGCAATGTTTGAGGGATACAGGAAATTGTCTTCACATTCTGCGTGATATCCTCACCTTCCGCGCCATCACCACGCGTCGCAGCCCGCACAAGTATCCCCCCTTCATAGCGTAGAGAACAAGACAAACCATCAATTTTTGCCTCTGCAACAAGCTCAATAACTTCTGTATCATCGAGCCCCAGAAAACGCCTGATCTTATCAAGGAACCCTTGTACGTCTTCTTCACTAAAGACATTGGAGAGGGAAAGCATAGGCACGGAATGTTTAACTTTCGTGAATCCCTTCGCCGGAGCCACACCAACTGTTTGAGTCGGGCTATCCGCCGTTTGGAGATCAGGATAACGCGTTTCGATATCTTCCAGATCACGACATAGCTTATCATAATCCGCATCACTCATGAGTGGTGCATCATCTCGATAATATGCAATATCCGCCTTACGGACTTGCCTCACCAATTTTGCATGTTGCGTGCGAACATCCTCAAATTCAAGATCAAATAACGCGTTCATCTTAAATCACCTTTTCGTCTTATGCCGCATTGTTGAGAAGCTTATCCGCTGCTGCGCGCGCTTCATCTGTGATATCCGCACCGGCGAGCATACGAGCAATTTCTTCACATCGATCTTGGCGCGATTCTAATGGTAGAATTTCAGTCTTCACATCATTATCCCCAGTTTTTTGTACAATCCAGTGATGGTTTGCACGCGCGGCAACCTGAGGCGCATGCGTCACGACAAGAACCTGCTTTGATGCGGCCAAACGCGACAGTCGCTCTCCCACAGCATCCGCAGTCGCACCGCCAATTCCTGTATCCACCTCATCAAAGATAAAACTATGTGTAGATCCTTCCTGTGCGATGATCACTTTTAAGGCAAGCATAAAGCGCGACATTTCACCACCTGATGCAATTTTATGAATCGGGCCAGCCTCACGCCCCGGATTTGTCGAAACAAGGAACTGCACCCGATCCATGCCATAAGGCCCCCATTCCACCTCATCCAAATCTGATATTTGAGTAACAAAACGTGCCTTTTCCATTTTCAAAGGCGGTAATTCCTGCGCCACAAGCGTATTCAGTTTTTTTGCGGTGCCTATGCGCTTCTTTCTAACCAGCATAGCCGCATCAATGTAATTCTGTCGTACCTGTTCGCACACCTTCTCCTGCTTCATTAAGCTATCACCTGCATCAGAGATCATTGATAATTGATGCTCAAGCTCTTCACATTTTTGCGGTAATTCATCCACCAAGCATTGATGTTTACGTGCCTTCATACGCAGATCGTACAGGCGTTCATCAATTTCTTCCAAATTGGAATCCGTGTCTTGTAATTTGGACAGGCTAGACTGGATAAGAGCGCTAGCCTCTTCCATTTCGGATGATGCACGAGATAAAGCCTCCACCGCCTGCAGTACCGTCGCATCGTTCACCTTTGCAACAACCGTATCTAATTGCGCCCATGCACGCTGCACCGGATCAGATTCACCATTCAAATATGCACTGGCCGTAATTAAACCTTCCAGAACGTATTCTCGATGTTTGAGTGCCTCTCTTGACTGAGAAAGCTCTTCCTCTTCTCCAACTTTAGGATCAAGTGCGCGCAAGTCTTCAACAGAGGCGCGCAAATACCCCTCTTCCTCACACGCACGTACGGACATCGTCCGTAGGTCATCCAGCGTCAACTCTTCCGCCTTCCAGACATCCCACTTATTACGTATGGATACATCAATTCCTGCATATTCATCCAACATGGCACGGTGTGTCTGCGGATTAAGCAGACCTTGTGTTTCAAACTGGCCATGGATTTCAACTAACGCATCCCCAACGGTCTTTAGCAAACCTATACTAACAGGTTGGTCATTGATAAAGGCGCGACTTTTCCCGGACGTGTAGACAACACGTCGTAGGAACAACATATCATCCTCGGTTTCAATATCTGCGCGTTTGAGAACAGAATGTGCAGGATGGTTATTTGAAAGAGAGAAACATGCCGTGACACTTGCGCTTTCGGCATCTTTGCGCACCAGACCACTTTCCGCGCGTACACCTAAAGCCAGTCCCAGAGCATCAAGTAAGACAGATTTTCCGGCGCCCGTCTCCCCGGTTAAGACACATAAACCTGATTGGAATTCGATCAAAAGGTGATCAATAAGAACAACATTCTTGATACTCAGGCTGCTTAACATCCAGACCTCACCCTAATCCGGTTTTAGAATGCTATCGATTGTTCTTTCAACAAAGCCGCGTTCATCAATAAGCTTACGACGCTGCTCATCATCCAAAAGACTGAAAGAGCGCTCATACCACTTACTACCTGGATAGTTATGACCAAGAACAGCAGCAACCTGCAATGCTTCATTCTTCAGACCTAAGGTTATATAGGCCTCCACCAAACGGTGAAGCGCTTCTGCAACATGGCTGGTTGTCTGGAAATGTGTCACAACAGATCGGAAACGGTTAATGGACGCATTCACATGTCCACGATTAAGATAATAACGCCCAACCTCCATCTCTTTACCTGCCAAGTGATCGCGTGTCAGGTCAAGTTTTAACATCGCATCACGGCGATATTCACTCTCTGGAAATCTCTTAATTAGCGTTTCAAGAGCTCTATAAGATTGCATTGTCATATCTTGATCACGGCGAACATCGGATATTTGTTCATAAAAACAAAGCGCCTTTAGGTAAAAGGCATAGTCAACATCATTCGCACTCGGATGTAATTGAATATAACGATCAAGCGCAACAATCGCATCATCGTATCGTTGATCCAAATAAGAAGAATACGCCGCCATTAGCTGCGCTCGTGTTGCCCATTCTGAGTACGGGTGCTGTCGCTCTACCTCTTCGAAAAAGCGTGTTGCGTCTTTATAATCCCCTTCATCCATCGCAGTGGATGCTTTCTCATAAAGCTCATCAACACTTGCGCTTTGCGCATTACTTTTTTCTAAATCTGCCGGTTTATCATTTCCGCCGGAACAAGCCGCCAAAGACAGAACAACGCACGCAGATAGCACATATTGATGTAAGCGCATAGAAATAGGCTCCGTTCATTTATAAATAGATAACTATAGATAAACCGAAGCCGGAAAGAAGAAAAGGATATAAGAAGGAGATCACAAAATTATCAAGAGAAAAATCGAATGTGCATTTAACTATGCAACTTCAAACACCCCGTCACCCGCCGTTCCAGGCACAGGACAAGACATATCAACATATTCCCAGTTATCATCAGACGAGAATAGCTCATGCAAGATCGCATTATTAATACCGTGACCGACTTTAATACCATCATACAGTCCCAAAATAGGTGCACCAGCAAGATATAGATCACCAATCGCATCAAGCAACTTATGACGGATAAACTCATTAGAGTAACGCAATCCGCCTGGATTCATAACGCCCTCATCATTCAGGATTATGGCGTTATCTAAAGACCCACCAAGTGCCAAACCTTGAGAACGAAGCCATTCAGCCTCATGATAAAAGCCAAAAGTCCGAGCACTTGCAATATCATGCTTGAAATTCCCGTTTACCAGACTTGTCTCAAAACGTTGCACCCCAATTTCACCATGATCAAAGTCAATCTCACCGACAAAACGGGATAAACCATCTGGACATAGTGTAACGCGCTTACCCTGATCAAGGACACTAACCTCTTTCAAAACGCGGATAGCACGCTTCGCAGCAGATTGTTTCTGAACGCCTGAACGCTCAATCGCTTTAACGAATGGCATTGCACTACCATCCATGATTGGTGCTTCCGCGCCATTAATTTCAATAAGAACATTGTCTATACCACATCCACGCAAAGCCGACATTACATGTTCGATTGTACCAACACTCGCGCCATGCTCATTCGCAATCACCGTACATAAACGCGTATCAACGACCTTATCCCAAAGTGCGGGAATAACGTTTTCACCTTCAGATAAGTCCGTACGAATAAACACAATACCGTGATTTTCCGGCGCAGGATGCATCACCATTGTGATATCATGGCCAGAGTGTAGCCCAACATCCGTAATGGTTACAATACTGTCTAAAGTGTGTTGAAAGTTCTGTAGCATATTCGTTCTTTATGTATCTGAATTATGAAATTAGCCTAATACTAATCAATTCAAATATACAAGACCCTTTGCAATGCAGCAAATCACGCTTTATTGCGCTTTGTTACAATCTTGTTACAAAAGAAAACCCTGCGCTAAACACAGGGCTTCTTTTACAAAATTGCCACTAAAGCAATAAAGTAAGAGGAATTAATTTGCTTGCCGTCTTAAGAAGGCAGGAATATCCAACTCATCATCAATTTTCACTGCCGGCTTTGCCGCGGGAGCACTAATATCCAAAGACCCTTGAACCGGTGCATCAGATATCTTCTTCTGTGGCTTCGCTTCACCTGTCAAAGGCGCCGGGCGAACCATATCACCATCATCACGGAAATTACCGATATGCTGTTGAACAGACCCTGTTATACGCTCAAACAAAGAAGGAGAACGTTGCTGTTCTTGCGTATGGGCAGGTTGCTGCGGAACAGGTCTCGCGGATGTCATACGCAAAGAAGACTGCGCCCCTTGTGATTTTTTCTCTTCCGATACAAGTCCTTCAGGTACGTGTTGCGCATTAAAGTTGGAGATATGCGACCCGATACCGTTTTCAGGAATTGGAATATCCGCCTCCATTGGCTTTGGTGGAATGAAAGAGTCGTTATATGTCTGTCCACGTAGCTCAATATCAGATGCAGTTGCCTCATCAAGCTGAGGGGCAAACTCACTTTGTTCAAACATATCAATGGATGTTGAATTGTCTTGTTTTTCACCCCCAACAGTAGACGCCACCTCTTGAGTCGTCACCTGAGGGGCTTGCACTTTTTCAGGTGCAACGATAGGAGAAGGCGCTGTAAGGCTCTTAACAACATCACGTCCGGACATTAATTTTGAAATTTGCACTGAAGACTTCACATCTTCAGATTTTGTGGCCTGCGCCGTAGTCTCAACTGATGCAGCATTAGGAACAACCCTATTCACACCACCATCAGATTGCACAGGGTTTCCTGCCGGTGTATTTCCACCAGAACCTCCTGTTGATGTTACACCACTCTTTCCACCAAAAATCTTACCCTTCTCGGCTTCAGACTCAATTCCTGTTGCAACAATAGACACACGCATAAAGCCATCCAGACTATCATCAAATGTCGCACCGAATATAATATTCGCGCTCGGATCGACTTCATCACGGATACGGTTACACGCTTCATCTGCCTCAAACAACGTCATATCCATGCCGCCGGTTACATTAATAATAACACCATTCGCACCTTTCATAGATACATCATCAAGCAATGGATTATTAATGGCAGATTCAGCCGCTTCAATTGCGCGTTTTTCACCGGAAGCCTCTCCGGTACCCATCATTGCCTTACCCATCTGCAGCATAGCAGTACGAATATCTGCAAAGTCCAGATTAACAAGGCCGGGACGTACCATAAGATCAGTTACACCACGTACACCTGACTGTAATACCGTATCCGCCATTTTAAATGCTTCGGCAAATGTGGTCTTTTCATTCGCAATACGGAATAAATTCTGATTCGGAATAACGATCAGCGTATCAACATATTGCTGCATTTCCTTAATGCCTTGTTCGGCCTGCTCCATCCGGTGCACACCTTCAAAATGAAATGGCTTCGTTACAACACCAACTGTCAGGATGCCCTGTTGACGACATGCCTTCGCAATAACCGGAGCAGCTCCCGTTCCGGTTCCGCCCCCCATCCCGGCGGTAACGAATGCCATATTCGCACCATCAAGATAACGTAAAACATCTTCTAACGATTCTTCCGCAGAAGCTTGCCCGACTTCAGGTTTAGATCCTGCGCCAAGGCCGCCTGTAACATTGACGCCAAGTTGCACTTTATGGTCGGAGAGAGAATGCTCTAACGCCTGAGAGTCTGTATTACAAACAAGAAACTCACACCCCTCAAGGTTTGAGGCGATCATGTTATTCACAGCATTACCCCCAGCGCCGCCGACACCGATAACGGCAATCTTAGGTGAAAGTTTTTGAATCTCAGTTGGTTGCATTTTTATATTCATCATGTTGGAAGAACCCCTAGGAAATGGATGTTCGTGGTAGGACAAGGAAAATCTTAGATAAGTTTTAATGCACTGAAAAGGAAAGAATTCTATACAGGGGAACCTTTCCCCAACATTTTATCAGTCATGCACATCCACACTATTAACACGCACCTGAAACAACACACCGCAACCCATAGAAAAGATTCACTTTTTCAAAGAAAACACAGGAAGATAGACATGAAAATTGAAAACAACCACAAGCCTGTGGATAAGCGCGTGTGTATAACTACCAGTTCTCTTTTATCCAGAGTTTTGCACGCTCAAGCACAGAATCAGGACGCACTTGAGCCATGATTTCGGCAGGCATCTCATCTCTATGCTCTGCCGCATAGGTCAACAGCCCGGCAACAGTGGAAAACGCTGGTCCACTCACCGCATCAGGAAGCCCTGTCAAACCAAGCGGCTTACCCAAACGCACCTGTTTATCCATAACATGTTGCGCAAGATCTTTAATACCGGCAATTTGGCTACTTCCACCTGTGAGAACAACACGACGCCCGACAACCTTATCTAAGCCACTATCCGACAATTTAGCCCGCACCATCTCAAAGATTTCTTCAATACGTGGCTGCATAATTCCAACAAGAAAAGAACGCGGCACATGATTTGGCGTTGCGTTCTCTTCTTCACCAAGACGTGGCACATCAATCATTTCACCATTATCGCTCTGCCCGGCCATCGCACTGCCATACATCATTTTCAAACGCTCTGCATGCTCAAATGAAGTGGTCATTCCTTGCGCAATATCATTGGTAATATGCCGCCCCCCAACAGGAAGGGCATCACAATAAATCATGTAACCACTATGGAATACGGAAAAAGACGTAACCCCGCCACCAATATCGATAACCGTACACCCCAGATCAATCTCATCATCGACCAGTGATGATAAGCCCGACGCGTACGCCCCAACACATAAAGCGGACACATCAAGGTGGCTTCGCTCAATACAACTGGCCATATTACGTAGGGACACGGCATCACCTGTCACCAGATTAATATCAACCTGTAATGTATCTGCGTACATGCCGCGCGGGTCACGAATACCATCTTGCCCATCGATACGGAAAAATGTCGGTATTGTATGGATAAGCTCAAGACTCTCTTTTGCTTCACGCTCTTGCGCGCTTGCCAAAGCACGGCGAATATCATTATCGGTAACCTCATGCCCGCCAATATTCAAAGAAATACTATGCCCAAAAGCCCCTGCATGCATGCCGGAAACGTTAACAATCACCTCACGTAGCGGATAGCCTTTCATGACATCTGCGGCCATATTTTCTGCCGCGTGCACAGTCTGCCTTATAACCGACTCGGCGGCATCAAGGTCAATTATCTTTCCGTTCTTCACGCCCTCTGACGGCCTGTGTCCAACACCGATAATCTCAAACTTTTGTTCTTCATCCAGAATACGGCCGATGAAACATGCGGTTTTACTGCTGCCTATATCCAAAGCAGCAAGAAGCGATCCAGTCTGATTATATCCGTTTTTATTCCGCATTTTCACTTGTAACTCACTCAATCATAATGGTGTTGCCGTTTCATCAGCTTGCGCTTTATAGTCCTGCACTTTGCCAAGTTTAGTGCGCACAATTAACCGCCCAGAATACCTCGCATCAATACCGACAACGGCATCACTATCTAACAAACCATCCTCTTCATGTCGTTGCAAGATATGCCTTAGTGCAAAGCCAACATCATCCTCAGGTAATTTAATATGTATGCCCTGTTTCAAATATAAATTCCATCGCCTGTTATCGACACGTTCAATATGGTCAATAAAGTCGATGATTTGAGGTTCTGCCTGTAAAATCGGTAATATCTCCTTTACACGACTGCCCGCACCATCACCCTTGACCATCAGAAGGTTTTTGAATTGATCCAATCCCGTTTGAGACAGAACCTGTCCGTCCACATCAATCAAGGACAATGCATCATCTTTTTGCCACAACGCAAATGGCTCTCTTTCATCCAAATGGATATAAATCGTATCTGGAAATCGGCGTTGAACCACGACAGAACGCACCCAACCTATTTTTTCTATCTGCGCCTTTGCACCATGGGGATCGAAAGAAAACAGAGAATCACCCTTTTCAATATTGATAACCGCCATCAAGGCATCCGGATCACTATAATGGCGCCCATCAACCAAGATATTATCAACCCGAAACCCCATATCTGCCGTAACTGACAAGATCTTCTCTCGTGCCCACCCCAGAGAAGCAAGATGCGCATTACTTAATACAAACCAACTACCAAGCCATAAAAGCAACACACAGATACAAACAACGGCAGCAACACGGCGCAGCCAAAGACCTGCCAACGCCTTAACATGAACTGAACGTGTCTTCGTTTTCGCCTTCGCCTTTAAAGTAGATTTCCGCGTACCGGAAGACTTGCGTGTTGTTTTACTCTTCGCCTTAGTAGCCATTACAAATTTATTCCAACGTTGCTTACGGTCGTCTTAAAAGATGCGCACCTGCAGGTACAGGGTCTTTCGGTAAGATTTGCCCCAGATTCTCAGAAACAGCTTCTGCCAACTGGCTGGTTAACAGATCGGTAAAGAATACCGGATCATCTTGCGCAGCTTCCCACAAGAAATACCCAAATGAACCAGGACAAGGGTTCACCTCATTCATCCAGATTTCACCTGTTTCACTATTCCCGATAAAATCAATACGCGGTGCACCTGTTCCGTCAATTGCGCCAAACACACCTGCCGCCCATTTGCGTATATTCTCTTCCATATCTTTAGGGATATCGGGATTAATATCCCGTGTTAGAGAGAGCATCCCTTCGCTGGCCGTTGAAAAGGTTTTATTCCCCCCCATCTTCATACCGCCATTTTTACCGGAACCTCCCGACATATATTTTTGTTTAAAGTCCAGAAGCTCTTCCGATGACTTTGGCCGTTCAATCGCCGATGTTTTAATGCACCCCATTAGTTTTGAAACAGACACATTATATTCAATCAAGTTTTCCACAAATGGTTCTACAATCGCAACGGCATCATATTCAAACACAGCCGGCAATGAGGCCTTTGCTTCTTCGGGTGAATTTACCTTCGCAACCCCAATTGAACTCCCCAGATGGGCCGGCTTTATAATGCATGGGAATCCTACAGGCTCCAACAGCTTTGCAATCTGCTCTTCCGGGATCAAATATCCACTATCAGGGCGCTTTAACACGGCAAAAGGCAAGGTTGGAATATCCAATGAATTCAGAAAATACTTGGTTGTTACCTTGTCCATTAAGATGGCACTCGCCTTTGTACGCATCCCCGTATAAGGAATATTGGCCAGTTCAAACGCACCTTGAAGATTACCATCCTCACCATACAAGCCATGAAAACATGGCAATGCAATATCAAAAGTCGTTACTTTAGGCGCACCGAATAAGGGTGCCTTCTTCGCAATCAGCCGTCCACCGCGTTCGGCCTTCACATCAAGTGTAACCTCCGTCACATGTTTTAAATCTTGCTCACTGAGTAAATAGCTGGAACGCTGGCGCAGATGCTCACCAATATACCACGTACCATCTGGCGCAATGTACACAGGAAACGGATCATAAAGAGACAGATCTACGGCCTGTAGAACCTGTAAGCCTGTAATAACACTGACATCATGTTCGGGAGAGCGTCCCCCGAAAAATACCGCCACCTTTTTTTTATCCATTATGCCGTTTTTCATTTGAGCCATAGTAAGACCATCGTGTACAAGAGAATGTTGACTTTAGAAGGCGTACATTTAACCATGAATTCAATCTTCTTAAAAGGGGGCATCTTTTGCAAAGTTTCATATCACACGGTGTAAATATCTCTTATCTGACAGTTTCACCGCATTATGCGGTTGAAAACAAAGATAAAAGCCAGCAACCTCCTTTGAGAAAAAAAACTGTTATAATTTGGGCACATGGATGGGGGCAAACCCATGAAAGCTTTATGCCGCTTGTTACTCCCCTATCCTCCTTTGCACATCATATCATTCTGGATTTGCCCGGCTTTGGCGTTTCAGACCTACCGCCGGAAGATTGGGGAACGCAACACTATGCCGATGCCATTGCCACATGGATTAAAGAACAGGAGTTTTCGTCCGTCATATGGATCGGACATTCATTTGGTTGCCGCGTTGGCGTCCAGATGGCCGCCCGCCACCCTGAACTCATCTCAAATATGGCATTAATTTCAGGTGCGGGATTAAAACGCAAACGCCCTATCCATAAAAAAGCATATTTCTTCTGCCGCATCCGGTTATTTAAGCTCTTGCGTCGCTTTATTCCCGAAGGAAAATTAAAAGACAAACTAATAGGAATATTCGGTAGTGCGGATTACCAATCGGCCGGAAACTTACGCAAAATTTTCGTACGTGTTGTGAATGAAGATTTGTCTGAACAGGCAGAAAAAATCCAATGCCCCGTCACCTTGATCTACGGAAATCAGGATACAGAAACACCGCCGGAATTTGGTGAACGATATTCCCGCTTGATTAAACACTCAAAATTATTTCTATTAGACGGACAAGATCACTATAGCGTCCTGCAAAACGGACGGCATCAGGTCATTAAGATCATAAGTGACATCATTAAGGATCAAACAGTTCAATGATTGAAGATACAGCCATCCAAACCGTTACTCTTATTGCATTCCTTGCCTTTGCAACAAAGCGCATGATGAATTATCTACACGCCTTGCAGCAAGACGATTATAATAATGGGCGCCTTATCAGTTGGATAATCAAGAATAAAGTATTCGATTCTCGAGTTAGCCAGTTTTTGATCATTTTAACGGGAATTACCCTTCTTACACCCATATCTTCGACGCTTTTGAATATATTTGTGTTTTTTGCATTTATCCTTGCCACATATTTCGAAAAAGACGCGCGTAAAGACACGAAAAAAAGCCTTGTTTTAACTAAAAGAGCTCGTAGAATTCTTGTAATCGGCATGATTTACAGTGCAATCAGTGCGGCAACGGCATTTTATGTTTCTTTTCCTGCCACTTGGATACTCACGATACAACTTATCCCGCTTATGCTGATATTTGGGAATGCAACACTTGCCCCGTATGAGATTTTCATACAAAACAAGTTTTATAATGAGGCGCAAGCAAAACTGGCGGAGATTAACCCCACCGTTGTGGCGATTACAGGATCGTATGGAAAGACATCAACCAAGCATATCTTGGCACATATCTTAAAATCCTATGCGCCAACCCTCACCACCCCCGGAAGTGTCAACACAGTCATGGGGGTAACGCGCATAATTCGCGAACAAATGGAACCAAACCATAAGTATTTTATCACAGAAATGGGGGCATATGGCCCTGGTTCTATCGCTCGGCTTTGTGAATTTACACCACCTGATTACGGAATCATTACATCTATCGGCCATGCGCATTATGAGCGTTTCAAATCCTTGGAAACAGTTGTCCGTGCGAAATATGAGCTGGCAAATTCGGTTCTGTCGCGCGGTGGCACGATGATCGTGCATGAGAAAACCTTAAAATACGAATACTCCAGAGACATCAGACATCAATCAATGGATCGATTTATCGCATGTGGGGAACCTATGCGTGAATATAGAAAACCCAAAACACAACAGGAATTCAGCTATCTCTCCCCCGATGATTTGCAGATCAGGTCTGTTGAACAAACGCCAAAGGGGCTTTGTATAAATCTTCTTTGGAAAGAAGAGAAATATACACTACGCGCGCCCTTATATGGTGTACATCACGGTCATAATATTGCCTTGGCTTTTGCCTGTGCGATGACCCTTGGCATGGATGCAAAAGATATCAAAGCAGCACTGGCGAAACTACCGCAAATCCGTCACAGACTGGAAGTCAAAGCACAAGTTGACGGGTCAATCGTCATTGATGATGCCTTTAACTCTAACCCTCCCGGGTTTAGGTCTGCCTTGCATGTTTTAGGGGTACTGGCCAGAGACCAACAGGAAAGAAAAAAGAACGCGCGCGCCATTCTTATCACACCGGGCATCGTTGAACTGGGCAGCGCACATAACGAAACACATAAAACCCTTGGCTTATTGGCAGCAGAAATTTGTGATGTCGTCCTTGTTGTGAATCCAAAACGAATCCCTAGTTTTATCGAAGGGTTTCGTGAAAAGAACGGCAAAACCCTTAAAGAATTTGAAAGCTTTGAAGACGCGCAAAAATGGACCGTTGCAAATAAGGAAGACGGTGATGTCATTCTGATTGAAAACGACTTACCAGATATTTACGAAGGTGTCTTAAAGATTTAACCCACACCAAAAGGCGCTACTTATAAAGGGGCGGGGCGTATTAACGCGCCCCTATGCGTCTAATTTCCCAGTGCATAGTGATGCCGCATTGATCCTGGATACGTTTAATAAGTTCATCGCCTAAGTTTTCTAAATCAGAGGCTGTCGCGTCGCCATTATTGATCATAAAGTTCAAATGCTTATCACTCATACGGGCTCCACCAATTTGCAGATCTCTACCACCAACTTTTTCGACCAATTGCCACGCCTTAGTTCCTTCTGCAAGCCCGGCCTTGCTCAACGCCTCTGCAGATGGATTGGCAAACGTTGAACCGCCCGTCTTTTCCGAAATCGGTTGCGTAGTTTGACGCTTTGTTTTGATATCTTTAAGACGCCCCTTAACCACAGGCTTCTCTTCCACCTGACCTTGAAAGACACCAGCAAGGAAAACTGTCCCTTCGGGAACACCACAATAACGATAACGCATATCCATATCTTCCGGCATCAAAGGCAGGAATACCCCGTCCTTATCCAAGGCCATTGCACCAGCCAAAACGTCCTTGACCTCTGTTCCATATGCACCGGCATTCATACGCAAAGCGCCGCCCACCGTTCCGGGGATACCTGATAAGAATTCCAGCCCGCCAATACCAGACTTGGCCGCAGCTGCCGCAACACTACCGTTTAGCGCACCTGCACCTGCCATAATTTTTGTACCCTGCACCGATATCTCTGCAAAGGCTTTACCCAACATAACCGTAACACCGCGAATACCGCCATCACGCACAATTGTATTTGCCATTCCACCAAGAATGGTGAGTGGTTCTTCCTTTGAATATTCCTTTAGAAAAATCGACAAGTCATCAATATCGGCCGGTTCAAAAAGCAAATCAGCACACCCGCCGCATCGAAACCAGCTTTTTGAGCCTAAAGGCACATTTTCGGTAAACGTGCCATTATACCGATAAATATCAACTTTTGCTTCGGACAGACTCACGCGGCACTTCCTTTTCTTTTTTGTAACTCTTCTGCAAGACGGTCAGGCGCATCATACGCCCAATGCGTAATGTTTCCTGCACCCATAAAAATCACATAATCCTCACTTGAGGCCAGATCGGCAAGAAGTCTTGGCAAATCATCTTGTTCAAGAAGGCATTGAACAGAACGATGTCCATGCGTTTTAATACCCTCAACCAAATATGATTTATCAACCCCATTGATCGGTTTCTCTCCCGCTTCATAAACATCGGTAATAATCACATGATCTGCATCATTGAAACATCGACAAAATTCCTCATATAAATCCTGAAGCCTGCTATATCGGTGCGGTTGCATCACCGCAATCACATTTCCATTTTTCTCCTTCACCGCAGAACGCGCTGTCTTTAACACAACGTCGATTTCCACCGGATGATGTGCATAATCATCGATAATCGTAATGCCCTCAACCTCACCTGTTTTGGTAAAACGTCGCTTCACACCCCCAAAATTGGATAAGGCCTTTTTCATGGTTTCGGCGGTAACGCCCATCTCCTTTGCCACGCCTAATGCCACCAATGAATTTTGGACATTATGGCGCCCTAACATAGAAAGGTGGATATCTTTAATCACAATATCCTGTCCGTCTTCATTCAGCCAACCGGAAAACGTCACATCAAAGACACTGCCTGATGCATCAGAGCGTACATTCTCCGCACGTATATCGGCCTGCGGATTAAATCCATATGTAATGACCTTACGATCTGAAACCTGAGCCGCCAAAGTCTGCACCTCTGGATGATCGATACAAAGCAAGGCATAACCATGAAACGGCAAATTTAATACAAAGCGACGATACGCATCCTTCACATTATCAAAAGACCCGTAATGATCCATATGCTCCGGATCCATATTGGTAACGACAGCCACTGTCGCGGGAAGACGGATAAAGCTACCGTCACTTTCATCGGCCTCAACCACCATCCATGCAGATTGACCAAAGCGCGTATTTGTCCCATAGGCGTTCACAATACCGCCATTCACCACTGTCGGGTCGAACCCGGCTTGATCAAGTATCTGACCAACCATAGAAGTGGTGGTGGTTTTTCCATGTGTTCCGGCAACGGCAACGGCAGATTTTAACCGCATCAATTCAGCCAGCATTTCCGCACGGCGCACAACGGGCACCTTTTCATTACGCGCGGCAATCAGCTCTGCATTTTCGTCTTTAATTGCAGAAGATGTAACAATAGCAGCCGGCAAAGCGCCCTGCGCATTCCTGATATGTTGCGCCTCATGCCCGATAGAAACACGGATGCCTTGCTCTCTTAATCTTGCGACATTTGCGCTATCCGCCATATCAGAACCTTGCACATCATACCCAAGATCGGCGAGTAGCGTTGCGATACCACTCATCCCTATACCACCTATACCAACGAAATGAAGCGTTCCTATGTCAGGGGACATTGTGCGCATAGCAACCATCCTTATCTTTTGAGTTTGTGTAATTACCGATTAAATAGCATCAACAACAATATCAGCTAAAGCGCTTGCTGCATCAGGCTTTCCACATGTCTTAGCACGCGCTGCAGCGTTCGGCAAGATATCCGAATTTTGAAAAAACGTCTCAATACGCGCAAATAAAGCATCAACTGTAAAACCATCTTCAGTCATAACCCATGCACCCCCTTCATCAGCCACGGCATCCGCATTTCTTTTCTGCTGCTGATCCTTATGATGAGGATATGGAACATAAATAACAGGCTTTCCTGCGATACTCACTTCTGCGACGGTACTGGCACCTGAACGGGCAATCACCAAATGCGCCTTTTGCAAGACATCTGCAACATCATCAATAAACGGGGAAAGCTCCGCCGTTATACCGGATTGTTCATATACCTGACGTGCATCATCGATATCGGCTTCACGGCATTGCTGCACAACATTCAAACGCTTTCGATAATCATCGGATAATTTGGACAAAGCACGGGGCACAACCTCACTTAAGACCGTTGCCCCTAACGATCCGCCCATAATAAATATATTCATCGGGCCATTTTCATCCAAAGGTGCATAAGCCACCTCGGATAAAGCAACAATATCCGCGCGAACCGGATTACCTGTAACCGTAACGCGCTTTTGCTCCGCCGTCTCTAATCCCGTGACATACGGCAAGGAAAGTGCAATTTCCTTTGCCTTAGGCGCGAGAAAGACATTTGCCTTACCAATAATCGCATTTTGCTCATGCAAAACTGTGGGGATTTTCAGGCGTTGCGCCGCAAAAACACCAGGAACAGACGGGTAGCCACCAAAACCGACAACAATATCAGGCTTTAAGGTCTTTAATATTTTAAACGCTGATAAAATCCCACGCCCAAGATTAAGCGCCCCTTTAACCTTACCAAGCAACCCTGCACCTGCTGTACCTGAACGCACCTCGTGTATTGCAAGGCCATCAAACATTTTTGAATACCGCAAACCACGACTATCGGTCATAAGCTCCACCCTTACGCCACGCTGACGCAATTCAGTGGCCAAGGCACTGGCCGGGCTCATATGTCCACCTGTCCCACCCGAGCTGATCATAATAAAAGGTGATGTTTTACTCATTTGGTCTTCTCGTTTAATGTACTTGCCGATCGTCTCATCGAGACCGTCGTCTTGGCAATTGATGTTTTACTTTTCTGACGGGTCAATGCCAGAACCATACCAAAGGCCATTCCCATCGACAATAACGATGATCCACCATAACTGATCAAAGGCAGCGTCATACCTTTCGCCGGTAATATATTCACACTAGAGCCCATATGAATAAGGGATTGAACCCCGACCATCGTCAATAATCCACCCGCAGCAAGCATTGAGAACACATCATGCGTTTCACGCAATCTGCGAAATCCACGCAATAAAATATACAGAAACAGCCCCATCAGAATAAATGAAAAAAACATTCCCATTTCCTCCGCTAAAACTGAGAAGATAAAATCCGCATGCGCATCAGGTAATGTCTCTTTTTGCTGTCCTTGTCCGGGGCCAACACCAAAGACGCCACCTGAACGAATTGCCTCAAGAGATTTTTCAACCTGATAATTATCTCCGCTTTCGGGATTTAAAAAACGATCAACACGGCTTCTCACATGGTGGAGTGTTGCATAGGCAAGCCCCAAACCAAACGCGCCGATTGCCATGACAATCGCCAAATAACGAAAACGCAAACCTGCCAAAAATATCTGTATGGCAAAGACAATCGTTAACACCACACTCATCCCCAGATCAGGTTGAGAGATTAAAAGAGCCAAGACCAGAAAATAGAGAAGAATAGACATATTCAACCCTGTAAAAAGATTATAGCGCTCCCTTTCCGGTTGGTAACTCTCTTCACGTTGAAGATTCTTACGATAAAGAGACAAAAGCCATGCACACACAACCGCAAAGACAGGTTTTATAAACTCACTTGGCTGAATATTGAAGCCCAGAACAGACAACCAGCGCCGCGCCCCCTTCACCTCATCTCCCACAGATATCACAAGGATAAGAGAAATGAATATAAACAAGAACAGAACACTACAGACACGCCAGACAAGACGTGGGGACATCATCGAAAAACAAAAAATACAAAGTAAAGATGGCACCATAAAAACGATATGTTTTTTCAGAAAATAATAAGGATCTGGAATCCCAATTGTCTGTGCAACCGATGGACTAGCCGTTGCAACAAGAGCCAAACCACATATCATAAGGGCTATAACACTACCCAACATGGTACGATCAACCGTCCACCACCACGCCCCCAGAAAGGAGCGATCCATCCGTGAAAAGGCTTGTGGTTGTGTCATATCAGATATCATCAATTAGATACTGCCATCCAGCGCATGAATAAGGTCTGTGAATTTATCACCACGATCTTCAAAATTCTTAAATTGATCAAAAGACGCACAAGCCGGAGAAAGAAGCACAACGCCGGCCCCTCCCGGTTGCCCACGATTATCCTGTGCCATTTTATGTGCGCCATCTACTGCACGATCTAATGTTATGGATTTTGTATATTCGATACCATATTTATCAAACCATCCCGCAAAGTCATCCATTGCCTCACCGATTAGAAATGCATGTTTAATACGCGGGAAAAACTCCTCCAGTCCGTCCAAGCCAGTCTTCTTTTTACGCCCACCAACAATCCAGTACACATTATTACGGCACCCCAACGCAACAGCCGCCGCCGCCGCATTTGTGGATTTACTGTCATTAATATATGTGACGCCATTAACTGTACGCACCAGGAATTGTCGATGATTAAGGCCTGCAAAGCTTTGCATCGCGTCCCATACTTCTGCAAATTCGAATCCACATTGTCGGGCAACCGCGTATGAACATGCCGCATTCTGATAATTATGAATTCCTTTTAAGCTGGTTAGGGACGACAAGTCCCCCACCTTTGCCCCATGATCATATAAAAACCCGTCCTTTTCACAGATTCCATCTTCTATATAAGATGATGTAGAAACCTGTACGATATCACGTAACGCAAGGTCCCGGGCACGATCTAGTATTTTTTGCGTATACATATCATCTGTTGCGATAATCACACTTTGTGGTTCATTATGACGCCCCAGTTCGCCTAAGCGTTCCTTTACCTCCATATAATGATCCATACTCCCATGGCGATCCAGATGATCTGGGGTCAGGTTCAAAATAACTGAAATATCAGGACGAAACACCGGGCATAGATCAATCTGAAATGACGACATTTCCAAAATCACCATAGTATCTGCACCATCAAGATCCAGATCAAATACCGGTGTTCCAATATTTCCGCCCAATAACGCCTTCTGCCCACATGTATTGAGGATATGCATAATCAGCGTCACTGTTGTGGATTTACCATTTGTTCCCGTCACACCGATAATTTTTTGATCCGGATAAATACGGGAAAAAAGTTCAATATCGCACAATATTTCAAGATTGGCCGCTTGCGCCTGCTTAACAACATCGTGTGGCTGAGGATGTGTTAAAGGAACGCCAGGTGATAAAACCAAGAATGCATAATCGGAAAATGATAGAGAGGTATCGTCAAGCCCTTGCGCGCCCAATTCCTTGGCCTGCGCCACATTTGTCGGATCATCGTCACCGACAACAACAGTCGCACCGCCCCCTATAAATGCCTTAAGGGTAGATAAGCCTGATTTACCAAGACCGTAAATCAATATCGGCTTACCGCCTAAAGAATTTACAAACGCTTTTATCTCGGACATTCATGGCCTCACTATATAACAAACGACGGCATTATCGCAGTTTTAGTGTCGCAAGTCCAACAAGCGCCAGAATCACCGCAATAATCCAAAATCGTATCACGATTGTTGGCTCTGACCAGCCCTTTTTCTCAAAATGATGATGAATGGGAGCCATGGCAAAAACACGTTTTCCCGTTAATTTGAACGAAGCCACTTGCACAATCACAGACACAGCCTCCAAAACAAACAAACCACCTATAATAGATAGAACAATTTCATGTTTTGTAATGACAGACATGATTCCTAAAAGCCCGCCCATTGCAAGAGATCCCGTATCCCCCATAAAAATCGCAGCCGGCGGCGCGTTATACCAAAGAAAACCCATGGCTCCACCAATCAGCGCACCCGCGATAATGGCGAGCTCTTCCGTACCTGGCACATGATGTAAATACAGATATTCTGAGTAATCAACACGGCCAACAAGATAAGCAATCAAGCCAAAGCATCCCGCCGCAATCGCAACCGGAACAATTGCCAAACCATCAAGGCCATCCGTTAAGTTAACTGCATTCGAAGCCCCAATAATAACGATCAAAGCCCAAGGCACAAAGAACCACGACAGATTAATAAGAACATCTTTGAAAAATGGCGGTGCAACATGTGTTGAAAGCCCATCAGGCAACGCCTGCATCACACCAAAAACAGCAACTCCACCAATCACTAACTGCCCGAGTATCTTAAGCCTACCCGACAGCCCTTTTGTATTACGTTTTGTTAGTTTCAGATAATCATCGGCAAACCCGATACATCCATAACCAACCATAACCAACAACGAATACCATACATATAAATTCGTTAAATCAGACCATAGAATAGTACTAAAACATACAGATAGAAGGATCATAAGCCCCCCCATCGTTGGCGTTCCCGCCTTGTGAAAATGAGTTTCCGGTCCCTCTTCCCGAATAGGCTGCCCTTCGCGTTGCTTCTTTTTCAGCCACCTAATCATTGAAGGCGCAATAATGAAACAAACAACAAGCGCCGTTACAATTGCACCACCTGTTCGAAATGTCACAGAACGGAACAAATCAAAAAACAGAAAGTCATCCGCATAAGGCGTAAGAAGATTATAAAGCATGATTTACGTCACTTTTCTGATAGCTATCGTCACAAACCACGCGCAATGTCTCAACCATTTTAATTTTCGTAGAGCCCTCTTCCTGCTTAAAAACAAGAAGATCACCAGGAGCCAAAACATCCATTACAATAGCTTCAACGCTTTGCTCTTTATACAGCGTGGTAATCAAACATTTTACATTACGCAATGACGGCTTTTTACCTGATGCATAAATAAAGTCAAGGTTTCCCATGCGAAACGGCACCGCAATATCACTCATATCCGGGCGGATTGCATAACTTTTCGGATAATCAACATGATCCAGCATCACTGTCTGACGACCATTTCCAAGATCGACCATATTACTTACACGAAAGACAAGCCCCTTTTCTTTCCGTTTCGGTTTCACACTAACCGTGACATTCTTTGTCTTTAAGTGAGACCAGTAATAACGATTATTTTCGATCATGAACGTATCCTTCATTTACTCTATTCAGTTTAACTTACGCAGTATGTTTTCAGTTTCGGTAACATCATCAAACGGATGCGTTACATTCGCAAAGATCTGTCCTTGTTCATGCCCCTTACCGGCAATCAGAACGACATCGTCTTCAGTCATCATTGATATGGCATGCTCAATTGCACTACGCCGGTCTGCGACATCATGAACAGAGCATTGCCCATCCTTCATCCCGCTCTTAATTTGATTTCTGATATCTTGAGGGACTTCCGATCGCGGATTGTCATCTGTAATAATAGCAATATCTGCAAGGGACGACACGATTTCCCCCATTTTAGAGCGCTTATCCTTATCCCGATCTCCACCGGCGCCAAAAACACAGATAAGCTTACCGACCACATGCGGGCGCAACGCCCCCAAAACATGGCCTAACGCATCGGGTGTATGCGCATAATCAACATAGACTTTGTGATACCTGCCCAAGCTTTGCACATGTTGTAATCGACCGGGAACACCTTCGATTTCCTCTATGGCCTTTAGACACTCTGAGCGATCTGCGCCATATGCCAAAACGCATCCCAAAGCACATAAGATATTCATAATTTGAAATTCACCAACCAACGGCACAAAGACAGACACCTCATCCCCGTTGAAATCCAACGTAACCGCCTGCCCGGCACCTTTTGGAATACAAGAGACCAACTTTATCGTCTCGCCCGTTTCGCCATAAGATATAACCTTGATACAGCGTTCATCACATATAGATTTAAGAGGCTGATACTGTGGAATATCCGCATTCAAAACCGCAACACCATCATCATGCAACACATCAGAGAACAAGCGCTGCTTCGCATTAAAATACGCGTCCATACCATCATGATAATCGAGATGATCTTGTGAAAAGCTTGTAAAAGCAGCCACACCCACAGAAACACCATCCAGACGATATTGTTCCAATCCATGAGACGACGCCTCTATTGCCGTGTGCGTTACACCCTCATCCCCCATCTTCGATAAAGCCTGATGCAGTGAGACAGATTCCGGCGTTGTCATAGAGCCGGATAATGTCCCAAGATAAGAAGATGACAAGCCAATAGAACGCCAGATTTGGTCAATAAAATGAACCACTGAGCTTTTCCCATTTGTCCCTGTAACAGCGACCATATGCTCTGGCTGTGTCGCGTAATATGCGGCAACGATATGCGCAAACACCCGCCGCGGACAAACATCCGTAATGAGACGAACACCTTGCCCGTCATCCAATGAGACCGACGGATCAGATAGTATTACAGATGCGCCGCGCATAAGTGCCTCGGGAATAAAACTTCGCCCATCCAGCGCCCCTTGTAGTGCGGCGAACAAATACCCGTCTTGCACCTGACGGCTATCCTGTGTGACACCTTGTAATGCCTTAAGATCAAGATTGAGATCGTCTATAACTTTTTGTGTTACCGAATTAATAGGAGACAAGGCGTTTCCCTCCCTTTTTCGGATCATGAATATAACCAAGCAAATCATGGCTTATATCCTTATCAGGATCATATAAATCGGCCGGCATCCCAAGAATCGACGCCATAGAAGTCACCACACGCGCAACCGCCGGAGCCGCAACCCATCCCGCCGTCGCGTATCCATAGCTGTGCTTTTGCCCCTTGGGTTCATCAACCATCACCATCACCACATAGCGCGGCTTCTCCATTGGAAACGCACCAACAAAGGACGATATCAAACGATCACGATGATAGCGGCCATTCACACTCTTTTCCGCTGTGCCGGTTTTTCCACCAACAGAATACCCCCTAACATCGGCATTTTTCCCTGTCCCTTGCGTCACAACAAGACGCAGCATCTTACGCATATCTTGAGAGGTTTCCTCAGAGATCACACGAACCTCATTGCGCAAAGCATGAGCATCTTTTGAATACTTCGCAACATCAGGGCGCACCAAAATCCCACCATTCACCACAGAAGCCACAGCAGCAGACATCTGCATCGGCGTTGTTGCTAGGCCATGCCCATAAGCCGCCGTCAAGGTATTCACCTCTCTCCACGGATCAGGCAAAAGCGGACGCCCGACTTCCTTTACATCGAACATAAGAGGATCAAGCAAACCAAGATCTTGATAGAAAGAGCGCAACGCCTTCCCGCCAATCTCCCGCCCCATAAGAGCCGAACCGATATTTGAAGAGTGCATGAACACTTCCGGTACGGTTAAAATACGTTTTTGCGCATGGTAATCATTAATCGTATGCCATCCCGCCTTAATCGGCTTACGTGCATCAAATGTATTGCTCAAACGTGCATCTGTCAGGTCAAGTAATGCCGCCGTTGAGAAAATCTTAAACATCGATCCTAATTCGTATACACCAAGGGTAAGACGATTAAACTTCTCATTATCACTAGCCTTTGGAACGGCATTTAAATCAAAGTCGGGCAAAGACACCGCGGAAAGAACCTCTCCGGTATGCACGTCCATAATAATGCCCGTTCCCGCTTTGGCCTCAAATTCTGTGATTGCGCGCGACACTTCACGGCGCATGACGTGCTGTAAACGTAAATCAAAGGAAAGATGCACATCATCACCCTTTGCAAGCACATCATCAAAACCCCGTTCAATACCCGCCAGACCAAGTCCATCACGATCCGTATAGCCAACCATATGCGCAAACAGTGATCCTTGTGGATAGACACGCTTATACTCATATTGAAACCCTAATGCAGGGGAGCCAATTCCCAAAATTTTCTGCTGCTGTTCAGGCGTGATTCCGTGCTTAATCCACCCAAACCGAT
This sequence comes from Alphaproteobacteria bacterium, assembly GCA_050633505.1. Classification (GTDB taxonomy): domain Bacteria; phylum Pseudomonadota; class Alphaproteobacteria; order Micavibrionales; family Micavibrionaceae; genus UBA1672. The sequence goes on from JBOEGQ010000004.1 coordinate 569,745, forward strand.
TATCCGCCGCCATCACCCTTGCAACTTCATCCTGTTCAAGTTCCGGAATAACCGTCAGCACGCTTTCGGCAAGGTCATCCGCATTCAACACGAATGACGGATCAACAAACAAAGACGGTACTTTTAATGTTGTTGCCAATAAAAAACCATTGCGGTCATACACATCGCCGCGACGCTTGGCGATCTGCTCTACAACATTATTTTTTTCAACCAGCCGCTCCACGGCTAAGCCCTGCACAACCGACAAGTCGAGCAAACGCACAGCAATCAGCAAATAGCCAATTACAAACGTAACTGCCAGCATAGAAAGGCGATTTTGCGCCATTGAAACAGAAGAACGGCGCTCACCCTCGATCAAAATAGAACGGCGCCTGCTTTGTTGCCACATTACTGCGCGCCTCCATCTGTTACCGAAGATGAAGAGGAAATATCAATATATAGGGGGGAACGCGCCGGGATCGGCACTATAGGAAGGGAGGGATGCGCATTTTCAGGGGACAGAGCCCGTGCATCAGAACGCAATTGAGAAGCTTCAGGGGAGACAAGCTCCATATATCCATGCGCCAACTCCTCAAGACGCATCGGATTATTCAAATAAGCCCATTCGGCATTCAAAACACGAATGGCTTCTTCTTCGCGTGAAATATCATGCTCATAACGCACAATATCACGTTCAAGTTCTTGCACATCATAGCTTACACGCATCAATGCGTAACCACTACCAAGCACAAGAAGCAAGGACACAGTATACTTCAATAAAACCCAACGCATTATGCACCCACCTTATCTTTAAGACGGATACCACATCTCAATCTGGCAGAACGGGAACGCGGATTTTCTTCAATTTCTTTATCAGATGGCTTTATCGCCTTTCGTGAATATAAACGTAATTCAGGCTCATAGCCCTGATCCAGAACCGGCAAATGGCGTGAACCGGAGGCCACCTCCGCCTTATCCTTCAAAAACGTTTTAACACGGCGATCTTCTAAAGAATGAAACGAGACAACAACCACCCGACCATCTTCACGTAAGACCTTCACGGAAGAAGCAAGAGCACGATCCAATTCCCCCAATTCATCATTGACCGCAATACGCAACGCCTGAAACGTGCGCGTTGCCGGATCATGCTTATCCTTTGGTTTTTTCGGAACAACTGAACGAACACAATCGGCCAGTTGCGCCGTTGTTTCAAATGGCCTTTCCTGCCGCAGAGCCACTATTTTTCTGGCAATACGTCGAGACAGACGCTCTTCTCCAAACTCGTAAATCAAATTGGCAAGGTCTTCTTCTTCATATGAATTCACTATATCAGCGGCGGTTTCACCATCACCCCCACAATCCATACGCATATCAAGCGGACCATCAGCCCGAAAAGAAAATCCGCGCTCTGCCTGATCCAACTGCATCGAAGACACACCAATATCCACAACAAAGCCATCAATTTTTCCCACACCGGCAGAAGAAAGGAGTGCCTCAACATCACCAAAACACCCCTGCAAAAATGTGAAGCGACCAGAATATTCTTTTTCCAGCGCCTGCACCGCACCTTGCGTTGTGGGATCACGATCAATCGCATAAACATGACAATCTGCCGCATCTAAAATGGCACGACTATACCCACCGGCGCCAAATGTGCCATCTACGTAGACACCGCCATCACGGGGGAGTAATGCATCCAGAACCTCTGGCAACATAACCGGATAATGATCGACATAGGGACAAGCTTCCATTAACGCCCCCCTTCCGGTTTCGCCTGCTTCGGCACTGTTAACTTACGATCCTGAACAGAGTTTCTGGCCTGCATCTTTCTGCGCTCAAACATCTTTGGCGACCAAATTTGGAACTTACGCCCCAACCCAACAAACGTCGCCTCGCTCGTGATCTGTGCGGCCTCCATCAAATGAGCCGGTAAAACAACACGCCCGTCTCCATCAATGAGAAGCTGCACACTCTCACCAAAAATCGTTGTTGCAAGGTCATCCTGCTCATCAGAGAACAAATCGTAGTGATCCATTCTTTCACTAATCTCATCCATTTTCGCCCAGTCAAACCCCTCGAGACAACTATGCTGGCTTGAGGCAAAAGCAACAACGCCATGGTGAAGCTGATCCGCAAGCGCATTACGAAAAGAGGCCGGAACCGAAACCCGTCCCTTTTTGTCTACTTTATTTGTATATGTCGACAAAAACAGCGCCATAGAAAACCTGAGCTTTATAGAGATAAACAAGACACGCATACCACGACACATCGCGATATGGATATATATGGGATATCATGGGATAATCTGGTCAATCAATAAAAAATAGGCATAATCTACTAATAAGTCACAGTTTTTTTGCTGTGAACTCTTTTTTCATCCTCCCAAGATAAAAAAACACATCCTTTTGTATGAAGAAATTTCCACTATTTTTATGGAAAAGTACATAAAATATGCAGTTTAGTGTTTTTTTTATATTAAAAACCCCTTATATTCAAAAAATGAACCACTAACTCATTAATAAACAATAAAAAAAATCTTGCATTTTACGAAATACAGTGATAAAACTACAGCCATGCAGTAAGTAATGTTATTAACGTGTGTGGGGAGAAAATTATGTTAGTAACTCTAATGATGTTTGTTCTAGCTGTTAACGGGGGCTTGTATATGGGGACTATTTTGTATTCATATCATGCAAACCTAGAAAACTAGAAGGTATTGAAAAACATATGTTTTTCTAGCAACTTTCTGGAAACTCAGACAAGAGCAACGCTAACGAAAAAGAAAAAACCGCCCAGTTCATCTTGGCGGTTTTTTTTATACTTCACAAAACTCAATTTCCCATAAAAAACAACAAGACAATCTTTTATACATATTTTATGCAGAGCCTCACCCCACTTTAGGATATAACCAAAAGAAAAATGCCGAAAAAATCTATAAGCCGGGTTCTGTACTCACCTTATGCAAGTGAGCGGTGACCATTCATCTAGGAACTGCATTGCTACAGCCCTCAAGCAATCTACCCGAGCCACGATGCGAGAAACATCTATTACATAAAATATGCAATACGCGACTCCTATTTGATTTTGCTTCTGGCGGGGTTTACCATGCCGTTAGCCGTTACCGACAACGCGGTGCGCTCTTACCGCACCTTTTCACCTTTTCCACCCCCACAAGGGGAATGGTAGTCTGTTTTCTGTGGCACTGGCCGTAAAAGTTTATAACAACCTTTCCCGGGCGTTACCCGGCGCCATTTTCCCGTGAAGCCCGGACTTTCCTCTCCTCAATCAAAAGATTAAGCAGCGGCCACCCGATTTTTTCGGCCAGCCCACCATGATCGGTTAACACAGAAAAATCAATCTTTTTCAGGAAAATCAGCCCCTGACATTCGAAGCAAAGAAAGAAGACGTGCGACTGTTTCCACGCAAACCTCAGATTCTGCGCACTCAGAAAAGCGTTCAGGATAATAATGACGATGAAATGCCGTTACAACATCAACATATGCCGCCATAGGGTTATACCCCAATTCAACAAACAGCTTCTCAACCTCAAAATCATTGAGGGAGACCGCCTCCGCGGCCATATAATCATCTTGCCCGGGGTCAGGCCACAGACCAACCCCATGAGAATGAAGATACCGCCAATCGAACAACTCACCCGGGTCCACCTTACGTTCCGGTGCAACATCAGAATGACCAATGACATGACGGATCTGATGACGCCCAATAATATCACGAGAAAGATGCATGACCGCCTCCATCTGCACCTTCGGAAATGCACGGTATCCCCATTCATGCCCGGGATTTACAATCTCAACCCCAATAGAATGTGAATTAATATCCGCCTCACCCGCCCAAAAGGAAACCCCCGCATGCCATGCCCGCTTATCCTCAGACACCAAATCGAAAACCGTTCCATCCTCATCAACAAGGTAATGTGCACTTACTGTGCTATCGAGGGCTGAAAGCCGCTCTTTCGCAGCATCCATTGTTTGCATTCCTGTGTAATGCATCAACAAAATTGACGGCACGATACCGTCCGGACGATCTTCGTAGTTCACTTTTTTTCGGCTCCAAAGAAACATTTCACCAACACCTTACGAATAACATTATGAGAGACACAACAACAATACACAGGGTACGCAGAAAAATGTTTAAGCCACTTATTATAGCAGTTTTATCTATCGTTTTCATCATTGGTATAATTGGCACCTTTTCAACATCACACGCAGTGGACGGTGTACTAGACTCACAGGGAGACGACCTCATGGAAAACAAGCCTGAAAACTACCCCGTTGCGACACTGGCCGGTGGATGCTTTTGGTGTCTGGAAAGTGAACTTCGCAGCCTTGATGGTATATTATATACACGCGTAGGATACATAGGGGGCGATTTAGAAGCACCAACGTATCAACACATCACAACCGGAAAGACCGGGCATGCCGAAGCGGTCGAAATAACATTTGACCCGGAAAAAGTGACATATGAAGAACTTCTTACCTTTTTCCTTGTAAAGGCACATGACCCGACACAACTCAACAGACAAGGCGTTGATGTCGGTACACAGTACAGATCTGAAATATTCTTTCACACACCGGAACAACAAAAAATTGCACAACAAATCCTTAAGAAGGTCGGCAATGATAAGGTATACCCTGCCCCGATCGTAACCCAATTAAGCCAAGCCGACAAATTCTGGATCGCTGAAACATACCACCAACAATACTATGAGAAGTGGGAAGAAGAAAAAGGCGAGGTTCACCCACGCGTCTTCTTTAAAAAGAAAATGAAATTCTTAAAAGGAAACTAAGATAAGACAGAGCGAACCTTTTCCAAAAGCTCTTCATATTTAACAGGTTTTTGAAGAACATCCGTGGCCAACCCCTCAACCGATTTAAGAGCATCCGATGAATTAATTGTCACACCACCACCAGATAACACCAAAACGGGCGTTTCATTCTTCATTTCACGCAATTGGTGAATAAGCCCAACGCCATCAAGCTCCGGCATAATCAAATCCGTTAAAATAACATCGAATTCCTGACCGCTTCCAATCATATCGATTGCCTGACGACCGTCAAAAGATACTTCGACCTCATATCCCTCACGCCTTAACATCTCAGAAATTAACTGCGCGACATCGGGACTGTCGTCTATAACCAACAACTTTGCCATCACTTAACCTTCTTTACTTTGATATCCAAATACGAAATCAGAAAAACACGAATAGCAGATGCCAATGATGAGGACGGATTTTTTCGATCATAAATAAAAGAGCATAACTCATGTACATCGCAACTCTGCTCCTCTGCGACCTCATGAAGGATGTTCCATACTTGCGGTTCTAACGTTACACTGGTGCGCTTACCCTTCACAAATACATTGCGTTTTTTAAGCTCACTCAGACTAATGTAAATTGATGCTTCTGCCGTTTCGACAATTTGATGAATTTCCGACATTCTCCCCCCTAAAAGAAACCAAAAATTATCCTAACAGATCCGCTTTATTGCTAAAAGAGGATATATTAGAATATCCAAATTATATTATGAGTTCCATAGTACTCATAATATATATTTACATAAAATAGGAAAAAGTGCAAAAAGCAAGGGAAGCAAAGGCATTCCCGATATGAAGCAAATATAATCCCACTTTACATGAATACTATAAGCATCACCCATAAAATTATATATAAATCAATGACTTAATTATATATTCTTTCACGTTATTGTGAGATAATCTTCGCATGCGTGTGAGGGGAAAAACACATATAGATTTACAAAAAAAACACATCCTGCTTTTTGCGGCAACCTACGCATGCATGTTTATCGTGGCGCACCCTTCGAATGCACGATCAATCATAGGTAGTGCATCAACAGAAATCCGGCAAGCAATTCACATCACGGAAAACCAAGCAATGGATTTTGGTGTACTCGTCATGAGCAACGGAAATGGCGACACCCTATCCCTATCCCCTGATGGAAGCATTACAAATACAAACGGAAATGTTTCCCCAATCGGCAACACGCAATATGCCGTATTTTCTGCATCAGGCACACCCAACACACCATTAAGCATCTCTTTCCAGAACGGATCTCTAACAGGGAATAGCAACACGATAACCCTGCACAACTTCAATCATAATGCAGGCACCAGCCCCACATTCAATAATAGCGGCACACTAACCTTCCACGTTGGTGCAGATCTGGAAGTCAACGCAAATCAAGAAACAGGAAGCTATAGCGGCAATTACCAAGTCACCATTAATTACCAATAGCCTTAATAATATCTTCCTCTGTTAGATCTTTAAGATCATCAAAACCAAGGTCTTCACCACGATCATCTTCAACACCATTAGACTTCCCACGCCCCGCATGTGCCATGACATCTGCCACCTGTGCAATTTCAAATACGGATGTGGGGCAATATTGGTGCTCAGGCTTAATAAATGCGCACTCCCCATTAAACAGAGCATCACACACCCGCCCTGCGACCTCCTGATCCATATCATAAAGCACCAATTGATAACGATCATCCCCTTCATGCTGCACAATATAAGAGGCAGGATAATTGTTCCGATCAAGCAACACCTTCCCCAAATCAACAGAGATTAAGTCCCAAAGCGCCTCAAGCCCCTTTTTTTCATCCAATTCCGATAACGCGATCCCAACCTTCCCCTCTTGCAATGACGGCCACAACATAAATGAACCGGCGGAAACAAACGGCTCTTCCACAGATAGGGAAACATCCCGTGCAAGTGGCGTGCAATACCCAAGCTCTTGTAATTGGTCAGGGTCTATACGCAAATGATAATCCCCCATGGGAACATCCTGTATCCAAATAAAACCATCAAACTCTGTAACACCTTGTGCAATAACATCTCCGCCACCAGCATCAACAACCTGTACGGTAATGGATTGCGCCTCTCTTCTTCGCCCCCTTTTCACAAAAGATACATCACCATCCACCTCCCCAACGAGGACCACCGGAAATTCCTTATAAACACCTTGTGTCGGGCGCAAAATATAATCACGAGGCGGCACAACAGAGCGCATAAAAGGATCTGGCAAAGATGATTCATCAAGATCCAATGTTACCCTCCTATAGGGTGGAACTCCCGTTAAGAAAACATGCCCCTTTTCATCCGTAAACGCTTTACGATTAATACGGGAACCGACAAAACCCACATCACTCATCCACGCATCATCATCATCATAGATATGGTTATTATTGCGATCGTAAAAGACCCTTGGTGTGAAAAATGCCGTTTGTGCCAAACGCTTTTGCCTCATAAAGACACTGCTTTCATGTGGCGAATAACCGATACTGAATGCCGTATTCAAAAGCGCCCTAAACTCATCTGTATCATCATAAGTTACATCAAAACCAAGACCGATCGCATCAAAATTATGGCTCGCCCCGAGGGTTACACTATGAACGGGGTCTTCCGCACCTGAACGCCTTACCCCTGCGCTTAACACGCTACGATCACCTATACGCCAGTCTGCATCAAGACTTACCCGATTAAGCTCATATTCCGGCTCAAGCGCATACACAACATTACCGCGTAATGTAAAATCCTGAAAACGCGATGACACCTGAAATCCCAGATCTGTTTCCCTATCTTCATTTGTTTCTATTTCCTGAGACAACTCACCCGTTATACGTAATTTCGATATGTTTTTCGTCAGGCGCCCCTGCCACTCAATGCGCTGCTCCTTATCGGTATTGGCATAGCGTTCAAGATTCAAAGAGAACGGTATATTTTTTAACACCGGTAGCAAGCCAGATAAACGGACATTTGTTCGGTGCTCCAGATCTCCGCCTAAATTTGCACGCAGCGTGTCTTCCGACACAAACCTGTTATAATAGTCATGCTGCATCTGCCAGCTTATCCCGCGAAACACACTCTGAAAACGGACACTCGCACTTTGCCCGCTATCACTGGAACGCGCATAAGATAAATCGGCACGCACCCCGATAAAAGAACGACTATAGCGCATTAAGCCATAGCGCTTGCGCTCTCCCTCAACAGAGACATCAGCAAAGGCGGCATATAAGGACGATTGATCCCCCAGACCATATTGCGCCTGAATTGATGTCCTATATTTCCCCTGATCCGCATCTTGACCAATATTGCGATCCGTAAACAGATTTGTATCGCGTTGAATAAAATCCGCCTTAAACTCAAAGGCTCCATCCTTAATCGGATTTGCAGATACAAAAAAGCGCTTCTCCTGTACCTCTTTTTGCCCCTGCGGCCCATAAAAAACCAATTCGAACACGTTTAAACCGGGAAGAACGTCAAGATCAAACAGATACTCCCCGTTCTCATCCGGCTCCTCCTGAAACCCCAGTAATTGACCATTGCGCATAACATCAATCTGATAACCAACCGGTAATTCACCCCGCAATTGCGCCGTTCCGGATTGGGCCTCTGAAGAATAACCAAAGGGAAAACTGGACACGGAAACACCGCGCCCCGCCGCCCCTGTTGTAAGAAGGGGAATAGCTGCACTATTCACATCACCAAGACTATATTCACTAAGTCCTGCCCCAAAAAGATCACCATCAACATCCTTACGACTTAATGTGGCACGGATATCTGCTTGCGCATTGCCCTGCGTGGTATCATTTACACTAAGAACAAAATCCTGCCCCGCAACAACAGAAGACGCCAATAACGAGGTACTGGCCGATAGTCGTTCATCATTACCCTCCTGACCATCATAACGGCTTTGAGCACTAATATTCGCAATTGGGTAAGTAAAGAGCGGATCATCAACCTCTTCGAGAGGATAACGTTTATGACGAAATCTTCGTGAACCATCTGAAACTTTTTTGCGCTTTTCATCGCGGATCATACGCACTTCAATCGGCAATGGCTCTAATGACTTAATCACAATTGCCAACTGTGAGAAGTCAACATCCAATGTGACAGGAAACCATTTCTGCAACAGTTCTAATGAGACATAAATACCATCTTCATGGCGCTCTACATCCTGTGAGGACAATGTATAATCCTGCCCCGCAACGACAGCCCGACCTTCCGCAAGATTTAACGAAAACTGACGGCTTTCATCAAGGAACCACCCTGATGCGTTTCCATCATCAAGATCTACTTCAATTGGAAACTCCAGACTTTTCACAAAATCCGATAAAGAAATATAATATTTCCCCGTTTCCAGATCCTCATATGCCAGCAAAAGATCCAGTAAAATAACATTACCAAGATTAAGCGTCAGAAGTAAAAGGTCATCATCCGGCCTTGTTACATATTCGGCAACCGGACGTGCTTCGGACGTTGCATCGACCTGCACGGCTTTCTCAAGATCATCAACACCTTGCGCCGACACCACGCAGGGATATAAAAGAAAAACACCAACTAAAAGCGTACAAAATTTATGGTGCGGTGAAGCTAAACTCCGCAGGCGGAGCATCTTCATATTCCTCTTCCGAACCAAAAGTGACTCGAATATTTTTACCAGATAAGGATTTTGCACGCTCAGGGTCTAACTTAATGGAAACAATACGCTTGGGACTTGACAGATAAACTGCCACATTTTTTAGAATACCAATTTTTTGCGACTCTGCAAAAACATTTGCTGTTCCAATGATAGATTTTGTTCCGGAACGGTTAATTGCAATATCCAAGAAAGTATCTTCTCCGGCTTTGCGAATTTTAGGTGTGGATAATGAAACATCCGCATCAAGATCCCCTTTACGCAAAATTACGGGCAATGAAATCCCGAAAATGGCCGTCACACTCACCCCCAGATCACCGTCATTTTCATCTCCGGATGCACTTTCCGCTTTTTTGGCCTTCGGTATTTCCTGAATAAGGATATGAGAGCGATACTCCCCTTCCGGCGCATCGGCAGCCAAACGAGACATTAAACGAATTTTCTGAGTTTCTTTTGGCTTTAGAGTAACCTGACGTGGGCTATACTTGATATGCCCCTTTGCAAAGAACTCATCCTGCGCAGGTGTTTCCACCTCAATAAGTTGCCCGTTTTCCTGCATTGCACGATTAACAATCGAGATACGAAAACGCTCTTCCTGATCACCTCTATTTGCAAGCAGAACCTCAACAATGCGCTGCCCTTCTTTAAACACAACACGTTTTGGACTAACAACAAGGCCACCACCTTGCGCATAAGAAACGGATGTCAGCCCGAACACAAAAACCAAAGAACAAAGAAAAACATAGAAACAGCGATTCATAACAACGCCCCTTTAACAACAATAAAAATGCCTCACTACAACAGTGTAGCGAGGCATTCAAATCATAACAAGTATCTAATTACTGATAATCAACAGTCAAAGTGTACGTACCAGTATACGTACCACCAGCCTGACCGGCGTTCACTGTCAGATCCGCACCAACGGTGAAATTCAGATCACCAGATCCATCAAATGCCGGTGAACCACCTGCACTGTTTGTAAAACTTCCTAATCCCATCGCAGCACCCGGACCAGCCAATGTGTTACCTGTACTGAATGAAATTGTAACTGCCGCACTTGGCGTACCTGTTGCAGAGAATTCCCCTGATGCAGCCGTACCTGTAAATGTCGATGCACCCGTCGCAGATACAGAATCCGCGGTATCCAGAGTAATTGTGTCACCTGTTGAATCTGCAATAATTGTCGCAAAATCCATCGCAGTATCTTGTACCAACGTCAACGATTCTTGAATTTCAGCAGACGCATCACCTGTTACATCAACCGCCTGAGCCTGTGATGCAAATGCAATTGCAGAAACAGAAGCCACACTCAATAGACCTAATTTTTTTACCATACGCATAATTATATCCTCTTCATCAAATTTTTTAAAACTGTGGAAAAATGGCAGAGCACCAAAGATCCGATAAAAGTATCATAATACTCACACCTAAGATAGAGGGAGATTATTAAAAAAAAGTAAAAATATTGACTTATTTTCATGTATATTAGTTTTTGTTAAACAACATCGAATACATCATTTCTTTCATCCTTTTACTTCAGGAGACCATCATTGAATATTCTGATTATTGACGACAACAAAGTTGACAGAATGTTATTCAGGCATTTCGCCGAAGGAAACGGTACCCCGATTAATGTCGTCGAAGCCAAGAATGCAAAAGATGGACTAAAGAAAATACAAGATAATACTTTTGAGTGTATCTTTCTGGACTTTATGCTGCCTAACATGGATGGGATTGACCTTCTTAAAAGCATATACAACCCGGAAACAGAACTTGCCCCCTATCCGGTTGTATTGCTAACAGGTCAAGGACACGAGTCGATTATCATCGATGCCATCAAATATGGCGCGCAGGATTACCTGATAAAAAGCAATCTCTCAACAGATAGCGTAATGTCTGCCATTGAAAAGGCAAGGCACGTCTTTAACATCAAACGCAGCCAGAATGAGACCAAGGCAAAATTAAACCACTCACAAAAAATCGAAGCATTAGGAAAACTCACAGGCGGTATCGCGCACGACTTTAACAATATACTGACGATTATTCTGGGCAATATAAAGCTACTCAAAGATGATTATGCCCTCGAAGAACGAAACAAAGAAAAAGACATCCAGAAGATCGAAGCCGTGCAACGTGCGGCAAAGCGTGGAGCAGAACTGGTTAAGCACCTGATGATCTTTTCACATCAACGCACTTTAAATCCCAGAGCAACCAACATCAATACGATCTTAAATGAAACACAAAGCATGCTAAAAAGGACGATAAACCAAAGCATTGCCATTTCATTGGATCTCGCAGATGATTTATGGCTAACCGATATTGATCCGACACAATTTGAAAATATGATCATTAACATGTGCGTTAATGCACGCGACGCAATGCCTGATGGCGGACAACTTTCTATACAGACGCATACCACAGAGATCACGGTACATGAGGCACACAACCTAAACCTTAGTGCCGGAGCATACATACGCCTGACAGTATCAGATACCGGTGCGGGGATACCAAAAGAAATACAAGATAATATTTTTGATCCGTTCTTCACCACCAAAGAAGCAGGAAAAGGGACGGGACTTGGGATGAGTATGGTATACGGATTTGTCAAAGAATGCGGCGGAACTATACAGCTTACAAGTACAGAGAAAAAAGGGACAACCTTTGATATCTACTTCCCCAAATCATCAAACACCCAAGAAGCGGAAAAAGATACGCAGAAAAAAGAGACGCTGAAAAAAGGCAACGAAATCATTCTTCTGGTTGAAGACGAGGAAGAGATAAAAGAGCTTGCCGCATGTATATTGGAAGGTCAAGGATACACAATATTACAGGCATCTAATGCGGATGAGGCTCTCAAAATCCTTGTAGATCAATCCCAAGAGATTGATTTATTATTTACCGATATTGTCATGCCCGGTGAAATTAACGGCGTACAGCTTGTTGCCAGAGCACTGGATCTCAGGCCGGATTTGAAGGTTTTATTTACAACCGGTTTTATCAAGACCTCAATTCCCGATATGAACCTATTAGATTCCTACAGCATCCTAGACAAGCCATATCGCCCTGATGGACTTATTCAAGAAGTACAGAAAATTCTGCTTTCATAACCTTGCGATTTGGGCGTACTATCCAACTGTGATGAATGATCAGCATATTACAGCACTCCAAAACTTAGTCGATGATAAAGGCTTTATTCAGGCAGAGGATGCCCGGCCAGCTTATGATATCGGTGCGCGTGGCGATTACGGACATGCATTATGCATCCTTCGCCCGAATAGCACAGAACAAGTCTCGCGCATTGTATCTTATTGCGCAACACACGACATTCACATCATTCCGCAATCCGGCAATACCGGCCTTGTCGGCGGATCAATTGCCGATGACAGTGGTACACAAGTTCTTATCAATCTTGAACGCATGAATGAAGTCCATGACATTGACGTGGCAAACGCATCTATTCATGTCGATGCAGGCACAAGATTATCTACTGCCAATAACGCACTAGAGAGCAATCAATACCACATCCCCATTGATTTGGGTTCAGATCCCTGCATTGGGGGAATGATATCAACCAACACAGGCGGGTCGCGTTATTTAAAATACCGCGGTATGCGTGAACAGGTTATGGGATTAAAAGCTGTATTGGCCGATAAAAACGGCACAATTGTTGATATGCTTTGCCCTTTGCATAAAAACAATACCGGATTTGATACAAAGCAACTTTTTATCGGGTCGTGCGGATCATTTGGCATTATTACAGAGGCGATCATACGTGTATCCCCACTTCTACAACAACGCGCCAGCGCACTCCTCATTCCCTCATCAATGTCCGCGATTACAGATCTTTTGATCGAAATTGAAAAATCATTCGGTAGCTATCTTAGCGCCTTTGAAGGCATGTCCAAAAACGCCATGCGTTGCGCACTTAATCATTGCCCGTCCCTGTCCTCTCCATTTGGACAAGATGACATCCCCGATTATGCAATACTGATCGAAATCAGCAGATCATGGCCACAACGCGAAGCCGAGCAGGAACTAGACGACGTTCTTGAGAGCACCTTGGCAAATCTATGGGAAAACAGCCCCCCTCTTCTGGATAACGCCCTTATCGGATCAGATGAAAAACTCTGGGCGTTACGCCATGGCTTATCAGAAGGCGTGCAAAAATCAGGCACGCTATATGCATTTGATATTTCCGTTAAACGAAGTGATATCATCCCCCTACGCCTACATATAGAAACAGGGATAAAGGCAAAATACGGCAACACATTAACATTATGTGATTTCGGCCATGTAGGAGATGGCGCCTTGCACTGTGCGCTTGTACTCGATAAAGATGATCCACGTGGAAGAGACAAGTCATTCGAAAAAGAATTACGTGAATGGGTTAACGATCAGGTGGTGTTAGAATTCGGCGGCAGTTATAGCGCCGAGCACGCCCTAGGACGTAAAGTGCAAGATGCGTACAACAAATACACACCTGCAGAAATCAGGCAGATAACACGCCAGATAAAACAAGCCATCGCCCCCGCGCCTATTGGCACAGTCGACCTGTAACCCCCGTTAAAACCCGCCAATTTATTTTTGCACTAGGCACAAAGCACGAAGCCTTGTAAAACCGAGGTGAACAACGAATAAAAACGTGAAAAGATATAGCCGCATGAGCTTCACAATCGGCACAGTTTCCATTAATGACCCAGTCTTTCTGGCCCCCATGTCAGGAGTCAGTGACTTACCGTTTCGCAAACTGGTAAAGTCTTATGGCGCAGGTTTGGTTTTCTCAGAAATGATTGCCAGTCGGGAAATGGTTCAAAAAACCAGCCACTCCCTTAAGATGAATGAGGATTACAAAGAAGAATTTCCCATGGCTGTTCAACTTGCCGGCTGCGACCCCGATATCATGGCAGAGGCCGCGCAAATGAACGAAGAACGCGGCGCAGCGATCATCGATATTAATTTTGGCTGCCCTGTAAAAAAAGTCGTAAAAAAAATGGCTGGATCTGCTCTGATGCAAGATGAAGACCTTGCCACAGACATCATGAAAAAAACGGTTCAGGCGGTAAATATCCCCGTCACCGTTAAAATGCGCCTCGGCTGGGATGGTAACAACCTCAATGCCCCCTCATTAGCAAAAAAAGCAGAGGATGCAGGCGTACAAATGATCACCGTTCATGGACGAACCCGCGATCAGCTTTACAACGGAACGGCAAACTGGAAAGCTGTGCGCGCTGTAAAGGATGCCATATCCATCCCCTTAATCGTAAACGGTGATATTTTGACACCGGAAGATGCGATTGAGGCCTTAAATCAATCCGGTGCAGACGGGGTTATGGTCGGACGTGGATCGCAAGGCAAACCATGGCTTTTACGACAGATCATGGAATATATAAAAACCGGAAAAGCCGGAAAAGAACCCTCCACATCTGAAAAACTTCAACTGATTTTACGTCATTATGATGATATTCTCGATCATTACGGCCCTAAAAAAGGGGTTCCCTTTGCACGGAAACATCTTTCATGGTATTGCACAGGCTTTGACGGGGCGGCAGAGTTCCGGAATTATTTAAACACATTGAAAGATCCTCAAGACGTGCGCCATAATCTAGTCCGTTTTTACACTCAGATAATAGAAAAGGAGATGAACATTGCGTAGCCTCATCCTTTTCATTGTCGTCACACTTGGCTGCATTATGCCCCCATATACAGCGCAAGCACAAATGGAGACAGCAAAACTGGCGCAAATACCGATCTTGCATGAAGGTCGGATCAAACCCATAGACAGCTTCGCCAGAAGTAATTTAAAAAGCCTTTCCGGCAAAGACAAAAACGCAATGGCATGGCTAACACAAACCCTATTCGATCCCGCACGCGCAGAACAAATGCCGGTCATTAAAATCACAAACCCCGAAGTATTGCAGTTACTCCATCTGGATAGACGTAAGGACAAACTTTATTCATATGGTGAGATCTCCAAACTTCTGGCACAACGGCAAGATCTCTTAAATTCCATCTTAAGCGGTGATAAACAACAATGGACAACGCAACAACGCGACCTGATAAAGTTACACCAAAAGGTCACATTAATGCGCGATCTTTTGGGAAGTTTGAGCCTAACCCTCCCTCTTTCATTTACGCTGCCGGATATAGAGAAAGAGCCATTCTCAAGCTATAGCGGCAAACCACTAACGTATCTGAGTACCATTGATATACACACGGACCTGTCCCAAGCCGTACGGGATATCTACGCACAAAAAAGTGATAAAATTGGAAACTACACAGATCAGGAACAAGCCCTAACCCACCTATCTTACACCTTATCATTATTGGAAGAAGCAGGACGAAACGCGCGCTTATTTAAAGTTTTGCCTAACAACAAAACCTGGTACAGCCCATGGGGCGCTGATAAAACCGATCTGGAACAATGGCAAAATCTGGCAACAGCGTATCACACAAATCAAACAGAGTTATGGGATAAAACCTTAGAGGAGATGCTCACCACCTCTTTAAAACATAGCGATTTAAGACCCGCAGCATTAAAAGCAGAATATTATTACAACACATTGAACCCATTTAAGGTTAGCTTTGCTCTTTCATTATGCGCCCTCTCTCTGCTTTTGGCCAGCTTGTTTAAGTCAAGCGCCACCTCATTTAAAAACATCACTTTTACATTATTAATCAGTAGCTTATCTATACAATCCTTAAGTATCGCGACACGTATGTATATTCTGGAACGTGCACCAGTCAGCACCTTATACGAAACGATTCTTTTCGTATGTTTTGTCATTTCCGCTTATGTCATAAGTGCCTATTATAAAAACAAAAATCCGTTATGGTTATGGATTGGAACAATCCTTGGCACCATTTTACACTTGCTTGGGTTTTCCCACAATCAAGACGGTGACAGCATGCTTATGCTAACGGCGGTTTTGAATACAAATTTCTGGCTATCCACCCATGTCTTATGCATAACAGCCGGATACGGATTTTGCGCCCTGACCAGTATTCTTGCACATTACACACTCGGGAAAATGATCTGGACCGGAGAAGAACGCCCGGATTCAATGCTTTTTAAACACACACATTTGGCCGCCTTATTTGCTTTGCTCTTCACGGGAATAGGAACCGTCTTGGGGGGGATTTGGGCAGATCAGTCTTGGGGACGTTTTTGGGGCTGGGACCCCAAAGAAAACGGGGCGTTGCTCATTGTATTATGGATTATTTGGGTCGTACACGGACGCCTTGGCGGGCAGATGAATAACCGCCATACTCTCTATGGCCTTTCTTATGTTAGTGTCATCCTCGCTTTATCATGGTTTGGGGTTAACCTACTTGGTGTAGGGCTACATTCTTATGGCTTTACAGACAGTGCCATTTGGGGGCTCAGCCTCTTTACCATTTGCGAAAGCCTGTTTATCATTGGCTGTATCTTGGTCTTCCACAAAAGGAAAGAAGAACATGCATAAAATCATTCTGGTCATTATTGCCCTTGTTTTATCCGGCCTATTCGCCTTTTGGGATATGAATGCACAACCGACAAAGCAAGTTAAAACCGCGCAAAGCGATAAGGCACAAGATTTCACTAAGGCTCCAGATGTTACACTTACAGACCTTAATGGGAAAGAATATGTGCTTTCCGACTTTCAGGGGAAAACCGTTCTGTTGAATTTTTGGGCAACATGGTGCAGCCCGTGCGTAAAAGAAATGCCGCAACTGATAACGCTTGCCAATCGTGAGAAAGACACAACAGTGTTCATCGCCATATCAGTTGACCGTGATACGCAAACAATCACCGATTTCTTCAACAGGCTTGAAATCGACATAGCACCAGACCATATACTCATCGCACATGACCCGAAGATGGTCACACCACCCCTATTTGAAACACGCATGTTTCCGGAAAGCTTTATCATTGATAAAAACGGCGGCATCAAACATAAAGTTGTTGGGGTCACCGATTGGCTGGGCGATGATATAAGCCGGATACTTTCCGAAATCCAATAAGAATCAGGAGCAAAAGACGTGATTACGATCTACGGCATAAAAAATTGTGATACAGTAAAAAAGGCTTTAAAATGGCTGGATGCACACGGTATTGCGTACACTTTTCACAATTATAAAAAGCAAGGCGCAGATTTAGATGCACTTACAAAAGCAATAGAGCAACATGGATGGGACAAAGCCATCAATAAGCGCGGCACAACATGGCGCAATCTATCAGAAGAAATTAAATCCACAACCAATGAACAAAGCGCTCTTGAGCTGGGCATGGAGAATCCATCCGTGATCAAACGCCCCCTCCTTATGATCGGGGATATGACCTATCTCGGGTTTAGTGAAGAGCAATATAAAACATTATTCAAATGACCGGATATAGCGGAAAATACATCTGGATTATCGGCGCAAGCAGCGGCATCGGCCATGCATTGGCCAAGGAGTTATCAAAGCGCGGCGCGACACTGGCTGTTTCATCACGAAATGAAAAGAAACTAAACCACCTGAAGCAAGAGATGCGCGGCGAAGACCACTTGGTGTTGCCTCTATGCACAACAGATCAAATGGCGTTACGCAACGCCCACACAACAATATCAGAAACATTCCCCAGACTTGATAGCATCATCTTTATGGCCGCCCTATACAGCGCCCATGACGGCACGCAAAAAGACATCAATTTCATCCATGAAATGATTGATGTAAACCTAAAAGGCGCCTTCAATATCACAGATATTGCCATTCCATTTTTTAAGGAACAAGGCTCTGGCCAGATTGCATTATGCGGCTCTGTCGCGGGATATCGCGGTCTACCATACGGTCAGCCTTACTGCGCAACCAAAGCCGCATTGATCAACTATGCGGAAAGCCTGAAATGCGAACTAAAAGGCAATAACATTGATGTTAAGATCATAAACCCTGGCTTTGTTCGCACCCCCCTAACAGATAAAAATGATTTTCCAATGCCGATGATCATTGAAGCAGAAGAAGCGGCCAATGCCATCGCCGCAGGCTTAGCGTCCAAAGCTTTTGAAATCCATTTCCCGAAACGCTTCACACGCATTGCCAAAATCATGCATTTTTTACCTGCACCACTTTACTTTTTACTATCCAGATCCATATTCATGAATAAAGCGCCAACAATAAAATCTGAAGGAAACGCCCGAAAAGCATAGGACTTATCCAGAGAATAAATCCCTGCATGGCTTTAAAAACTTGGCGGATTTTCCAAAATACCTTTATAAATTTTACATACATATTGCAGAGTAATTTTCTTCCCGAGGTGTTCTCATGGGTTTTACAAAAACGTCCGAAGGCCGTGTCTTCTTTCAAAATGCTGGTAATGATGATGTAAAGCGTACCGCGGCAGCCGCCAAACGCAAGGCAATATCCGCAGCAAACGGCTCCCCCAAAGCAGATCCGGTGATGCCTGCTGATAACACACAAATGCAAATTTTAATGCTTTTGAAGTCCTTGAATACAAAGTTAAAGGGCTCAAAAGAAGAAAACACAAATCTTAAAAAGCAACTTGCACAATATAAAGCCAGCATCAAATCAATAGAAGAGCAAACAAAGAAGCAGCAAGAAGACTATATTGATCTGGAACAAAAAGTTGCGCGCAAACAAAACGAGAGCAGCAAAAAAACCGCACGCGTTGAGCAAAACGTCAAATCACAGGTGGAAAACACCCTAAAACAACTGGAAGAAGCCAAAGACCTGGTTAAGCAACTGGAAGAAAAAGGCGATAATTATGACGAATCCTTACTGACCTTAAAAAAACAGGTTGATGAGCAGAAAAAGCGGGATGTAATCATTACCAAGCGTCAGAAAACAATTGAGACCGCCCAGAAGAAACACAACGAAAAAATGGTTAGCAGCGTCGCGACTTATGTCGACCTCACCAAACGGGTGAGTGAAACAGAGACACGCCAAGAAGCGCTGGACAACAAAATTGAGGATTCCCGATCAGAATATCTGAAACTTGATCGAAAAATTGACAAGGCGATTGAAGATCGCAACCGCATTTTGCGTAAAGTTGAACGTATTGAACAAGCCGTGATTGAAACGCGGGATGCTCTAAACGCAAAGGCCATGGTTCTTCTAACCGATCAAGGTGCCGTTGCCGGCATTGATATGCCGCAAATATCCGATCAAACAATGCAAGCCGATCCGGTGGATCTTAATCGTCGCCTTCAAGAAGAAGCCCTCATGCCATGGTGGCGCAAACCAGTGCGCATTCAATCGACCAGCTTGGCACTTATGATGGTGGTGGTTTTGCTTCTCGGGTGGATCATGAGCTCTGCGCAACAACCAAGCCCGCATAACTATGCTCAAACACAAACACAGGCTTCTCCTGCCCGTGTAAGTATCGATATACCAGAGTCTGCAATACCAACCACAGCACCTCAGGCCACACAGAATAAAACGACAAACTATATTACGCCGACTACGCAATCCACAGAGCAAAACGAATATGCGGCAAAACAAAATGGTCTCGGTACTGCACCGGAGAATCAAACAGAAGAAGATTACGGTATTACGATCCATAAGGGATCAGCACTGCCTCCTCACGCCGAAGAAAATGTGCAAGCCCGACCCATTAATATCCAAAATGAACAAGAAATGATTGATGCATTTGAAAATGCACCTAATGATCTGGCAAAGCGCCTGAACGATATTGAACCGTCAAGTTTAACCGCAGGTGATAAGGCCTCCCCTACACCACAAGAAACGGTAACAAGGACAGCGCCTTTAATCGAAACGCATGTCGCGAAGCCTGCCATTGTACAAAATAACAATAATCAGGCCTACATTAATGCCCTAAAAGGACGAATTGCACCGGATAACAGCCTAACAGACATTGCCAAAAAGATTGAAACTCAGGCATTTAACGGTGTGCCTGAAGCACAACACGATCTGGGCGCAATATATGTTGCCGGGCATGGACAAATAAAACAAAATCTGGGACGTGCGGTATTCTGGTTTACTGAGGCGGCAAACAACAACATCGCAAATGCGAAATATAATCTGGGTGTCCTTTACCATCAAGGATTAGGTGTTGAACAGAGCATTTCACGCGCTATTTCCCTCTATAGTGAAGCCGCAGATCTGGATCACCCTGAAGCACAATATAATCTGGGCATTGCCTATATTGAAGGAATCGGTGTTCCATACACGCCTTCACGTGCTGCACGGTATTTTGAACAAGCCGCAAATCACGGCGTTGTAGAAGCCGCCTATAATTTGGGGCTTATATACGAAAATGGCCTTCTTGGTGAAACACAGCCTGACTTGGCATTGAGCTGGTATAAAAGTGCCGCAGACCAAGGCAGTCCAGAAGCACAATCTGCCTTAGATCAACTGGCAACGTCACTCGGCATTGATATCGAAGATGTAAATCGTATCGTTGAGAATATGCAGCGCAACCACGCCATATATAGTAACCAACCATCTTCTCAGGCAGGTAACAATACTATTGCACGTATTCAAGAAGAATTGATGCGCCGTGGTCTATATCCGGGCCCGGTGGACGGTATGACCGGCCCGATGACACGAAATGCCATCGAGAACTTCCAAAGCGCCGCTGGATTAAGCATAACAGGAGAAGCATCAGAAGAGCTTCTTGGCTACCTTAAAGCATCCGCAAGTACGATTTACAGATAATATATACTGCTACTGCTGAGAGAGTATGGCGAACTGTGCCTCTAACATGGCGCATTGCTGATCTTTCCCAATACAAAGAACACCGGCAATAAGGATTTGATAAAGGTTTATATCAGGCTGCACACCTGTTGTATCGACAACATCCGAGACCGTATTCGCACACTCTGTTAAGGCACTTTTCATTGCATAAGCCGGAACATTCACTTTCATGGCTGCTGTAGATGCGGCGCAACCTTGCTTTAAAGGCTCCATCTGATTTCCATTACCTGATTGGTTCAAACGCTCTGCATACTTGGATGCCATAGCCATGCTGGCTTCAGATAATGCCTTCATACAAATTTGTTTTTCCCACTGCCCGACACACTGTTTATTCACAGAATGAATATGCGCCTTTTCAAATGCGGCAATCACTGAAGCATCCTTTGCATATGACAGACCAGAAACAAATGGAACGAATACAACGCCTAAACACAGACCGATTATGTTTGCATAAATACTTCTTTTTATTATTCCTACCATTGACTTTATCCTGCTAAATATGTGACTAATCTGCACAAGGATAACACTTATGGAAGAAATAAAAGAGAAAAAAAGAGCATGGGGTATCCCCAAGATCTTCCCGTTTAAAGCACCGGGTAAGGAAGTCTTTTGGATATGGGTTCTTTATCAGGCCGTAAAAGGCACGATCACAACAACCTTTATATGGATTCCACTGCTCTATATGTGGTGGTCTCAATAAAAGCGTTCATAAGCATGCATACATATAAAAAGGCACTGGTAAAGCTGCTTCTAATCTTCCACAATCAATTCCAGCTAAATTAAAAGGTATCGTGTATGAGCAGTTCCTCCGATGATATTGACGAAAAACTTCGTCTTGCCTCTCCCACTATCTATGAAATCATTGCGACAGAAGGCGAAGAAGAGCTTGCACGATCTCTTCCATCTCTGGGCTGGTCCGGACTTGTTGCTGGGCTATGCATTAGCTTCTCATTATTCTGCGAAGGATATCTAAGACACAACCTACCTCAGAGCGGAAATTACTTTCTTTTAGAAAATCTGGGATACACATTCGGATTTGTAATTGTCATTATTGGACGTTTTCAGCTTTTCACTGAAAATACAATTACCGTGGTTTTACCGCTTCTTGAAAAACGGACAAAACGCAACTTCTCCCGTACAGCAAAATTATGGGGCGTTGTCCTTCTAACAAACTTTATCGGAACATTTATTGCCGCCCTACTGGTTAGTAAGATGAGCTTTGTCTCCCCCGAGCTATTAAGTACTTTTGTCGATATTTCACGGCATGCCGTAGATCAAACCCCTCTGCATGTCTTTCAAATGGCTATTCCTGCAGGCTTTTTAATTGCATGTCTTGTGTGGATGTTACCAAGTGCAAGAGGCAGTGAAGTCTGGGTGATTATCCTTATGACGTATATCATCGCAATCGGAGATTTTGCCCATATTGTAGCGGGATCTGCAGAAGCCTTCCTCCTCGTCCTTGAACAACAAATCGACTTCTTACAAGGTTTCTGGTTCTTATTTGCGGCATGCGCAGGAAACATTATCGGTGGAACATTCCTATTTGCCGTTCTTGCCTATAATCAGGTAAAGAATGAACGCTGATCCTTATAAGGAATGGGGGCATTACTCCATTCCTGTATCGAAAATTATCAAAAGAAAAATGGTTCTAGATACCTTGTGCCACAATCGTTTTGGCGTTCATAAACTCATACAAGCCCAGCGCAGATAGCTCTCTGCCATATCCTGAGTATTTCACTCCGCCAAAAGGAAGTGCGGGATGAGAGGCCGTTAATGCATTGATAAAGGTTGCGCCGCAATCCAGTTCATTAATTGCCGCCTCAATTTCCACTTCATTTTGAGAACACAAAACAGAACTAAGGCCAAAGCGCGTATCATTTGCCAATTGAATGGCTTCATCCATATCAGATACCTTAAACAACAAGCCAACAGGTCCGAACAGCTCCCCTTGATATGCGGGGCTATGAACCGGAATATCCTCTAATAATGCTGGACGATAAAAATTTCCCGGCCCATCAAAAACATCTCCACCACATAACTTCACGCCTCCCATGGCTATTGTTTCATCCACCTGCGTAACAATTTCTTTCAAGATTTGAGGCGTTGCCAACGGGCCTATATCAATACCCTCTTCCATTGGGCTACCAACTTTTAACGCCTGATAGCGTGCGATCAGGTTTTCTTTGAACACATCATATATATTCTCATGAATAATATACCTCTTTGCCGCAATACATGTTTGTCCATTATTCTGCACACGTCCGATTACGGCCAAATCCAAAGCCATTCCCAGATCCGCAGATGGCATAACGATAAAGGGGTCACTCCCCCCAAGTTCAAGCACGGTCTTTTTAATATGCTTCCCCGCCTGCATCGCCACAGCAGACCCCGCATATTCAGACCCGGTCAACGTCACCGCACGAATACGTGCATCTGCAATGATAGAGGCAACCTTATCAGAACCGATCAGCAACGTCTGAAAGGCCCCCCTATCAAATCCGCATGCATGAAAGATTTCTTCAATTGCCAGTGCGCATCCAGATACATTAGATGCGTGTTTTAGCACCCCTGTGTTACCGGCGATTAACGTTGGAATGGCAAAACGAAAAACCTGCCATAATGGAAAGTTCCACGGCATCACGGCCAGAACAGGGCCTATCGGCAAATAACGAATAAAGCTACGAGATGCGTCAACATCAACCTTTTGATCTTGCAAAAACATATACGCATGATCTGCATAATAACGGCAAAGCCCCGCACATTTTTCGACTTCAGATAATGACGCACTATATAATTTCCCCATCTCTTGCGTCATAAGGGATGCCAACTGTGCCTTATGCCTTAAAAGATAAGCCTCTACTCGCAGGATAAGTTCGATGCGCTCATCTAACGGACGTGTTCTATACTGTTTGAATGTCTCCTCAGAAAGAGAGAGCGCCTCCTCAACTTTTTGATCATCATATAACGTGTATTCCTTGATCAGCTCCCCCGTTGCGGGGTTTGTGGTCTGTATTATCATGGCTTAGTCGCCCTTATCTTCTTTCATAACCTGCCCCTCAGAAAATCTTTGGGTTAAACGTAAGACAACATCATCGAATCCATTTACGGATACTGCGTTCCGTATATCGTCTCCCCCAACCATTGTATAGCCCGCATAGAAAAGCTGTGTTTCACGGAATAATCGCGTAACATCACGCCCTAAATCCAAGTTGATAAAACACCCATTATCTTCGATCAAACAAAACTGAAACGGAACGGTAAACGGCTCTTCCTTTGCAAAATACAAATCAATACCGGTTGGTAAAAAAGTACCCATTGGCGCAATCAGTTTCAACCGAGGTAGAATATCATTACCACGCGCAACAACAGATAGGCGAACAGATAAAACGACCTCTCCCTTTGGGTTCTCTATACGTTGATACCCATAACACGTATCACGTCCCGCCTTGTCTTTCTCACACTCATAGCTCCAGCTTCCAATGTCCTCTTTATGCACGACAGGCCGTTCGGCAAGGCGATCTTTATCACCGCATTTCTTATCTGAAAACACATGGAAGAGCATCATACCAACTGCGCAGACACCCAAAACAGAAATGAAAAGTGAGAGAATAATATTAAACAAACGCATCAGATTAGCCCCCTAATAAACCCCAAGGCTTTTATAAAGATCTACCAACATCTTTGCCATTTCATATTCTGCGCGTAAGGTTGCCTTTCGTGCATTAAAGAACTCTTGCTCACTTTCTGCACTATCCTGCATTGTTTTCAACACACTGTGTTGTTCATGCATATAAGCATAGGAGACAAGGGCATGTTCAACATCCATCAGGTAAGATAAAATGCGCTCTCGAAATTCGATATACGCCGGATCATCACCATAAATCTTTTCAAACGTGTCCAGCGCAACACGCTCAACCGCCCTTCCTGTCGACACTTTCCACAAGGCGTCTGGCCCCGTAAAGATATCATCAGAAACACCAAAAAACGTGCCAAACATATCACGCCCAAATAGATCTTGTGTCTGCTGCTCTGATATGGATGGGATATCCCGTGTCAATAGAACACGCGCGACCATGATATCATTTGCCCCCATCATAATAGAAGCCGGGTTCACCAGAATCGGCGTAACGTCTGCCTTGGGTAAGGCATGATGATTACGTATAATTTGCTCAACATATTCGGGTAGCAACTTGGTGATACGTGAGATTTTCGCGACCAGGTCCTTTTTTTGCAAAGAGTATTTATCATGCTGATTTTGTAAGGAAGCGCGTTCTCGTTCAATTTGCGGAGTGGAAGCGCCCCGCGAAATCTGTTGTACATATTCAAGCAACAACAAATCCTGATTTTGCAAATAGCGATAACGCAAATAGCTCTGCACGACTTCAACAACCAGACGTAATTCCGGTTTACGATAATATGACCGCAAAGCCTCTTCCTCAAAAGAGCCACTTAAGTTATTACGCGGCAAATCCCGCGCAACAGGGTTCAGGCTGGATGAGGACTCAACAAGACGAATAAGAACTGGATCCTCAAAAAATGTCCACCATGACGTCAGGGAATGACTGCTCTTTGACGGCAAATATGCATCAGGGTTCAGCCCCCCTGATAAGGCGGCCTCACGCGTCTCTTCAGGCTCAACAGATAAGCCACGCTCCGCGATTGTCACACACCCCGCAAGCATACTCAGTAACGCAGCCATAAACATTATGCGTTTTTGTGTCATGGGAATTTTCCTTTTATACTTAAGGTTAAGGATAGCAACAGGCTCAGAAACTTCAACTGCATGTTCCTTTTCTTCCCCAACATCATCACAGGAAAAGCAAAAAAAATCGTATATCAGAAAAATTAAATATTTAAACGACGGGTAATACGCGCTACAACGTATGAAATAATAAAATTGTGTTATAAGGATAATCCATACATGCGGGCATACTTGCGTTTCCCTGCTATACTCTTATGCAGCCTTTCTCTTTCAGGTTGTATGCACGATATTGGTGCGCGTTTTTCGCAATTTTCGCTTGATACCCCCTATACACAAGATCAAGATAATACCGAGATCACCGCAGAATCCTTAAACGACTATGCACAACAAGGGTGGTGGCATGTCTATGAGGATGAAGAGCTTAATACATTTATGCTTTTGGCATTTGCCAACAATCCCGACCTTAATCAAATACGCGCACGCCTGGCACAGGCCAGCGCACTGAGAACACGCACCAACGCCTCGCGCCTCCCTTCACTTAACGTGAACGCTGATAGAGGCACACAAAATGGTGATAATGCAGGGTCATCGGATTTCAACTTATCCGGTGCAGCCAGCTTTGAAATTGATTTATGGGGCAAAAACCATGCTAATTACACATCAGATCTCTTAGAAGAACAGGCAAGCCGAGAAGATCTTTACGCCGGAGCCATAAGCCTGAGTGCGTCTATCGTTGAAAATTGGCTCGATATTCTTTCATTATTGGAACAGGCAGATCTTATTCGTCGTCAGATCGATATCAATGAAACCGTTTTATCCCTACAGGAAAAGCGTTTTGAAATGGGAACATCCAGCGCGCTTGATGTTCTCCAACAAGAAGAAACCCTCGCCCGTTCGCAAGCACAGCTACCGGATATATTATCCGCGCAAAAGCAAGCCGCAAACAATCTATCAACGCTAATGGGAATGGTGCCATATGATGGGTTACGCGTTACAAAGAAAAAATTTCCGGCGCCAACTGCCATTCCTGATGCAGGTTTACCGTCAGAACTTCTTGGAAATCGCCCGGATATAGAGGCTGCATGGCTACGCCTTCAGTCCTCCAATTGGGCCGCCAAAGCCGCATGGGCAGATCGTTTGCCACAATTTGATTTATCTGCCACCTACTCCACAAATGCCACAAAACTAGGAAGCCTGTTTAACACATGGCTTTTAGATCTTGCCGCACAGCTCTCCGCACCGGTTTTTGACGGAGGACAACGAAAAGCAGAGCAAATTCGCCAAGAAGCCTTATCTGATGAACGATTTCATATCTATCGAGATGTTGTTCTCAATGCCGTCAACGATGTGGAAAATAGCTTAACCGAAAATATTTACACAGACCAAAAGATAGCGGCACTCGAAAAACAACTGGAAGCGGCAAGACGAACTCTGGAACAAGCACAGCTAAGCTATGCCAATGGAAGCAGTAACTATATCAACGTATTGAATAGCCTGAACAGCACACAATCGTTAGAGCAACAAATCGCCACAGAAAAACTAGCACAAGCGAAAAGCAGGGTGACGCTCTATCGCGTACTAGGTGGGCGTAGCTGGGCACAACATATATCCCCAAGTGTATCGCAGGGGATTATCAAGAAGATATATGAAGGACATTAAAGATGACTGAAGATAATGATAATGACCTACACAACGCCTCTGGTGCATTCAGAGCAATGATCGCCCTTCTCATCCTTTGCATCGCGGGCGGGATTGCGTATTATTTCATCAATAATCCCAAGGCCACGGAAAAAGAGGTCGTAGAAGAAACACTTGTCATTCCTGTTAAAATCGAACCTGTGAAACTTGGCAATTATCCGATCACTATCGAAGCTATGGGACAGGTGCAGCCGGCTCGTCAAATGTCTATAAAGGCGCAAGTCTCCGGCAAAATAATTAAGACCTCGAATGAATTTATTCCCGGCGGCATTTTCCACACCGACAATGAAATACTGAAAATAGATCCGGCAGATTATGCTCTTGATATAAAAGTGAGGCAAGCCGACCTTCAACGCGCACAAGCCTCTTATGCGTTAGAACAAGGGCAACAACAAATCGCAAAGGATGAGCTTAAAATCCTTGAAAAAAGCACCGGGAAAAAGCTAAAAAGCAGTGATTTAGCCCTTAGAAAGCCACAGCTTCAACAGGCACGTGCAGATCTGGCAGCGGCAAAAGCCAATTTGGATTTGGCAAAGTTGAGCTTAAGCCGAACCTCAATCGTATCTCCGTTCAACGCCTTGATTAGTGAACGTTTTTCAAATCTGGGAGATGTTGTATCGACGCAAGATACAATCGCCACATTGGTTGACACGACTGAATACTGGATTGAAGTTGAACTGCCCGTGCAAGCACTCAAATGGATTACAATCCCTCAAACACAAACAAAGCAAGCCTCACAAGCCACAATTATTCTCGATGGAGGGCGCGGAGAAAGAATGGGGACGCTCTTACGTGTTACAGGTGTTTTGAACGAGCAAAGCAGGTTGGCTAATGTCATTATATCTGTTGCCGATCCCCTGCTCATTGAACAAAAAGATCAAAATGTGAAACAGTCACCTCTTATTCTTGAGGACTTTGTACGTGTATCCATTGCGGGTAAATCCCTTAAAAATGTTGCACGCATCCCCAGATCTTATATACGCGATAACAACACAATATGGATAGAGCGCAGCGGAATTTTAACAATAAAGACCGTCGAAATAGCCCATCAAGACAGGCACTTCTCCTACATAACAAATGGGTTGAAGGCCGGAGATAATATCGTGACATCAAACATTATAACCCCTGTAAACGGTATGGAAATCCTTCCGACAAACAACGAACAGTAATTCAGGTATCAGAGCATTATGAGCCATTTTGACGAAGAAGAACTAAAACACATTGCGCCTGGTCCACTACGTTGGATGGCGTCTAATCCTGTTGCCGCGAATTGTTTTATGCTTATCTGCCTCATTGGTGGTTTTCTGATCCTTGGCCAAAGCAAACAAGAAGTTTTCCCTGAATTCTCGGTAGACCTTGTTACCACGACAATGAACTACCCCGGGGCAAGCCC
Organism: Alphaproteobacteria bacterium; assembly: GCA_050633505.1. GTDB lineage: Bacteria > Pseudomonadota > Alphaproteobacteria > Micavibrionales > Micavibrionaceae > UBA1672. Next base: position 598,666 of record JBOEGQ010000004.1, read on the forward strand.
GGAAGAAGTCGAGCAAGGCATAATCCTTGCCATAGAAGATGCCATAAAAGATGTCGATGGTATTAAAGAAATATCGTCATCCGCATATGAAGGATACGGTCATGTTTTGGCAGAAATAGAAGAATCCAGCGCCGATGAATCCATTCGTATAACACAAGATATAAAAACAGCCGTAGATCAAATCACAACATTCCCTGTCGATGCGGAAAACCTAACCGTCAGCCTCGCCACAAATCAGGAAATCGTTTTGAATATCACGCTCCACGGTGATGTTAGTGAGATTGTCTTGCGCAATACCGCAGAAATGGTTCGAGATCGCTTTGAAGCCGAAGACGATATTAACCTTGTCGAATTTCCAAACGTTCTCAATCACGAAATTCATATAGAAGTTTCACAAGAAAATTTACGGCGTTATGGCCTTAGTATTCCTGAAATTTCAACTATTATCAGGGACACATCCATCGAAGTTGGCGGTGGTTCTTTAAAAACATCTGCAGGAGAAATTCTCGTTCGTATGGATGAACGCAGAGATTATGCCGACGAATTCCAAGACATTCCCATCATTAAGAATGCAAATGGTGCCACCGTATATCTTAGTGATATTGCAACCATATCGGAAGGATTTGAAGATAAGATAAAATATGCGCATTTTGACGGCAAACCTGCCATTGAGATGACCATAAACACCACCGGCAAACAAACACCGAGTGGTGTTTCCGCCGCCGCACGTAAAGTTATCAAGAATCTTAAAAATGAACTGCCTGATGAAATTGATATCTTAATCACTCAAGACAGCTCGATTATGTTCCAACAACGGGCCAATCTTTTAATTAACAATGGCTTGCTTGGCCTTATTCTGGTTGTCGTTTTTCTTGCCCTATTCTTGGACATACGCCTCGCCTTCTGGGTCAGCATGGGTATCCCGATATCTTATATGGGCGCGTTTTTGATTCTAGGGACAGTCGATGGCTTTTCAATCAATATGGTCTCAATGTTTGCCTTCATTATCGCCCTTGGTATCGTTGTTGATGACGCGGTTGTTGTTGGCGAGAATATCTATCATAAGCGTGAAATGGGTATAAAGCCACTACAGGCCTCTGTAACAGGTGTGCGTGAAATGTCTATTCCGGTCATGGTGAGTGTTATAACAAACATTGTTGCCTTTACCCCCATGCTATTCATGCCCGGCTTTATGGGGAAAATCTTTAGCATTATCCCCATGATTGTTATTTCGACCTTTATTCTATCCCTATTGGAAAGCCTGTTTATTCTTCCTGCCCATTTGACTTTCAAACAATCAAAGAAAGTTAAAAATAAAGCGCTTCTTTCTATCATTTCATTCCAGAAAGGCTTCAACAAACGCTTTGACTCATTTGTGCAAAATATATATGCACCATTCCTAAAGATCTCTGTCTCTTTCCGGTATATTTCCCTTTCAGTTTTTATGTTCGTTCTTATTGTGATGGGCGGATATGTCGGCGGCGGATATGTCGGGATACAGCTCTTTCCTATTGTAGAGGCTGACTACTCCTACGCAAAAGCAGTTCTAAAGGTCGGGGCGCCTGAAAAAGAAATCAACGACGTTCAAAATCGTATGATTTCTGCGGCGCACGAAATCATCGACGAAAATGGAAAAGAACAATTATCCCGCGGCATATACACCTCAGTTAATGAAAATACAGTTGAGATAAAGGCATATCTGACAGATACAGATACCCGCACCATCAGCACAGAAAACTTCACTGATCTCTGGCGCAGTAAGATCGGTATGATTGAGGGGCTGGAAAGCCTTGCCTTTCAAGCCGACCAAGGTGGCCCGGGTGCGGGTGCCGATTTAACTGTTGAGCTAGGACACAATGACACAGACACTCTGGAAGAAGCGGCAATTGCTCTGGCCAAAGCATTGGAGGACTTCCCAAGTGCACAAGATATTGATGACGGGGCAGAGCAAGGTAAGAAACAGTTCGACTTTACCCTGACGGATCTGGGTTATACGCTTGGCCTGACACCAACAGATGTTGGCAGGCAAGTGCGCGGTAGTTTCTACGGAAGTGAAGCCGCCAAACAGCAACGCGGACGGAATGAAGTTCGCATTCTGGTTAAACTGACAGAAGAAGAAAGAGAATCTGCATATTTTTTCCAGAACATGATGATTAAAGCACCAAACGGCAGTGATGTCATGCTAAGCGATGTTGTTGAGGCAACAGAGGGACGTGCATACACCACCATAAGTCGGCGCGAAGGACGGCGGGTCGTTACAGTTCAGGCCAATGTCGATCCACCATCAGAGACAAACTTAATTCTGTCCTCAATACAAGGGGACATCTTACCGGAATTACAAAAACGTTATCCGGGGTTGTCCTATTCCTTTGAAGGACAGCAGGCTGATATGCTCGAATCTCTATCCGCATTGGGAGATGGTATGATCATCGTTAGCTTTGTCATGTATGGCATTTTAGCCATTCTATTCAAAAGCTATGTCCAACCAATCATGATTATGATTGCCATACCATTTAGTGTCGTTGGAGCCATTATCGGGCATTATATCATGGGCTTTTCACTTAGCTTGGTTAGCATGTTCGGAATCATTGCCTTATCCGGTGTTGTGATTAATGACTCGCTCATCCTAATCGATTTGGCAAACCGAAAACGCCATGATGGCATGGCATTATTTGACGCCGTTGTTCATGCCGCAACCCAACGTTTTCGCCCTATTCTTCTAACGACTCTGACAACATTTGTTGGGCTGGCACCAATGATGTTTGAAACCTCTCGTCAGGCTCTTTTCCTTATCCCAATGGCGATTTCCTTAGGATACGGTATTATATTTGCGACATTCCTGACACTTGTCCTGATACCGTCTTTATATATGATTATTGACGATATTAAGAAGGGATGTATTTTCATCAAAGAAATCATCATGGAATAAACGAAAATCAGTAATCCCATTCCCAGAAAATACCCGCACCACCACGCGCGTCCTGTCCAATTTCACTTTCCAATGTGATATTGGGTGTTAATTCAATTTCAACGGATGCGCTGCCACTATCTTCTCCTGAGCCACCCTCCAGTTCAAGATACACGCCATCTGCAATATATTTTCCCGCATCGATGTTCACTTCTCCGCTTTCATCTACACCGACGTGCAGTTCATCCAGACCGATCCCCTGACGCACCGTTCCGAGCGGATCAAATGACGAAGCCTGTCCACCTGCCCCTGAGAATTTTGCAAGTGTCCTGGTGAGCTGTACAATCTGAAACGGAGAGAGATTATCCATCGACTTACCAAATAAAATACGGGAAAGAACCTCATCTTCCGGTAATGGTGGCTCTGCTGAAAGTGCAATATCAGGATCGGTCGCAATACCTGATATTCGTATTTTCCCGATCACATCACCTGTATCATGTTCAGCCAAAATATCCACGCTTGGGCTTGGTGGCACAGGACCTGCAAAAGAGAAACGCGCCACAGGTAAGGTAAAATTCTTTCCAAATTCGGAGAACTCTCCCCGTAATATTGATAAATCACCGTATAATTCCGGTGTTTGTGCATTACCGCGTATATCTAGAGCACCACCAAATTCTGCATCCAGCCCCCACCCGCGCACGAACACCTTCTCCGGTGCTTTAAGCTCCAGATCCAAGGCAATATTCTTTCCGGCATTACCACCTGTTTCTTGCTGTGTATTCTGTATGATATTTAATTCAGATGGTGCATTCGAAAATCGTTCAGGCAAAGTAATTACCGTCTGCTTTAATAGAATATCTCCGGCCAATTTCAATGCATCTACCCGCCCTTTCATATCAATATTTGCATCAAAAAGAATGTCGATCATTCCATCATTAATTTGCGCTGTGAAATTATCCGCTATCGCATTCATATCAATATTCGACGTGCTTAAGCTATACACGCCTGATAATTTCGTACGCCCGCCTTTACCATCTTCAACAGTAAAACTCTCAATATCAATGCGTTTGGCATTTTTCACATGGCCGGAAAACAATAAATTATGCACAGAATACCCTGCAGGCAGATAAGTATATGATGGTGCAGAAGCGCGAATTGCAACATCCGACCACCCCAAGCCGGAAGACACATCCACATCAAAAACCAACGACGATATATCATGGTCTGTGCCGATCAAATCAACATAGGGCGTGAGATCATTCACCTCCCCTGACATGTGGCCATTAAACGCCATTGAGAACGGAGATAATGCCCCATCACCGGATATTTCCACCTCAGGAAAGCGCATAATAATATGGCTTAGTTTCAAAGTGGTGCCATTAAAGGCAAAATCCCCCGTTAACGTCATATTATAAGAAGATAATAACAGTGCATCAGCCGTCAGCTTCCCCTTCAAACCATCGGAGAAGTTCATTTCGAAACTGTTAAGGGAAATATCTTGGTCGTTTCCACCAGATAATCGTAAGCCCCGCACAGTAATTTTTTCCGGCAAAGCAATATCAAGAGCGGATAACTTCACCTCATAGCCCATCAAATGCGCCTGTGTACGAACGACCCCGGTGATGAAGGCCTCTCCCCCTTTTGAATTCAACCATTCCACCACCCCATAAACGACATAAGGTGATGCAAGAAATACGGCAAAAACAAGAGACATCACAAATGCGATGCTTGGCACAATTCTTTTTAAAATTGGATAGAGAGCTTTCACCATCATTTAGAATGCCTGCCCGATACTGATATAAATCTGGAAGTTACTATCGCTATTTTCCTTACCACTAACCGGAAGACCAACATCGAAACGTAAGGGGCCAAAATCGGTATAATAACGCACCCCAACCCCCGCACCAACGGATAAAACACCGAAATCCGGAAAGGTTTGGTCACTCACATGCCCCGCGTCAACAAAGCCAACAATTCCAATTGTGTCACTTAACTTCAGCCGTGCCTCAAAGCTACCTTCTGCAAGGGATCGCCCGCCAAGCGGATCACCATCTTCGAATGGCCCGATTTCCTGATACCCAAATCCGCGCACAGAACCGCCACCACCGGCATAGAAACGCTCACTCGCCGGAATATTATCGGTACTCCCTCCGGAAATAGAGCCAAGAACAAAACGCCCTGCGAAAACAACACTTTTATGAATTTCGAGATAACTTTGCGCACTTGCACGCAATTTCAGAAACGGGTCAGCCTGACCAATCACATCAAAATACGGACGCACCGTTGTACGCAAAAGCCATCCATGATGCGGATCCAGGGGATGGTTACGACTGTCATAATTCAACGATGCAAAGGGAGAGAGCAGTGCATAATTCTCCTCCTCATCATCATTGTCTTCTTCAATCCTGTTTAAGATAAATGCCAGTCCTCCATGTCCCGAAAGCCGTTTGGAGAATTGCCTTTGTAGCGCGGCATTTGCGCTAATTTCCAGTTGAGAATATGCATCATTATCCTCACGACCAATTGTCGCACCCAAAACCAGCGACTGATCATGCCGCCAGAAAAACGGCTTATCCATGGCAAAATCCAGTGACTGCTCTAACGCAGATAACGTCAAATCAATATTGACCTTTTCCGCCTCACCCCAAAAGTTTCGGTGTTCCCACCCGAAAACCGCACCTGGCCCTTCATCTGTGTAATAGCTAATACCTGCGCGAATAGAACGTTGAGGTCTATCTTCCAAGATAACCGTAACGGGTATCTCATCACCTTTTTGAACATCTCCTGCCTGAGGGAGAGAGATATCCACGCGCTCAAACAAACCTGTTTTAAGTACATTCTGCCGTAAGGTTTCCACATTTTTGCGGCGAAAACATGCACCGATCTCCCACGGTATAAAGTTCTGTAAATATACAGGGTCAACGGTTTCCGTCCCGACAAACACAACAGAACCCAACGCAACATCTTCGCCTTTATCAACCAAAAACTCTAAAGATGCTTTACGGCTTTGTGTATCGAGAAAAACCTTATGATCAACTGCCAAATGCAATGCACAGCTATCTTCTTGCAAAGCACGATAGAGTGCGTCCTGACTTTTAAAAACCCGCGACGCATCCAGAATATCACCCTTTTGAATAGAGGCATCTGTGAGATAAGCCTTATATTTCTTAGGCGATGCCGTAACCCTTCCGATATAGACAGGCTCTCCCAGAATAACCTTATACACGCCCTCCGCGCGATCTTCATAGAGCACTTGCGCATCATAATACCCTTTTGAATATAAGGTCTTCAATAAGTCAGAGCGTAACGCATCTTCGAGATAGAGCCTCTCTTGCGCATCTTGATCCCCTACACTCTGCTGCTGTCTTTGTAATACCTGTACAAGCGCGCTCATAAGCTCTGTATCACGTTCAACGCCAATAATTTTATATTGCGATAGAGCCTTTTCAGGGTTTGCAAGGCTATAGTTTCCCTTCGGCACATAATGCACGAAGCAAAGAAACACAGCACAACAGAATACAGAACGCATCAATTTCATGCGCAGACCTTAATGAAATTCAACATAAAAAGCGAAATAAAATTATCTATATCGAAAAATTCAAAACAGGCGCAGAAAATTTAGATATTTTCCCGGAGTTACGCGCCTTAACACACAGTCTGGAGAATGTAATATCAGATAAGCTGTCCAACCAACCATCGTAAAAATTTTCCAGCTTCTCATCTAAAATGGAATCATACCCCTCAAATTCATGTTTTTCCGGCACAACGCGATCAATAAAAGCCTCTGCAATATCGCGCAAGGTGGTATGTTCAGGACGTGACATATAATATCCACCGCGCGCACCTTTAATCGAAACAACAAGCCCTGCTGAAGATAATCTTTGAAGCACCGGTTCCAATGCCCGTTTATTCATATTTGAATAGTCAACAATCGCACTACCGGGGACGGGTTGCTCTTCACTACCGTTATAGGCGATAAACATCGCGGCATTCATTGCCAGATAGAGCTTATTTTGTATAAATTGCATGGCGCATATATCACATAAAATTTTTGTATTTACAAGAGAAAAATGTTTATTTATGTTGCCCCGATGGTAAAGAGGTAAATTTTATGGGCTATACGCCGCTATTTTTAAATGCAAAGAAACATGGTACAATCCTTGTGATTGGTGGCGGAGAGATTGCCGCGGCCAAAACAGAGGCGCTGGCCAGCGTTGGCGCGCATGTAGAGATTATTGCATCTGAGATTAGCACAGGCCTCAAGATCCTATGTGAAAAACACAATTTCCCATCACATCAAGTCAATTATGATCCGTCTTTTTTAGATGGTAAAAAGATTGTGATCGCCGCAACCGACCATGATAAAGTGAATGAGCAAATCGCAAAGGACTGTAACGCGCGCGGTATTTTGGTTAATGTCGTTGATAACCCACCACTTTGTGATTTTATCTTCCCTGCACTTATCAGACGTGGAGCATTGCAAATCGCGGTATCATCCTCTGGAGTTTCTCCAGTTCTGGCGCGTATGGTAAAGCACACAATTGAACGCGTTATTCCTGTCGGCTTCACAAACCTTATTGATTTTATGCACGATAAAAAGGCAACTTTACGCGAACGCCTTTCAAAAATACAGCCACGCCGATTAATCGGAGAGGATATTTTCCACGGCCCTATCGCGGAAGAGCTTTACGAAGGCAATACAGATAAAGCCAACCTTTTATTCAAGACACTATTGAATGAAACAGAGAATAAAAAGCAAGGCGCACTTTACTTGATTGGTGCAGGCCCCGGTAATCCGGATCTCATCACAATAAAAGCAACCCGCCTTCTTTCAAAGGCCGATATCATTCTTTACGACCGCCTTGTATCCCCTGTTATCATTGAGCAATATGGCAGAAAAGACGCAGAAAAAATTTCTGTCGGTAAACGGAAAGACCACCATCATAAAACACAGGCACAGATTGACGCACTTATTGAACAACACCTCATCAAAGGCAATGTCGTTGTACGCCTGAAAGGTGGCGATCCGGGTGTATATGCCCATGGCGCAGAGGAAATCGCGATTGCAAAGCGCGTTGGCGCGCCATATCAAATTGTCCCGGGGATTAGCGCCGCAAACGGATGCGCCGCCTATGCCGGTATCCCGCTGACAGAACGCGGGGGTGCTGTATCTGTACGCTTTATCACCCTGTATACAAAAACGTTGCAGAATGATGATTTCTGGCTATCTGTAAAGCATGCACAGAACGAAACTTTTGTTTTTTATATGAGTACTCCACACTATGCCCTGCTCTGCCAAAAATTGATCGAGCTTGGTTTCCCCCCACATACACCATTGCTTGTTGTTGAGCAGGGCACCACGGAGTATCACCGCGAATATAAATCAACCATATCCACCTTTGATGAAGATCTGGATAGCTCACAATTCGGGTCGCCCTGTACCATGATTGTCGGGGATGTCGCACGCCTTGCGCAAGATCATCAATGGAAAGAGCCCCCCGAAGGAAATGGTGAGTATTTTGCCCCTCTTTTAGAACAGGAGAAACGCTGTGCCTGATCAACAGACATTGGATCTCTTGTTAGAAGAACTAACGCCTCTCACATGGGAAGAGCGCCTTATTGCACTGGGCAATCACAGAGATCTGGACATTCGTTTTTCATCAAGCTTTAGTTATGAAGATCAGGCCATGACCCATGTTATTGCCACACATGATTTACCAGTCAACGTTTTTACCCTTGATACCGGCCGATTATTCGAAGAAACATATGATGTTATCAGCGCAACAGAGAAGAAATACCCTGCCCTGCAAATCTCGGCATATTTTCCTGATTCAGTTGGCACGCAAAACCTGGTAACCACACAAGGCATTAACGGCTTTCGTGATTCTGTTGAGAAGCGCAAAAAATGTTGTTTCATCAGAAAAGTAGAGCCATTAAACAGAGCCTTGAACGGTGCAGATATATGGATCAGTGGTTTACGCCGTGAGCACTCGGACAATCGTGGCGATTTACCTGTGGCAGAGCTTGATGAAGGGCGTGGAATTATCAAACTTTATCCCTTAATCGATGTTGCCGAAGGTACAATCAAACCGTATATTAAGCACCATGATATTCCCTATAACCTCCTCCATGATAAAGGATATCCTTCTATTGGCTGTGCACCTTGTACGCGCGCGATCTCCGCAGGAGAACATCCACGTGCAGGACGTTGGTGGTGGGAACAAGAGGACGCGCAGGAATGCGGTCTGCATATGGTTAACGGGCGCCTTGTGCGAACAAAAGATTTAACAGAAAAAGAGAAACAACAATATGCTCAATAAAGATCAGCAACAATTGCTACAGCAGCTCTTAAGCACAACAAGCCATGAACAGAAAATCTGGCTTGCGGGCTTCATGCAAGGACAAATCGGGCAACTGGATGCAGGTGAAAATGCCGCTCCCGCGGTGAATAAGCCGAATGTTATGGTCTATTACGCAACCGAAACCGGAAACTCAAAGGGGCTGTCACTTCAGCTGATGAAGGCTGTTAAAGCCGCTGGTTATAAGGTGAAGAGTGCTGCTGTTAACCGTCTGAAAACAAAAGATATAAAAACAGATGCAATCGCAATTTTCCTCTGTTCAACCCATGGCGAAGGTGACCCACCGGAAAGCGCACTCAAGTTTTTTAACGAAGTACAAAATGCAAAAGACGGAAGCTTAGACGGACTGGATTATGCCGTGGCGGGTCTTGGCGATTCATCGTATGAAATATTTTGCGGAGCAGCCACCGATCTGGATAAGGAATTCCAACGCCTTGGCGGTAAAACGTTTCAGGATAATGCCTTATTTGACGTTGACTATGCCAGTCATACTTCGAAATGGATTGAAGATACGGTTGCCGCAATGGACAAGCTTGTCGGTGCAGACAGCGCGGCGAGTTCTGCCCCTGCTCTATCCGCTTCACCTGACGAGCACATCGTACAAACAGGCAAGGGCTATACCCGTCTTGAACCGATAAAAGGTACCATCAAATATATCGTAAATTTAAATGATATAGATTCAAATAAAGAAACTTACCATATTGAAATCGAATATGAGGACGAGATCATCTACACATGCGGCGATGCGGCAGGCATTATCGTACCGGATGATAAAAATCAGGGCGATGCAACCCCGCGCCTATATTCAATCGCATCCTCCCCCTCTTTCCATGAAGGTGAGGTACACCTAACCGTTGCACTCTCAACCTATAAAAAGGAAGACGGAAGCACAGGATACGGTATCTATTCAAAGTACCTTTCAGAATTAAATGAAGGGGATGAAATTACCTTCTACATTTCACAAAATCAGATCTTTAATCTGCCAAACGATAACACCGATATCATTATGATCGGCCCCGGCACAGGTATTGCGCCATTCAGATCCTTTGTTTATGAACGGTCTGAACGCGGGGCGAACGGTAAAAACTGGTTATTCTTCGGGGATCAACATGCGCATTGTGATTTCCTTTATCAGACAGAATGGCAAGAACACGTCGCAACAGACGTCTTACATAAAATTGATTTGGCATTCTCTCGTGATCAAGAACATAAAATCTATGTACAAGACCGCCTGAAGGAAAATGCAGACGAGCTGATAAAATGGATCGATAATGGCGCCTATATTTACCTATGCGGAAACAAAGACCCGATGAGCAAAGATGTCGATGCAACCCTGATTGGAATTATTGCAGAGAAAAAATCCCTATCCCAAGACGCTGCCGAAGACTTCTTGGCCGAACTGGAAGAAAATAACCGCTATGTGAAGGATGTGTACTAATACTTACACCTGATGTGGCGAATAATAATAATGATGTCAGAAGATTATAAGGAATGACAGATAATGAGTGATGTAACACCAAAAACCGATCCAAATGCGATTAACAAACCTGAAAACCTGTCTGAATGTGAAACATTCAAGGTCGAAAGCCGCGGCCTACGTGGTGATCTGGCAGAGCAAATGTCCGATAGCATGACAGGAAATGTGACAGAGTACGGCAAGCAGCTTGTTAAGTTTCATGGGTCTTACATTCAGGATAACCGTGACCGTCGCGCCGAACGAGATGAAAAGAAACTTGAATGGGCATATTCATTTATGATCCGTTTGCGTATTCCGGGTGGTGATATCAATGCGGGGCAGTGGCTTGGATTGCAGGAAAGCTGCGACACAAAGGCAACGGGCGTGGTTAAGATCACCACACGTCAAACTGTCCAGTTCCACGGCGTTGTTAAGGCACGAATGAAGCCAACGATGAAGGATTTTGATGCTTTGGGGCTTGATGCTATCGCGGCTTGCGGTGATGTGAACCGTAATGTCATCACAGGATCAAACCCACTTTTCGCACCGTATCATGCAGAGGTACATGAATACGCGACAAAGATTTCAGAACATCTTCTACCGCGTACAGGTGCGTTCAAGGAAATTTGGTTGGACGGTGAAAAACTCCCACAGGATGAGCCAACGGAAACAGATCCGCTTTATAAAGAGATTTATCTACCGCGTAAATTCAAAGTCGCAATCGCCATTCCACCACATAACGATGTTGATGTTTATGTGCATGACATTGGTCTTATTGCCGTTGGAACAGGCGATGAGTTTCTTGGCTTTAACGTTTCAATCGGTGGGGGTCTTGGTGCCACACATGGTAACGCGAACACCTATCCACGCCGCGGCGATGTGATTGGCTTTGTTCCAAAAGATAAGGCCCTTGAGGCATGCTGGCAGATCGCAGCCGTGCAACGCGACTACGGCAATAGAGAGCAACGCAATCAGGCACGCTTAAAATATACGATAGACCGCCTTGGTCTTGATTTCTTCGTTTCAGAGCTTCAAAAACGTCTCGACTTTCCAATTGAGCCAGTAAGAGACGTTCCCGCCTTTAGCCATCGCGGAGACCCATTTGGCTGGGTCGCAGATCATCAAGGCAAATGGTACTATACCGCCTTTGTTGAGAGCGGACGAGTAATTGATGAAGATGGCTATAACATCAAATCAGCCATGAAAGAAATTGCCGAAACCGGAATTTGTGGCTTTCGCTTTACCGCAAACCAGAACGTTATGTTCACATATGTGGAAGAAGGCAATAAAGCCCAACTGGAAGGAATTCTGGCAAAACACGGCATCACGATCGATACCATGAACCCAACACGCCGTGAAGCCATGGCATGTGTTGCCCTTCCGACATGCCCCCTTGCATTGGCAGAAGGCCAGAGATACCTACCGGAATTTGTAACCAAAATCGAATCCCTACAGGAAAAACATGGCATTTTGGATCGTCCGATTACAACACGCATTACCGGATGTCCGAATGGGTGTGGTCGTTCCTATGTCGCGGAAATCGGATTGGTTGGAAAAGGCCCGGGTAAGTACGTCCTACGCCTTGCTGGTGATTACGAAGGCGAACGCCTGAATAAAGTTTATCGTGAAGAAGTCAACGAGACAGAGATCCTTGATATTCTTAATGACCTCTTTGCAAAATATGCCAATGACCGTAACGAAAATGAAAGTTTTGGCGATTATACTGACAGAACGTTATTTGGCTAAACCGCACAAATAAAGAATAAAAAGAGTAAAGGTGATAAAATGCTTTCACGTCTGTTTGACTATGCGCGACTTGCGCTTGGGAACACCCCTGATCAGGACACATTATCCAAGAATGTCGAATACCTTAGAATCAAAAAAGATTTTGCAGAACAAGGCATTTGTTACGCACAACCAATGTATAAAGATCAGCCATTTGATAAAGAGTCTGAGCGCGGGCGTGTTTACCTAAACTACGTGCAAAAAGAATATAAAAAATTTCAAGATCAGTATGACTTCTTCTTTGGAGGGAAAGACGATAATACGTCCCCGCCCGCACATGAATAGGTTTTTCTTTACACGAGCTGTCTTGGTCATATATATTCCCGCGCGCAGCTTAGAAAAACATAAAGAAGTCGGATAATCCAATGTACGAAAATACAGCCAACAAGATCTCATCCCTCCTCCAACAGTTTAAAACCCGGATGCAGGCACCTTCTATATGGGAGGATGCAGATAACGTATATGAGGCCGCAAAGCAGGGGAAATTAATTGATCCTAAAACAATGAAGGTAGAATCCACATTCGATCCCGATACCGATGAAGGACAAAGCATCATAGATCAAACAAAGAAAAGACTAGATGATGCGGATAAAGTTATGGCATCTGTCTTTACACCAGACGCATTAGAATTATAGCACGCTTCTCTACATTAAATTTTCATTCAAATGATAATTACGCTTCCTCTTTCACCAATTGAACGATACATGTAGATATTATCAATTGGCTTATATGAGGGATATTACATGCTTGCAATTATTGGTGGCTCCGGCCTTTATGCTTTAGACGAATTAGACATTGTGGCAGAGCACGACATAGACACTCCATTTGGGAAACCATCCGCCCCGATTATTGAAGGCACTGCCTTCGGATCCAAGGTTTTATTCCTTCCCCGTCATGGGCGTAACCACCAGTTTTTACCCAGCGAAGTGAACTATCGCGCCAATATTTTTGCATTAAAAAAGCTCGGCGGAACAACGATTTTAAGCATTTCTGCATCAGGATCTCTGCAAGAGGAAATCGCACCGGGAGATCTGGCACTTGCATCCCAATATTTTGACCATACACGCGGTTTTAGAAAACCATCTTTCTTTGGCGAAGGTATTACCGCGCATATTTCCACGGCACAACCAACCTGCCCCATTCTTGCGCAAGATGTATTAAAAGCGGCAAACGCACTTGATCTGCCCCTACATACAGATAAGATATATGCCTGCGTCGAAGGGCCACGTCTGGGTACAAAAGCAGAAAGCAACTTTCTACGCAATGCAGTAGCCGCAGATGTAGTTGGCATGACCAATGTCCCCGAGGCATTCTTGGCACGCGAAGCACAGATGGGTTATATAACCTTAGCCATTGCAACGGACTATGATTGCTGGCGTGAAGACCCTGATGAGCATGTTAGTGTCGAAGCCGTCTTTGCCGTCTATAATGAAAACATCGGCAAGATTAAAAAACTGGTCTTAAAACTTCTGGAACACGGCATATCAGATACGCCGAAAAACATACGTACTGCACTTAATGGCGCGGTGATGACGCTTGACGCGCATTTAAGCCCGACACAGAAGGAATGGCTAGACGTATTACGCGCTTAACAATTTTAAATTATAAAGGATACTCAACACATGAAAATTTTACTTGGCAAGGGTGTAGACCAAATCCTGTTTGGCTTCACTGAGAAAAAAGCTATTGAACATCTGGGAAAGCCTGACAGCACCTATGAAACAGATGATGAAAACAAACGCATCCAGTATAATAATAAAAGACTGGAACTCACATTTGAACCGGAAAATGATAATTTATTAGGATGGATTGAAGTTCATAATCCTGAGGCAGATTTATTCGGCAAGAAAGTTATCGGATTGCCACGCCAAGATGTACTCGACTTTTTAAAGCAGCACATAGGTGAGCCCACGGAAACGGAAGATTACGGCTCATTCATATCGACCCATTACGCCGATCATTGGCTTGAATTGCAGTTTAAATTTGATCGTCTTCAAAATGTAAACTTTGGTTCTTTATACGATGTTTCAGGTGATCCAATCTGGCCTGATGAATAACCATATTCCTTTTAAAATGGCCGAGCGTTTCTACACGCCCGGCCACATTATATAATATCTCTCAAAATATTATCTTTACTTCTTACCTAGTGCATTCATAAGATCGGCGTTCTTCGCACGATTTTTATAGTTTTGATCTCTGAACATATATGCAACTTCACCATTTTGACGAATAACAAACGTCGCAGGAATAGGAAGCTCATAGCTATCCAAACCATTAAAATCATGTAGTGTTTTACCTTCACTGCTCATCAACCATGCATCAAAATCCGCGCGAGACTCTTCGGGAATACTCCACACCAAATCATAGAGGCGTGCAACGTCATTACCTTCATCACTTAATACTTCGAATTTCAGCATGTTTTTAACCGCCGTATCCTGCGCGCTCTCCGGCTTTTCAGGGGAAACGGCAACGAGCTGCGCTCCTAACGCCTGAAAGCTTTCAAGATCCGCCTGATAGCTCTGCAATTGTTCATTACAAATTGGGCACCATCCACCACGGTAAAAACTCAATACAACAGGTCCTTTTTTTAACAGCTCGGAAAGACTGCGCATTTGACCATGTGCATTTGGTAAGGTGAAGTCAGGTGCCTGATCACCAAGATGAACCGCATGGCTTTGCTTATCCTTTGCAATGGCGTCAGATATGCCTATCCCTCCCATGGCAAGAACAGCAACCACCATGAACATAATATGACGTTTAAAAACCTGATACATACAAAACTCCCTTAATTTTTTTCAAAGCACATAAACTTATTCGTCATATGATAAAGGAAGTTACAGTAAGATAAATATAAAAACGAATAGCCAGACATTTTGTCCGGCTACCCCTTTCTTCCCACAACATTCTGCTTCTGTCTTTTAAGCTATACCAACCTAAAAAACATTGATATTTCCACTTTCGACCAAGGCCTGAACATCCATGTTTTGCAAGCCTTCCAAGGCGACAAGATCAACGGCATTATTGGCATCACCAGACCCACTGACATCGACAGATAAAACTGTTCCGCCATTTACATCACGACTGAATATGAAGTCGTCAATCGCCTGTTGAGTCGGATCATAATTCTGAATTAACCCTGCCAGATCAAGGACATCTCCTTCGCCTGCGCTAAAGTCACGAATAACATCTACACCTTGGTTCACAGCATTTTGTACAAATGTATCCGCGCCAGAGCCGCCACTAATCACATCATCGCCACTGCCGCCATCAATGATGTCATCGCCTTCTTGACCATAAATTTGATCATCACCTGCCCCACCATAGAGCATATCATCACCGCCTTGACGCCCGTCACCAGAGTCATCTGTGCTTTCCTCTGCAAGCTCGTCAGCATGGTTACGAATGTAATCAACTGTTTCATCTCTCGACCAGTCAGGATCACTTGCGCTTTGACCATCTTCAAGATCATCAAACACCTGCCAACCGGCACCATCTGTTGTATTCAACCCGTGATCATCAGCCAGAGAATCTGTATTCACGCTATCGCCAAAGATAACATCATCACCTGAACCACCCTCGATCACATCATCACCGACATCGGCAAGATTATTAAGCGGGCTTGTATCTTTGAAAACCACACTTAAATCAGATGGATCATCAATATTAAGCGCGTCACCATCACTATCCACCACATCAAGACGAGACATAATCGAATCAGATGCATTAATGCCAACGGCAATCACATCGTCACTCAAACCTTGTAATAGCCCAACATCGTCCGAGCCATCAGATCCTGTGATTTCCTCCATAACTGTATTACCAGAGCTGTCATAACGAATATTGCCCAGATCATCGATATATTTATTCGGATGACCGTCTGAGATAAAATACGTCGTTGTAATTGCATCGCCACCAATCGGATCACCACTTTGCAACCAAGTATTCGCCTCAATTAACGGAGATTCATAATTGGTGTATCCACTACCTGTTAATGTTTCAAGATAGGCAAGCGCATCTGTCAGGCCACTGGAATCCGTGACAGAGAATGTACCACTCGGCTTCACATCCGTTGCAAACGGAGTGATATGAACCTTAATATCTCCATTTTGATAAGAGCCAAATTCGTTAAGGAGGCCTTCAACACTATCTTTCAGAATAGATATTTTGGATGTTGGGTCGCTTGCACTACCCATAGATCCTGACACATCGACAATGAAAACAAAGTTATAATCTTGTGTCTGCTGCTCCAAAGATGCGCCACCGACATCCCCAATCAAGATATCACCGGCCTCAGAGCCTGAAATCACTCCATCTTCACCACCAATATGGTGCGGCGTATCAGATTTCGACGTATCATCTACATTCTCACCAACAATTAATTCCGGATCTAACCCCTTGATTTTAAGGGTTGCAACATCACTATCACCATCTGCATCTGTTAAGGTATATTCAAAGGAATCACACACCTCTACATCATGCTCATAAGATGCCTTCACATCATTCAATAGGAAAGATGCCCCCTTATAATCCCCCTCATTCGTTGAATTCAGGTCAATCGACGCAATCGCCAAATCACCATAGTCAGATGCATCAATTGTAAAACTAAAGTGCCCGTCCACAATTTCATTTGGTACAAATTGCTGTTCTGCATTAACCGTAGAGCCGTCTTCAAATGTAATGACATAGTCAACACCATGATACCCCTGATTATTATTGCTTCCTATTTCTGCAATCGTAAGGGTTACACTTTGTGCATTTTGATCCATATCAATGTTAAACGTTTCGCCTTTTGGCCAAACCTTCGCACTATCTCCGGCGTTGAGATTATCAATCCCAAGCCCACTACCATCTGCGGTATTAACCCATGTCAGATCATAATCTCCATCATTGGCAACAGATACGGTAATACCGTCTTTTGTCAGGCTTTCCTGTATACCCGCAACATCTGCCTCAGACGGATTGAAATGCGATGATGATGTAGACGTTCCACCCGTTCCATTCAATGTATAGGTATATGAACCATCAGAATAGATTTCCAATGTACCGAACATACCATCAATCGTAGCCGATCCATCATCGGGTATATCAACACTATTTCCTTCGAATGATACGCTGGATACTGTATTCGCAACATCTTCCGACAGATGATCATTTGCAATGACATTGCCATCTACACTGTTATCTTGCGTATCAAATTTAACACAATCATCTTTTGCAATTGGCCCATCATCCAGAACAGTAATTGTGATGGAGCCATCAATACTGTCTCCGTCAAAGTCTGTTGCCTGAATACCAAATTCCAGATCAATCGCATCATTCGGATCATTGGAATCCGGATGATCAAGCGTTCCTTCTAATACGAAATCATATGTACCATCTGAGGCAATCGATAGCGTAAAGACATCTTCACCACCAGCAGTACCGGTATATGTCGCACTTGCCGTATCATATGTAATTATGACCGGAACACCATTTGACGTGAGAGCCACCGAAGGAATATCACCATTCCCGGTAATACCACCTGCACCATCCTGACCGAAATTTGCCGTAATTTGACCGGAGACAGACGTATCCCCACCATTCATATCCGTTTCATCGACCGAATTAGACTGCGCATCAATTGATATTGGCGCATCGTCGAAAACAGTAATTGTGACGTTACTTTGTGCCGTATCACCATCAGAATCAGAAACTTGCACACCGAAATCCAATGTAATCGCATCATTGGCATCTGCGCCATCGGCATGATCAAACGGTAGAACTTGATTATACTGATATTCCCCGGTTTGCGGATCAATCGTAAATGTGAAAACCACCTGACCATTTGCAACACCTTCATAACCGGAAGGCGTCGCCGTTACACTGACAGGGTATCCACCTGAATTCAGATCGCCACCAGCCAAAGATCCTGTGCTTGAGAAATCACCACTTACCCCAACAGAGCCTGCCCCATCATCGCCAAAGTCAAAGTTCAGCACACCGCCTTCACTTAAAGCAAAGCCATCCGTTTCGTCCAAAGACTTCGCATCTGCAAAGATCTCTGGCAGATCATTAACTTCGGGCGGCGTTTCCCGCTCACCATCTTCTTCAACCAAACCAAGATCGTCACGGCGCTGTTCAATACCATATTGTAACTGTGTCGGGTCAATCGGCCCAACATCTTCAATATTAATCACACCTTGGGCATCAAAACTACTTTGATAGCCATAACCACCACCGGATACAGATGTACCACCACTTCCTTCACCGGCTGCCGGCTCTACCTCTGCCAACTCTTCTGCCGCTGCAGCTAAATCCTCTTGTGGGTGTGTATCTTCTATATTTGATTTTAAGGCATAGACCTCTTCTTGTGTTTCTTCATAAGACGCATCTTCCGAAGCATCCGCAGCAGGTTCGATCTGCGCCAGTTGCATTGCAAGATCATGTTCTAAGAACGCCATTTCCTGCGCGACCTGCGCGGAACCATCACCGCCTTGCCCTTGTGCATCGGCGTATTGTTCTTCCAATGCATTCATTCGTGCAACCAGCCCCTCAATAACCTGAAGAGCCGATAGAAATTCCGAGACATCTGTATCCGAGGCATGCGCATCCCCGTTTAAGGCACCCTCAACCAAATCTTGCGCGCCTTGGAACGTAATCTGCGCACCATCTTCAAACGTCAGAGTAAGCGCATCGCCTACTTCACCATGATGATGGGCAACTTCTTGCCCCTCTTCCATACTGAACTTTAAATCATATTTCTGTGAAACATCTAGCGGCACATCAAGCAAATCACCCGCAAGTGGCTTTTCAATCGTACAAACACCTAAATCATTACAAAGCTCTGTATAAAGAGCCTGCGTATCAATTTGTCCGCCATCAGATAAGGCCAGACAAACAGAACCATTCGCCAATGCCTCAAAATCGTCAATAACCAGCGTATTATCCGCACCACCTTGAGAAAATTTAATAACCAACGCACCGTCATTTCCCAACGAAACATCCTGGATATCATTCTGTCCAAAGGTTAGCGGCGTATCTTGAATATCGGAATGTCCTGCCTTCATCAGGGAAACATCTGTTTCAATCACACTAGAGGCAAGTTCGGATGATGCAGATAAAGATGTCTCTATCGTGTGTACAGAACCACTCTCTGCAACACTTTGTTCATCAACACTATTCTTAGCCTGACTTTCTGTGCCCGCCTGATGATTATCCGGATAGTTCATGTGCCTCTTACTCCAATGCTCTTATTATATTTTTCCCGTACCCCAAACTCAAAAGCCGCTAAAAATTTTGCACTTTTAAGCCTCATATACATTGCTGGTGTCCCGCCAACGTGCCCACCATAATGAAAAAGCTTTAAAAAACTGTTACTTTTTCATTCACCTCAACATATTTTTTATGAAAAACGCTGGGCATTAACTATTCATTATGACTTTCGGCGTAAATTTGTATGAACATAAGACAGTAAGAGACAAAATAATGGGCACAATATTTCAATTAGGATTAGACGGTATCGAAGCCATCAATAATGAACCGGTGGAGCGTACAGGATCAAATATGACCTTCTCCGGTAGCGGAGCAGATACGGAGCCGGACAATAGAAATGCCAGAGCATATTCATTTGATATAGGCGGTTTATCCGCAATGAATGAAGGCGATAAAATCACCAACCTGTCTACAGAAGACGGACAAGTTGCAGTGGTTCAGGATGCTTCACTTGAAGTGCACGATGTCCCTGGATACTCTAATGGTTTGGATAATCAAACGCCAACAAACACACCTATTCCGGGGTTATAATAATCCCTAATCATCGACATCGAACGATATGCCCTGCGCCAATGGTAATGCGCTGGAGAAGTTAACCGTGGAAGTCATACGCCGCATATAGGCCTTCCAGCTATCTGATCCACTCTCACGACCACCACCGGTTTCCTTTTCGCCACCAAACGCACCGCCTATTTCCGCGCCTGATGTGCCGATATTGATATTGGCAATACCGCAATCACTTCCGGCCTCGGATGTGAACAGCTCTGCCTCTCTGATATCATTGGTAAAGATAGAAGATGACAACCCCTGCGGCACATCATTTTGACGCGCAATGGCATCATCCAGATCATTATATTTAAAAATATAGAGTATAGGTGCAAATGTTTCCTCTTGCACGTTACTGTCATCGGGCATTTCAACAATGGCTGGCTTCACATAGAACGCATTTGGATGTTCTTTCGCAAAAAGGCGTTCGCCGCCAATCACCTTCCCTCCATCCATATTTGCTCTATTTAGCGCATCTTGCATTGCCAGAAATGCTTGCTCATCAATTAAGGGGCCGACCAATGTTTTTTCTTCTAATGGATTTCCAATCGATAAACTGGCATACGCCGCCTTAATACGCGGCACGACATCCTGATAAACACGATCATGGACAAACAGGCGACGCGTCGTTGTACAACGTTGCCCACATGTGCCAACCGCGCCGAACACAATGCCCTGTAAGGCCAAATCAAGATCCGCACTTGGTGCAACAATAATTGCATTATTTCCACCAAGTTCCAGAATTGTTTTACCAAAGCGTTGCGCGACACGCGGGGCGACATCCCGCCCCATGGCTGTGCTTCCCGTTGCACTGATCAACGGCACACGTTTATCATCGACCAGAACCTCCCCAATATCACGCATACCGATCATAAGCTGTGATAGCCCGTCAGGTGCTTCACCACCAAAACGCGCACAAGCGCGCTCAAACAGTTTTTGACAGACAAGAGCCGTTACAGGGGTTTTCTCAGATGGCTTCCAAATAACACTATCACCACAAACAAGAGCCAAAGCCGCGTTCCATGCCCAGACAGCCACCGGAAAGTTAAAGGCACTGATAATACCAACAGGGCCTAGAGGTTGCCAAATCTCACGCATTTTATGAAGCGGGCGCTCCGATGCAATGGTTAAGCCATATAATTGACGGCTCAACCCGACTGCAAAATCGCAAATATCAATCATTTCCTGAACTTCGCCGAGTCCCTCCTGATAAATCTTTCCGCATTCTAATGCCACAAGCGCGCCCAGCACCTCCTTGTTCTCACGAAGGATCTCACCAAAAATACGTACCAGCTCCCCTCTACGCGGAGCAGGCACAATACGCCAATCCCGAAACGCCGCAACACTTTGTGCTATTTTTATATCAACATCCTGCACTGTATCCATTGCGACGCTGGCAATTTTTTGTCCATCAACAGGAGAAAAAACATCAAGATTACCGTTCTCAAAATCCTGTATATCCAATCCCAGTTTTGAAAAAATATCGTGCGTGTTCATGATCCCTCCATAGATTATGGCTTTGTACAAATACCCCTTTTATTGTACCGTAGTTTCATACAAACATCTAAAATATTTATTCAATTAACAGGATGATATGATGCCCATTTCTACCGCAAACGACTTTCACACAGAATTCACGGAACTAAAGCAACGCTTCATGATGATGGAAGCGGAACTTGAGCTCACTATTCGTGACCCGCAACATGGCATTGAGGGGTTTGTCGTTGTTTGGAATACAAAAATTTGCGAAGGCGGCCCATTCGATCGCAACGGCGTTGGTATCGGCAAAGGCGGCACCCGTATTTTACCTGATTTAAAATTATCCGATATTAAACGTCTTGCACGCGCCATGGCAGAGAAAAATGCCGCCGCAGGGCTTCCCTTAGGTGGGGCAAAGTCAGGACTTGTCGCCGACTGTAATGCCGAAGATTATGAAGAGAAATGCCGCCGCTTTTATAAACGTGTACAAGATTCAGGCATCCTTGCAGAAGATGGGGGGATGTTTGGCGGGTTTGGCTATGATGTTGGATGTAAACCGCCCTTGAATGCAAAATGGGCATGCGAAGAACTGAAAACGTACAATTCCTTCACTGGGAAAGCTGTTGAAGATGGCGGAACCGATTATGACAGACAAGGCATTGCAGGACTTGGCGTTGCAACAGCCGCAAAGAACCTTATTGAGCACCGCAAACAAGATATAGAAAACATACGCTTCGCAGTTCAGGGGCTTGGCGCGATGGGCGCCGCCGTTGCACAATATTTCACCGCGTATGGCGGAAAATTACATGTACTTTCCGATCCTAAATATAACGGAACATGGGTTTTCGAAAACAATGCATCACAAGATCTTATCGATGCGCTATTCCAACAAAATCAGGAGACAGCTCAATCCTTACTTTCAAAAGAAGGCACGCATATCTCAAAAGACCCGCAAGACGCCTTATATGAAGATGTCGATGTTATTTTCCCTTGCGCGCTTGAAGACACATTAACACGTGAAAATGCACATAAGGTCAAAGCGCCTTTCATCTGCGAAGGTGCAAATAACCCAACGACAGATGATGCGCATGAAATTCTATTTGCAAATGGTCAAATTGTTATTCCCGATATCATTGCCAACCCGGGCGGTATTATTGCCGCCTATGTCGAGCTATCGTTAGATATTACACCAGAAGAGAATGCCAAGACCCGAGGGAAAGTAAACGCCGCGAAAGACGAAACCATTCGGCGGATCAGTGCAAACACGATTGAGCTTTTGAATATGCTTGATAGATTAAATGTACGCCCCGACCTGATCGGCGATTATATGGCATACCGCAATATCTTTTACGGTATTCCGGCCTCTACGCACGAAGAAACAGGAGAAACCAATGCCGCATAATAATACCCATATACCTTCAGATGATATACGCGCGCGCTTTTCTAAATCCATGTCAAAGATGTACCGCGAGGAAGTCCCCGCTTACGGTAGATTGCTTGACCTTGTGGCAGATATTAACCAATCTGTTCTGGATGCGAACCCTGCCCTCAAAACCAAATTAGAGGAAACAGATAATCTGGAACGCATCAACGAAGAACGCCATGGCGCCATACGCCTTGGCACGGCAAAAGAGTTACAAATGATCGCCCGCGTCTTTGGGGTTATGGGGATGCGCCCGGTGAGTTATTATGATTTGACACAGGCCAATGTCCCCGTACACTCAACGGCATTTCGTACCACAGACGCGAAGAGTCTTACACGATCCCCTTTTCGGGTTTTTTGCTCTCTTTTACGTACAGAATTAATTGCAGATGATGACCTACGTACGCGGGCAGAAGAAATTCTGGCACAACGCGATATATTCACCCCCGCACTTCACACACTGGTTGAAAAGGCAGAAAAAAATGGCGGACTAAACGAAGTAGACACACAGAACTTTATTGAGCAAGCCACCTATACATTCAAATGGCATGAAGATGCGACAACTGATAAAGCATTCTACGAAGCATTGAAAAATGCCGACCCCAGAGCAGCCGATATTGTTTGCTTTAAAGGGCCGCATATTAATCACTTAACACCCAGAACACTTGATATTGATATCATTCAAGATGACATGCCAAAGCGCGGAATGAATGCCAAAAACGTTGTTGAAGGCCCATCACCTAGCCGCAGTGTCTTACTAAGGCAAACATCATTTAAGGCCTTAACCGAACAAGTGCGTTTTCATGGCGAGGCCGGCTCACACACCGCGCGTTTTGGTGAGATTGAACAGCGCGGCGCGGCACTGACGCCAAAGGGACGCGCATTATATGATGACATTCTATCTGAGGTGCGCGCCACAATTAAACCGGCGCTTGATGGATCTAACGCCGCAGAGTACATGAAAGTATTAGAAGAAAAATTTACACGTTTTCCTGCAACGGAAAATGAATGGCGTTTGCAAAAGCTTGCCTATTTTCAGTATTACGCAAAAGGCGACATTCCACCCAATAAAGATCTGGAACAGCTTATTACAGATGGTCTTGTCGATTTTATTCCGATCACGTATGAAGATTTTCTTCCCGTTAGTGCCGCGGGGATATTCTCCTCTAATGCATCAGATAAGACACGTCAAGACACCTTCCTAAGCTCTTCCAAAGACGATTTTGAAAAGGCCTTGGGACAAAAAGTCATATGCGAATTTGAAATGTATCAGGCCATGGAAAATACTTCTATTCGTGCCATATTTGGATAAGCTCTTCCCCTATCTTCGTGAGTTTGCTACAAACGCGGGCAAGATAAGGGAACGATATGTCTGATTTATTACTTAGTGTTGAAGATGCCACGGTTATAATTGGCGGAAAGCCTCTGTTTGACGGGCTGACCTTCCACATCCACGCTGGACGAAAAATTGCTTTGGTCGGTAAGAACGGCGCTGGTAAAACCACGTTAATGAACATCATCACAGGTGACCGCGACATCGACGATGGAAAAAGGTTTCTATGCCCTGGTGTCACCACCGGATATATGCAGCAAAATATCAAGCCACCTCCCGGAAAAACAGTTCGTGACTTTGTTTTCGAAGGCGTTAAAGCCGAATTAGAAGAATGGGATATTAATTATCGCATCGATATGGTTATCGCTCCATTACACCTGAATGTTGACGATAAATTGGAGACGCTATCAGGTGGGCAACTCCGCCGCGCCTGCCTTGCCCGTGCATTGATCGAAGAACCCGATATTTTGCTTCTTGATGAGCCGACCAACCACATGGATTTGGAATTAATTGAATGGCTTGAGGGGTATATCAGTCGCTATCCGGGAACGGTATTGATTGTATCTCACGACAGGCGCTTTCTCGCCAATACAACGGATCGTGTGTTTTGGCTTGATCGAGGAAAACTAAAAACAGCGCCCAAAGGATTCGCCCATTTCGAAGAATGGTCAAGGGATCTGCTTGAGCAAGAAGGCCGTGCGCTTCACAATCGTGCAAAGCGCGTTGAACAAGAAATTGAATGGGCAAATAAAGGCGTTAAGGCACGTGTCAAACGCAACGTCCGTAGACAATCCGAAGCATTCAAAGCACGTGATGCACTGGAAAAAGATCAAAAGGCCTTTCGCCGCGTAACATCCACGATTGCCCTGCCCCCTATTACGGCCGAGGAATCATCCAAGAATGTCGTAGAGTTTTTTAATGTCTGTAAGACATTCGCAAATACAGATACAGGGCGTGAAAAAGCCATCCTTGATAAGTTCAATATGCGCATAAAGCGTAAAGACCGGATCGGTATCCTTGGTAAGAACGGATCAGGTAAGACCACATTCCTCAAAATGCTAACCGGTGACATGACACCTGATAGCGGCAAAATAAAACGCGCAAAGAATATGAGCTTTAGCTATTTCGATCAAAGCCGTTCTATGCTGATGGAAGATAAATCAATAAAGGATAACCTCTGCCCTGAAGGTTCAGATTATCTGGATGTACGGGGGAAATCCCGCCATGTTTGCGGCTATATCAAGGACTTTCTGTTTGACCCGGAAGATGCATGGCGCGCCGCCTCCACTTTATCAGGTGGACAGAAAAACCGTCTGATGCTTGCCAAAATTTTGGCAAACCCGGGATCCTTCATGATTTTAGATGAACCCACGAATGATTTGGATATGGACACACTGGATATGCTGACCCATATTTTAAAAGAATATGACGGTACATTATTCATTGTTTCACACGATCGTGACTTTCTTGACCAGATTGTAACTAAAACTCTGGCATTTGAAGGGAATGCAGAAATAGACGGCATCATCGGCGGATATAGTGATTATTTGGAATATAAGAAGCAGAAGATCGCAGAAAATCGCTCTACCCCGACAGAAAAAGTAAAAAAGAAAGATAATGCCCCTGCGCCCGATACAAAACCAAAAGAGAAAAAGCAAAAACAAAAGCTGAGCTATAATTTAGAGAGGGAGTTAAAGCAGCTTCCGAAAACAATAGAGAAGCTGGAAAAAGCAATTGCGAAAATGGAAGAACAACTATCTGACACCGGACTATACACACGCGACGCAGAATTATTTACAGAGCTTTCAAATAAACTTCCCAAAGCACAAGGGGAATTAGAAACAGCAGAACTTCGATGGTTAGAACTTGAAGAAATGCGTGGTTAAATAAGAAACGAGCCGGAAAAATCCCGACCCGTCCGTCTTAGGTATCTTTATAAGATCAAAGCCTAGCTGTTATAGCGTGCCGGATCATTATGAGGATGTGTTGCACCTGTCCCTTTGGTACATTTCTTCTTGTCTCCACCAATTGACTTAGAGCAAACGCTCTTTGCACATTTTGACTTTTCACATTTCTCTTTTGCACATTTCTTTTCTTCTGTCTTCTTTGCACAAACCTCTTTCGAACACTTTTCCTTTACACAAGCACCTTTTCCACACCCGGCATACGCAGCATTACCGCCAACCATTCCCAATGAAAACATGGCCAGAGCGGCAATCGTAAGAATTTTAGTAAATTTCATTTTATTTCTTCCTCATCAAGTTAAAAAACACATATTTATATCAGTATATTAAGCAGACTTTCATTTTGCAAGCAACCCATTATTCATCCAACGTGAAAACCATTCACCGACAGATGATAAAATCACCTCTTCCGCTTCACCTTCCGGTAATACCGCGCCCAGCGCTTCCTCAATCGTCAGACC
This sequence comes from Alphaproteobacteria bacterium, assembly GCA_050633505.1. GTDB lineage: Bacteria > Pseudomonadota > Alphaproteobacteria > Micavibrionales > Micavibrionaceae > UBA1672. Next base: position 625,631 of record JBOEGQ010000004.1, read on the forward strand.
GGCAAATAAAGAGCTTAAGACCATATATTCCCGCTCTTCCAACGGCAAACGCCACATACGATCTTCATGACGGTAAACAGACAGGAAGGATGGTGATTTTTCCGGGACTTCCGGCTCTTCCCCTGACAAATATGCTTCGTAATACTGGTTAACAGGATAAGAGAAGGCGAGAAGCCTTAACGCCGTGCGTGGCTGGAGGTGCTGTTGCAAGAAGCGCTCAGGATCAAGTCCGACCAAGTCATCTTGTGTTAAAACAGTTGTCTCCGCATCATCAAAGATGCGTGATAGCTCCGTTTCCAAGACACATAACTCATAGAAAAACGGCTCTTGGTTTTCCTTCACATATTCAGGAAAGCTTTCAATATAACGGGCAATATTGAAATGTTCCGAGGGCGTATCCTCAATAAATACATGGAGCATTTCATTGAACTTTTCACGTCCCATCACATAACGTAGCGCGGGGTAATCCTCATACACACAATCAAATAAACGGTAACGATATCCGTTAATATAGCTTTGTATCTGTTGGGACGGGGCAAAGTCAGGCTTAGGGATAATCCGCTCATCCGGTTTCATCGCATCACTATCACCACTGAGTATTGCCTTTTGCATATCTGCAAGCTCTTCATCATAAGGAAGAGGAACATCAGGCGGGCGTATATTATCGCGAAAACTCTTAAAATGAGGCATCTCAGTTGGCCCTTGAGAAGCCTTTGCCCAATGGCGTGCCTTATCCAATTCTTCCATCACAATTGGAAACTCCGGAATTTTCGCATCCCATTCAATCATTGTGCTGACCAGCCCGGCCTTTTGAATAACATAGGAATAAAGCGTCCAAACCTCATCAAGCACATGATCATCATGCGTATCTATAATATGCGTTCCTTTATTCGTATGTCCCGCCAAATGGATTTGTGCGACATCATCTAACGGCATAGCATCAATATAGGTTTTCGGATCCCATTTATGATTATAACAACTCACATAGATATTATTTACATCCAGTAATAAACCACAGCCGGATTCTTCCACCATTCGGGCGATAAATTCCCACTCACTCATCGATGAACAGGTGAATTCTAAATATGTTGACGGATTTTCAAGAACAATTCTACGTCCCAGATAATCCTGCACTTGCTTAATGCGCTCAATAATATGCTTTAAGGCCTCTTCCGTATAAGGCACAGGTAAAAGGTCATGTGTGTTTTTATGCGCCACACCCGTCCAGCATAAATGATCGGAAATCCATTGCGGCTGCACATCGCGCTCTAATTCTTTCAGTTGCTTAAGATAGTCGGAATTCAACGGATCAACCGTTCCGACTGAAAGGGACACACCGTGCATTACGATGGGATAACGCTCTTTCAACCAGTCAAGCAAGCGACGTGGTTTCCCACCTGTATCCATATAATTTTCCGAAATAATTTCGAACCAATCAATATCAGGCTGGTTTTCCTCTATATAAGAGAAATGGGTTGGGCGAAAGCCCACCCCATATCCCAATTTAGGAAAAATAGTTTTTTCCATGACGAACTTTACTTGTTGTATGAGTCGTTATCGCTGTGGTCTTTACCTTCGCAACCACCTGCATGCTTACAGCCATTATCACCTTTACAGCTATTCGCATCTTTACAAGAATTTGCGTCTTTACAGCTATTGGCATCTTTACAGCCATTCCCATCCTTGCAAGAATTTGCATCCTTACAGCCATTGGCACCTTCACAGCCATTCTTTTCTGCTTTGTTACCACAGCCAGCTGCACTACAACCGTTACCGCCGTTACCTGCGAATGCCGGAGCCGCAGAAAATGCGCCTACAGCCAAGATCCCTGCAAGAGCAGCAGTAGCTAGTTTTTTATTTGAAGACTTTTCAGTTGTTTTTTTCTCTATCGTCATCTGTTTCCTCCTCGACGAAAAATTTTAATGTCATACGACTAAGAGCTTATTCGCAAACAAATCGACAGAGTTACAATTTTTTTGAAAAAATATTATAGCACTCACAAAGCGCTAAAACAGATCATTTTGTTACGCTCTTCATCCCAAAGAGCCAGCTTGGAATACTTAAAGCTTTCCCAAAGCTTTATTCTGTTGAGCGACTGCAAATCATCATTCCCATCCATACATTTCTGAAGACGATAATTCGGAACTTTAGCATTCAAATGATGAATATGATGCAATCCGATATTACCGGTTAACCACTGCAACACGGGATTTAGATCGTAATATGAACTTCCAAGAACAGCAGCTTCGTGATAATTCCAGTTCTCTTGACGCTCCCAGTGCGCATCCTCAAACTGGTGCTGGATATAAAATAACCACCCACCAATCCAAGCGGTACCGACAACAATGGGAAGATACGTCGCAAGGACAGGAACAAACCCGAACATGGCACCAAGAACACCATAGAAAAGAACAAGAGAGATATTCAAGCCAAACACACTCTTATATATCTGCTTAAATGAAACAGCTTTTTTCACCTCATAGAATGGGAAAGGCTGTGCATTCGCGATACGTTGAGCCACAATAATAAAGAACGGTGTCCCAAGAAGGATCAAAACATAAGGGTTACGATACACCCGATACCAGAATTGAATATTCTCTGGTAAGGCTTGGTATTCCTTGACCGTGATTGTTTCCACCGCACCAAATCCACGGTTATCTAGATTTCCTGACCCGGAATGATGCATATTATGAGTTTTGCGCCAGAAATCATATGGCGTCCATGTTAGAACACTCATAACCCGCCCGACAGAGTTATTCCATTTTCTTTTACTGAAGAATGAACCATGCCCACAGTCATGCTGAATAATAAATACGCGTACCAACAAGAACGAAGCCAAAGGTGTTAATAGAGCGGTAATCCAATAGGCATGTGAAAAGCTATACAACATCGTTGCGCAAACCGCGATAAAGGGAATCAACGTATTTGCAATTTGTAATATTGCCCGGGTATTATCTGCCCCTTCATAAGATTTGCAGTGGCTTACAAGCCCCTGAACAAATTTCTGGACATCACGAGTAGTCGTGTTTCCCTGCTCTTCCCCTTTGTGCCCATCTTCTGACACTGACACATTTTCTTCAAACATGTTGCCCCTTTCATAGGTTTTCAAAAACCATTGTCTCAGGCAAGGCATAAGACAACAAGAATAAACAAGATTCCATCAACAACGTATTATGATGCAGCGCGAGCAGCTTTCTTACGCTCATGCGGGCAAAGATGCTTTTTACGTAAACGTAAATTCTGGGGGGTAACCTCCATAAGCTCATCATCATTAATGTAAGACATCATATCTTCTAACGACATTTTACGTGGTGGCACAAGGACAACAGCCTCATCCGATCCAGACGCACGCATATTTGTCAATTTTTTACCCTTAAGAACATTAATCTCCAAATCATTCTCACGATTATGCTCACCAACAATCATCCCTGCATAAACAGGTGTCTGGTGACCAATAAACATTGATCCGCGATCTTGTAGGTTAAAGATGGCAAAAGCAACAGCTGTTCCTGTATCTGTTGAAATAAGCGCACCATTACGTCTTTGTCCGACCTCACCTTTAAATGGCGCATAGGAATGGAAAATACGGTTCATGATTCCTGTACCACGCGTATCTGTCATAAACTTGCTCTGATACCCAATCAGACCACGTGATGGCGCCAAGAACGTAATACGTGTTTTACCAACACCACTTGAACGCATATCTGTCATCTCGGCCTTACGACGGTTCATTTGATCAACGACAGATGAAGAGTATTCCTCATCCACGTCAATAAACACTTCTTCAATAGGCTCCAGTTTTTCACCGTTTTCACCTTGTTGGAAAAGAACCTTCGGACGTGAAACGATCATTTCAAAGCCCTCACGACGCATTGTCTCGATCAAAACACCAAGTTGTAGTTCACCACGCCCACCAATTTCAAATGAGTCTTTATCGTCACTCTCTTTAAAGGTAATGGCAACGTTAACTTCTGCTTCCGCAAGCAAACGCTCACGGATCATTGTTGATGTTACTTTACTACCTTCCTTACCTGCAAAAGGTGAATCATTAACAGAGATCGTTACAGACATTGTCGGCGGATCAATCGGCGTTGATTCCATCGGTACATCAAGAGCAGTAGCACCAATCGTATCTGACACAGATGTTTTTGTTAGACCCGCGACACAGATAATATCACCCGCTTGAACTTCAGTTACAGGAACACGCTCCGTTCCTTCAAATTTAAGTAATTTGGTTAAACGACCATTTTCAACAACTTTACCATCCAGATTAATTGACTTAACGGTATCATTCACCTTTGCGCGCCCTTGTGCCACACGACCGGTCAAGCAACGCCCCAAGAATGGGTCAGAATCAAGCAATGTAGCAAGAAGCGCAAATGGCTGATCAAAATCAACATCAGGCTGCGGTACATGCGCTAACACAACATCTAGTAAAGGTGACAAGTCTTTACGCTCATCATCAATTTCGCGTGTACACCACCCGTCACGTCCAGATGCGTATAGAATAGGGAAATCAAGCTGCTCATCATTTGCGTCCAATGACACAAACAGGTCAAAAACCTCATCAACAACTTCTTCAGGACGACCATCAGGACGGTCAATCTTATTAATAATAACAATCGGACGCAGCCCCTGAGCAAGTGCCTTACCCAACACAAATTTAGTTTGAGGCATCGGCCCCTCTGCCGCATCTGTAAGAAGAATAACACCATCGGCCATATGCAAAACGCGTTCAACTTCGCCACCAAAGTCCGCGTGTCCCGGCGTATCAATAATATTAATCCGCGTATCACCCCATTGAATAGACGTTGGTTTTGCAAGGATTGTAATGCCACGCTCTTTCTCAAGATCGTTGGAATCCATCACGCGCTCATCAACCTTTTGGTTGTCGCGGAACGTTCCACTTTGTTTCATAATGGAATCGATCAGTGTCGTTTTTCCATGGTCAACGTGTGCAATAATTGCAATATTCCTTAAATTTTGTGACATAGCGCAGCCGTCTCCTTACATTTTCAAAGGCCTATGTAATACATAAAGGATACAAAAGCCACGATTAATTACACACGGCACAAAAAAATAATTTTTCATAAACACAAAATACATGCACACCAGCACATACAAGTATTTTTTCATAATAATCAATGACATAATTATTTTTTACTTATACTTCATAGGCTTAAGAATCATTCTCAGGATAATTTTTTTTAAAATAAAAGTTTGCAACATACAAAAAAAAGGCGTAAGTTTCTTTTGCTGATGGATAATAAGTGCAAAAAGCATGGCCTGTCAGCGGAACAGGGAAACTGAGTTAGTGTGTGTTTGGACAGTTCTCGGACTTGGGTGAAAACTTACCGTAGGAATATCTTTTATCTCAGTGTGCTCTCTGTTTGACCTGTAACTGTATACAGGGCGTAATGCCTTGACCACAGTTTCAGAACAAGGGGACAGAAAGGTAAAGGACGTGGGACTTACGCTCGCAGATAACGTCAATAATTTTGATAAAGACATCACGACAAAGGGTATGCTTACCGAAACATTTCGGTTCGGTTCTTTTTCGGAAACGCAAAGTGCAAATGACGCAGATTTCAATCGCTGGCTTTCATTAGATACGATCGAGCAAGCCGAGTGGAGCCTTGGCCACATTCTAGACGAACAACCCCGAATAGAAGATGCAATTATTGCGCATAATGATAATGCAATCATCCACCTGTTTAGCCATAAAATTGCACCCTACTCTGTCGATGATACAATTACAGAACAAAATACCGTTGAAGAATCTGACGCAAACCTGTCTACGGCTAGTGGTTACCTCAAGAAACAACTCTTTGATCCCACCGCTCATTCAGAAAATCAAGATATCAAGCGACGCAAAGACTGGGATTTGGTAAAGGCCCTAGACGAGCATGAGCGTGAAATGGCGCGTCTTGCCGTACTTATCGATAAAATCGAAAAAGAAATTGATGAAATCGATGCCAAAATTGCAAAGTTAGATCAGGATATCGAGGAAAAAAATCAACGCCTAGAAGATTTGAATGAACTTGCCGATTTTGCAGAGGGTGGTGGCGACGTCCGAAACTTAAGTGCGGTTAAACAACGACGATTAAATAACCTTCTGGCTGCACATGGCAAAAAAATTGAAGAAAAACCAGATGGAAGCATCGATAATGATGCCCTCGCCCGTGATTTGCGCGAAATACAAAAACGCGAAGAAAATGCGCGTGACGGACTTGAAGACCAGAAAGACAGTGAACAGGCACGCCGTGATGAACTGGATCAACAACTCCAAGAATATAAAAAGGAATATAATGCGTTAAAAGAACAACGCGATGGCAATGTTGTACGATATGACCAAGCCGTGGAATCAGGTGATACAGCAGAAATCACCGAGACCCGCCAGGTTTTGGAAAGAGAAAACACCGCAAAAAGTGTAGAGCTTTTATCCGAGCAAGAAAAACTTGATAAATTTATCGACGAAGCATCACCATCACCTGATAAGGAAGAGCATAATACTCTCGACATTGGCGGCTTTGATCTTGCCTTACTTGGCAACGAAATCAGTGATTTCGCGAAAGAATTTAGCCTATTCGACGATGAGGAGAATGAAGCAGAGCTCACCTCCTCCGAGATAGAGACCGAAACAGCCTCCAAAGACAATGGCGTTGGATCAGTCGCAGCGGCAGCAGGCGGTGAAGTTAAGGTTATTTCCTCGGAATTCTCACGCGTTAATGCAACCACACCGGATACAACACCGACAGAGCCAGATAACGGCATGGTGGCGAAGAATGACGATACATATACGGCGCCAGCGGCCCGCCTACCTGGCGTTGCATAATCTTTAATCCTATACAAAGTGCCAAATAAAAACGGGGAAGCTGAACTTCCCCGTAATTTATATTCAGATATCCAGAATAATCATTAGCCCATCGACGGCGCATCCGATGCATATGAAGACTCTGCCTGACCAGATGCATCACCACCGGAAGACTTTCCACTCGTTTCATCTGATGCTGTGCCACGTTGGAAACTGTCCCCGGGCATTTCACTGAACTCATCGCTCGACAAGATATGCTTATCGCCGTGCAACATGATTTCATATTGGCGCTCTGCTTCTTCAATGCTTTTAAAAATAACCGGATCATGGTCACCCATGAAAATACCGACTTGCGCATCTTTCATTGCCACATTTTCTATATAAGGATTAACCGTATCGCGCTGTATTACCATTACGCCATGAATAATCCCACCATTCTTTGAAGCCACATTATATAAGGAATCACGAACACCTTCCGCCGTTCTAATAGCCTTCGGTGTGAATGCCTCGATCTTATTATCAATAAGATCCTCAACACCATCAGGCATTTGCATTGCCAAATCATCCGGATCAACAAAAACTCCGATAAATGTTCGCACATTCCCGCGACAATAACTTTGCTTCATTTGGTTAACCGCATTCGAATAGGTAATCGGCAGCCCTGCATTCACATGCGCAATAACCCCGGGCTTTGGCGGAAGCTTACCACTATCTTCCATATTATTAACGTCGAGACGTGCACGATCCCATCCACGTCTAATATTGGTCAGAATCTTATCTGCCTTTTGCTCTGATATTTGTACATTGTAATGCTGCTCCAGCATCGAGATACATTCAGCATCATTGTCTGCGGACGCAGTCGCCGCACCAAAAACACTTAACCCAATTCCAACAGCAGCGCCTTTCCAGCCATCAATAGCCATAGAAAATCCCCTTTATTCAACTCACATTGCTTTTTTAATTTATATGGAACTTTATAATGAATAAAAATAAATTATGCAAATACTTGAGAGAAAAAAATTATAAGTAACAACGAATCGCTATTTTCGCAGCAGATTGAGAGACATCCCCCATATCATCGTATTGATTTGCCATACTATATAAACGTGCAGCAAAATATGTTAGCGGATCTTCAACGTTTTCATACGCCGTATCCGTAAAGTTAATCGTTGTACCTGCATGTTGGCTATAAAACGTATCATACGAGATCCCGCGATCAATTGCCCCTAAGGTCTTTACAAACATATCTGTCAATTGACTACACGGGACATGCACAACAGCCATATCATATTCACGACTTGCGTTTTTATGTTCTTCTGCCTCGGCAACACACGCAACATATTTTTTCATTCTCGCACGTACAGCCTTATCCATGCCTTTCTTACGGATCTCTTGATAAACCGTATCGACAAGCGGCTGGAAACTAACATAAGGGACAAGTTCCTGCTGATCCGTACCCTTTTCGTATTCCTCGCTCATCACAACAAAGAAAGAGAAGTCACGCCCACAGCCGGATTTATTATTCGGAAACGCCATATTCAGCAAATCATCTTCAGACGATAACAGCTCAGGATCTATATTGAGAGTCTCCTCCTTAAGAGCGTCTTGCGCCCATTGCGGGAGATCCTCAACTTTTTGCGCACTAACATAAAGCGTTACCCCGCCCAGAATCAGCCCAATAACGGCAAATAGAGCGAAAAAAGAAACAAACTTATGTAGTTTCAACTTAGACATATGAAATTATAACCTTACCCCGTCCAAAAGAACAAGTTTTGTTTAATATTTTATAGGAAATTCAATTACATTCAGGATATCACCACTTAATGCAACGAAATGCGGATTGAGAAGATCTTCACGCCCGCAACCATATCTTAGTGATTTACCATCCAAATTAACAATATCACCACCTGCACCGCGTAAAATCGCGTGCCCAGCCGCCGTATCCCATTCACATGTCGGCCCAAAACGCGGATACAGATCGGCCTTACCATTTGCAATCATGCAAATTTTCAAGGAACTTGATCGTTTAATCGCCTTAGAGACCTTTATTCCTTGCAAAAGATCGCTCTGCCCCTTTGTCTCGCCACTATAAGAACCCGAGACAACGACGATTCCCTGACGAGGCATCACACGCGTACGCATCTCTTTTTCAGTATCACTATCCTCAAAATAACGAAACGATTTCGCACTACCATCCTCTTGGATATAACCTGTGTAAAGCTCTCCAACCGCGGGGGCATAAATCACGCCAAGAACCGGCGCGCCATCACAAATTAACGCAATATTGACTGTAAAATCATCATCGCCACGCACAAAGGCCTTTGTCCCATCAATAGGATCAACCAACCAAAAATAGGTATGACCAGATAGATCTGCACATTGCTTATGCTCGGAAAATGTCTCCTCACCAATAACGGGGATATCCGGCAATACATCGCGCAAGCGTCGCTCAATCAGATATTCCGCCTCACGATCCGCCAGTGTGACCGGTGACCCGTCTTCTTTAGAGCTCTCACCAAGATCACGAATACCGTCAAAGTATTCTAAAACCAGCTCTCCTGCTTCCACCGCAATACGCTTTACAATATTACAAAGCGCCGGACGGTGAGAGAGGATTTTAGACGACATAATCGAGGACTTGCTCTTTACTTTCTGAGGATTGCTCCAAATTACCGAGTGCAATTTGCTGCTCGATATAGTTTACAAGCTGCTCGACACAGAAATCAATGCCGTTCTCTTGTGTATCGATAATAAGTTCGGGATTAGCCGGATCTTCATACGGCGCGTTGGAGTCCACCCCGGTGAAATTCTTAATTTCACCTGCGCGGGCTTTTTTATAAACACCCTTTGCATCACGTGCTTCACATGTTTCCAAATCTGCCTGAACAAAGATCTCGTGGTAATGCTCATCCGCACGATCACGAATAATACGACGATCTGAACGATATGGGGTGATTGATGCGATAATCACAACCTGCCCGGCATTCGCCATCATTTCAGAAACATGCCCCATACGGCGTGTGTTTTCGGCGCGCTCCTCAGGAGAAAAGCCAAGATCTTCGTTTAGGCCGTGACGTGCATTATCGCTATCCAGTACAACAACATTAATGCCCCTCTCAAAAAGAAGTTTTTCTGCAGCCATAGCCAAGGTTGATTTCCCCGATGCAGACAACCCCGTTAACCAGAACATACCACCACGGTGACCATTACGGCGTGCGCGCTCATCATGTGAAATAATATGTGTTGCCTGATGAACGTTTTCGGTCTTCGGCGCATCGCGGCGCTGATCCGCGTAGCCTTCCATACTAACGGAACCACCACCAACAATATCATAACCTTCATAAACGACGAGACGACCAAGGCGTTCATTATCCGCATATGGGTCAATCGGCAAAACATCACGTGCACGGAAAGTAACCTCTGCCACTGCGTTACGCACAACTTCACCCACGCTGGATGCATCGGCAAGATCCTGCGTATCAATCACCTTATCAATAGACTGAACAGAGACCATCGCCTCATGCGTTCCGTAACGCACCTTATATGAATTACCAACTTTTAACGGCTTATGCGCAAGCCAGAAAATACTGGCACGGAATACATTAGAAAGCATTGGCGGGTTTTCAGTATGGGAGCCAATATGACCACGTTCAACAAATAAGCGTTGATCCAATGTAATACCAATCGATTCGCCCGGGCGCGCTTCGACCTTATCCGGATTTTCCGGCCATACCTCAAGGGATGTAACTGTTGCCTCTTCATTTCCGGGGGAGAATAATACAGTGTCCCCTTTCCTCAAAATTCCTGTTTCAACACGACCAACAATGACACGTTGTTCACCAAACCTGTAAACATCCTGAACCGGGAAACGCAACGGACGCGCAATTGGCGCGGGGGCATGTTCAAAACTGTCTAATACGTCAATCAAGTTTTTACCATTATACCAATCCATCTTCTCACTACGATTGGCGATCATGTCACCATGACGCGCAGAGATTGGAACAATAAAGCGCGGTGATAAGCCGATAGAACCAAGATATTCTTTTACTTCGCGTGAAACTTTCTCATAGGCCTCAGGCGCATGACCGACCATATCCATTTTGTTAATAACAACGGCAATTTGTTGGAAGCCCAATAAATGCAGAAGATAAGCATGGCGGCGTGTTTGCTCTTGCACACCTTCTGTACCATCGACCACAAGGATAGCCGCATCCGCCGCAGCCGCACCGGAAATCATATTTTTCAAAAACTCACGGTGTCCCGGTGCATCAATAATAACATAGTCACGCTCTTGCGTAGAAAACCAAATCTGCGTCGAATCGATTGTCACGGCTTGGTCACGTTCTGCCTGAAACGCATCAAGAACAAACGACCATTCCAGTGCATCTGTACCGCGACGTTCACAAATTGCTTTTAGTTCTTCATACTTCCCGGCAGGCAAAGAATCCGTATCATAAAGCAAACGCCCGATTAGGGTTGATTTCCCATGGTCCACATGACCAACGATAACTACGCGCAAAGGCTGCGCGGCATTTTGTTTCTTACGTGTAACTTCTTGTGTCATTTTATACTATCCCTACATATAGCCGGCTGCACGGAGGCGCTCAAAGCTGTCTTCTGTTTCTGTATCCATTGAACGACCCGCACGTTCGGATGTGTTCGTTGTTTCCAACTCCTTGATGATTTCTTCAATTGAAGATGCATTGCTTTCAACAGGAAAGGTCAGATTCTTCTCACCAAGAGAACGATAACGCATCATCTTACCTGTCTCTTTATCTTCTTGAGCAAGATAAAGTGGACAAAATGGAATACCTTCACGCAAGTGATAACGCCAGATATCAATCTCCGTCCAATGCAAAATCGGATGGATGCGCAAATGGGCACCTTCGGGAAATTCTGTTTTATACTGATCCCAGAACTCAGGTGGCTGATCTTTAAAGTCCCACTCACCATCAATCGTACGTGGAGAGAACACACGTTCTTTCGCGCGCAAGCCCTGCTCATCACGACGAATACCACCGGTAATCCCTTTAAAACCATACTCACCCATCAGGCCTTTCAGACCTTCGGTCTTACGCATGGCACTACGTGTATTTGGTGGCAAGGTTTGATCCATCTCCTCTTCAGGAGGACACATCCAATTGACGCAATCTAAATTCCATTCATCAGTCAAACGATCTCTAAAAGCATAAACTTCGTCCATTTCCATCCCGGTATCCAGCAAACAAACCGGAAACGGTACACGTCCCAAGAACGCCTTACGCACCATCCACAGCATCGCCGTAGAATCCTTACCGATAGACCACATCATCCCCATCGGATTGATACGATTATAGGCCTCACGAATGATATAAATACTTTTTGCTTCAAGTTCATCAAGATAGCTGTACATGGCTTTCGCCCCCAAATAAAAATACATTTTTTTTATGTGCAAAAATCAAATGCACATCAATAATGCGTTGATATAGCGCACATTAGAAAGAAAAATCAACATACAAAAAAAATATGTATTTAATGGCGCGCAATTAAGCCCTTGCCTTCACCTGACCGGAGCGCACCTCATCAGCGCCGACCTCACGCCGACCAATAGATACATAATGGAAGCCCTGCTCTTCCATTTCCTCTACATTATATATATTACGCAAATCAGCCACAACGTTACCGCGCATCACCTCAGAAACACGGGAAAGATCAAGAGCACGAAATTCATTCCACTCCGTCAATATCGCCAAAGCATCCGCATCTTGTGCCGTATTATACGTATCAGAACACCACTCAACATCATCCATCAGATCCCGCGCCGTATCCATTGCCTCAGGATCGTAGACCTTTATCTTCGCCCCTGCCTGCTGCAACACAGGTATAATCGTCAACGCAGGTGCATCACGCATATCATCTGTATTGGGTTTAAACGCCACACCAAGAATACCGAGCGTCTTACCACGCACATCGCCGCCACATGCCGCAATAATTTTATCCGCCATACGCGACTTTCGATCCTCATTCACAGAGACAACTGTCTCAACAATACGTTGAGGCGCGCCGTATTTCTGCCCCGCCCGTGTTAACGCCAACGTATCCTTAGGAAAGCAAGACCCACCATATCCCGGCCCGGCATGTAAGAATTTTGAACCAATGCGACCATCAAGCCCAATACCTTTTGCAACCTGTTGTACATCTGCACCAACCTGTTCACACAAATCTGCAATTTCGTTAATGAATGTAATTTTGGTCGCAAGAAACGCGTTCGCCGCATATTTGATGATTTCTGCTGTTTCACGTTTTGTAAACTGGATCGGCGTTTCATTAATAAAGAGCGGACGATACACTTCACGCATAACTTCCTGCGCACGCTCAGCCGATGTTCCGACAACCACACGGTCAGGGCGCATAAAATCATCAATCGCCGCACCTTCTCGTAAAAACTCAGGGTTAGATGCAACATTAAAATCTGCATCCGGCGCCTCTTCAAGAATAATAGCTTCAACCTCACGTCCTGTTCCGACAGGCACCGTGGATTTATTCACAACAACCGTGTACCCCTCCAAATTTTGGGCAATCTCACGAGCCGCATTATGCACAAACGACAAATCAGCATCACGGCAATAGCGGCGCGACGGTGTTCCAACAGCAATAAACACAGCATCACACCCCTTTACCGCCTGCGCAATATCTGTTGTAAACTCAATACGCCCACCATCGATTTGACGTTTCAGAAGGTCTTCCAGACCCGGTTCATAGATAGGAACCTCGCCTCGCTTCAAACATTCTATCTTATCCGCATCCTTATCGACACAAATAACAGTATGCCCAAATTCCGCAAAACATGTCCCCGAAACAAGCCCGACATAACCGGTTCCAACCATTCCAATACGCATAGATAACCTCTTTTCTTGCTGCAAAGCACCAGATAACGATTTTGAACCTAAACGATTTCAATAATGAAGAAAAGACACGAAAGCATAAATAAAGTCGAAAATATAAGACGCAACAAATCAGATTTTAAACATCTATTAAGATATCTAAACGTAGACTGATAAGGTAACGACAGGAAAATTGGAAAACTCAACTAAAAATCGTTGCCAAACCCGTTACTTTCCTCATATCATCCACGGAGCCACATTTCCCAAGGGAAATTGACATATTTTTATTTTGAATACAAAACAGACAAGGACGTACAATGGCTAAGAAGCAAACATCGGATTCAACACCGAAAGATGGCGCAGGCCTCCCCCTCTTCTACAACAAACCTATGCCCTTAGATGCGAAACAACACGCAGACCTCGCCCTTAAGAAAGGGTTCGGTTTTGATTTCACAAAAGGAATTAACGCAGTTCCTGTCAACATGATAGAAATGCCTCAAATATGCCATTTCTATCCTATCGCATTCAGCCCGGATGAAAACGCAACACCAGTTGCAATTTTGGGGTTACGCGACAATGAAAACCTATTCATTGATGAAAATGGACAGTGGATTGAAAATACATATATCCCTGCTTATATCCGACGCTACCCCTTTATTTTCTCCGAAATCCCGGATAGCGATCAACTCACATTGTGCATCGATAACGTTCCTGAAGTCATTGAAGAAAAAGGAGAACAAAAGTTCTTCAACGAAGAAGGAAAACCTTCTTCTCTTGCAGAAAACGCACTAGAGTTCTGCAAATCATATCATGCAGCAGCCCAGCAAACCTTGGAGTTCAGTCGCGCATTAAGCGACAGTGGCCTGTTAATTGAACGTGAAGCACAAATCAATGTCGTCGGCAACCGCCGCATCAATTTCTCGGGCTTTAGAATCATTGATGAGAAGAAACTTGCAGAACTGGATGATTCGGCATTTTTAGAGTGGAGACAGAAAGGATGGCTACCATTTTTATATGCACATCTGTTCTCTGGCGGACAATGGCAACGCCTTAGTGCGATCCTTGGAAAAACACTAAAAAAAGAAGCTGCATAAGCAACTTAAGTAAATTTTTAAAAGTAAAAGAACGTCCCCGTGGCACTTCCACCTCAACGAATTTGTGGATAGATGTTATTCGGGGACGTATCGTTCTTGAAATAAAAACAAGAGCCATGCTACCGATAATCATACACGGTATTTTCTTACCACTCTTAAACAATCTAATGAGGAAACCATGGCAAAAGTCGGTGCGCAAAGAGCTGCTGTTTTAACTGGGAAGTCAAAATCAACTATTCAGCGTGCAATGAATAGTGGCAAACTATCATTTCAGCTAGATCAAAACGGACGTCGCGTTATAGATGTATCTGAACTGGAACGTGTCTTCGGAATAAAGAAACAAACTGAAAGCGCCGCCCCCGCACCAGAGAAAGTGGAATCGGTTTCCTCCGCTGTTGAAAAAGAGCGCATGGAGATGGAAATCAAAATGCTAAAGCAGCAGGTCGACACTTCTAATGAAATTATTGACGACCTGAAAGATCAGCGTGATAAATGGGAACGACAAGCCTCTCAGGTTCTGATCACCAGCCAATACTCTCAAAAACAAGCAGAAGAGCTTCGCGCACAGATCAAAGAACGTGAAGAACGTGCAAGACAACGTCGCTTACAAAATGCAAAAATGCAACAAGCACAAGCAGAAAGCAAGTCCTCTACTCCACAACGTGAGCTAAGCAAAAAAGTAAAAAAGCTTGAGGCGCAGAACGAAAATGTGACAGAGCAAACATCTGTTTTTAGCTTTTGGAAAAAAGCAAAAGGATAAGATCCCAGCTCAGGAATCTAAAAACATTTATTCTGGCATACTGAATTTCTTGCGTGTATGATAGAGAGACAATCATATAGGGAAGTTATCTTATGCGTATCTGGCTTATTTCATCGCTATTCCTTTTTGCGTTTTGCATTTCGTCACCTACACTCTATGCACAAGACAGTGTAGAACCTGCGGAAACGGAAATGCCAATACCGGACCTTCCGGAAGAAACCAGCCTACCTTCAGATGCATTGCCTGATGCGAGTGACACTGCGGAAAAAACAGCAAAACCGAAAAACGTTTATGCGCGTGCAACATACGAACAAATTGGCGAAGCAGAACGTTTTTATAAAAAGTGCACAACAAATGATGAAATGAAAAACCGTAAAGATTGTAAGTGTGCCGCCGCCGCCTACCTTGAGGCACGGATTATATTGGGTAAAGATGCAAAAATTGATGAAATCATGAAAATCAACCGGAATAAATGCCTGAAAAACAAGGATGACGCCATTCCCGAGAACGCCCCAGATATAGAGGTAACAGAGGCTCAATTCAAAGAGGCCGAAGAAGTTTACGCGTTTTGTAAAACAAACGAACGGTATCAAAAACGCTTTAAATGTGATTGTTTTGCGGCACGTTTTCTAGATGAACGCATCAAAAAAGGCCCTATGGTAGACAGAGATACTATTATGAACAGCCTGAGAAGCGAATGTCGTAATATTGTTGAACAGACCGGGGCGGCATACTCCTCATGTATGAGCCGTCCAATGCTTATGAATTTAAGAGGCATTGAACTGAAAGATTTTTGCGAGTGTTATGCCCGTGAATGGGGACGTATATATGAGGCGTATGATAGAACAATTAACATGAGCGCCGAAGACAGAATAGCGCGAAACGCAAGATCCGCGTGTATGGATCCGGGAATGTATCAGTAACAGTCAATCATCCGTATTTTAGGATTTCCTGAAGGTGAGCCTGACATAACGGTAATATTGAGGATGCATAAAAGCCACACACATCTGCTATGCCCTGATCTTCACTATTTGCTATCTTAGACGCCATTTCTAATAGAAAATATCCATATACAGATGAGAAGGCCGAAAGATACGGTGTAGAAAGCCATGCTAAATCATCCCTTTTCTTTTGCGATGCTAAGGATAACAGCTTATCAGTTGCCTCTTTCAGATCTGATAGGATAACGTCATCAACAGCCCCCTTCATCTCATCAATAAAAGAGAATGCAACCTTCCCACCATCAATCGCGATTTTGCGAAACACGAAATCTGCGGCTTGAATACCGTTTGTACCTTCATAAATTGGTAGAATTCGGGCATCACGATAGAACTGTGCCGCGCCGCTCTCCTCAATAAAGCCCATACCACCCCAGACCTGAATAGCTTCTGAGGTGACATGAACCGCCATATCGGTACACCAACCTTTTACAATGGGGGTAAGAAAAGCCACCCGCGCACGCGCATCGACATCACCCGCCAATTCGCGATCCAATTCTATTGCTGCGCCATACGCCATCAAACGTCCGGCGGTAATACGCGCCTTCATATCCAAAAGCATTCGCCGCACATCCGCATGCTGTGAAATTGTAACGCGTTGTCCCGTTTCAAACGACTTGCCCTGCACACGTTCCTCCGCATAGGATAACGCATGTTGATAAGCGGCCTGTGCAATGGCAACCCCTTGCAAGCCAACACAAAGGCGCGCATTATTCATCATGGTAAACATATATTTCAATCCCATATGCTCTCCACCAACCAAATACCCCGTCGCACCATCAAATTCCATTGTGCAAGTTGGTGAGGAATGTATGCCTAATTTATGTTCAAGTCCAATACAGGCCACTGCGTTACGCGTACCATCGTCTAGAATCTTTGGAACAATAAACAGGGATATCCCCTTAACATCTTCCGGTGCATCAACAGTACGCGCCAAAACAAGGTGAATGATATTTTCGGCCATGTCATGCTCACCATATGTGATAAAAATCTTTTGTCCTGATATCTCATAGGTTCCGTCACTTTTCTTCTCCGCCTTACTACGCAAAAGCCCCAGATCGGAACCTGCCTGCGCCTCAGTCAGGTTCATCGTCCCCGTCCATTCACCGGAAATTAGCTTCGGCAGATACGTAGATTTTTGCTGATCTGAGCCATGTGTCGCAATCGCCTCAATAGCCCCTTGATTAAGTAACGGGCATAAACCAAAGGACATATTTGCGCCTTGCCACATTTCCTGCACCGGAAATGCAATCGCCCATGGCAGGCCTTGCCCGCCATATTCAGGAGAGAATGGAACAGAATTCCACCCGCCCTCACAATAGGTCTGATATGCATCTTTAAAGCCTTCTGCCGTTTTAACCGCACCGTTATCAAGAACAGCCCCAATTTCATCACCAGCCTTATTTAATGGTGCCAAAACATCCGAGGCCAGCTTCGCCGCCTCATCCAAAATCGCCTCTCCTGTCTCACGATCAAGATCCTCATGTGAGAAACCAAGCGCATCATAAAGGGCAAAAATCATTTCAGAAACAGGTGGGGAATAAGAGCTCATCTATTTTCCTTATGGTTAATAATTTAAGGGGTTAAAAGGACACTCCCATACTGACCAAAACGACAGTAATAAGAATGATAAAGACAAAAACAGCCAGTGCGATCCATATATAGCTTGCCACGATTGCAGCCATCCCAAAACAAATCGCCGTTGTCGCGATATAACGCTGATCTTTTCGTAGCAATCCAAATGCCCCCTGAATAATTCCGATAAGAGCAATTGTAATCACCACGACGGGCCAATAATCGGTCCAATGCATTGGGGCCTCTTGCGTACTACTCTCAACATCCTCTGTCGCTTGTACATCCGTGGCATCCGCGCCTTCAACATTGGCATCTTCCGCGAATATGAAATCAAACGAGAAAATACTGTCATAGATAGAGCCTGCCTTCTCGACTGAAACTTCTTCTAATACAGGCTCAGGCGGGGCAAAATTCTCATTTATCCACGGTGTAAAGACAGCCAAAGAAAATGCGAACAAAGACATGATCAGACCAATCAATGCAAAATTATGCCCCTGATCCAACATATCCTTTGTTGTTTTAGTATCTGTTATATCAGTCAATATCGCCTCTATTATGCTCTAACCCCATATTCAAAACCGTTTTGGCATGCCTATTGCAATAACTTATTCTGATTATATTAATTTTTGAAACCAGAGTAATACTATACCATGAATCAATCACAAAATTCATTACAAATCAAAACATTAGAGAGCTATACCACGCGTGCACCGCAACAGGTTCTACAGGCAATACAGCGCGCAAGTGATACATCAGGGGTTGATTTTTCCTATCTTGTGCAACAAGCCGCAGCAGAAAGTAACTTTGATACCGACGCAAAAGCAAAAACCAGCTCTGCAACCGGCCTATACCAATTTATCGACAGCACATGGCTTTCTATGGTTGAGCGTTATGGCAATGATTATGGTATTGATACAGCGGAATTAAATAAATCAGAGGTTCTTGCCTTAAGAAACGATGCTGAAAAAGCATCTTTTATGGCCGCCGCATTCGCCTCAGAAAATGAAACATTCCTAAATACGCATTGGGGCGGTGATATTGGCGCAACAGAGCTATACTTTGCACATTTTATGGGTGCGGGTGGCGCAACATCGTTCCTAAAGGCACGCGATGAAACACCCCTTACGCAAGCTGCAGATTTATTCCCCAAAGCCGCAAGCGCAAACAGGAATGTCTTTTATGACCCCGAGACAGGTAAGGCACGAACAATTGAAGAGGTTTACCAATTCTTCGATAAAAAATTTCAAATTCAAGGCACGGAAGAAAACAGCAAGCCTGATACTCAAGTTGCTCAAAATAACAACGCAGAAACCATGCAGTATACGGCTTATAATGCCCTATTCCGCCCCAACACAGACAGCCCAATTATGCAACGTGCACAACAAATGCGCGCCGCAGAATCGCTGTACCAGTCAGAGGATAGTACATTATCGGCTCTTTACACCCTAGAGCGCGTTGATGGCTTCCAAACACAAAATTCTCTCTTCACCGGTTTATTAGCAAGCCCAATTGACCTTTTACTTCTGACTCAGGACGTGACAAATACAGCACGCTCGTCTAAAGATGAGGCATGAGTATAAATAACCCCATTCATGTCCTAAATAAGCGCGTGATTCTTTATCAGGCGCAAGATGGTTTTCGCACATCACTGGATAGTGTCATGCTCGCCGCGGCATGCCCGGCACAAGAAGGTGACAGTATTTTAGATCTTGGCTGTGGTGTCGGCAGTGCAGGAATCTGTGTTCTGGAACGCGTTAAAAATACTTCATTAACCGGTGTAGATATACAAGATGATCATATTGATATTGCAAAGAAAAATGCAGAAATAAATAATATTACGAATCGAATCGTATTTACATGCGCAGATATACGCGCCTCGAATGAATTTGGCCCGCACAATCACGTTATTTGCAATCCCCCATATAAAGATGCAGGCGGATATGTTCACTCCCCTTCTGTATCAAAGGCAAGGGCCATGGGGCATTATGATGATGCTCAAAACCTGCAAGACTGGATCACATGCGCATGGAACCACATCAAAGGGCAAGGAAGCTTAACCTTAATCCATGAAGCGGGGCGAACGGATACGATTTTACATGCACTCTACAGTTCAAAAGGCGGGCGGCGCTTCGGTAATGTAGAGATCATTCCCCTCTTCCCTAAATCAGAGATGCCTGCAAAACGCGTTATTGTCCGCGCCTATAAGCATAAGAAGTCTCCGGCCTCTATCCTCCCCGGATTAATCGTGCACAAAGATAATGGCGATTATAGTGAAGCAGCAGAACAGGTTTTACGCAACGCACATAAGCTTTACTAGCCTTGCGCCGTATAACCGGCAAAACGATCCTTTAGCTTAAGAATTGGGCGCTCAAATAAATAGTAGCTGGCAATAGCCAAGAGGATGGAGGCTCCGCCCCCCACAACCAATACAAATACGTGGCTCGGCAGATATCCCCATTGTTCACCACGTAAAAAATATCCGGACACAAAACTCATAACGGGCCAATGGAATATATACACCCCGTAACTAACTGTCCCTATACCAGTTAAGAATTTCACCTCACATAATGATTTAAACCATGTCTGCTTGTCTGAAGAAACAACATATGTAATCAAAAACATATAAAACACCGATAATAAGAATAATAAGTATCTGGTGTTCATATAAGAAATATTTTCACTCGACGCGGAAAACACGAGAACAAGAAAAATAATCACACCGCCTAAAATAGGCAAAATTTTCACCGCCATTTGTGACAGAATTTTGAATTCTTCTTCACACTTACAAAATAAGCATGCCAGTAAAGCCCCTAATAAGAGGCCATCCAGACGCGTTAACGTAAAGGTATACGCAACAAACCAGCCCTCATACAAGAAACCCATACAATATCGTGCAAAAGCAGAAAGCAAAGATGCAAATAGCGCGACAACAATGCACGTTTTTATCGAATACCTGCGGTACAGAAACAAGAAGCAAACCGGCCAGACCAGATAAAACTGTTCTTCAACAGCTAATGACCAGAAATGGTGGAACAATACGTAAGAATTCTTATTATAGAGTTCACTGTTCTGATTAAAGAGAATGGCAATATTCTCTACATAAAATATGTAATACCACATCCCCGCGTCGAAATCGAAACCCGAAACATTACCACCCGACAACACCAATAATAAATATATCGCAAGATAATATAGTGGGAAGATCCTTAAAGATCTCCGGATATAGAATTTTCTTAAGCACTTCGGATCATCAGATGTATCGATGAGGATCGAGGTAATTAAAAACCCCGATAAAACAAAGAACAACGTGACCCCGGATGAACCAAGAACAGTAAATGATGCATAAAGACTATCATTCCATCGATCGGAATAATACGCTAACGAGGTGGACGCATGCCGCCACATGACCAACAAAACAGCAATACCACGCAACCCATCAAGCGCAGCATAATGTTTGCGGACAACAGCTGTATCACTTGACATTAATTTTCTCTCGCAAGAAATCTTTCACCTTATCCATGTGGATGCGCTCTTGTGCCATTGTGTTACGGTCACGTACAGTCACCGTCTGATCTGAAAGCGTATCATTATCAACTGTGAAACAATAAGGCGTTCCGATTTCATCCTGACGCGCATAGCGCTTACCGATATTTTGCTTAATGTCCAGATCGACTGCAAATTCTTCACGTAAATCAAGGTAAAGCTTTTGCGCCGTTGGCACGTGCTCATCCTTCGCCGTTAAAGGTAGTATCGCAGCCTTTTTAGGTGCCATAGACGGGTGGAAATCTAAAAATACACCACTAGGGCGGTTTTCATCTACCGTGTATGCCTGACAGATCAAAGCCAATACACCACGTGTCAAACCGGTGGATGGCTCAATCACATGTGGTAAGAAACGCTTGTTTTCTGCCTGATCAAAATAGTCCAACTTTTGTCCGGAATATTCCTGATGCTTGGTCAAATCATAACATCCACGATGTGCAATCCCTTCCAACTCATCAAAACCAGGAGCGGCAAACGGGAAACGGTATTCAACATCAATTGTACGACTGGAATAATGCGCCAGATCATCTTTCGGCACATCGAGGAAATAAAGCTCCGACTTTGGAATACCCAAAGACAGCCAGAAATTCGTACGTTGCTCAACCCAGAAGTCAAACCACATCGGAACATCTTCTTCCGAGCAAAACCACTCCAGCTCCATTTGTTCAAATTCACGACTACGGAAAACAAAGTTACGCGGTGTAACCTCATTACGAAACGCCTTACCAACTTGTGCTATTCCAAAAGGAACCTTTACACGTGACGAATCGACAACATTCTTAAAGTTCAGGAAAATACCTGCACATGTCTCCGGACGAAGATACGCCTTATTATCATCCCCTGCCGCAGCACCAACATATGTATGGAACATCATGTTAAATTGACGGGGCTCCGTCAGAGTGCCTGCCTTTTTAACATCGGGGCCGATAATTTTATCAAATAAAGAAACATCAACCTGATCCAATGTCTCAATTTCAAAATCAGCAACAGCTTTCCCTTTTGCCAATTTACCCAAACGTTTTTCAATTTCCGAATCGTCCGCATCCTTATCAAAGGCAATCAACGCACCGTCCCCATCTTTAGGGATATATACGCGAACATGATCCGCGCGGTAACGTTTTTTCGATTCTTTACAGTCAACCATCGGATCATTAAATCCACCAACATGCCCTGATGCCTCCCAGCTTTTAGGGTTTTGGATGATTGAGCTGTCAACTCCGACAATAGATATAGGCGTACCATCGGGGCCAATTGGCGGTGTAATCACCATATCTTTCCACCAACGGTCACGTAGATTATTCTTTAACTCAACCCCCAAAGGCCCATAGTCCCAAAAGCCATTAATCCCGCCATAAATGTCGGATGCAGCAAAAATAAACCCGCGACGTTTACAAAGGGCAACAATATCTTTCATCTTAAAACTTTCTGTATTTCTTACTTTTTACTTTATATGCGCTTTTTTTCGCATTTTTTCAACAGGGGCATAATGCATCCAAAACCTGCAGAAAACAAGGGATGAGATCATCTTTTCACTATATGAATATAAAAAAAAATTATTTACCCAATACCGAAACCATAAAAACCAATATCGAAATTAACAAGTAAAAAATAAGAAATAATATGCATTTTACTTCAAGGTTACCATACATCGACCGCAGTTACTTATAGCAATTACTTAAGAAAACGCTTTTTTAACACTTGTTTTTTACATGTTTTTTTCTTGATTTTATTTAATCAATCATATATCTTTAAATCATAGAGGAAAGACAAATGGCATTAAACAGTTCAATTGCAGGTACACAGTCAGGAGCGGTTCTTAAGAACGCAACAGATAATCTGACATCTGCAAGACAGTCTGCCCAAACACGTATGAAGCCAGGCGAACAAGCCGATGCAATACCTGATGATAAGTCAGGTGATATATCAAATGTGTTTAGGAAAGAATCTGCGCCGTCTAAAGCCAAGTCCAGACTTCAGAGATTCTTTGAGAATCTTCAAAATGCCGCGAATGACCCGATATATGCAGAAGAGTATGTATGTTAGTCCGCTAAAGATAAGAATTTAGGCGAAAGCCGAAAAATAAGAAGAAGGAAAAACCTTCAACTATATAAAAAGAACCGAAAAGGTTCATATGAAAACAAGGCAAGTATGGAAACGTAGCCTTTGAGATTGGGGTAAAAAGACGACCGAGTGATTAACATTCGGCGTCTTTTTCATTTTTAGGGTACGAAGAAATGCCCCCTGCCATAGATACACCTACCGCAAATAAAGACGCGTAACACTATTTCCACGCTTTAACAGCACCTGCAACACACGCTGCCCTGCATGAGAGAGAATCGCCTTTTCAACATCATCTGGATTTTCAATTTTGTTTCCATTGATTTCAAGAAACACATCACCTTCCGCCAAGGCGCGCATTGCGTATCCGCCTTGTGGCACCTTAAGAACAACAACGCCCTGCTCTTCTCCCTGTAAACCCAATTCAACGGCAATAGCCGGATTCAGGTTTCCAATTTGCACATCACGTAAAAGATGCGCCCCCTTCAAAGTGATTACATTACGCGGCGGAACCTCAGGTGGTGCAATTGCCAATATTTCAAATGTCATCTCTTGCCCCGCACGCAACAAAATGACCGAAGCCTCTTTACCAATGGGGACAGTCGCCATTCTGAACTTCATCTCGGCAGCATCACGAATAACATGCCCATTCACAGAAATGATAACATCCCCAACCTTCACCCCTGCCTTTTGCAACGGACTTACAGAATGCAACCCGGAGACCAATGCCCCATTCGGGCTTTCCATGCCTAAATTTGAGGCAATATCGGCGCTAACGTCTTGTGCCTGAATACCAAGCCATGGCCGAACAATTCCCCTATCACCTATCTGCCCGTTTACAGCAGCCGCAATAACACTAGCCACCATTTCAGAGGGAACGGCAAAGCCAATCCCCATCGAGCCTCCACTCCGTGAATAAATCGCCGTGTTTATACCAACAACACCGCCATCCATTGCAACCAATGGCCCGCCGGAATTACCGGGATTAATCGCTGCATCTGTCTGAATAAAGAAGTTATAATCACTTATATTCAAAGAAGAGCGCCCTTGCGCAGAAACAATACCACTGGTTACCGTCTGCCCAACACCAAAAGGATTACCAATCGCCAAAACAAGATCCCCGACCTCCAGAGTCTCACTCGGCTTCAAACGTACAGACGGAAAAGATATTCCCCCTTCTATAACCTTAAGCAAAGCAAGGTCAGAGGCATCATCAACAAGCATTAATTTCGCCTCATGTTCATTCCCATCGGCAAGGACAATCGTAATTTCCTCCGCACCACGAACAACATGGGCATTTGTCACAACAAGCCCGTCCTTTGAAACAATAACCCCGGAACCCAAGGCGCTTTCCACACGTTTACGCATCCGACCACCGAAAAAGTCTCTTCCGAAAAAATCACCAAAAAACGGATCGTTCATAAAGGGAGATCTGAAACCAGTTGATACTGTGCGTTTTGTGTATATATTAACCACAGCTGGAGCAACCTCCTTAACAAGTGGTGCAAAAGAAAGCTGTATCTGCTCTTTTCCCTCTGGTGCTTTGCGTTCTTGCGCAGACACATGGAAAGGCAACAGAAAAAGACATATAAAAAGGATAAACCGATAAATCATAGACTTATTTAAGCGCGGTTTTTATAAAATTCAAGGGGCACAAGCGCCAAAATGACACAAATTTCAAAAATACAACGCACAACCACTCAAACACTCCAGCAGAAAAATGAGCCAATCGTATGCCTCACAGCCTATAGCAAGCCTATGGCCGAGATACTAGACCCACATTGTGATCTTTTACTGGTTGGTGATTCAATTGGCATGGTTCTCTATGGTATGGAAAACACGCTCGGTGTGACACTGGACATTATGATTAATCATGGCAAGGCTGTAACGCGTGGGGCAAAACGCGCCTGTGTTATCGTTGATATGCCATATGGCACATATGAGGAATCCCCAGAAGAAGCCCTGCACAATGCAAAGCGCATCATCGATGAAACGGGATGCCAAGCCGTCAAACTAGAAGGTGGCACCAATATTGCCCCAACCATTTCTTACCTGCATCAAAACGGCATAGAGGTGATGGCACATATAGGCTTGCAACCACAATCCGTTAAAAAAGACGGCGGCTACAGAATCAAGGGTAGAAATAAAACAGAAATCGACACATTAATAAATGATGCTAAGGCTATCGAGCACGCTGGCGCATTCGCCGTTGTGATAGAGGGCACATTAGAGCCTGTCGCGAAACAAGTAACACAGGCCATCGCCATCCCCACAATCGGCATTGGCGCATCAGCCACATGTGACGGGCAAATTTTAGTTACAGAAGATATGCTTGGGCTTTCATCAGGACATATTCCGAAATTCGTTAAGGAATATGCAAACCTTTCTCAAAACATCAGTGCAGCGGTCAAATCCTATCATGATGATGTGAAATCCAGAGCATTTCCATCTCAGGATCATACATACAACAGGAAGAAAGCATGAGAATTGCCCGTACGCGCCAAGAACTTGACACACTCCGGGCAGAGCACGCCGGAGGTACCGCCTTCGTTCCAACCATGGGCGCCCTGCATGAAGGGCACCTTTCCCTTATGCAACATGCCGGACAGCTTCAGCCAAATCTTATCGTCAGCATTTTTGTGAACCCAACACAATTTGCCCCGCATGAAGATTTTGCCTCCTACCCACGTGATGAGCAGAGCGACATGGAAAAGCTTAAAGATATAGGCGTAGATATTCTGTTCCTGCCAACCACAAAAACGCTATACCCCAATGGTATGGAGAGCAAAATCAAAGCAGGACAAGCAGCCAACGGTTTAGAAACAGATTTCCGCCCCCACTTCTTTGACGGTGTCGTCAATGTTGTCGCGCGCTTATTCGAAATAATAAAACCTGATACAGCGATTTTTGGAGAAAAAGACTTTCAACAATTACAAGTAATCAAGGAAATGATAGACACACACGAAATGAACGTCGACGTTATCGGTGCGCCCATTATCCGCGATAAAGATGGTCTTGCCCTATCATCTCGTAATGCGTATTTATCGCAAAGCGAACTCTATATAGCGCGACAATTTAACAAGATTCTAAAAAGCAATCTATCCACCGAAGATATGGCGCAGGAACTCCTGAAGGCCGGCTTTGATAAAATCGACTACATTGAAAAAAGATGGGAACGCATTTTAGGGGCAGCATGGCTTGGCAAAACACGGCTCATTGATAATGTTAAGGCGCGCCCCTCCTCCTCATAAGTGTTATCCTAGCCAAGGCTATAAAGTGCCTGTAAATTGGTTTAAACATCTTATTTTTCAGCTAGATACGCCTTAATACACCTACGTGTAAACACTTCGCAAAGATGTTAAGGACAGGAAAATCCACCTGACAGGCTTGCCCCCATTTATTCAAATGCCTATCCCTTTACAAATAAAAACAGCCCATAAAAATATGGGCTGCCTAATTACGTGTAGTAACAGTGCGCGCATTAACCTGCGACAGCAGCCTGCTCTTCTTCACCGTCAAACTCATCATTGAATTGAACCGGACCTGAATCCTGACCTTTGGCATCAACATCACGGTCAACTAATTCAATAACAGCCATAGGCGCCGCATCACCATAACGGAAACCCGCCTTTAGAACACGAACATATCCACCCGGACGACCTTCGTAACGTTCTGCAAGGACATCAAAAATTTTCTTTGCCTGCTCTTCATCACGAAGCTTTGCAATAACCTGACGACGTTTCGCCAATGCTGTTTCCGGCTTCGCCGCTGCGTGTTTACCCAAAGTAATAAGTTTTTCCAAATATGGACGAAGTTCCTTCGCCTTTGGAAGTGTTGTTGTGATCTGCTCATGCTTAACCAGCGAAGCAGCCATGTTTGCCAACATTGCCTTACGGTGGCTGGAAGTTCTGTTTAATTTACGTTGTTTGATGCGATGTTTCATCGTTCATCCTTTCTTTTCCGGCGCTTGCGCCCATCTGCGAGAGATCCATAGATATCTCATAATAAAACCATATGCCACTATCCAAACGGATGTTCTACATATGACACGAAAAGCACCATGCTTTTCCATTTAAGTCCGAAGCCCGTAACAAACGGACTTCAGAAAACTTTACCAAACAGCCTTAGAATTGCTGATCGTCAAGCTTACGTGCAAGCTCTTCAATATTCTCAGGAGGCCATCCTTCAACTTGCATACCAAGATACAAGCCCATAGTCTGAAGTACTTCTTTGATTTCATTCAAAGACTTACGTCCAAAGTTCGGCGTACGAAGCATATCGCTTTCAGATTTCTGAACAAGATCACCGATGTAAACGATATTGTCATTTTTCAGACAGTTCGCAGAACGAACAGACAGCTCAAGCTCTTCAACCTTCTTAAGAAGGTTTTTATTGAATGGAAGCTCTTCCGGCTCTTCCTTCTTCGCTTCTTCTTCCGGCTCATCAAAGTTAACAAAGACCTGAAGTTGATCTTGCATAATACGAGCAGCATAAGCAACCGCATCTTCCGGTGTAATCACGCCATTTGTTGTGATTTCAAGTGCAAGCTTGTCATAGTCTGTGATCTGACCAACACGTGTGTCTGTAACTTCATATGTTACTTTACGTACCGGTGAGAATACAGAATCAATCGGAATCAAACCAACCGGACAATCTTCCGGACGATTCTGCGCCGCAGGACAATATCCCTTACCTGTATCTACTGTCATTTCCATGTTCAACTTCGCACCTTTATCCAAAGTACAAATAATCAAATCAGGGTTCATGATTTCAATATCAGCACCAGCTTCAATCTGTGCTGCAGTCACTTCGCATGGACCTTCTGCAACAAGGCGCATTTTACGTGGCCCTTCTGCATGCATACGAACCGCGAGTGCCTTAAGATTCAAGATAATGTTGGTAACGTCTTCACGGACACCTTCAACAGAAGAGAATTCATGTAGAACACCATCAATTTGCACAGCTGTTACCGCCGCACCTTGTAGAGAAGACAATAGAATACGACGAATCGCATTTCCAAGTGTCAGACCGAACCCACGTTCAAGCGGCTCTGCAATCACCTTACCGGTATTAATACCTGTGGTGTCAGCAACTTCCAACTTTTGTGGTTTAATCAGCTCTTGCCAGTTTTTCTGTATCATAGTTTTTCCTTTTCACTTCACCCGGCTCTTAACCGGTCTCTTGTTACTATTAAAAATTAAGGGTGTCATCAGGCTCTTCATTACAAAGAGCCTAACAAACAGATCAATAATTAAACACGACGGCGCTTTGGTGGGCGACATCCGTTATGTGGTATTGGCGTAATGTCTTTGATAGACTTGATTGTAAAGCCGATTGCCTGCAATGCACGCAATGCAGATTCACGACCTGAACCAGGTCCCTTAACACGAACGTCTAGTTCCTTCATACCGTGTTCCTGTGCCTTACGCCCTGCATCTTCTGCAGCAACCTGCGATGCGTATGGTGTAGACTTACGAGAGCCTCTAAAGCCCATCATCCCTGAAGATGACCAAGATACAACATTACCTTGTTCGTCAGAAATTGTAACTAATGTGTTGTTAAAAGTAGAGTTCACATGAACAATACCGGACACAATATTCTTTTTTTCTTTTTTCTTTGCCTTAGGTTTAGCCATTTTTCATGTCCTCCTTATTTCTTCTTACCGGCAATAGGTCTTGCAGGACCTTTGCGAGTACGTGCATTAACGCGTGTGTTCTGCCCACGAACAGGAAGACCATTTCTATGACGAAGTCCACGGTAACATTTCATGTCCATCAAGCGTTTGATGTTCATTGATACTTCACGACGAAGATCCCCTTCAATCGTATATTCATCACCATCTACTTCACTACGAATTGCATTCAAAATTGCATCATCAGCTTGACCCATGCGCATTTGCACATCGATTTTCAGCTTTTCACAAATTTTAAATGCTGTTGTGTGACCAATACCGTGAATATATGTCAGGGCAATTGGAATACGTTTATTATCGGGAACGTTAACCCCAGCAATACGTGCCATTTCATTTCCTTTTATCTTATTTATAAGCAGCCAAAAAACCATTTTTTGAGTGCTAACCGAACCGTATAATATTCCGCGCGTTAAGCGTTCATACCGCCAGTTCGTAAACATTACGCCTGTCCGTTTTACGGTTTTACCCGACAACAGGCAGACTTCTCCATACTTTGAAGATGGGCGCATTATAGAAATAATCATACACACGTCAAGATATTTATTCACCCTCAGACAAAACACGCATTCCAGACGAATAAAGGACCGCGCAGAAATGCAAAAAAACAGCCCAAATCAACGTTCTACTACATAAAAAAAGCCGCAACAAAAACAGTGCGACTTTCAAAAAATTTTCATCTCACGCAATTGCTATTCCAATATTGCTTCAATCTGTGCTGTGACCTCTTCGATCGGGCGCATGCCATCAACGCGACGCAATAGTTTCTTCCCTTCATAATACGGTAGAACAGGCGCGGTTTGCGCCTCATAAACATCAAGACGATTTTTCAAAACCTCTTCATTATCATCAGAGCGTGCACCGTCTGTTTCAGCAGATCTTTGCTTAATACGGTCTAACAAAATTGTATTATCAACCTCAAGAACAATAACGTGGTCAATCTCACGGGCCATGTTCTGCAGCATATCATCCAAAGCCTCTGCCTGCGCAACGGTACGTGGGAAACCATCAAGGATGAAGCCCTTCTCACATTCAGGCTCGCTAATACAGCTTCCGATCAATTCAATGATAATATCATCCGAAACAAGCTGACCTGAGTCCATGATAGATTTCAAGGTTTTCCCAAGGTCACTTTCACTGGCAACTTCTGCGCGTAGCATATCACCTGTCGCCAATTGTTTAAGCTTGTAGTTTTGCTGTATTAACGCCGCTTGTGTTCCTTTACCGGCACCAGGCGGGCCAAACATAATAATGTTCATAGTCTATATCTCCTATCTACGACGTCCACGCAGTTTCGTCTTCTTAACCAACCCTTCATATTGGTGAGCAACCAAATGAGAGTGTATTTGCGCAACAGTATCCATGGTCACGCTAACCACAATCAGCAAACTCGTTCCACCAAAATAGAAAGGCATATTATACTTCGCAATCAAAAACTCAGGAAGCAGACAAATAAAGACAAGATACAACGCCCCAACCACCGTTAAGCGCGTCAAAACAAAGTCAAAATAGTCTGCCGTGTTTTTACCCGGACGTATACCCGGAACAAAACCACCATACTTACGCAAAGTCTCCGCATTATCTTCAGGATTAAAGACAATTGCAGTATAGAAAAAGCAGAAAAACGCAATTAGTAAACCATATAGCACCATATAGACAGGCTGTCCGTGCTGAAGATATCGTGCCATATCCGACCAAAAATCACTCTCTTCAACCCCAACGAAACCAACAACAGTTAGCGGTAGTAACAAAAGAGATGATGCAAAGATCGGTGGAATAACACCAGCTGTATTCAGCTTAAGCGGAATATGGTTTGTCTGCGCTTGGGTCATTTTGTTTCCGACCTGACGCTTAGGGTATTGTACAACAACACGACGCTGCGCGCGTTCTACATACACGATCAAAGCAATAACAGCGATGATCATCCCAACCAGAAGCAAAAGCGCAGAACCACTGAACGTGCCCTGACGGGTCAGTTCAAGTGTTGAACCAATCGCACGAGGCAATTCTGCAACAATACCGGCAAAGATAATAAGTGAAATCCCGTTACCAACACCGCGACTTGTAATTTGTTCACCAAGCCACATAAGGAATACTGTACCACCAACAATCGTAATCACAGTTGAAATACGGAAGAACATCCCCGGCTCAATAACCGCAGAACCAGATTCCAATCCAACGGCAAGACCGTATGCCTGCACAGTTGCCAGTAAAACCGTTAAGTAACGGGTATACTGGTTAATTTTCATACGTCCGACTTCGCCTTCTTTTTTCAGCTCTTCAAGCTGTTTAGACATTGCTGTCGCAAGCTGCATAATAATAGAAGCCGAAATATAAGGCATAATATTCAAGGAGAATATGGTCATACGGGACAACGCCCCACCTGAGAACATGTTAAACATGTCCAAGATACCGCCACCCTTTTGAGTGAAAAAGCGATTCCATTCGACAATATCAATCCCAGGAATAGGAATATAGGTTCCCAAACGATAAACGAGCAACGCCCCCAAAACGAAGAGAATACGTTGCTTTAACTCAGTCGCCTTAGATAAAGCGCCCCAATTTGCATTTTTTGCCAATTGTTCAACGGCGGATGCCATACTCTATTACCTTTATATTATTTTTCTTGAACACAGAGTAATAAAGAAAACTTCGCAGACAGACAAGCCCTGTCTTGCGGAAAAATAGAATCAAATCAGAGTTTTATTCATCTTCCAGCTTTTTATCCCAACGATGACAAACATCCATCACACGTTGGTACTCTTCTTCACTATCGATTTCCTGCTGCCGAGAAGAGAGCTCCTCCATAATTCCTTGCATATAAACGTTAAGCCCTGCACTCAAATATTCAATGATTTGCTCTTTTTGTGCATCGATGTCATCAACACGTACAGGATCAAAAACCGGTGTATCCCGTGCAACACTACGAAGATGTGCCCGATATAACGGCGTATACTCATTATGTGTGATCTTAAGGGTATTCACATGCTTATTCTCATGACGCATAACCGCATTATATTCACACGATCCCCGCCCAAAGTTATTCGCAATATAAATTTTAGGGCGCGCAAAAAAGACGGCCTCTACCCTTTTCACTTTTAAGCAATATAAGCCATGATCGTACGGCTTTGCCTCGAATGATGTTTCGAAACGTGTACCGACCTCACCACCGGCCAGCCCCAATACTTGCCTATGGCTATTCTGTAGATCTGTCAAATCGTTCGCACTTTGTGTCCGAACATACTCAATCTGATCAATGGTATTATAAAGGTATGTATGCGGGCGATGATCACCGCATCCCTTCGCCCATACGGACGGGGCCGTCAAAATACAAATAGAAACAATAAGTGCAAACCGCATAAGATAAGCCCCTTGGATACCCTTACCAGCGATCACAACGCATAGATACGCCACGATATTCCATGGGACTGTCTATCTTGTTTTGAATTTGTGCAAGCTCAATTAAACTTTTAATCTCTTGCTCACGGAAATTCTCTTCGAAGTATTCAACAATATCCAATTGAATGTCTTCGATGTCATCTTCATCTGACACAGGTGGATAAATCTCCACACCGCGCGAAATACGCCCCAAGAAAGAAGCATAACGCCCTTCATTCCTCTTATGATAATCATAAACAGCCTGTAAATGACGTTTCTCGTGCTTTAAGACTTGCTTATATTCACAGCTACTCTTCCCATAGTCCGTTGGCATGTACAAAGCAGGCGCAGCGTAAAACTCACCCAAGACCTTCTCCAACTGGACGCAATATCTTCCATTACCGGCTTCAACCGTATTAAACTTATAATACAGCTTAACGAATAATTCCCGGTAATCGGTTTCAACGAATGCAAGCACAGTGCCCTGCGAACGGTCATGATTACCAATATAGTCGTTAAAGCTACTTACCGTACCGCGATATACTTTTGTCTTCGCAAGCTTTGATTTCAGCTCCGTTTTAACATTCTGACGCGGACAATGATCCGAAAGAGCATAGACATTGCTTGCCATTACAGAAAAAATAGCAAACACACCTAAAAACCAGAAAAAAAGGTAACTTTTACGCATTCGTCCCCCAATAATTCATTTCCTAAAAACCTTAAAGATTTTTACACATCTTGTCAAAACAAACAAAGCCCCTGACAATGCAGGAGCTTTTTTGTATTCCTATAGGAAAAATAACTACTTAGCAGCTTTTTCACCGCGTTTTTTAACTGGTGCAACAACACGTTCAATAAGTTCAATCTTACCACCCGCCTTTTCGATTGCTTCACGTGCGCCTTTTGAGATTTTAGAAACTTTTAAATTAACTTTAGAAGTAATCTCACCTGTCGCAAGAACCTTAATACCATCAAGTTTACGACGAACAACACCCGCAGCAACCAATGCATCTTCATCCAGTTCTTTTTTCGCATCAACTTTTTTACTATCAATTGCATGCTGAAGCTGAACTAGTGTTAGCTCTGCATAATTTGTTGCAAACTTCGTATTATTGAAACCAAATTTCGGAAGACGTTGATACAAAGGCATCTGACCGCCTTCGAATCCTTTAATCGCAACACCTGAACGTGACTTCTGACCTTTTTGACCAGATCCACAAGTTTTACCTTTACCTGACCCAATACCACGTCCGACACGAACGCGATTTTTAACAGAACCTTCTGTCGGTTTTAGTTCATTAAGTTTCATTGTCTTAAACCCTTTTCTTCAAACGTCACAGACTAAGCTGCATCGTCCTCTACTTTAACCAAGTGCTTCACCTTATTAATCATACCGCGAACAGACGGTGTGTCTTCAAGTTCACTTGTACGATACATTTTATTAAGGCCAAGCCCGATAAGTGTTGCACGCTGATACTCTTTACGACCGATCGGAGAGCCAATTTGCGTCACACGCACAGTCGCAGCTGTATTCTTCTTAGCCGCAGCTTTCTTAGCAGGAGCCTTCTTCGGCGTATCTGCTTTTTTTTCTGCAACCTTCTTAGCCGCCGGCTTTTTAGCAGGAGCCTTCTTCGCCGGTGCTTTTTTCTCTTTTTTCTCTTCTTCAGCCATAATTCTTAATCCTTATGATCAAATCAATCTTATTCGTCTGCTTCAACAACACCGCTTATTGCTTGTGCTTCACGATTTGAAACAATGTCACTTACTTTCTTATTACGACGCGCAGCGACCTGACGTGGGCTCTGTGTTTCCTGTAAAGCAGCAAATGTTGCGTTAACCATGCTGTATGGGTTATTTGACCCAATCGCCTTAGCAACGATATCCTGTACACCTAGCGCTTCGAAAACTGCACGCATCGGACCACCGGCAATAATTCCTTTACCTGGAGGCGCTGAACGCAAGAATACTTTACCTGCGCCGTTTTTCCCATGAACATCATGGTGCAGTGTGCGACCTTCACGCAATGGTACGCGAATCATTTTACGTTTTGCCTGATCTGTTGCTTTTTTAATCGCCTCAGGAACCTCTTTGGCCTTACCATGGCCATAACCGACGCGTCCTTTACCATCACCAACGATAACAAGTGCCGCAAAACCAAAACGACGA
Organism: Alphaproteobacteria bacterium; assembly: GCA_050633505.1. GTDB lineage: Bacteria > Pseudomonadota > Alphaproteobacteria > Micavibrionales > Micavibrionaceae > UBA1672. Next base: position 660,569 of record JBOEGQ010000004.1, read on the forward strand.
CCACCTTTTACAACTTTTGCAACACGGTTGATACCAACCAAACGCTCAATCAGCTCTGGTTCTTCACGCTGCTGTTCTGCTTGTTGAGTTCTTGCCATTTTATATATGTCCTTTTCCTCTAAAACTTCAAGCCGCCTTCACGCGCACCATCGGCCAATGCCTTTACACGACCATGGTAAACGTAGCGTCCGCGGTCAAATACAATACTTTCAACACCGGCTTTAACCGCGCGTTGTGCAACTAACTTACCAATTTCAGTCGCTGCTTCTTTATTTGAACCGCTTTTAATTTTCTCTTTTACTTCTTTTTCAAGAGTAGATGCCGCAGCCAATGTCTTCCCGTGAATATCGCAAATCACCTGCGCATAGATCTGCTTACCTGTACGGTGAACAGAAAGACGTGGACGAGTTTCACGATTTGAAACACGATCAATATTAACGCGGCGAATTTTATTGCGCGTTCTGTACTTACGGCGCTGCGCCGGAGTTGTCTTAACAGATGCTGCCTGTGCCATTTTATATGTTCCTTACTTCTTCTTACCTTCTTTACGCAAGATATACTCATCTGCGTAACGGATACCCTTACCTTTATAAGGCTCAGGTTTTTTAAATGCCCGGATATTCGCCGCAACTTGTCCTACAAGCTGCTTATCAATACCGCTTACCTTAATTGCTGTTTGCTTAACAACCTCAAGAGTTACACCTTGTGGTACGTCATAACGAACTTCATGAGAGAAACCAAGAGCCAAAACCAATGTTGTACCTTGCAGATTCGCACGGTAACCAACACCATGAATTTCTAATTTTTTCTCATATCCCTGACTAACACCATCACAAATATTCTGTACTAACGTACGCATTGTTGGCCATACTTGGCGCGCAAAACGAGAGTTAGACTTTGGCGCAAGACGAACAATCTTTGTTGTCTTTCCATCATCATTTGCAACATCTTCAATAACAGCAGAAACCTCATCATTAATACGAAGTTCCAGTTCGCCAAGCTTGCCTTTTGCCTTAAGATCCTGACCAGAAATCTGTATTTCTACGCCTTCGGGGATCGTTACAGGACTTTTACCAATACGTGACATCGTTCACATTCCTTAAATTTATAAAAACATCAAAGATCTTAAAAGACCTGACATAAAACTTCGCCGCCAATATTCTCAGAACGAGCCTTATGGTCAGCCATAACACCGCGAGGTGTTGAAACAACCAAAACGCCAAGGCCGTTAAAGAAACGAGGCATAGCTTTAACACTCGTATAGATACGTCGACCTGGCTTTGAAACACGGTCAATTTGACGAATAACGCCACGACCTTCTGCATACTTAAGCTGAATGTTCAACGCCTTCTTAGTCGCCTGATCTTCTATAACTTCAAATCCGCGAATGTACCCTTCATCTTGAAGAACACGGCACACATTTTCACGTAAACGTGAATACGGACACTCTACAATTTCTTTTCCGGCTTGCTGCCCGTTACGAATACGAGTTAGCATATCACCTAGTGGATCACTCATTGTCATTATCAGAGTACTCCTTCTTACCAGCTTGACTTTGTTACACCTGGCAACTCACCACGTGATGCCAGATCTCTGAGCGCAATACGCGACAGATTGAATTTACGATAATAAGAACGCGGACGACCTGTTAGTGCACAGCGGTTACGCATTCTGATTTTAGAAGAGTTACGTGGCATTTCGGCCAACTTTAACATCGCCTGAAAACGTTCATCCGCAGGAACAGATTGATCCTTGATGATCGCCTTTAGCTCTGCGCGCTTTGCAGCATGCTTGTTAACAAGCTTTTTGCGTTTCTTATCTCTTTCTATCATACAGACTTTTGCCATAGCTTTTTTCCCTAAGTTATCCGTATTTTAATTAATTTTTAAAAGGCATCTTGAACTGACTAAGCAATTCTTTTGCCTCATCATTATTTGATGCCGTCGTACAAATCACAATATCCATACCGCGGATCTTATCAACTTTATCATATTCGATTTCTGGGAATATGATATGTTCTGTAACACCCATCGCATAATTACCGCGCCCATCGAAACTCTTTCCGTTAATACCACGGAAGTCACGAATACGAGGCATTGCAATAGTAATCAGGCGATCTAAAAATTCATACATGCGATCACCACGAAGTGTTACTTTCGTACCAATTGCCTGCCCATCACGAATTTTAAATGATGCGTTTGACTGACGTGCTCTTGTCACAACAGGCTTTTGACCTGCGATCAAAGTTAAATCCTTAACTGCATTCTCCATATTCTTACGATCTTGTGTTGCTTCACCAACACCCATATTGATCACAATCTTATCAAGGCGTGGACGCTGATGGACATTTTTATATCCAAACTTCTTATCCAATGCCGGAGCAATTTCATTTTCGTAAAGCTCTTTATAGCGTGGTTTTGCCATTTTTCTTCTCGCTTCTTACAATCACAAATATTAGGCTATTGTTTCGCCGGACTTCTTCGCCACACGAACCTTTTTACCATCTTTCAACGTTTGAAAACCAACACGTGTTGCCTCACCTGTTTTCGGATCGACAAGTGCAACATTAGACACATGAATTGGTAATTCTTTCTTATTAATACCACCTGGTGATACCTGTGTTGGCTTCTGGTGTTTCGTTACAACATTAACACCTTGAACAAGCACACGACGTTCTGACAATAAAACCTTCAGAACTTCACCTTTGGCACCTTTATCACGACCAGTCAAAACAACGACCTGATCACCTTTTTTAATTTTCAACTTTGGCTGAGACATAATTAGAGCACCTCCGATGCCAATGAAATAATCTTCATATAACCGCCAGCACGTAACTCACGTGTTACCGGCCCAAAAATACGTGTGCCAATCGGCTCACCATTGTTACTTAGCAGTACGCAAGCATTTCCATCAAAACGGATTTTCTCACCATACTTACGCTGTAAACCTGAACGTGTACGCACGATAACTGCACGACGAACATCACCCTTTTTAACTTTTCCGCGTGGAATAGCATCCTTAACGGAAACAACAACAACATCACCAATATTGGCTGTACGGCGGTGTGAACCACCCAAAACCTTGATGCACTGTACTTCTTTTGCACCACTATTATCAGCAACGCCCATGCGTGATTGCATCTGTATCATGACTTACGCGTCCTTCTTTTTAGCTTTTGTCTCTTTTTTAGCCGCAGACTTCTTAGCCGGGGCCTTCTTCTTTGCTACAGGCTTCTCTTCTGCTTTAACATCCTTCTTAGGAGCAGCTTTCTTAGCCGCCGGCTTCTTAGGCTCTTCTTTTTTCGCAGAGTCTGCATCCGTCACAAGCGTCCAACGCTTAGACTTTGAAACCGGGCGACATTCAATAATTGAAACACGATCACCTTCTTGACATGAGTTTGCTTCATCATGTGCGGTATATTTCCCAGTACTTTTAACATACTTCTTATAAACCGGATGCATGAAACGACGCTCAACAAGAACTGTAATTGTCTTATTATTCTTCGCGCTTACAACATTACCTTCTAAAATACGGCGTGGCATAGTATCAACTCCTCTTATGCGGCCTTCTTACCGGAAGATGCTTTTGCCTCTTCCGCACGTTTTTCATTCAAGATCGTTTTCGCACGTGCAATTAAGCGACGGTTACCACGAATCTTTGCAGTGTTTTCCAGTGCGCCTTGCGCCTTTTGAAAACGGTTATTAAATTGCTCTTTACGCAAATCAAGAATAACCTTCACCAACTCATCAACAGACTTCGATCTTAGTTCTTCATTATTCATTACGCTGCCTCCTCTGTTGCGCCAACGCGCTTAACAAATTTAGTTTTCACAGGCAATTTCATTGCCGCCAATTCAAACGCTTCACGTGCAACTTCTTCAGACACACCATCAAGCTCAAACATGATACGACCAGGCTTAACACGAGCAGCCCAGTAATCTGGAGAACCCTTACCTTTACCTTGACGAACTTCAAGAGGTTTCGACGTTACAGGCACATCCGGAAAAATACGGATCCAAACTTTACCCTGACGACGCATGTGACGTGTTATCGCACGACGTGCAGCCTCGATTTGACGTGCCGTAACACGGTTCGGGCTTTGCGCTTTCAAACCATACGCACCAAACGCAAGTGTTGTACCACCCTTCGCGTTACCGTGAATACGACCTTTAAACTGCTTACGATGTTTAAACTTCTTTGGACTTAACATCTCTTTAGTCTCTCGTTCATTGTTACTCTGCTACATACACCTAGGCATAACACAGACATAAAAAAAATCTTTCACATGGACTTTTAGCTCTTTGAACTATAGTTCCCATATGGTGCTTTTCAATAAAGCTCTTGCAAATTCCGCGCGACTTTATCGCACTTCTTTAGAAAAATCTAGTACTTTCGTAAAGTTTTTCAAAAAAACTTTTACTACTTATTACGTGGCATGCCACCTTGCGCTTCTGAAATACGCTTATCACGTGCCATTGGATCATTTTCCATGATATCGCCTTTATAAAGCCATATCTTCACACCGATAATACCGTAAGTCGTCAGACCTTCTGCAGTACCATAGTCCACATCCGCACGTAGTGTGTGCAACGGCACACGGCCTTCACGATACCATTCTGTACGCGCAATATCAGCGCCACCCAAACGACCGGATACGTTGATACGAATTCCCTTTGCACCAAAACGCATTGCATTTTGAACTGCGCGCTTCATCGCACGACGGAAAGATACACGACGTTCAAGCTGTTGGGCAACACCTTCAGCAACAAGCTGTGCATCAACTTCAGGTTTGCGAACCTCAACAATATTCAAACCAACTTCACCACCAGCGCGGCGTGACAATTGCTGACGCAATTTTTCGATATCAGCACCTTTTTTACCGATGATAACGCCCGGACGCGCAGTATGAATTGTAACTTTTGTTGATTTTGCCGCACGCTCAATAATTACCTTACTGATACCAGCTGCCTTTAAATGCTCATGAATATATTCACGAAGCTTCAGATCATCAACAAGCTTATCTGCATAATCGCGTCCCGCATACCAACGTGAATCCCACGTACGGTTAATGCCTACTCTCAAACCAATTGGATTAACTTTTTGTCCCATAGTGCCTTATGCCTCTTCTGCTTCTTTTACGACAATTGTCATGTTGCTGATCTTCTTCTCAATACGTGCCCCACGTCCGCGAGCACGAGCACGAAAACGCTTCATCATCACACTCTTGCCAACATAGGCCTCGGAAACGATTAACCGGTCAACATCAAGCCCGTGATTATTTTCGGCATTCGCGATTGCAGATTGCAAAAGCTTACGCACATCTTCTGCGATACGGCGTTTTGAAAACTCCAAATCGATCAAAGCACGTGATGCACTTTTACCACGAATTGTTTGCGCAACGAGATTAAGCTTTTGCGGCGATGTACGCAAGTACTTACCATATGCTCTAGCTTCATTCTCTTTTGTTCTTTTAGGATTAGCTGTCTGTCCCATTTTTCTTTTCCTTACCTAAGAAATTCTTACTTCTTGGCTTTCTTGTCTGCGCCATGACCATAATAAGTCCGCGTTGGTGCAAACTCGCCCAATTTGTGCCCGATCATTTGGTCAGATACAACAACTGGAATGAATTTCTTTCCGTTATGCACACCAAATGTAAGACCAATCATGTTCGGTAGAATTGTCGAACGGCGAGACCAAGTTTTAATCACTGTATTTTTGCCGCTCGCACGAGTTTCCTCAATCTTCTTTAGAAGACTCTTCTCGATAAACGGACCTTTCCAAACACTACGTGCCATTTTTATGCTCCTTAAAACCTTACTTATTTCTTACGACGACGAATAATATACTTATCGCTCGCTTTACCTTTTTTACGTGTACGATATCCCTTTGTCGGTACACCCCAAGGTGTCACAGGGTTACGTCCACCTGAAGATTTACCTTCACCACCACCATGAGGGTGATCAACCGGGTTCATAACAACACCACGAACATGTGGGCGACGTCCCTTCCAACGGTTACGACCAGCTTTACCCATATTTGTATTCATGTGATCCGGATTAGAAACCGCACCAACAGAAGCCATACAGTCTGATAGAACAATACGAAGCTCACCAGAAGCCAGTTTAATTTGGGCATAGCCCTGATCACGACCAACAAGCTGTGCATATGTACCAGCAGAGCGAATCATTTGCGCTCCCTTGCCTGGCTTTAGCTCAACATTGTGGATGATTGTACCAACAGGCATATTCTTAAGCGGCATTGCATTACCAGGCTTAACATCCACCTTGTTACCGGCAACAACTTTATCACCAACCTTCAGGCGTTGTGGCGCAATGATATATGCTTTTTCGCCATCTTCATATTTTATCAAAGCGATAAAAGCAGTACGGTTAGGATCATACTCCAAACGTTCTACAGTTGCAGAAACATCCCATTTTTTACGCTTCCAATCAATAATACGGTACTTACGCTTATGACCACCACCAATATGACGTGATGTAATACGCCCCATATTGTTACGACCACCCGTCTTATTCAGACCCTCTGTCAAAGATTTTTCCGGTGCACCTTTATGCAGATCAGATCTATCAATCTGAACAAGCTGGCGCGTACCAGGTGTTATCGGGTTAAATTTTTTCAATGCCATTTTCTTTTTCCTTCTATTCACTCAATATCGGCGAGCCACCATAGTTTGCATTAAACCTTATATTTATACGCCTGACGCCGCGTCGATTGTTTGACCTTCTTCCAAAGTCACGACTGCCTTTTTAAAATCAGAGCGACGTGCAACAATACCTTTAAAGCGTTTTGTCTTACCCTTCTGGATCAGAGTATTAACAGCCTTTACCTTCACACCGAAAAGAACCTCAACAGCTTCTTTAATCTTCGGCTTTGTTGCAGAATTAGGCACAACGAAAGTTACCTGAGAATACTGACTTCCCAATGTTGCTTTCTCTGTAATGTGAGGTGTACGGATAATTTCGTACATCCACTCAGCGGCTTCTACTTTTTTTGCCTTTGCCATTTTCTTAACCTTTCAATTTCTCAGTCAGATCATTAACCGCATCTTTAGTGAGTACAAGAACATCACGACGGATAATGTCATACACATTCGCACCTTGTGATGGCAATACATCAATACGCGGAATATTCGCTGTTGCGCGTGCAAAATTAGGATCAATTTCAGAACCACCAACGATAAGGGCAGAATTAAAGTCAAACTTACCTAAGTTTGCCGCCATTGGCTTTGTCTTATGATCTTTTGCCGTCGCATCATCCAGGATGATCAACTTACCATCAGCAGCCTTTGCAGAAAGAGCTACTTTTAGTGCAAGCTTACGAAGTTTCTTTGGCATATCAATCGCATGAGAACGTACAACAGGTCCAAAGACAGCTGCACCACCACGGTCGATGTTACGCTTCAAATCACCTGCACGTGCACGACCTGTACCTTTTTGCGCCCAAGGTTTTTTACCAGTACCGGAAACCTCATGACGTTGCTTCACTTTGTGGTTACCAGAACGACGTTTAGCCAACTGGTAGTTCACCATGCGATGCAAAAGATCGCGACGCACCTCTACAGCGAAGATAGACTTATCAAGGGTAATCTCCCCTGCATCCTTATTTTCAATTGTCTTAACAGCAAGTTTCATGATTACTCTTCCTTCTTACCTTCTTCAGACGCAGCTTCTGCTTCATTCTTTGGAGCATCCTCGGCTACTTCTTCAACAGCGTTCTCTTCATTTTGCTCTTCCGCTTTCGGAACTTCACGGAAACCAGCAGGTAAAGGAACATCTTCAGGTGCAGGTTTCTTAACAGCATCACTGATAAGAACCCATCCTTGTTTTGCTCCCGGTACCGCGCCCTTAACAAGTATCAGATTATCTTCTTCATCAATGGCAACAACTTCAAGGTTTTGCGTTGTTACACGCTCAGCACCCATGTGACCGGCCATTTTCTTACCTTTAAAGACCCGACCAGGTTCTTGACACTGACCAGTTGAACCATGTGAACGGTGAGAGATCGAAACACCGTGTGTTGCACGCAAACCACCAAAATTATGACGCTTCATCGCACCGGCAAAACCTTTACCGATCGAAGTCCCTGTCACATCAACATATTGACCAGCAATAAAGTGATTTGCACCAAGTTCCTTGCCGACTTCAATAACGTTTTCATTTGAAACACGGAATTCAGCCAATTTCTTTTTAGGCTCAACCTTGGCTTTCGCGAAATGCCCGCGATTTTGCTTTGATGTACGGTTTACTTTCGCCTTACCAGCACCAAGCTGCACGGCGACATAACCATCTTTTTCCTCATCACGAACAGCTATAACCTGACATTCGTCAATTTTCAGAACCGTCACAGGAATGTGACGTCCGTCTTCATCGAATATACGGCTCATGCCTTCTTTACGAGCAATCAATCCAGTTCTCATTTTTCTTTCCTTTCCAGAGGTTGACTTAACAAAAGCCAACTTAGTTTGTCATTTAACAACGCTTGTTAGCTACGCCGCCATTTGACCGATTTTAATTTCAACATCAACACCTGCAGGCAAATCCAGCTTCATCAAAGCATCAATCGTTTGCGGTGTTGGCTCAACAACATCAAGAAGGCGCTTATGTGTACGCATCTCGAATTGCTCCTGAGAATTCTTGTTAACGTGTGGTGAACGAATAACAGAAAATTTCTTAATCCTGTTCGGCAGAGGCACAGGACCACGCACCTGTGCGCCTGTTCTTTTTGCCGTATTCACAATCTCAGCGCTGGCCGTATCCAAGATACGGTGATCAAATGCCTTCAATGTGATCCTAATGCTTTGCGTTTCCATCGTATATACCTTACGTTTCTAAATTCTACTCAACAATTTTAGACACAA